>JAWLHB010000050.1:0-57172 GCA_041690595.1 Lentisphaeria bacterium
GCGTCACTCCCAGCACCTCGTTCGGCGTCACTGTCGCCGGCAGGGTGTTGAAGCTGATCCAGTTCCAGTTCTGCACCAGAGGGATGGTCTGCGTCACCAACCCCGCATGCATGGTCACCGGCGCCAGGATCGTGCCCCAGGCGGTGTCCTGTACAAAATCGAAACCTTCCATGACATCGTGGATTTCGCCCGTGGCCGCGTCCCACACCTGTAGCGTGAAGCCCGCTTCGGTTCCCAGATCACTGAAGACCTGCAGGCTATAGGTAGACCCCGTTGGTCCAGCACCAATCTGAACAACGCCGCGACAGACGCCGTTCTTGAATGCCGCCAGCAGCGATCCATCCGTCTCGATCATTACCTCGTCGGGAAGCAACTGCACCTTGGCATAGACCTCCATCGAGTTCGCCATGCCAACGGGATTGGCCCAGGTCGGTGGCGTCACTGGGGTGATATAAACGGCCGTATAGGTATCAACCGCGGCATTGATGGTGATATCAAGATCCGTGCTGTATTCTTCCCCGTTCTTGAGCCACTTGGAGAAGGTTTCTCCAGTCTCTGTCACGGCCGGAGCCGTTACCGTCACGATTGCCCCGTTGTCATATAGAAGCTCGAACGGTGTGACGCCGCCGCTTCTTTGGAGAATGTCCGCCGGCAATGCCGGGATCTCGACACCGCTGGCCGGATTCTGCGAGGCGATGGTTACGCTGACTACCTGCGGGCCGTAGATTGCTGTATAGCTTGCATTACTTGAGGCGCTGACTTGCAGAGTCCGCTCGCCGAATACGCCATAATCAAGGGCGCCGATCTGCCAGACGCGGAAGAAGTCGCCGCCAAAGGTCTCCGGAGCGGTCAAGGTAACGTTTGTGCCCTCATAATAAAGGGGGCGGAAGTGGGTGGTGCCTTCGGTGCGTCCAGCCAGATCCATGGGCGTGATCGCTATCGGCACGCTGAGCGGCAAGGCATAGGCGCCGTTTGCCCAGACATCCAGGTTGACCGAATTGGCCGGCGGCATGTCGAAGAAGGCAACCAGTGTCATGCTCGAGGTGACATTGGTCACGGTCAATGGGTTGTCCGAGGAGTACCAAGTGCCGTTCAGGCGCCATTCCAGGAAGACCGCGCTGTTGTTGCCAATCGCCGTCACGGCCGTACAGTCGCCGCCGTCGGCGACGCTCTGTATGGTATTGCCATCCAGTGAAACGTCGATATACGTCGTGTCCGTCTGGAACATGACGGTGTGGTTCACGGGACCGCCCCCATCATCGACCGTCAGGTCATAGACGGAGAAGGCCTCATTGGCGGCAAAGACACGCGGAGCGCCGTCAACGCTGTCCTGAGCGACCGCGACATTATAGTAGGAGAGTTCCAGTTGGTAGGTGCCGGCCGAAAGGGGAACCGCCAGTTGGGTCGAGGAAATATCCACAACGCCGCGATAGATGTTGTCGTCCTCCGGAGCCGTGTAGATATCGAAGCCAGCATGCGTCGCTGTACCGGTTGCACCACCATAGGCACTCCAGGCGAAGTCGATAGTGCCGGCAGGAGCGGAAACGGAGCTTCCGATCGGCATGGGTGCCGTCAACTGAGGCACTGACGACGGGAAGGAAAAGTCGCCCGCCTTGGACATGCTGACGGTGTACGTTCCTTCGAGAGTTGTGCCGGTGCTGTCGTAGATGCCGAGGACATAGTCGCCATCGGGGAAGTCCGCCAGCAGTTCGGCGGCGGTTGCGTAGGTGACACCATCCATGTAGCCGCGGGAGAACTCGTACCATGAGTAGCCGTCACTGCCGACATCGTCGAGTTCAAAGAAATAGTCTGTCGCGGGAAGAGTCGGCACGGTCACCTTGAGAATCTTGTTCTCGGGTGCACGCGCATCGATCTCTATGGAGTACCGGCCATCGGTTTCACGTACCCGCAGCATGACGATGTCGGTGAAGTCACCGGCAGGTACGCTGCCGACGGTAAAGGAAGCAGTGTCCTGGGAAGCGGCATACTGTGCCACCTCACTGCCCAGCACGTCGTCGCCGGAGAGCAACGTCCAGTCGGAAACCAGGTTGGCCGTCGTCACATCATTGGCGTAGCCGATGACAATGTCGCTGGCACCGGTGAAGGTGCCGAAATCGCGGGTGAAAGAGGTAGCTTCGAATCCAGGGTCTCCGTTCCACCACATGAAGTCCTCATCATCATCGACATCCACGTAGCGTACATCCGCGGCGCCGGCCCATGTCCAGGTGAAGATATGGGGCGAAGAGATGTTCGATGGCACAGCGTCGAGTACTGGAATGGCCGGGAAATCGGCATCAAGTACCTGGCGCATCGTGTAAGTGTAGGTGGATATAAGGTTGTCACGGGTGATCTCCAGCGTCCAGTCGCCGGAAAATTCGCTGTTCAGCTCAGCCAGAGTGCCACGGTAGGGACTCTCGATGTAGAATTCGTCCCGGTCGCTCCAGTCATCCTTATCGAAGACAATCCATTCGCCCGTGCCCTTCGTCATCCGCACTTGGGTCGCGCCCGGTACGTCCATCCATATCTCGGCAAAGAAGGCATCCGGAGAGGCTTGGCGATAGACAAGGAACTCGACCACACCCGGCGCCACCGGGGGAGCTGCGTTGCCCGGGTTGAGATTGTCGTACCAGACATCCATGTCGCCGCCGTAGAGGCGCAGCCAGGACATGGCCAGGGTGCCCTGTGTTGTATCCGTATAGGCGACTTGTCCGCCGCTTGGCAGGTCCACGGTAACGGTGAAGGTATCGGTGTTCCAGTCCCACCGCATGGTGACGGTATGGTAGCCGGTCGGCTCCCAGTTGCCAATAACAAGTCCCACTCCGGGCCATGTCGTCGGGTTCGGCGAGTAAAGAGTTATCTGGCGATGCTGCGGGGCGATTGCCGTATCGTATGGTTTCTGCATGCGGAACCAAATCCCGGCTGCCCACATGTCCCTCTCATCCTTGACAGCGATACCGCCAAAGGTCATGTAGCCAGCCTGATAGGAGCCTGGTGCATAATAGGTCGGGTTGATCATGACCGACATCTCCAGAACCCCGGCGCTGCTGTCGACCGACAGGGGCAGGTCGGCATACTCGCCATTGCCCATCCGCAGGCACTGATCGCCGCTTGCCTGATTGCCGGCGACCACCTGAATATACTGGCCTGGGGTGTCCTCGTAGGAAGTCCATGACGCTGGCAGTGCTCCAAGCTGATACTCCGGCTGTTCAAAGCCGATCAGAGCGGTGCCACCGTCGCCGGCTTCGATGGACACGACCGTGGAACGCGGCTCGGTAACGTAATAATCATAGGAATCGGCCAGACTGACGAGGAAATGGCGGGGAGTCGTGGCGGCGGGATTGCCGAGTATCTGGATATCCATCGTAGCGGTAGCCGCGCCTTGAGCAAAGGTGAACATGGAGTACAAGGCGCTGGAGACGGAAGGACCGGCATCGGGCAGCGCATAATCGAAGCCTGCCTGGGCATCGAGCGGGCGGATCACGCAGGATATACTGGTCTCATAGTCATAAGGGGCGGTGCGACGGGCGAGGATCGTCAGTGTTTGCGGTGCATTCGGGACGCGGGTTGCCCACGTGTCCATGCTCATGATGCCGCCGATCCTGCAGATATCCAGATTGTAGATATCGCCCGCCGTCAGGACGATGGTCGCGGTACTGTCCCAGGATGCGGCGCTGTCATGCCAGAGGCCATTGCCACTATAATCTTCAAGGCGAATCTTGTAGCTTCCCGGCATGATCGCGCCATGGGTCACGGCTTCACCGTGATGCCCCCCTTCGAGCGTATAGGCCGGCTCCGCTTCGGAACCGAGGGCGACATCATACAGAGAGAGCATGCCGCCGTAGCCCATGTCGTTTGTCAGCGAGGCCTCGCGAATGTGAATCGCCGCATAGGCTGGATCGTTGACGACGGTCAGGCCGTACCCCACTTCCGCACGATCGTCCCCACTGCCCGACGTCGCATGGAGGTTGTAGACACCGAGTCTGGCGCCCTGCTTGACGGTGGCGGTGCGCTGGGCCTGGCGATTCATGTCACTCCACATCACCTGGTTGTTCGGATCCGACTCGTCCCACACCGTTTCAGGGGAGATGCCGACCCAGCCAATGGAAGTCGTGGACTGGACATAGAAGGTGAAGAGATCGTCTCCGCCGTTATCCACTACCTGCGGGGATAGACTGTGCATGGTGAAAAGATCCTTTCCAGCGGGGATCGCAACCGTCACCGTGATCGTGCGGCTATAGCCGTCGGGTCCCATGAAGGTAAGGTCCGCCGTTCCGTTTGAACGGGCATAGACAATGTAATACTCCCACATCTGACCCACGCGAACCGTGCCGACCACCGATGAATTGCTCGATACGATCTCGCCGGTAGGCGTCCACGTCGTCCAATTGCCAGGGGAGCCGATGAAGCTGAAGATCAATGGCATTCTGCCCTGCTTCGTCCAGGTCATGGTATCGCCTTCGATGACCTCATGGTGCTGCTCGTAAGTAGTATAGTCGTACCAGCTGAGGGCGACTTCGCAACTTCCCACCTCGTAGAGCATGACGTCGACCTGATGGCTCCGCGGCAAGGCGGCACCATCGTCACCCTCGACGGCCTGGATGGTGAGCAGGTGGCGGCCAGGTGCCATGAGAGCGGTATCGAGCGCCAGCACGTAGCCGCCGGCATGGATGGTAGAAGAGAAGTTGAAGGTGGCGGTGGGTACGGCATCGCCTAACTCATCGACACAGCTGAAGAGGATTCCCCCGGCGGGCGGAGCATAGCCGTTATCGAAGCCGAGGTAAAAGCCGACGGTAACGTCGGTACCCAGGAAGGCATCGACCGATCTCTTGCCGTTGAGGTGAAAGCCGGGGGAGGTAATCTGATAGGCATGTACGCCGGTGCTCTTGATAAACCCGTCGCTGATGAGCGAAAGGTATCCGGAGGTTGCGGGCTCATCGATACGCACGGTTACTTCGGTGTCACTCCACGACAGCACGGTCATGCCGGCAGTCTGCCCATTGAGCTTGACATCCCCGCCCAGTCCGAAACCAGTGCCGTACATGGTCAAGCTCTCGCCATAGGCGCCACTGACTGCCGAGAGGGAAGCCAGCCGCGGAACCGCCCCAACTGTCGCACTGCTGCAGTCCAGGCTTACGCTGGTCAAGGAGAAGCTGCCATAGTGCACCTTGGTAAAAGCCAGAGAGACGAGCTTGCGTGCGTAGGCCGGTACAACTATCCCGCCAAAAGGCACCGCCACAGCTCCCCCCGACGGAACGTTTATGCTGGAAAAAGGCAGCAAGACCAGTTCTTCCAGATTATCCGTGTCGGTCAGGTAGGTCAATACAAGATTGAGTACAGTGCTGCCATCGCTGGTGTAGATGTTCTCCATCACCACCGATCCACTGAGCATCTCTCCACCTGCAACCGTAGCATTCAGTGGCTGACTGATCACCTCGCCATAATACTCTTCGACGGCGGGATGAAGATCGATCCGGCCATCGCCCTGGATCGGATTCCACCAGTTCAGTTCCTCCGGCAGGTTCCATCCATCCAACCCCGCGCCGAAATCTCCATTGTGGACCAGTTCGACCGCCGACAAGGAGGCGGCAACCAGCAGCATCGCCAGCGAGATCAAACCGCGCTTCGCCCATGCAAAGGCCAGATTGCCCGTGAATAGACTTCGTGTTTCCTGTCCCTTCTTCATTGCCCCGTTCCTCCTAGTAATACTCACCCGAACCCGTTAATGTTACCAACCAGCGTAGAAGGGCTCATATAGCAGCTGCCCTGTACTCAGCTTTCCACTGGGTACAGGCTGCGCCTCATCTGCCGAGTCCATATCCCAATTATAGTCCCGCATCTGGTGGCATTCAATACCTTCATCGGTAAATAACGCCAAAAAAGGAGGTTCGGGCCTTTTCTTTGAATTTTAGAGCCCTTCTAATCGCTTACCGATTCTAACCCATCCCGACATCAGCCGGCTAATCGACCCTGCTGAAACCGTTCAGCGTGGCTGAGACATGGCCCATGGCCTGGTCGATGGTCATTGACTCCTGATTGATGGTCAGGGTCATGGCGTTGATGCCGCAGGTAATGGTGCTCTGCATGAAGATGCCATTCTCTTCATCGAGGCTGGAATGGCCCCAACTGTTGCCGCTCAGGCTCATGGGCAAGGTCTGCAATTGGTTCGAAGGCAATCCGATCCGCAAGGTGCTGTTGGCGCCGTACATGAAGCGGAAACCAAGGAGATCTTCGCGCCCCCCCAGGAAGGAATAGGTACTGGCGGCGACCGTCAGCGGATAAGCGAAGCTCGCTCCTTCCCTCCAGTTCTCGACGGTATAGTACCACTGGGTTCCCTGACGCCAGGCAAGCAGGGCCTGCATCTCGCCGGTGGCCAGATCAAGGAGCAGGTAGCCGGGATAGCTGAAGCTTTGCACCGCATTCTCGCCGGCGTTGACACCGCTCCAGGTGAGGTTGTAGCAGGCAATGCCCGTGCTGTTCAGCCCGGGTATGACCGTGGCTTCAGGCTCGGCCTTGCTGTTGAAGGCGGGAAGCTGAATCCCAGCGTCCGTCGCCAATTCGCCCAGCAGCACCTCGAAGGGGGTGTTGCTGGTGTTTTCCTGCTTCGTGCGCTCATAGTCGAAGCGAGCACTCATGTCGCCCATCTCGACGATGGTTGGCTGGACGTTGGGAGCGCCGGCGCGCCATGGTCCGGCAAAGCTGACCACCGCCGGCCCCGTAACGCCACCGCCAAGGGGCACCTCGCTCGGATGCACGTTCCCGAACATGTGGCCATAGTAATACTCGCCAGTCGCCACCGGCACGGCCTCGACATCGCTCATATGGAGCACCCAGATGTTGCTGGCTCCAATGTCGGCCGTGTACCATCCTGGGAAGTCGATCCGTTCAGCGTTGCCATCCTGCCAACGGACTACCGCCGACGCCCGATGATTGCGCAGGTCGAGAAGCAGGTAGCCGTTTCCTGTAAGGGGCACCGCACCGGCGCCGTAGCAGGTACCGCGCATGGTGAAGGAGTAGACCAGGTTCTCGGACTGCTCGTGGTCGGTGATTGTCAACGTCGCGGTACCGTCGGCATGATCGAGGGCGCTGGCGGTGAGCGTCACCTGCACGTCCCCGTCGAAGTCATCGTCGTTCACGGCGTTAACGGCAAAGGTTGCAGTGCTGGAACCCGCCGCAATGGTGACCGTCGCCTGGACCACCGCTTCGGTCGTATCACTGCTGGTCAGGTCGGCCACCAACTGCGCTCCCGTGTTGGTGTTGCGGGTGACGGTGGCCACGGTCGTCCCCACATCTTCACTGATGGCAGCCGCCGCCAGCGACAGGCGCAGCCAGGGCTCGTCATCGTCTTCGATGGTGCCGATGCCGACCGCCTCACCGAGACTGAGCATGGTCGGGTTCGAGAGGGTCAGCGTGAAGGTTTCATCTCCTTCGTGCAGCTCGTCGTGGAGGGATTGCACCACCACTGTCGCCGTTATCTGGTTCGCGGCAAAGGTCGCCGTACCGCTGGTGCTGGTATAGTCGCTGCCGGCTGTTGCCGTGCCGCTGACGGTGGCGTAGTCGGCGCTGCCCGCGAAGGGACTGGGCCGGTCCAGACTGAGGGTGAAGGTCAGGGCACCTCCCTCCAGCGCACTTGCGTTGCTCACGCTGACCCGCGGCACGTCGTCATTGAGGATAGTCCCGACCGCCTGCATATCGGCGGCGGCTGCACCAACGAGATTCGTGAGGGTCAGATGGAAGGTTTCGTCGCCCTCGATAACGAGATCGCCGACGACGTCAATGGAGATCATTCCAGACATCTCTCCGACCGGTATCACCAGCGTACCCGATCCATCGTGATAATCGATGCCACTTGTGGCCGTACCGGCGACAGTCGCATACTCGACGCTCACCACGCTTTCCGAAGGGGCACTCAGTGTGACGGGGAAGCTGAGGACGGTAATGCCTTCATCACCTTCCATGATTCCCTGATTGGCAACGGAGAGATAGGGAATCGCGACTTCGCCCGTACCCGTCAGGTCCACGGCGATCCGTGGACGGCTGGCGTCATTGCACTCGATCAGCAGAGTACTGCTGTAAACCTCTTCCGCGGGTGGGGAGAAGATGACCTGCACCTCCACAGCTTGACCGGGGCTGAGAGTCAAAGGCAGGAGGGGGACGGAGGCCAGTCTGAAAGGGCTTGGGCTCAGGACCAAGTCGGGAGCTTCAGTCAACAGGGCGACGGGATAGACCAGTTCCTCCTTTCGCGCCGGAGCATCACCGAAGGTACTCGGATCGGTGCTGAATGGCCGCGCGTTGTACCAGGCCTGCGCGTCGCCGACAAGCGCGCCGCCCGGTGCCACCGGCGGGGCAACCATTACATTGTCGATGAGATGCACGGTGGGGTCGGAGCCCTTGTTGTAAGCGATCAGACCAGTACGGCCGGGACCGGGGATAGACGAATCGCTGCCGCTCCACGCCAGATAGCCATTGAAATAGACCCGCAGGTTCGAACCGTCAGCGCTGAAGATGACCTCGTTCGTTGCCGTCCCCGTGCGCAGGTACGGAGATTCGACCCAGCCGTCCGTCAGAAAGGTGAGCTTGCCGCCGGAGAACCTGCCAACCCAGTAGCTGGTGTCAGCGGCGATGGCGACACCATAGGCAGTGCCCACCGTGGGATCCCAGACGAAATCGTTGCTGGCGCGAATGACGATGCCCGCCGCGGTCGACTGGCGCCCCGTGCGGCGGAAAGCGGCACGGCACGACAGGTCGCTCCAGATCCCCCCCGTGTAGTTGGATTGCATGTAGGTGTCCACGCTGGCGGTGGCACGATACTCGCCATTGGCCACGCTCCAGGCCCCGCCCGTACGCGGCACCCAATCCTGGGCAACGCCGTCCTCGAAGTCTTCCCCGTAGTGCGCGAGGAGAATGGAATCGACAATCAGGTCATTCGTGGCATCCATATTTCTCAAGGTCAGGGTTTCGGTTTTTTCCTGATTCAGGCCAATGGTTCCGAAGGGCATGCGCAGGTCATCGGCCGGCAGTATGGAATCGGTGACACCGATCTCGCCGGGAAGCGTGTCGGGCAGATAGGCCACCTGATCCAGCCAGCCACAATCGCTGTTGCGGCTGAGAGAACCATCCTTCCTGTACTCCCACTTCAGGGTATGCGAGCCCTCGCCGATCTCGTAGCTCTTCTGCGCCCACGCCGCATCACCGGATATGCTGGTCTCGAATGTGCCATTCCTGTAGAAGCTGAGCTTGTCATAGCCCGACTCGGAGGAGGCTTTCCACCAGAAGGTCAGGGTGCCGGGTCCCAGTACCGTCGTCTGGATATAGGTGGACTGGCTATGCGCGATAACGCCGCTTTGCGCGGCATCGATGCCATCATGAGTAATGGCCGTCTGCGGGAACCAGTTGGCGTTGCCGCCGGTCACCCACGTCAACTCGCAAGCATCGACGGCTTCGCAGAGCTGATTGCCGACGGCGAGCCTCACGGCGCGTTCCGTGGTGACGCTGGTGGTGGCGTTGCACACCCGCACGGTCGCGAGGTGAACGCCGGCAGGAAGGCTGGGCGCGCTGAAGCCCACGCTCACCTGCACCGAGGTGCCGGGAGCAAGGGAACCGGACGTCCGCGAGAGCGTCACCCAGGAGGTGGAGGCATCGGCGGTCCACTGCATGGTCTGGCTGGCGCTCGCATTGGTGAGCAGATAGGTTCTGCTGGAAGGGGTGAAGGGGCCGCCAACAGGGCCGACGGCCAGAAAGGGATCGGTGGGCGTCACCTGCAGGGGATCGGCAGCCACTGTGCCCAAAATCACCAACGTGATCACCGGTTCATCGGCGTCGTTGCCGGCGATGACGAGGCTCGCCTGATGGGGGCCCACGTCTGCCGCTTCCAGCGGAGCAAAGATCACGTCGAAAGCTACGCTGGCGCCGGGCGCCAGGTTCAGCGGCAGGACCGGCGCCTCCGCCAGGCTGAAAACGCTGCTCGGCGAGAGCGAGATGCTATCCACAATGATGGGGTGCACGGCGTCCGTATTGCGCAGCGTGACGGTCTCGGAACGACTCTGGTTGAGATCCAGTGTGCCGAAGGGGAGGTTGCGGTCATCGGTCGGCAGGATCGAGTCCTCCACTATCAGGTTGCCGGGTATCGCGACGACATCGAGGATGACGGAAAAGGTTACCGCGGTCAGCCCTCCACCTGGGGTGAAGGTGACGTTGGCGGGATAGCTTCCCGGCGCCAGGGCGTTGGCGGCAGCGCCTATGCAGAGTTGCACCGCCTGCTCCTGACCGGGCTGCAGAACGCCTGACGAGGGCGTGATGCTGACCCAGGGTTGGTTCGCGCCGGCTGCCCAGTTGAGCGCCGTGCTCCCTGGATTCCTCACCACATACTCGCGGCAGGACGGCTCGAATGGACCACCGGCATAGCCGAGTGCGCGGAAGCCATCCCGGGGCGTAAGAAAGGCATTGTAGCGACTCAGATCGCTTTCGGTGAAATCCAGTGGCATACCGCCACCCGCGGAGAGTCCGGCCACTCCGCCCACGGCGTCGATATTCAGGTAGCTGAGGCGGATGATCCCGTTGAAGAACAACTCGAGCTGCATGCTGTTGCGATTGTTCATGTCGTACTCGGTGACATTGACAAAGGTTATGGCGAGGCGATCCGCCAACTGCCTGTAGCCAACGTTGCTCGCCGGGGTCAGGTCGAGGCGCAGCATCGAGATGCCGGGCAGCTCAAAGTGTTCTTGAATGGATGCGTTGTAGTCATCGCTGCCGGCGGTAAAGGTCACATAGCCATTGCTGCCGACGTAAGCGGTGCTGTAAGCCTGCCCGTGCAGAAGAATTTGCTTGCCATCGGCAAGCGCCACGACGCCAAAATCATCATCGTCGAGGTTGAGGATGACGCTTCCAGTTGGAGAGACGGGAAATGCCGCGATCGACGAGGTACTTGCCATGTAGCCATGGGGCGACTCGTCCGGATAGAAGGTGATGGAGCGATAGTCCAGATCATTGTCGTTGGCCGTGAAGGCTTCGGTGAAGTGATCGATCTCTTCATGACCGGCACGCGCGGTGGCAATGGCACGCGATGAGTAGAGCGAGCCTCCGTAGTGGGCCCAGGCGGTGTAATAGTAAAGGGTGCCGACCGTAAGGCCATTATCAGTCGCGGCATTGCCTGTCCCCGAATAGACGAGGGTACCGTCATTCCATGACAGCGGGTAGCTGCCGGTCTGGCGACGTATGACGACGCCCTGCAGTCCGCCGGCAAGAGGATTGCTCCACGTCAGATCCACTGAGGTTGCATTCTGCCGACTGCCAGCGGTGAAATTCGTAATCGGGTGGACGTTGACGGGCAATCCCGCGAGGCGCAGGGACTCGGGAGCGCTCAAGCGTGTTCCGGTTGCCGTGACACCTTCCCAATCCCGCAGCGGTGTCCCCCCATCGAGCAGCCAACGCTTCAGTTCCATCCAGGAGGCGTCAGGATACTCCGACAGCAGCAGTGCCACGACCCCGGCGACGTGGGGCGTCGCCATGGAAGTTCCGCTGAGCAGGCCATAGGTGTTGCCGGGAAGGGTGCTGAGGATACTGGACCCCGGCGCAGCGAGATCGACGTTGACAGCCCCATAATTGCTGAAGCCCGAGCGGGCGTCGTACCGATCACTGCTCGCCACCGCCACGATGTTTTCGCTGGCATAGCTGGACGGATAATTGGGTATCTCTTCCACGTTAAGGCTCTCGTTGCCGGCTGCCGCCACAAACAACTGACCTGCCGCCGCCGCCGCATCGATCATGTTCTTCATCGTCTGGGAGTAGCCCCCGCCGCCCCAGGAATTGTTGGTGAGGTGAGCGCCCTTCAGGATTGCGTACTCCAGTGCGAAGGCGGCATCCGACGTGGAGCCCGATCCATCCGCGTTGAGAAACTTCAGGGCCATGATCCTTACCTGATGATTGACGCCCACCACGCCGACGCCGTTATTACCGGTGGCGCCGATGGTACCCGCCACATGCGTTCCGTGGTAATGGTCGTCCATGGGGTTGCCAGTGGCGACGCCATTCACCCATTTTGCTCCATGAATATCGTCGATGATGCCGTTGCCGTCGTCATCCACCCCCGGAAGGCCATTGAGTTCCGCGGTATTCGTCCACATGTTGGCGACGAGATCGGGATGGGTGTAATCGACGCCGGTGTCGATCACGCCAACGATGATATCGCGACTGCCGACGGCGGTATCCCATACTTGGGTGATGCCGATGTCCACCCCGGCCGTGCCGCCGCTCTGCCCGGTGTTGCGCAGCCCCCAAAGTTCGCCAAAGCGGGGATCGTTGGGAATGGCGAGTGCATGCACCGGATAGTCCGGCTCCACGAAACTCACCTCCGGCATGCGCAGGTAGCGGGCGGCAGCCTCTTTCAGGGTCATGGCCGCAGGAATCTCGACCATATCGATCGGCCGCAGCGCATAGCCGCGCACCCGTTTCGCCCCAACCTGCGCATGGGCATTGACGGCTGCCTGCACCCCGAGGCGCGACTTGAAGCCGACCAGAAGGCGTCTGGCCGAAGTGCCCGCCGGCAAGTTCTCCGTATCAAAGGCTGCCAGCCGCTCTGCCATCGTAGCTGTCGCCCCCTTGACATTCTCCTGGCCTGCTGCCGTCCCCGACATCGCCCCTATCGCTATCCACACCAGCACCAAAGCCGCGAATCTCATGATGATTCCAATACTGTAAGCATTACAAGTTAAGTGTATCACACGCCACCACATGGCGTCTGGCATAATTGCTTCCAGTATTTGAAATGCAAGCCCGGCTTCGGGTATTTGCGCACGATTTCGCCGATTCCATTCCGAGTATGGAATCGTTGCCCCTTGCACGCTACGGTATGCACGTCACTATCCACCTACCTGGAGCCTTCCATGTTCATCGATATGCACGCGCATGCCTACCGCAAACCTGTTCCTTTTGTTGTCGAGTTTTGTACCGCGGAACAAGTGCTGGCCCGATACGACCAGCATGAAATCGAGCGGGGGGTGCTTTTGCCCATCGTCAGCCCGGAGATCTACCTGCCGCAGGCCAACGAGGATATCCTGGACATGGCGGAGAAGTACCCGGACCGTTTTATTCCCTTCTGCAATATCGATCCGCGTGCCCTGACCAATGCCGTCGACGCGCCGCTTGACAGACTCCTGCGCTACTACCAGGACAAGGGGTGCAAAGGGGTCGGGGAGATCATGCTGAACGTGCCGCTCCTGGATCCCATGGTTCAGAACCTCTTCAAGCACGCGGAGGCGGTCGGTCTGCCGGTGACCTTCGACGGTTCCGACCGTGTAGGCGGAGACTTTGGGCTTTACGACGAAGCGGGCCTGCCGCAGTTGGAGCATACCCTTCGGCGTTTTCCGGATCTGACCATCATTGGCCACGGCCCGATCATCTGGAGCGAGCTTGGCCCGCTGGAGACGCCCGGTCAGCGCAAGCCGAGCTTCCGCCCCAATGGCGAATTCATCTTCACGGCCCCCCAGTCCGGTCCCATTACCGAAGAGGGCGTTCTGCCCAAGCTGTTGCGGCGCTACGCCAACCTGCACGGTGAGCTCTCGGACGCTTTCCCTGCCCTCGATCGGGACCACGACTACGGTCCCCGTTTCCTGACGGAGTTCCAGGACAGGCTCCTTTTCGGCACGGACATCTGCTGCGTGGAGATGCCCTTCCGGACGCTGCACCTTCTTCTGGAGTGGCGAGAAGGCGGCAAGATCAGCGAAGAAGTCTTCACCAAGATTGCACGGCAAAACGCGATCAAGCTGCTGAAGCTTTGATGTCGCGGAATCAACGGTCAAGCCATCCTGACAACGCCTTGGGGGGCGGGGAGAGGATGGAGCCAGCGATCGGACTTGAACCGATGGCCTGCTCATTACGAGTGAGCTGCTCTACCAACTGAGCTACGCTGGCCCGGAAGTCACCTAAGGTTTGGTAATTGACTGTGCATTCGACTAAATTCAAGTACGGATGGATGGAAACCGAGGATTTTAAGGGAGAAGAGGCTGATGAAGGTGGTGTTGGCGTCGGATTCTTACAAGGAGTGCCTGCTGGCGCGGGAGGTCTGCGCGGCCATGGAAGCAGGGGTGCTCAGCCTGAACGCCGGCATCGAAACGGTGATGGTCCCGATGGCTGACGGCGGCGACGGCACCCTTGACGCCGTGCTGGGGAATCTCGGGGGCGAGCGCATTTCGCAGGTGGTGACGGGTCCGCTTGGCAACGCGGTGGAAGCGGAGTATGGCTGGATCGGGGCAGAAAAAACGGCGATCATCGAGGCAGCGTCGGCCAATGGCCTGCACTTGGTGCCGAAGGATCGGCGTCGGCCGATGGAGCTGACCACGCGCGGCGTTGGTGAGTTGCTGCTGGCGGCATTGGCCAAGGGTGCGGCACGCATCATCCTGACGGTTGGTGGCTCGGCGACAGTGGAAGGGGGTACAGGGTTAGCGCGGGCGCTCGGATACCGTCTCCTGGATGAGGCGGGCGAGGCGATACCGGAAGGCGGCCGGGGACTGTCAAAGCTGGCGCGGCTGGAGGCACCAGCGGAGCGTCCATGGGAGAAGGTGAGAATCGAAGTGGCATGCGATGTGGACAATCCGCTGACCGGTGAGCATGGGGCCGCGCGCGTCTTTGGCCCGCAGAAGGGGGCGACCCCGGAAGAGGTGGAGCTGCTGGATGACGGGTTGGCACGCCTCGCCGTGATCGTGAAGCGTGATCTGGGAATCGAGATCGCGACGCAACCCGGCGCCGGCGCGGCCGGTGGATTGAGCGCGGGCATCGTCGCCTTTGCCGGAGGCGAGCTGCGCCCGGGAATCGATCTGGTGATTCATCTGGTCGGGCTGGGCGAGGCCTTGGCCGGGGCCGATCTGGTGATCTGCGGCGAAGGGAAGACGGACGGTCAGACCTTGCGCGGGAAGGTATGTGCCGGTGTGGCCAGGGCGGCGCGGAAGGCGGGCGCAGCCTGTGCGGTGATTTCCGGCAGCGTGACCGCCAGTCGCCGTGAGTTGGCCGAGGTCGGCATCGATGCGGCATTCAGCATCTGCCGAGGGCCGCTGTCGCTGGAGGAGGCGTTGAAGAAGGCGCCGGAGTTGATCGAAGAGACGACGGCAAATCTGGTGGCAGCCTTTGCCGCCGGGCGTGCCGTTGGCGCGGCCAGTGAGGATTGAGGGCCATGCCAACGCCCCAAACCCCGCGGGAGCTGGTGGCTCGTTTCACAGTTAATCTCGACGGCTATTTTCGGGAGTACCGGATCTGGCTGATACTGCTGGCGCTGGCAGCCGTGGCCGACACCATCTCGACCATCATGTTCATGGTGACGGATGGAATCGACCATGAGGTGCACCCTGGTGTACGCGTCATGTCGCTCGTTCTCGGACCGATCGCGGGTCCGATCGCCAGCAAGATGCTGCAGGTGCTGGGGGTGATGGCGATAACGATCTACTTTCGGCAGCGGGCGTGGATCATCTTCATGCCCGTGGTGATCCTCTATACCTGGGCTGCGTGGTACAACATCTGGGGACGCAATATCTACGTGCCGCGACTGCTCGACCTGCTTGGCCAATCCTGAAGAGGAGCCACCAGACAGCGTCAACCGAGATCGTGCTTCTTCATCTTATAACGGAAGGTGGAATACGGCATCCCCAGAAGCTTGGCGGCCTGACTGCGATTCCACTTAACCTGGCCGAGAGCGGCGAGCAGTTGCTCACGCTCCAGATCCGCGCCGATGGGCACATCCGGAGCCGCCCCGGCACCTTCGTTGCTGGGCATATCCCTGAGGTGCAGGTGGTCGATATCGATCCTCGCTTCCGCTGTCAGGATGGCGGCGCGCTCGATGATGTTGCGCAACTCGCGCGCATTCCCCGGGTAATCGTACTCCACAAGCAAGGACGTGGCGCGGGCGGTAAAGCCATTGATCTGCTTCTGGCGTGGCCGGCAGAAGGTTTGCAGGAAGTGGTTGGCCAGCGGCATGATGTCCTCGCGCCGCTCGCGCAATGGCTGAAGATGGATGGAGAAGACATTGAGCCGATAGTAGAGGTCCGAGCGGAAACGCTTCTCTTGAACACGGGTGGCAAGAGGGGCATTGGTGGCGGCGACAACATGAACGTTGACCGGAGTCTCGCGCGCACTGCCGACACGGCGGACCACGCGAGTCTCGAGCACCCGCAAGAGCTTGGCCTGAGCCTGTGGCGTAAGATCGCCGATCTCATCCAGAAAGAGGGTACCGCCATCCGCGAGTTCGAAACACCCAGCGCGGTTGACGGTGGCGCCGGTGAAGGCCCCGCGAACATGTCCGAAGAGCTCGCTTTCCACCAGAGAGTCGGGAATGGCAGGGCAGCTGACGGCGATGAAGGCATCGTCCCGGCTGTGACGACGGAGATGAAACTCGCGCGCGGCGACTTCTTTTCCAGTACCGGTCTCGCCGGTGATCAGAACCGTATCGCAGTTGGCATCGACAGCCTGCTGGATATAGTCGCGAGAACGCTTGGTGGCAGCGCTTTCGCCGATCATGATCTGCTCGCCATGACGCTCCCACTCGCTGCTCTGCAGCCCGCCGATAGTGCTGCGCAAGCGTGTGCAATCCTGCCGCAGGCGCCGAACACGGGTGGTACGCTCAAGAACGGCATCGAGGTCGATCAGGTGAACCGGCTTGGTGAGAAAGTCGGCCGCGCCTTGTCGCAGCGCCTGGATCACCGTCTCCATATTGCCATGGCCAGTGATGATGACAACGGGCAGATCCCGGTCGAGGTGCTGCATCTTGGCCAGAAGGCTCATGCCATCCATTCGCGGCAACCGGATATCGACGATGGCAACATCGAAATCGCCGGTGTTCATCAGCTCGAGGGCAGTCGTGGCGTCCTGTGAACAGACAACATCGTGACCACTCTCGCGCAGATAGCCGCCCAAGGTATCGAGGACGATGACTTCATCGTCAACAATGAGGATTTTGAGGAGTTCCGGCATGGGAAATTGATGAGTAAAAGAAAGGAAACGGAGTACTGAAAAAATTCCCTAAGGAATTGTCAGGTAGGAAGATACGAATCTGAACATGTACTATAGCAGGTCTAATCGGCAGGGAAAGGGGACTCCGCGGAAGTTCTTTGCATGATGGCAGTTTCTCGCGGAAGGCGGTCGATGTGACCTCAGGTTAACAGGCATCATTCGACCGTCCGGTGCGAGTGACGCGAAGGAGCAGCGTCACCCGCACCGTACAGGGAGGCTTCAGGGAGCGTTGCAGATGTCGTAGGTGACCTGAAGGGCTTCAAGAGGATCACCCTTGGGGGCGAATTCATGGCCGACAAAGTAGGGATAACCGGCCTGTGAGATGGCGGCGCAGATCCCGCGATAGTTCAGTTCCTGGGTATCGTCCATATCCTTTCGTCCGGGATTGCCGGCGGTATGGAAATGACCGATCCAGCGAATATTCTCGCGAATGGTGCGAATGAGGTCGCCTTCCATGATCTGCATGTGGTAGATGTCGAAGAGCAGCTTGATACGCGGCGAGTTGACTTTCTGGCAGAGTGCCAGCCCCCAGGAAGAGTGGTCCGCCATATAGCCGGGGTGATCGACACGCGAGTTGAGCAGCTCGATATTCAGGTTGACCCCTTTCTCTTCCGCATAGGGGGCAATGCGACGCAGACCGCGCGCGGCGATGTCCAGCCCTTCGTCGTCGGTCAGTCCTTCCCGGCGATTGCCGCTGAAGCAGATGAGGCCGGCAATGTGATGCTTGGCCGCGAGATCGATGGATTCGCGCAGCTCTGCTTCGATGCGGTCGTGTTCAGCCGGGTCATTCAGTCCGACGGGCAGGGAGCGGTGTCCGCACATGGTCGCCACTTCCAGGCCATGACGATGGGCGGTGTCGATGTAGCTCTCCCACGCATCGTCACGGAACCAGAATTCGATGGCCTTGTAGCCGATGCGTGCGGCGACTTTGCAGAGTTCGTCCAGCGAGAGTTCCTTGGGCTTGAAGAGCGGAAAACAGATGGATTGCTTGATGGGCATGTGGATCTCCTCATGGTTATTGGGGTTGGGTCTGGTGCACCTGAGCATAAGGTGTGTTCTACACCGGCAGATACCACCGCGAAGAGCTGTAATCGGCAAAAAAATGGTGCGGGCATATCCTTTGCGGCTGGGTGGAAAGGGGTGAAAGGGAGCTTGACATGAGAGAAGAGCTAGCCTAAACTAGTCTACCGGCCAGGCTCTCCCGGCAATGCTCTTTTTCACCCACACTCAGGCACGACCATGAAGTCCGACATCACTTCCGCCGATCGTCATTCGCGCGGACGCGGGAGCGCATCGCGGCCGACGAGTCGTTTCCTGCCGTTGCGGTATGAAGCGCTGCCGCCGGATGGTTGGGAAGAGGATGAGGATCGGCCTGCCCTGCAGACACGCTTCTTTCGCGACGCGGCGCGCAGCATCATCACCTGCAACGAGAGTCCCGACGTGGGTTTCGACGCGGGAATCAACCCGTATCGCGGCTGCGAGCATGGCTGCATCTACTGCTACGCGCGCCCGAGCCATGAGTATCTGGATCTTTCGGCGGGCCTGGATTTCGAGAGCATGATCTTCGTGAAGGAGGAGGCGCCGGAGTTGCTGCGCGAGGAGCTATCGCGAAAGAGCTGGGAGCCACGCTTGCTTGGGATGAGCGGGGTCACGGACTGCTACCAGCCGATCGAGCGGCGCCTGCAGCTCACCCGCCGCTGCCTGCAGGTCCTGGCGGAAGCGCGCAATCCGGTATCCCTGATCACAAAAAGCGGCCTGGTCACTCGGGATCTCGACGTTTTGTCGGAGCTTCACAAGTTTGGTGCAGTCCGGATCGGGATCAGCCTGACGACGCTGAACGGGCAACTGGCCCGACAGCTGGAACCGCGGGCAGCGTCGCCGGAACGCCGCTTGGCAGCGATTCGCAAACTGGCCGCGGCGGGTCTCCCGGTGGGAGTCAATGTAGCACCCGTCATCCCGAAACTAACGGACGAGGAGATCCCATCGATTCTGGCGGCGGCAGCTGAAGCCGGAGCGACGTGGGCGGGTTACGAATTTCTGCGCCTCCCCCACGGCGTGCAGGAGCTGTTCACGGAATGGTTGGAGCGATGCTACCCCGACCGGTGTGAAGCGGTTCTGGCGCGGCTGCGGGCCAGCCGCGATGGCCACTTGAACGACAGCCGCTTCGGGAGCCGGATGTCCGGAACGGGCCCCTATGCGGAGCTGATCGGCGGTATGTTTCGGCTGGCGGCGCGCCGGCATGGTCTCGACCGGCCTATGCCCGACTTGACGGCGAAGCACTTTCTACGTCCGGGCGATCCACGCCAGCCGACCCTGTTCTGACAGGGAACACATCAGGCGGCGGAATCGCCCCGGATGGCGCGCAGGAGGGCTTCGGTGGGACCCGATTTGGAGAGATAGACCGCAGCGCCGGCGTCAACCATTTTGGCCGCCATGTGGTCATGCTCATGCATGGACAGGGCGACAATGCGGACATTGTCGTGCTCCTGGTGGATGAGGCGGGTCGCTTCGATGCCATCCATGATCGGCATCATGATATCCATGACGACGACATCCGGCCGCAGGAGTTGTGTCTGGTGAACGGCCTCGCGACCATTGCTGCACTTGCCGACGATCTTGATGTCGGGATGCCCCTGCAGGAGGGCGACAAGCCCTTCGCGCATGACGAGATGATCGTCGACGAGGAGAACGCGCAGGACGCCGGGGGCAGTGGCTGCTTCTTCAGGCTCAAGCACGGTCGCCGTGCCGGCGCGGCCGTCACGACCGGAAGCGCAGGACGAGGTGCTGGAGTCACCATTCGCGCCCCGATGAGCTGCCATGACTTCGTGCGGCAGGCAGAGCGAGACACGGCATCCACCGCTGGGATTGCGGGCAACCTTCAACTCGCCGCCAAGGATCCCGATTCGCTCGCGGATACTGAACAGTCCAAGTCCCTGCTGGTGGCAGCATGCGTTCATCAGCTCACCGTTCATTCCCCTGCCGTCATCACTGACGGTAACGATAAGCACCCTGTCGCGCTCGCTGACCTCGATGCATGCATGCTCGGCGCGGGCGTGCTTGACGACATTGAGCAGAAGCTCCTGAACGGCACGATAGAGGAAGGTGCGGAGCGAATCCTGCGCCGGCTCGCGGATCGTCTCGGCCTTGACATTGATATGGAGGCCGAAGCTGCCGCTGGAATAGTCGGCCAGCCAACGCAGCCCTTCGACCAGGCCGCTCTGGTGCAAGGCTGGTGGACTCAGGTCATGGCTCAGATCCCGGGATTTCCGCACGCAATTGTCGAGGAGGGAAGAGATAACGGAAAAGGCGGGAAGCTGTTCGGGAAGGGAATCGGCCACGGCGCGCAGGTGCATCTGAGCCCCGACGAGCAGTTGCTGCAGGTCGTCATGGAGAATCTCCGAGAGGCGTCGTCGTTCGCGATCCTCCGCCTCCGTCAGTTCCAGGGTCAGACGCTGCAGCATGCCGGCGCGTTCATTGGCCACGCTGGTCTGGCGAGCGACTTCTTCCTGGAGATGATTGTTCAGACGAGCGAGTTCTTCTTCAGCCTCTTTCTGGCGATGGATGTCCTCGACGACGCATAGGAGGTGCTGCGGCTCTTCCTGATGTTCCCAGCTTGGCTGGCGCAACAGGCTGGCGGTAAGGCGAACCCACCGCACCTCGCCATCCTGGCGAACACAGAGAAGGTCGCTCTTGAAGAAATCCCGCTGATTATCGAGCAGCCCCTTTATGCACTGTCTGGTTTCGCCGCGGTGGATCGGATGAATGCGCTGGAGAAAATGGGTGGCAAGCAGATCGGGACGATTCATGCCGGTAATTTCGCAATAGCGGTCATTGACGGCGTGGCAGCAGCCATCGGGCTGGGCGATGACGAGCCCCACGCCGGCCCTCGAGAAGGCCACGCGAAATTGTTCTTCGCTATCTCGCAAGGCCTGCGCCGCCATCTTGCTGGCGGTGACATCTTCGACGGCGGCCAGGTGGCGCATCCCCCTGCCATCGCTATCCCGCTGAACGCAGCCATTGATGCGCACCCAGGCGAGGCTCCCATCCTTGCGGCGATAGCGCTTCTCGCTGAACCAGCTGCTGCGCTTTCCTTCGCGAATGCTGGTCGCGAGGAGCAGCTCCGCCTGACGATCCTGCGGGTCGAGCAAGCCAAGATGGGTAAGCTGCAGAAGCTCATCGTGGGTGTACCCAGTGATATCCGTCATGCGTTCGTTCACTTCAATGAATCGCCAGCTATCCGGTTCAAGCACGGCGAGACCAACCGAGGAGCGTTCATAAAGGCAGTATCGCTGGTTGTTGGCGCCACTGAAACAGATATCCTTGTCGCCGATATCGCCGGCTGTGCACCCAGGCGGCGATGCACATCCCGGAGCTGCTGAATTCTCTTTGACTGGTTGTGCGTATGCGCGAGAATCTGCATGCCGTTTCTTCATGAAACCGGCCTCTCGTCATGGGGTTCGAGTACGGTAAGAGCGACCAGGAACGCTGCTAACTTAATTCTATATTTAGAATCTGTCTACCCCGATCACCAAATCTTCACGGGTGAGAATCGGCGTATCCAGGGTCGGCGTATCCAGGGTCAGCAGACCTGCAGAAAGTCGATTTGCAGAAGGAGGGCAAGCTTGCGCAGCTTGGTGGCCAGGTGCCCGACGCCGATGGCGCAATGATGGGCGGGACCGGCAGCGCACCAGCTATTGAGAAAGGCTTTGGCGCCGATGCCGAAGCGATAGCGGCTGTTGGTGTTGCCGATTTGCAGAACGGCGCCGGGAACCGACTCTGCTTCCGCGACCAGGAGCATGAGCGAACCGGCTTTCTGGACGACACTGAGCAAGGTCACCGGTCCATGGCGGACGGTCATCTGAATGGAAAGGCCCTTTCCGGGCTTGCCATGATAGACGGGCAGGGGAACCAGCCCCACTGGGCCTTCAGCGATAGCCACATGGGCAGGCCCGTCGTGGCCAAGGAAGACGACATCGTCGACAAAGTCGGTGAGGTAGAGTTCCGAGAAGGAGCCGCCGGCGCCCAGCAGATCCATGATCTTCATGGCCTGTACGTTCTTGACCTCACACTCGCCGGCCACGGGAACATGGCGCCCGGTGAGGAGGGTGTTGCCGGCAATGACGCTGGTAACGATGTTCTCGTAGTCGTTCCCTGGCGCACCCTCATAATAATAGGCCATCGCGCCGAGATCGTGTGCCGCGACGAGTTGATCGAGGGCGACAGAAGTGGTGGCAGCACGCTGCAGTTCGGCCGGCTCGCATTCGTCGGAGACGGCAAACTTGTCGTGAAACTCGGCGATCTTGGCGGCGGTCTGGGCAGGGGTAACGTCTCGGCGCAGCTGGTGGAGTTCGCACATTTCAAGCAGTTCGAAATGATTGCCGAAGAGAACGGAGTGCTGGGTGAGATCACTGTAGACGTCGAGCATGCCGCAGTAATAGTGGCCGAGAATACCGACGCGATTGCGAGCCATCGCACGGCGGACCCTGGCGGCGTCGACCCAATCCTCGATCTCCCGCCAAGCCTCGTCGTCCCGCAGATGACCGGTGACAAGATGATAGTCGATGCCGGCCCTGTTGAAGACACTGGCGATCTCGGGGGCGCTGCAGGCCTGGCAATGTTCGAGCCAGATGCCGGTCATTTTGCCCCGATCGCCCAGAGCGTTGAAGCGCTCATAGTCCAACTGCGGAACGGGCTGAAGATTGAGCACGACTATCGGCACCTTGGCCTGCTGGACGACCGGCAGAACCGTTGAGGAGAGCGCGTAGGTGGTGATGAAGAGAAAGATGATGTCAGCCTCTTCGCGGCGGAAGCGGCTGCCGGCCTCTCGTGCCCCTTCGACAGTGTCGATGAGGCCGACATCGATGAGATCGGCGCCGAAGGCGGCGAGTTTGTCATGCACCAGCTGCTGATAGGCCAGGAGCTTTTCGCGGAGACCTTCGAACTGCGGCCAATAGGTGTCGAGTCCAATACCGAAAAGTCCTGCCCTGATGTGATGCATATCGATCTCTCCACTCTGGTTCGTATTCTTCGGAAAGAGCAGTATAGGTCAACTGTGCATCGGCGTCAACAAAGGAAGGGGTTGGTCGCGTGGGCATCCGGTGCAACAGTTTGAGTACGTGTTGTTGCGCGATTGTGTGGCGAGGTTATAGTAGCAGATCTATGTTGCAGTGCATGTTTCGAACAACGATGGAGCAGTGGGATACGGCGTCTGAGGTGGAATTAGAAGACTTCGGGAAAGGGGAAATACGTGGCAGCCGAAATAAGCAACAGCGGATATGCGGTCCTGGTGGTTGAAGATAATCTCCTGGTCGGAATGGGGCTGAAAGCGACACTACTAGACGAGGGCTTCACGGTCGAGTTGGCCGAAAGCGGCGTGGCGGCCACCGAGTTGCTGCAGGCAAAAGAGTTCGACATAGTCCTGCTGGACATGCGACTACCTGACGCGACCGGCGATCAACTTCTAGCCGGATGGCGCGAGAGATGGCCGGACTTGACGGTTATTTTCATCACTGGCCACGCGACGGTGGAGATGGCGGTCGAGTGCCTCAAGGCTGGAGCGTACGATTTCCTGGCCAAGCCCGTGGAACGGCCCCACCTGATCAAGACACTGCAGAACGCGATCCGCCACCGGGAGCTGAAGGACAAGGTCGAGCGCCTGTCGGAGCTTTCGCAACGGGTCACGGATACCATGGTCATGGGCGAAGTCGTGGCACTCGACCCGGCCAGCAGACGGATGATGGAGATGGCGTCGCGCATTGCGGCGAGCGATTTTTCGTGCGTTCTGATCACGGGCGAAAGCGGGACGGGCAAGGGACTGCTGGCGCGAACGCTGCACAAGCTCGGCCGTCGCGCGGAGCACCCGTTTGTCGAGATCAATTGCGCGGCGATGCCGGCCAACCTGGTCGAAAGCGAGCTGTTCGGCCATGTCAAGGGAAGCTTCACGGACGCGAAGACAGACAAGGTGGGTCTCTTCGAGATGGCGGACAAGGGGACCCTCTTTCTCGATGAGATCGGAGATATGGACGTGGGGCTGCAAGCGAAGCTGCTGAAGGTGATGGAGGATCAGCGTTTTCGGCGGATCGGCGGCAACAAGGAAGTGAAGGTGGACGTGGCCATCGTCGCGGCCACGAACCAGAATATCGAGCAGCACATCACCGATGGACACTTTCGGGCGGATCTCTATTACCGGCTCAACGTGCTGCCGATGCTTCTGCCCCCCCTGCGGGAGCGCAAACAGGACATCGAACAGCTCTGCAATCATTTTGTTGTACGCTTTTCGCGCAAGCTGGGCAAGCAGATCGATGGATTCAGCAATGAAGCGATGGCGGCGATCAAGGCGTATTCCTGGCCCGGCAACATCCGAGAGCTGCGCAACGTTGTGGAGCGCAGTTGCATTCTGACGCCGGATCCGGTGATCGGCGATCTGGGGCTGCTCTTCCCGAATCGGCCGGTGCATGAGGTGCGGGCATCGGCCGCGGCGGCCAGTGAGATCTCGACATCGACACCCCCGCCCACTCCCGCCTCCAGGCCGGCGAGATTGCCGGCGATGCCGCTGCAGGATGCGGAACGGCAGATTATCGTTTCAGCCATGGAGGAAGCGGGCGGCAACCGGAATGAAGCGGCCAAAGTTCTGGGTATTCACCGCACGACACTCTACAAGAAGCTCCAACTATACGGACTCGATAGCTGAGGCGGCTCCCGGCATCCATTCGCCAAAGGGCAAGATCGCTTCATCATGCCCAGAGACACAATCCTGTCACGGAGATGAACGTCATGAAGCACGTTGGGCCTGTTGTGACCATGCTCATGTTTCTCTGCCTCGGGGCCGCGGGTGGGGAGAGCGTCGCGTATCATGTCGACTTTGCGGACATGAAGGTGGGACGGGTAACTGACGAGCTGCATCTGGTGGACGATGCGGCAGCGCCACATGGCAAGGCGATGCGCATCGATTACCGGCAAGGAGGAGTACCGGGGCCGATCGGCCATACGCGCGCCCCCCTGCGTGGACTTGCCGGCGAGGTCCGCGTGCTGATCCTGGCACGTGGCGAGGGTTTCAGCGGCCTGCGCCGTCAGTTGCGGCTCATCGCCAATTTCCGTCATGAGGGAAGCGGGATGACGCATGCCTTCCCGACGCTGCTCCAGGGGGTGCGCCATCCGGAGAATGGCTACGTACTGTTGGCGGTCACGGGTCTCCTGCCGGCGGCTCCCGGGGACTACACCTTCTACTTGTCGGCTTCCTGGGTGGAGAAGGAGGAAGCTCCCCTGCCGCGTGCATGGATTGGAGAGGTGAAGGTGATGGCGCATGACGAGACGGAACCCTACATCAGCGATGGGGCGCCGGAGAAGATGCGGTACGCGGCGGGCGCCAAAGCCCGCTATCGGCTTTCCGTCGTGAATCCCCGCAATGCCGGTTTCCGCGGTATGCTTCGCCTGCATGAATCGTACGGCCTCCAGCATCGTCGTTTGGTGGGCACGGAGCGTTGTGTGCTCGCGCCCGGTGAGCGCGGGACCGTCGATTTCACGTGGCGAACGCCGAAGGTGGAGGCGGGCCGGGCTCTGGAGGTCGAGCTTGTTGAGGGGGATGTGGTGCTGGACAGGTGGGAGGACGAGATGGGGGTCGCGGAGAATCCGGGGTTCCTGGCCAACCGAACCATGTACACGGAGGAGCAGGGGCACATGGGCGTGCACCACGCTTTTTATATCGGGCCGGCGCCGGATACGCGCTCACGCCAATCCGTCGATTACGTGATCGACAAACGCCGCCAGCGCATGGAGTACTTTTCGTGGTCGTACAACGAATTGGCGCAGTTCATTCCGCCGGCCGGGGAAGATCCCTTTCTGGGCAATGAGGGAATCTGGTGGCAGAGCATGAAGAAGCTGCGCCTGCAGTTCGGGCTGCTTACGGATGCCGGCGTCAGCACCATCACCTACGTCAACGGCCATGCCTGGGGGCCGACTGCTTACGATCTTTATCAACGACGGCCGGAATGGTTTGTGTATGGTGAAGATGGGGATCTGCGTGGCAACAGCTGGGAGATGCAGTGGCGCAGCCAGTATGAGCATCGGTACGACCTCGACTTCAGGATTCCGCGCAAGTCGCCTTTCTTCTATGGTGTGCTCAATCCGCTGCTGCCGGAAACGCGCCGGTACATGGCCGATCAGTTCATCCGTCTGAACCGTGAGCTTCAATTCAGCGGGGCGCGCTGGGATGTATGGAGCATGGATGTGACGCCAAACGACTATGACCTGTACGGGCGTCCGCTGGCAGGCGACTGGGAGGAGGCCGATCGGCTGTGGGCGGAATCGCTGGCCGCCATCAAGAAGCTGGTTGCGGAGGAGGTGAAGAGCTTCACCTGGGGCTACAACTACTGCGCGCCCGAAGAGAACTTGCGTACGCCTCTGGTGCTGCGGGAGAAGTGCCGGGGAGGTGGCTGGATGCTTGACGAACGTGCCTATGGCTACTTTCAGAAAAACTCTCCCTACCATCGCTGGGAAGATTACCGCGACCGCATGGTCGGCTGGGGCAACGAAATCCTGAGCTACGGCGGAATCTACAATCCCTTCGCCTTTCGCCGCGGCGGCGCGTTGTACGGGGTCGACCGCCTGTATCAGGACATTATCCGCATCCTCTCCAGCGGTCGCGACAGCTCCTTCTACAGCAATCGCGCCGGATTGGCCGGCGAATTGGATCGTCTGGCCTTCCGCTTCAGCAATACCTACTATGGCTGGAATCTCCGGCTGCAGTCGCCGGAGCAGACGGAGATCGCCGTGATGGCGGATGCCCCGCTCTGGTGGAAAGAGCTGGTCTTCGCCAACACCAGCCACGACGGCCGGCCGCAGCGCATTGTCCACCTGGTCAATCCCCCGCTTGCCGAGAGCATCGAGGACGACCCCGGGTCGGCGGTTCGCCCTCCGGTTGAAGGGATTCGCGTGAGCTGCGCCGCGTTGCAGGGCAAGTTGCCGGTGAAGGGCTGGTTGCTGGCGGCCGAGCCGATGGATGCGGATGCCGAACCTCTGGTACAGGCGGTGCCTCTGGTCCTGCGGCGGACTGAGCAGCGGGTGGAGGTGGACGTACCGCTTCTGCATTACTTCAAGACCGTCGTTTTCGAGTACTGAACAGGAGAATGCCCATGCGTCACTTGCTGATCGCCTGTCTGTTTGTCACCATGGCCGTGAAAGCGCAGGAAGCTTCGTTCGACCTGATCGGCCCGAATGCCTTGTCCAACGCCGGCTTTGAAGGCGAGAGCGGGATGCAGGGGTGGACCGCCAGCGTCGACGGTGGCGCCACGGTGGAGTTGAGCCGAGAGATCTTTCTTGACGGCCAGCACTCCCTGGCGCTGGTAACAACGGGCGCGAAGCAGAGCGCCGGGGTGATATCGGAAGCAGTCAAGCTGAAGCCGGGGCTGCACTACCTGGTGGCCGTTTCGTATCGGCAGGGGGGATTCGGGGTGACGGGTGACTCGTATCGCGGGACCAGCTCCTTCGCCAAGGTGACCTGGTTGAACGAGGAGGGTCGCCCGATCGGTTCCGACTCCGGCATGAGTCGGTTCCCCTATGGCGCCTGCGGTTGGGACATTCGCGATGCGCTGGTTAAGCCGCCTCCCGAGGCAGCCTCGCTACAGGTCGAGGTGCATGTGAGCAACAACAGCGTCGCGCATTCCGGCGAAGCCCATACAGCGACTGTTTGGCTCGACAGCATGCAGGTGCGTCCGTACCGCCCCCCTCCCACTCCGGAATGGGCAACCGGCGAGGTTCGCCATGTGGTGGAAGGGACCATTGTACGATCCGACCTGCGGGTTTTTCATCCGGCGGCGGAGGTCGACTGGCACTCGATGGGCGGGGCATGGTCGAAGGTTGTCGCCGACCCTGAGGCCGCAAGCGCGCAGGCGCTTAAGGCGACGGCGGATGCGGGGCGCGGCCTGATGGCTCACTCACCGTATTATGATGCGATGCCGCCGGGCCTTTATCGCCTGCGCATGCGGGTGAAGGTCGCGGAGACGAGCAGCGCCAAGTCAGTCGGGAGCCTGGACATCGCCAGTCGCTTTGCGGGAGGCCGCCTTCTCCTGCCGATAGTCCCCGCGGCCTTCGCCGAGCCGGGCCGTTACCAGGAGATCGAGCGCGACTTCCTGCTGCGGGATGACAGCTGGTGGTGCATGCGCTTCTATACGGAGGGAATCAGCGAGTGGCAGGTGGATTGGATCAAGGTCTTTCCGCTGCACACCTTCACCGATCGCGAGCTGCTGACGGTCTATCCCGGCGCAGCGGCAGGGTTACCCGACGAGCTGATCGTCACCCGCCAGCGGCCATGGCGCGTGCTCTTTGTCGCGGGCCTTGGCTATGACTGGTCGGCGCCGACGCGGATCCTTCACCTGATGGATCCGCGGATGGAGATCACGCCCGCGTGGTGCCGCCGCGATCGGAACTTCAGCATCGATGGTATGCCAGAGAGCGCGGAGGAGCTTTTTGCGTACAACCTGGTGGTCCTGGCCAATGTGCATGGCAATGCTCTGGGCATCCGCCACCGGCTCTATCTCAATTCCTACATCGAGCGGGGCGGAGCGCTCCTCGTACTTGGCGGTCCCCAGAGTCTGGAGCGCGGGAAGTGGCAGGGTTCACTGTTGGAAGAGGCGCTGCCAGTTCGAGCCATGTCGTCCTTCGACAGCCTGCTGCACAGAGCGGAAGGCTGGGCGATTACCTTGGAAGAGAAGCTTCCATGGCTTCGTGAATCCGATACGTCCGCCGTGCCCCTTGCCTACTTTCTACATCGGGTCGAGCTGACGGAGAGCGCGCAGCTCTTCGCCCGGGCAGGGGAGCATCCTTTCCTGGTTGGGGCGGAGGTCGGACGAGGCCGAGTCGTCTGCGTACTTGGCTGGCCGATGGGGGAGCCGGGGCCGGAGGCGCTTCCCTACTGGCAGTGGGAGGATTGGCCTTACCTGATGCGGAATGCCCTGTGGTGGGCACTGCGCTACTGAGAAGCCGGCTACCTGGCTTCGCGGCAACAGGAGATCATGTCGTGGCGCTGGATGGCGGCGACGATTTCCCTGGCAACCAGGGCATGCCCTTCGGGGCCGGGATGTATCCAGTCGTCGGGCGAAATGAAGGTCGAAAGGGGTGTACCGGAGTCGCGCGCGGTCAGACTGGCCTGGTAGGCGTTGGCAAGAGGCAACTCCCACTCCTCGGCCATGCGCACCGCTTCTTCCAGGTAGACAATCCGCTGCTCGGCCATGCGGCGACGTATGGCCACGGGGGTATGGACGAAATTGGGCACGGTTTCGAGAAAATGCTCGGGATCCGGGGCGATGGTGACAACAAAGACGAGCTCGGCGCGGGTCTTTTCGCGCAGGGTGGAGAGCATGCGCCAGTGCATCTCGCGAAAGTGCTTGAGTCCTTCGGTGGTGGCCCCGTCAGCGCCATTGTTGTAGGCAAAGCTTTCGAGCATGACGATGTCGGGGTCGAGCGCGACGAGGGGGGGATTGGTGCGGCCGCCGTGCTCGTAGCTGTTGGTGAGGCGCCGGAGGGCGTATCCGGCGCGGGTGCCACCGACCGCCTGGTTGACCAGATCGAAGGAGCATTGCGGCGACATCTGGCGAAGGAGTTCCGCCAGTGCCGGCATGGCCGGACCGGCGCCTTCGGTCATGGAATCGCCGGTGGCAACGACGCGGATGCAGTCGTGATGGGGCATGATCTTAACAAGTCCCGGGTGGAATTGCAGCAGGTATCGAGATCACCGCGATTGTAAAGGGCAGTTGCATGTATCCGTGCTCCAGGTGAAAATGTGGCGCCTCAAAGCGCTTTGAACGCATTGAATAGGGTAATGCGAGGAGACCAAAATGCAACCGCTGGCCAGCAGAGTGACTCTGCTTCGCGTCACGGACCAGCACCCGGTGCATCGATCAACAGTGGCGTGGCGGTGCCAGGCTTTCGCCAGTCTGCCAAAGGTAAGGCAGCACGACCGGCGAAAGCCCCTGCAAGGGCTTGTCCAGCTTGGTAAGTGTCTGCGCGACGGCAGCTTTGCCAAGCTCGGCAATGGGGCTCTGCATGGTGGCCAGGCAGAGAGCCATATCGTCAGCGTCGGCATCGTGAAACGTAGCGATGCTGAAGTCGTCGGGGATGACCAGGCCGCTGGCAGCAGCGGCATAGGCAACGGCGATGGCTGCCGTGCTTGCATGAGCAAGGATCGCGGTTGGCCGATCCTCGAGCTCCAGCCAGGCGCGCGTGAAGGCAATGCGTTCGGAGAGGGGAAGATGACCAGTACCGCCGATCAACCGTGGCGGCAGCCCCGCGGCTTCCATGGCTGAGCGATAGCCGATGTGACGGTCAATCACACTGTAGTGGAGCCTGCCATCGCTGACATCGGAGCAGTAATTGACGAAGGCAATCCGCCGATGACCCAGCGCGAGGAGTTGCTGTGTTGCGGTGCGACTGGCGGCATAATCATCCGCGTAGACGCAATCACCGTGGTGCTTGGAGTTGATCCATATCGCGGGAGTCCGCAGTTCGTTGATCAGCTTTACAAGGGTCGCGGGTATACGGGCCATGTAGGCGACGATGAAGCTGTCGACGCTCAGTTCCCGCACCACGCGCGGCAGCCCCGCGGAGCGCGAAAGATGCTTGTCGGAGATGTGGGTGAGCGACATGTGCAGGTCATTTTCCTGGAGTTCAGTCTGAATGCCGGCCATCAGCCGCGGAAAGATGGAGTCCTTATCCGGGTTGGAACTGGTGAGTATGCCGATGTAGTTCGAGCGACCACTGATCATGGTTCGCGCCGCGGCATTTGGACGATAGTCAAGCGTTCGTGCGACAGAGAGAATGCGTTTGACGGTCTCCTCTTTGTAAAGGTCGACGTTGCCGTTGAGAACCTGGCTGACGGTCGGCATGGAATAACCAACACGTTCCGCAATCTGCCTGATCGTCACCTTCGCCATAACCGGAATTGCCTCACTCTGCAGATAAACTTAGCTGTCGGGTAGTCTATAGCACCGATTAGCGTCCTACAACCCAATACTGTCAGCATTATCGCCTCCATTTTCGGTAGAAAGACGATAGACGGTACCGTGGGCACCATTCTGGTAGCCATACCCATCGCCACTGGTTACGTACAGCCAGCCGCCATGCCAGAGTACATTCTCGCTTTTCATCGAAGGATTTGTTGTCATCGCCGCCAAGTCGGCCCAAGGTGCTGCGGCGCCCTCACGGCCATCGAAGGGCTGCGCGGGATCGGGTTGAAAGCGAAAGATTCTGGCCGGCTCGGCGCTGACCACATAGAGTCGCCCCTGATGGTCGAAGGTCATATCGGTCAGGTTGGCGCTGGCCCCGGTATGCGGATCGAATGGCTCGAAGCGGGCCACAAGCTGCGCCGCCACAGGCTTTTTCGGCGCGAAATCATCCCCGAGTGGCAAGCGGAAGATCACGGAGGAGGTACGACAGCCCACGTAGAGATACCCGCCGTGTGCAGCCAGGGCGCTGTGGCCGTACCACTCGGCTACTCCGCCATCTGACAGAGGCACGCGTTCATCGAGCACCACCTCGCTTGCCGGCGGTCCGGCGTGGGGATCGGCGACAAGGGCACGCAGATCGTAGCGCACCAAGAGGTTATTGTCCTTGGCAACGGCATACAGCCAGCGTCCCAAGGGAAGGCAGTTATCCGGTCCGTTCAGCCAGCCATGAGGCGGCGGATGATGACGCGGGTCGTGATGCGGATAGCTGCCGCCAGCGCTGCCGCGGTGTCGCTCCACCTCATGCCATCGTTTCGTCCGCATATCGTAGCGCAGCAAAGCGTCGGTGAGATTCTTGCTGAAGTGGATCGGGTCATCGGCGGATCGTTGCTTGTCGATGCCACTGAAAGCACAGATATAAAAGCTTTGCGTCGGCTCGTGCCACCGCAACGTGCAATAGGGACGATCCGTCAGGCGATCGCTTTCAGGTGGCGTCGCCTCGCGGTTCCAGAGGCTGAATGGTGGCGAGGTGGGGAGGGTCAGAACGGTGCCATTGTTCCGCACGGCCGCCGATACCTCGGGCGCATCGGCGGCTTCGCTGATTCGCGGGTCGACGATGAAGAGGGTTCCGGCCCGATCGTCGATCTCGGCGGATACGCCACCGGCTCCGCGTACGCGCCCGCGGGCAAGCACATGAAGCTTGCCATCGACCATCGCCAAACCACGGGGGAATGGGACCGCGGTGCTGACCCTCTCCAGCAGAAGCGTGTTGCCAACCAGCGAGACTCCCACGCACCATGCCATTACCACCAATCTGCTTACCATCGCCTCGCACCTCCGTTGCCGCTTGTTCCGTTATGGCCGGGGAACATTACTGTTCCCGCACTGTTCGCGCAAGCAATCACACTGGAAAAGGAGCAGCAATTCGCGAGACCGCGCTGACGACTATCTGCAAGTTTGGCAGAGCTGAGTGAGAAGAGAGGATGGGTCAGCATGGCAATCTGCGCACCAAAGTTGCGGTTGAGGCGGTTCAGGCTCTACGTTATCCGAAGGGCACACGTTTTAATTCCCACATGGGAGATCTTTGCATGGCACTCACACCATCCACCATGATGCCGCTGGGCACGCCGGCACCCAACTTCAGCCTGCCGGAGCCGCTGACCGGTAACATGATCTCGCTGGCGGATGCACGCGGAGAGAAGGCGACGGTGGTCATGTTTATCTGCAATCACTGTCCATTCGTGAAACACGTCAATCCGGAGTTGGTGCGGCTTGGGCATGATTATCTGGAGAAAGGCGTGGGATTTGTCGCGATCTCGAGCAACGACGCGGAGCATTATCCAGACGATGCTCCCGGGAAGATGGCGGAGGTGGCGAAGTCAGTCGGTTACCCGTTCCCCTATCTCTACGATGAGACGCAGGAGGTGGCCAAAGCCTATAATGCGGCATGCACACCGGACTTCTACATCTTTGATGCCACCATGACGTGCGCCTACCGCGGACAACTGGATGACTCACGCCCCGGAAATGACAAGGCGCTGGATGGCAGCGATATCCGGAATGCGCTGGACGCGTTGCTGGCAGGTAAGATGATCTCGGGCGAACAGAAGCCGAGCGCCGGCTGCAATATCAAGTGGAAAAAGTGAAGGCGCCGTGCCGCCGGAGCGACATCGACGCCTGTTCACCTTGCATGACTATGGTATAGAGAGCTTTACGGCTCGCGCGTCAAGCTCAAGTGCGATCCTTGATCTCGTCGACTCCTGAATTGCGGGCACAGTTGGCGCAGCAGAAGATGGAGTTGTCGGACTCAACGCCATGGCCGATGATCCGGCAGCCGCAATGGCTGCATTTGGGCGCCAGGCTGGTGATCGCGCACTCGAAGGAGTCGAAGGTATGGGTTTCGCCCTCGAACTCGATCGTCATAGTCTTGTCGTAATCATTGCCACAGGTTTCGCAGGTAGCCATAGCAGAAATCTCCCTTTGATTAGAGATGTCGGTAGCGGGGGCTGCGATTCTTGTAGCAGGATCCTTGCCGATTGTACTCAGGTATAATGGAGTTGCGCCGTGGCGACGGTGTCGTGTGAGGGGATGAGACGCAGCCAGTGCGCGCTGAAGCCGACGGGGAAGGTGAAGAAAGCGGCTCCCTGTGGTCCGGCTTCCAGCGTGGTAAAGGTCTGCCAGTGACCATCGCCGCGCGCATCGACCTGCAGTTGGAAGGTGACGGCTTCGGCGCCGTTGTGACTGAGGTGCAGGCACTTGCCGTCGAATCCGGTCATCAGGTAGGGATCGGAGGGTTGGTTGGCGACGACGGGGCTGTCCCACCAGGGGCCGCCCCACCCTTTGGCCTTGCCGAGCTTCCAGAGGTCGTCGGTGCGGCCAAACCAGAGGCCGGATTGGGGTTCGGCGCACTGGAGGTTGCCGCCGGCATCGTGGGAGCAGTTGTCGCTGCCGATGACCAGGTTGCCGCGCCAGCTGCAGAAGTCGCCGTGAACCCAGAGGTGGGTGGAGATGGGCCGCACGCCCCAGACATGGCCGCCGTAGGCCCAGGGGGAGAGTTCATACCACATGCCATGGAGGTCCATCAGGAAACGCTCATGCTCCACCGATCGGATACGGGGCCATTCGGTGGCCCATTTGTGGTCGAAGGTATGGGACGCTTTGGGCAGACGATAATCGCGCCATTGGCCATCGGTATGGGTATAGACGGTGAGCAGGGCGCTGGCCTTGTCCCAGCCGGTGGCGAAGATGGTGTCGCCAAGGAAGCCGAGTCCGTTGACGGCCACGTAGGGGGCGCGACGGATTACCTTCCATGAAGAGCCGTCGAACTCCGCCAGGAGCCCTTCGTGCCGCTGACCGGTGAACTCGCGACTGTCATACTCGTTGTTGACGACGATCAGACGCCCGCACTTGCTGTAGCAGTCCTTGAAGTGGCAGTTGCCTTCGCGATTGGTTGCCAGTTCGCGGGTGAGATCGAAGATCTGGTTGACCGCGAGAGTATGCACGTCGAGTTCGAAAAGTTCCCCTTCCATGCCAAGCATGTAGACGAGGCGATCGGGGTCGGTGAGGTGGCGAGCGGTGCCGCAGAGGCGGATGTCGACAAGCGGGGTCACGGTCCGCACGCGATGGTCGGTATCGATGAGGTGAGGGCCGATGATGAGCTGGCTGCTGGCGTGATGGACGAAGCGGTTGGCGTAGGTGCCGTCGACTGCGGCTGGATGGCGTGACATGGTCATATCGGGCTCGATGACGCGCAGGCCGGTGCCGGTGCCGGTGGTGCGGCGATGGGAAACGTAGTTGAGCACGTAAAGCTTGCTCTGCCACGGCATGAGGCAGCCGATGCCGATCTCGCTACGAGGTGGGCCGAAATCGGCAATCTGGGCAAATTCCGGAATCACGCCGCTGAACTGATGAATGGGGGATGTAGCCATGGTTTCTCCTGTGGGTTGATGCTTTACCATTGCACGCCGGCATACATTTCGCCACAACGACAACTTGCCGAATTTACCCAAAGCCTTACCTTATTGTATCATGGAGAACCATAATCACGAGATGCCCCGCTACCGTGACTGGCTCGGCTTGACCACCAGGCTGCTCTGGTGTTATGACGATCGGGTGGACTGGCGACGAACGCCGCCGGGCAGACAGATCGTGCCGCTTTACGCCCACAACAGCGCCTGGCTGGTGCGCGAAGGTTGGGCCGAGGTGGATGATGGAAAGCACACTCTCCGCGCGAATCCGGGGGAATGGCTGATCGGACGACCAGGGCGCAAGAGCCAGCGTTTTGGGCCGGAGACACGCCTGCTGTCGATCGCTTTCGACGTCCACTGGGCGGATGGAGGCTTCTGGCTGCAGAAGGGGTTGAGCCTGGTCCTCAAGGCGGCTGGCGCTCCGGGGCTGGAGAGCCGCGCCCGGCCGATGGTTCGCGCGCTCGAACGCATTGCCCCGGACACTTGGGATGCACGAGAGCATCGCTTCGCCCATGCAAGCTTCTGGCGTCTGCAGAGCGCCTTGATGCTCTGGCTGATCGAGCTGGTGGATGCGCTGGCAGCACATGGCGTCACCCCGGACTACCGCGATCCGGTGGATGAACGGCTGGTACAGGCAAGACGGCGCATCGATGCATGGCCAGTGGCTGAGCCGCTCCATTTAGAGCAGATCGCCGCCGAAGTCGGCCTCAGCTCCGTCCACCTGCAGCGACGCTTTCAAGAGCTCTTTTCCACGACGCCAAAGCGGTACTTCGACGACCTGCGTCTGGCGATGGCGCAGCAACGCTTGCGGCTGCCGAATACCCTGGTGAAGGAGGTGGCGTCGGCAGTCGGCTTTGCGCACCAGGCGCACTTCACCCGCTGGTACCGCCAACGAACCGGTTGCACCCCCAGGGAGCATCTGCACCACGAGGGGTGAACCCGTTCAGCTTTCGTCGCCGTGATGGCGCGGACGTGCGAGTCCGCGTTCACTGGTGAGAGCGAACTCGATCATCGCGCTCACGTCGGGAGAATCCGGGAATTCGGCTCGCAACTCCTCGATGGCTTTCTCCAGCGAGAGGCCGGAGCGGATGATCTTGCGGAAGGCGAGTCCAACTACCCGTATCTGTTCGCGCGATCTCCCGAGGCGTTCCATCTTGACCTTGTTGATGGAGCGCAGTTCGGCCGGATTTCCATCGGCGATGCAGAAGGGCAGAACGTCCTGTACGAGCTTGGAATAGCCGCCGACGAGCCCCATGGTACCCACCCGGGCAAATGGCACGATGCCGGCATTGCCCATGATCACGGCATGATCGCCAATCTGCACATGGCCCGCCAGCATGGCGCCACTGGTCATGATGATGCCATCGCCAAGGGTGCATTCATGAGCGATATGACAGTATGCCTGAATCAGGCAATCGCTGCCGATATGCGTGACTCCCCCATCTTCCGTGGCCGCGTGGATCGTCACGTACTCGCGAATGGCGTTTCGGCTGCCGATCTCGACCCGGGCCACCCCCCCCTTGTACTTGAGATCCTGGGTCTTCTTGCCAAGGCACGCAAAGGAGAAGACTTCACACTCGTCCCCAAGGGAAGTATGGCCGTCAATCACCGCATGCGACTGCAGGATACAACGGTTGCCGAGCGTGACATGGGGGCCCACACAGGCGTATGCGCCTATCTGGCATTCTTCGCCGAGGCGGGCGCCATCTTCGATGATGGCGGTAGGATGGATCTTGCTCATGAAGGTCTCCGGTCTGACGGCCGCAGGCAGCTGGGTCTCAGTCTTGTGGCATGATGGTGACTTTGATATCCGTTTCGGCGACCAGTTCGCTGCCCACATAAAGCTTGGAAATGGCCTGGCCGAAGCGCTCGCGCTTCAGTGTCAGTACCGAATCGATCAGCAACTGGTCTCCTGGGAGAATGGGCCGATGGAAGCTCCCCTTGTCGATCGACATGAAGTAGCCGATCTTACCTTGGTGCTCTGGACGCGAAAGGAGAGCGGCGCAGCCAGCCTGGGCAGCGATCTCCGGCACCAGATAGCTGGGCAGAAACGGATGCTGGAAAGTGGAAGCGCGGAAGAAGGGCTCGTTGTAGGTGATATTCTTGAGCGCGACAAAGCGTCCGCCCCCATCGTCCGTGGGCTGGGTCGCCACGATGCGGTCGATGAGCAGGTAGGGAAAGCGGTGCGGGATGGCGGCCATGATGCCAACGGTGCTCAAGCCTTCGCCCTCGAAGAAAACCTTGGGATCCGGCGCCAGCTCACGCGGCTGAAGATCGAGTTGCGCATCCAGGAAGCCGATAGTCAGCAGCGCCTGACTGGTGACCTGGCCGTCCACTTCGGTAGTCGCATCGACGAGGAAACGCCCGTTTTCGGACTCGCTGATGGCGGCCTTGATCAGCAGACGGTCGCCGGGGATGACGGGCTTGCGGAACTTGATGCGCTCGGCGGCGAAGATGAATGGATAACCGGTGTGGGCCGGCTGCATGTCGCAGAGGATCAGCGTCGCCAACTGATTCATGGCTTCGACCTGAAGGACCCCTGGCAGAATCGGATGATTGGGGAAATGGCCGCAGAAATGGGCTTCGCCCACGCTGATATTCTTGATCGCCACACCGCTGCGCCCGGATTCCAGGATCTGGGCGCGATCCACCATCAGGTAAGGCGGACGCTGCGGCAGAATCTGCTGGATACGCTCGATATTCAGAAGATGATTACTCATGTCGTTTCCAATCCAGTCTTTGGGTTCCACATGCTGAGAGAAATTGACTTCAAACCAGGGCAAGCTCCGGCCGCAGCGAGCGGCAGATGTGCTGCGCCATCGCCACGTTGAGCGGGTGCCCCGGCTTCACGGCGATAACATGACCGATGAAACGGCCTCCGATCAGGCTCAGGTCACCGACGATGTCGAGCATCTTGTGCCGAACGAACTCATCGGAGTAACGAAGGCCGTCCTTGGAGATGATGGCCCCATCCTTCATCACCACCGCGTTGTCCAGGCTGCCGCCCCGGATCAGCCCGCGCTTCATCAGGTATTCGATCTCCTCGTAGAGGCAGAAGGTGCGAGCCTCGCACAACTGATTGACAAAGCTGTCGGCTGTCACTTCCAGATTGAGATATTGCGTATCCATCAACGTGGCGCCGTACTTCACGGTGCAGGAGATGCGGTAGCAGTCGGACGGGATCAGGATCAGCTTGCTGTCTCCCTGCTCCACGTACAGGGGTTCCGTCACCCGAAATACCTGCCGCATGCTTCCCTGCACCTCGACGCCGGCCGCGGCGATGAGCTTGCAATAGGGAGCGCTGCTTCCGTCCGCGATGGGTGGCTCGGGGCCGTCCATATCCAGCACTGCATTGTCGATGCCGAGCGCATAAAGTGCTGCCAGTACATGCTCGACAGTATGAACCTGAGCATCGCCACAGCGAATGGTTGTCGCCCGCACCACATCGACCACATGGTCCACATGAGCCTTGACGGCGGGTGCACCCGGCAGATCGATGCGCCGAATCACGATGCCGGTGTCGGCCGCGGCGGGGGAAATCGTGAGGTGAGCCCGTCCCCCCGTGTGCAGGGCGATTCCGGTGTAACGGGTGGGCTGCCGAATAGTGCGCTGGCGATCGTCCAAGTGGTAGATTTCCAAAAGGTGGGATAGTGTAAGTATTGGGTCATGTACTTGACCCCGGATGGTGGCCTTTTCAAGTGGTCGCCGCCGCCATTCCTTCCCACCATCACGGCGGCTCCGATGCCGCGATGGCTCGACGGTGGAATAACAGCACACGGGCAAAGCCTCGCTTTTTGCCTGAATATCGGGGATGTACTTGACTTTTCCGCGCCGGAGCGGTCAAGTAGCCACATCGTCTAGATGCGCAGTATCTGGAATTGAGACAGCACTTTGGATCTTGACCCACCAGCCCAACCTCTGGGGAATGAGGTCGGAAGAAGTAGCTGCCGGTGACTACATGCGTGCGAATGACGATAATGCATCCATCAGCAATTTAGGAAAAGCCTCCTCAGATGAATGAAACGGTGAAGAGACTGCTCATGTTGCAGGAACTCAACATTACCCTGAAAGAAGCTGCGATTGTGCATGGGGACGATCTCGAGGAGCAGGATACAACCCTCTTGAATTCCCGAGTTGCGGAGCTGCGTCTGCAGATTCCCCCTGAACTCCTTTCACGATATGATCGTCTCTCGCGTCAGGGTCTGGCGGTCGTGAAAATTCACCATGGCATGTGTCTTGGCTGCAATATCGGCATCGCCCGCGGCGATATCAACCGCATTCTGGCTGGAAAGCTTGAACCGGTGTGTCCCCATTGTGGTAAGTTTGTCATAAACGAGTAGAAGTGATCAGCATGTTAAATAACGGGAAGGTGTAGTCGCCTGTGTCTACGCTCATGAATCTTTCGACTTTTCTTGCCGCCGATCGGATTGTTCTTGGATTGACCGCGGCCACCCCACGTGAGGTGCTCGAAAAACTTGTCGACCCCATGGTCAAGGCTGACATCGTTTCGGATCCAGAACGCTTTCTGGCTGATCTTGAGCGACGTGAAGCGGAAATCACCACCGTCATGGAAAATGGCGTGGTCATACCCCATGCGCGTTCCAACGCGGTCAAGCGCCTTGGCCTGTGCGTCGGCATCGCAAGCGAACCGGGCATCATCTTCAATCCGGAAGCAGGCGTGCTCAGTCGCCTCTTCTTCTGCATTGCCGTTCCCGCTTTCGCCCCCACCGCGCACATGCCCCTGCTCCAGCGTCTCGCTAAATTCGCCCGCGAGCCGCAACGTGTCGAGCGCCTCCTGAAGAGCAAGACCGCCTCCATTGGTTCGCGATATCTCGGTAGCTACAAAGGCTGAGACCGTCTATCTTGGCGCGTCACGTTCGACCACGTCCCGTGGCAGCAGCAGCGTTTCCGCTTTCTCCGCAACAAAGGGCGGCACCGTCAGCAACTGCAGCCGCCCGCTGATCCCCTCGATCCGCCACAACTTGCCGTCCTCGCCATCCGGCACAGGTATTGAAAAGTAGTCCGCTTCCGTAAAGGTGTGGGCGACCGTACCATCCGGAGCCAGGATCTGGCCTTCACTGGCAGCGCAGAAGCCGCCAATTTCACCGACTCCCTTCGGCACATAGAAGTAGCCATAGCGCCGGCCGGCATGGGACGACGACTGGGTAGCGCTGAACTCGCAGACCCGGCCGACGTCTTCCGGAAAGACAACACTGGTCCTGTCCATGCCATCCGTAACGATCAGACGATGCAGTCCGGAGTGTGGCGTGGTCAGGGTGACCTCGCGGCTCTCGCCGTCAGGCGGACTGCTTCCGGTGGCCACCGGCTCCTCCTGCTTGCTGCTGTAAAGCGAAAGCTGCGCATCCCCACGGTCACGATAGTGTGCAATCAGTCCCCCTTGCACCTGCACCGCGAAGGTGGTCGGCGCCTCGTCGACCCACAGATAATAGATCCTTCGCCCCCGATCGGTGACCGAGTCGCTCACCGGCCTCACCGGCTCCAGCTTGAGTGGCGAAGCCGGTATCAGATCATAGCTCCACGTGCGTTCGTCGAAGGTGACAACCGGATTGTTGGCGATGCCTTCGGTCAGCATCTGCTCCAGCTCGTGACGCTCCCAGGGCTCGCTGCTCTTCCATGGATTGTAGACCGGTTCCGGACGCTCGACGACCGCTTCCTCCAGTTCATCCATCATCCCGTCCAGGCCGGTGCCAGGCTCTTCAGGACGTGTCCCTTCGGCTTTCTGCCAGTGCGCCTCGACCGGAACATGGACCGACTTGTCGCGACCGGGCAGATCGCGGTAGAGCGCGAGACTGTGGATCATGTGGGTACGCCGCATGCGGTACGCGTGCCGGATTACCTGCTCGAAGGCGGCTTGCCGCTTCTGGCCCGAGTTGGTGGAGTACTCGCGGTACAACTCCACATACCGCACATAAAGGAGGAGGTGATCCAATCGCGCCAGTATCTGCCGGTTCTCTCCCGCCAGCTCACGCGCCTCCTTCAAGCACCCATAGAGGCGGCCGACAAGATCGCGTGACAACTGCGTCGGCTCTTCACCGCCGACAATCCGGTAGAACTGCCGCATCGGCTCTCGCGCCTCGCCGAAGCAGTCGCGCAGAAATTCCTCCTGCCGCTCGTCGAGCCGGTCCACCTCACGCACATCCCACAACATGCGGCCGGCCAGGTAGAAGCCAAGCCCGCAGACGCCCCAGTTATCGCTCGATTCAGCGGTCAGAAATCGCGCGCCCAGCTCATGGAAGCCGGGGACGGTGCGGCGAAGATAAGCAATCTGGCTGCCGCGGGGACGACCGGGCAGGTCCCTGTCCCAGGTGCTCACCCCATAGTACTCGCGGATGCCGAACTGCTCCACTCCCTGAGCCTTCCACCCGGCGATATAATCCTCGACCTTCGCCCCTTTCAGGAAGGCCGTCGCGGCATTGATGATGACCCGCGGACGCGCCGCGATGGTCGGTGGCGGCGCATGTTCATTATAGGCATACATGGCGACGTAACGCTCGGGAAACTCCGCTTCCAGCATCTCCGAAACAGCGTTCGCCAGGGTCAGAGCGCGATTACTGGCCGAACCGATCGCCCGGCAGGCCTCGCATTCGCACCAGCCGCCCCCATCGCTGGGATCTACCGAGACCGAATCCATCCTGGAATTGCGGAGCAGCTGCCGCCGCGCATCCTCCCGTACCAGCGCCAGCACCTCCGGATTGCCGATGCAGAGCTTGGTCGACTTCCGCTCCCCGTCGAGCAGACCGTAGTACTCCGGGTGCGCATCGAAGATCGCCTTGTTCCTGGAGATGATCCCGTCATAGGCATGCCCCGTATTGAGCGCGAAGCTGCTGACAGTGCGGTTGCGGATATGCCACCGAAGGTCACTCTCGCGATTCTCCGGCCAGCTGCCGTAGCCATACCAGATCCGCCGCACCAGGTAATCCGGAACCTCAACCACATCCAAGGCCAGGCTGGGTGCCGGAACTACCGGCACATGCTCCCATACCTCCCCCGGAAAGTACTGCCGGTAGCCGAGCTGGAAGAGCAGATCCCAGACCCCGTGCCTGGCCCCCAGCGCCGTATTGCCGATGACCCACACCCCATCCGCGTGGCTCCGCAGAAGGTAGGCTTCCTGGGTGCCCAATCCATCCGTTTGCAGCGCGCCCAGATCGCCGATCTTCGTAAAATCCTCGCGTGCACCGACGGCGATACCGCTCTGCCCATCCCCTTCCGCCACCGAGAACGCCGCGCCAGTCATGCGCCCCAGCACATTCGCCAGGTCGGCCGCCGCCTCACGGACCATCTCCTCCGCGGTTGCCGATACCACGATCGGCATGGCCGCCCGACCATCCCCGGCAAGTTGTACCTCGATCGCCGACTCCGCCACGAATGCGACGGCTATCCACACCAGTATCCAAATTTTATATGCATGCATGCCTATGGGACACTCGTATCGTCATGAGGTTCAGATCAATCGGCCACGTTTTCGCCAAAAAGCTCCAGGACAGTCCGTTCGGCATTGGCCACGCAGCCGGGGATCCCGATGCCGCGATACGCGCTTCCGGTAAGGTGTAGGCCCGGCACCTCCGCGGCCAGCGCTTCCATGCGCGCCACCCGCTCCAGATGCCCCACATCGTACTGCGGATTGCCGCGCGGCCAGCGATAGATGCGGACAACATCCGGTTCCCCCCGTATCCCCAGGATATCACGCAGCTCCCCCCGCACCGCCTGCAGCATCTCCGCATCATTCAGCTCCGCGATCTCTTCCTGTGCATACCCACCCACAAAGAAGCGCAGCAGCAGCTTCTCCTCCGGTGCGCGATGGGGAAACTTGTTGCTGTTGATGGTGCATGCCATCACCTGGTGGTCTTCCTTATTCGCCACGATAAAGCCCAGCCCATCCAGATGATGCGCATCCTGCAACTGCTCGCGCCTGAAGGCAAGCGAGACCGTCGCCGTCGAAATGTAACGAATCGTCCCCAGCAGCTCGCTCAACCGCGGCAGGAATGGCTCCACCAGCTCCGCCGTGTTGAAGGCAGGAAGCGCCAGCACCACCGCGTCGGCTCGCAACGGCTCTCCCTGCGATACCTCCACGTCAAAGCCCCCAGCCTGCCCAAGCGGGGACAGACGCGTCACCCTGACTCCCGGCCGCAGATCCCCCCCAAGCTGCTTCTCCAGCGCATCTACCAACTGCGCGAGCCCGCCGCGCAAGGTGAGAAAGGGCGACGGCGGCGGTGCGCCCGGTTTGGTTCCCGCGGCCGCGGCACGCGCCAGGCGCTGTCGGCGCATCTCGCGCACCGCCTTGATGAGGCTGCCGTGCTTCTGTTCCATGTCCAGAAAGTGTGGAAACGCCCCCTCCATGCTCAGCTTCTCGGGATCTGCCACGAAAATCCCCGCCATCAACGGACCCGCGATCCGATCGAGCACCTCCTGCCCCACCCGGCGCCGAATGAAGTCAGCCAGACTCTCGTCATGACGCTCCGCGGGCGCCGCAATAAAGGGCTCCATCGCCATCCGCAGCTTCCCCGTGAGCGAAAAAAGCGGACTGCGCGCAAAGGCCACCAGATTGCCTGGAACCGCAAGGTAGAATCCCGGCGGCATCGCCCGCAGCTTCCCCCGGTAGAGCACGTAAACAGGACGATGGTTCAGCCCGGTCAGCTGATCCCCCAGCCCAAGATCGCGACAGAGCTGCGTGCCAGCCGGCTTCTGCGTCACAAATGAGTCGGGCCCCCCTTCGATGATCAGGTCATCGACACGCTCCGTAACGATTTTGCCTCCCAGCCGCGGAGAGGCCTCCAGAAGCGTGTAGCGCCAGGCCTGCCCGCGCGCCTTCGCCTGCTTTTCCAGATGCCAGGCAGTCGCCAGGCCGGCAATTCCTCCTCCCACGATCACCGCATGCTTCATACCTCAATCTCCTTCAACCGCGAGCAACGCATCGGCGATGGCCCTCAGGAACAAGGGCCGCGTATTCATCATCGGCACCCGCTCGAAGGCGACTCCATGCGATTCAGCCAACGCACGCGTCTCAATATCCAGATCGTAGAGGACTTCCAGGTGGTCGCACACAAAGCCGATCGGCATGGAGACCAGCTGCCGGACACCCTCTGCCGCCAGCCGTGGCACCACCTCCTTGATGTCCGGCCCCAGCCATTCACCGCCGGAAGCCCCCGCGCTCTGCCACGCAAAGCTCCATTCGATCCCCCCCACGGCCTCGGCGATAGCGGCCGCATTGGCCAGCAATTCCTCCTCGTAGGGATCGTCCTCGCGCATCCGCTGGCGGGGAAGGCTGTGCGCACTGAAAATCACCTGCCGGCGCTCGTCCGCCGACGTACGACTCAGACTCTCCCGCAGCGCCTCCGCCTGGCCCTGGATCAGCGCCGGTTGCCGCGACCAGCCATCTACCCAGCGCACCTCCAGAACCCCATCGAGCTGGCTCAACCCTTCGCCGACGGCCCGCACATAAAGGTCAAAGGTGAGAAAGCAGCGATGCGGCGCCAGGATCAGCGCAATCGCCTCCTCCACCCCATCCTGGCGCATCTGTTCCAGCGCCGTCGCAATCCGGGGCTGCCAGTGCCGCATGCCCACATAGACCGGCCACTCCCGCCCGCGTCGCGCCAGTTCATCCGCTGTACCCGCGGCCTGCGCCTGCGTCAACCCGGTGAGCGGCGAACGGCCGCCAATTGCTTCATAGCGGTGCCGAAGCTCCTCGAGCAGAGCCTGATCGAAGGGGCGGCCGCGGCGCACATCCAGCAAGTACTCCGGCAGATCCTCCGGCGAATCCGGCGTCCCGTAGGCCAGCAGCAAGACCCCACGCTTTCGGTTCGGCTGGCTCATGCCTCCTCCGTCGCTGACGGCGCGCCCGCATAGCGATGCACGAAATCGACGAGTACCTGCGCATGCTCCGGCGGCGTTTCCTTGTAGATCCCATGGCCCAGATTGAAGATGTGCCCCGTCCGCCCGCGGACGCCGTCCAGCACCCGCGCGGCCTGACGCTCGATCACCGCCGGCGTCGCCAGCAGCACCTGCGGGTCCAGATTCCCCTGTACCGCCACCGCTCCCACCTGCGACCACGCGACACTTAGATCGATCCGCCAGTCGACGCCGATCACGTCCGCGCCAAGCTCGCCGATCAGCGGCAGGATCCCCGCCGTATCCGTCCCGAAATAGATGATCGGCACCTGCTGCCCACCCCCATTTCGCGCGATATTGATCGCTCGCCGCGTATGCGGCAACACGTATTCCCGATAGTCGCAGGGGCTGAGAATGCCCGCCCACGAGTCGAAAATCTGCAGCGCCTGCGCTCCCGCCTCCACCTGCGCTCGCAGGTAATCGCCCACCGCCTTGGCCAGCTTGTCCATCAACTGGTACCACGCTTTGGGCTCCGTGTGCATGAAGCGCTTCGCCTTCTTGTAATCCTTCGATCCGCCGCCCTCGATTGCATAGCTGGCCAGCGTAAAAGGCGCCCCGGAAAAGCCGATTACCGGCACCGTGCCATTCAGTTCCCGCCGCACCATGCGCAAGGTATCCAGTGTAAAGGAAAGAGTCTCCACGGGATCCGGTGCCGCCAGCGCCCCTACATCCGCCGGCGAATCGATCGGATGCGGAATGCTAGGTCCATCCCCCTTCACGAAGAGAACCTCCAGCCCCATCGCACCCAGCAGAGGCAGAATGTCCGCAAAGACGATGGCCGCATCCAGCTCGAATCGCCGAATCGGCTGAATCGTCACTTCCGTCGCCAACTCCGGCGTCTTCACCATCGTCAGAAAATCATGTTTCTCCCGCAAGGCGCGGTATTCCGGCAGATAACGCCCCGCCTGCCGCATCATCCAAACAGGCGTGGTATCCACCACTTCACGACGGCAGGCTTTCAAAAATCGATCAGCTCTGGACACGGTGACTCTCCGGTTGCGGATGCGGCTCGTAACGCTGTGAAAGAGGCCCAAAACATAGCTTCTGCAAGACACTTTTGCGACCCCAAGCCAGAAAAAACCGACCAGCCTGCCCTCTTGCCGCTCGTGTCGCAATATGGCAAGTGATACCGGCTCCAGCCGTCCCGAACCGCGCGCCCCAGGAAAATCGCGGTCCATTCCTCGTTTCTCGGAACGTTCGGCCCCTGAAAACATCGGTCGAAAGGTCGGTACCCCCCGTGAACGCCACTCGCCTGAGTGGCTCCTCGTACCTGCAGACCGAAAACATCGGTCGAAAGGTCGGTACCAAAGCGCTTCCCTCCCTGGGAACGCCTGTGCGTGTAGACCCGAAAACATCGGTCGAAAGGTCGGTACCAGAGCGCCTCCCGCCCTGGGAACGCCACTCGCCCTGAGTGCCTCCTCGTGCGCGCAGACCCGAAAACATCGGTCGAAAGGTCGGTACCAAAGCGCTTCCCGCCCTGGGAACGACTGTGCGTGCAGACCGAAAACATCGGTCGAAAGGTCGGTACCAAAGCGCTTCCCGCCCTGGGAACGACTGTGCGTGCAGACCGAAAACATCGGTCGAAAGGTCGGTACCAAAGCGCTTCCCGCCCTGGGAACGCCTGTGCGTGCAGACCGAAAACATCGGTCGAAAGGTCGGTACCAAAGTGCTTCCCTCCCTGCGAACGCCACTCGCCTGAGTGCCTCCTCGTGCGCGCAGACCGAAAACATCGGTCCAAAACCATGGACCAAAGGTCGGTCCACGGAACGTCCGCCCCCCGAAGGATTGCCCCCATCCTGTCCATGTCATACCGACCCCACTTCCTAAGAAAAAAACATACGAAAAAATTCCGTCTAATATATCCCCTATAACCCAAACGTCAAGCCATATTCAGTAAATTTTCGGCACTCTCTCCTTGGCCTTCGCCTTCGCCCTCGCCTCCCTCGCGCCCCATTCCATGCTTCCCCTTCTTCCCATTCCTGCCGCCCGCCGATCCTCCCCTTAATCCGCGTCCCCCTGTCCCCCATACCTTGTCGGGATCTGGAGATCGGATCTCCAGATCCCGACAAAGAGCAATGAGGGGTCTGGGGAGGTGCGCCTCCCCAGCGGGGTCCGGGGCAGCGCCCCGCCGATCGTCCTCGCGTCCCCGCGTCGCCGCGTCTGCGCCTTTCCTACCCCCACAAATCGGTGCTCAGGTACTTGAGTCCCGAGTCGCAGATCAGGATCGCGATTGTCCCTCCCGCGCAGGGCCCCCGCAGCAACTGCAGCGCCGCCATCAGGTTCGCCCCGGAGCTGAAACCGCCGAAGATCCCCTCTTCCGCCGCCAGCCGCCGTGCGCCCGCGATAGCATCCGCGTCACTCACGCGCAGAAAGCCGTCGACATGCTCCCGATCCACCAACGGCAGCTCCTCGAAAGCCATGGAATAACCGCCGCCCTGGATCCGGTGATTGGGATCCTGCACTGCTCCTTCCGAGAGGATAGCCGCCCTCGCCGGCTCGACAACATAACAGCGGATCGCCGGATTCTGCTCCTTGAATGCCGCCGCGCATCCCGCGAAAGATCCACCCGTACCCGCAAAGTCGCAGAACCCCGTAATGCATCCCCCACTCTGCTCCAGGATCTCCCGCCCCGTCCCCAGATAGTGGGAATTGTAGTTGCCGCGGAGCGTGAACTGGTTGGCCCGGAAGCCCTTTCGCTCCGTCACCAGCCGTTGCGCAACCTTCTCCACCTCCGCCAGATCGCCGCCGGATACCTGTCCCGGCGTCGACTCGGCCAATTGATCCACCAGGATCACTTCCGCCCCCAGCGCCGCCATCATCCGCGCCCGCTCCCGCGAATTGCCTTTCGACATCACCGCCACAAAGGGATACCCCTTGATCGCGCAGACGATCGCCAGCCCCGTCCCTGTGTTCCCGCTGGTCAACTCCACCACCGTCTGTCCCGGCGTCAGCGCACCATCCGCTTCTGCCTCCTCGACCATCTGCAGCGCGATGCGATCCTTCTTCGAGAAGCCGGGATTGAGGTACTCCAGCTTCGCCAGTATCCGCCCATCCACGCCCTGCGTGATGCGCGCCAACTCCACCAGCGGCGTGTTGCCGATCACCTCCAACGCGGAGTTCAGGATTCCTCGCTCTCTACTCATGCCACCCTCTCGAATCAAAGTTTCTTTTCGCCTCAATCGCTCAGCCCACTCGTCAACTGCATCATCTTCACGCTGCAACTGGCGGCATTGACGCACCCTTCACCGCGATTGCCTTCCGTGTACAGCATCAGCAATGGCTCATCCGGCACTCCGCATGGCCGCATTTCAACCGATGGCAGCCAAGCGGCCTGGTCGGCGCGCTCCTTGGGAACCAGGTAACGGCGCGTTATCGATTCACTCGACGGATCCAGCCACAGGCATCGTACGTGCTGCCCCGGATGCGCCCACTCCAGCTCCGGCGCGATCGTCGTCACAATGATCAGCTGGCCGCCCCTGTCAACCCCCAGCCGCCCCTGCGAATTCACCTTCCACCCCGGATGATCGACAACCGCTTCATCCGTAAGCTCGATCGGCAGCCAACTGCCCGGCACCGACTGCACATAGAGCACCAGTCCCCCGTTGCGCGCGTTCCACACGCAGACGGCCTTCCGCCCATCCGGCAGGATTACAAGGTTGGCCGGGCGGAGATCCCCAGCAGGCTCGTGCGCAATCAGCAGCGCATCTTCGATCCCCATGGGCACCACACTCACCGGCCGCTCGTCATCGTGAAACCAGGTCGTTCCGCCATCGGGGCTGTACAGATGCGTCAAGCCCACGCTCTTCGCCGCCTCGGCATTCCCCGGATACGTCTTGTAGAACTCGATGACCAGATGCACCGTCCCATGCGCGCCAAGCGTCAGGCAGTTGGTCGGAAAAATATACCCCTCCGCCGCCGCATGCATCACCTTCAGCGGCCAGCTCCAGACTCCATCCGGCGACTGCCGGTGAAGAATCACCCCCCAGCGGCCGCCATACACGCTCGCCCGCTGCGCCAGCAACAGCCCCCCGTCAGGGAGCGCCAACAGGCTCGGATACGTCGCCCCCACGCCAATGCTGTACGGCAGCGACCAGCTCTGCTCATCCGCGGGTGTAGCCGAATGTCGGCAGACAAAGCCGCCCGTGCAATGCGACCCCGTCACCACGTGAAGCCGGTTGTCCATGCTTACCGCCAGCGCCGCGCTGCAGTGGTTGTCATGCCCCTGCGCCAGCGCGAAGGCCGTGATCACCTCACCCGTCGACGGCTCGACCCGCGCCAGCATCGTCCGATACTGGCTATCCAGCCACGTTACAAAGACTCCGTCGCGGTGACGGATCACCTTGTTCGACATGTGATAGGCAGTCGCCCGATCACAGCCATCCCTCGTCAGCACCCATGGTGTCGCCATCCGGGCTGCTCCTCAGCGTTCGATGAAGTTAAACGGCCCGAAGGCGTTCTGATTATGGCTGGGCGCCCCGCCGGCAACATTGTACCCTTGGTATTCGCGGTTCTTGCGATCCGTCACCCGGTGGCGCGTGAAATTACCATGCCAGGTCGTCCCCGTGCCCGGCAGCCGCGGCTTGTCGAAGCTGTCGTACGGTACAAAAAGCTCAATCGACCAGAAACCATCCCCGAGGTGCCCCGCCGCCTTCACCCCCGGCGGATTCCAGCCCGTATTCTCGCGCCCGATGCTGTCCCAGATCGCGCCATTCGGATTCACGATGAACTGGTAGTAGCCCCCGCGCTCCCCTGTCGGATCGATGAAGATCTCCACATTGTCGTTCCACCAGATCAACGACGCATCCCTGCTCTCCGCCGCGATGTCGTGCTTCAGCTTCTCCATCTCCGGCTCCGTCAGCCGGAAGCCGAAGGTGATCCCACGCCGCGTCCATACCGCCTTCAGCTCCGACGGAAAGGCCGGCGCCGACCGCTTCTCGTCCGCCTTCACGAAGTGAACCGGCTCAACATCCTGCCAGGCCGCATCATCCAGCTTGCCGTCGATCACCGGATCTTCTGCCACCTGGTAGACATTCAGCGGCTTGATCCCTTCGCCATCGGCCAGCATCGCCGACTCCGCGAAGAAGGCGCGCAATGCCGGCTCATAATACGCCAGGCGCGCACTCGCTTCCGCATCCCCCGCTGCCTCTTCGATCGCCTGCCCAAGCAGCGCTTCCATCGCCACCACCCGCTCCCGAGGATAGCTCTGCTCATAGACCGTCTTCGGCGAGAGCACCGGCTGCGTCCACTCAGTCCGCTCCCAGCCGTCGATCTGGTGCTCCACCAGCTTCCGCATGGTGCCGGCCGCCGGCCCGTACATCCGCCGACAGTACTCGTCGATCACCGCGTCCACATCGATCTCCGGATCCCACAGCACCTTCAGCCAGACATACAGGGAGAGGTGCTGCCGGCCCCAGTGATCGCCCACGCCGTTGATGAAGGTACCGACCGTCTTCTCGCGGTTCGCCCGATAGTGCGTCTGGGCCGTATAGGGGAAGAGGTATGCCGCCTTGGTCCGGTTCTCCGGCCAGCAGCTGTAGTGCCAGTTCTGAATCGGTCGCCCCGTCAGCCGAACCCACGCATCGATATTCGCCTGCTCTTCCCGGTTGATCGTCGCATCCTTGTACATCGCCAGCCCCGGCATCCCGCAGATCTGCACCTCCACATTGTCCGGAAAGTCGATCCCCTCCGGCGCGTACGTATAATTCTTGTAGGGCAGATAGATCACCGTCATCTCCGGCCAGCGACTCTTCACCGCGTGCCCCAGCTCCGCCACGAAGATCCCCAGTACCCGGCTGGCGCTGCTGTAGGCGCTGCCGTCGTGGTTCCAGAGGCGGCGACAATCTTCGCAGCGACAGGATACGGCCATATCCGCCGGTGAAACGGTGATCGCGCTCCCCTTGATGACGCTGCGCCCGCGGCTCGGCTCCACCTTCCCCTCAAGCTCCAGCGCGATCTCTTCCAGGTATGTCGCCAGCGTCTTCGCGTTCCCATAGCAGAGCATGCCATAGTCGCGCTCGCCGTCGCTGCGCAACTGGAAGATCTCCGGTCGGCTCTCCCGGTAGATCGCCTCCCAATTGTGCGGAGCATGCACAATCAGTTGGATCGGCCAGGAATTGCCGCAGCGCAGACGCCGATCGTGATCCCCCATCTTCGCCGCACCGATGTTGGGCCCGCCCGATGGCCAGCGCACCCGCATGCGAAACGCAGGCTCGTCACTCAGGTGCGCGGGCGCCACCGTCAGCGTCGGCGTCCGCATCAGCGACGTGCCACTCTCACCCGCCTCATTGCGATACTCCGGCCAATACCAGCGCACCCCGACAAAACGCTCCAGAAACTCATAGATCCCCCAAGCCGCTCCATCGGCATCCACTCCCGTAATCGCCACGGTGCCTGGCCCGGTCTTGATGCTGAAGCTCCCCGGCGGCAAGGCGCCATCTCCCGCGTCGACCCCGATCACGATCGCCGCACCCGTCGCCGGAACACTCTCGGCCCGTGGCAACACTGCCCCCGTTGTGCGCTCGATATAGTGGATCAAATCGTTCAGCGCTCCCCTCAGCACCGGCGTACTTTCGCACGTTACCACCACCGCCGCCCGACCCTCGCCGTCCCGCACGAGCACCACCGCTTCATGCTCCGGAGCCGCGTGAAACGTCACCGGATTCAAATCCTCCGCCGCGCGACAGAGTCCCGCTAACAACAGGGCCGACAAAAGCATCAGGCGCATGATTCAACCTCACTTACTCTGGATGATGATTCGTTCCCTTCCACCGGCACTCCGCCAGGCGGGCAACACATGTCTCCAATCTATCATTCTGCCACCTCCCATGCAACAGTGTTTCAAGGCATGCCGGCTTTCCGCCAAGGAAAGGCCTGACACTTTTCCAACATGACGTGGTGCAGGTTGCGAAGCGTGCTACTGTATGCTGCCCCCACGTACATCCTCCTGCTGGAAATGCGTCATGAACATACCCGAGTCAATGCGCTGGAAGAACCTCTCCCTCCTTTCCAGGATCGGCCTTTGCCTGATCGGCACCGGCACCGTCGGCGCCCTCGGCGTGGCCGGCCTCAACCTGGCCGTCACCGCTACCACGGCACCCAAGGTCTTCAACGAGGTCGACGAAGTCCCGACTCGTCCCGTCGCCCTCGTCCTCGGGACCGGCCTCAGTTCTCCCTACCTTCACCATCGTCTGGATGCCGTCCGGCGCCTCTACGAATCCGGAAAAATCTCCCACATCCTCGTCAGCGGCGACAATCACACCGCCGATTACAACGAACCGGAGGGCATGAAGCGCCAACTTGTCCGCATGGGCCTCCCCGCCGCGGTCATCACCTGCGACTATGCCGGTCTGCGCACCCTCGACTCCGTGATTCGCGCCAGGGCCATCTTCGGCCAGCAGAGCCTCATCATCGTCTCACAGCGCTTCCATCTCTATCGCGCCATCTTCATCGCCCGCCATCATCATATCGACGCCGTCGGCTACGCCGCCGAAACCGAGGAGCCACTCCTCGGCGATGTCACCCTGCAACGCGAATGGATGGCGCGCATCCTCGCTGTGATCGACCTCTACCTCCTCGACCGCAAGCCAAGGCACCTCGGCAAGGAAGAGTTCATCCAACTCGACACCTGAGGCGAGCCCCGACTGGAGCGATTGCGTAAATCTCCGCGTCCCTCTATCACAAAGAGCAATGAGGGGTCTGGGGAGGTGCGCCTCCCCAGCGGGGTTCGGGGCAGCGCCCCGCCGATCGTGCCCGCCACCCCGCGTCTCCACTCACCCAATCACGGCTGCTCCCGCCGCGGCGGCACATACTGGCGGTGAAATTCCCGCCGGTACTCGTCGAAGCTCCCCGCCTCCAGGTGCTGCCGGATCCGGCGCATCATCTCCAGGTAGAAGTGCAGGTTGTGCAGCGTCACCAGCCGCAGGCCGAGGATCTCGTCCACATTCACCAGGTGCCGCACGTAAGCGCGCGAGAAGTGGCGGCAGGCGTAACAACCGCAACCCTCCTCGATCGGACCGAAATCATCCTTGAAGCGACCCGCCTTGATCTGCATCATCCCCGTCGCCGTAAAGGCGCTCCCATTGCGTCCAACCCGTGTCGGCAGCACGCAATCGAACATGTCCACCCCCCGAGCCACGGCTTCCACGATCTGCGGCGGGGTTCCCACCCCCATCAGGTACCGCGGCTGATCCGTCGGCAGGTAGGGCTCCGCGTACTCCACCGCCTGGTACATCATCTCCTCCGGCTCGCCCACGCTCACGCCGCCGATCGCATAGCCGTCAAAGCCGATCTGGGTCAGCGCCTGCGCCGCCTCCCGCCGCAACGGTTCGTAGCCGGAGCCCTGCACGATGCCGAAAACCAGCTGCCCGGGTGCCCGCGGCTGCTCCTTGCAGTCTCCCGCCCATCGCAACGTCAACGCCAGGGAAGCCGCCGCCTCGTCATAGGTGCACGGGTGCGGCGGGCATTCGTCCAGCACCATCGCGATATCGCTACCCAGATCCCGCTGAATCCCCATCGCCTCACGCGGCCCCAGAAACATTGGGCTGCCGTCGATGTGCGATTGAAACTCCACCCCGTGCGGCTTCAGCCGCCGCAGCTTTGCCAGCGAGAAAACCTGGTACCCACCGCTGTCCGTCAGGATCGGACGATCCCAACTGATGAAGCGGTGCAGACCGCCCGCCGCGCGGATGATCTCCATCCCCGGACGCAGGTTCAAATGGTACGTGTTGCCCAGGATGATCTCCGCCTGCAACTCGACCAACTCTTGCGGCGAAACAGCCTTCACGCTGCCCCGCGTTCCCACCGGCATGAAGGCCGGCGTCTGGATCGTGCCATGGGCCGTCACCAGCGCCCCGCGACGCGCCCGCGAGGTACTATCCGTAAGCGAAAGCTCGAAACTCAAGATGTTGCACTTCCTCTGATGTCGACGTACAGTTAGCTGCCAAAGGTCAAACTCTCCACGCAGGGAGGAGCATAGCAGGTTGCCCAAAAGGCCGCCGGCCTGTCAGCTGCTACAGCATACGTCCTGTCAGCCCGAAATCAACTCACGGAGCGAACGAATGACGCCCCTTGCCGCATGGCTGGCACAGATGGCTGAAGAGTCGGGCTGGATTTTCCCGATCCTCCTCCTGATCATCCTCGCCGCCCTCGTGGTTGGCGCCAAGCGCCGCCGCGACCTCTACCGCGAGCAGGTCGCTCAGCTCCTCGATCGCGCCTCCCTCCGGCGCGCCGGCAAACCCCTCCCGCCCCTGCCGGATACCCTCCCCGACGAGCTGCGCCGCCTCGACGACGCCATGGAGCAACTCGCCATCGACCGCGCCGAAAAGGAAGCCTTCGAGCGCCAGATGATCCGCGGTCAGAAGATGGAGATGCTCGGCGTCATCGCCAACTGCGTCGCCCACGATTTCAAGAACCTCCTCGGCGCCATCACCACCGCCCTCGACCTCATCGGCCAGGAGGTTGGACAGAAGCGCGATCCCTCGGCCATCGACTGGCCCGTTATCGAAAGCGCCCTCACCACCCTCAACAGCTGCGCCAATCGCGGTCGCGATACCGTCAACCAGATGCTCACCTTCGCCAAGGCCGACCTCAACGACCGTCGCCTCATCGACCTCAACCTCGTCCTCGGCGCCACCCGCCAGATGTGCAACTATTCCATCGACAAACGCATCTCCGTCGACCTCGCGCTCGCCACCCGTCCCGCCCCCGTCAACGGCAATGCCGCCCAACTCGAGCAGGCCCTCCTCAACCTCTGCCTCAATGCTCAGGACGCCATGCCCACGGGCGGCTCCATCCGCATCGGCCTCGGCTTTCTGACCGATCCCCCGGCGGAATCCTCCCTCTCCGGACCCTGCTGGCAGATCCGCGTCAGCGATACCGGCCTGGGCATGGATCCCTCCACCGTGTCGCAGATCTTCAAGCCCTTCTTCACCACCAAGTCACACGGCACCGGCCTCGGCCTCGTCATCGTCAAGAAGATTGTGGAAGCCCACCAGGGTGAACTCACCGTCGACAGCGAAAAAGGCCGCGGCACCACCTTCACCATCCGCTTCCCCCAGGGAACCGGGGAACTGATGCAGGATCCCATCGCCATCGAGATGAAGCGCCAGCCGCGGCAGGCACTCGCCGGCGAACACATCCTCCTTGTCGACGACGAAGAGGCCATCCGCAAGATCAACATCGCCATGCTCGGCCGACTCGGCTACAGCGTCATCGTCGCCACCTGCGGTCGGGAAGCCATCGACAAGTATCGCCTCCACCAGCAGCACATCTCCCTCGTCATGCTCGACCTCATCCTCCCCGATCTCAACGGCGACGACGTCTTCGATCAGCTCCTCGCCATCAATCCCCACGTCAAGGTCCTTCTCATGAGCGGTCACACCAACGACCGCCGCATCGGCGACATGATCCTCAAAGGCTGCCAGGGCTTCCTCAACAAACCCTACACCCTCGCCGAACTCTCCGCCGCCTTCGAGGACATCCTCGACAATCCATCCTCACCCTGATCCCCCGAGATCCCAGTACTCGCCCCCCCGACTGGAGCCACTCCAAGCGGCGCCGTCCCAATGTGGAAGTCCCCAATGTGAGAGTCCCCTCCCGGCCGCCCCCAGGTCTTCACAAGTTCACGCTCGTTCCGCCCCTGCGCTGACTCAAAGTGGGAGTCCCCCATCCGGCCATTGCCCGGACATTCTTCTTCATACGTCCATTGCCGTCCACGTCGTCCACTTCGTCCACTTCGTCCACTGCGTCCACTTCGTCCACTGCGTCTCCTTTCGCCACTTGCCCCAACGGGGCTACGTCCTCCAGCCCAGGGTTGGGCCGCCAGAGGCGGGCCTACCCTGGGTATACACCCGCCCACGCATCAACCCCGTTCGGCGTTGCGTCCAAGCCGCCGCCCCCTCCCCGCCTGAGCTCAAATCCACGGAACCTATTAAATATACCGAGGGGCTCTCCGAATGCCGACCCTTCACCCCGCCCGCCCCTTGTCTCACAACTCGCCACTCCATTCCATCCCATCGCTCCTCAACTCCACGCAATAGCATGAATGCAGAGAAAGGTCTGCTGCGCCGTCTTCCAGGTGCAGCAACCTGGCGCCGTATCGGCAACACCTACTCGGTTTTCGCTCCCAGTTTGGCCAGCTCCGCTTTGGGTACGCCGAACAACCCAACCGTGAGCATCCCGTCGCGAAGACGTGTTGTCGCGCTACTATTCAGAACCAGCAGACAGATGATGCCCACGATTGGAATTAACATTGCAATCATGAAAAAGGCAGCTGAGCCCGCCGACTTGTCCAATCCTCTTGCCAAGCGGTAGACCGCATAAAGCATGAATGGCACGGTGACGATCATCAGGGACCAGATTACATTCCCAAGGATCCCAGCAAGCACCGCCCATATGGCAAGGGTCTGTGCCGAGGCAAGTTCGCGGAGTTTCTCCGGATCTGAATAGGTGTCCATGCATCGTTCCTTTTTGTGGTTTGCGTCAATACTACCAGCAATGCCGCCACCGTCTGGGGTGTCGTCACTTGTTGGACTTTCTCTTAACCTTACTAAGTACCATGCACCATTCCAGTGCATTTTACTCATTTTCGGCAAACAGAGGCGCAGCGACGTCCATTTCCACCCTCCACGACCAATAAATTCTTCCCATTCTTCCCATTCTTCCCATTCTCCCAACCCTGCCGCCCCCTGCCCCAACTTTCCACCCCCCCCCGCCTTGAGCCGCTCTCCCGAGCGGCGCCGCCCCAATGTGGGAGTCCCCCATCCGGCCGTTGCCCAGGAAATCTTCTTCATAAGTCCACGCTCGTTTCGCCCCTGCGCTGACCTCAAAGTGGGAGTCCCCCATCCGGCCATTGCCCGGACATTCTTCTTCATACGTCCATTGCCGTCCACGTCGTTCACTGCGTCCACGTTGTCCACTGCGTCCATTGCCGTCCACGTCGTCCACTTCGTCCACTGCGTCCACTTCGTCCACTGCGTCTCCTTTCGCCACTTGCCCCAACGGGGCTACGTCCTCCAGCCCAGGGTTGGGCCGCCAGAGGCGGGCCTACCCTGGGTATACACCCCGCCCACGCATCAACCCCATTCGGGTTGCGTCCACGGCGTCGCCCCCTTCCCGCGTGAGCTCAATTCCAATGTCGTCAGCCTCCACAGGCCCGACAATTTGGGAGGGGCTCTCCGAGCCGCGACTAGGGCATTGCCATCCCCCCACGTGAGCTCAATTCCACCGTCGTCAGCCTCCACGGGCCCGACAGTGTATTGCTCATGTGTGTCACCCCCCTGTCAAGTCCTGAAGAAAAGTTGACACATTTACGGTTGGTGTAGCCTGCACAAGGGCGCGCGAACGATGCCCGCTCATAGAATGGGACTTCATCTCGTC
>JAWLHB010000051.1:0-56260 GCA_041690595.1 Lentisphaeria bacterium
CAGCTATCCCGGTTACCTGCTTCTCGACCTGTCTACGGGTGAGATGCAGGCCCTGCGCGCCTGGCGTCAGGGAACCCAGTGGTACTACACCATCGAGACCTGGAGTGAAGGTGTGAGCTTCGCCTATCCGTTGACGGTTGGGAGCAGCACCTATACCTTCCTCGGCAATCGCCAAACCCTTCAGGTACTGTCTCACCCGGAAGACTACCGCTTCCGCTTCATGTACGGCGCCAACCGTACCCTGAAGATCGGGCTGCCCTCGAACGAGCCGCAGGCTCTGCCGATGAGCCTGAGCGGCAACTTCTGGGGCCACTTCGACGGCACCTACACGCAGAGCACTATCACCTGCGGCATCAACGGAGGCATGACCCTGACCATCAATCAGGAGTCCATGACCCTCGACCAGGCCATGGACCACGTCAGAAGCACGCTGACTAACTTCATCAGGGACTAGTCTCGGGATAGCATCGATATGCTCCGTGTGCCCGATGCCGATCGGGCACACGGGGTGTCGTCAACGGCTTTCAGTTCTACTGGGCCATGCGCGGGAGTCGGGTGCGAACCCGCCCCCCCCCCAAAAAAAACAAAACAAAAGTCTATGGTTTAGAATCTCCCCCATCTCCACCCCGGTCAAACCTCCCTTGGAAGCATCGAGGACGCCGCGGACAGTCTCGAAAAGGTTGCCGTAACGCGAGAAGCGAACATCCTGCCAGCACCAGATGCCGTTGCTGTCGAACTGCGCCACCTCCTTCGACGTGCAGTAGCGCCCATTACTGTTGTAACTGCTGATCGCTCCCCAATCGTGCAGCCGCCGATGCGCCGTGCGCTGGGAACAGTCCAGCCAGAGCATCAGCTCCGGAAGCGTCAGCACCTTCACCGTGCGAAACTTTTTGAGAACATCCTTGGGAAGAACCCGAGACGCGGACATAAGCACCCCCAGAAAGCCGTTGACCTTGTATAACTTACGCAAGCACTGCCGAGTTAGTTCATGCCGCAAAAAAGCACCAAAACAACCTGGAATCCGCGAATGTTGCAAAATCCGAAGTGATTTGAACTCGCAGATACCCTGTCAACGTGCTTTACACGCCGCCCGCAACCACCACTCATCCAACCGATATCTGCGTGCGACCATAGCGCAACAGGATCGAATCAAATGGCAAAAGCCTGCGGGTCACTGAGGTTCGGACTCGCATTCGAGCAAGAACGCAACCACGAGCGGAATAGAACATGATAGCTATCCGAATGCGATTGGGCGTCATGCTTACGTTGTCGCTATTATTATTGTCTGGCTTGGGGTTCCTTCTGATCGATACTATTCTCTGCGAAACAAGGTACTATGATATTGTCAATCATGAGTGCACTATGGTTGAAGTGACCAAGGTAAGGGTGATTGGGCGTGTTCTTTTCGAAACGATAGGCGAAAGAAGATTCATAGAATGCGAAGAGTTTGTCAGAAAGCATGAAGAAGGCTTAAAGCCAATGGCCTCCCAGTTGAGAATGCTTGGACATGATAGCGAAGGAGAAAGGAATTACATGCCTGATTCGATTGCGAGAATTGCTGATGATTCTCGCAAGTTTTCATATATCTACGAACGTGATCAAGATGTTGCTGTGAAACTTGCAGAATATCTCATTTATGGAAGTAATTATACATTGTTTACAGAGGTGCTAAACGATGCTTATGCCACGCTACATGAGTCCAAGCTCAAGTAGAGGGGGCTCAAAGGTCGTTGAGAACTCAAGCGAGGGGGGGGCAAGCAGTTTGGGCCTACTTACCGCGGCACGCTATTGCAGGCTCGAATGGTGAAGCTATTTTGGGGAGGTATGCGCGGGTGATTCACGGTGGTAGTCGTGTGACGCCGAAAGACGCGGCGGCCCGCGCGCGAGAGAAGATGACATTCCGGCTGGAGGTAGCGTGGAATCAAGACCTAATATCATCGTATGCACGTGTGACCAGCTTCGCGCGTTCGAAGTGGGGTGCTATGGCAACGAGGTGGTCCGGACGCCCAACGTGGACCGCCTGGCGAGTGAGGGAGTGCGTTTCGATGCTGCCATCACCAATTCGCCCGTGTGCATGGCGGCGCGTTCTGTTCTCCTGTCCGGCCAGCACAATCGCACCTGCACGGGTGGAGTGGGTAACATTTCGTATGCGGGCCGACCGGGGGACTTCAACATGCCGGAGTACCCGTATGTGGGCCGTCCTCACCTCAAGAGCGTGACGTTGCCGGAGATTCTCCAGAAAGAGGGCTATCGCACGGCGGCCATCGGGAAATGGCACATTCATTCGTGGCCAAACGAGATTGGATTCGATGATTACCTGATTCCGCGGGTGCATCATTGCCACACGGGGCAGTGTTTCACGGAGAATGGCGGTCCGGAGTTCGTGCCGGAAGGATATAGCGTGGATTTTGAGGCCGAGCGGGTCGAGCGCTTTCTCGCGCAGCAGCAGGAAGGCAGTGATCCGTTCTTTCTGTACTACAATATTTCCGTGCCGCACTGCCCTCTGGATGACGCGCCGGAAGAGTTTCGGTCGATGTACAAGCCGGAAGAGGTTCCTCTGCGCGCCAATGTGGATATCGAGCGTCCGCTACGTGATCAGGAGTACTGGTTCAAGGTATATCGGCACGATTTCCGTTTCTATAATCTCCATCTGCCTTATACGGAGAGGCTCCCGGAAGGATACTCATTGCGACACCTGATCGCGGAGTACTATGGGATGACGACATGGATGGATTCCGCGATGGGTCGGATGCTCGCCGCGCTTGACCGGCTCGGGTTGGCCGAGAACACCATCGTGATCTTCACCAGCGACCATGGCGACAACCTTGGCAGCCTGGGGCTGGTCCAGAAGGGAACGCCGAACGAGGAGTCGATCCGGATTCCGTTGGTGCTGCGTTGGCCGGCACTGGGCGTTTCGTCGGAAGTATGCGGAAGCCATGTTGCCAGCCTGGTGGATCTTGCGCCGACGCTACTGTCGCTGATCGGGGCGGATTTACCGCCACACCTGCAAGGACGCGATCTTGCCCCTTTGTGCAGGCGTCAAGTTTCGGATAGACCAATCTACGCCTTTGTTGAAACTGGCAGTGGGATTGCGATCCGCACGCTTTCCCACATGTACTTTCTGCCGTTTGCCGAAGGGGGCCGCCAACTTGCCGAGAGCCCATCGCAGTATTTTGATCTGATACCTGATCCCTTCCAGCTGCGAAACCTGGCGAAGGAGGACCCCCTGCCGGATCCAGCTGGAGAGCTTGACCAGGCGATTCGGGAATGGGACGCGCGGATTCCATGGATGGATTAGCAGAAACGGGGGCAGGCCGGAAGGGTGGCGCGTGCGCGTTCAGCTTTTCCGGGAGACGAGGACAGAGCTGAGGCGGCGGCAATCTTCGAGGAACTCGGCGGCGTCGATTTCTCCCCATTTCCAGCGCCACCACTCGGGGACGACGACGTTGGTCCAGAGTGCGGTCTCGAATGGTGAGCGGAAGCGAATAGCGGAGGTGCGTCCCCATGCTTCGGGTCTGGCTCCGCCGCGAAAGCGGGAGGTGTCGAGGGGGGACATATGATGGTCGGGCAGTCGATTCTGCCACTCATCCTGCTGAAGCATCATGACAAAACGCAGGGCGGCCGTAACCTGTGGGGAATCGCGGCGTACGGCGAAGCCGATTGGCTGGCAGGGGATGGTGTCGTCGACGGCATAGACGGGGCAGTATCCCCAGCGTCCCTTGGGCAGGCTTGCCTCGACATCTGCGATGTTGTAGATGAAGTCCTGCAATGCAGCCGCTTCGCCGCGCATGAAGAGGAGCGAGGCGAGGTTGCCGCAGTTTGGTGCAAAGCGCTTGGAGCAGTTGGAGAGCGCGTTGGTCGCCGCGATGGCTTTGAGCAACTCTGCGCTGGGGGTCGGCTTGTTCAGCGCGATCAACCATTCGCTGAACGCATCATGCCATTGGCCCAGCAGGAAGATCGGCTGATGGCTGCTCAACAAGGGACTGTCCTGGCTGCCGTTGCCTGTCGCGGCCAGGCGTCGGCACCATTCCAGTTGACCTGCAAAATCGGTGTAGGCCGGTGGTTCGATGCCCCGGCGTTCGAGCTGATCGAGATTGTAGAAAAGGCAGAAGAGCTGCGACTGATGAAGAAAGAGGCTTGCCGATCGGTTGGTAAGGCGGTTCCTGCCATCTTCCATCATGACCAGATTGGAGGCATCCATGAGCATGGGCCACTGGAGGGTACTGACTTCGACCAGATCGACATCTTCGACGGCGATCGGCTTCTCCCGCAGGGGGGAGACCATTTCGACGGTTGATCCCGGCCATTCGGCGGCGAACCCTTTGGCGGCTTCGCGCCAGAAGCCCATCTGGCTGGCATTGTTGCTCTGAATGCGGCACTTGACTTTAGCCTCCGTCTCGAGGCTGAGTCCGAAGGGCATTGCGCGCACCTGCTCTCCCGCCACAAAGGAGCCGGAGCCGTGTCGGACGGTGATCACGCCCTCGCGATCCAGCTCGCTGAGGGCTTTCTGAATTGGGGGGACGGTCACCCCGAAGGCCTTGGCCAGCCGCCGCACGGTCGGAAGTTGCGTTCCCGGTGGTACGTCGCGCGCGAGCAGGCGGATCCGCTCAGCCAGGACGGCATACTTTGCCTGTGTGCGTCCGATCCATACGGGCCGCTCCATCTCGTCCAGCCGTTTCTCCCAGTCGATCACTATCACTGTGCACGCCTCCGCTTGGGGGTGTTATTAAACACTATAGCCATGGCCGGCATACCGTCAAGTACGTTCTTGAGATAGATTGGTAAGAGAAGCGGAGAAAGAGCTTGCCATGCGCGAGGAATTGTCTATACTATTGTTATATAACTGCCTTGCAGAGTGAATGTTCTGACGATATAGATATAGTATCCGACGCGAATGGCCCACCCCAACGGGAGAATTGGATGACGAAGTCGCTTCTCTGCTTTTTGCTCATGGCTTTCGTATCCGTCGCGGACGATGGTCTTCTCATTCACTATCCCGCGGAAGGGACGCTGACGCTGGCGGACGGCGCGGCAGCCTCCATCTACCGCGGGACGGCGACGTCACTGCGTTTCGTGGAAGGGCGGGAAGGGCAGGGCGTTCAGCCGCCGCCGGGGAATTCGCTATCCATTCCGGTTCCCAACCTGAATCTGGCTGAGGGAACGCTCTCCTTCTGGTTCCGGCCCGACTGGTCGGATCCTTGTTATCAGCACTCGATACTGGCCGAGCTGCTGGTCGGCGATGCCTGGCAGCTTCGGTGGCGCTATGGCTACTCGCATATTCCCACGGGTTGCTATGTGACGCTCGATACGGGGCCCACCTGGACCGGCAGCCCGGTCAGCGGCAGCTTCTACAGCCCTTCGCACAATCTCTTCTCGGGGGGAGAATGGCGGCACTACGCGTTGCGGTGGAGCGCGGAGCGCGCCGAGATCGAGATGGTTGTGGATGGCGACACCTCCGGCCGCCGCCGGGGTCGGTACGCGTGCGACCTGAAGGAGCCAAAGGCCGCCATTCTGCTGCTGAACGGCGAAGTCAACGGCGCCTACGACGAGATACGAATTTATGATCGCTGGCTGGACGATACCGCGCTGATCGAGAGCGCTGGGGTGACCCGGGTGATGAGCTACCTGCAGGAACAGCAGCCCCCGCCAGGTGCACCGAGGGCGGGGAGTATCGGTCGGCAAGTCAGCTTCGTCGAACCGGCGACCGGCGAGCTGGTGACGACGACGGCCACCGAGACGAGCGGTATCTACAAGCCTGCCGAGATGCCCGATCTGACGGTGACGCCGCATACGCGATGGGCGCGCCCCCTGGCGGGTGAACCGGTCAAGGCCCTTCTGGTGATGCCGGGTGCCTTCTACAATGAACTGCGCACGCAGCTGCGCGAAGGGATCGAACTGTGGCAACGCCTCGACATGCTCTGCCACATCAGCGACCGGCTCAGCCCAGAGATCGAGGCCACCGATTATGACGTCATCGTGGTCAGCCACCAGGGGCATGCGGGGGTATGGCAGGGGTGGACATCCCTCGAAGAGCCGTTGCGCGAGTGGATCCTGGAGCGTGTACGCAGCGGCAAGAGCGGTCTGGTGCTCTCCTATCCCATGAACCTCGATGGCCCCATCAACGCGCTGCTGCGCAACCGACAGCCCGCGGATGAGCTGCTGCGCGGTTTCCCGGTGACAGCGATGCACAAGGTGGTTTCGGGCCGATACGATCCGGTCTACGAACTGACGGACGACTGGTTTGAGTCGGCGGAGAATCTGTCGAAGCAGGTCGTGGAAGTCTATCAGAACGAGACGGTTCGTGTGGTCAAGCTGAATTATGTGATGGGGCCGGGGTGGGGGCTGCATACGGCGCTCACGCCCGATACGGCCATCAATTCGGCGGCTACGCTGGCGCAGTACGATTATTGGCAGGCGCTCGCTGCTCGCGCGGTTCTGCTGGCCGCCGGTCGCGAAGCTGGAGGTCGCATCGACAGTCTTCAACTTGAAGCGCAGGGATGGACTGCCACGCTCACGGGCGGCAGTCACCTGTGGTACCGGGCCCGCGATCTGTGGGGGCGCGTCCATACAGAAGGTGAGGTGGCGGTGAATGGTGCGAGTGTCACCTTGCCCGCTGTACCGGTGCCGCCGGGGGCGATTGTCGATTTGATCCTGAAAGACGAGTCGGGCGGGGTGCTGGACTGGTTCAGCCAGGTCGTTCCTGCTGTTGCCGGCGTGAAGATCGACGGCATCGTTCTGGACAAGGAAACCCATATCGCCGGTGAGCCGATCACCGGCATGCTTCAGTTGACGCTGCCGGAGACTGGGGCGTACCGGCTGGAGGTTTATCTTGCCGACCACGAGGGACGTCGCCTGGTTCGCGCGGAGCAGCCGATCGCGGGCGGGACGGTCGAGGCGCCTTTTTCCATCGTGCTTCCCTCGTCGAGCGATTCTCTGCTCATGCGACTGGATGCGGTGCTTTGGGAAGGTGACCGCATCATCGGGGAACGTAGCGCCGACTGCCCGGTGCCACGTGAGTCGAAAGAGGGGTTCTACGCTGGGATGTCAGGGGCGCTGCACAACCGCGCTCCGAACCGGCTGATGCGTCGGATTTTTCGGGATCAGTACGGGGTCAACCTGATGCAGCATGGCGCGAAGCATACATATGCACTGCCGGCTCGAGACAACTTCGCCCATTACACCTATGTGAGCCACCTGGGCTATCCGCGGGACGAGGAGAGTTTCAAGCCCTGGATCGAGACTTGGGATGACTTCTTTCCGGCCCATCTGGGTGTCGAGCCGGAGAAGCTCCTCGTCCATCGTCCGCTTTTTCACAGCCTGGGTGAAGAGCACTACATGCTGCTGAGCGGCAGTCGTCATCCAGAGGCACTGGCGCGCTTCCAGGATTACCTGCGCCAGCGCTACGAGAGCCTCGCGCACTTGAACGAGGTGTGGAGCGCCAACTTCGGGTCGTGGGAGGAGGTGCCGATGCTCAAGCCGGAGATCATCGACGTGATGAAGATGGACTTCGGTGTGCAGGCGTTCGAGAGCCGGCGCTTCATGGAACATCTTTTCGCGCAGAAGCATGCGGATCTGGCGTCGTGGATCCGCGCGGGGAATCCGGAGGCGGAGGTGGGCATCCATGTGGGCTGGGATCTGTGGATGGCGCGTGGCTACGACTATTGGCTGCTGAGCCGCGGCATGGAGAGCATGATCGGCTATGGGGGCGTACAGAACCAGTACTTGCGCAGCTTCTTCAAGAACTACTATGGCTCATGGTGGCATTATGGGCTGGGCGATCTCAACAACTGCCGCTGGCATCCCTGGTACATGGTGCTGAGCGGAGCGCGCGGTTTCATGTGGTACACGATGACTCCGCAACTATGGGGTGCGACGACGGGCGACATGCAGCCGAGCAGCGACTGGAAGGCCGCCGCACCCGAATACCAGGCCGCGGCGCGGGCCGGTGATCTGCTCGCGCGCACCAGCTATGTTCAGGATCAGGTGGCCATCCACTATTCGCAGGACTCGATGCATGCCGGCATGGGGCCGGGATTGAGCTGGCTTCACAACAACATCGTCAACCTCCTCTTCGATGGTGGCGTTCCCTTTCATTTCGTCTCTTACGAGGAGCTGACCGACGGTGGAGCGGCGGGCGTGCCGCTGCTGATTCTGCCCGGCTCGATCAGCCTCTCTCCGGGTGAAGTCGCGGCCATTCGCACCTATGTCAGCGAGGGTGGAACCATCTGGGCGGACAGATTGCCGGGGAGCTTCGATCACTTCGGCAGAAAGCTGCCGGAGAGCCAGTTGTCCGATCTCTTCGCGGATCCGCGGGAGCAGCCCCTGGCGGACGGACGCATCATGCGGATCAGTCACAACGGACGCGTCATCCTGGCTCCACTGGACAACTACGCTTATTCTCGCAACGTCGGCAGGCATCAACCCTCTCAGGCACTGCTCGCGGAGATCGTCGATATCGCGGGAGTGAAGCGGGTCGCGCAGGTGGTTGACGCGGAGGGGCAGCCCGCCAACGCTATCTGGCTGGCCGGCTATCGACAAGGGGGGCAGCGCTACCTGGTGGCGACGAAAGATTATCAGGTCGTGGATCGCAGCCCGGCAACGGTCGATATCGTGCTTGGCGAACCTGCGCATGTGTACGAGTCGCATGGCGGGCGCTATCTTGGGTTGACCAGCCGCTTCAGGGAGACGTTGGAAGCCACGCGTGGCAAGCTGTATGCGTTGTTGCCCTACCGGGTGCAGAGTCTCGATGTGCGGGTGAGCAATGGTTTGCCGACTATTCAGCGGGGAGGCGATCTTCGTCTGGATGTCCGGCTGCTTGTCGACGGCGTCATTGGTGCGGAGGATCTTCACCTGCTGCGTGTGAGCGTGACCGGGCCGGATGGCCAGGAGGTGACGGCCCTGCGACGTCTGGCCTCCATGTTTGGCGGCGGGGGGCAGGTCCTGCTGCCGATTGCATGGAATGACCCGGCGGGAGAGTACATTATTCAGGTTCGCGATACGGCCACCGGCCTTGAGCGTGGAATACCATTTACCCTTGACCAAATCCGATAAAAGGAGAGTACCCAATGAAGCATGCAAGATCTCGCTCATTTTCGCACCTCGAGCAGGGGAATGGACGCCTGCTGAAGGTTATTCGAGCAGGGAAGCCCTTTACACTGATCGAGCTATTGGTGGTCGTGGCGATCATCAGCATTCTGGCCTCGATGCTGCTGCCTGCGCTGAGCAAAGCGCGGGATGCCGCCCGTTCGACCGGCTGCATGAACAACATGAAGCAGGTGATGCTGGGCAACCACATGTACGCCAGCGACATGGACGATTTTCTCGTACCTGCCATCGGCTTCGAGACGTCCGACATTCGCTATGTACCGACGACGCACTGGTTCCAGCTTCTCGGGCACACGATGTCGTATGTGGAGAAGCCCAGCTTCGTCTGCCCGGGAGATACCTTGCAGAATGACTGGGCGAATCTCTTTCGCGAGTGGGGTGGGGCGGGAGTGCAGTTCCCCATCAGCTTCGGCTATAGTGGTGTCCTGGGCAACGCGGGGCTGATCAAGACTTATCCGGCAAGTGCAGAGTACTATGCGAGGGTTGCCGGTCCAAAGCGGATCGGCCATTTTGTCGGGCAGACCAAGCACCCGACCCTGGCCGACAGGGGGCAGAAGTCGATGCCCGACCGCGCCTTCGTGCTCTTCGATTACATCAACATGACCACCTCCACCAGCCCCAGCGTGGTCAATCTTGCCGCCAACACCAAGGTGGCGGGGAATGTGTCGTTTGCCATCGATCGGGTTTCGGCGCGTCATCGGGGTGGCGTCGACGCACATGAACCCTTCAATCCTTTTTCGGGTTCGGGGAACTTTGCATTTGTGGATGGGCACGTGGAAACCCTGCGTGCTCCGTTCAGCCTGAACAAGTGGGTCATGTACCCGAACTTCGTGAAGAACTACGACTTTGCCGGTGGATTCTGATGAGGCGCATGTCAGCAGTCATCGTGCTTGTCATGCTGGTGGCTGGCGCCTCGCATGGAGCGGTTCTCGCGCGGGATGGCAAACCGGCCATGGTCATCGCCGTTTCCGCGGAGGCCACGGCGCCTGAGCAGTTTGCCGTGGAGGAGCTGGCGCTTCACTTGGAGCAGATCGTTGGCGCTCCCTTCGTTGTCGTCCCCGAGAGCGATCTGGCAACGGATGCCATGGCGATCCATGTCGGCCATACCCGTTTTGCGGCGGAATCGGGGATCGATGTGGCAGCCCTCGGGGCCGAGGAATGGTTGCTGCGCACGGTGGGAGATCAGCTGATCCTGACCGGCGGGCGCCCTCGCGGGACCCTTTATGCGGTCTACGAGTTTCTCGATCGCGAGTTGGGGGTGGCCTGGCTGAGCGAGGAGGTGACGCTCCTGCCGAAACGTCCGGAGTTGACGATCGGCCACGTGGACCGCCAGGGGGCTCCGGCCTTTGGTTTCGAGCGCTACGTGCATACGGATGTGCGCGCGATGAATCATGTAGCGGAGTACATCGAGCTGATGGACCGCTTTCACTCGCGCAACCGGATCGGCTCGGCGGCGTGGCTGGCAAACAAGCCCCGGCACGGGGTGGAGCGATTTGGAACGCCCGGCAACTGCCATACGTTCTATCCGTATCTGCCGCCAGACGACTACTTCGAGAAGCACCCCGAGTGGTATTCGCTGAACGTCAACGGAGATCGCATGCGTGGCGGGGGGCAGCTCTGCCTGACCAATACCGAGATGCGCGCGGAGCTGATCCGGCGGCTGCGCGGATTCATCGAGCAGGATCGCGAGCGGGCCGCCAAGGAGGGCATGCCGCCGCCGGTTCGCTACGATGTGAGCATGAACGACTACCATAACATGTGCCAGTGCCCGGAATGCCGCGCGATCGTCACGCGGGAAGAGGCCGAATCCGGGCTGGTGCTCGACTTCGTCAATGCCATTGCCGCTGACATCGCCGGCGACTTTCCGGAGCTTTCGCTGACCACCTTTGCCTACAGCCTGACGATTCGGCCGCCGAAGACGATTCGGCCCAGAGAGAACGTGATCATCAAGCTGGCCTATCTGGCGGATGGCAGGACTGGGCACAACTGGCGTGATCCGACGCGTTCGTTGAGCCATCCCTGCCACGATGCCCACCGGCAGGCTACGCTTGGGTGGCTTGATCTGGGGGCGCGCATTCATGTCTGGGACTATTGGCGCTTCTTTCTTGGGGATGCCTTCGAGACACCCTATACGCGAGTCAAGCTGATCCAGGGGGACCTTCAGTACTTGAACCAGCTCGGCGTGAAGGATGGCTGCTTCGTGGAGTTCTACGGGGCGGATCGCGTGAGCTTTTTTGCGTTGACGCGCTGGTTGGGGATCACCCTGATGAACGATCCGTACCGGGAGGTGGAGCCGCTGATCACGCGTTTCATGGAGGCTTGGTATGGTCCCGCGGCGGGACCGATGCGGGAATGGCTGGAGTACCTGCACCGGCGCCTGGCGGAGAATCCCGAGTGCCTGACCGGTACGCCGGTCTATCGGCGCGACTATATGGACATGAACTTCTTTCTGGATGCCTATGCGTTCTTCGACAAGGGGGAGGCGCTCTGCGCACCCGGGTCCGTGGAGCTGGTGCGGCTCTGGAACGAGCGGATGCCGGTGGATACCGCGCTGCTGGGGCTATGGGACAAGCTGACGCGCGACGTTGGCGCGGATGCCGCCATGCCTTGGGACCGTACGCAGATTCTCGAACGGTATGCCGCCCAGAAGCGGGACGTCCTGAAGTCTCTCCATCTGCCGCAGACCCTTGCGGGTGCTTTGACGAAGCACGACAGCGAGGTGGAGCGGCTGCGCCTGCAGATGGAGCAGCCGCCGCTGCCTGCCGCCTTCCGGGGATTGCCGCCCGGCGACGTGGTGGACATCCTGCGGTTGGCTGGCTGGGATGCTCCGCATCATCACCGCAAGGTCGTTCAGGATGCGGGATCGCCCGGCGGCGTGGCCATCCGCCTGGACATCACCAAGTTGGGCGAAACGGGTAAGACGGTGCCCTTGGGCGTCTGGTCGCCCGGGCATTTCGGTCCGACGTTGACGTTGACACCGCCGGCTGCCGCGGGGACGGAGCACGAGTGGTTCGAGGAGGGGCTGGGGGAAGTCCGGCGTGGTCTGCGGGCGGACATACCTCAGGATGAAGCGTTTCACTGGTATAAGCTTGGCCCCTTCACGGTTCGGCCGGGGACGCTGGTGCATGCGCACCGCACCTGGTACTTGAGCATGCCGGGACTTGACCGGCCACTGATGCTGGGTTACCCTGAGGAGGAGTGGTACATCTTCGTCGCGTTCAAACTGGAGGGGCCGGCCTATGTTGCCGGCTCGACGAGGGAGGACGCGCTTTCTATCGGTCGAGTCATCCTGGTGCGTGCCGGCAGCCCGACGGCGGGCGACTTCATGCCCGAGATGACGCTTGACTGATCTGTGGTGAATGTGGATACATCGAGAACTCGAAGGACAATGCAGATGAAGGTAGGGATATTGGGGACCGGGGGCATGGGACGCACGGTGTGCAGACACTTGCGGGAATGCCCCGAGGTAGAAGGTATTATCGGTTATGACATCAGCGCAGAGATGCGGGATCGGGCTGTGCGGGATTGCGGTATAACCGCCGTCGATACGGTTGAAGCAGCCCTTGGCGACGAGGTGAAGCTGGTCTTTGTGACTGCCTCGAATGAGGCACACAAGGAGTTGGTGCTGGCAGCGTTGAAGGCTGGAAAGGCGGTCATGTGCGAGAAGCCGATCGCGACGACGCTGGAGGATGCCGAGGAGATGGTCACGACGGCGGAGAGGCTCGGCGGGTGGTTTCAAGTGGGCTTCGAGCTGCGTTACTCGCGGCTTTATTCTCAGGTGAAGGAATGGGTCGATGCTGGGCTGCTGGGTGATGTGGTGAGCACGCATTGCCTTTATGGTTCAAGCGCCTATACCCGGAATGCCTGGCGCAATCTAAAGGGTGCTGGTGGCAATACCTTCGGGGAACGGCTGAGCCACTATGTGGACCTTACCCGCTGGTGGGTCGGCTCCGAGGTGAGGGAGGTCTTTTCGGCCTGCGCACCGAATGTCGTGGCGTATACGGAGGTTCGGGATAACTACCACACCACGTATACCTTCGAGAGTGGGGCGGTCAGTCATCTCTCCTACTTCATGAACTTTCCGGCCACCTTCAAGGGGGATGCCCTCTCGGACAATATCACGGATCTGCAATTGGGTGATGGGCATGAGCTGCGGTTCATCATCGTCGGCACGAAAGGGGCTGCCGAATCGGATGTCTTCCTGCGCCGCATCAAGCGCTGGGCCTTCATCGACACACCCGAGCGGATGGAGAGCGAGTGGGTGGAGGATCTGACGTGGACACCGGCAGAGGATCATACCTACTACCACAACACCTCGAGCCAGACGCGCGACATCGTTCGACGAGTGGCCGGGAATCTGCCGCCGATGACACCCGCTCGCGATGCCCTGCAGACCATGCGTCTTTGCTTTGCCGCGGAGAAATCGGCTGACGAGAGGCGCGCGGTCAAGCTCGCGGAGTTATAAGGGAATATTCGGCCGGTTGCGGGAATGGGCTTGCACGGGCAGTGGAGGCTGCTACTCTTCCGCATACCTCAAACGGGAGAATGCACATGGGCATCAGTATTGGACTTGTGGGTCTTGGTTCATTCGGCAGCGCGTTTGCGAATCTCTTCAAGCGGCATCCGCTGGTCGACCGCGTTGGTCTCTGCGATACGGAGCCGGAGCGAGTGGCGGCTTTCGCCAACCGCGCGGACTGGAAAGACAAGTTCAATCCTCGTGATGCCTATGAGTCGCTGGACGCGATCTGTGCCAGCGATTTCGATGCACTGGTGATCATCACGCAGCACTGGCTGCACGCGCCGCAATGCCTTCAGGCTTTGGAGTCGGGCAAGCACGTTTACAGTGCGGTGCCGATCATCTGCATTCCCGACGGTAACGAGATCCTCGACTGGTGCGACAAGCTGGTCAATGCGGTCGGACGTACGGGAAAGCGCTACATGCTGGGGGAGACGACCTGCTACCATGCGGATGCCATGTACTGCCGGCGCCGTGCCGCCGATTTCGGCGCCTTCACCTACAGCGAGGGCGAGTACTTCCATGCCTTCGACAGCCCGGGCTGCGACCTGCGCAAGGTGTTGGCTCACCGCCGCAACAGCACGTGTGGGCGTGAGTACGACGCGATCTGGAAGAGCTACAAGGAGCGGGGCATCAGCAATGGGCCGATGCACTATCCCACACACTCTGTCAGTGGCCCGATGTGGGTCATGGGGGCGCACGCCAAGAGAGTCTGCTGCTGGGGGACGCCGCCGGTCACCGACGATCCGTACTTTCCCGAGAGCGGTGAAGTCTTCAGCAACGAAACAGCTCTCTTCCAGATGAGCAACGGCTCCACGATGCGGATCTGCGAGCACCGGGAGATCGGTGGTGTCGGCCGCGAGACCTTCCGGGTCTACGGTACGAAAGGCAGCTACGAGAATCGTCTCTGGCGCACGCATCAGGGAACAGAAGAGCTCAGTGATGCATCGATGCGCGATCCCCTGCCGCCAGAGGTGGCGGCCGCGTGGCGCAACACCGAGACCGATTCGGTGGAGTACGGTGGGCATGGCGGTTCGCACGCGTATCTCGTCCACGAGTTTGTCGATGCCATTGCGCATGATCGGCAACCGTCGATCAACATCTGGCAGGCGGCGCGCTTCGTGGCAGCTGGGGTTGCCGCGCATCAATCGGCGCTACGCGACGGGGAGATTCTGCCGGTCACCGACTGGGGCGATGCGCCGGAATGATGAGCATGGCTTGATCAGCAGGGCGTCCTTACCAGCCGCCGGAGGCTCCGCCTCCAGAGAAGCCGCCGCCGCCACCCGAGAAACCGCCGCCAAAGCCGCCGCCGCCACGGAAGCCACCTCCGAAACCGCCACGATGCTGGCTCGCGTAGTAGGCGCCGCCGATGATGACGGATCTGCCATGCCGACCAAAGCGCGCGAACGAGCCGAAGAGGATCATGATGAAAAAGAGGAGGAGGATGAATCCGCCCGGTCGGCGTTGTGGCTGAGCTGACGGCTGGTGAAGCTGATAGCCGCTGAGCGGCTGCCCGGTGATGTGACGGGTGGCGCCATCGATCACGGACAGGATGCCGGCGTGGTATTGCTGCTGGCGAAAATAAGGCTGCATGCCACGCAGGAGATCGCCGGCCCGGGCATCGTTGATCGATCCTTCGAGACCCTGCCCGACTTCCAGTCGAGTCTGGCGCTCCTTGAGGGCAATGATCAGGATGAGGCCGTCGTCGCGCTCCTTGTCGCCAAGCTGCCAGGTATCCGCCACGCGAATGCCGAAGCTTTCGATGGCGTCATTGGCGAGTTCGGGCACGATAAGGACCGCCATCTGGGCGCCGGTCTGCTGCTCAAACTGCTTCAAGGCGGCATCGAGTTGCTGCTTCTGGCTGTCGTTGAGGAGCTTTGCCTGGTCGACGAGGCGCCCGCTGAGAGCAGGGACCGGCTGCTGGCCCATAACGACAAAGGTGCACAGCAGGGCGAGTGAGAGGCAGAATCGACGTACAGGATGCATCAATGGTTTTCCCCGTCGTCGACATGAATCTCGTCGCTCAACTCGTTGACATCGTCTTTCTGCCATGGGAACCAGGCGGAGAGCTGGCGGCCGATTTCGGCGATGCCGGCTTCCAACCCACCGACGATGTCGTCCTGGGCGAACCTGGCGGTCATGATGGCGACGGTGCTTTCCCAGAAGTCATCCGGCACCTTGGCATCGATGCCTTCATCGCCGAGGATGGCAAGCTTGTGGTCGCGATAAGCGAGCATGATGAGGACGCCATTCCGTGCTTCCGTAGCCTGAAGCCCCTTCTTGATGAAGAAGGCTTTGGCCGCTTCGTAGATGTCCCCTTTGGTGTGTCTGGTCAGGCAAACGACAATCTCGCCGCTGGTCTGACGCTCGGCCGAGGCCACGGCATCCTGCAAGCGCTGACGCTGGGCAGCAGAGAGAAAGCCCATCAGTTCTCTCCGAAACGGACTTCTGGCACGGCACGCGCTGCTTCGTCTTTTGCCTCGAAGTAGGCACGCTTCTCCATGTTGAGCATGCTGGCGAAGATCACCGCGGGGATCTTGCGGATTCTGGCGTTGAAATCGGCCACGGCTTCATTGTAGCGGCTACGGGCGACAGCGATGCGGTTCTCGGTGCCGGCCAGCTCATCCTGCAGGCGGAGGAAATTGGTGTCGGCTTTCAGGTTCGGGTAGTTTTCAGCGATGGCGAGCAGTCGTCCCAGCGCGGAATTGAACTGGCCCGCGGCCTCGGCCTTGGCTTCAACGCCTGAGGCGCCGAGCAGTCTGGAGCGAGCCTCGGCCACATTTTCGAAGATCTCCTGTTCATGGGCGGCATAGCCTTTGACGGTCTCGACGAGGTTGGGGATGAGATCGGCCCGGCGCTGGAGCATGTTGTCGATCTCGCCCCATTGCATGTCGACCCGTTCCTGGCTGTTGACGAGGCTGTTGTAGGTTGCTACCCCACAACCGCCGAGGAGGAGCAGGATTATCACGGCGGAGATGCCGGCAATGAAACACCCGGTTTTCATGGTTCCTTCCTTGTGTTGGGATGCGTTATGAATAAAGGTTCGCGAATAGTGTAACCCCTATTGGCTGCCTTTCCACTCCGGAAGCTCAGCCGGCGGCGGAGTGGGGCGGTGACATGCTCTCCACTCGCAAGAGGTGGCTGTGCATGATCTTCCACATCTCCTTGTCATCCACCGCCTCCAGAAGGGCCGTTCGAATGACCGGATTATAGAGGCCAAGGGCAATGGCGCGGAGGATGCGCAGTTGCATGCCTTTGTCGTCCACTGGTGTGATCAGCAGGAATATGAGATTGACGGGCAGACCGTCGGGGGTATTCCAAGGGATGCCGTGGGTGGAGCGGGCGACAGCGATGCGGGGGACGACGAGATCCGGGATGCGGCCGTGGGGCAGGGCGACGCCATGCTCAAGACCGGTGCTCATGGTCCCTTCACGCTCGAGGACGGCGGCGGTCATAGTTTCCGCCGTGACGCCGGGAGCCTGTGCGGCCAACGCGGTGCACATCTCGCGAATGGCGTCATCGCGATTGACGGACTGAAGGTTGGCGGTGAAGGTTTCGGGGGCGAAATAGTCGAGGGGGTTCCGCCGACGCTGGCGCTGGAGAGCCCATCGCATCCATGGCCCGAGCAGGATCGATGAGAGGACCGCACTGCAGACGATGGCGACAAAGACGCGCTGGGTGACGACGCCGTACTCGATGGCGAGAATGCCGATCACGATCTGCATTTCGCCGCCGGGGGTGTGGGCCGCGGAGATCAGGTGTTTGAGGATGCGCTGGCGGCCGGTGAGCATGACGCCCACCCAAGCGCCGGCAAAGCGGGCGCCAACACCGACAACGGTGAGGAAGAGGACGGCAGGGAGGTCGAAGTGAGCGATGAAGTCGATCTTGAGTCCGATGGTGGCGAAGAAGATGGGGACCATGGTGGCGCGGACGGTCTGGGAGATCAACTGACGGGTGTTTTCGGAGAGACTGCGGCATTCACCGGCCATGATGCCGACAATGAAGAAGCCGAAGAGGGCGTGGATGCCGATGGCCAGGGTGATCGCGCCGCCGAGAACACCGAGCAGGCAGATGGTGGTGAGGGAGGTGCCGGGCTCCGGCAACTCCCGCCGATGAAACCAGGTGAACAAGCGATTGGTAAGCCCCGTTCCGATGGTGAGACTGAAGGCCGCGAAGGCAAGCGTGGCGCCAACCACCAGTGGAATGTGGCTGAGCGGCATGCCGGCATCCGCCGCAAAGCTCAGAATCACCGCGAAGAGCACCCAGCCGGCCACGTCGTTGACCGTGAGGGCGCCCATCATGAGGACGCCGGCGTCGGTGCGATAGATGCCCAGTTCCTGGAGAACCCGTGCGGTCACGGGTAGCGCGCTGATAGTCATGATGGTCCCGATGAAGAGGGCGAAGATGACGCGGGACTCGGGTGTTGTCAGGTAGTGGGCCGGAACGAAGAGGCAGAGCATGAAGCCGACAAAGAGCGGGATGATCAGGTCTGATGCAGCGATGAGGAGTGCATCGCGGCGCTGGCGCCAAGCGGCGCCGAGATCGGTCTCGAGGCCGGTCTGAAGAAGGAAGAAGAGGATGCCAAGCCAGGCGACAGTATCGAGCATGTAATGCTGGACGGCAGTATCGGGAAAGATGCGGCTATAGAAGTCCGGAGCAAACCGACCGAACAGGGTGGGGCCGCAGATAACGCCCACCAGAATCTCCGCGGTAATGGCGGGCTGACCGAAGCGCTGAAAGATGAGGCCGCCAACCCGCGCGAGACCGAGCAGGAGGCCGAACTGCAGGAGGAAGATCAGGATGGTCGATTCGTCCAGATAGTGCAAGGCGAGTCACTCGTGGTGGATCGATTGAGTAGGGGGCGGAACGCGGTGGCGCAGTACTATACATTGAGTTTGCCTGAGAGAAATGGACGGTCTGGACGGTCTGGACGGAGAGCAACTGGGGCTTTTGGGGGGTGTGCCTCCAAATGACAAAAAGGAAGGTCCGGCGGTTTGGTTGGAAACCGCCGGACCTTTGTCCCTGCCCAAGGGATTTTAGAAGTCGCTGTCGTCACTCTTCAGGGGCAGGAAGGTTTCCGGAGAGTGGCTTCTGCCGTTCGTGCCGACGAGTTGCTTTTCCGTGTGAGGGCGCATGGGAGTATTGAAGCTCGGAGTATGTGCGGGTTGCTGGCGGCGGGGGGCGGCAGCATGAACCCGGTTAGTGTTCCGCTGGCTGCTTGTGACCAGATTGGCGCCGTTGGCGCCGCTGACGATGCCGACCAGTGCGGTGACCATCTCCTGCAGCTCGCTGGCCTGGGCGGAGAGTTCTTCGCTTGCCGAGGCGGACTCTTCGGAGGTTGCGGCGTTGGCCTGGGTCACCTGGTTCATCTGGTTGATGCCGATGTTGATCTGGTCGATGCCGCGGGCCTGTTCTTCACTGGCGGATGAGACTTCGCCGATCAACTGGCTCACCTGCTCGACCTGTTTGCCGATCTCGGCGAGCATTTCTTCGAGCATCTGATTGGTCTTGACGCCCTCTCCGGAATTCCTGACGGACTCTTCGATAAGGGAGGCGGTGGTCTTGGCCGCTTCGGCGCTACGCTGAGCGAGATTACGCACCTCTTCGGCGACCACGGCAAAGCCTTTGCCTGCTTCTCCCGCGCGTGCAGCCTCGACGGCTGCATTGAGCGCGAGGAGGTTGGTCTGGAAGGCGATTTCGTCGATGGTCTTGACGATTTTGGCGGTCTGGTCGGAGGAGGATTGGATTTTGGCCATGGCCGCGCCCATGTCGGTCATTGCCTTATGGCCGCGCCTGGCGGCATCCAAGGCACCGCCTGCCGTGACATTTGCCTGGCGGGCATGCTCGGCGTTCTGGCCGGTCATGCTGGAGAGCTGCTCGAGTGCGGAGGAGGTTTCTTCAAGGGAGGATGCCTGCTCGTTAGCACCTTCAGCCATCTGCTGGCTGGATTGAGAAACCTGCTGGGATGCACTGCCGACCTGCTCGGCGCCTGAAGACAATCCTTGGATGACATTCTGGAGGCGGCTGGAAAGATTGCGGCTGCTTAGGAGGCCGAAGGTAAGGGCAAGCCCCGTTCCCAGAAGCATGCCAACAACTGCGGCAATTACTGCAATGCGGGATTCGCCGGCGGCATCCTTCAGTTCGTGCGTAGCGATTTCTTCATTGATCTCGATGACCTTGTTGAGCAGGGCGACAGATTCTTCCTGGGCAGCTCTGCCATCGACCATGGTCAAGCGGGTGATGTCCTGATTGAGCTGTTGAGCAAACGAGATCTGCTTATCCAAGTCAGCGAAATCGAGGAAAACCGCCTCTCTGGCAGGCACGATCGTGCGGTGATAGAATTCTCTGGCTTCATCCAGCTTGTTCTCGCCAATCAGACTCTTGAAGGTCCCGACACCGGCATGGAAGGTGGCATGGGGCGCGCGAATGCGAGTAAGAACCTGTGAAATTGCCGGGTTTGTAGTGGTATGGGTGTTCAGCCAACGGCCAAAGGCACACGCGTCTGCATTGTCACCACCGGCAAAAGCTTTGCCATCCGATTTGACGAGGTAGTCAAGGCATCTGGAAGAGAGCTGGTGATGATCGGAGATGAAGCCGCGCATGGTTGCCTGAAGGGCATCCGGATTGGAGATGTCGAGTTTCTCCAACTCGGTCATGGCATTGACGATGGCAACGTTGACTTCGCGCCATTTATCCAGAGCCGGAACGTAAGCCTTCCAGAGAGTGGCTTCTTCAGGGGCTTGGGGCAGAGTTTCGTACACATCGAGCTCGGCCTGATACGCTTTTCGATTTGACGCGATGTTCTGCTTCTGGCGATCCCGATCAGAGGGATTCAAGCCTGGAATCAGTAATGTGCGTTGAGCGACGCGGATCGCCGTGATGTGGCGATCAGCATTCAGCAGGCTTTCGATGCTCGGGAGGCAGACGTCGCCGATTTCATGAATATGCCCTGTAAGCTGCCGGACACTGACCCAACCGATGGCTCCAACTATCAAGGTAATCAAGGCTACGAGTGAGAAGAGGCTGATGAGTTTGAACTTGAGCGATTTCTGGTTCCACATTTTCGATTCAATCCCTTTAGTTTATTTCCTGCGTGTGTGGTGTTTGGTCAGAATTAGCGGAATTACGCAGGTTGAGCGGATAGATCTCCTATATCGCAAGGTGCGGGCCATTATCGTGTTTAAGTTGAAGTAATCAAAGAAGAATACCTCATAATTGGGTATTATGGCTGATTGGTTAGCGGATAGTTAGATTTCCGTTAGCAAATACCAAACAATCGAATAACTGGTCAAAGTTAATTAAAACGCTTCTAAACATAAAAGTAGCGAATGTCGACTGGCTGAGATTCCAACTGTTGCTGTTTACGACAAGATAGGATACCAATGATCAGCACAATGCGGGCATGGCACTCGTGTGAGCCGCAGACCGGGCGCTTGGTGCAGGCCGGTATGGACGGGGTGGTGCAGAGGCGCGCGTCTTGGTCTTGCATTGCTTTTGTGCTGCTCTACATTAGCAAGCAGATGGAGAGGCAGGGGGGGCAGCTGGCAGTGACACGGGAATGGAACTGATCACGATTTCAGGTGAAGCTTTGGACGACTCAGACTTGCAGAAAATTCTGGACGCCGCGATGGCGGACGTCTCTCCAGAGGATGATTTCGATCTATCGGAATCGTTTGGCGATATGACCGAGGAGATGGGGATGGAGGAAGCGGAGGCGGAGCTGATGCATGAGGCGCCCGCCGAGGCAGAACTCAGGTACGACGCTCCGGAAGAAGAAGAGATGCCGGAGCGTGGTCCCAACCCCGACATCGATGTGAGCATGGAGGACCTGATCTTTACGCTTCGCCACATTGCGTCGGCGGTGATCGATCTGAAGGATCAGCTCACGGCGCATGAAACGATGCTCAAGCAGATCATCGGCAAGCAAGGTGAGGCGTTAGGCGGCGACGAGATTCTGTTGCAGAAGCTGGAGGCGGTGGGGCGGCAACTGGATCAGAAGATCGATGCTCAGGCCGAGAGGACCCACCAGGCACTGTCGGAGTTGGGTACGGGGGTTGAGGAAAACCGACGGCGAATCGATGGCTTGCGCGATGCTCATGCTGAGACAGCAAAGGTGGCGACGGCACCGCGTTTGCAGGGGAGCGGCGGTGAAATGGCTGTCGCCGAGGATTTGATCCAGACGGTCAAGCAGCATGTGCCGGCGACAGGTGTTGGGGTGGAGAAGGAGGGCGATCGTGCCGAGGCGGGGAAGCCCCGGGTACTCATGCAGATGCCCAATCGGAATCAGAAGCCCCGACTCGATTTTCTGGACAAGAAGAAGGGTGACAAGCCTGCGAGTTCATCGGGTGAACAGGATTTTGGTGCGGATACGGCAAACCTGATCAGTCCATTCAAGAAGAGCGGGGATCGCGGGGCGGAAACAAGCAGCTTTCGCAACCGGGCTGAGGGTGAGTCCACAGCTACCATCGTATTAGCGGGACGGAGTTCGAGGTCGAATGGTTCGACGATCCCCCCGCCCGCGCCTCCGCATGAGAAGGAGGATGAGGCTGCGTCTGATACGGCCCCTGCCGCGGAACGGACGACGGCGACGGAAACGCCGCGCCGACTGTCGATGGTGACGCCACCGCGGAGCGAGAGGATAACCCTTGAGCGTCCGACGATCAGCAGGCCGGCGATTCGTCGCACGGAGGCTGGAGAGAAGACGGACACGGACAAGGGGGGGACGGAGGAGATACCGGCAGAGACGGATGATGCGGCAGTACCCGAGGAGTCTGGACCGAGAAACGAAGGGGACGTGCCGGTGCACCCGGTAGTGGCGAAGGTGCAGCGACTGGTCTTCAACTTCAAGATCGCCAGCAGCCAATTGCTGAAGTCGAAACAAATCCCGCGCGGGGGCAAGCTCGATGCCGAGATCGGCCGCGTGCTGGCGGAGCGGAGCAACAGCCTGTTACGCGAGTCGTTGACACGGCACGGCAATTCCTTGGCAGAGGCGCAACGAAACTTCCTGCGCCTTTCGGCTTCGCAGGGGCTGGACCCGCAGGAGTACTGGGGCAAGGAGTTGCTCGACGAGTACATAAAATTCCGGACGCACTGGTTCGTGTCGGAAGTGCTGGATAAGGTCGAGAAGGAGATCCGCAAACGGAATCTGGAGGATCATTGGCCGTTGCTCGATGCGCTGGCCATGGAGATGGAGCTTGGCCGCGTGGAGGTCAAACCGGGGGTTACGGTCTTCGATCCCAGGCGTCACCAGACGCGAGATGGGGAGACGCCGCGTACGGGTGAGCTTTATCAGATCGTTGTATCGGGCGACTTCAAGGCAGGATATGTGGATCTGAGTACGAGCCAGATCGTGCGCAAAGCCGTCGTGCGCACAACGATGGTGGCAAAGAATGTTTAGGTGTACAAGCATGTTCCGGGACCGGTGCCGTTGGCTTGTGGCTGCTCCACATCGGTCGACCTGCAAATGCCACATGGTTGAGGCGCTGAGAGCATGAGTAAGAAGGAAGCGCAAGCTGAACCGACGCTGGTGGAGCGCAAAGTGCTTCTGCAGCGTCTCAGCGCTCTGGAGATGCAGGTGAAGGCACTGCAGCATCAGACCGAGGTACAGCTGCAGGCGTTTCGTTCAAGCATCGGCAAATTGTCCGCCATGGTGGCGGGCTCATTGCCACCGGTCGAGCTGGCGGAGGTGACCGGAGAAGAGGATGCCGCGCCGCAGGATACCGCGCCCGCACCTTCGCCCGCGGCATCACCGGTGGTGTCATCGCCGGCAGGTGGCGGGACCATGTGTCAGGTTCAGATCGGCAAGGGGGTGATCCGTACCGATGCGCCGATGGCGCCGGACGATCTGCCGCATCTGCTCCATGCACCGGCTGCCGCGCCCACCGCGGCGATGGCGGGGACTACACAGTTGAAGCCTGAGGCTGCTTCGCCGGCGCCGACACCTGTCGTCAGCGACCATGAGAGCGCCCGTCAGTCCTTGGAGCGTAAGCTTCAGCAGGTGAGGGCGTGGGAGGCCGCGCCGCAGGCCAAACTGCAGACAGAGGCGCTGACGCTCAGTTTCGAGGAGATCAGCGAGCTGCGCAAGGCTGTGCGGAAGGATCCCGAAGATACGCTCGAGAACCAGGTGGGAAGCGAGGCGACGACACGTCCTGAGCCGAGCAAGCGGACCGGGCCGGATGAAGCGCAGGAGACAGCGGATGTTCCCTATCCGGCGGACGTGCAGCGCTCGAAGCGGCTGATGTTCGAGTTCAAGGAGGCCATTCAGCAGATCATGACGCATCCGGTCATCCCGGAGACGAACGAGCTGATATCCGTGGAGATGCGCGACGAGCTTTCCTGGTATTCTCGCCTGATACTGGAAGATTTTCTGAGCATGCATGCGAAGGCGAAGCAGAAGGCGGCAGAGCGTTATCGCTCGGTGACGCGGCTGAATCCGAAGCTGACGGATCCTCTGCTTTTCTGGGATCCCGACACGGTGGATGAGTATCGCGCCTACCGGACGAGCACCTATATCGAGAAGTTTCTGGATCATCTCGAGGGGGAGATCATGGAGTTGCGCGAGCCGCGTTACTATCAGCTTCTGGACTTTCTGGCCGAGGTCATGAGCTTGGAACGGCGACAGGTAGAAGCAGGCAAGACGCGCTACCATGCCGGCCTGCACCAGGTGGATGCCGCGCAGGCGCGGGAACTGGAAGATGAGGAGATCGAGGGCCGGGTCATCGTGCAGGTGCAGAAATCGGGCTATCTGGATACCATCGCGGACGAGCTGATTCGTCCTGCCATCGTTCGACTTCACCATGAGCGGAAGCGGGAGGCGGAAACCGTGGACGCCGTGGAGGAGAAGAGGGAGAGCGATGACCTGAAGCTTGACTGGGTGAGTTTAGAAGACGACGAGGATGAGTTCGAGGAAGAGGTGGAAGAAGATACGCAGCCGCTTCGACAGGTCCTTTACACGCCGGAGATTGGTGACGACGCGCCGATTGAAGAGGGATACGACATGGTGGCGAGTAACGCGAGCTCTCCCATGGGACAGGAGCCGGCCTATGAGATTGACGAGCCGGAGATGCCCTACGAGGAACGCCAGGAGCCGGTGAAGAGCGGGCGCAGGGCTTCCATGCCAATGGCGAATGGTCCCGCCGCCTCTTCAAATCGCATGGACATACCGACGCCGCCGGATGTGACCCGGTGTCAGAATCACATTTTCAGCCTGAAGATGGCGGTAGCGACGATCACGCGAGAGAATCGTCTGCCGCTGAGCGGCCATGAGCTGGATCAGGAGATCGCGGAGTTGCTCAGCGAGAGCAGCACGCGTTATCTGCGCGGCTTCGTGCAACTGCACAAGGAGGGGCTTGCCAAGGCGGGGCAGCGCGCGACGGAGCTGGCGCGCCAGCCGGTCGACGTGCGGGATCCGAGTGCATACTGGGGGACGGAGTTAGTGGAAAGCTATCGTCTCTACCGGACGACGGTTTTCATCGAGAGTTTCATGGACAAGCTGGAAGCCCGGATAATCAGCCGCCATCTGACGGATCACCAGGAGCTGATCGACAATCTGGCGATGGAGATGGAGTTGGGCCGGCTCGGCGTGACGCCGAATGTGACCCGTTTCGATCCGGAGCGGCACACCCTGGCCGCGCCAGCGCCGGCGGATGCCGATTTGCGATCGACCACCATCCTTGCCGTTTTGAAGTCCGGCTATACGGATCTGGCAACGGGGCAGGTGACGCGAAAGGCGGTAGTCTCGATCAAGCTCAAGCAGTTCACGCCGGGCGGGACTGCGTAAGGTCGGGACGGATCGGGACAGATCGGCCGGATCATGTCTTGGTGCCACTCTTCAGCGTGGGGAGGAGGGCGCCGAGGTCGGCGACGGATCCGCGGAAGCGATCGATAGCACTGTCGATGACGGCGGGATCGCGCAGATCGACACCGGCGGTGGCGAGGATGTCGAGAGGATCGGCGCTGCAGCCAGACTTCAGGAAGCCGTGATAGGCGTCGACCTCGTCCCTGCCTCCGCCGAGGAGGCGTTCGGCGAAGGCTTGCGCCGCGGCGAATCCGGTTGCGTACTTGTAGACGTAGAAGTTGTAGTAGAAGTGTGGGATGCGGGACCATTCGAGAGCGATGCGACGGTCCGGTTGAATCGTACCGTGGAAGCGTTTGTTGAGTTCGAAGTAGCTGTTGTTGAGTTCGTCGGTGGTGAGGGGGATACCCTGCTCTGCCTTTTCATGGATAAGCAGTTCGAACTCGGCGAACATGGTCTGGCGGTACATGGTGGTGCGGAAGTCGTCGCAGAGATGGCTGAGCAGATATGCCTGAAGGCGCTTGTCGTCCTTCTTCTTGCGGCGCAGGTAGTCGAGAAGGAGGGCTTCGTTGGTGATGGAGGCGACTTCGGCCACGACGATGCTGTAGGATGCGTAGAGGTGCGGCTGGCTGGCGTTGGAGAAGTAGCTGTGCAGGGAGTGGCCGATCTCGTGGGCGAGGGTGAAGGCGCTGTTGAGGTTGTCCTGGTAATTCATGAGGATGTACGGATTGGTGTCGTAGCAACCGCTGGAGTAGGCGCCGGAGCGCTTGCCCTGGCAGTCGAGGACATCCACCCAACGCTCCGTGAGTCCCTTCTCCACGACGCGCACATAATCGTCGCCCAGAGGCTGAAATGCTTCCAGAAGCCAGGAGCAGGCTTCCTCGTAGGGTACCTTCATGTGTACATCCTGAATGATCGGGACGTGCAGGTCGTACATGTCGAGTTCGTCGATGCCGAGCGCATCGCGTCGCAGCGCGAGGTAGTCATGGAAGACCGGGAGCCCCTTGTCGATGGCGGTGACGAGGCTGCGGTACAGGGTGGGTTCGACCTGGTCGTGCTGCAGGGAGGCTTCGAGGGCGGAGTCGAAGTTACGGGCGCGAGCCGTGAAGATGTGCTTTCGCACGTGTCCATCAAGGGTGGCTGCGAGGGTGTTTTTGACGCTGTCATAGGTATCGTAGATGGCGCAGAAGGCATCGCGCCTGACGCGTCGGTCGGAACTTTCGAGAAAGCGCAGAAAGGAGCCATGCGTGAGCGTCGCCGGCTGACCTTTCTCGTCGTTGACGTCGGGGAAACGCAGATCGGCATTGTTGAGTTTGGAGAAGGCGTTCTGTGCGGCGCCGAGAGGTTCCGCGACCATGGCCATGAGGCGTTCTTCGGCGGCGCTGAGGGTATGGGGTTTGTCGCGGAGCAGGAGGGCCATGAGGCGTCTGAAGGGCTTCATCTCCTCTTCGGCGATCAGTGCTTCAAGCTTGTCCTGCTCTTCGGCGAGGATCTCGGGTTCGATCCATGCCAAGGCGGCGGAGAACTGGCTCCATCGGCTGCGGATTCGATCCTGCATGCCGGAGTAGAAGGAGTTGCGGGTATCCTCGTCGGACTTGAGGTGGGCGTAGACGTAGAGGGTCTCGAGGAGGCGCTCGAGGTGATCGCGACTTTGCAGGACGTTGGCCAGGTTTGCGGCCGAGGCTGTCAGGGATCCTTTGAGTGCGCAGAGGGGAGCTTCGGCGCCGGCGAGTTTGCTGAAGGCCTGCTCCCATGCGTTGTCATCGGCAAAGATGCTGGTGAGGTCCCAGGTCTTCTCGATTGGCAGCTCTTGACGGGTAGCTTGCTGAGCGCTCATTATGTCATCCTGTTCGTGCGGTGCGTTGGCAGGTGGGAAGGGAGTTGAAATGTAGTGTGGGTAAGGGCGAGATGCAACGGCGGGGACGCGGGGACCCGGGGGGACGCGGGGACGCAAGAGGGCAGGTAAATATATGGAAGCTAATTGACTTTTGAGTTTCATATGCTATGGTGAGATAATAGTGGCGCTGGATCTTTGGCTTCGTTCATTCTGGCGGATCACGGGGCCAGCGAGGCTTTGGGCGAAACGGTAAAGCAGCGGGGATGGGAAGAATGGGAAGAATGGGAAGAATGGGATTGATTCGGGCCGAGGTGTTGGACCTGGGATTTCGAGGTACGCACACGGACGCACACGGATAAGCACGGACAAACACGGAAGGCACATTGTGAATCAGTGTTTTATGCTGGGGCCGAGGATTCGACCGAGGTTTTTGGGGAGTGGGGGAAGCGACGAAGCGAAGGCGGGGCCACTCAGGCGAGTGGCGTGACCAGGAAAGCCACCGAGGATTCGACCGAGGTTTTGGAGAGTGGAGGAAGCGGCGAAGCGAAGGCGTGCACTCAGGCGAGTGGCGGGACCGGGAAAGCCACCGAGGATTCGACCGAGGTTTTTGGAGAGTGGGGGAAGCGGCGAAGCGAAGGCGGGGCCACTCAGGCGATCAGGAAAGCCACCGAGGATTCGACCGAGGTTTTTGGGGAGTGGAGGAAGCGACGAAGCGACGGCGGGGCCACTCAGGCGACCAGGAAAGCCACCGAGGATTCGACCGAGGTTTTTGGGGAGTGGGGGAAGCGACGAAGCGACGGCGGGGCCACTCAGGCGACCAGGAAAGCCACCGAGGATTCGACCGAGGTTTTGGAGAGCGAGAGCGTGGGGGTAAGGCTGGGGAGGGAACTGAGTTGCGAAGCGGGGCCAGGTCGGCTATTGTATGTGTCACACGGGGTGAGCGGGAGTCTCTCGCATCACTTCCTTTCATCATTTGCGAGTGCAGCAGTTCGGAGAAGGTGGCGATGTCGGACGACCTTTGGAAAGAGTTTGAATCAAATACGCTGACACACAGCGCCGCGCACTACCTGCGCTCTGTCTATGAGCTTCTGGAAGAACAGGGCTACGCACGGGTTATCGATGTGGCGCGGCGTCTGAATATCACTCGCGGTAGCTGCTCGATCAGCATGAAGGCGCTGAAGAAGCGTGGTTTGATTGTGGAGGACGCGAACAAGTTTCTTACGCTCAGCCAGGAGGGTCGCCGGCTGGCGGAGATCGTGGAACTGAACGCGGAGTTGCTGGAGACCTTCTTCCACCAGGTACTGGGGCTGGATGCGGAGCAGGCGGAGTTGGATGCCTGCAAGATCGAGCACCTGATCAGCTTGGACACGAGCATGAAGCTCTACAATTTCATTCAGTTCATACGACGAGATCGCGCCTCGGTGGAGCGTTTTCTGAGCGAGTTTCATGAGTTCATGCAGGAGTCGATCTGTCGCGGCGAGGTGGAGAGCTGCGAGATCTGTAAGTCGATCTGTGTCATGGAGCGTCCGGTCGCGAATTCGGAGGATGAGTAAGTAAATTGAGGCGGACGAGTAACGCTACTAGACATTGACCGATCAGCCATAAAGTTATTAGAATGAGCATCGAGAGCAAGAGTATAGATATTGTCAACGGAATAGGGCGGTGTAAGGCCGGCAATGAGAGTCTGATATCTCGGGAGGCGATGCGGCACGAGATCGCGGATGCGTTCAGGGTTTTCCGCGCGTTCTGGTTCTATCCTGACCGGGAGATCGTGCAGCGTCTGGCGCAGGGGGAGTTGCCCTCTTCATTTGTTGGGCGCTTCACGGCGATCAAGAATGAGATCTTCACGCGGCTGTCGGGCAACGATCAGTACCTGCGAGGGCGTTTGTACAACGATGCGCGGCTGTCGCTTCGGGTGGTGCGGGCGATCCAGTTCGTGCACCAAGCGGTGGCGCGTATCGAGCTGCCGAGCATCCTTGGGCGTCGCTTTGTGCTGATCAAGGAGCGGATCGGTAGCCCGACGCTGCTCCATGAGTCGGCGGAGACGACGATCATCTCGCACATCGGCCCGGGGCCGGATTGGGAGGAGATCTCGTCGATCTATCTGGGGCTGAACATCTTCGACGTGCTGCGGATCGGGCAGCGAAAGGGAGATGAGTCTCATTTCGACACCTTCACGCAGTTGCTGACAATCGAAGCGCGTGCGATCGAGACAGGCTACGCTCACATTGAGATCACGGACAAGGGGCTGTGCCGTCAGGTGGACAGCCTGGTGGACGAGATCCTGCGGATCGGTTCTCTGATGGAGCGGGAGATCGGCTTGATTCCCGAAGATGCGCGTTTCAAAGCGTTTTCCGAGAAGGCGCGACAGAAGCATCTGCGGCTGCTCAATGCGCGCATGCCTGGGGACGAACTGAATTTTCACTATGACAGTACCGTTGAGGCGATCGAGTCGCTGGAGGAGCATGCCAGGCAGTATAAAGGGAGCAGTGATCGAGAGTCGCTTCTGGGCGTCGTGAAGCTGTTGGTAGCTGCTTCGGGGCACGACGTGCATGAAGTGCGCGACCGCGCCAACCTGGCGTTGGAGCGGATATTCAGCCCGAAGGAATACGACGCGCCGCTGGCGACGAGCTTCGTGACGCTGAAGGCGGGCGACAGCCATACTTTTCGCTTCAATCTGACGACCAAGACGGGGAAGTTTTTTCTGCGGCTCTACAGAAATCCGTGCAAGGAGGATCTGTGCGCGTACGATGATTTATCGTTTACGCAGCACCCGCTTGTTCTGGATGAGGAGAGCGGCCAGTACTCGTTCACTCACCGCTTCGACAGCTACGGTCAGGTGGACTTCGTGGTCTTCCGTCAGCATGCGGATCATCATGAGTGGTTGCACGCACCGGGCTTGAGCGGCCGAATCAACGTGGTGCCGGATGTGCGGGGGGAGATCATCCTGGAGATCTTCACGGATATTCATGGGCATACTCGGGTGTACTGGGGGCGTCCGGAAGGGCACCCGGGGCTGGTGTACAATGAGAACGGGGAAGTGATCCGGCTTGGGCGCTTCAGTGACGTGGCAGCCCATCTGGAGGATCTGCGGGAGCGGTACCGGATCACGGCGATCTATTTGCTTGGCGTCCAGAAGCGTGGTCATAACCGCGAGGATTGGGCGGAAGGTGCTTCATCGCCATCGCCGTTCTCGCCGATGAGCCTGGTGGAGGTGGAGCCACAGCTTGGCGGTGAGGCAGAGTTCAAAGCGCTGGTCGCCCGGGCGCATGAGTTGGGCATCAAGATCATCGTCGATGTGGTGCCACATCTCAATCGTTACAGCAAGGAGTTGCCCGACGAGGTGGCGGTACAGTGCTACGGCGATAATGGCAACCTGGCTTACCGTGCCGCCACGGATGGTCGATACGGGTCGTGGAATGATGGACGGCTCCTCAACTACCGTTGCTGGGAGGTATGGGAGTGGCTCATCCGCTCGGTGGAGATCCTGATCGAGACGTATGACATTGACGGAATCCGCTTCGATTCGGCGCATGCGGTACCGGTGATGATGAAGAAGAATAATGACCTGAAGGTCTACTACCACGAGCGAAGCCTGGAGGAGATGGTGACGGGGCGCATCGTGGTAAATGAGCGGGAAGACGATCACCTGATCACGACCGGCTTTTATGACTCAGCGTCGCGCGACTTGATCGCGGTGCCGTTGCATCACTACATGATGGCGCGGCTGGAGCGGACGCTGAAGCGGTGCAACAAGGATTTCTTCATCAATCTGGCGGAGTGCTATTGGGGGCATGAACGTTTCCTGACGCGTTCGGGGATCATTCCCTACAACTCGGCGCTTTTCAAGATCTGCGAGAGCATCACGCACGGGCAGAGCGACGTCAGTGAGATTTATCATCTTTACGATCGCTATTTTCCTACGGCGCTGCCGGAAGGGTCGGTGATGCTGGGGATCCTCGGCAATCACGACGAGCGGCGCGCGCTCAACACGTTCGGGCAGCGTGGATTGCGAGCGGCGATCGCGACGACCATTTTCCTCAGTGACATCGTGATGGATTACGAGGGCAATGCCGAAGGTGAGAGCTGGAAGGTATACCTCGACAACATCTACGTGAACTGGAACCAGTTCGAGTCGGTATCGCATCGGAGCTTGGAGCGTTATTACCAGCAGTGGTACACGCTGCACGCTGAGTGCCCCGGCCGCGGCTATGTGATTTGGGCGAACAACCCGGTGGTGGCGGCGGCTATCAAGGTGTCGACCGACGGGACGACCTTCTACGTTGGGGCTTTCAATTTCTCGGACAGCAACCAGGCGGCATCCCTGCAGTTCGACAATCCGCGGTTGCCCTTGGAGGACGATGCGTGGTATAAGGTGGTGGATCCGCTTTATTCTCCGATCACGGGCCACTGCAGCTACTTCACTGGGCGAGAGCTGAAGGTATCGCGACTGAATACGATCGTCTCGTTCACGGAGCGGGTGAAGCTGTTGCGGCTGGATCGAGTCGACGATCGGGAGGGGCTCCGTGACGAGTTTTTTCGTGACTCCTTCATCCGGCTGTGCGAGATGAGCGATCCGCAACATTTCACGGCCAACTTTGCGTTTCTGGAGTTCGCGGAGAACAGCAGCTCGTACCGCAAGTTCTCGGCCTTCATCCGACAGCGTCTTCTGGACGGTTTCTGGGAGGAGCGGCGCGAGCAGGTGCAGCTCGGGCTGAAGCGTGTCTGCTTCCACCTCTTCCTGAATGATTACCTGACGGCGCACCGGGTGTCGGACTACATCATGCGGATGACGGAGAGCCGCAACGAGCCACTGCGGATGATCGGGAGTGGCCTGGAGTTCCACAACCAGCCTGGCCCCATGGTCTTCATGTCGGCGGAAATGGAGCCGTTCAGCAAGAGTGGCGGTCTCGCGAATGTTGTCTACGAGCTTCCGCGGCAGCTTGCGCGGCTGGGTGAAGAGGTCTATGCGATCACGCCGTTGTATCGGCAGGGTCCCCCCAAGGCGCAACACATGATGCAGACGGCAATCGATCAGCATGGCATCACGTACAGCGGGCGCACGGTGCGCTTCATGGTGATGAATCAGGAATATGAAGTGGGCGTGTTTTCGGGCGAGGTGGATGGCATACGCGTCTTTCTTCTGGACAATGCCGAGCTGTTCGACGGGCTTTATTGGGGCATCACGTCGCAGGAGAAGCTGCGACGGCGAATTGGTTTTGCTCGCGCCTGCACAGAGTTAATCTGCAGTTTCGGTCTTCATCCCCTTTTCACCTTCACGAACGACGCCTTTACGGGGCCTTTCAACGGTATCGTGCGCAGTGACCCGCTCTACCTGTACAACCCGAATTTCCGGCGCACGTCGTTCCTGCACATCATGCACAACGGCGGCTGGCAGTATTTCGATTCCTTCCATCGGTGGGAGGAAGGCTTCGACCTCTTTAACCTCTTCAACCTGCCAGCCTGGCGTGCCGATGAGTTTGTCGACCCAGTGCACGGGGATCGTCTCAACTGCATGGCGGCTGGTGTTCGCTTCGCGGATCGTGTCTTCACGGTCAGTCCTTCTTATGCGACGCAGGTGCAGTATGCCTGCGATGGCCTGGAGCACATTCTGAAGGATGTCATCGGCATCAGCAATGGCATCGGCCATGACTTTGGCGCGAGGGTACGCGCACGGTTCGAGGCCTCGGGCTTCACCAGGAATCTGGAGCCGAGGCTGCTGGACGAGATCTCGGCGAACAGCGGGCTGCGCAAGGAGTTGGAGCGTCGCTATCCGGAGCTTGTTGACGGCTATGCGGCGGTCAGCGAGATCACGGATGTGAAGCGGCGATCGATACTGCAGCGACTGGCGCACAAGCTGATGCTGCAGATCGACCGGAATCTGGAGGTGACACTCGACAAGCCGTTGTTCGTCATGATCCACCGCATTACGGAGCAGAAAGGGTGGCAGTTGCTGCTGGAAGCTTCGGAAGGGATCTTTGGCAAACTTGGCTACCAGGCGGTGCTTGGCGGCGCGGTGGCATCGGGAGATCGTCGCGGCGAGGAGATAGTCGAGGGTTTATGGAAGCTGAAGGAGTTCTACCCGCGGGCTATCGACGTGCAGTTCGGTTTCCAGGATATCGCCATACCGTTCATGGCGGCGGACGTTGTGGGAATGCCCTCACAGAGTGAGCCTGGCGGCCTGGTGCAGTTGGAGGCGTTTGCCTGCAGCAACTTCGTTGTGGCGCGGGCGACGGGAGGGCTGCGCGATACGGTCTATCCGGTCCGCGTGCAGAAGAACAGCGTCAGCGGCAACGGCTTTCTCTTTTCCGACTATACGCATTGGGCACTCTATGATGCCATGGAGCGCGCAGCGGATTTCCTGCGTACGGCTGGAGACGATGTCATCCATGCGGCACGTCAAAATGCCGAGGCGAGCGTCTTCCATTGGGATCGACCGGCGCTACAATACATTGCCAATGCGTATATGATCAAGGAAATCATCCGTCCCATAGACGTGATCGAGGGGTAACAAACGGGGGGCATGGGGATGTCTGAAGGGGATTTTCTTGTCAGTTGTGACGAGACGACAGGCTTGGTGCGTTCGGTGCGGCTGTATGGCCGGGAGCTTCTGGACAGCAGTGCGCCATGCTCGTCGCCGCTCCATGTGAACGGCAGGCCGTTGCGGACGCGGCGGGTTGCCGAGCGAATCTCCCGCGACAGCGATCCGGCCCTATCGGCGCGCTTTCGTGGGGAGTGCTTCACCGACCATTTTTCGGGCTGGGGCTTGTATGTGACCCGGGATATGGGGCTTCGGGAGTACGCCAGCCATCCAGTCTTCGGGATCAACCTGACGGTGCGCCGGGATGCGGCGGAGATGGTGGATCTGCCCTGTCCGGGACCAGGCGGGCCCGTCGTCGAGGCGCCGCTTTTTGTCGATTCGTTGAGTGTTCTGAACTGGAACTGGCAGTTCTGGGGCGAGCAGACCCGCATGATCTTTCTCTCATCGCATTCCAATGGGCCGACGGACGAATTCGGCCACGTGGGATATGAGAACGATACGCCGGAGAAGGCGAAGCAGTATATGCGGAATGTGTGGCGGCGCATTTATCCGGGAGTCATGGTAATTCCGGGGGGGCTCTATTACAATGCGGAAACGGGAGACTGGCTGGCGATCACCTGCCGCCGCGCGCAGGTTGGCTTCATTCTGAATCTGGAGACCGCGGGGCGGGGCGTCGCCTACGATTTTACGCTGCATGTGCCGTTTCAGCCGAACGATTTTCTGCGGCTGCCGGAGATCAAGCTTTACTATGGCGACACGCGGGAGGGGATGTGGGAGTTCCTGGCGGAGTTTGCGACGCATTACTATCAGCAGCCGGCGGAGTGGCTTTACCGAACGGTTTTCGCACATGGCCTTGCCTGGAACAACGAGCCGACCTGGGGCCGACAGGCGGACCAGTGGGAGCGGCTGGTGGATGACGGCACGTGCAGCGGCATCTCCTACAGCCTGGTCACGAACCGACCGGTGCGCAGTGGCACGACGCCGTTCGGCTATGAGCCCGATCCGAATCATGGCACGAAGGAGGAGTTCCGCGCCTGCTGTCGGCGGTTGGCCGATCGCAACGTGCCCTTCTTCACGTGGATGTCGCACAGCGGCATGACGGTGGGAGCGCCCGAGGTGGACGACGACTGGTTCATTCGGGGCATAGATGGCCGGCTTTGCGGCTCCTGGGGTGATGAAGGGGTGGCCATGTACCACATCAATCCAGGGCATCCGGGCTACATCGATTACACGCGGCGCTGGATCGACTTCTATATCGGAGAATGCGGGGCTAAGGGAATCTTCCTCGACTGCCTCGGCTGGGCCTTCCCGCCGGATTACCGGCCACGCGCTTTCATGCGCCATCCGGGCGATACCAACGTCATGGCGATCCGCTTCATGGAGGCGATCCATGAGCATGTGAAACGGGTGGATCCGGAGGCGGTCGTACTGGGGGAGGGAACGTCGCTGGACGGCCCGGTGGATGTCTTCTCGATCAACAGCAATCCGGTGCGCGCGATCGACGGGCTTGGTCCCCGGGACGTGATGCAGTTGCTCAATCGGTGGTCGACCAAGCGTATCACCATGGATCAGGGAGCGTCGTTCTGCCCCGGGCTCGGCATGTGCACGATCGATGATCGTCCCGGCGCCGAGGCGCGAAATCGACGTATGACGGAGCTGCTTCGCGATCACGGTTCGGCGCGGGCATTCCAACACCTGCCGGGCGATCTGTCGATTCATGCGGAGGAGCGCGTGCTGGTCGTGCCGAAGAGTCAGGAGCCGCGCAGTTTCACGTTGCCAGATGCGTGGGGGCAGGTCGGCCGGTTGGTCAGCGATGTGGCCGCGGAACGTGGGGCGTTCAACGCCGATGGCGAGGGCTTCTTCACGGGGGTGCCGACAGGTATCTACCGCATGGAGTAAGGGGTGTGAGACGTGCTATCCAAAAAAGCCGGTAAAAGACAAATGGTGAAGTGGCACGGGGCTGACGGGGCTGCTCTATTAGCAGGCAGTTATAGTTACTAACCAAGTCGCATGTGGAGTTCAGTCACGATGTCAGATCACGCTTTTCCCGTAGTGGCCTATCAGATCGATGTTGCGCGTCGGCTCGAGCGCATGGAGACGCTGTCGGAATGCGTGGAGACGCTGAGTGACTGTGGGTACACAGCCTGCATGCTCTACCTGGAAGACGCGTATCAGTATCCGCGGCACCCGCGCATCGGACGCCGACACGCGTATTCTCCATCTCAGATGAAGGCGTTGCAGGAACAGTGCGCACGGCACGGTCAGGAACTGATTCCGGTGATTCCGGCGCTGGGCCATGCGGCGTACATCACCTCGAAGGAAGGCTATGCGACCTACGACGAAGGGCGCGGCAGTGACAAGCTCACCTCGACGGTCAGTCCATCCTTCCCAGAGACCTATGAATTGCTGGGGGAGTTGTTTGCGGACTGGTGCGAGCATGTACCGGGAAGGTATCTGCATGTGGGGCTGGATGAGAGTCCGGCCATGGGGCAGTGGGCGGAACGGCAAGGAGAAACCGTCGAACACGCGGCGTTGTTTGCGGAGCACTGCAATCAGCTCAACGCGCTGGTGAAGGGGCTGGGGCGGCGGATGATCATGTGGGGCGACATGTTCTACTACTTTCCCGCGGCGATCGAGCTGGTGGACAGGGATATCATCGTAGCGGACTGGTACTATTATCCGTTCCCGGTGACGCCACGGATCGAGGCATTCAATTTCTCGGACGTCGATTTGACGGGGGAACTGATCAAGCGTGGTTTCGAGGTGTGGGGCGCGCCATCGACCTGGCCGAACATGCCGTTTCCAAACGTGGAAGAACGATGGGCGAACGTGAGCGACTGGTGCCGCTATGGGAAGGAACGGGGCATGCAGGGGCTGCTGATCACGGACTGGGAGAACAGCACGGGCTTCTGCGGCAACATCGCGCTGGTCATGCGCGCCTTCGGGCTTGCTCTGAGTGGCGGCGGCGATGTGGAGGCCGAACTGCGGCGCAGTCTCGCGGAGATGACGGGGCTTCCCGAGGCCGCGGAGCTGGCCGAAGAGCTGATCGAGCTGGGGCGGCATCATCTGACGGGGCGAGACGACCGCGTGATCTTCTTCAGTCCATTGGAGACGCAGATCATCGCTGAACGCCAGTCGTTATGCCGTGAACACTGGGAGGCGACGCGCGACCTTCTGCCGTCGCTGCTGGACCTCGAGGGCAAGACAAAACTTCCTGAAGGCAAACACCTGTTGGCGAGCCTGCGGCTGAGCCATCGGCTGACGGTGCTGGCATGGCAGCTGGGCTGGTCCATGCCAGCCTTCATGGAGAGGTTGCGTGCCGTGGCACATGGGCAGGTAGACAACCAGCTGGCGAAGGATTTCCAGGCGCTGGCCGATGAGATGGAAAGCTTTTCTCGGCAGTATGCGATGTACTGGAATGAGGTGCGGTTTGCGGATGATGCGGGCTCGACCGTCGCCTGGGCGGAGGGCGTGGCGATGAAGCTGCGAGGGTGGGGGGCGTTACTGGAGGATCTCCAGCCAGCACCGGAACATCCGCTCTACGTGCAGTCGCGGCTGATTTGCCATCTGAAATGTCGCCATCCGGCGCTGCCGGTCCTGATGCAGACCATACGTTGGAAGGATGGGCATGAGCAGCGCAGTGGATTGGCAATGATACGCTTTGCGGGGCCGTTCGCGCAGCCGGACAAGGAATGGGAGGAGTTTCGCTGCATGGTGCTGGAGCGTAACGAGCTGCCGGAGGAGATCACGTTGACCTCCAACAACTATGGAGAAGTGGGCGTCGCGGACGTAATCGTCGAGCGCGGCGACCAGCGCCATCATTACTATGCGGCGGAAAGCGCCGGAGAGTACGTGGCGCGCGAGGGCGGTGTGGTATGGCTGGGACCGATCGGCGCGGCGCAGACGGATCCCACCACGCGCCCAACACAGGACTGGGCGCGATTCCGGCTGCAGGGCAGCCAGTAATCGGCAGGACAAACAAGCTGGGGCAGGAGCATGATGGGTATCTTGGAGCGATTTCGACTGAATGGCCGGACGGCACTGGTAACCGGCGGCACCAAAGGACTGGGCAAGGCGATGGCGATGGCAATGGCGGAAGCCGGAGCCAATGTCATCGTCTGCAGCCGTCATGAGACAGACTGCGAGACAGTTGCCGCGGAGCTTTGTGCGTCAGCCGGGGGGGAGGCAATGGGGATCTGTGCGGACATCACCGACGCAGTTGCCGTTGAGGAGATGGTTCGCCGCACGAAGGAGCGATTTGGCTCCATCGATATCCTGATCAACAGCGCGGGGATCAATATCCGGCATCTGATCGAGCAGTATCCAGTGGAGGATTTTGACCGTGTCGTGGCAACGAATCTGAAAGGCAGTTGGCTCTGTTGCCGGGCGGTGAGTGAGACGATGAAGGCGCAGGGATGTGGGTCGGTGATCAACGTCAGTTCGGCGCTCGGGCTGGTGGGGCTGGCGGAGCGGACCGCCTATTGCGCGACCAAGGCCGCGATCATCGGGCTGACGCGGACGCTGGCTCTGGAGTGGGCGGCATCCGGGGTTCGCTGCAACGCGATTTGCCCGGGGCCTTTCATGACGGAGATCAATCAGGTGCTGTTGCAGGATCCGGCGAAGGCCGCACAGGTCGTCGGGCAGACGGCCATGAAACGCTGGGGCGAATTGGAGGAGATCCAGGGGATCGCACTCTTTCTGGCCAGCGATGCCTCATCCTATATGACTGGAGCGTCGCTCGCCATCGATGGGGGCTGGGTGGCTGGTTGAACGGCACGGCGCCGGGCGAAACGTGCGCTCCGGCGACGAAGGCCGGGATCAGCCGGCGTGGACAGGCTTGCGGTAATGGCTGGCCAGTTTGGTGCCTTCTTCGAAGAAGTAGAGAAGAGTTTCGTAGTCGACCTCCGGCGGGATCGAATGGTCGGAGTGGAGGACGTAGCCGCCCCCGAGTTCCATGACCGGGATGATCTTCTTCTCGAGTTCGGCCTTGATGCGGGCGCGGTCGTTCGAGATGAGTTCGCGAACGTCGATGTTGCCGAAGAAGGCAATCTTGTCGCCGTAATTACGGGCCATGCGTGGCATATCCATGCCGGCTTTGACTTCCATGGCCTGGAGGCAATCGAGACCAGCTTCGATGAGGCCGGGCACGAGCGGCTCGACAAAGCCGCAGGAGTGAACCATGACCTTCAAATCGCGTGCATGCGCGAAGTCGAAGAGCAGCTTGTGACCGGGCAGCATGATCTCGCGATACATGGCGGGCGACATGAAGGGGCGCTGCTTGAAGCCCATGTCTTCATAGAAGAAGATGCCGTCGGGAGTGCCTTCCTCGGCGAAGAGGATCTCCAGATGGTCGACGGTCATGCGTGCATAGGTCATGACCATGTCTTTGATCCATTCAGGATCGAGAGCCATACCCATACACATGTATTCATGGCCGCAGACTGGGTGCATCTGTTCGAAGGGAGCGACACCTGCCCAAGCGAAGAACTCCTGACGATCGGCGGCGGTCTTCTTTGCCTGGCGATACCCCTCAAAGGGGATTCGGCGGCGATCGACGGCATCGAAGTGAGGCCGGATGAGTTCATTCCACTTGGCCCGGTCCTTGACGTCGAAGTCGACGTGTTCGGGGGTGCTGGCATGTTGCTTGTGGGTGCGCAGGGTGGCGCCGTTGCCGCTTTTCTGGAGTATGGTCTCTTCGGTTTCTTCGAGGATGACCGGTGTGAAGTCGAGATCAGCGGTAGAGTTGAGCCATCCACCGGTGCGGAGGCTGAAGTTGAAGTGGCTGGTGAGATCTTCGCCTTCCTTGAGGTGCCCTTCGCTGGTCCAGCGCTTCACTGTCTCGCCCCAGATGCTCTCCGAATGCGGCAACAAGTCGACAGGCTGGCGGTTGAGGGCGCGCGTCATGCGTTCGTAACCGGTCATGGGACTCATGGACAACTCCTTGGCTTGCTGAAGCGTAAGCAGAATGGCGGGGCGTGTGCGGTGATACCGTATGGCAGGCGCGTTGGCATGCAAGCGCTGCCTGTGCGGATGATCACGAAAGCCAAGAAAATGAGCATGACGGATAGGCGGGCGGCCACGGCCGCGGCGATGGAACGCTCAGGGCGGAGGGGGAGGCTTGGGCCAGTCGGTAAAGAAGGTGTCGATATTGTCCGAGGCGATGCGGGGTGCGTAGATGACGTCATCCGCGCTGACAACCCGTCCATCCGGGAAGGTGTAGAGGTTCATGAAGTGCCCGTCGACATGGAGGGGGAACTGCTGCTGAAGGCTTTCGTCGCGATGCAGCCGCTCGTGCTCGGCCTGATCGAAGTCCATGGTGGAATCAGCGATTTCCGCGAGTTCCTGGCGTGCGGCGACATCGTCGCGATCAGTGGAGTCGATGAGGTTGTGCTGCTCCCCCGGGTCTGTACGGAGGTTGAAGAGGAGAGGCGGAGCGTTGCGGAAGCGGACGTACTTGTAGGTGTCGAGCCGGAGCATGCGGAACTCCGTTCCATCACCCCAGCGGGGGACCAATGCATCGCAGGCAATGTGGCGACGCGGCAGCTCTCCACTACGGCGAATGGCGGGCGAGATGTCAAGGCCAGCGACATCGTCCGGTGCTTCGATGCCGGCCATGGCGCAGATGGTGGGCAGCAGGTCAATGAGGCCGACAGGGATACTGCAGATCGTGGAGGGGCTGTCGCCGCGGCGCTGTTCGGGGGTGGAGATGATGAGGGGGACGCGGGTGCATCCCTCATACCAGCCATTCTTCCACCAGACGCCATGCTCGCCGGCCATCTCGCCATGGTCCGTGGAATAGATGATGACGGTGTTGTCCAGGAGTTTGTCGTTATCGAGGCGAATCAGCATGTCGCCGATGACTTCGTCGAGGTAAGAGACAGAGGCGAAGTAGGCGGCCCTGGCGCGGAGCATTTCTTCTTGGGTGACGGCGTCGGCGCTGAATCCTTGGCGCATGCCGACGCTCATGGGATGATCGTAGGCGTCTCCGGCAGCAGGAATGGGTGGGGAGGTCACCCCATGCGGCCAATAGTGGTCAATATGTCGTGCGGGTGCGGTGAGGGGAAAGTGCGGACGGCTGAAAGAGGCGCAAAGGAAGGTTGGGCGGTCAGGATCGCGGTTATATTGCTCACGCAGCCAGGCGATGGACTCCTGAGCGACAATCTGATCCTGGATAAGGCTTTCGGGGATGCCGGTGACGCCGGCGCCGGCGGTTCGCGCGCGCATGCCGTGGCGATCATCGTCGCGTATGGGTTCCCACTGGTGGCCGCAGCTGCCGGTAAGGTCGCCATACGGTCGAGCCTGGAAGCCGGCGGCCTGGCGGCTGCCGCCAAGGTGCATCTTGCCGACCAGACAGGTGGCGTAGCCGGCGTCACCGAGCAGGCTGGCGATAGTAGGCTGACCGGGGCGGAGGATGCTGCTGTTGGTCCACGCACCCGCATCTCGAACTTCGCGCCCGGTGAGGGTACAGAGGCGGGATGGCGTGCAGAGGGGCATCTGGCAATAGGCGTCGGTGAACCAGGTTCCGCCGATGATCAACTGGTCGAGGGCGGGGGTATTGACGGGCTCGCCGCCGTCCTCCGGGGAAAGACAGCCAAGGAAGCGGAAGCTGTGTTCATCGCTGAAGAGGAAGAGGAAATCGGGTTGAGGCTTTGGCATGGCGTCGGCTCCGGAGTGCTGGGTTGAAGAGGCTCCATTATGCACTATAGCGTCATCGTTGCCCAAAGTACCATGATTGGATGATCTTGTGCTTGGCGGGAAGGCAGGTTAAGTTGCCATATCGATTTACAGAGAGGTCGCATGGTTCCGTTTCGAATACTGCTGGTGGGATACCTGGTGATGGATGCCGTTATCATCACCGCGCAACTGTGGCTCCATGGCAAACTGCCGGGGCCGGTGGAAATTGCGCAAGGTCGGATGATGGCACAGTCGACGCTGCTGCTCTTGGCGGTAGGGCTGCCACTGAGCTTCGATGTGCTCTTCCTGGGACTGCCACTGGCCGTGTACCCGGTGCTGAAGCAGAATCGTTTCGGAGTGGCATCGCATGGTGATCAACCGGCGAGCGAGGCCGATGAGATCCAGCGGCGAAAGGAGTATTTTTTTCGCCTATTCGCGGTCTTGTTGGGGTTGGGGATCGTGATCAAGATCGCGTTCGTGCTGGCGGTCTATGAGTGGTACGCCTCGAATCTGGGTACGGACCTGCCGCTGTCATCGCTGCGGACCTTCCGCTGGATCATCGCCATCCTGCTGCTGGTGATGCTGCCGCTGGTGGGGCTGTTGATGCGCCATCGCTCGCAGCAGCCGAGCAGTCTGTAGTCTCCCCGCCCAAGTGCTTGCGCCTGAGGCGCGGGAGTATAGGTTTAGGAAGTCGGCTGTTGTGCCCGACTCTACTGCAATCAAGAACTCGTCCAGCATTGAACGGTTCATCAGAAGGAGCTTTTGTTGCCATGAGCAAATCAACGGATATACGTCCAGTCGCCACCAAATTGTACTTCCTGCCGGTGACGACGCGGGTACCCCTGAAGTTCGGCCATGAAACCGTGGAGTACATCACTGTGGCACGGGCCAGGGTGACGGTGGAGACTCAGGCAGGCAAACGGGCAGAAGGCTGGGGTGAGACGCCGCTGAGTGTAACCTGGGTCTGGCCATCCACACTTCCCTATGAGCAACGCCATGATGCGCTGAAGCAGTTCTGCCTGATCCTGGCGGAGGCATGGTCAGACTTCGACATCCGGGGACATGCGATGGAGGTCGGGCACGCGTTTCTGGAGGATCGGTTGCCGGAGTTGTTGAGAGCGTTCAATGCAGATCGTGCGGAGAGTGAGGCGATGCCGTGGCTGGCAGCGTTGGTATGCTGTTCGGTATTCGATATTGCCGTGCATGATGCGTTCGGCATTGCCCACGGGATGCCGACGTACGAGAGCTACAATGGCACCTACATGTCTCGCGATCTGAATGAGTTCCTGGAGCCCGCGGAAGATGCGCAAGTCAGCTTCGCGGGTCATTATCCGCAGGACTATCTCTCGGCGCGGCGGCAGATCATACCGGCATGGCACCTGGTCGGGGGGAAAGATCCGGTGTCGGCGGATGAATTGACGGGGCAGGAGCCGGATGATGGATACCCAGTGCTTCTGGCGGACTGGATCCGCACTGACGGGCTGAAGTGCCTGAAGATCAAGTTGGTGGGCAATGACGCGGCGTGGGATTACCAGAGGCTCTGCGGGGTTGGACGGCTGGCGCAATCGCTCGGCTGCAACTGGTTGTCGACCGATTTCAACTGCACCGTGCAGGATCCACGCTACGTGAATCAGATTCTGGATCGGTTGATGATCGAGGAGCCTGCTTTGTACGGGATGATTCTGTACGTGGAGCAGCCGTTTCCGTATGACTTGGAAGCGCACCGGATCGATGTTCACAGCGTCTCGGCGCGGAAACCGTTGTTCATGGATGAAAGCGCCCATGACTGGCGGCATGTGCGCCTGGGGCGCAGCCTGGGATGGACAGGGGTGGCGCTGAAGACCTGTAAGACGCAGACTGGCGCGCTGCTGAGCATGTGCTGGGCACGCGCTCACGGCATGACCTTGATGGTGCAGGATCTGACAAATCCGATGCTGGCGCAGGTGCCGCACGTTCTGCTGGGGTCGTATGCGGGAACGATCATGGGGGTCGAGACCAACAGCATGCAGTTCTATCCGGAGGCGTCGCGACACGAAGCCCGGGTGCATCCGGGCATCTACCGGCGCGAGGGGGGGACGGTCGATCTGACGACGTTGTCCGGCCCGGGGTTCGGCTACCGGATCGAAGAGATTCGGCGGCAACTGCCGGCGGCTGCTTACGGCTGATCAGCGTTGTGGCCGGGTTACGTGGCCTCGGAATCGCGTGACCTGAGCCGTTGAAGATGCTCCTGCCACTCCAGCGGCACCATGTATTTCTTGGCCGAATTACATTTTTTGCAGCAGGCGACAACATTATGGCGAGTGGTAAAGCCACCTCGCACTACCGGGACAACATGATCCATGGTCAAGTCGTGTGGGTGCACTTTTTCGCGGCAATAGTAGCATTGGCCGGCAGCAAGAACATTCTTCCACCACTGGGAAGCGCGAAGCTCGCGTGCTTTGGCCTTTTCTCGCTTTATATGTTCGTCGCTGGCCGGCTGAAAGAAGCTGCTGCCAAAGTCGATATCGTTCATCTAACTCATTTACCGAAATTTTGCTGGAATCATGTTGATCTTCAGCTTGACGCCGTGTAGATATGCCGCTACAATGGAGTTTATCGTATGGTCTGTCAACCCTCATTGAGGGTAACACCCATCGAGAGCCCGCCTGGAGAAGAGCGACGCACGAACGTCCCAAGAGTCTGTTGAGACCCAGAAAGTGAGCTAAAGTTGAAAAAAAACTTGCCGAACAGAGTTGCCGAGTGTACCTATGCAGGAAATAGCGGCCGTACTTTGTTATTGTATGACGGCAGGCGTTACCGTGCAGGAGTCGCCCAAAGCGGGCAAACGAGAGATCCCTGAGAGAGAGACAAGAGTAAGTCACCCCAACCAGTAGGAGAAGTACGTATGAAGGCCAGCTTCTATGACGTCAAAGAACGCCAAAAGGTCGATGCCGAAGTGACCGAGAAGAAAGTTTACGGTGAGCAAGGTCGTGAGCGCTATGCGTTGCGCGGGCAGACCGCCGATGGTCGCAACCTGACCAAGTTTGTCTCCAAGAAAGAGTGGGACAAGGTCAAAGTATAACTTTGGCTCGGCTTTAAATGCCTCAAGCGTGCCTGGCACGACTTGGGGGCAAATGGCACTTGTGCATACTCGAAAGAGCGTGCCAAGTGCCTTTTTTCTTGAGTTCAACCGCACCTGCTGGCGGGATCGAGGGCAGGGTGTTTTGTCGCCCGGTGGAAGACTTCGCCTTCATGCCGATGGAAGATGCGATGCGGAAAGCCCACAAGTGCCCCTGAAAATTGGTGGTGTTACCTTGCAATTGCTGGGGAAGAGCTTACTGTTTTTTCTTTGTTGCAGAGCGCATGCAGGCTGTCTTCAGGCACCTGTGCATCTTGATTTTCCAGACTCGACGTACATCCAAAGGTACCTATCCCCATGATGATCGGTAAGTTCAACAGGTTCTTCGCCCGCCACGGGAAATTGGCCTTTCTGGTTATTCTTTGCATTATCGGCATACCCTTTATTTTCCTCTTCGGCACGCAGTCGGATCTGATTATGCGTGAAGGGCTCGGAGGCAGCAACAAGGTTGCCGAAGTCAACGGGAAGCCGATCAGCATGGAAGCCTTCTTCCATCACGTCTACGGAATCGAATTGCAGGGCATCGCCAATGGGCGTGGCCTCTTCGATCTCAGCCGCGCCGAAACGCTCCGTTTCCTTGCGCCTCAGGTTTTCAGCCGGATTCACCTGCTTCAGAAGGCAAAGAAGGCGGACCTCGATGCCGTGAGCGACGAACAGGTGGCCGACCGGATCCGCTCGTTCCAGATACTGCAGAACGAAGACGGGCAGTTCGATCGGACCCTCTATAATCAGTTCAAGGAGAACTACCTCAAGCAGCGTCACCTGAGCACCAAGGCATTTCACAGCATCCTTCGTGATGAGATCGCGCTGGAACGGCTGCTCAATCCGATGGTGAACGGCGTGACGGTGAACAGCCTTGAGATCAAGGCCAGCGACATGCTCAGCCGCATCGACACGACGGTGAAGGTGGCACGCCTGGGATACTGGGATACGTCGAAGGGCGTGGAGGTCACCGATTCGGAGGTCAAGGCCTATTACGAAGAGAACAAAGACGAGTTCACGCTGGGACGGCAGAAGCAGTTGCTGGTGCTCTACGCCAATGCCTTGGATTTCATGGATCGCGCGGAGGTCACCGACGAGGAGATTCAGGCTTACTACGACGCCAAACAGGACGAGTTCAAGGCAACCGAAGTTGAAGCCCATCATATTCTGGTGAGCAGCCCGGCGACGGATAGCGAGGAAGAGCGTGAGGCAAAGCGCAAACAAGCGGAAGAGCTGCTGGAGCAGATCAAGGGCGGCGCGGATTTCGCTGAGGTCGCAAGGAACCGGAGTCAGGATCCGAATACGGCGGCAAACGGAGGGCAGCTTGGCTATATCCGTCCGGAGAGTCGTCCCGCCTTCGCGCCGATTCTGGTGGCGGAAGGCGAAATCGACAAAGTCTACCCCCGCGTCCTGCCCAGCCAGTTTGGTTTCCACATTGCCATGAAAACCGGGCAGCGCGAGATCGTTAAGCCGCTGAGTGAAGTGCGCATGCGAATCGAAAATGAGCTGATGCGCGAGAAGGACGAGGCACTCTATGAGGAGGATGCGCGGAAGCTGTACGAGGAACGCAAGGAGACCGCCTATGTAACTCCCAGCCAGTCTCACCTTAGCCACATCCTGATTAAGGCCGAGCGGACGGCGCCGGAAGAAGACATTCAGGCGGCGCGCGAGAAAGCCGAAAAGCTGCTGGCTGAAATCAATGCCGGTGCTGACTTTGCGGAAACGGCCAAAGAGCATAGCGAAGATGGCTCTGCTGCCAACGGCGGCGATCTTGGGTGGGCTCCCCTGAGCAGTTGGGTACCCGAGTTTGCGGCCGCCGCGGAAGCACTGGAGCCTGGCGAAGTCAGTGAAATAGTTCAGAGCCAGTTCGGCTTTCACATCATCAAGAAGCTGGAAGCGGACAAGAAAGGCGAAGCCAAGAGCTATGATCAAGTGCGGCAATCCCTGATCTCGGAAGTGCGCCGCAAGCGTGTGCAGGAAGGCATGGAGCAGGCACGGGAACTTGTCCAGGGCTTCCAGAAGAAACTTCTGACCGAGGAGCTTTTCCGCGCGAAGGGGAGAGCGCAGCTGGATCACTTCCGCAAGACCGCGGAAGCGTACGTTGCCGAGCACGAAGGCAAGGTCTTTCTGCGGGAAACCGGTTTCTTCGAGGCGGATAGTGAGGTGATCCCGGGAATACCCAATGGCGGCGAAAAGTTGAAGGAAGCGGCAGCCTCGCTCTCGCTGGGAGCCCGTGTGACCATGGAAGTGGTGGAGTCGGGCAACTCCTTCATGAGCGCGGCACTGCAGGCGGTGCGGGAGGCGCAGGTGCTGAGTTTCGAGGAAGTGGCCAGCAAGGCGCGAAACCAGCTCTTCAATGAAAAGGCGACGCAAGTTGCCAGGCAGAATGCGCGGGACTCTCGTGAGTATATTGCTGCCGCCCTGAGCGCTGGCACGAGCTTGGAAGACGCAGCCAGAGAGCGGAATCTAACCTTCACGGAACTGCAGCCGTTCTCCCTGAGCGAGGCACCCGACGTGTCGGCCGTCCCGTTGGAGCGTGAAAGTGGCGAGATCATTGCGAAAGCCGCTCGTGACCTTCAGGCCGGTGAGCTTTCCGGTGCGATTGATATCCCCAACGGTGCCGTGATCGTCTACGTGGTCGATCACCAGCTGCAGCCGCGTGATGCGGGACAGGAGGAGATGATGCGCAACTTCAGCGAGTATCGATACCAGCAGTCGCTGCTCTCCGCAACCATGCGATCCTACTTCGACCGGGTGGAACAGGAAGCGGAATACTACGTGCTGGCCGACTGGCTGAACGAACCGGTAGAGTCAGAAGAAGCTACGGAAGGTCAGTAACCCTTCCTTCCTTCCTTCGCGCAGGCGTACCGCGGCGGAAGTCCTTCCATCTGACTGCTCTGCTTTGGCTGACTCACTCACTCGTGGTCTTCATGCTCGGTATGATCTTTGAGTTTGGGCACAGGCACCTCACCTTTTGGGCAGGTACTTCCCCTCACAAGACCCCAGGATTGCCCCAACGGCGAGGGATTCCTCAAGCAGGATTGTGACCATCACACCTCTGCCTGGCATAGCATCCCAGAATGCCCTGACGAGCCATCGTCCCATAGCCCAGGATTGCCCCCTCCAATAGGGGGGGCTACGCGAACGCGATCCGGAAGCTTCCGTTACTTCGGGATGGCTTGGCGCAGGGCTTCAATGGAGAATTCTCCCTCATCCCAGCGGCCGATGGGCTGCCCATCCTGAAGAAGAAAGACGCGCGGCGGCTTAGCGCCGATGTAGTCGAAAAAGAGCTCGGGTTCAATCAGCAGGCGAGGAAAGTCGCTCTGGGAGACCAGCGCGAATTCGTCCCACTCATGCGGCTCGCCGAGGGCGATTAGATAGACGTCCGGGAGTCCCGGGGTGGCGGCGAGCTCTCCGGTAAGCTTCTGGCAGTGGTCGCAGGTGAGACTGACAAAGACGACGATTCTCGTACCCCGTGTAAGATCGACGCTTCCAACCGGCTCGAAATCGGTGAAGCGGGAGAAGCGCGAGGGTGGGGCGGTGCCTTTGTCGGCTGCCGGGGGAAGCAGACCAGTCTCGCTGCGGATGGGGAAACCTGCAAAGACGATCAGCAGAGCGCTCAGCGCCATGATGACCGGCACCAGGGACTTGGTAGCGGTCTGGCTGACGCGGGTCTCCCGCCAGAGCCACGCGGCCCCGATCAGGAGGAGGATATTCTTGGCCAGCGAAGCTTTCGGACTCATGGGTAGAAGTTCGCCCAGACAATGGCAGTTGCTGAGCTGCCCCTTGTAGTAGCCCGCATAGGCGAGATAGATGCTGAAACCAAACAGCATGATCATGCACACCGGCAGGAAGAACGAACGCAGCCATGCCCGCTGAAAGAAGCCCAGACCAACGAAGATTTCGATCATGATGACCAGCCGAGCCATCCAGGCCGCAACCGTCAGGCTGGGCACCAGATTCTGTTCGATCAGGTAACGCTCAAAAGCGCCAAGCGACGCAAGCTTCGCTGCTGCCGAGAAGACGAAGAAGCCGCCGATGAGCCACGCCGGCAGCAGTACGCGCACCATGAAGCGCCAGCGACCGGTTTCAATCCTCTCTTCCTCGATCTGTGTTGTCGCTGTGTCGCTCATGCTGCAAGTTCTCCTGATCAAACTTGATCTTGGCGATAAGTTGGGAGGTGGAATAGCCCTTGATGAAGGGTTCGAATACGAAGGCGCATCCGAGCTGCTTGAGGATCACGTACTCGTCGCGGTCTGTTGTCTCTTCGTTATAATCGCCGCCTTTGACATAGATGTCGGGAGGGACCGCCTGAAAGAGGTCGATGGGCTTCAGGTCAGGAAAGATGACAATGGCATCGGTGCACTCGAGAGAAGCCAGGAGATAGGCGCGGTCATCCTCTGACACCAGCGGGCGTTGCGGCCCCTTGAGGCGACGCAGGGAGGCATCGCTGTTGATGCCCACAAGCAAGGCGTCACCTGCCTGCCGCGCACGATTGAGGTAGTCCACATGTCCGCGATGAAGCAGATCGAAGCAGCCGTTCGTGACGACGAGGCTCTTGCCTTCCCGGTGCAACTCCAGGCGCCACGCCTGCGCCTGCGCATACGTCATGATCTTGTCCAGCGGATTGCGCATGGTTTCCTTTGAGCTATTCCTGTCGTCCTTCTATGGCTGCAAGCAGGATACCGCCGGCGATGAGAAGGGACTTGTTGTCACGGAATTCGGGATGAAAGTCGATTTCGAGCTTGAAGACGAAAGGGTTGAAACGCTGCTTATAGCGGCAGACAACGCGATCCCGGAGCGTGGCATTGAAGGTCTGCGGGACGATATTGACCACGCGCCGGAGGATCGCCATGGCCAAAGAGTCTTCAATGATCTTGCCGATAGGCGAGTCGCTGGCGTCGAGAATCGCCCATTCGTCCCGGAGCATGGATTTGACGCCACGGCGCTGGAGTGTGCCGATCTTCTGGCCACTGGACGAGTCGATGACATCATAGGCAGCTGAAAAGTCAATGACGCCGCGGGCGGCAATGCGGATGATCTCCTCGTGCATTTCTTCACTTCGGTAGATGCGCAGATCTTCCTTGAGCTTGAAGGCCTTCATCTTGCAGTAGGCGGTGACCGCCCCGGCCGAATCGTATATGTGGAAGGCACCCCCGAAGAGCTTGAATACCTTCCGGCGGATCATGTACCGGGAGTCGCTGAAAACTTCGGTCATACGGGCTGGCCCTCGTGAAGGGGGTGACTGGTGAACAAGGCGGGTTGAACGAAACGTACGACATGCCAGGTCGCTTTGCAACGCCAATTCGAGCTGCCAAGGTGATTTTGGCAAGGCGACGCTTGGATTCACGCTGAAAGAGGGTATGCTTTCCTTTCGCATCTGATCAACCCGCACTTCAGCAATAGAATTTGACCATGAGCAGTGATGATTGGGCATTGTCGAAAGTGATATCCGGCGGACAGAGCGGCGTCGATCACGCGGCGCTGGAGGTTGCCCGGGAAAGCGGCCTGGCAATTGGTGGCTGGTGTCCGGCGGGACGCCTCTGCGAAGATGGCATCATCGCCGCCCACTACCCTCTCCAGGAAACACCTTCGGCGGCATACATCGAGCGGACCGAATGGAATGTGCGGGACAGCGACGGCACACTGGTGCTGGCGCGTGGCATGACCGGCGGCGGTACCGCCGCGACAATTACTCTCGCCTGCCAGTATCGACGGCCATGCCGCATCGTCAACCTCGACCAGCCCGTCGATGCACCCGGCACCATCGCTTGGTTGCGCGAGAACAGGATCCGGGTGCTGAACATCGCCGGGCCCCGTGAAAGCACAAGCGCCGGCATCGGGGCTATGGCTACCGACTACCTGCGCCAGATCCTTGCCGCGGCTCGTGCACCGGCACTCGCCCGCAGGAACGAGCGTCTCGCCCGATTTCAAGACGTGGACATCTATCCCGTCACCTGTCAGCAGCTTTCGCTGGGACGAACAGACGAGGCGATGCTCGATGCCATTATCGCCGCCGGCGCCAGAATCGTGCAACTGCGGGACAAGGAGGCGAGCAAGCGCGAGTTGTACCGCAAGGCCGAGCATTTTCGTCGCGTGACGGCGCTCCATGGCGTCTTGCTCATTATCAACGACCACGTGGATATTGCCCTGGCTGTCGACGCCGATGGTGTCCATCTCGGCCAGGATGATCTGCCGGTCACCGTGGCGCGCAGCCTGATCCCGGACAAGATCATCGGAGCCTCGACCCACTCGATCGAAGAGGCGTGTAAGGCAGAAACGGACGGCGCCGACTACATCAATATCGGCCCCATCTACACGACGGGGACAAAGGCAGGGATCAGTGGCTTTCTGGGGCCGGAAGCGATCCGGGAAATCGGGCCGCGGACGAAGCTGCCCTTCACGGTGATGGGCGGCATCAAGCCGCACAATCTCGCGCCGGTGCTGGAGGCTGGCGCCACGCGTATTGCCGTGGTCACCGCCATCACCATGCAGCCGGACATGGCTGGTGCCACGGCCAGCCTCAGGCAGCGCATTCTGGAAGCCCGCAAGTCGTAAGGATTACTCAATCAAGAGAGGGATACGAGAGATGCAGAGACTTCGCGTTGGAATCATCGGACAGGGACGAAGCGGGTTGAGCATTCATGCCCATTCGCTCACCTCCATCGAAGGGCTGACCGAGCGTTACCAGATCGTTGCCGCGGCCGATCCGCTGGAAGATCGTGCCAAGCGCGCCGAGACCGATTTCGGCTGTGCGCCCTATACCGACTACCGGCAGATGCTGAAGCGCGATGATCTCGATCTGGTGATCAATGCTTCTCCCAGTCATCTGCACGTACCCATTACGCTGGAGACCTTGGAGGCGGGTCACAATTGCCTCTCCGAAAAACCCTTTGCACGGCGGGCCGCGGATGTCGATCGCATGATCGCCGCGGCGGCAAAGTCGGGCAAACTGCTGGCCGTCTTCCAACAGTCGCGCTATGCGCCCTATTATCAGCAGGTCCTCGAAGTTCTGCGGTCGGGAGTGCTCGGCCGGATCGTCATGGCGAAGATCGCTTTTAACGGATATGCCCGGCGATGGGACTGGCAGACGCTTCAGGAGATGGATGGCGGCAACCTCCTTAACACCGGCCCACATCCCCTCGATCAGGCGCTCGGCATCATCGGACGCGATTGCACCCCGGACGTCTGGTGCCGCATGGACAGGGTCAACACCTTTGGCGATGCCGAAGATCATGTCAAGCTCCTCCTGACCGCGCAAGACCAGCCAACCATCGACCTGGAGATCTCCTCCTGCTGCGCCTATCCCCTCTACACCTATCAGGTGTACGGCAGCCTCGGAGGTCTGACCGGCACCATGACCGAGCTGAAGTGGCGCTGGTTCAAGCCGGAGGAGGCCCCGGTGCAGACCCTTATCCGTGAACCGTTGCCTGGCCCCTCTTACTGCGGCGAGAAGCTCACCTGGCACGAGGAGAGCTGGAAGGTTCCCGAAGCACAGGGCAACCTCTTCGACAGCATGGCCGGCCGCTTCTACAGCGATCTGTTTGACAGCATGACTCAGGGTAAGCCTCTGGTCATCCCCCCGGAGCAGGTGCGCCAGCAGATCGCCGTCATCGAAGAATGCCATCGACAGAATCCCATGAACAGACTCAGCTGAGGTGACCCAGTGAAGATCCTCATCATGACCGATATGGAAGGTTGCGCGGGTGTGCTCAATCATGACGACTGGGTGATGCGCACCGGCCCCTTTTATGACAAGGGGCTTCGCCTCCTGACGATGGAGGTCAATGCCGCCATCGAAGGGTTTTACGCGGAGGGGGCTACCGAGGTCATGGTCGTGGATGGTCACGGTCAGGGCGGCATCGATCCGGAACTGCTGGATGAGCGAGCCTGGCTGAAGCGAGGCATCGATCACCGAACCCGCGGTGGCTGGGGACTGGATCGCACCTGTTCAGCACTGGCCTTTGTCGGCCAGCATGCCAAGGCAGGGACTCCATTCTCGCACATCACCCACACCCAATGGTTTGACCACATAGACATGACCATCAACGGCTTGAGCATCGGCGAGTACGGCCAGTTGGCACTGCATGCCATGGAGCTTGGAATCCCGACCATCCTCGCGTGTGGTGAGGAAGCGCTGGCGAAGGAAGCCGAAGCGCTGACGCCGGGTGTGGTTACGGTCGCCGTCAAGCGCGGCACGCTGCCGGACGACGGCATGGAGCATCTGGATACGGATGCCTACCGCGCCGCGAAACTCAGCGCCGAGCACCGTTCGCCCACCGTAGCTCGCCGGATGATCCGTGAGGGCGCCATCATGGCGATGCGAAAGTTGAAGGAAAACCCGGAGAGCTTCGGCTATCCACACCTGCGCCCCCCGTATGTCCGCGAAGTCCGGCTGCGCGGCCGCAATGGGCAGCCCGGATGGCGCGCCAGAGACGAGCATCCCACCAGCCTGGCCGCCGTCATCGATGCACCATACACCAGAGTCCAGGAAACGCCTTGACCGCTCATGTCTACCCATCTCAATAGGAAGCCGTAATCATGGATCCAGTTCGTTTTGCTGTCATCGGCTGTGGAGCCCTCGCCCAAGGCGCGCACATCCCCAACATCGTCAAGTCTCCACGCATGCAGCTTCATACCTGCTGCGACCTCTCCGAGGAAGCGCTGGCCGTATGTCGTGACAAGTTTGGTGCGTTGCATACGACGAGCGATTATGTGGCGACCATCAATAATCCCGAGGTCGACGCGATCTGCCTGGCAACGACCGAAAAGCTGCGTCTGCCGGTCATCCGGGTGGCGGCGGCGGCCGGCAAGCCCGTCTACTGTGAGAAGCCGCTGGCGCGGACGCTCGAAGAGGTATACGAGATCCAGCGAGTCGTCAACGAGTCGGGGATCGCATTTTGCGTCGGGCACAACCGCCGCAATTCACCCGCGATGATCGAGGCACACCGGATATGGCGCTCCCACATGACCGCGCCCCAACCGTGCCCATGGCGCTGGGATCGTGAAGGCGACCTGCGGCCCGCCATGGCGGACGATGGTATTGCCGGTATGTCCGTGCGCATCAACGACGACTGGTACTCGTGGAAATCCTGGGTCTTCGACAAGGAACAGGCCCCCCATGGCCCCATGCTTTTCGAGATGACCCACTTCACCGATATGTGCACCTGGTTCCTCGACGCCAAGCCGAAACAGGTCACCGCCATGGAGCAGGGCCTCTTCAATCATGGCATCGTGATCGGCTATGAAACGGGTGAAATGGCCACCATCAGCATGTGCGCCAACGGTACCTTCGGCTATCCCAAAGAGCTCTACGAGCTGTTCGGGAATGGCGGCGCCCTTGTTGTCGACCACATGCTGGAGATTCGCACCGCGGGAATTACCGGCGCACCCGATCGTCGCATCTTTCCCATGGTCAACGACCGCCATCCCGAAATTGGCAAGGAAGGCGGCCTCTTCGGTTGGCTCGAGAAGAAGCGCGCGGCCTGTGCGGAAGCAGCCAAAAGCGGCAATGGCATGGACATTTTTACCGGAGAGCCCGACAAGGGACATGCCCACGCTCTGGAGCACTTTGTCGATGAATTCCGCCATAATGGCGGCAAGGTCTGCCCCGTCGACGACGCCGTCGTCGCCACGCGCATAGCCTTTGCAGCCATCAAGTCTGCCCGCGAAGGTCGCGTCGTGCAGCTTGACGAGATCTGATCCCCCGTCGCTCGACAATGGGGCGGGGCTCTCCAGGCAGCCCCGCCCCCGGCATCTCCCGCTCCACAACCACCCCCATCATCCGTCAACGCGGTCAATGCGGTCAATGAGGTCCTGCGCTCCCACCCGTCGACCATGCTTCCCCTTATTCCCATTCTTCCCACCTGCTGTCGCCAGCCTCGCTGCTCGGCAGCCCAAGGAGTTGCGCTATGATAGTGCTTTAACCAGAGGCGTTGATGGCTTCCCGCTAAATGACTTTGGCCACAGCGCTGTGCGCACTTGGTAGAAGCAGAATCATCATCGGCAAACCTGAAGAAGAGCCAGGTTTTCTCTCCATGAGCACGTTTGACGACAGAAACACGCTGGAGGACATTCTGGGCTCTATTGCCTTCACTCAGGGCTACCCAGACTACTGGAGCGAGGACGAGATCAACCGCTATCCTCGTCTGACAGGAGCCTTTCTGGAGATTCATGAACGAATCTCCGACAAGATTTCTCGAACTCGTAATAGGATTCGGGCGTCTTGGTTCGCTATCGCAAGAGACCAAGTCAATGAGGCTGAACGGCTGTACCTCGCCGGAAAGATTGACGAGGGCAAGGATCTTCTCTTCAGGGCGTCAGATCAGCTGCAACAAGGGAACAAGGCTCACAGACGCAGAACCACCTTTGTGATTGGAGAGGGCGGCCTTGACGTGCAGAGGGCAAAAGACACCAAAGCGGAAAGAGACTGGTAAGTGGAAGTTTGGCAACCGAGCTTCGAATCGTGGCAGCGTCAAGAGCATCTTTACCCCCATGCAAACCACAAGCGGAACCAATGTGAACGATACCCTGAACCAAGCCATCATCGAGAATCATCTAAACCTCAAAAATAGCTTGGTTTATTCCCAGCTTTACGGGCTTAACTATCCGGAGGAAGACCAAACTAATCTTGATAAGGAATTCGCGACGATCATTGAGCTTATAGACTGGCTGTCATCGGCTGTTCGTCGGACTACAGGAAGCAGCAACTCCAGTTTGCACGAGAGAAGATCAAGGAGGCATTCTCGTTATACCGGTCTGGTATAGATGCAATTAAGGTAATGGAAAGCGCGTTGGAATACGTCGATCGATCAGAGCGAGATAAACCGCCGCGTGTCAGCGGGCACCCAAAGTAGGCCAGTGATGGGCACCTCAAAGTAGGCCACCTTCAGTGCCATAGTATGGCTCTTCAACCTTAGGAGAGCTTGGTATGGCGAACTACCTGAAGGAGTCTGAGGTGCATAGCATCGAAGTATTGCTGGAACGAGGCTGGTCACAGCGCCGGATTGCTCGTGAACTGGGTATGAGTCGCACGACGGTCTCACGATACGTGGAACGGCAGAACGCTGATGCTGATAGTGAGCCAGGGGTGCCCACCGGGTCTGCGGATCAAAGTAGGCCAGGGGTGCCCACCGGGTCTGCGGATCAAAGTAGGCCAGGGGTGCCCACCGGGTCTGCGGATCAAAGTAGGCCAGGGGTGCCCACCGGGTCTGAGGAGAGCCAGAGTCTGTGTGTGCCGTTTCATGAATGCATCGAGAACGCCCTGAAGTCAGGGCTGACGGCGCAGCGGATTCACCAAGACTTGGTCGCCGATACAGGTGGACTTCGGGCAAGGCGCCCTGGTGGTCGATCAGGATGGCAAGCGGCGGCGTCCGCATCTTTTCCGGCTGGTCCTCAGTCATTCGGGCAAAGGCTACTGCGAGTGCACCTGGCGGCAGGATACGGAAAGCTTCATCCGGGCGCTGGAGAACGGTTTCAGAGCGCTGGGCGGTGTGCCGAAAACACTGGTCACGGACAACCTGAAGGCGGCGGTCATCAAGGCGGACTGGGTGGATCCGGATCTCAACCCGAAGCTGGCAGATTTCTGTCGTCACTACGTAAGCGTCAAAAATACCCCATGTTGTTTTTGGGGCCAGACGCCTACGCGGCTTGGGCCTTGGCTTCGCGCTTTGCTTTCCAGACGTCGGGGAGGA
>JAWLHB010000052.1:0-56080 GCA_041690595.1 Lentisphaeria bacterium
TATTATATGCCACCTATGCAAGCGCTGCAAGAGCAGACTCAAATAATCTTTTCCGGCCAGCCGAACTGGCATAGGTATCATCTCTCAGCAGATTTCAGGACACGTTGCATGCCCACTGTGAGTATCTGGAGATTCTCGTCGATACCGGGATCCTTGGGCTGGCGGCCTGGGGGCTGCTGATAGGCGGCATCCTGTGGCTCGGCTACAAGCGGTTCGACGAGCTGCCGCTGCGCGACCGCCTCTATCTGGGCGGCGCCATGCTGGGAGTGGTCGCGCTCCTCGGGCAGAACCTCGTCTGCGTCAACCTGCGGTGGGCGACGACCCCCTTCTACTTCTATCAGTTCCTCGGTTTGATCGTCGCGTATCGTGGCGCCGCCAGCAGCGTGCGGCTCGCCTGGCCCGTTCGCCTGGCGCTGCCCGCGGTGCTCCTTGCCGGGCTCTGGTTCCTGACCCTCCAGCCATTCCGCTCCGAGATCGCCCTGAAACGGGGCGCCGACCTCCAGGCACGCGCCGCCTGGAGCGACTCCTTGCCGCACCTGCAAACGGCCATCGCCCTGTGGCCGGCCAACGCTCGCGCCAGGTATTACCTCGCTTACTCCCACTTCAACCTTGGCGATTACGCGAAGGCCGAAGAAGCCTATCGCGACCTGCAACACTACAGCCCCGACTATGCCCAGATTCACTGGAATCTGGCCGCGATCTATCTGAATCGCGGCGATTGGGACGCCGCCATTGCGGAGTACCGGGAGCAACAGCAGATCGGCGGCTTACCGGCGGGGTACGATCTGGATACCCTGAAGCAGACGCTCTTCGTGCAGGCCGAGCAGTCCATCAAATACGAAGCCGCCCTGCTCCAGCTCCTGGCGCTGCGCCCGAACGACGAGATCACCCTCAACATGCTGGGCAACCACTGCTTCCGCGCGCGTCGATTCGACGAAGCCGCCAGCTACTACGCCGGCATCCTTGCGCATCAACCGCAGTCCATACCCGCGCTCAACAACCTGGCCGGGGTCTACTTCGTGCGCGGCGACTATTCGGCTGCCCGCGATGTCTGTCTGCGTATCGTGGCGATACCCGACTCGGGGCCAGTTCCCTGGATCAATCTCTCGAAGGCCTACTATGCCGCCGGCAACAACGACAAGGCCCTTGAAAGCCTGCGCCAGGCCGAGCAGCTCGACCCCGACAACCGCGAACTCCACGAGCTATACGCCCTGCTTCAGGACGAGAAGCCGTAGCTATCCGTTCTGTATCTCGCGATAGCCTTTGCGGAGCTTGGCGGCGCTCATCCGTCGCCCCTCCTTGCGGGCGGCTTCGGGCGTCGTAAAGCCGCGGTCGAGGATCTGGCCCTTCTTGCCGATGGCGCCGTAGCGTACTCGGTAGTTGCAGCCCTCCACCGTGACTTCCCAGAATTTCGTGGCCGGTTCGCCAAAGACGAAATAACGGGTGAAATCGTCGGGTGAATCCGTCGGGGATGTTGCCGGTTCGGCTGGCGCCGTCGGGGGGCTTGCGGGTTCCGGCTCGGCAGGGACTTCGTCCGGCAGTTGCTCTTCGGGCTCTTCCTCGCCGTTGAGCTGGCGCTCCAGACGGGCAATGAGCCGTTCGGGATCCTGCTGCCAATCCTTCGCCAGGACCATGGCGATCGGCCAACCGAAGGCGCGCAGCACCCCCGGTCGCAGCAGGTATCGTTCCAGAAGATTGCCGGTGGTATAGTGGAAGGCGGAGTCGATCAAAATGCCCAGGCGATAGGCACTGTCTCCCTGGCGGCAGACGGCCAGGTCGCAGCGAAGCGAGCTTTGACCGACGTTCTCGTCCACCCGCCAACCACTCGCGCGCAACCTCGCGCCCAATTGCCCCGCGACGACGGCTCGGTCGGCGGTCGTGGCGCCGGTGGCCCGCTGTGGGGTCAGGCTTCCGAGCAGTCGCTGCGCCGTCGGCCAGGCGGCATTCGAGACGGCCGCCGCATACTCGAGGAAGTGGCGGAGGCAGTTGGCGCCGTCGTTGTACTCGTTGGTGATGTCGAAATGACGGATCGAGCTGACGACGACCATGTGGTGTTTGGCTCGGGAGAAGATGACGTTGAGCCGCTTTTCGCCGCCGCTCTTGTTGATGGGACCGAAATTCATCCGCATTTGCCCCTGACGGTCGTGACCATAGCAGATGCTGAGGATGATGATGTCCCGCTCGTCGCCCTGTACATTCTCCAGGTTCTTGACGAAGAGGCCACAGAACTGGTCATCCTCCTCGCGCTCCATCTCAGCTTCGAGACGCTCGGTAAAGGGGGCGTCTTCCCTGGCCAGGCGGTTGAGAGCATCCTCGATCTCGCCCTGTTGTGCCTCCGAGAAGGCGACAATGCCGATGCTCCGCCCGACTTCCGCCTGCAGCAGCGCCTTCACGAGGTGGGCGATGTAGGCGGCTTCGGCCGGATTACGCCTCTTCTCGTAGATTCCCCCTTCCAGGTAGTGGAAGCTGAGGCTTCGACCGAGCAGCTCCTCGATGTTCTCCACGGCATCTTCCGGCGCGTCGACGACAATGTCGGGAGACTCGGCGGGCGGCAGGTGACGGTCTGGAATGGTCAGGAGCTGGCCCTGGTAAAAGGCGTGGTTCGAGAAGTTGATCAGGCTCTCGTATCGGCTGCGATAGTGCCAGCCGAGCAACGTGTGGGGGAGGTTCTGAATGGTATGGGTGAGGAAGCTGTCCGCGTTCAGGTCGTACTCGACAAGGCTTCCTTCGTCTTCGATCGTCAGGCTCTCTTCATCGCTCGAGCGTGTCGCCGAAAAGAAGTTGCTGGGCGGCAACTGCATCTCGTCACCAACCACGATCACCTGCGGGGCGCGATAGACGGCGGGCACGGCTTCCTCCAGCCGTATCTGGCTCGCTTCGTCGAAGATAACCACATCGAAATGCTCGCTGTCCAGGGGGATGGTATCGGCCACGCTCAAGGGGCTCATCAGCCAGATGGGCTTGATGTCGAAGGCCACCAGCCCAGTCTCGTCATCGACAAGGTCGCGAATCGGCCGATAGCGCATGGTCTTGCCGAACTCGTGCTCCAGCTCGCGCCGTCCCCGGCTGTACTCCCGCTTGAAGATCCGTTCTTCCGGGCTCAGTTGCGACGTCGGCATGGCCGCGAGATTGACCCGTCGTCGGAAGTTCTCTTCCACCTGCTCGCGGATGAGTCGACCGTTGAGGCGCATCCAGTTGTCGTAGGCTTCGCTGAGGCCGTCCAGATGCCGCGCGAGCAGGCGACTTTCGAAGCGTTGCAGCCCGCGATCGGTACGGTAGACGCCGTTGAGACAGTGGACCGCTATTGCGGCTTCCAGCTGATCGCAGGTGAGCGGCAGGCGCGCCACGGCCCGGCGCAGGGAAGGAGGCAGGGCGATGAGTTCCTGCAGGTTCGGCAACAGCTCGGGCAGCAGCCCCAGGCTCGACTCTATCTCGTCAAAGATGCTCGCCAGCTCGTTCAGCTCCCGTTCCGGCAGGTCAGCCAGGAATGCTCCCGCCTCCTCCAGCAGAATGCCGAGCGGCGCCTGCAGCCGCGACAGGCGGGTGACGATCTCTGCCGCTTCATCGGGTTGTTCCGCCAGCCTTTCGTGAAAGCGCACCACGAGGGGCGGCAGCTTCTCCAGGCTCGCGCGAATGGTGGCCAGCCTGGGCAGCAGGTCGATGGCATCCTCGAGGCCGTACTCCTGGAAGAAGCGGCTTTCGGCAGCTTCGAGCGCGGCGATCGCTTCGTGTTCGCGATTCAGCTCCTCGAGCACCTGCGACCAGCTCGGCGTGACTACGCAGCTCGCCCGGTCAAAGCGCTTGCCGAGCAGCTTGGTAAGGCGCCACCATTCCGGGCGGAAAAAGCGGGTGGGGCTGACTTCCAGCCGGCGAATGCGCTCCAGAGCCGCGCGGGTGTCGTCGGGATCGAGTTTCTGACGCCAGTGGGTCGTTCGCTCGGCTGCCTTTTCGAGCTGCTCCTGGCGATGACCGAAGTCGCGGACCATCTTCTCGAAGCGGCGGGCATCGGGAGAGCTGGGGCGAAGGAGGAAGAGCAGATCGATCTCCGCCAGAGGCAGAACGATGGTCGCGTAGGCAAGGAGATCCTGCAGGCCTGCGATGGAGAGATTCCCGTCGAGCCCGACCTTCGGGTCCGTCGTTGCCTGCAGGATCGTGCCGAGGGCGAGGCGGCTTTCGCGCAGGTGCCCTTGCACGCGGGCAACGGGTCCATCCATCTCCGCCACACTGGGCTGCAGGTGACGCAGCGGCGAGCGGGCAAATATGGGTGGCTCGCCGAGGTCGCGGAGCGCGGTTGCCAGGCGGCGTACGTTCCCTCCGTGCTCCCGCCAGGCGAGGTACGGCGGCAAGGCCTCCTCCTCTTCCGCGGTGAGCGAAGGACGATCCTGACTCAACTCGATGAGGCGATCGAGCAGCTCGCGCAGTGAGATGCCCGCACTCTCGACAGGGGTGGTCATGGCCTGGGAAACGCGACCGAGGATCGACAGGTGACGGTGGATCTCCTCGATTGCCGACTGGCGGTCAGGCGCGCAACTCTCGCTGCCTGGCGAGTTCAGAATGCGTTCGTAGGTTTCCTTCAACTCAAGGACGAACGCCTTCTTGTCGGTCTGCGAGTCGTGGATGAGGACGGTCAGTGGGTCGAGGTCCTGCTGTTTGAGGCGATGAAAGACCACATCGATGGCTGCCCGCTTTTCGCAGACGAAGAGGACGCGTTTGCTGCGCGCCACATAGTCGGCAATCAGGTTGGTGATGGTCTGGCTCTTGCCTGTGCCGGGCGGCCCCTGGATGATGTAGCTGCGACCGAGGCGGGCGCGCTGGATGGCCGAGATCTGGGTGGGATCGCCGGGCACGATAAGATGCAGATCCTCTGGATCGGGCGTGGCGACCGGCATGGCATCGTGAGGGCGCGGCTCCAGGGTAAAGATCTCTTCGAAGGCTGGATTCGAGGCGCCGCTCTCGATGAGCCGGGCATAATCCTGCACCAGCGTCATGCGCCGGTAATTGAAGTTGCCCAGGGTAACCGCGCACTGGTCGAAGTCCCACACGTAGGGGTTGGTCTCGCTCCCAGTTTGAAGGTGGTAGGAGTTCCTCGTCCGCTGGGACGCATCCGGAGCCGGATCGAGGCCGGAGAGGGGGCCGGCGCCGGGATGGCGGGGACGCGGCAGCGCACCAAGCACATTTTCGAAGGGGGTAAGCGCCGGACGGATGCGCTGCAGGAAGAGTTGCAGCCCGAGCGGCCGATAGTTCTCCCGCTCGTAGCAGTAGTCGATATCGTCGAGCTGACGCAAGCCGCGACCGCTGGGGCGAAGGCGCCGCCGGTAGTTGTTGAGCCGGCGCCGCGCGTTGTCGTAGATGAGCTTGATCTGTGGCCGATCCAGACGCTTGAGGGTGATGCCCGGTTCGCTGGCGTGGATCTGCTCGACCAGGTAACCATAAAAGGCATCGACTGTCGTCTTGGCGAGATCGATCGCTTCCGGCAGATCGAGGTTGTAGAGCTGCTTGAGATGAAAGCGCAGGGCGGGATTGACTTCGGCCAGTGCGCTGACGGGGGTCAGGACAAAGCTGTCGCGAATCCCCTTCTGGCGGGTCAGCTCGACCGGCAGCAGGAGCAGGGGAGAGTGGATGCGCTCGTCCGGGGATTCCTTGAGGTTGTGCCAGCGCAGAAAGACGAGCACCAGGCGCAGTTGGGAAAAGCCGAACTCGCGGGTGCTGCGCGTGGCTTCCTGCCGGATGCTGTCCAGGATGCTCGGCGCATAGATCGCTTCGCCGACGGCAAGGTACCGGTTGAGGTTGATCGCGTCGCCCCGCACAAGCTGCTCGAGCACCTCCGCATTCAGCGTGAAGAGCTTCTCCGGGGCGATGTTGCGATAGTCGAGCACCAGCGGTACAGACGCCTCCGTGAGGTTGAGGGTCTGTTGCGTGGGCCGAAAGTAGATGAGCCGGTTGCGGCGGGAGATTTCGAAGAGACGCTCGCGCAGATGATCGAGCACGATGCTTCGCCGATCCGCCAAGGCCGCCTGCTGAAAGCCCGGCTGCTGCCGGTAGTCGATTGCCTGTCCCAACGCTTGATCGCGGTAGTTCTCCAGAGCCGCGATCAGCGAGGCCAGATCCTGTGGACGGCGATGAGGATCGAGTTCCGTCATGCGCACAATGGCCGATGCAATCACCGGATGCAGATCACCCTCGAGGGCAAAGAGATTTCCTCGGCTGGCCACAAAGCGCCGCAGGTCGTCGATCTCATCGAAATGGAGTCCCAGGCTGAGGCTGGCAAGGAGCAGGCCGAGCAGAAAGATGTCCGTTAATTCATCGTGATGATCGAGACGCTCTTCCCAACTGGTGTAGCCGGGAAGGTAAACGGGCCTTGTCGGACTGCCCTCACCCACGCCCACGCTCAGGTTGTCCACCTCGATCATGCCTTCATCGAGATCTGCATCCTGGCGGTACTCGCCGATGACCTCGATGGCGCGTGAAGGCGTCAGCAGGCCGTCAATGCGATTGCGCCGGCGCCTTGGCGGCAGCGCTTCGGCCTGGTGGAACCAGAGATGTGTCTCGTCGACCTGGATCTCCCAAGCGCCGTCCAGAGGAGCGACTTCACCGTGTTCGTGAGTGGTCAGCACCTGCCGCATTAGGGGCAGAATGGCCGCCAGTACATCATCGGTGCGGAAGTTGCCGGCGGCGACCCCTCCACCGAGAAAGGCACGGAAATCCTTCTGGGCAGGATTGGTCATGATGAAGCCTCCTCATCGGCCATGGCCTCCGCTGCCTTGCGCATGACAGCCAGCTGGCGCTTGTTCATGCGCAGCTCTTTGGCGATAATGCCGTCGTAGCAATCGGCAAGGCCGATTTCGCCCGCCAGTCTCCATGTGGCAGCCAGGGCATTCTCTTCAAGGTCGGGGTCGACTGTACCGAAATCGAGGAGGAGATAGCAGAGATACTCCTGAAGCCGGGGATCTTCGAAGCAGCATTCCGCCAGGCAATCAGGGTCGGGCCGAACGACCATATCTGAGAAAAAGAGGTGGGCGTGCCCCATGACGCGGTCGGTGCGCAGCCACTCCCGGCTCAGCAAGTGTCCCAGTAGTCGTCGCGTCAGGGTCGTGAGTTTCTGCTGGTCGAGCAGGTCCATTTCGTTGAGCGTCAGCGGACCCTGAATCATTCGTCGCAGTTCGACGTCCACCTCGTCGGCCGCCAGCTCGCCTCTGCTCCAGAGATTCACCGCCCGTGCACGAATATACGCCTCGGGATGGGTGACGCCGTCGGTCTTGATCTTATCGCGCAGCAGGATTTCGTCAGCCTGCTTGAGGTATGCCGCCGCACTCACTTTCTCCAGCCCCGTCATCACTTTCACCAAGGCTGAGACCGCCACTTGCGGATCGTCGACAACCATGGCGGAGCCGCGATCCGCAAAGATCTCCGTATACAACTGGTAGCGGCGGGCGCTGTGAAAGTGGCTTGCTTCGGCCCGCGGGTCGTTCGCCATGGCAAGCAGGGCGCGATCGGTGGTGAGGTAGTCTCCATCTTCGAGCTCCCACAGCACGTAATGCGCGAACTCGTGCCCGATCAGCGACTTGATCTCCCGGTCATCCAGATGCTCCAGGACCTGCCCGGCGAAGACCAGGTGAATCTCGCGCGGCGCATAGCAGAGAAAAGCGCCCGAATCCCGCTGCTCGGTCGATTGATAAAGGGTGACCGGGACCCCCAGATCGAAGACGGCGAGCACCTCGTCGGCCAGTCTGTGAAGCTCCCCATGGCTTTCACGATCGAGGCGATACGTTGCTTTCAACAGATCGAGACGAATCTGGTCCAGATACTCCGTCTCCGTCGACTTCGATGCAAACCATGCCCACAGCGCCGGTTCCTCCTGCTTCAGGAAGTCGCGCAACATCCGGTGATAGAAGAGTGGCTCCACGCCGGCATCCATTCCCGCTGAAGGTCAAACTCGTGCCGAGAAAGGATACTTAATAGCACGCCATCCAGACTTCCGCAACAGGCGTCAAAAGGCGGCTCATGGGAAGGGATGTTTGCCGAGCCAGACTTTGCGAAATCTGCTTTTCTGCGTCAATCGCGGGTGTCATGGCATATTCTGCTCGCGGAACCATGGGGGAGAGCCGGTGTCCTTGAAAGGATACAGCAGGTTTGGTTGACGACTACAGGATTCTTATGCGCAGGTACCTCTACTCGGTATTATTTCTGGTCACGTTGGGGCTGTCGTGGGCCGAGGGGCCGGCGAGTCGTCAATTCGACTTCGCGGAAGGGGCATTCGTACATCGGGACTACCTCACGGCGATCGAGGAGTTTCGCACCTATCTGGAGGAGTATCCGGAGGGGGAGCAGACGGCGACGGCGTTGCTGCGCCTGGGGCAATGTTATCTGCGCGTGGGCGACCACGCCAAGGCTGCCGAGCAGTATGAAGCTTTTCTGAAGAAGCATCCGCTGGACGAACGCGCGCCACGAGCCCATTTCGATGTTGCCCAGGCCTATACGCAGCTGAACAACCAGGCGTTGGCACTGGAACACTATCAGGCGGCGGCCGGGGCTGATGACGCGCGGGTGCGGGAGGAGGCCATCATCGGCCAGGGCGAAGCGCTGATCGCCTTGGAGAAATATCCCGAAGCAGCTCTGCTGTATGAAGAATTCCTGAAAGCGTTTCCGCAATCGACGCATCGGCCGGCCATCCTCTTTTCTCGCGGCTGGGTGCTTCAGCAGACGGGGGAGAGTGCCACGGCCGTGACGGTTCTGGAGGAGCTGGTCGCGAAGCATGAGGATTTCGGTGATCTGGATCGGGCGCGTCTGCTGCTCAGCGATGCGGCGAGTGCGGCCGGCAATCATGAGCGGGCCGCCGAGGTGCTCCGTGAGGTGATGGCGGCGGGCCGTGAGGCGGAAGCGGCCATGCTTCGCCTGGCTTGGACCATGTATCGGGGCGGCGACAAGAACGGGGCGGCAGCCCTCTTCATCGACTTCGCCCATCGCTATCCGACCCATGACCAGGCGCCGACCGCCCTCTACAACGCCGCGATCTCGTACTACGACAGCAGGGAGTTCGCCAAGGCGGCGGAGATCTGCCGAGAGCTGCGCCAGGCATATCCCGACCAGGCACCAGCGAAGGAAGCTCACTTCTGGCTGGGGTTGTCGCTGCTGGAACTGCAGCAGCACGCGGCAGCGGCGGAGGTTCTGGAAGAGGTGCTCAACGGGGGCCATCTGAGCGCGGAGCAGGCGCCGAGCGCCTTGTACGGCGCGGCGACTGCTCTGGCTGCCGCGGGGAAAGCCGAGGCCGCGATCGGTCGCTATCGGCAGTTGCGCGAGGCACACCCACAATCCGGCTATTACGATACCGCCAGCTATTCCCTGGCGAACCTCCTCGCTGCTTCCGGTGACCGGGATGCCGCCGTGCAGGTGCTGACTGCGCTGCTCGCTTCGCATCCGCAAAGTGAGTTGCTGCCCAGGATCCGCTTTGCCCTTGGCGAACACCTCTTCTTTCTCGATCGGTTTGGCGAGGCGCTGGTGCATCTGGAAGCCTGCCGTGAGGCCGGCGACGATGAAGCCAAGGTGCTCTGCCGGCTTGGCTGGACGCAATTCCGGCTGGAGGATCACGCCGGCAGCCAGGCTACCTTCATGGCCCTGAGCGGCATGGATTCGCCTTTCCGCCAGGAGGCGCGCTACATGGCTGGACGCGCCAGCGAGATGGGGGGTAACGTCGAGCAGGCAGTGACGCAGTACCAGACGGTGATCGAAGCGGGAGACGGGCCTTTTGTCGAGAAGGCGAGCTACAGTCTCGCTTTTCTCTTGAAGGGAAAGAGCGCCATCGACGCGATCCGGAGCTACCTGACCCGCTTCCCCGAGGGTGAGCACGTCCTCGACCTGCGGCTGAAGCTTGCCGAGCTGCGGCTGGCGGCCGGCGAGGTGGAGAGCGCCAGGGAGATCTATGCGGCGCTGGCGAAGGCGGAGCTTTCACCCGTGCATCGACGAACCGTCGACTACGGTCTGGGCTGGTGCGCACTTCGTAATGATGAACTGGCGGAGGCAGATGACTTCTTCGCGAAGGTGACGATGCCGCCGGCGGATCTGGTGGGGCTCGACGCGCTGCAACAGCGGGGCGAGATTGCCTTTCGGCAGGAACGTTTCGCGGAAGCGCGGCGCTGGTTCGGTGAGCTGGTCGAGGCGCTGGGGGAGGGGAGTGAGCCTCAGCGCCGGGAGCGTGGCTGGTACATGCTGGGCTGGAGCAGTCGGCACCTGAAGATGTCCGCCGAGGCAGCCGAAGCCTTTCGCCGCCAGGTCGAGCTTTTTCCTCAAGGTGAGCTGGCCGGCGATGGATGGCTGCGGCTCGCGGAAGCGCTCCATGAGCGTGGCGACGCCGCGGCGGCCGCCAAGGTGCTGACGGAGGCGCTGGCTCAGGTGAAGCCGACGGAGGAGTTGCTTCACCTGCAGGGGGATATCCTGGTGGCGCTTCAGGAGTGGCGCCAGGTGATCGAACGCAGCGAGTTCTTGAAAGATGAGTTCCCCGAATCCCGACGGATCTACATGGCCACATTCCGCATGGGGCTGGCCTACAAGGCGCTGTCCATCCATGAGGAGGCTGAAAAGCAGTTCGAGGCGACCATCGCGGCGACGGAGACGGTCGAGGCCGCTCAGGCGCAGTTCAACATCGGCGGCCTTTACTTCAGCCAGAAGAAGTATGCGGACGCCGGCAAGCACTTTCTGCGGGTGGAGATGCTCTATGACTATCCAGAGCTTTCTCCGAAGGCGCTCTACCACGCGACGGAATCTTTCCTCATGGCGGAAGGCGTCGAGTCGCGCCGAGCCGGAATCTATCGTGAAAAACTGAAGAAAGATTATGCGGCGTCTGAATGGGCGGTCAAGGTCGACAGCCTCTTCACGGCCGCGAGGGTGGAGGGTCAGGAATGAAGGCATGGTTGCTTCCAGCGCCTTGCGCGGCGCGGCGTCCGGGGGCGCGTCTGCTCCAGTACGTGATTGTTCTGATGGTCGGCTTCGCGGTCTCCATGGCGATGGCGGCGGACGGGGAGGGGGCAGGCGTGGGCGTACTTGGCGGCACGGTCGGTGGCACGCTGGAACGCGGCGGAACGGTCATGTACCTGATCCTTGCACTCTCCATCCTGGGGCTGGCGTTCATCCTGGAAGCTTCCTGGAAATCCCGCCGGAGCGCAATCCTGCCGAAGCCGGTGGCGGATGCCCTTGGCAGCAGGTCGCCAAATGCCGTGCGCGATGTGGTCGCCGAGGGCAAGAGCAGTATCGCGCATGCGATCCTCACGGCCGGCTATGCATGGCGAAACGGGAGTTCCGAGCAGATCGCGGCAGCCATCGAGGAGAAGACGGATGAGCTGCTCTGGACCTTGAAGCGGTCGGCGCGCCCGCTGGGTATCATCGCCAACACGGCACCGCTCCTCGGCCTCCTGGGAACCGTCATCGGTATCATTCAGGCATTCGACACGGTGGCGCGCAGCGGCGCCCTTGGCGATCCCGGCGCCCTGGCCGGCGGCATCTCGAAGGCGTTGCTGACCACCTGCTTCGGGCTGATCGTTGCCATCCCCCTGTTGCTCGCCTACCACTTCTTTGTCGGCCGGATCGAAACGCGCACCCGCGCCTGTGAGATCCTGGCCAAAGAGCACTTGATCCTGCCGCCCGAACGCCCGGAAGCGGTCCCGGCCGGGGAGGGTTGAGCCATGTCCCGGCAGCATTGGGAGAGCGACGAGGGCTTCGAAATACCGCTCACGCCGCTGATCGACATCGTCTTCATTCTGATCATCTTCTTCCTTGTCGCCACCACCTTCTACACGGAAGAGCGGGACATCGAAGTGAAGCTGGCGGAAGGGACCGAAGGGGAGCTGATCGCCCAGGAGAACGAGGCGTTCGTGGTCAATATTCGCGGCACCGGTGTGCTGGTGGTGCGTAACCAGATGGTCACCGAAGACGAGCTGACGGAGATGCTGCGGACGCTGGCGCGGCAGGCAAATCCGAAGGTCGAGATCCGGGGCGATACGACGGCCAACCATGGCGGCGTCATGAAGGTGATCAATCTCTGCAAACGCCATGGCATCGGCAATCTCTCCCTCACCCAGCGCATCGTCAAGGAATCGCCATGACATGCGACAAGCTGCCCCCAGAACCCTCGTCCTGTGCATCCTGCTGCTACTCGCCTGGCGCGGTGGCGCCGAGGATTTCTGGATCGTGCAGAAGCTTCATGAGCAGGCTGGAACGGCTGCCGACAAGGGCTTGCTGATCGCCGAACCGCTGGCCGGTGGCGAGGCGACCATGGCTGCCTGCCGCATTGTACGCCAAGGTGATGAGCAGTGGATTGTCGGTATGCTCTCCGTCGACCTCAGCGGCGACTACCGGCTGCGCCTGAAGCGAGATGGTGACGCCGCGCCGCTGACCCTGGTGGAGCAGCGGACCCTGCGCCATCGCTACTACGATGTCGTGCTGCTGATTGATACCTCCCTCAGCATGCACAAGAACGACCCCGCCAACCTCAGGGGCGATGCCATTCGCAGCTTCGTCAAGCTGGCCCGGCGAGGGGGCGGCATTCGCCGGCTGGCTCTGCTGGCGTTTGACGACGAGGTTCGGACCCTTCTGCCCCCCACCGCGCCGGGCCGGATTGGTGATCTCGAACCAATCATGGCCGAGCTGCGACCACGCGGGAGAACTGACTTCGACAAGCCCTTCCGGGCCGCGCGGGAGCTGCTGGCGGAGGGATCCGGTGCGACGCCCGCGGTCATCTTCCTCTCTGACGGCGAACCCTTCGGAACGTATGGCGGCGGGCATCGCCTGCTGGCGGAGATGGGCTGCCCGATCTACGCGATCGGCCTGAGCGGCGAGGCCGACGCAGCGCTGCTGGCAAAGGTGGCCGCGGAGAATGAGGGCCGCTTCTTCGATGCGCCGCGCGCGGATCAGCTCCCCGGCATCTTCACCGAGATCTTTCGCCTCATCAGCCCCCCGGCAACCGTCTATCGGGAGACCTTGACGGTCGATGCCGAAGCAGGGCAGTCCTTGTTGATTGATCCCGACATGCGCAATACCGTGCTGGAGTGGGCCTCTCTCGGCGGTGGGCAGACGGTGACGCTGGGCGACCGGGAGCTGCTGGCAGTGGCGGACGGGGAGCGGATCGGGATGGATCTGGCGGAACTGACGGTCGGAAGCCATCCGTTGCGGGTGCGAGGATCGGGTCGCGCCTCAATGACGTTGCTGGCCGATGCGGATGTCGATCTTCTGCCGATCGCGCTGAACCAGGTGGCGGAGCAAGGACTGCCGTTGGCGACTGGGGTGGTGCTGCGTGGCCATGCCCTCTGCGACGCGGTGACCATCGATGCCGTCGTCACCACCCCAGGTGGGCGCACGATGCCGCTGACGGTCACCGAGTCTGGCGTGCCGGGCTTTCATCTCTTCTCGGATTCTCCCGCCATCCAGGCGGGAACGTACGCCATCCGGGTGAGGGTGGAGGGGCGCATTGGCGGATTTCCATTCGTTCGGGCGACCACCATCCATCTTCAGCGTCACCAACGGGCGACCGCGATGCAGCCTCTCCTCTCTCCCACGTCCGGCCTTTCGCTGCCGGCGCTCGATCTGCCAGCGCCCGCCGCCATTGAGTTGGATCCCACTCGTCAGGCGACCGGCACCAGCGACTTGCGTACCACCTTCTGGGCATCCGCCGAACGGCTGCTGCTCGACGATCTGTATCCCGGATCGTCGACAACGCAAGAACTCGAAGTCATGCTCAGTTCACCGGCCGAGACGGAGGTGGAGGTGCGGCTGGCCAGCCCGGAAGGGAATGGGGTGACGATACAGGTGGAGGGGAGGGTGCAGGCCAATCGAAAGGCGCTCCTGCGCATCAGTGCCGAGGCGGGGGCGGACGCGGCGGGCAACCGGCATGAGGGGACGCTCGTGGTTACGGCCGGCCGGCAATCGTGGACGGTGCCGATCGCGGTCAGCGTCGCCGTGCCGCGCATCGTCATCGAAGCTGCCGAGCCTCAGTTCACCGACATGCCGAGTCGGGTCACGGCGGTTCAGAAGCTCGCCGTGAGGCTGGAGCCTGGTGGGCGGATGCCCTTGCGGATCGAGACCGACCTGCCGGCACTGCGGGTGACGCCTGAGCTGCTCGATGGCGGCGTCGGCGCCGTGCGCGCCTCCCTGGCCTTCACGGTGAACAGGCCGGTCGAGCAGCGCCACTGGCAGGGGACGGTGCGGGTGAGCGGCATCGGCCTGCAACCGGCCGAACTGCCATGGGAGGTGGAGATTCGCGAGCGGACGGCCGTGCCGGGGATCGATCAGGTGCGGAGCGGCAGCTTCGACTGGCGGCTCCTGCTCTGGATCCTGCTGGCGCTGGTGATCATCGCCCTGGTCCTCGCGGCGATGCGGGGCAATTCACGCGCGGTTTTCGTTCTGGCATCGCTGGCGATTCATCTGGCAATTCTCTTCCTCGTGCTCCCGCGGGTCGAAGAGGAACCGGAAGAGGCACAGGCCGTCACCACTATCCAGATGACCAGTGGTGGCGTCGTGCATGAGCAGGAGATCGCCTCCGAGGTTGCCACCTACCGTCCTGATGAGCAGACGCCGCGGGCCGAAGCGCCCCAACAGGTCGAGACGGCTGAACTGCCCAAGCCGGAAGAGGAGCAGCCCAGCCAGCTCGATACGCCGGAGGCACAGGCGGTGCTCGAGGAGACGGCGGAGGCTGCCGAGATCGTGAAGGAGGTGCCGCGAGAGGAGCTTGCGCCTGCACTGGCGGAGCCCACCACGGCCGTGCCCGCCGCCAGGCGCGAGGAGATCGCAACTCCTCAGGACGCACCCGCGGCCCCCGCCGAAAGCGCTCAGCCGCGGGAGTCCGTCGCCCATCTCGAGACGGCAACACCGGGCGCGTTGGCGCCCGCCGAGCTGCAGGCTGAGGTGCGGGCCGCGGTCGACCTGAACCCTGCCGAGCTGCCGGTGGAGCGAGAGGCCGTCACCCCTGATGCGCCCGGCGAGCCGACGCAGGCTCCCGTCGCCAGGCGGCTGGCCGTGCTGCCGACGGTCGATGCGCCTCTGGAGGGTGGAACACGGGGCGCACCCGGGCGCACCGTCATGCAGGTGACCATGGGGGATACTGTTGAAGCGCTGGCGCCAGGTGACGTGGCGTCGGAGGTGGCGGTCGAGGCCGTACTGGCGGGGGCAGCGACGGAGGTGGCGCGGCCGACAGTGGCTCTCTCGACGCCGGCCGCGGTGGCGGCCGAGCCCATTTCCAGGCGTTCAGCGGCGGAGAGTGCCACCGGTACAACGCGCGGTCCCGCGGCACCTGCCATGGCGGCACCCGCAACGTCCGCGGCTCGCGTGGAGAGCACAACAGCAGGAAGCCTCGATCCCGGCACGGCCCGCGAGCATATCGAGGCGTCGACCGTGGCAAAGGAGTGGCAGCCGGAGGTGGCGAGGACGCCCGCCTCCATCACGGCGCCCATGGCGGATGCTCCAGGTGCCGCGACCACCCGGCTTCGCGCCTCATCATCGGGCCGTGGTACGGCCGAGGCGCATGCTGTCGGCGAGGGTGCGCCAGTGGTCACCGTGACATCTACGCCGCGGATGGTGGCGCGGGATCTGCCCATCGACCGGACCGGCGACGCCACGGTCGCCCCGCGGGTTACGCTGAATCCCTCTATTGAGGCCATGCCCGCGCCGAGTGTACACGGAGAGCTGGTGCCGGCTTATGCCGAGTTGCCGCGGGAAGCCGCCGCCGCGCCGGGTCGGGGCCGATCGTCGGCGCCTGTCTCCGGTGGGTCGGAGTCTCCGCGGGCGCTCGATGCCGAAGGGGCGAAGCCGGCGCCACTGACTCCAGCCCTGCCTCTAGCCGCTTCGCCGATGCCCATGAGCGTGGATGCGCCCGTGGCAAACCTGCTGCAGGGGAGTGCATTGCGGGAACCGCCGAGCATCGGCCTCCGGCAGAGTGAGGAGGGTGGACGCGCCGCGGGCAAGTGGGGCAGGACGCTGCCGTTGCTGCGCTACGATGGCGACTGGGATGCGGACAAGACCGCCATGATCAACCTGGCTCACCAGCTCGAACGGCGGACAGGCAGCCTGTTGCCGATCGAAAGTCGCACGATCGACCTTACGCATCCGGAGCTGGGAGCGACTCCTTTTCTCTTCATGACCGGGCACCGCGACTTTCGCCTCACGGAAGCCGAGCGCAACGCTCTTCGGCAGTATCTGGAGCAGGGTGGATACCTCTGGATCAACGACTCGACCGACTTGGGCGACGAGCAGTACGATGAGGCGGTGCGACGGGAGCTTGGCGCCATATTTGGGAAGGCCGCCGAGCTGCGTGCTATTCCCATGGATCATGGGCTCTTCGCCGCGCCTTACGATTTGCGGCAGGGCTACAAGGGATACAGGGTTCCCCCTGGCGACAAGTATCGGCAGGACTACATCGAAGGACTCTGGCTCGGTGATCGACTCGCCGTGGTCTACACCCGCAACGACTATGGCGACGGCTTGGAGATCGATCCGCACACGCACCCGCTGATGCCTTCGCTCAGCGATCTTTCGCCCGCCGAGATGCAGGAAGGGTCGGCACGCATGGGCATCAACATCGCCCTGCATTTCATGAATCGCGGTGAAGCACCCAAGGCGCACGTCACTACACGCGTGCAGACCACGACCAGCGCGGACGATGCCGAGGATCGCGCCTGGATCGGCAACCCGCCACTCGATTCCCCGTTGTCGACGCCGTCGCTGCAGTGGGTCCAGCCTGAAGGGTGGGGCGATCTCATTCCCGCCACCGGCGACTATACCGAAGACGGCACGCTGCGGTTGCGCTTCCGCAAGGAAGGTGGGACCGTGACGCGACGCGACAAGGCTGTCATTGGAACGGCGCTCGACATTCAACTGAGCAACAGGCAGGGCATTGTACTGGATCTCCTCAGCACCCTCAGCGGTGGGGCGCGGATGGCGCTTGCTTTCAACGGCCCCGATGGCTACATCGAATCCGGGCCGGTCTTTCTGCGACCGGGTATGAACCGGGATGTGGCCTTCGATCTCAGTGCCTCCAGCTTCAAGAACGAGGCGACACAGTGGGAGCACACGGCGGAGTTCGGGGAACGCCGGCAGGTGGATGCCATCTATCTGATCATCTATCCGCAGCAGGGCGCCGGCGAGCTGCGCATGGAAAAAATCCGCCTCATCCAGCGCTCCGAGGGGCTCAAGTAATGTGGCGAAAGCAATTGCACTTGGCGGTTGGGCTTCGTATGGTATCTTTCATACGGGTGGAACTGCCACTGCATGGACAGCCGGGTTCTCCACTTTTTTGCCCATGTTGACCGCAATTTTCGTTGGAAGTCAGAGAATCTAGCTGTAACTTCAGCTGTCTTCATCTCTATCTGATGCCGCAGCAGCAAGTAAGGAAACGACCGCGATGATCGGATCTCCACAGCCGACCACTTTGAATGCTGAATGGATTTGGTCGTCGGATCCTACCGATAAGATGGAGAGCTATGCGTTCTTCCGGCGCGAGTTCATGCTTGACGAGACGCCGGGTACCGCGGAATTGTGGGTGACGGTGCACACCTCCTTTCATCTTTATGTGAATGGGATCCATGTCGTTCGCAACAGCTCGCCCGCCAACGACGGCCGGAGCTACCTGTCGTGCTACGACATTGCCTTCGCGCTGCAGGTAGGGCGCAACTGTCTGGCGGTGATGGCACACAATACTCAGGTGTCGCGCTTCACGCACCGCAAGCGCCGCAGTGGCTTTTTCGGTCAGTTGAACGTTGACGGGGAACCCTTGCTGTGGACGGACGAGCAGTGGCAGGCCCTGTCCGGCGAATGCTATCTGAGCAATCAACCTCGTCTTTCCCGCGCGGATGGTTTTGTCGAGACAATCGATCTTCGCCGCTATCCGAAGGACTGGACCACGATCGAGTTCGACCCGCACGATTGGGAACCGGCGCAAGTGGTGCAGGTGGTGGCGAATGGTCATCTCCTCACGCAGCAGCTGGACTGCGAGTTTACCTCGGAGACCTTCAGCTACTTCAATTACTACATCATCGGTAGTGCGCAGCAAATCGCCGCGACGACCCATGTCAACTTCTCGAATATCTACAAGGGGGCTCGCGGTCTGCACGCGGCGGAGACTTATATTCATGTGCAGGAAGACATGAATGTGCGCTTTCTGCTCTTCTGCGATGATCCCTATTATGTTTTTGCGAACGGCAACATCATCAAGTCTCAGGGTGTGCGGGAGATCGCCAACTGGAGTGATCCGGCCTGGAATCGGCCGCGTCCTTACCTGCAGGATCATTTCGGCGAACTCAGCTGCACTGTTCCGCTGACGGCGGGGAGCACCCACCTGCAGTTCCTGCAACTGATTGAAGAGAACTCCGCGGGGGCCACCTTCGTCTTTCCGGATACGGACCGGGATTCCATGCGCTTCCTGCGCGGCAAGGACGATTTCAGTTTTGACGGTTGGAATGTGCTTGGCAAGCTGCAGGTACCCTTCCATCACGTCCGGGAGAGCCTCGACCTGTCGCACCTGGCGAAGACGTCCTATTATGGGTATGGTCCCTGCGATGCGGCCGCGCACCTGATGGCGTATGCCTTCACCGCCAAGGAGGTGTGGGAGGAGTCGATCGAGGCGCTCGAGCTGCAGCAGAACGATTATACGGTAGTCGAGCTGGAGCGCTACGTGCGTGGCTGCCCCGAGTTCATTGTGACGGGCTCACCCGGAGACATCATCGACGTGCTGTACGGCGAGTATCTGAATGCGCATTTTGTGCTGCCTTATGCGCATGACAGCCGCCGCGTCTTCACCATCATCTGCGATGAAGGTCCACGAAAGTGGCAAGCGGTCAGTGCGCAGGGCATCAAGTACATGATGATACTTGTGCGCCAGGCCAAGGGGACGGTCAAGCTGCAGCAGGTCGGCGTTCGGCGTGCCACCTTCAACTTCCGTGATGCCACCTCTTTCTCGTGTTCCGACGAGCTGTTCAATCAGATCTGGGAAGCGGGCGTCAACACCCTCGAAGCGACCTATGACCACATGTTCCTCAATTCGGGGTGCAGCCCGGAAGGACAGCTGCTGGCGGACTCGATGCTGCAGTCGCTGGCGAGCATGTTCGTTTTTGGCACCTATGAGCTGAGCGAGAAGGCCTTGCGCGAGTTTGCGGAGGTGCAGTACGAGACCGGCGAGATTCCGGCGATTGCGCCCAGCGACTATACGGTTCGCCTGCACGACTTCGGCCTGCTCTGGCCCGTGTGGCTGCAGAAGCACGTGATGCAGAGCGGCAACATCGAGTTGGCCGTAGAGATGCTGCCCCATCTGCGTCGGCTCCGCAACTTTTATAAGTCGATTACCTCGGAAGATGGCCTTCTGCTCGGCAATCTCGAGCCTCCATACGACCTGCCCATGCTGATCGATTATGCGAGCTCGGTAGACCGCAAGGGTATCTCGACCAGTCTCAACGCCCTTTACTACAACTGCCTGGTCAAGTGCGAATGGCTCTTCCGCATTGCTGGCGAGGCTGAGGAAGCGCAGGTCTGCATCGATCACGCGGGCAAGCTGGCAAGAGCGATGCGGACGTTGACATGGGACGAGGAGACCGGTCTTTTCGCGGATGGATGGTACGAAGGGACCATGACCACTTCGCATTCGCTGCAGGCGAACATCCTGGCCATTTACGCGGGCATCGCACCGGAAGGCAGCTACACCTCCATGTTCGAGAAGCTCTTCCTGGAGTACGCGCCATTCCTGAGTCGGATTGACGACAAGGAGAATGACAACCCCTACTTCAAGTTCTTCCTGCTCGAAATGTGCTTCCTGCACCAGTCACGGGATTGGGCGGCCGACTTCATTCGCTACTACTGGGGCAAGATGATTGCGGATGGCGCCTCGACCTGGTGGGATCGGTATTGCCCAGACCAGGAGTATGGACCGGAGCGGGCTCTCTCCCTCTGCCACGGCTATGGCGTTTCCCCGAACTACTTCCTGATCACGGAGATCGTCGGCATCCGTCCGGCCGAACCCGGCTACTCGACGGTTTACTTCAATCCTCTCCTCACTGCCGTCGAGTGGTGCCGGGCCCAGATCAACACCCCGCGCGGAACGATCCATGTGGACTGGGGATTCCGGGAGACGGGCGAATTGGAGATCCTGATCGACTCGACGTACAACGTCGAAGTGGTGCCGCTGCTCAATCCTGAGATCATCTCCGACGCCATCATGCATGTCAGCGACGAGGTGATGATCGCCTATCCGGAAGAGCGTCAGCCCGCGGCCGCGGCCGAAGCGGCCAACCAGTACGATGGCATACCGGAGCCGGTGTTGGGAGACGAGGATCAGGAGTCGGCGGGCAGCTGAGTTCAGGCCGGCCGGGGGATGCTTTCCCGGGCCTGATGGGCGCGCAGCTCCAGCACGATCTTCTCGACTTCCATGGCGCGGTGAACCGCGGTATGACCTTTCATCACGCACCTGCGTCCCCGCTCTCCGATGGTGAGGCGTTCCTCTTCGGAGAGATTCTGGAGGATATGCATGGTCTCCTCGGCATTGCGGCTGATCAAGATCTCCTCGCCGGGGGTGAAGAACTCGTCGAGTCCCTCCCAGTAGTCGCTGATGACGGGTACGGCGCAGGCGGCAGCTTCGAAGAGGCGAACACTCGGTGACCAGCCAAGCTTGCGCATCGCGGCGCGGGTGATGTTGAGGGTGAAGCGCTGGGCGTTGTAGAAGGTCGAATGCCGGTCAGGCGGCAAATGCTCGATGCGCTCGACATTGTTCGGCCAGTTGACGCTGGATGGATACCGGGGGCCGGCCACGACAAAGCGCTGCTCTGGAAGCCGGCGGGCGGCCTCCAGCATGAGCTGTTCGAGAGGGGGCTGACGGTCATCGCTGTAGGTTCCCATGTAGCCGAGATCCCAGGACATCTCTTGCGGCGCTTCAGGACGATAGGCCGTCGTATCGACCGAGCAGTAGAGGGGACGGGCCATCGGTGAATGATAGCGTCTCTCCAGGATCTCCAGTACCCGGCCGCCGGCAAAGGAGAGGTAGAGTTGATAATCGGCGATCTGCCGGACGGCCAGGTAGTCGCATTCCCCGCGTTCGAGATGATCCAGCGTCACGGGGGTGTCGATATCGTAGAAGGCGGTGATGCCCGTGGCGGTTTCCAGCACCCAGTCTCCTACCTCGATACCGTCCGGCACATACGAGCCGACAATGACCATGTCGGCCTGCTGTACGGCGTGCGCATGTTCGTCCCGCAAGGTGTCGAAGGAGTCATAGAGAGCGGTGGTGCCGTAGGGCGGCGATGGGAGATCGCGGTTAGCGGCGTACCACGGCATGTCGCGTTCGAGAAAGAGGAGCCGATGACCGCGATTTTCCAGTTCGCGAATGAGCGCGCGATAGGTTGTGGCATGGCCATTTCCCCAGGATGAGGTAATGGTCAGCCCGAGGATGACAATGTCGAGGGAAGCATCGCTCATGCCGTCATCTCCTTGCGCAGGGCGGTTTGCTCCAGAAGGACGGACTCCACCTGCTCGGCGCGGTGGGCGTAGGTATGCTCGTGGAGTACGCGCCGCATGGCGGCTTTGCCGATGGCGTTGGCCTGCTCGACGCTGAGCGTACGCAGATGGGCGATGACCTCGTCGCCATCAGCGGCAACGAGGCATTCACGTCCGGGGGTAAGGAAGTGCTCGATTCCTTCCCAGGCATCGGTGATCATGCACGCGCCTGAGCCGGCGGCTTCGAAGACGCGCGTGGCGGGAGAGAAACCATAACGGGCCATGCTCTCCCGGCTGATATTGAGTACGGCGAAGGGGGTGCAGTTGAAGGCGTTGTGGTCGCGCGTATAGACATGGCCGAGCACCTTGACGTTACCACGCCTGGGCACGTCTTGCGCATCCCAGCCGCTGCCGCCGATCATGAAGGTAGATCCTGGCATGGCATCCGCCGGTTTGAAGAAGAACTCCTTCACTCTCGCTTCCCGATCGGGCAGTCGATTGCCCAGGAAGGCGAGGGTGGCGTGAAAGGCATCGACCGGCTCGACCGGATGATGGGTATCGGCATCGAAGGCGTTGTAGATGGGGACGCAATCGCGTGCCGCCTGCTCGCGGTAAGCGTTGATCACCGGCTTGCCGCCGCCATAGGTGAGGACGATGTCATACTCGGGCACGAGCTCGGCAAAGGGATCATGGCGGTTGTTCTGAAGGCGATCGAGCGTGGCGGGCGCATCGACATCCCAGAAGGCGACCATGGTGTGCGGGCGGCGGATCTCCAGGACCCGCCTCTCCAGGTAATCGTCGAGAACGCCGACGCCGCTGGTCTTGATGATTACGTCACACTCCGAGGCCTCCGCGAGCACGCGATCCGCCGCGGCCTTGGTGGGAGCATAGACGACGCTCCGGGCGTACGGCGGATCCTTCTCCAGGTCTCGGTGCGCCTGCCGTTCGTAGGCGTCCGGCTCGTAGAAGGTGATGGTGTGACCACGTTGATGAAGGGCGCGGATGATGCCGCGATAGTAGGTGGCAGCGCCGTTCCAGTAAGCGGATACGAGGCTGGAGCCAAAGAAGGCGATGCGCAGCTGACGGTTCTTCATGAGAAGATGAAGCTCCGGTGGTGGATGGCGTTGAAGAAGGCGCCGGCGGGACGCAATCGCGCTCCGTTGACAGGAAGGCGTAGGGGGGAGGCGGCGAGTTGACGAATCCGGGTATCGAGGTCAAGCTCTCCACAGATGGCCAGCAACTGGCGGACGCGATGGGCGCAGGTGTGGCGGCTGAGGATGGTTTGCCGAGCCCGGCCGGCCATGGCGCGGGCCTCCTTCGGATGCTTGAGCAGGCGGTCGATCAGGCCGGTCATGGCCTCACCGTCTTCCGCCACCAGGTAATCATTGCCTGGATTGAAGAGCCCTTCGCTGTCATCCCAGGGCGAGCAGATGAGCGGCAGACCGCACGCCATTGCTTCAAAGGGACGAATCGTCGGGATACCCGGCAGTGATTCCACGTAGGGGCGCCGGGGTACGTGAAGCGTCAGGCGATAGGCGCTGAAGACTTCAGGGACACGATAGTTGGGCAGCCATCCCGCGTATTGAATGCCGGCGCCGGCGAGTGCCTCACGGGCCTCGTCCGGGTAGCGTACGCCGTGCACCCGCGCCTTGAGCTTGAGCGTGGCAATCGGCTCGATCAGGTAGTTCTGGAGTTCCTCGGCGCGCTCGTCATCGCCCCAGTTACCGATCCAGACAATGTCGCCGGCGGTTTCTTTTGCGGGGATGGGCCGGAAGACGCTGGTGTCGGCAGCTTCGTGCCATACCCAGACGCGTTTTGCCCAGCCGCGTTTGCGATAGATGTTCCGGATGACGCTGCCGAAGGCCAGAACGCCATCGTAACAACTGAGGTCGTAGTGGGCCATCTCTTCCGGCTTGGTGACGGAGCGATGGTGGGTATCATGGAAGAGCAGCCGACAGTGTGGATTGGTGGACCGGTAGCGGCCGATTGCATCGACCAGAGCCGGATCATTCCATTCATGGACGATGATCAGATCGGCGCCTTGAAGGAGCTGTTCGAGATTCGGCGCTTCGGGGTCATAGAAGACACTGTTGAGCTGGGGATAGGCATGGTGGAAGCCGCGCAGGGGTTCCTCCCCGTGGTACTTGATCAGATTCCGATAGCTCCAGCCTTCCCGCGGCTCGAAGATCTGGACATCGTGTCCCAGCTCGATCAATTCGCGGGCGTAGCCTCGCAGGAAGTGAGCGTTGCCATGGTTCCAATCCGACAGAAGAGAATGGTAAAACAGGCAGATGTTCACGGTTGTCTATCCTTGGTTGAGTCGATCAGCCGCGGGTGGAGGCTGACATGTTGGGGGATGGATGCCACCCTTCGGAACGGAGGGCATGGTGAGAGGCGATCAGCAGTTCGTAGAGCCGCAGATAGCGTTCGACGGTACGCCGCGGACGGTACAGTTCGGCGCGAGCGCGAGCGCGAGCCGCCATCTCGCGCCGGAGCGGTGGCGATGCGATCAAGCGGCACAGCTCCGTGCGAAGCTGGTCGTGATCGTCCGGTTGCACATAGATGGCGGCATCGTCCCACACTTCCCGGAGTGATGGAATGTCGCCCAGAACAAGAGCGCAGCCGGAGAGCGCTGCTTCCAGCGCGGAGAGGCCGAAAGGCTCGTAGCGGGCAGGGAGGGCATAGATGGAGGCGCGCGACATCCAGTCGGCGATCTCCTCGGAGGTCAGCCATCCCAGGCATTCCACGGCGGGGAAGCTGTTGCTGCCGCCATCTGGATGGTCCTCTTCGCCGGCGATACGAACGGCCCAGGGAAGGGTGGATGCAATGGCGTCCAGTGCCGCGATATTCTTGGCATCGTCCCAGAGACGACCGACGGAGAGAATGAAGGGTTGCTTGGTGGTGGCGGGATGGAAGAGCCATGGTCGCCGGCAGTTGGGTATGAACCCGGCAGTCTGGAAAGCGCCATAGTGGTTCTTCAGCTCGGTCAGCATGGCGCGAGTCGGTGCGGTGACCGCATCGGCGCGTCGCAGGCCGGAGCGAACCTTGGTGTGGTAGGTCTTCCATTCGTCCTCGGGGGGGCTTTCGCCACGCACCGCCGCGAACCACGAATAGACGCAGGAATGGGCCGTCATGAGCACGGGAGCCTGCCAGGGAAGGGAGCCATGGGCATAGCCGTTGAGGTGAATGACATCCGGCTGCCACTCATCCGCCAATTGGAAGAGCCACTCGCCGGCGGCCGCGACATCCGACCACGGATCCTGCATCCATTCCAGCTTGTATCGGCTTTCGTGGAGGATGAGCGACGGGCCGACGGCGGAAACTTCATGACGCTGGCGCTCGGTCAGCGGCGATCCCATGGTGGCCAGATGCACCTCTACGCCGCGGCAGGTGAGTGCCTCCGCCAGTTCCATACAATAGGTCCAGACGCCGCCGACGGTATCGGTCGTCATCAGGATGCGGGTGATCTGAATATCCATCATGCCTCTCCTCCTTCCTCGAGTTGCAAGCTTTTGCGGTCAACGAATGAGCAGAAACGACTGACTTCGCCGAAGGCATTATGATCCTGGCAGACAAAGGCCAGGTTCTGTTCCTCGAAAGCGAGAAAGAAGTCCTCCCAACTGAGGTGGCTGAGTTCGTCGTTGCCGCCACCGTGAAAGTCGATGACGAGCCGGACATTATGCTCGTTTTCCCCGGTATCGGGGAGGATGGCGGGTTCTCCATCGCGCTTGACGATCCAGCTACGGATATCGCGGTGGTCGGTGTAGATGTGATCTGCTTCTGTCATGGGAGTGGTCTCAGGCTGGTGGAACGTGCGGCTGCTAACCCAAGGTGATCAGCCCCTTGAGAAAGCCGTCGGGGCGCTGTTGGATCATGTCGAGTGCCTTACCGAGTTCTTCGAGGCGAAAGTGATGGGTGAAGAGTGACTGCGGCTGCAACCTGCCCACGCAGACGGCATGGATGGCAGCGCGAATACCGTCGACGTAGCGCTGGGGATCCCGCTCGTGGGCGTTGATGACATCGAGGCCGCGCCAGTTCCACTGCTGCATGTTGACTTGCCTGGGGCCATCCTGATGATAGCCGGCAATGATCAGCTTGCCGCGTATGCGGGTCAGTTCCCCGGCAAGGTCCAGGGGCCACTGGTAACCGACACACTCGATGACGCGGTCACACCATTCGCCACCGGTCAGCTCCTTGACGGTCTCGAGAATGCGCCAGTGGTCGTCCATGAGGATCGTTTCGTCAGCGCCGCACTGCCGGGCAACGTCCAGGGAGTATTGACGTCGTGAGATGGCGTAGACGGTAGCGCCGGCTCGGCTGGCGAGCTGGGTCAGCAGGGCGCCCAGCAGGCCGATGCCAATGATGGCGACCGTATGCCCTTCAAGGATGTCGCCGCGGTTATAGACATTCATGACGCAGCCCAGCGGCTCTGCCGGAAACGGTTGATCCGCCAGCTCGTCCGGCAAGGGGATGACGTTCCGCGCATCGGCAATATCGTATTGGGCATACGCATGATCGCTGATCATGGCGACGCGCTGCCCTTCACGAAGGGCGCTGACCCCAGCGCCGACCTGATCGACGATGCCCCAGCCTTCGTGGCCGGGGTTGCCTGGCGGCATGGGATAGGAGAACCATTCGCGTCCTTCCCACACGGGGATATTGCTGGCACAGACACCGCAACCCTGCAGGTGCACGCGCACCTCTCCCGCGCCCGGTTGGGGAAGCGCCAACTCCTGTATGGTCACCTCGCCGGGGGAGGTGATGACGGCGGCCCGCATGCGAGCGGGCATGCTCCTGCGCTGCGACTTGCGGGTGGCGGTGGCGGTGACTGGATCATCGTTGGCAAGTGCGATCATAACGTCAATCCCCGCAGTTTGAGTTCGGAGTGAGCGGATTCCACATTGTCCTCGGCGATCTGGCCGGCGAGCCAGTCCGCCAGCTCGCGAAGGCCTTCCTCGAAATCGACCTTGGGCTCGAAACCAAGTACTTGGCGGGCACATTCGATATCGGCGAAGCAGTGGCGGATATCGCCGACGCGATATTCGCCGTTGATGTCGGGAGCGAGATTCTCTCGGCCCATCACCTTGGCTGTCTTGCGGGCCAGCGCATTGATGCTGATCTGCCTGCCGCTGCCGACATTGATCGGTTTGCCGCTGGCCGCGTCGCTTTCCATGGCGAGACGGCAGGCGCGGGCAATATCCCTGACATGGACGAAATCGCGTTGCTGGTTGCCATCTTCAAAAACCAGAGGCGGCTTGCCGTTGAGGAAGCGCGAAGCAAAGATGGCCAGGACGCCGGTATAGGGATTGGAGAGGGACTGGCGGGTTCCGTAGACGTTGAAGAAGCGCAGCGCCACGGCGGGAATGTTGTAGGCGTTACCAGTAGTCAACGCCATGCATTCCTGATCATACTTGCTGAGAGCATAGATGCTTGCCAGGTTGGCGGGTTTGCTCTCCGGGGTGGCAATCGGGGTCAGGAAGGATCCATTGCCATCGCTGATCTCCCAAATTCCCCGGGCCAGCTGCTCCCGGTTGCGCGCGACATTGCTGTGCGGCCTGCCGGCGTCATCCCGATAGAGCCCTTCGCCATAGATGCTCATGGACGAAGCGACGACCAGCTTCTGCACCGGATGGTCAAGGAGCTGTTCGAGCAGAACCGCGGTGCCCACGTTGTTGATATCGGTATAGCGGCGGATCTCGTACATGCTCTGGCCGACGCCGACAGCGGCTGCCAGATGAAAGACCGCGGCTACATTCTGCAGCGCCTTGCAGACCGCGTCCGGATCGCGCACGTCCCCGTAGATGAACTCAACCTGGTCGCTGAGGTAGTCGGGGGGAGTCGTTCGCTCGCCATGCACCTGGGGTGAAAGGTTATCGAGAACCCTGACCTCATAACCATGGGTGAGGAGTTCATCGCAAAGGTGGCTGCCGATGAATCCGGCGCCTCCAGTAACAAGCACTTTCATTTTCATACCCTGCTCCTGCTCATCGCCTGCTGTTAGCAAGCGGTTCAACTTCGATTTTCAGTGGTTTCGGATCCAGTACCCATCGGTGAAGCGCATGCCAGGCGGGCTTTCGCCAGCCATCCCAGCTCTCCAGGCCGAGGTGATATTCGTGTGCGTCAAACCAGTTTCCTTCGGTCATCTCGATGGCTGGTTCATGGGGCGCAAGATCGATGGCGGAATACCAGTAGAGGCGTTCGGCTGGCGCCAGCAGTGCTGCCCGGAGGCGGGCCACCTGCTCCACGTAGCCGCCGCGGCGCTTGTTGCGCTGATCCCACGTGGCAAAACCGGTCTCGGTCACCCAGAATCGGTTACGGCCGGTGTGGCGTTCGAGATAGTCGAATTTGGCCTGCCAACCCTTCCATCGCAGTTCCTGGTCCCACGATCTGTGGTCGTCCCACCACATGTCGGGAAAGGCATGGAAGCTGATGCGGTCGATATGCGGCAGTACGCCATAGTCTTTCATCAGCGCCAGCCAGTGATGGTCGACGGGGATGATTCCGCCCAGCACGGTGCGTTTACCCCGGCGGTGGGCCCAGTAGGCAGCCTTGCCGATCATTTCGCCGAACTTCCGCCAGTTCGGATCATGATCGCGGAAGTTCCACTTAAGGATGTTGTTGGGCTCGTTCCACAGCTCGATCCATTCGAAGGTGTGGCCATACTCCGAGATGATGACATCGATAAAATCGGCGAAGGCCTGGAGGTGTCTGGGTGGGCCAGAGCATGAAGATCCTTCCGCCAGGGAGGGAGGGGTATGCCAGACGCATGCCAGCAGCTCAAGGCCTGCCCCATGAAGCGTTTCCAGTTGCCAGCGCAACCATTCTGGACCCCCTGGGCGATAGTAGTCTGCCCATGAGATGCCGGTGCGCAGGTGATGCAGACCGAGCGCCTTCATCGTGCGCACGGCGCGTTCGACGGAACGGCGATCTTCGAAGTGGAACCACTGGCAGAGGCCTGTCTTCTCTTGCAGGTTTGTCATGCTGGTAAAGGTTTTGATTGGTAATTTTATAACGGCGGATTCGCTGTTGGACTTAGCAGAAGCGATGCCAATGACTCATTGCCCAGTCGGCAGCATCTTCTTCCCCGAATGATGCTGTTTTTACGGGGCCTCATGTTGGGCCGGCTGACAGAGTGTAAAGATTGCCTTACAGGTGGAGGAGGGCTGGAGGGCGGTTAGTGGCGTTCTGTGCGGGAAATGAACCTTGGCATATGAGATGCACAGCAGCAGGCATCATGCTCTTCATCATGAACAGACTTTTCACAGTTCGCAAAGGAATGAGAATCGGTGGACCCAACCCTCAGCCACGCTCGCAAGATCCTGCTTTGTGCCCGCCGTGGCATCGGCGACCTGATCATGGAGATCCCCCTGATGCAGGCGCTTCGCAAGGCGATTCCCTACGCCCACGTTTCCGTGCTGGGGGCTCGCCCGGCGTTACAGGTGCTCGAGAACCATTCGCCCTTCGATCAACTCTTCTACCTGGAGGATTTTGGCGTGACGGATTGGGCGGATGCTGGTACGGAGGCACTGGCCAGCCGGTTCGGGCGATGGCTCGATGACCAACGGTTCGATGTGGTGGTCGATGCGCTACAGGCCCCCATGGCGATACGGGATAGTATTTATGGGCGGCAGATGCCGGTGCGCGACCTGGATCAGGAAGCCATACGAGGCATGTTGCGGTGCGGCAAGAGTGGCTTGGACGCGTTGCGCGCGGGTGCCATCGATGGATGGGGCATCCCCGTGGAAGGCGTGTTGGCGCCGCGGCTGAAGCTGGATCGGGACGAGTTGGAAGCGGGACGGCGCTACTTGGAGGAGCGCGGCGTGTGCCAGCGTCCCCGAGTGGCGGTATCTCCGATTGCGTCTTCGGAAGCAAAGCGCTGGCCTTTGGCGCATGTTGCAGCCGCCGCTGACTACCTGCTCGACAGCCATCGGGGGCGACTGCCGATCTTCTTCGGCCCCGACGATCAGGCGTTGCGGGACGAGCTGTTGTGCCTGATGCGCCGCGCCGACGATGTCGTTCCCATCGAGGCTCAGCACCTGCGATTAACGGCGGCCATGCTGGTGCACTGCGATCTGCTGCTGGCGAACGATACGGGCTTGATGCATCTGTCCGCAGCCGTCGGGACGCCGGTGGTGGCGATCTTCGGGCCGACCAGTCCGGGGATCTACCTGCCGCCGAACTGCGTCTCGGTCAGTGGAAATCGCACGGCCTGCCCGCACGCGTCGCGGGACAGCTTCAGCCAGGGATCATGCGTGCAGAGCGGCCATTGCTCGCGTCCCACCGCCAGTTGTATGGCTCGCATTCCACTGGCGGCGGTTCTCGCCGCCCTGCATACGCATCTGGAGCGGGAGACAGCCGTCTTTGCAACCGTCGAGACAGGCACTATAGTGAATGGCAAAACAGAGATCCACTGACCATTCATCAAAGGGCGACAATGGCCGAGGGTGTCTACGAGATTGGCTGCCGACGCGAGCTGTTGCTTGACGATTTTCTGGCGGAAGCATTTCTCGGCAAGGCAGAGCTTCGCCTGCACTCGCCGCGGCGGCGTGAGCTGGTCCTGGTGGCGGGGCAGCCGTGGGAAGGGTGCATGAACACCTTCAACACGGTCTTTCACGATGGCGAACGTTTCCGCCTCTACTATCGTGGCTGGCAGATCGATCTGGAAGCTTCGCGAGGGAAGGGAGAAGCACTTGCCTTTTCGCACCCTCCCTGCAATTGTCTGGCGTTCAGTGATGATGGTATTCACTGGGATCGGCCGATGCTGGAAGCGTATGCGTGGACAGGGGGTGAGCGAACGAACATCGTCCTGCAGGGTGATGGGTGGCATGGGTTTTCCCCCTTCCTTGACACGCGTCCCGAGGTTGTGCCCGAGGCTCGATACAAGGCGGTGGGCGTACAGGAAGAATCGCAGGCGGCCACTCTCGTATCCTTTATATCGGCTGATGGCATCCACTGGGAGCGGGGTCGTCCCCTTCGCCTCTCCGGCAGGTTCGACTCGCACAATCTGGTCTTCTGGGATTCGATCCGCCAGGAGTATCGCGCCTACTATCGCGACCTTCGGGATGGCAAGCGGGACATCCGGACAGCCGTTTCGCCGGACTTTGCCACCTGGCGGGAGTTGGGATGGCTGGAGTATCCGGGCAGTGAGCGTTGTGAGTTGTACACGAACAACGTGCAGCCGTACTATCGTGCTCCTCATCTGTATGTGGGGTTGCCGGCGCGCTACGTGCAGCGTGGTTGGTCGCCGACCATGGAAGCCTTGCCGGAGCTGGAGCATCGGCGGATGCGGGCGGCCATTAACGAACGTTTTGGAACGGCTTTGAGCGACGCGCTCTTCATGAGCAGCCGCGATGGACGCAGTTTCCGGCGCTGGGATGAAGCCTTCATCCGTCCGGGAGAACAGAGCATCGGCAACTGGACCTACGGTGACAATTATCCTTCCTGGGGCATGCTGGAAACCGAGTCGGATCTTCCCGGCGGAGGGCGTGAGCTCTCCTTCTATGTCAGCGAAGGTTACTGGCGAGGCAAGGCCTCGAGCGTCCGCAGGTACAGCCTCAGGCTCGACGGCTTCGTCTCGCTTCATGCGCCCTTGAGTGGCGGCGAGATGATCAGCCGGCCGATGAGCTTTCACGGCAGCCGTCTGTCGCTCAACGTATCCACCTCCGCCGCGGGATCGATGCGAGTCGAGTTGCAGGATCTCGAGGGGCAGCCCCTTCCCGGCTTCGAGCTCGCCAACTGCTGGGAGGTCGTCGGCGACACGCTGGACTATACCGTCCGATGGAGAGAGCGCTCTTCTGTTGCGGCCTTGGCAGGAAGGCCGGTCCGTCTGCGACTGGTTCTGCGCGACGCCGATCTTTATTCCTTCTGTTTCGGATGAAGTCCCAATTGGTGAAAATGGACTTGACAAGGTTGCGTCGGTTGCCTATTATTCTAAATATTCATAAAGTTAAGGATTGCGAATGATCATGAGCAGTCGGCATTGGGTTGCGGGTGTGGTGGTAATGGCGTGCCTGGGGTTGTCCATGGCGGAGGAGCTGCCGGATGCAGTGGAGCTGGCGCCTCGCGTGCTGCGAGGGTATGGGAGTATCGAGGGGCGCTTTGACGGCTTCACCTTGAGCGACGGCAGCGTCGGCACGCGCTTGGTCATCGGCTGTGAAAATGAGGCAAAGGCGCGGCTGACAGCCGCCAAGTTCGCCCGCGACCTGGTGGCGCTCGAGGGGCTTGGTAATGGGCTTGCCGTTGTAGGCGGAGGACAGGATGCCCGGTGGCAGGCGCCGGGGCAGGGATGGCTGATGGTGGGGCAGGATCAGGACAAGGTCACCATCCTGACTGCACCAACGGAGGCGCTTCTGGACGAGTTGGCCCGGCGATTCGGCTGCACCCCGGCCAAGATCGATGAGAGCCTGGTACCCATGTTCCTGGACATGTGGGATCGGCATGGATTCCGCTTCTACTATCGACCTTGGGAAACGCCGCCCGAGGTCGACTGGAAGGCATACCCGGTGCTCGAAGAGTTCGACTTCGGCAAGCGGCTCGGGGGACTCGGTTTCATCTTCTGGGCGAAGCCGGACGAGACGGATCGGGGAGCAGCCATGACCAATGACGTCTGGTGGGATTGGGCCGCGCGTGCCGCCGCCAGACGCGACCTGCCGATTGTGGTCAACACCGTGCGCGCCGCGCCGACCTGGCTCCTCAATCGCTATCGGGATCAGGTTATGGCAAAGATGCCGCAGTACTGCGGGTCGTTCCACTCTGTGGCGGAACCGGGCCACGATGGGCGGCGGAATTTCTCCTGGTGCGCCACGGAAGCCAGAGACGCCGAGTACGCGATCGTGCAGCAGCATGTGAAAGCGATGCAGAGCTGGCCTCAGGTGATCGATTACATGGAGCCCAATTGCGAACTCAAGCATGGGGCCTATGATGTCTTTCTCGAGTACGGTCCCCAAGCGGATGCCAGCTATCGTGCATTCCTTGAGAGCCGATATGGGGAGGTCGGCGTGCTGAGTGAGCGCTGGTTCGGCGATGCAGGCAGGCTGAACTTGTGGGAGGATGTCCGCGTACCTGAGCTGGCGTCGTTTCTGGGATGGGGACCGGCGGCAATCGACCTTACCGGCGAATGGCGGATTGCCTACGAGCATACTGTCGCCGGTGCGACCGCGGCCGACGTGAAGGAAGGGGATGCCTTTGATGAGCTGGTCGACGAGGTGACCGAAAGCAGCGCCACCTGGCACGATCCGCGGTTCGATGCTTCCTCCTGGGGAACCGTCACGGCGCCCGGCCATGACCGACAGATGTTCCTGCCGAAGATGCCGGCAATGCTGAGACGTGAGGTGGACGTGCCGGCGGATTGGCTGGGGCAAGGGGAGCAGGCATGGCTGTATCTGTGGGATCTGAACTATGGCAAGCACCTGGAAACGGCGGTGCGCGTCTATGTCAATGGCAAGGCGGCAGGCGAGGATCTTCTGCGTCACGCGATCCCGCACTGGGCCGCATTCGAGGTGACGGCGGTGCTGCGGGAAGGCGTCAACACCATCGGGCTGTGGTTGCCGCAGAGCTACCTCGGTTATCGGGTCTACCTCTCCCATTCGCCGCCGCGCCAGTATCCCGCTCTGGGAGCACATCGCAACGCGCAGTGGGTCGATTTCAGCGACTGGCGGCGGCAGACGCGACTGGATACCTGCCGGGAGGGAATGGAGATGATCCGGGCGGTGGATCCTGATCGCTCGATCATCCTGGCCGCGCCCGATGGCTACTTCACGGGTGTCCGCCAACTGGCCGAGACGTACGGGGGGCGTTTTCACAATACCGGCCACATGGGGGCCTTCTGGAACGATTTCCTGCCGATGCTGATGCGGGGCGCGGATCTGCCCTTTTCGCTGGAGCCAGGCGGTCCGGCCCGGGATCTTGCCGGCTTCAAGAGCCAGATGGGCCTCTACTTCACCGAAGGCATTCAGGCGATCCACTACTTCATCCACGTTGGCAACCTCCTCTGGCCGGAGGAGATCCGCACGCATTTCGAGCAGATTCAGCCGCTGGTGAAGACGATCGGCAAGGTGCATCCGCCGAAAGCCGAGATCGCCATGCTGTTGAGCAATCGAGCCAACAACCTGAGCGGCTATCCCTGGGGCACTGATTACAATGTCAACCTGCCGACGGGCTACTGGGGATGGCGCTTCAGTGATGGTCTGGCGCAGAACTATCATGTGGACGCAGTGACGGACATCGACTTCGTGCCTGGCGGAAATGCCGATGCCTACCGCGTGGTCATCGACACCAACACGTCGGTCATGGACGAGGCGACGGTTAGGGCAATCGAGGGATGGGTGCGCCGCGGCGGCACCTTTGTGACCATGATCCAGACGGGTCGCCACACCCCGGAAGTGCCGGACAGCTGGCCGATCAGCCGCCTGACCGGCTATCGGGTCACCGCGGTCGATCCTCATCAGGCCGATGGCGGTGAAGGGCGCACGCGCGGCTTTCGGGTGCTGGAGGATCAGACCATCTTTCGCCAGGAAGACTGGCCGCTGGAGAAGCGTCACTACGCCAATGGCCTTTCCCTGGAGCCGGTGGCCACCGACTGTCAGGATCTGATGCTCTGGGAAGGGGGCGAGGTAGCGGCGGGTATGCGGCCGCTGGGCAAGGGGTATGTGCTGCACATGGGGATCAAGTTCGGCGCCGGCCGTGGCGGCGGCGGCGGAAACTACGGCATGCTGCTCGAACGCATCCTGGAGTGGGCTCGGATTCCCAAGCTGCCGGCGACCGCGGAAGGGGTGAGCTTCCGCCATTATGTCAGCAACAATGGCCTCTATGATGTCTGGACGCTCTGGAATCGGCATCACGACCAGACAGTGCGGACCCGGCTGAGCTTTCGCGGTGAGGCCCCCGCCATCTGTCACGATCTGCTGACGCAGGCTTCGGTGCAGGTCGGCGAGGCGATCGAGCTGGCGTCGCTGGAGAGCCGCATCTTGGTTTCTCCGCGGGGCGCTCTTGCCACCGCGCCTCTGGACTGGCTCAAGCTGCAGCGCGGCTGGTGGCGGGGTGGGGCGGTCGCTCCAATCGCGCCGCTTGCCGTGCCGGAGACGCCGAACGATCTCGACTTGACGGAAGAATGGGCTTACCAGGTTCTGGACGAAGCCGCCGCTGAGGATGCGGCGCCGCTGGCGGATCCGGCCTTGGACGATGCAGCCTGGCCCCGTCGGCCGCTCAACTGCTGGGCTGTCGGAGAAGAGCTGCCTTCGCGCCACCTTTTCTTCCGTCGCCACTTCACCGTACCCGCGGAATGGCAGGATGGAGAACTGACCCTGTGGCTGCGCAGCTACTTCTCGCGGACGGTGGTCGGCACGGCACGCTACTGGTTGGACGGTACGCTGCTGCCGGCGGGTGATGGACGCTATGGGCTGATTCAGCATCTCGACCTGGAGCCGGGCTCCCGGCATCTGCTGGCGGTGGAGGTGCGGGGCGAGGGGGATGTCTGCGGCATACGTGGCCATACGTGGCTCTCCTTTACGCCAAGTCCACGGGAGCGGCTCGAGCTGGCGGGAGAATGGGAGTCGGCAAAGGATCTGCTCTTCTACGGAGAGCCCGTGGCGATTCCCGGAAAGGTGGGGGAGTTGCGCGGCGTGCGGCGGCGCTTCCAGCTTCCGGACGCATGGCGCGGTGGCGCCGTTTACCTGCACATGGTGGCCGGCTATGCGGTCACCGGGGCAATCGTCAACGGTCACTACATTCGGCGTCACCATCATGCACTTGGCGAGGTAACCTTTCTCAATATCGGAACCCTGCTCGAGGATGGGGAAAACGAGATCGAAATCCCCCTTGGCGGCGGGCGCAACGATCGCATCGACACCTTGGAGCTGCGCCTGTATGACACGGAGACAAAACTGTGAAGCAAGACTCAACCCTGGAGGCTTCTCGATGACATCCTGTTCAGCGCTGAAAACGGTCCGCATCGATGGTGGATTCTGGGGGCGATTGATGGAGGTCAATCGCCGGGTGACGTTGCCGATTGAGCACATGCAGTGCCGGCAATCCGGGCGAATCGAAGCCTTCAAGCTGGACTGGCGGCCCGGAGAGCCGAACCCGCCGCACATCTTCTGGGATTCCGATGTCGCCAAGTGGATCGAGGCCGCGGCCTACAGCCTGGCTGCGTATCCGGATGCGGAACTGGAGGCATCTCTGGATGCGGTGGTCGACCTGGTTGCCGGGGCACAGCAGGAGGACGGCTATCTCAACGTGCACTTTACGGTGGTCGAGCCGGAGAAGCGGTGGACGAATCTGCGCGACTTGCATGAGTTGTACTGCGCCGGTCACCTGATGGAAGCCGCGGTGGCCTGCTGGGAGGCTCTGGGCAAGCGCCGGTTGCTGGAGGTCATGTGCCGCTATGCGGATTATATCGGCACGGTCTTCGGTCCGGGAGAGGAGCAGAAGCACGGATATCCCGGCCATGAGGAGATCGAGCTGGCGCTGGTGAAGCTTCATCATGCCACCGGCGAGAAGCGTTACCTGGAGATGGCCCGCTACTTTGTCGATGCGCGCGGAACGCAGCCCAACTATTTCGAGGTTGAAGCCGTGGCGAGAGGCGAACAGCCAAAGTCGTATTGGGCACGCACGTACGAGTATACCCAGGCGCATCTACCCGTTCGCGAGCAGAGCACGGTGGTGGGGCATTCGGTGCGGGCCATGTATCTCTATTGCGGCATGACCGATGTAGCTGCCCTGACGGGCGATCGCGCGCTTATGGATGCCTGCCATCGCTTGTGGCGCAACGTGATCGACCGGCGCATGCACATCACGGGCGGACTCGGGCCGGTCCAGGCGAATGAGGGCTTCACCACGGATTTCGACCTGCCCAACGAGGGGGCCTATCTGGAAACCTGCGCGGCGGTCGGACTGGCCTTGTGGGCCTGGCGCCTGCTGCAGGCGGAGCTTGACGGTGAGTACGCGGATACGCTGGAACGGGCGCTTTTCAATGGTACAATCAGCGGTGTGTCGCAGGATGGCGAGCGTTTCTTCTACGGCAATCCGCTGGCGGTGCATCCCGGCTTTGACGGCAACGGCCGCTACGTGAGCGACGACTATCATTACCGCCGCAGCGAATGGTTTGGCTGTGCCTGCTGCCCGCCCAATATCGCTCGCCTGATTGCTCAGTTGCCCACCTTCCTGTATTCCACGCATGAGGAGAGGCTCGCGGTGCATCTGTACGCCGCCAGCCAGAGCGAGCTGGAGGTGGCGGGGCAGAAGGTGCGGGTTGTGCAGGAGACGGACTATCCGTGGGACGGCAGGGTGACAATCACGATCTCTCCCGAACGTGAGGCGGAATTGATGCTGGCGTTGCGCATTCCCAGCTGGTGCCGGGACGCCACGCTGAGCCTCAACGGAGAACGGGTCGATGCTGCTCCGATTACAGCCATGGGCTATGTCCGCCTGCGGCGAGTCTGGAAGGGCGGCGACCGGCTGGTGCTGGAGCTGCCGATGCCGGTGGAGCGGATCGAAGCGCATCCGGCGGTGCGCCAGGATGGCGGCCGTATTGCGCTGCAGCGGGGACCGATCGTTTACTGCCTCGAAGAGGTGGACAACGGAGCGCGGCTGAATGACCTGATCCTGGCGGCTGAGCCGGAGTTTGCGGTGGAGCACGGGAGCGAGGGCATTCTGGAGGGCGTGCCGCTGATTCGGGGTCGGGCATCGCGGCGTGATCCGGCGGCATGGCGGAAGGGGCTCTACCGTCCGCTGGTTCCGCGGTCGCGCCAGTCCTGCTCGTTCACCGCCATCCCCTATTACCTGTGGGCAAATCGTCAACCGGGCGAGATGGTCGTCTGGATCAACCATGAATCCTGATGGAGATTACACATGAAGCGAGTGCTGATCCTGATAGTTGCGATACTCCTGCTCGGCGCCGTGGCGCATGCCGAGAGGCTGCGCGGCTTCGGCGAGGTTGAACTCCGGCTTGAAGAGGATGGCCTGCTGACCTTCGTCTGTGAAGATGTGGAGCACGCGCGGCTGCTGATGCACAAGCTTGGGCGCGATCTGGGCCAGAGCGCGACCGTGCCGGCACGGTGGGAGCGGGTGCAGGCAGGCAGCCTTGCGGTGCCCGTGCTCGTGCGGCCGGGACTGGGCGTATTCCTGCCGATGACTCTCGGCCGGAAGCTGGTCGTTCTGACGGGGAGCGTCGACGAAGCTCCGGCCCTGGCTGCCAGAGCGGTCGCACTTGGCGACGCAGGTTTTTTCGATCCCGATTTCCGCTATCCCGCCTATCTGGACAAGTTCTCGCACCACGGGATCGGCTCGTGGTATCCGAGCAACTGGGGCGACAAGAACACGCAAGGCAAGCCCAACGGCGTCGACGATCATTTTGCGTTTGCCCGTGAACTCGATCTGGTGCTGCAGCCCAACGCGGGAGGTTATCTCCTGCGCAACCTGCTGCCGAAACTCCACGAGTATGGGCGGCCATACCACTTCGCCAAGTGGCAGGAGTGGAGCCAGGAGTTGGCCATCATGGCACCGGAAGAGCTGATCCAGACGGGTGATCAGTTCTCCGCCATGCCGCATTACTATGGACAGGTGAGCGATGGCGGAAAGCGCCTGATGACCTGGCATAACTGGAAGCTGCAGGATCGGGTTCGCCGATATGGGCAGGATCCCCTGCTCATCGACTGGCCGGATCCAAACGGGGAGGTTGGCCCCTTCGATCAGGACTTCTTCTGGGACTTCACCGAGAACAACCGGCGCAACTTCGTCCGCTTCCTGCGTGAGATCCGCGGGTATAGCCTCGCGTCGCTGGGGGAGGCCTGGCATGGTGACGGGAGCCGCTTTGCCGGTTGGGACGAGGTGCCGATTCCCATGACCTATGAGCTCTTCGGATGGAGGGCGGACAGCATTCTGGCGGATCGGACGTGGCGGCTGCATCCGGTGGCGCCGGGCCAGGCGCTGAAGGAAGGGCTGGCCGCTGGATTCCATCGCGACGACGTTGACGACAGCGGCTGGGTCAGCTTCGAGGCGCCGGGCGGCGAGCTGATCTCGACTTTCTGGCGCGCGGGGAAGGCGATCTGGCATCGCGGTCGCATCGAGGTGCCACAGGACTGGCTCGAGCAGAAGCGGGCGGCCGGGCCGATCTACCTCAACGCCGTTACCTTCACCAACGCGCGCGGCTTTCGCAATCCGGATCGCGTCTGGCTGAACGGTCAGGAGATAGCCGCCTATTCGCACTGCCCCGGGCACTCGCTGCGCACGCAGTTCGAGATCACCGACTTTCTGCGCGCGGGCGCCAACTCCATCGCTTACCTGCCGGCGCACGCCTCATTCTACGGCAGCTTCTTCCTCACGGATGAGCCGTGGGAGGTATATCCGTTCAGGGATTCGCAACGCAATGCTCGCTATGCGGACTGGCATGAGTATGTGCCATGGGCGGTGGCCGACATGCTGGAGAATACCTACAAGGCGATTCGTGCCGTCGATCCGGATCGTCCGATCAAGATGCATGCTTTTCAGAACAAGCATCTGGGTATCTCCCTGGCGGCGCGCTATGGTGCATTCGGACACAATACCGGCGACGAGGCCTTCTTCCGGCCGTGGGACAAGCGCTTCGGATATGTGCGCGGTGTGCCCGGGTCGGCGGAGCCGAGCGGCAGCGTCGATTCGCCGGAGCACTTCAAGCGCTGGCTGGGCTGGTACAGCTTCACCGGCTTGAATGCGCTCGACTATTTTCACAACATCCAGTCGATGATGTATTCACCTGCCGCGGCGCTGTGGAAAGAATACCTGCCGTACTGGAAGCTGGCGCCGCGTCGCGACATCAAGCAGCCTCAGATCGCCTTGATGTGGTCGAGCCGCAACAATCATCTGCTCTCGCGCCCAGTGCCGTACTGCTTTGACCTGGGGCGGGGCGATCTTCAGGCGATCGGCTATTCCTATGTCTATGCCGACGAAAGCACCCTTCGCGATGGTCTGGTTGACGACTATCCCGTGCTGTGGGATACGGGGAGTTTCATCCTGGATGAGGCGACCATTGCCGATCTTCGCCGCTATGTGGAAGGGGGCGGGACTTATGTCATGCTGCAGGAGACTGGCCGGCACACCACGACGCAACGCGACAGTTGGCCGATCAGCGACCTTACCGGCTTCAGGGTGAAGGAGGTCCGGCCAATGACCGGCAGCGTCGCCATCATGAACGAGCAGCCCGTCTTCCGCAAGCTGGCGGGCTCCACTTGGTACAATCGCGGCAAGTCCATCGACTATTCCGATTACAATTATGCTGACAAGTGCATCGCACTGGAGCCTGTCGCCGAGGGCGTCACCGCCATTGCCCGGTATGAAGACGGCGCCATCGCCATCGGCATGCGTGAGTTGGGGAAGGGCAGAGTCATTGTGCTGGGAAGTCCTTTCTGGCGCGACTCGTACGACCTCGCCGGGATGTGGTGGCCGGGAGAGAGCCAGAGCGCCTTTCTCGAGGACATTCTTGATGGACTGGGGCTGAAGCCGCTGGCCGCCGCGGACACGCACCACGTTTGGCGCGAGCATTACCTGGCGACCAACGGTACGGAAGAGTTCCTGCACCTGCATAATCCGGGCGATGAGCCGCGCACCTTTACTACGGAATGGACGACGGTGCATCCAGCCACTACCCTTCATGATCCCAAGAACGGCCGGGAAATACCGGCGATCATCGACGGCACCATGGTGCGGCTGGAAGGGCTGACCCTGGGACCGCGCGAAACGCTCATTCTTGCCACGCAACCGACCAGGGAGCCGCGGGGCGCCGTGCAGGACTGGTTTGCCAAGCTCGGGCAGTGGTGGCGCCAGTCGGAGTCCGGCGAGGTGCTCGAGCGCCCAGATCTTCCCCTCTACGAGTTGCGCCTGGCGGATGATCTCCATGCCAAGGTGCTGACGTCCGAGGAAGCCGACGCACTGCCGGCAATACCGGCCGGCACGGTGTTGGGTGCCTGCCAGAGCAGGGCCGCCTTCAACGACAATCCCGACAGTGAGCGCCGCTGCGTCTTTCACATTGCCTTTGCCACGCCGCGTGAATGGCGCGCGGAGGACAGCGTCCTGCTCTTCATCCGGGGGATGACTCACGCGATCGGCAATGTTGTCGGTCCCGTCGATGCCTGGGTCAATGGCACGCAGGTACTCGATCAGGCCGATGCCAGCGCCCGCGGCTACAGCAGCCTGCAGGGTGGGGCGGAGGTGGAGATCGGCACGCTGCTCAGACGCGACGCCGACAATGTTCTGGTCTTCACCACCGGTCCGAACGGCTTCCATGGCGAGGTGGATATCCAGATGCGGCCCGCTCCCGCCGAAGAGCTGGAGATCGCCGGTGAGTGGCAGCTGCAGGCCGGCACGGCCAGCGGCCTGAGTACCATCGAGCTGCCCGGCGCCATGACGGGGCTCTATGCGTGGCGGGAGTTCACCATACCGGTCGAATGGCAGGAAGACCGGATCTTCGCGCGCCTGGAGCTGGCGGACGTGCGGCCGCTGAATGCCTTTGCCGTCAATGGCAAAATGATCTTTCACCCGGTAAACTGGTTCGAGCCTGTCACCTATATGGATGTGACTCCGTGGGTGAAGCCGGGAGCGGCAAATCGGCTGACGCTGATCACGACCGCGGCCGTCAAAGGCTGGGAGCCGGGCACCCTGCACGTCGAGCGTGTCGTGCTCCAACGCGTGAAGCGCTGAACCTGCAACCATCAGGAGAATCCCACATGTGGAAGTCACTCATTCTGCTGTTGCTTGCCGTATCGCTGACATGCGCCCAGGAGCCGGCCAAGGATGCCCTTCCCGAACCGACCCGCCAGGATGTGAAATATGGTCCTGACGAGCGCAACGTTCTCGATTTCTGGCAGGCTCCCGGCGAAGCTCCGCGACCGGTTCTGGTGCTGATCCATGGAGGCGGCTGGCTGCATGGCGACAAGATGGCGGAGGCCAAGGGAGGACGCCACCTGCTGATGGCGATGCTGCGGAATGGCGTCTCGGTGGCCAGCATCAACTATCGTCTTGCTACCACCGCTCCCCTGCCGGCGCCGGTGCACGATGCGGCGCGGGCCATCCAATACCTGCGGGCCAACGCGGCTGAATTCGGCATCGATCCGGCCTTCATCGCGGCCACGGGAGGCTCAGCCGGCGGCTGCACGAGTCTCTGGCTGGCCACCCATGACGATATTGCCGATCCGAACGCCGACGATCCGGTGCTCCGGGAATCGAGCCGCATTTGCGGCGCCTATGTCCGTTCCGCCCAGACGACCTTGGAGCCGCACGTCATCCGCGAGTCGGTGACGCCGGCAGCATTGCGGCACGGGATGATTCACCGCGCCGGGGGCTTCGGCAGCAATCAGGAGATGGAGGCGAACTACGAGAAGGTTGCGGAGCTGTACCGGGACTTTTCGCCGCTGGCGCACCTGGACGCGAACGATCCACCAACCCTCCTCACCTACGCGGGACGCCTGGACGATGAGAAGGAAGGTATCCATCACGCGCGCTTCGGTCTGGTCTTCAAGCTGCGCGCGGACGAAGTGCGGGCGCCATGCTATCTGGCGTTGCGTCACGATGGCGAGAGCTTTCCCGGCGCTCCAAAGCCGATCGATTTTCTGCTCCATGTACTGACCGGCAAGGATCTTCCCTGAAGGGATCCTGGCGACACAGGCTCAATCTGCTGAAGTTCAACCCACCATGATGAGAGGGAATGACGTGATGAAACACCTGATGCGACTGATCGTGTTCGCCTTGGCTTGTGCCGCTGCGGAAGCTGCCTGGCAACGTGAACAGATTGCGAACGTTCCGGCGGGTCAGGAGCTGCGCGGCTTTGGGCGTGTCGCCACCTCTCTGGAAGAATGGCGGGATGCGGATGGGGCGCGGGTGGGAGTGATGCGCTTCCGGTGCGCCAGCAACCTGCACGCCTCTACCCTGATCGGCAAGTTCCTGGCCGATCAGGAGCTTTCCGACGGCGTCGAAAAGATCGGGAGAGGTGGCCTGCCGATGGTCACGTTGCCGGGTGGCGCGGCGTTGGTCGGCTGCATCGCCGGGGCGGAAGGGCGAATCCTCTTCGCGCCCTCGGCGGAGATCCTGTCGAGCTTTGCCGTGGAGCATCGGGAGGTCGTGCTCGGTGCCGTCGCCGATGCGCCATATCCCGCCTGGCTGGACCGATTCGATCGCTATGGCTGGGGATGCTACGGCATGGGCGGATTCAGCAATTACCACGACTGGATGACGAAAGTGGACGGCCAGAGAACGCCGAAGGATCCCACCGAAGATGTGGCCTTCATGATCGAGAACGATTTCCGCTTCGAACCGTGGCTGGATCCCGTCGGCTTCGACAACAGCGACGGCATCATGAAGAACACGGAACACGAGTGGATGACCAAACTGCTGACCGAAGCGGGGATGCCCTTCTCGTTTCGCGTCTACGGCGCGGCTGGTGGCGCTGACTGGACGGCGCGTCGTTTCCCGGAGTACAGCGAGCAGCCGGCCAGTTTCCTGATGAGTGGCTGGCATGGCCCCGATCTCCACAACAAGACGCAGCCGCACCTGACCTGGTTCGACCGGGACATTCACCGCTACATGGCGGTCAAGACGATGGATATGATGAAGCTGTACGCCGATCACCCCCTCAACATGGGCTGGATGCATCCGCACGGCGAGCTTTCCCATGACGAATGGTACGACCGCCATGATGACTACTCACTGACGGCTCACCGCCACTGGCGGAACTACCTCCAGGGCAAGGAGCTGTCGCTTGCCGATGTTTCGCGCCTGTACGGAAGGCCGGAGCGCCCATTCGCGGCATGGGAACAGGTGCCGGTACCGGAGTTTGCGACCTTTGCCGGGCTCAATGGACGGCTGCTCTCCCTGGAAGGAACCTGGTTCTGGCGCCGCGGGCGGAGCGCCACGAAGAAGGAAGACACCAGCTTCCCCGGACTGGAGCAGGAATGGTATCGGCAGCCGCTGGATCCCGAGAGCTGGCAGGCGACGGAGTTGCCCGGCAACGACAGCCTCTTCCAGGTGTTGCCGAAAGATCTCGGCTGGTTCGCCACCACTTGGTTCCGCCGCTCCTTCATGCTGACGCCCCAGCAGCTCACGCGGAAGCCGATCTACCTGTACTGGTTTCCGATCAGCCATGGCGTCGTCCATTCCGGCGAGCAGGGACGGTACCACGGGGTCTTCGTCAATGGCGAAAAGGCCGGTGAGATCGGCATCTGGGGAGCGCTCGATGTGACCCATCTGCTGCAGGCCGGCACCAACGAGATTTCGGTGCAGCTCTTCGGTCCGGTCTGGAATGGTCGGATCTTCCTGTCGACGGAGCCGCCGGCGGTCTATCCGCACCTGGGGGCAGAGGGTAACCGCTTGTATGTGCTTTGGCAGGATTGGCACATCGAGGCCAAGTACGACGGCTGGAGCGATATTCTGGATGGCATGCGTCAGGTAGATCCGAACCGCCCGATCAAATACATGGCGCCGATCAAGTTCCGCGCGGATCGCTGGCTGAAGCTGGCGCGCGACTGGGGCGGCTATGGCCACTTTACCGGTGAAGGGATGTGGTACTTTCCCTGGTACAAGCGCTATGGATTTCTCTACGACCTGCCGGCTTCGAGCGAGCCGGGCAGTCCTTACGGCAATGTCGAACAGCAGTTCAATGGTTTCCGCCGCACCTTCCTGGCGGGGCTCAATGCCCACGACCCGGTCTTTCTGGCGCAGACGTATACGCGCAATCCCGAGGTCCGCCAATGGTGGCTCGATCACAATCCCGTCTTGAAGCGCATGGGCAAGTATGACATCGATGGCCCGCAGGTCCTGCTCTATCGCTCCACGCATGGAACCATTCGCCTCTACACGCCATCGCCATATCCGGAGGTGGGCGACTCCACCCGCCTGGTGCAGAGCGCCTGGAACTGGGACATCGGCCGCGGCACCCTGCAGACACTGGGCCAGTCGTACCTCTACCTGGATGACGGCGGTCTGACCGATGGCAAGATGGTCGGCTTTCCGTTGATGATCGATTCCGGCAACGAAACCATACCGACGGAATCGGTCGATGCCATCGAGAAGTGGGTCGCCGCCGGCGGCACCTTCGTGACGCTCCCCTTCACCGGGCGCAACAGTGTTCTCGACGCGGACTCCTGGCCCATCTCCCGCCTGACCGGATGCAGAATAAAGAGCATGCGCAATGCAGGCGAAGGAACCGTAACCTTTGCCGCCGATCAGACGGTGTTCTCGGGGTTTGCGGGCAAGAGTTTTCCGGATGCGGGCATGTCCATGGACTATATCGGCAACAATCTCAACCAACTGAGTGTGGAGCTGGAGCCCCGGGATAATGTCGATGTGCTGGCCACCTTCGAAAATGGGGCGCCGGCCATTGTGCGGCATCGGATCGGAGCAGGGCAGGTGATCGTCCTGGGCACCACCTTCTGGCGGCAGAGCAAGGATGTCCAGGGCATCTGGTGGCCGGAACCCCTCGAGACCGACTTCATGGCCGACTTGCTGCACGGCGTCGGATTCGCGGATGCGGTCTGTACCACCGACGATCGGTTGGTCTGGCCGCAGCCCTATCGCTCCAATAATGGTCTGGACTCGGTGACCTGCCTGGTGAGCTGGCATGAGGATGTGGATGTGGAGGTAACGGTTCGCCTGCGTTTGCCGCGGCGGCCGGCCCGCCTGACCAGCTATGGCGTTGACGGCATCCAACAGCTCGACTTCACCTGGGAGGATGGCGTTGCCACGACCCGCATCCAGATGCCGGCGAAGGAGGTGAAGGTGATCGATGCCGCCGTCCATGAACCGCGTTCGGCAATCGAACACTGGTGGCAGTATCAGCAGAAGCTGTGGCACCAGCTCAAGGAGCCGGGCATCGACTTCTCCGCCTATCGGCAAGGCAAATGGGAGGATCCCACCCTCGATCTGCGCATCGGGGGCGCGGATTTCGCGCTTGCGGAGGATGCCGAAGCCGCCTGGCAGCCGGCGCCAGTGAGCGTGCTCAACATGTTCGGCGCACCGGCTGGCCAGCCATTGCTGCTGCGCAAGCGCTTCGCGGTACCGGAAGGGTGGGCGGCCAAGGGCGGCACCATCCACCTGATCAGTGGATCCTGGACGGGGCCGCACTACCAGGGGAGCGCCCGCCTCAGCCTCAACGGCACGATGCTTCATGACTATCCCGGGACCAACTACCAGGAGTTCGATGTGACCCGTCTCCTTACGGACGGGGAAAACGAGCTGGTCTTCGAGTTCAAGGGAGACCGCGAGTACCAGGGGATCACCGGTAACGTCTACCTGTACCATCGGGCGCCGCCGGCACGCCGTCTTGATCTGGCGGGGAGTTGGGATGCCGAGGATGCGGCGGGCGAGCCCTTGGTCGTCACGCTGCCGGGTGAGGCGCGGATCTGGAACCCGTCCCGCTCTGTCTTCATTCCGGCCGAATGGGAGGAGAAGTACCACGTGCGGATCTACCTGAAGGGGATCACTCACGACAGTGCCGGCGCGATGGTGAACGGACGCCTGGCGCGCCGTCATCATCACTGGTTCGGCAGCTGGGGCGACATTGACATCACGCGCTTTCTGCGCTTTGGCGAGGAGAACCAGATCGAGCTTCTCCACGTCTACGGCCATGAACGCAACCCCAAGCGCCCCCCACAGTGGAACCTGCGGAAGGTGGAACTCCACCTTTTTCCAAAAAACTGATCGGCATCACCTTCAAAGAGGTGCAACTCTCCCGCTGCGCGCTATTGTAGCGGGAAAGTGGCCCTGCCTCGAATATCAGCACAGTGAAGCTCTACCAGGGAGTTGGGAATACGATGTTTACGTGGAATCGAAAGTCGGTGGATCTGAACGGCACGTGGAAGTTCTGCCCGGATCCCATGCAGCGGTGTCGCCGGCAGCAGTGGTGGAAGAACCCGACCAGGACGAATGGCATCTTTCCCTGCTGGGATGCCGCCGGGCTTTGGTCGACGCCGGTGCCGTCGACGTGGAAGATCGCCCACGATGAGCTGAAGTGGTACGACGGTCATGCCGTCTACATGCGCGACTTCGAGGCTGAGCTGCCGGAGGATCATGAAGCTTACCTGGCCTTCGACGGGGTACTCTACTCCGCTCAGGTCTACCTCAATGGACAGCATGTGGGCGATCACGAATGGGGCTATTCTCCCTTTCAGTTGCGGGTCACGGAGGTGCTGCGCGAGCACAACCGGCTCTGGGTTCTCCTGGAGAACATCCCGCGCCTCGATCGCGTGCCGGGCGAGATCCACGACTGGTGCAACGACGGCGGCATCATCAACCCAGTCAAGCTGATCTTCGTCCCGAAGACTCACATCGAGAACTTCCGCACGTCGACGCGCCTGGAGGGCGAAGAGGTGGTGATCTCGGTCGAGGTGACGCTGGCTTCCCGTGACCAGGCCGCCCGCGAGAGCGTGCATGTCCGCCTGCCCGAGCTTGGTCTCGACGCGGACATGACGGCCTCGATCGGCGAAACGGCCCGTTGCGACCTGCGTGTCGCCCGCGCGGATATCGAGCTGTGGACACCTTCCTCGCCGAAGCTCTATAGAACGGAGATTTCGACCCGTTTCGAATGCCTGGTGGATGAGATCGGCTATCGTGAGGTGCGCACGGAAGGGCAACGAATCCTGCTCAACGGGGAACCGCTCCGCCTCTACGGCATCTGCACCCACGCCGAGTTCAAGGATACCGGTCGAACGGCGACGCCTGAAGGCATAGAGCTGATTATTGACCATGCCAAAGCGCTTGGCTGCAACTTCCTGCGCTGCGCTCACTATCCCTATCCGGAAGCCTGGGGACGGGCGCTCGATCGGGCGGGCATCATGTGGTGGGAGGAAGTCCCCGCCTACTGGCTGCCGAACATGCACACCGAGAGCCAGACCCGGCGCTGCTGCGGCATGCTGGAAGAGGCCATGAGGCGGGACTGGAATCGCGCCAGCCTGATCATCTGGTCGGTCTCCAACGAGTGCTGCTGGCGCAATCCCGAAAAGCCGGAAGAGAATAACTACCCTTACTGGTTCAAGTCGGTAGCGATGGTGCGGCAACTGGATGACAGTCGCCTGATCAGTTGCGCGGAGGCCGGCAACATGATCTCTGTCAAGCCGGTCTGGGCGCCGGAAAGCGGCGACGACTTCGATCGGCCGGTTGAGGATGCCGAGAGCTGGCGGCCCGGCCACACCGATGAATGGTATGCCTTGTTCGACATCCTGGCGGCCAACCTGTACGTCGCCAATCCCGGTGAAGCGGAACCGGCCTACCGGCGCTTTGTGGAGATGTTCCGCGGCTACAACAAGCCGTTGATGCTCAGCGAGTTCGGCTCCATGTCCCTGCGCGGTGCGGAGATGCCGGAGGATCGTCTGGGCAGCGAAGCGCGCCATGCCAGCATTCTGCGGGAGGCTTACTCCGTCTTCTCCAAGCTGCCGGAACTGACGGGCTACATGCCCTGGTGCGTGGCCGACATTCGCGTCCCCCTGCACTGGCGCTGGTACAACGAAGGCAAGGGGGTCTTCCGCTATGGCATTCTGGATGATCGGTTCGAGCCGAAGCAGAAGGTCTACCAGGCGTTGAAGAGTGCGATCACGGAGCTGAAAGAGCAGTACGGCGAGGCGCGATGATCCCAATCTAAGCGGAGGCGCTGCATGACTACTGAGATTCGCATGCACAGGGGGGCGCCGGCGCTCTTCATCGATGGGCGGGTTTCATCGGGCATGACCTACATGACCTATGATAAGAGCCTCGCTCACGTTGGGGACTTTGGCGTGGCGGGGGTACCGCTGGCCAGCTTCTGTGCGACGCCCGATCACAGCTATTACGGCTTCGTGCCCACCACCTGGATCGGACCGGATGCCTTCGACTACAGTGACTTCGATGCCCGGATGGCGACTATCCTGACGCAGCATCCGGACGTTTACCTGATTCCGCGCCTCTACTGCTGCGCCCCGCCGTGGTGGATGGAGCAGCACCCTGAGGAGCGGAGTCTCGGACAGCGGGTCGGCAGCCACGAAGAGCAGTACGGCGCGCAGCCCTCGTTTGCCTCGGAACTCTGGCGCCGGGCGGGCAACGAGGCGCTGCGGCGTTTCATCGAGCGGGCGGAAAAACAGCCCTATGCCGACCGCATCATCGGCTATCACCTCGCCGGCGGTTCCACCGAGGAATGGTATTACCTGGATTATTGGGACGACGTGGCGAGGGACTTCTCGGAGCCGCAGCGCCGGGCCTTTGGCGCATGGCTGGAGCAGCTCTATGGCACTCCGGCTGCGCTGCGTCAGGCCTGGGACGATGAGTGTGTTTCCTTTGCCGAAGTTTCGATTCCGACGCGGGCGGAACGGCTCAGCCCGTCATTGGGCGAGGTACGCGACCGGCGTGGGCCGGACCGTCGCGTGGCTGACTACCTGGCCTTTCACAGCGCCATCGTCAGCGACGTGATTGCCGAACTGGCTCGGACGGCCAAGGCGGCTTGCGGACGGCGCAAGATCGTCGGCGCTTTCCAGGGGTATATCTTCGAGCTGTGCGGTGGCGGTCAGGGGCCGGCGGAAGGGGGGCACCTGGCGATGGGAGCGCTGCTGCGCTGCCCCGACCTCGACTTCTTCACCGCGCCGACCTCATACTGCTTTCGACCGCTGGCCGAGGGCACGGCCAGCTTCATGGCGCCCATTGCCTCGATCCGGCACCATGGCAAGCTGTGGTTCGACGAGAACGATCTGCGCACCCACCGATCTCCGCGGCCGGGTTACTGGCGCACGGCGGATGCGGCCGAGACGATTGCCATGCAGGAGCGCGAGACGGCGCTGGTGGTAACGGAAGGCACTGGGATGTGGTGGTTTGACATGAGCGGCGGCTGGTACGACGATCCGGCGGTCATGACGGCTATCACGCGCCTGAACGGCGTCGCCGAAAAGGCGCTCCACTGCTCGCGGGAATCGGCCGCCGAGATCGCTGTGGTGGTCGACGAAGCGTCGATGTGCTACCTGCGTCCAGGATGCCACTTCGCGTCGCGGCTCATGTCGATGCAGCGTCTGGAGCTGGCACGGCTGGGGGCGCCGGTGGATATGGTCTACCTTGACGATCTGGCGGAACTGCGGCCATACAGGATGTATATCTTCCTCAACCTGCTCTGCCTCGATCCGGCGCGAAAGGCGATGCTCGAGACCGTGGTCAAGCGCCGCGATCAGCTCGCTATCTGGGTCTATCTGCCGGGGCTGCTGACGGAGCGCTTCGATGCCGGCAATGTCTCGGCACTGATCGATATCGACGTGACGGTGCGCCTCTCCTACGGCATGATGGAGGTGGAGACGGTGGCGGAGAGTTCTCTGGTCAGGGCGGGATGTCCGGCGGGGGTACGCTTTGGGGTGCCTGTCTCGATGCAGCCATCGGCAACCTGTGAAGATGCCGGCGCCGAGGCGTTGGGCGTCAGCGATACCGGGGGTGTGCTGCTGGCTATGAAGAAACTGCCGGGGTGGACGAGCATCTGGTCCCTCGCGCCATGCCTGCCGGCCTGCGTGCTGCGGGCCGCGGCCCGTCTTGCCGGTGTGCATCTGTACGCGGAGAGCGACGACCCGCAGTATGTGAACCGCTCCTTCTACGCGATCCATGCTCGTACTGGCGGCGGCAAGCCTATTTCGCTGCCTCGTGAGGTCGCGGTGACCGATGCGCTGACCGGCAGGCCGATCGCGGTGCAACCGGTAAGCGAGGTGGCGCTGACCATGCAGCCGGGCGAGACGCGGCTCCTCTTTCTGGGGAGTCAGCAGGCGTGGCGGGAACTCTCCTGATCGGCGTCTATGAACTGCCGTTCAGCCAGCCCTTTCTGCGAAAGTAGAGCAGGAGCGCGACTGTGCAGGAGATGACGATGGCCCAGAAGATCGGATAGGACCACTTGAAGTCCAGCTCCGGCATGTGGGTGAAGTTCATGCCGTAGACGCCGGCGAGGAAGGTGATGGGGATGAAGAGCGATGCCATGATCGTCAACACCTTCATCACTTCGTTCATCTTGTTGCTGACGGCGGACATGTAGAGGTCGGTGAGGTTGCCCGCCATCTCCCGATGCGTCTCGATGATGTCCATCACCTGGATGCCATGGTCGTAGACATCGCGCATGTAGGTATGGGCGTCGTCGGAGAGCATGTTGCTTTCATTGCGGTAGAGCGTGTCGACCGCTTCCCGCAAGGGCCAGAGCACACGGCGCATCAGGACCAGTTGCCGCTTGAAGAAGTGAATGCGCTGGAGATCCTCGGTTCGAGGCTTGAGGAGGAGGGAGCTTTCGATGGCATCGAGCTGATCGCCATAGCTCTCCAGGATGGGGAAGCAGTTATCGACGACAGCGTCGAGCAGCGCGTAGAGAAGAAAGGAGGTGTCGTGGAGGCGGAGCTTCGACTCCGGCCGCTCGATGCGCTGGCGGATCGGCTCCCAGATGTCGCCACGGCGCTCCTGAAAGGTGACCAGCGTTTTTGCGTAGAGCAGCATGCTGATCTGCTCGGCGTTGACATGGTCGCCCTGCAAGGTCATCATGCGGATGACAACGAAGAGATGGTCCTTGAAGGTCTCCACCTTGGGCCGTTGCGGCACGTGCAGTATATCCTCCGCCGCCAGTGTGTGGAAGTGGTAATGCTGCCGAAACTGGTTGACCACGTAGGGATGCAGGCCATCCACATTGACCCAGCGGGTGGTCACCCAATCCGCCCGCGGCACCTTCAGGAAATCGTCAGCCGCCTTGTACTCGTGGATCTCGACCTTGTCGCTGGAATAGTCAATGCAGGTGATGCGGACAGCGTCCGGTTCCGGCGGGGTGTGGAGATCCGGCAGGTGCTCGATACCCGGCGCGGAACCAGGAGCGCCTGCACCACCATGTTTCGAGGGTGAGCGGAAGAGGCTCTTCAACGAAGGTGGCGCGCTGAGCAGCGTGTGGCCGATCTGTCCGATCATGCCGATCAATCCAGCGACACTGACGGGAGGGGGATTTGGCTTCTCCTTGTGCTTCTTTCGACGGGACATTCTCTTCTCCATCAGGAAGTGTGGACCATGACGTGCTGCTCCCAAGATAGCGACCGCCGCATGAAAGTAAAGCCGACCCATGCCTGCCTGGTCGCACCGCCGCCCTTCGCGTCGCCGCTCACTGAGAATACCTGCCGCCCAACCGCCTCGATCCCAGCCAGGTGGCTTTGCGTATGGCAGCCCCTGACGCTACACTATTGAAGAAGCAAAAACGACCTGCAACGAGGAGGAGTTGATGAAGTATGCATTCATGAGTTTTTCGGCGCCAGCCGCATCTTTGGACGAGTTGCTGGCGATGGCGGCCGAGTACGGATACGATGGGGTGGAGCCGCGCATCGATAGCGATCATGCCCACGGCATCGAGGTGGATCTGCTCCCGGATGAACGGCAGGCGGTTCTGGATCTGGCGGAAGAGACGGGCATTGCCATCTGCTGCATCGCCACCTCCTGCCGCCTGGCCGATCCAGAGGTCGTTCAGGAGATGCTGCCCGTGGCCCACGACGCCATTGACCTGGCCGGCGACCTGAAATGCCCGTGCATACGGGTCTTCGGTGGGGCCGTAAGAAAGGGGCTGCGCCGCGATCAATCCTCACGCATGCTGGCCGGCGCCCTGTCGCAGCTTGGCAATCATGCCGCCGAGCGGGGCGTAACCGTTTGCCTCGAAACGCATGACGATTGGTGCGATCCGCGACATGTGGCCGCCGTGTTGGAGAAGGTGGCGCATCCGAACATCGCGGTCAACTGGGACATCATGCATCCGGTACGGGCGGCTGGCGTGACCATGGATGAGGCCTTCGAGGCCCTGCAGCCGTGGATTCGTCACGTCCATGTCCATGACGGCGCGTGCAGCCGCGAGCGCCTGGAGTTCCGGCCGATCGGAGAGGGCGACATCGATCATCGCACCGCGGTTCGCCTGCTCCGCGAGAGTGGCTACGAGGGCTTTCTCAGCGGCGAGTGGATCAACTGGACGCCTGCCGAGGAGCATCTGCCGACAGAGCGGCAGACGCTTCGGCAGTACGAAAGCGAGATTGCCTGAGCCTCATATTCTGGTGAACGGGACGGCTTTGGCGTCCTCGATGACCTTCTCCCAGACCTTGCGATCGGTGATGACCACGTAGCGATGGGTGCCGCCATTGGGTGTCCTCAGGGTGCTTGGCCCAAGCACGTAGCAGATGACGTTCGGCGCGTCCGTCCTGACCTGCGCGGCATCGCCGATCTGCGTCAGCACCTGAGCGGCCATACCCTCCGGCGCCACGGCTTCCGCCAGCACGAGGAGGTTGGGGCCCTTGGCGTAGACCTGCGTGATCCGCATGGCGTAGCCCGCGGTGGGCGCGGTTGCCTGCACCTTCACGGTCTGCGTACTCGCGGCGGGTGTGCTTTGGCAACTGACCAGACAGGCCAGGGTGAGCGCGACGGTCAGCAGGCGTATCATGCTTCCTCCTTGCGGCGCTGAGCGAAGAAACGTCGCAGTAACTGGTTGGTCGAGCTGTCGTGGCGCAGGGCACGCTCATCACCGGCTTCGATCTCCGTCAGGATAGCACCGGCGAGCACCTTGCCCAGCTGTACTCCCCATTGGTCAAAGGAGTAGACGTCCCAGATAATGCCCTGCACGAAGACCTTGTGCTCGTACAGTCCGATCAGCGCGCCGAGCGTATGCGGCGTCAGCTTCTCCGCCAGGATTGAGTTAGTCGGCCGATTGCCGTCGAAGACCTTGAAGGGCACCAGCTGCTCGGGGGTAGCTTCCGCGCGAAGCTCCTCCGCCGACTTGCCGAAGGCGAGCGCCTCCGTCTGCGCGAAGAAGTTGGCCATCAGCTTGGCATGATGGTCGCCGATGGGATTGAAGGAGCGGGAGAAGCCGATGAAATCGGCGGGGATGAGCTTCGTTCCCTGATGGATCAGCTGGTAGAAGGCATGCTGGCCGTTGGTGCCCGGTTCGCCCCAGATGATCGGGCCGGTCGACCACTCGACTGGCTGCCCCGTGCGCGCCGTGCTCTTGCCGTTGCTCTCCATGTCGACCTGCTGCAGGTGGGCGGCAAAGCGCCACAGGTACTGATCGTAGGGCAGGATCGCGTGGCTGTCGGCGCCAAGGAAGTTGTTGTACCAGACACCGAGCAGCGCCAGGATGACCGGCATGTTGCTCGCCAGCGGCGCCTCGCGGAAATGCGTATCCATGGCATGAAAGCCTTCGAGCATCTGCACGAAGTGCTGGGGGCCAACCGCCAGCATGACCGGCAGCCCGATCGCCGAGCAGAGGGAGTAACGCCCACCGACCCAGTCCCAGAAGCCGAACATGTTCTCGGCGTCGATCCCGAACTCCACCACTGCCTTCTCGTTGGTCGAGACGGCGACGAAATGCTCCGCCACGGGCAACTCCCCGATCCACCTGCGGGCGCTCTCGGCGTTGGTCATCGTCTCCTGCGTCGTGAAGGTCTTGCTGGCGATGATGAAGAGCGTTTCGCTCGGCTTCAGGTCGCGGGTGACCTCGGCAAAATGGGTCGCATCGACGTTGGAGACGAAGCGTATGTCCAGATTTTTGTTCCAGTATGGCCGCAGCGCCTCGGCCGCCATCATCGGCCCCAGATCGGAACCGCCGATGCCGATGTTGACCACGTGCCGGATGCGCACGTCGGGATTGGCGGGCCATGCTCCCGTGTGCACGCGGCGGACAAAGTCGCTCATCCGGTCGAGCACCTTGTTGATCTCGGGCATGACATCCTGGCCCTCGACCATGACCGGATGGTTGCCGCGGTTGCGCAGGGCCGTGTGCAGGACGGCGCGATCTTCCGTGCGGTTGATCTTCTCGCCGGTGAACATCGCCTCGACCGCGCCCTTCACATCACAGGCCTTGGCCAGCTCCACCAGCAGCTCGAGGGTCCGCGGAGTGATCCGGTTCTTCGAGTAGTCCAGGAAGAGGCCCGCCGCTTCCAGTGACAGATTCTCCGCGCGCGATGGGTCGGCGGCGAACAGCTCGCGCAGATGCTTCCCCTTCATGCTCTCGCTTTCCTGACACAATGCCTGCCATTGGGGAAGGTCGTTTCGCTTGATACTCGGCTGACTCATCTACTCTGCTCTCCTTGGAGAATGTGGGAATTGAACTGGAAACTCAGGCTGTGCCCGTGCCTTTCGAGACGATGCGGCGCAGGCAGGAGCCGGGGGCGCTCATGCGACCGGCGGCTATCTCCTCTTCGCGCACCAGCGCCAGGAGGATCTCGCGGTCGGTCTTCCGGCAGCGATCGTAGACGATGGCGATGGTCCCGTCTTCCGCCTGGGCCGCGTCGGGATAGGATACCGACTGGCGCTCGTCGAGCAGCAGGTGACCGAACCAGCTCTTGCCGTCATCGTCCGATAGCATGGCGGTGAGGTGGTTGCGCCCGCCCCAGCCTTTCGAATTGGGATCGGTGACATAGTTGTGATGATTGACCAGCAGCAGTCGACCACTGGCCAGGCGGCTGATGTGGAAGCGGCTGTTGGGGCAGGGGATGTCGTTGTGGCGACCAGGCGACCAGGTGCGCCCGCCATCGGTCGAGATGCTTTCGCCGACGCCGTTCCACGTGCGGGCCAGCATCCACAGCGAGCCGTCGACCCGCTCGACGATGTGGTGCTCGTCAAAGATCGGGGTGGGCATGGCCACGCCACCACGCCACTCCCAGCTCTCGCCCTGATCGGTGGACGCGTAGGCATTGGCCAGGCGCATGTGCCGCGTCTCGGGATGCTCGGCGCCGACGCTCCAGATGGAGGAGGGGATCATCCACGTGCCGTCGCGCAGCGCCGTCGGCTTGTTCATCATGATACCGTGGCAGAGGCGTCGAGGCGCCGACCAGGCGAGGGGATGCTCGTCGGGATTGTCATTGCGGATCGCCCAGACGCCGGAGCGCCCGTCCCATTTGCCCAGCGACTGCGCCCAGAAGAGCCAGAGCCGGCCGAGGGGATCGAGCCACATCGTTGGATCGTAGGCGCGCACCTCCCCCGGAGGATCGATGACAAGCAGCGGATCGGTCCACGTCACCCCGCGATCGTCGCTGACCCCCACCGCCACATGATTCTGGGGCGTCTCGTCATGGCTTCCCGTATACCAGGTGGCCCAGAGCTGCCGCTTGGAAAAAGCGACACCCGGAATACCCTGAAAGAGGCGTTGATCAGCACGGTACTTGGCGGCGGGTGCAAGATCGACGGGTGGGGCGATGAGCGCGGGATCGGCCATGGGGGCTCCTTTTGGCAGAAATGGTCAGGTCAACACGTCACAAAGAATACACTGAAAATCCCCCTCCCGCCACCCGACTTGCACGCTGTTCCGTCGGGGCCGCTTGCCGCGGTAGCTCCGGGGCAGCCGCAATCATCCCCGATTGCGCCAAGCTCGCTCTCCGGGTGGCCGCAATGAAACCTGAATCGAGGGCGCCGCTCTCCGAGCCGCGACTTGGGCCGGTGCCCCCAACGGCCCTGCCATTCGCCCCCTCGCTCACGCTCAAAACCTCGGTCGAATCCTCGGTCGTTATCCTGGGCACGCCACTCGCCTGAGTGCCATCGCCATCAACCCGTGTGCTCTCAATACCACTGCCGTTAGCCTCGACAGGCCCGGCAACGTGACGGCAATGTATGCCCATTGACTTGCAGAGTTTGGTTGACGAGGCCACCGTTTCTACGGCTTGCGGGTGTGGTGAACCGGCAAGTGGTGGAC
>JAWLHB010000053.1:0-55056 GCA_041690595.1 Lentisphaeria bacterium
CCCGCGCCCCCCGGGCACGCCACTCGCCTGAGTGGCACCGGCGTTGGACGTTGCCTTCTCCCAAACTCCATCATCCCTCCCGCGCCCCCTGGGCACGCCACTCGCCTGAGTGGCACTCTTGCGCTTCGCTTCACCCCAAAACCTCGGTCGAAAGCTCGGTCCAAAAGTTCCCCCTCCCGGGCACGCCACTCGCCTGAGTGGCACCGGCGTTGGACGTCGCCCCTCCCCAATCTCCATCACTCCTCCCGCGCCCCCCGGGCACGCCACTCGCCTGAGTGGCACCGGCGTTGGACGTTGCCTTCTCCCAAACTCCATCATCCCTCCCGCGCCCCCTGGGCACGCCCTGAGTGGCTTTCTTGCGCCTCGCTCCACCCCAAAACCTCGGTCGAAAGCTCGGTCGTGACTGTTCGTGTTCGTCCGTGTTCGTCCGTGTTCGTCCGTGTTCGTCCGTGTTCGTCCGTGTTCGTCCGTGCCCATGATTATGTTTCGCCAATATATCATGCATAACCTAAAAGTCAAGCCGTGGCACGGCATATTTCTTCTCCCCTCGGTAACGCTCCTCCCATTCCCGAGCCCTCTCCTGCCTCACCCTCACTCAGCAGCCGGTACCCCTTTGGCGTCTGTCTTCCCATAGCGACGCCAGATCTCCGCGAACTGCTTGTCCGGGAGCCAGTTGGCAGTCTCCCTATCTCCCTCGAAGGTCGCATACGGCGCGATATCGAGATCCTGCTGACCGCCCAGGCTACGGTCATAGATAGCCCCAAGCCAACCATCGTCGATCACGACCGGCCTCAACGTTCCATCGTCATTCAAGCGCACACGCATGGCCGCCTCGCAGAACGCCACGATGAAGGCCCACGTTGCGTTATGCCCTTTTTCGGCGGGGAAATGCCCCACGTTTCCTTCCATCATCATCGCCACCGCCGCGTTTCGATCCTTGCGCAGATGCTTCACCGTCGCTTCTTGTCCTGCGTTGGCGAACTGGTCGAGGTGGCCATGCATGACCAGGCCCGGCACCTTCTCCACCCCGGGAAACTGCAGATGATAGCTGGCGCCAGAATGATAGGAAATCCAGCCAATGACCCGCTCCGGACGCTGCGAGGGCAGAATGGTCGCGAAGCCCGTGCCGTTGGAATGCCCGAAGGTCAATACGGGGACAGTCGCCAGCTCCGGATGGCCCACCATCTTACCCAGCTTCTCAAGGTGCTCATCGATGATGTCAACTGGATGAAACCCACGTTGCAGCGGATCACCCAGAATTCCTACCAGCGCGATGTCGTGCCGCTCCGCAAAATCGCGCAGGATGGGATGGTCGATCGATCCCATCCCGTGGCGACTGATGAGGAAGGTGGCTTTCAGCCGTTCCGAATCCTTGGGCACATACGCGTGAAAGAAGGCTCGTTCCGTACGCCCATCCGTTTGCCTGTTGTCAATGCCCTCGAAGTACCTCTTCCATTGGGCATCGCCGATCAGCGTATACAGGGGCGGCGGTGGCCGTACCGTATTGTGCGGCAGAGCGTTGTCCATGCTCAACCGCACACTGAAGCCCACATTGTCGTCGCCGATCGGGTTCGGCTCCAGCTTTTCCGCAACGGCCGTGTCAAAGAAGGTCAGATCGTCGATCTTGACCGTTCTCCCCTGGTAGCCATCCTTGTCCAGCTCAAGGGAGTCATACACGCCCGCCTTGTCCTTCTCCAGCGGCTGAGCGCTGGTGAACGAGAGCGAGAATCGGCCATCGCCGTCCGTCTCGGTTACCACCCCAGCCCGTTTCAACGCCACCCGCACGTCGGGAAGCAGATTGTCGCTGGTATCCATGATCAGCCCCTCGAGCGTATACTGCTCTTCCGCACCCACGGAAAGCAGCACCATCAACGCCATACAGACAAATCTGCCCATTCTAAGCCAATACGTCACGGTTCTACCTCATATCTGTTGTTCTGATGCCGACCCCAGAAACTTACCCAGATCCCCACGTTGTGCAAGCCACTCCGAGCATTGCCCTTTTCCCCGCGCCCCCTGGCACGCCACTCTCCCGAGTGGCCCCGGCGTTCGCCGTCGCCCCTTCCCCAACGCCCCGGTCCCCCAGCCTCGCCTATTTCATCGCAACCCGAACTTCGCACCGCCGCCTCGTCATTGCCGCACTGCTCGTCTGATCCGTCCGCCCCTCACCGCCACCGCCCCTCACCGCCACCGTCCAAAAAGATCCCCGGCGGCCACCTTCTGCGACCGCCGGGGATTCCATCATCTCTGCCGCTTACTTGCGGCTGACGCGCAGGCCCGCCACACCATGCTTGACCAGCGGCAGGCGGATCACGCCATCCACCACCGGCAGCCCGGCGCCCGTCTCGTAGTTCTCTACCGCCAGGTCGCCAGTCAGCCCAAGCGCTTCCGCATCGATCTTTACCTCGACCTCCACCTCCGCTTCGTCGTAGCTGCACAGGATGATGCGGCTCTCTTCGCCGGGAATGCTGTACGCGATCCAGCTGACATCGCCGCCGCCAACGGCAACCGGTTGCTCGCCGCGGTCGAAGTACCGGTACACCTTCACCGACGCATCGCGAAGGATCGGCAGCAGCGGATCCCGCAGCGTCTTCCAGACTGCTCCCGCGCCATTCGTCTGCAACTCATGGACCAGCGCCACGCCGCAGAAGGTGCGCTGCACCCACTCGTCAGTCGCCTGATCGCCGTGATCGTGCAGCGGTACCCCGATGATCCCGGCCAGCTCCCCGTTCGAGCAAAGCTGCAGGTACTCCCGCGAATGCCGATACTGCACATCTCCCGTCGAGTACTTCCATTCCCAGTCGTACTGCACCGTGGCAAAGCTGTGCATCGGCAGGATATTCGTTGACGTCATGTGTGGCATCGTGACCGGGATCATGCCAAGCTCGTTCATCATCACGAACGTCCGCTTGCACAGTTCCCGCATCCCCCACAGCCCCGTTGCCGGCGTCACGGCGCCAGGCTCGCCGTAAGCATCCGTCATCGTCCGGTTGAACGAGGGCCGCAGGTACCAGTTGTCCCAGTACACGCCCTGATTGCGGCCATACTCGAAGGACTTCTTGTACCACCACAGCGCAAAGTCGTTGTACGACTCGCTCGGCACGATCTTGATCTCGTGAATCTGCGGGCGGAATTCATGCTCCGGGTAATCCTCGAGCACCCATTCGTTCATGAAGGTCGCATACTCCTCTTCCACCTGCGTCACCGCGCGATTGTAGTAGAAGATCTGGAACTTTCCACGCCGCGAACCACCCACATTGTGCCTCACGTGGCGAATCCACGTATCCTCTCGCTCGTACGGCTCCACGTACGGCAATCCACGCTGGATCGTCGCCTCAATCTCCTCTTTCGGCACCTCCTCCACATTCGCCCGCGCGATCATCCGCCAGAAATGCACATCCTTGCCAGCAGGATAAACACAGCCGCAGATACCCGGCGCCGCCAGCCAGTTGATGCTGGTGCCCAACACGGTGCAGTTGTGGTCCCACCAGAAGGTGCGCCAGTTCGCGATGCGCGGCTTCACCGGCGCCGCCAGCAGCCCGAAAGTCAACGTCCGCGGCGCCTCGATCTTCGTCGGCGCGTTGATCAGGAAGACCCGCAGGGTCAGCACGCCATCCCGCCTCTCGATCTCCAGATTCGGCGTCTTCCGGTCCCAGCCCCAGTTCCGATCGTTCTCCGCAAACCAGGAGATCCCGCGCAGCGCATCACCAAGAAACAAGTACGAGCAGAAGCCATCCGGCATCAAGCCCGTCGTCAGCAGGCGGGAATGCCAGATCACCCCCTCGCCCTCCCGCAACCGATCACTCGTCGGGCCTTGTCGGATTCCTTCCGTCATCGCGTGGACCATCGGCATCAGCTCGTCACGCAGCGGCACTTCCAGCACCAGCGATTCCACCAGCTCCTCGCCAGTCGGTTCCAGCGTCAGATCCACTCGCAGCGTGCCGTCGTAATCCCAGCTTCCCGCCAGGCTGCCGGCGATGCCGGGCCCCGTCAACCTGCTCTCCGTCCGCACCTGGTGCGCCGCCTGCTCCACCACCTTGTAGCCAGTCGCCGCCAGCGGCTGACCGCCTGCCTTGAGCACGATCGCTCCAGCCAGCAGCGCTTCGCCCGTGGCGACCACCTGCGCCGGAAGACCGCTGCCGTCAAGCGTATGCTCGCGCAGCACCGTCCGCAGGACTCCGTCCTCCAGCGTGATCGGTTCGAATGGCGGGTAAACGGTTGTGCTCTTGCCCAGATTGTTCCGTTCCCAGTCGTACCGTTTCCGCACGAAGGTCCGATGCAGAGGCTCTGCCGGCACCCCTTCGCCGCTCGCCGTCAGCTCGATCTCGAACTTCCCTTCCAGCTCCGGTACGTCGAAGCTATCCTCCTGCACCCCTTCCGCGTCAAAGCGATCGAAGCTGAACGTAGCGAGCGCCTCGGATTCCCACTGCTTGCGCAGGACCGCCGTCACCCGCTCCACCTGGGCTCCCTCCGGCATGCCGCCGATATCCACCTGCAGCCGCAGCTTTCGCAAGTACGGAAAATGTGCCACCTTGCACTCGATCGGCCGCTTGATCACCTTCACCGTATCCCAACGCTTCGTGCGTGGCTGAGCCCAGCTCACGCTGCGCTGGAACAACACCGCCTCCCCCGCTTGCACCCGTGCCGAAAGCTTGAAGGCATCGCTGTTGTGTTCCTCATGGTTCAGCGTCAACTCCCCGCTCTCTCCCGCGCCGAGCGTCAGCTCCTTGCTCACCGGTATCGCCGGCATGCTGTTTCGCTCCAGCTCGAACGCTGCCTCCACCTTCACCGCTTCCGCACGGACATTCCGGCACGTCAGCACCGCCTGAATGTCCCGCGTGAAGGGATCCGTCGTAAACTGCTGCTGCACCACCACCGGCGTCGCCGCATCAAAAACGAAGCGCGTGTCCACGCCCTTGAAAGTGCCCGGTGCCGAACTCTGCACCCACGGTTGCTTCCAGTTCCGGCATACCGAGATACTCCACCGGCCATCCGTCGACTTCCGACCCGCCGCCAGCTTCTCGATCGGTATTCGCACCTCCGTGATCCAGTCGCTCTCCGTAAAACCGTTCGCGATCTCCCAGCCGCCATTCCAGCCCGGCACATCCTTCCCACCGCCTACCGTATGGATCTGGTACACCCCCCGCCCAAGCGAGTTGAACAGCCCCTGGAAGTATTGGCGCGCCTCATCATCCGGCTGCGGGCTCACCCACACCTCGAACGACGAATCGAACACCACGTTGCTGATATTCTTCGTCTCATTTGTGAGCAGGCCGCTCTCCGGCGGCAGCTCGCTTTGCAGCGCGACGTAGAAGTCCGTCGCCGTCGCCCCAATCCAGACCCGGCAACGCCGCTCGTCGAGCGACTTCTTCGATGCCTGCATCATACCGTCGAAGCCGACAGCCTCACGCCATTCATCTGCGGCCAGCTTGCCATCGAGGGAGGGAGGGGCGCTCATCAGGGGAACGCGGAATTCTTGGAGATCGGCTGCTTTCATGTTCATCGTCAAGACCAGCATCAGGATGATTAGGTTTCTCATTGCGAATAGGATTCTCTTGGTTTAGGGGGTGGGCGTTGGCGCCGCCGGCGTCGGCCGCCAGGCGACATCGTCGATATCGATATGGGAAAGACTCGTGCCGGCGAGCAGCCGCCACCACGACGACAGCGTAAAGCTGCCATGCCGCGAGCTCTCGTCGACGCCTGAAAAAACTACCGTCTCGTCAATCAGAATCGTTTGGCTGGCGCCATCCAGCACCAGCGTCAGCGTATGCCATTCCGCATCGACGCCGCCAAGCTCGGGATGCTTCGCCGAGCGCCCGTGATCGAGTGCATGCGTCCGGCTCACCTCCACCTCCGCAAACTCCCGCCTGGCCCCAGGCGCCATGATGCTCACCGGCGATACCGCCCATGTTGGCACTCCATCGCGGTTGTCCACATCCAGCCGGAAGGCATACCCGAAGCGTTCCGCCTTCTTCTCCTCCGCCTCCACCGTATGATCCCGATACGTGATATGGAGCAGGCCATTCCGGTCACTCCCCTCCGGCACCGCCGACAGCCGGAACCGCAGACTTAGCCTCCCGTTCCGCATCTCAGGCACAAGATCCGCTTCCGGCTGAAGCACACTCGGCCGCTTTCCGGCTCCCAGGCGCACCACCGCGTTGCCCTCCTCATCCTCCACGATCTCGATCGCCTCGCCGCTCAGCCGGAATGCCATCGCTACCCCAGGCTCCCCATCCAGCCACAGCGTCGTCTCCCGCGGTGGCGGGCTCGGCAGCGTCGTCGCATCCCGATCCGCCAGAAACATCCGCGTCCCATAAGCTCCCGCCAGCTCGACGCCCGCCCCCGCCTCCAGCCGCTCCCGTGTCTCGACATCCATCAGAACGCAGGACTCCGGCAACGCCACCTCCGACCTCACCGGCTCCGCTCCATAATTCTGCAGGATCAGCAGGTAACGCGGACTCGCTGCCCGCTCCAGCAGCAGCCATTTCACCGTCCGCGGTTCGACCTTCGCTGCCGCGTCCGCCGCCCAGTAAGTGTGGACCGTGACCCCCTCTTCTCCATAGCCGAACCGCTTCAGGACCTGCTGGTACTTCAACGCAAGTCGCCCTGGATTCTCTCCCCAAAGCATGTCACCGCGCACCTCGTGCACCCGCGACATCCCCCAGTTCGACAGGATCTCCCGCGGCGGCTGCTTGTTGAAGTGGTGACGCGAACCGCCAAGCAGATTGTCGAGCGCCAGCGGAATCGCCCCCACCGTGCGGCTCAGCGTAACCGTGCGCGTATACTCCGGCGGCCATGGAAGCTGATTCCCTTCCGCATCCTTGCGCGCCCGCTGTTCCAGATCCAGCGTCGCCGTCGCCCACGTATTGAATGGCAGTGTCTGCGTATTCGTCATGTGCAGCGTGAAGTCGATCGGCCACGGCGCCCCATTACGATTCCACCATTGCGCCAGCTTCCAGATGCGCCGGTAGTACTCCCGCTGGCCGAACAGCGGATGCGCAAAACGCAGCACGCCATCCTCCGACGTGTACGCACGCGTCCAGCGCGCGTTGTAGCTGCGCTTCGGATTCGTGTTGTCGAAGTAGAGGCTCACCCCCCGCTTCATCCACTCGTTCGCATAGTACAGCGCAAAGTCGTGGTAGCTCCCCTGCGATACCCCCCAGCTGCTCGGCTTCTCCTGAAACCGGTTGAACTCCACCGGCCCCCATTCGTCCTGGTAGACCTGAAATTCCGGATAAAGCGCATCCGTCGCATGCTCCTCGAAATATGTTCCCGCCGCCTCCCGGCTCTGCGCCGCCCGACCGGCAAAGTGCAGCACCGACGTCAGCCACGGCCAGCTCCCGTTTACCTTCCGCTCCGGATACTCCCGCTCCTTGTCCCGCTCCTCGAACCAAGCCTGGTCCACCGTCCCCGTCCGCCGTGCCTCCTGGATCTTGTCCACGATTGTGAAGTCCCGCTTGTCCGGATACTTGCTGGCGCATAGATAGCCACCCCAGCAGTTCACCGGGCCGATCCCGCTCGCCACATGCCGCGTGCGCCAACCTTCCTCCATCGGCTTCCCTGGACTTGCCATCAGCCCGAACTCGATCTCCCGAGCCGCATCGATAACCGTCGGCGATTGCACCAACGCCACCCGCAGCACCACCCGTTCCCCCTCGCGCCAGAGCTGCTGCACGGGCTGCCGATAATCCACTACGTACCCTTTCGCATTCTCCCCGAACCAGGCCAGCCCCCGCGCCTCATCACCCAGCCACACATACTGCACGAACGGCCACACATCCGCCACATGCTGATTCCGCCAGTACTTCACCTGGCTGCTCTCCCAGATCAGCCCCGACGTCGGATCCCCTTCCCCCGCGCTCCAGACGACCGGGCACCAGAACTGGCTCTCGATGTCCCATTGCGCATGAGCTGGCGGCAGGCGGCCCGCATAGTTGTGGCGCATCGAGTTGTCCCCGATCCAGTGCAGGTACGGCACCGCTTCCAGCCGGTACGGTATCTCGATCCACAACCGCTTTATCTCCAGCCCCTCCGCGCCCGGCAGCAGCCGCATCTTCACCCGCGCGCAGCCGTCCTCCTGGATCGTCGTCCGGGTCGTTATCCCCAACGCTCCGCTCACCATGCTCGTCTCGAATACCGCTTCATCCGCATGCTCCGCTCGCCCGGCGACACTGCCTTCCTCCCAGATCATGCGCTTGCCGTCCGCTCCCTCTCCCGCCACCACGATCGGTCCATCGAGCAGTTCCCGCCCCAGGCTGATCACGCTGTCGAAAAGGCCAAAACCATTGACCGTATAACGGCGATCCACCACCGTCACCTCACGCCCCGCCACCCGCACCGGCTCGAACGGCGGGTAGACTGTACGATCTTCCCCCAGCGTATTCCCTTCCCAGCCGAAGGTGATCCGTTCGAACTGCTTCGGCGAACGCACCCGCTTGCTCCCGATCACATACTCCACCGCGTACTTCCCATCCGGCAGCTCCGGCAGCTCGATCGAGTCCTGACCGCGCCCGTTGAGGTCCAGCGCGATGCGGCCCCGCGCCACCACCGTCCCCCCATTCATCGCCATCACCTCGATCCCCAATTCCTCCACGACCTCACCTGCTACCCGATACTCCCCTATGTCCGCCGCCACCTCCAACTCATTCGCCGATGGATAATATGCAAACGGAAGCAGCGGCGCCATGCGGCTGATATGGCTCGTCGACAACCTGAACCGGCCCTCCAGATAACGCTGCACCGTCTGCCGCGCCACCTCGTCCAACACCCCGTTGTAGACCAGCACCTCCGCCACATCGCCGATGTAGCCGTAGCGATAATCCTGTGCCCGCGCCCCCAGGCAAAGCTCCATCGTGCCCGCGAGCGGCTCTGTTCGCGCTCCCTGCGCCATCACCAGGTTGTTCTCGCGCAGCGTCACCTGCCCACTGTCCGCCCCGAAACTCACACTCACTACCTTGAACCCTTGTCCTTGCAGGTTCACGCCACTCGACACCAACCCCTCCGTCGCCAGACGGCCGCTCTTTCTGCTGTGGCTCAGATACAGCGAGTTCGGCGAAAAGTAACTGGGGCCATACCCCAGCAGGTGGCTCAGGTAGCCAGGCTCGTTCAAGCGGGCCACCGCGATCAACGTCAGCCCCTTCTCGGGCTTGATCGACAGACCCTTCATGCTCAGATACTGCCCCGCCGCATCGTCCCCCGCAAAGCGCATCGCCGGCAGGCCCCCCGCGGCATCCGCCACCACCTCCGGGCGCCGCCCCTCATTCCCCTGTGTCAGGTGATTCTCCCCGCTGCTGCCGTCCCGCCACGCCGCGACGCGCCCACTATCGTCAAACTCCAAACCCTCACCCGCCCGATACCAGCCGATCAGCCCTTCGATCTGCGAAGGCAGTCCCGCGGCACCGCCCGTCGTCTGGTCTTCGGCTGTATAGAGGGGCTCTTCCGCAAAGCAAACCAGCATCAGCAGGCTGCTCAACACCAGAATCAGGCATCTCATGAAGCTTCCTTTGGGTTCTTTTGGATCTCTCACCATCTCGCCTCCAGCTCGCCCAGCCCGGCCTCCAGCCACCCCGATTCCCAGTGATGCCGCATATCGGGTCGCGCCAGGAACCGGTGCGTGATCTTCCTGCCTCGCAAAGCCATCGCCATCGCCACCATCTCGTCATGAAAAGAACGCCCCGAAATCAGCACCAGCCGGTGCGATTCCGGCACCGCCTTCTCGAAGGCATCGATCGTCCGCGACGGCAGATCCTCCTGCCAGCTTGCCGTGTCCGGATAGAACGGGCTCGTCCCCCAGGGCGGCACCTCTTCCCGCACCATCGGTGCATCGAAGATTACCGTCGCCGCCACGCAATCCGGGATCGTCCGTGCGATCGTCCACGCGCCAAGGCCCGATTTGCTGAAGCCCACCAGCACCACCGGCTCATCGCCAAAACCCCGGATCTGCCGGATCGCCTCGTCGCAGACGCTCCGGTTGTACCAGACCAGCTTCGGGAAGACTACCTGCATGACATCATACCCGGCGATCTGGACCGGCATCTCGCCGTACGTCCGATCGCCGGGCTCTGTCGCCGGCAGCATGACTAATCTCGGCATCTTCGGTCCGCCTAGAATCCCGCCCCTTTCGAGGGCGGCAGATTGATGAACAGGATCGCCCGGAAGTCTCGCGGCTGCACCGTCACGTTCAGCACATTGGCCATGTGCATCGTCGTATGACCATTACGCGGATCGCCCAGCCGCGGCAGTTTCTCCACCTGCTCCGGAATGCTGATGGTGGTCAGCCCCTGCTCGTACGTCAGCGTCTCGAAATCCAGCAATTCCCGACTCTCACCGGCCGCCGGCATCGCCAGCAGATTCGGGAAATCCACCCACACGTTTGCCCGCTGCGGCTTGCGGTCATAGTTGGTTACGATCACCAGCAGCATCTTCTCCCCGCGGTACACCGCCGCGTCGATCAACTCCGGCCGGCTACGCACCTCAAAGAGCCCATTCGCCTGCCAGCTAGGGATAAACTGTGGCATGCCCCCGTTCATCTGCTTCAGGATGCGCCACTGGTTCGCCAGAAATGGCTTGTAGTTGATCCCCTGGAAAAACTCCACCCCATGCACCAGCATCGTCGCCATTGCCGAACGATGCACCTTCATCGCCGCCGCTTCATCCGGATTCCCCAGCTCGTCCACATACGTCGCCGGCCGGAAATGGTACAGGTGACTCAGCTTGTACCCCCACAGCGGCTGGTTGTACATCACCTCCATGAACTCCCGTGGATACATATCCATGAAGTCGCCCGCGCCCGGATTGTCGCCGCGCGGCGTCGCCATCTCTCCCCCCATCGCCAGATCCGCGAAGCCCATGATCGGCGCGAACTGATACCGCGTATTGTGGATGCAGATGCGGCTCGGATCGCGACCGCTGACCTGAAAGACCGTCCGTATCCGCTTGATATGCTCCCGCATTCCCCACAGCGTATAGCCCGGCTGCACCCGACCATCCGGCAGCTCGTACGCCGTACCGGCATGCGTGTTCCAGTTCAACCGGTTGAAGACGTTGTCGAAGTAATAGCCGTCCAGGCCCGCATCGTCGATCCAACGCTTCGTCCAGTACAACAGATTGTCGTTCGACGAGTCGCAATGCACCACCTGGCCACCTTCCGCCGTCGACCGCCATTCCTCCAGGAAATACGCCCACTCCTCATCGAAGAGGTCTTTCGGGCTCATCTCCGTATACGGCGCATAGATCTCTCCATACTTGTGCGCCACCTCGATATACCGCTTGTTCAACGCCAGATTGTCCGGATAACGCCGCGCAAAGACCTTCGACTTCGTGACCTCCGGATCCCACCGGCCCGTCTCACGCAGATGCCCGAAGGTCGAGATCGAGCCGATATGCTCGCTGTACGGCCGTACCGGGTTCACATTCAGCCCGAAGGTCAGGCGCCGCGGCGAGCTGATCTCCACCGGACCCGGCGCGATGTTCAGCACGATCTCCAGGCTCCCGTTCGCGGTGCGGACGATCTCACTGGCGGGCGCCTCATCACCCGGCCACCACCCCTCGTCGCTGTCCGCAAACCAGGTGATGCCGCTGTTCAGATTGCCCAGCCACAGGATCGGCACGAACGAGCCCACCGTCATCTTCTGATACGGCATCTCCGTCGATTGCCACACCGCTCCCACCCGCGGCTTCGCCGGCACCCGACCGGCCCGATTCGACAACCGCATGCTCAACCCGTTGACCATGAAATGCGTCGCCGCTTCCTCCCGCAGCGGGATCACCAGCTGCAGCCGATCCAGCTTCGCCGGCAGCAGCGTCGCCACCACCTTGGCCGTACCATCGTACTCCCATTCGATCGTACTCTCCACCCGCAACGGTCCACCTTCCGCCGAACCCGCATAGCTCGCGCGCGTCCGCGATGCCGATTCCTGCTTCGGCGCAAGGGCCGACGGCGCGCTCTCGAAGTTCTTCCCGTCCGCGGATCCACGCCAGTAGATCGGCCGCGCCAGCAGATCCACCCCTCCCGCTACGATCCTCGCCGGAAGTCCGCTCCCGTCGTGCACAATCTGCTTCCTGTACCCGTTCACCGTATTGCCGCGCACCTCCAGCGGCTCGAACGGCTTCAGCAAGATATCCTCCTCGCCGATCGCCGTTCCCAACCACGCAAAATCCTTCGCGTGATCCTTGCGCTCGAAGCTTGTCTGGTTGCTCGACAGGACCCGCCCGTCTGCCCCCACCAGTTCCGCCCGGCAGGTATACTGCCCCGGCGCCAGATCCTCGGGCACATCCACCCGCCCTTCCGCCTTCTGATACGTGAAGGTGCTCACCGCGCCCGAGCCCAACGCCTGCTTGTTCGAATCCTCGATCACAAACCGCGCCTTCGCCACCTCCTCCGCCTTTCCAAAATCGAACATGTCCACCACCACTCGCACATAGTTCGAAAGCGGATTGTAGAAGCTCTGCAGCACAAATGGCGTTGGCTCCATCTCGAACGTCAACCCTTCCGGCACCGACGGGTGCCCGTAGATGATCGGATAGCTCCACGTGTAGAGCGAGCGCTCACCGCGCAGCACCATGAAGCTGATCGTGTAGCTCGCCTCGTCCTTGATGGCCTCGCCCGCCGCCTCGTCGATTGCCAGCTCCGCCGTCGCCCCAGGCGCGATGCTCAGTGGGAACCGCTTCTCGAAAACCACCTCCGGCTTGCCCTGACGACTTTTCCCCGTGAGCTGCGCCACAACCTCCACTTCCAGCGCTTCACCAAAGGTATTGCGGATGCTGAAATCGCCCCCCAGCCCCCGCACCTCGTGCGAACGCTGCACATTGTCGAAGCGGATCACCGGCGTCGTCTCCGCAAAAGTAGCCGGTATCTTCCACTGATAGAAGCCGCTGAAGCACCACGGCCGATGCAGATCCGTCGCCATGCCGATCCACCATACCTGCCCCGGCGACAGTGGCTCCCGCGCATACACCGTCGTCCGCGGGATCGCGATCTCCGCCTCCCAGTACTTCCCATCCGGCGTCAACCGCTGCTTGTACGACCACTCCCCATCCCATCCCACGAAGTTCTGACCGATCTCGAACTGATCCTCACGATCCCACTGATTACCCACCGCGTTTCCCATGAATTGCCACCGGCAGCGCGACGCATGCGAACCCGTCCCTTGCAGGTCCACATACACCTCCACCGCATTCTCGTGCGGCTGTACATTGTCATGCACCGGCTCACGATTCAGCCGAAGCAGCTTCTCCCCCTCGCGCAGGGGCAGCCGCTGCGCGAAATACATCGCCTCCTCATCCCAACCCACATAAAAGGTCGAACTGCGACGCGCGATCATGCCGAAGATGCCCGCCGCCATCGGCACCGTTATCGCCTCCGCCCACTCCTCCTCGTTCACCACTCCGTCGATCACTGGCCGCTTCCCCAGATGCGGAATCACAAACTGCGTCTGATTCGCCGCCACGCTGCCCGATTTTGCCTTCTGCGCCGTTGCCCGCGCCGCGGCCAACGCTTTCTCTGCCGTCGCCTGCTGTTGTCGCAAGGCTTCCACCTGCGCCTCCAGCTCCGCTACGCTCTGTCCGCGCACCCCAAGGCTCAACACCAGCACAAGACACATGAGTAGGCGTCGCATTATTGAAGAATCCTCCAGTACTTGTTGTTCGGCGCGCTGTAAACCGATGTCGTCCAGCTCCGAATTGTCGTTTCCGTTATATAGGCCACATGCCCGTCCATGAACAGCAGGTTCATGCCTGAAAAATGATGCGGATAGAATGACGAACCATGGTCCGGCCAGATGTTGCTGACCGCATAGCGCCACCCGTTGCCATTTCGCGATGGCGCATACCATTCATCAGAACGCCCCGTCCCGTCTCCCCCATAAATCATCGTTTCGGAATTCCTCACCCGCGTATACTTGTGCCATGACTTCCACAGATCCGTCCCGTTGATCGCGATCGTCTGGCACCAGTACATGTTGTTCGCGAAATTCGGATCGAATGGATCGCGGATCGTCTTCACCCGCGCATGATTCGCCGTTCCCACGTCCCGCGAGCTTGGGCAGACCCACAGCGTCCCGTTGTTGCCCGTATGCGGCATCAAGCGTTGCACCCACGAGATATCTTCCGCATTCCACGGCGGGATGAAATCATCCTCCTCGCTCGTGTACAGCACCAGTGCTAACCCGATCTGCTTCTGATTCGCCACGCAGCTCGTCTGCTTCGCCCGATCACGCGCCCGGCTCAAAGCCGGCAGTAGCAACGACGCCAGAATGGCTATGATCGCCACCACCACCAGCAACTCGATCAGCGTGAAGCTCATCCCGCCACGGTTTTGCTTTTCTGTCTTCATCCTGCTCTCCTCCGCTTTATAGGCTGACTGACTCTGCTGTTGCCGCTTGCTGTCGTATCGCCTGTGCCCGGCTGAAGAACCGCGCCTTCCGGGCAATATTGCTCTGCATCTGTTCTACGCTGATCTCCCCTTCCTGCCAGCGTACCATCTCCTGCCACACCAGATTGTTCTCGAAATCGCTCAATCGCGGCTCCGGGCTCCTCCCGCAGATCCCCACCTCCAGTGCCGCATCGAAAACCCCATGCAGCGAGCGCGTCGGATCCCGCCGCGTATAGCAGCGATTCGCTACCCGGTTCGCCGTCAGCCTCCCCAGCGAAGCATAGCGGCACTGCATCTCCTGGCTCCCGATCCAGTTCAGCAGATCCCGGCATTCCTCAGGGTAGGGCGTCGCCGATGAGATCACCGCGACGTGGCTGTTGATATGCCCCCGGCCCCCAGGCAGAACCAGCGCCGGCACCACCTGCCACAGCAACTCCCGGTGTTCGTCAAAACGGTCCAACCAGGATGACGAGCCCATGATCGACAGCGTCTGACCGCGCAGGAAGGGCTCGAAGCGCTCCGGATATCCGACCGCACCCGTGCGATAAAAGATCCGGGGGTTACGATAGTACGGCTCCAGCCGGTGCAGCGCCTCTGCTTCCGCCTTGCTCGGATGATGCAACATCTCCTGCATCGACCGCCCATTGTCTACGCCCAGCAGCATCGCCAGTTGATACAATTGGTGGACGTTCAGCCCCGCCGCCGCCACGCCATCCGGAAGATCGCCTGCCGCCTCCTCCGCCGCCTGGCACCAGGCCAGCAGATCCCCCGCACCATCCTCTCCCGTCAGCGGCTGAGGATGCGCCGTATTGATGTAGTGGCACACGATGCTGGTCGCCAACGGTACGCCCAACGTCGCATCTCCCTTTCGCAGAAGCTCCCGTACCCCTCCGTACCACTCACTTGTGTCCACCGAAAGATCCCCGATCTCCGCCGTGTCGAAGATGTAGCCACGCTCAACGTAGGTGTCCAGATGCAGCAGCGGAACCTGGAAGATGTCCAAGTCGAAACTTGCCAGATGCGCTTCCAGATCCTGGCACTCACGCACCTCCACCAACTCGATCTCTATCTCCGGATGCTGCCGTTGATGCCCAGACACCAACTCATCGTACCAGCCGCGCAACAGGGGTAATTCCGACAGCACCCCCATCCGCACCTTGCGCTTGCCCGTCGACTCGTTGCTCCACCGGTAAACATCCCACGGTACAAGATCTCCTTCCCGGCTCGACGACGGCAGCTTACGCACAAAGGTCCCCTTGCCCGGTACGGTCTCCAGCACCCCTTCCTCCGCCAGATCGCGGATCGCCCGCTGCATCGATATCCGCCCAACCTCCAACAGCCGGTGCAGCCGATTCAAACCCGGCAACGACGCCCCCACCGCCAGCTCATGCTGCTGGATATACCCAATCAACCGCTCACGCGCCAAGGCATAATCCGTCTTCGGTTGCCTGCTCGCCGCCATTCAACTGCACCTCCGTAATCACTGTAATATTATGAAGCCATCCAGCCCTGTCAAGCCAGCACTGCATTTTCTTGCCGACTCTCTCCGCTGCCCCTTGCGCTCACAAATGTTGTTCTTGTTTTTGGCATCTGCCTCATCGTGGCTATATTGACTCATTCCCTGTCCAAACCTGCACAAGTACGGAGAGTATGATGAAGTCCACCCATGTGTATGCGATCGCGAGCATTCTGCTGACCACCTCCCTGGCTTTGCTGGTCGGCGTCGGCTGCGGAGGAAGTGACAAGGCTCAGTCCAACTCCGGGAAGACCTCGCGCTCGTCAGCCCCCCAGGCTCAGATTTCCGTACCCGCCATGGAAGGTGGACCAGCCGTCGATTCCACCTTTGACGAAGTCGCTCAGCACCTTAACGCCGGCGGCAACTTCTACATGTATCTTTCCACCGAAAACGCCATGACCCGGCTCCTTGCCACCTTGGCATCCTTCGAGAACCTGCTCGTACAGCAGATTCCCGATCCGACCGAAGCCCAGAAGGTGAAGAACGGCATGGATCTCGCCCGTAGCTTCGTCCAGACCAGCGGACTCCAGGAGCTCTCCGGTATCGGCGCCAGCAGCTTCCCCATGACCGAGAATATCACCCACAGCAAGTTTGTCCTCTATCATGCTCCTGGACAAGACAAAGGAAAACTCTGGCAGCTCCTCGGCCGGCAGCCACACTCCCTCGATACCCTCGCCATGATGCCGGAAGACACCGTCCTCGCCGGCTACATTGACCTCGATCTCAACCTCGGCATTCAGTGGCTGCGCAATTTAGCCGAGAGCAGCAATATCCCCGAGCTTGCCCAGGTCGTTGCCGAATTCGACCGCCAGAGCCAGCAAGCCGGCTTGAACATCAACGAAATCCTCAACTCCACCGACGGCGGCTTTGGCTTTGCCATCCAGTTCAGCCAGACCCAAACCATCTCCGTGCCGATCGGCACCGAGATGCAGATCCCTTCCCCATCTTTCTTCCTCTTCACCCGCGTCAAAGACGATGGCCTCTACAAGCGCATCGATGCGCTCGCCAAGCAACGCGTCGAGGGCATGATGCCCCTGACCCGCGACGTCAAGGAGGGCAACCAGATGCTCATGGTACCTCAACCCCTCTTCTTCGGTCTGCAACCCGCCGTCCTCCAGACCAGCGCTTATCTCTTCATCGGCTCACACCCGGGCGTCCTCCAGAAAGTCGCCGCCGTCTCAAATGGTGCCTCACAAAGCAAGACCCTGCGCGACACCGACGAGTTCAAGCTGCTCTCACGCAACATTCCCCAGGTAGGGAATCAGTGGTTCTACACTAGCAGGCGCTTCGGCGATACCGTCCAGAAAGTGCAGGCAAGAATTATCGAACAGCAACAGCAGATGCGTCAGCAGCAGCAGCAGGCCGGCGCCACTACCACGCCCCCGCCTGACAGCAAAAGCTGGGCCGATATGATGGAAAAATTCAACCGCAGCGTCAGCAGCCTCGGCGTCATCCAGGTCACCGACGAAGGCATCATCGCCTACTCCAACACCCGTATCGAGTAACCCGCGCCCCCTGGGCACGCCACTCGCCTGAGTGGCCCCGGCGTTGCACGTTGCCAACTCCCGCGCACCCTGGGCACGCCACTCGCCTGAGTGGCCACTCGCGCTCCCGGCAATCCCACGTCCGCTTCTATCCCTGCGCGACGCGCATGGCGATGCGGGCCCACTCGAAGAGGCGCTCCGGCGTATAGCGGACGGTGCTGATGTCCTTGAGGATGAACTCGAGCGGGCAGCCGTACTTCCTGCAATAGCCAGCGATCTCGCTCAATTCCCTCCGGACCAGCTCGCTGTCGAAGCTGTCCATCGCCACATGCGCCGGATTGGGCTTGCTCGAAAAAACGAAGTCACCGCCGATCTCCGCGGCGCCACGCTCCTGCTTCACCCACGGGCTCATGGAGACCTTGCGGACCTTGGGGATCTGCCGCACCGCCGCCATCTTGCCATCCAGCGGATCGCAGCAGCCGTAGTAGACGAGGCCGAACCGCTCGCAGATGCGGCTCGCGTAGTCGACCTCGAACTCCTTGAACATCGCCGGGGAGACCGTCGAGAACATCTGCGCCAGGCCGAACATCCAGAGATCCTTCGTGCGCGGTTTCCGCGGGTCGAAGCCCGGGGCGGGCAGCTCATCCGTGTAGGCCCCGGTGCAGTGGATGAGGCTCTGCTGGCTGCACAGGAGCCCTTGCTCCTCCAGTTGATCCAGCATGACCATATAGCCGTCGGTGACGCGGCCAACCAGCCGGTGCATGTAATCCGGCCTGTCGATCAGCGTATACAGGGCGTTCTGCACCCCCATCCAGGTGCTGATCGGGTCCCACAGCGAAAGGTACGGATCCGCCCCCTGCTCATGAATCTCCAGTATCCCATCGAACAACTCGTGGGCGAAGGCCAGACGCCGCGCCGTCTCGCCTGCATCGTGGCTGACCCGAGGCATGGCGATCTTCGCCAGATCCTCCTCCGTCTGAAACTGATTCTCGAACATATGCCCAACTACCGAATTGGTGGGATCACTGATCGCCGTCTTCTCGTGCACCCGTATCCCGAAGCCGCTGTTGAGGATCGCCTTCGGCACGCGAATGAAGGGCTCCACCACCATGTCGACGGGAAAGTGCCGCCACTGAAAAAGGGTCCTCCGCAGGCTCCATTCGTAGCCGCGACACTCTTCGTCGGTGCAGCGCAGCGTCAACTCGTCATCGACATTCATCTCGTTCCAGCAGACCTGGTCGATCATCACCATCGGCCGTTCGGGCTGAAGCGCATTCAGCTTGCGCCAGAGAGCGCGCTTCTCCTCCTGCACCGGCAGCGCCGCTATCTCCGCCACCCGCGCTCCCAACTCACGCACGTGCTCCACATCCATTCTGCTTGGCATGCTCGTCTCCCCCTTCACCTGTTTTGTCGTCCTGCAAGATGGTCAGCTTCCATAAAATGGCTGGCTCCATGCGATTTTTGAACCACTGATCGCCTCCACCCGAAAATAGGTCAGGCCGCTCACGACCGGCCACCGCAGCTCTCCACCCTCTCCCTCGGCCAGCGCCTTGCCGCCCGGCCCGATGACCCGGATACGCGTGTTGCCCTGAATCGTCATCACATGCAGCAACCCCTCCTCCAAGGTCAACCGCTCGAAAGCCGGATAGGTCGAGGCGTAAAAGGCTCCGCGCTTCATCTGGTCGACCAGCAGCTTCCAGCTCACCTCCGCCTCCTCCGGCACCTGCACCTGGATCCAGCCATGGCCCGGGGTGATGTACTGAAAATGAAAGTCGTCGCTGGCGACTGCCCACAGCCTCGCCCCCTCCGTCAGCAGTTCGTCCCACAACCTGAGGTTTGCCGACTCATCGGTGCCCCGTGCCTCCCGCAAGCCGTTGTAGATCTCGACCGCATGCAGCGACTTTGCTCCCCGGCGGATACTCTCCGCCCCATGCGCATACTCCTGAGGATGACAGCCGATGATGAAGCCGCCCCGTTCCCGGAAGTCGCGCGCCCGCTCCGCGTAATCATCGGAAGCCGTCTCCTGTAGCTCATGTACGCCCAGCTCGATGATGTGGTCGGTCATCCCATTCTCGACCCCTGGCACCACGACCAGCCCCGCCTCTCGACTCCAGCGCTCGATCTGTCCGGCGTCATGTGTCTTGTTGTGGTCGGTCACCGCCAGAAATCCATAGCCAAGTGCCGCATAAATCCCGCCGCTCTCCGCCAGATCCCGATAAGGGCCGCAGCAGGTGTGCGCATGGATGTTGCCACGCAGCCAGCGCCTCGACTCACCGTACGGATTCTGGTAACTGGGCATGGACGACTTCACCATTCACCCTGCCTGCCGAACTTCTCCCGGGCCGCTTTGCTGAATGCGGCACCGGCTGCCTCCATCCCGTCCAGAATCTGCTCCACGCTCTTCCCCGCGCCCCCGCGTCCCACCGGTATCACCGTCCTGCACTCGTTGCTGTCCATGAAGCGCGCTGCTTCCAGAAGCCTTCCTTCGTCCTCTTCCGGAATGACGATGAAGCCATGCTTGTCCGCGTGGATCAGTTGACCTGGCCGGATAACCCGGCCGAAGACCTCCACCTCGCAGCCCCACCGCACCGGCGTGACGAACGCATGCCCCACGCACAGACGCCGCGCCAGCGCCTTGAAGCCCGCATTGTTCATCTCGTCCAGATCCCGTATCCCACCATCCGTGATCGTGCCGACGCAGCCGAGCGACCGATGAATGTTGCTGTTGACCTCGCCCCAGCCCGTTCCGTGGACCCGCGGCTTGTCCAGATCCTGCACTACCACGATCTTCGGCCCGGAAATCGAGCCAATGTACCGCCGATACTCGTTCCACCCATTCGGATTCCGGCGCGCGTGGTCGGGATTGCTCGGCTCCCACTGCACCGTGACCGCATAGCCGACCATGGGCCCCATGTGCGGCATGAAATCCCGCGTCTCTTCGAGGTTGATCCCTTCCAGCGCCGCATTGTGGCTGGTGATCTGTTCCCAACCGTTGAAGATGGTCGGCGTATTCCAGCGTTTCAGTTCCAGCAGATCAGCATGATCGAGCATGATACTCCTCGGCTTGGGTTTGCGGTCATGATGGACGTCGAATAGCCTCAGGGCAGACTCCACCGCGAATAAAGCAGTGAACACTTCTCCCCGGCGGCCGCCTTCTGATAGTAGACCGAGATCAGGCTCCCGTCGCCAAGCTCAACGGTCGACGGATAGCCCAGATCGCTGTCCGGGCCATCGTCCCGGAGTATCCAGTCGTGATCCCAGCTTCCACCATCGTCATGGCTGAAGGCCACGCGCTGACCGAAGGGGGCCTGCCGGTAACCGTAGGTGAGCACGAGCACCCCCGAAGAATGGCGCATCAGGTGCGGCGGGGAGCCATGGAAGCCCAGAGGCCGCGCCGCCGTCCAGCTCTTCCCCCCATCGTCGGACTCCGTCTGCATCATGCTGAAGGTGGGAATGCCCGACTCCGTCAGCTCCGCACCCGCGTGACTCTGAATCCGGATGATACCGATCAGCCGGCCCGAAGGAAGCTCCACCAGATGCGGCTCATGGTAGTTGGCCGCCTCCGTAAGCGGATGCAGTTGCACCTCGCCAAGCACCGACCAGGAGCGGCCGTTGTCCCCGCTTCGGGCTGCCTGAATACCGCGCCGACGCTTCGCATCGCCACCCGTCCAGAAGTCCTTCCCAAGGTAAAGCAGCTCCCCGCTCTGCAAGCGGATCGGGCCATGCGGCGCCGATACCGGTACGGGCAAAGCCTCACTCCAAGTGCTGCCGCCATCCTCGCTGACCGCCACCCAGGAACCAACCAGCCTGCTGACCTCCTCATCCTTCCACATCGCAAAGATCGCGGTCCACGTGCGCCGCTCCTCATCCGGCAGCCAGCTGGCATTGGCATACTGGCGCGTATCGCTGCGGAACCAGGAGACCAGCACCTTCTTCCCGCCCAGATTCACGATTCCCGCGTCCCGATCGTCGATCGCCGAATTCTGGATCACCCGGGGTTCCGACCAGCTCGAACCATCATCCGTGCTGACATGCAGAACGGTCTTGCCGAAGGGGCAGACATGCTCGGCTCGCAGTCCCGAGCAGGCGACCATCAGGGTTCCATCGTCCAGCCGCGCTACCGTCGGCCAGCCGAAGTAGCCAAGCCGTTCCCCTGGTATCCTTCCAATTGTGCCATGGCTGCCACTGAGCCGCTTCTCCATGATTGAAGTCATCCCTGCTTACGGCGTGATCGGTTTGACGACAAGCGAATGCTCGACCGGCTTGACCATCTCCGCGGCCAGCCGGGCCAGCTCCTCCTGGCGCTGCCAGAGCTTCCCTGCCAGCGTCTCCACGGCACCTTTCACCTCCGCATCCTCCGGAAAAAGCGTGCCCAGCGTCGCATGGTTGGTGATGTGCTGCTTGATCATCGTCGTCTCGAAGGCCTGCTTGACGGCTACGGCCCGCTCCACACCCGAAAACGCAACCGCCAGCGGGCTGTCCAGAAACTCAGCCGCCAGGTTGATCCCCGTCTCCAGTTGCTCCTTGCTGAAAACCTTCGCCTCGTCTCCCCATGTCACCTCGGCACTCTCCGCCGGCAGATTCCTGACGGTCAGCGTCAGTCGGTTCAACTCCTCGTTGAAAGGCAGAAAGGGCAGGATGCTGCGCGTCCCTTCCGACGTCGAGGGTGGGCCGGTGAAGCAGAAGGGATAGCGGCTGCTCTCCAACCGAATCTCCCCATCCTTGGCCCCAAGGACTCGATGTCCATTGACGGCAGTCGCCTCGCCCGTGAAATCGATCGAGATGTTCCCCAGATCGCCGTCGAAGCCGAGCGCCTTCAGGAAAGCATGCGCCATGGCGAGATGGCCGTTGGGCCGGGGATGAACGCCATCGCGGCCGCCGACGTCATAGGCGTCGCCCAGCTCTGCCTTTGCCTTGACCATGGCCCCCATCATCGTGTCGTGCACGTTGGCGAAGGGCATGCCATGCTCCTTGGCGATCTCCCGCGCAATGTCCCGCAATTGTGCCAGATTGTCATTGTAGACAGAGGCCGCGGTATCCCGCTTGAAGTAGGTCGAGTCGACCACCCCGGGCGACCCCACGACGACCGTCGCGCCGGCCTCCTTCAGGCGCGTCACGATCTCGCGCATGGGATCTCCATACGCCTTGCCGATTTCCTCCGTGTAGGCGCGATAGCTCCCGTCGTTCATGCCGTAACAGGTCGTCACGAATTCGGGCGCGAACTGCCCCAGGTCGTTCTCCATCCGGCGCAGAAATCCGCTTGCCCTTTCCCCGCCCCAGCCGAACTGCATGACCCGCGCCTTGAGCTGCGGTTGGCAGCAGAGCAGGTAAAGCTCGATGTACCGGCTGTACAGCTTCTGCTCCGTGATCGAGTCGCCGACGATCGCAAGCCGTTGCCCCGCCTTCATCAGGGGTTCTTCCCCGCGCCCATTCCACGAGGTCAGGCAGACGAGGGCGAGGATCAGCAGGTAGTGGTGACTCGGCATGCGACGCTTCATGGGGCTCTCCTGTGGGTTGAGGTCGACAGCGAAAAGAGTAGATTACGGCATTGGTGCTGAATTTGCAAAGTGATGACGGTATAGTGCTCAACCTTTCTTCTCTTCCTTGAAACCTCGACCCGTGAGTCCTCATGAGCATCAATTGGCTTGCCGAAGCATGCGACCTGCCGCCGGACCCTGTAAGCGGCGCCCACATCACCCGCCTTACCAGCGCCCCCTGCATCAACAACAACGTCTATTGCGAACAACCCTATTGTTCCGCTGACGGTTCGCGGGCGACGGTGGTCCGTATCGACCGCTTTGTCGGGCCTGCCGATCATGGACTGCTGGCCGCCGATCTCGATCGACTCAAGCTCCATGAGATCGACACCATCCACCCCGGCGGCGAAGTCGCCACCTCCGCCTGGAGTGGCTGGATCTATTACAGCCGGCGACAGGGCGAACTCATGCGCGTCTCTCTCGACTCCCTCAAGAAGGAGGTCGTCCTCACCCAGACCGGACTTCCGCCCGACTCCCGCATCGCTTCCATCTCTCCCGATCTTCAGCATGCGGCCGTCCGCGTCGTGCTGCCCGGACCCACCATCGGCATCCTCCAGCTCGATCTCACTACGGGTGAGCAGACTACCCTCTTCACCCACCCGGAGATCGTCAATCCCCACCTGCAATACAACCCGGTCCATGGCCGCCAGTTGCTTGTCCAGCACAATCGCGGCTCCCGCATGTCGCCCGATGGCAAGATCCTCCAGAGCGTCAGCGAACAGGGCACCACCTTGTTCACCGTCGATACCGCCACCGGCAAAACGACCCCACTCCCCGTAGGCCCCCCCCACACGGCCGCCGCCACCGGTCATGAATGCTTCCGCGCCGATACCGGACGCGTCGGCTTTACCGTCTCCTGGAATCATGCCGACTGGAGCCTCGACGACCGATTTCCCCGCGGCAATCTCTTCACCGCCGCCCCCGGAGACGACGCTCCCACCCCCTTTGCCGCTCCGGAGCACCGCTTCAACCATCTCTGCATCTCCCGTTGCGGCCGCTATTTCCTCTGCGACTCCTATCCGGATCGCTACCTTCAGAAGATCCCCCTGGTCATCGGCAATTTCGACACGGGCAAATACGCCACGCTGCTGGACCACTGCGGCGCCTGCGGCGGCGGGGCACAGTATACCCATCCCCACGCCTATTTCACCACCGACCTCCGCCACGTCATCTACAATGCCGATCCTTTCGGCATCCCCCACGTCTTCAAAGCCACCATCCCTGCAGGCTTCCTGAGCGCTCTTGACTGAGCCTCATCCACTGCGCAAGATTTGCGCAGTTGCCCCTCCTGGCCCGTGAAGGGATTGCAGGGGAGCTGCCGCCGGCGTCGCATCTCCAGCGACCCGGCGGCTATCCCAGCCTCGGTTCCGCTCCTCATGCCTCACTTGGCACAGGGGCTGCTATAGGAGAAAGTCCGACGCGGCAAGAGTTTGTCGCGCCTCCCCCCGGATCACGACTAACTCCCAAGGAATCACATGATGCGAACCGTACGAAGACTCTCACTGATGCTGCTGGCCCTCATCTCCATGCAAAGCCTCGCCCAGGATGGCGGTCGCGGCGGCCGTGGAAACTTCGACCCCGCCCAGATGCAGGAGCGCATGCTCTCCTTCCAGAAAGAACAACTGGCCATCGCCGACGAGGAGTGGGAAGCCATCAAGCCCCTCATGGTCGCCGTCATGGAGAAGCAGCGCGATGCTCGCGAGCTGCAGAATCGCGGCTTTGGACGCAATCGCGGCGGCGACCGCACCCAGGCACCCGAAGTTGAAGCCCTCACCAAGGCTCTCGAAGGCGACGATACCGCAGCCATCAAGACCGCGATGGAGGCCCTGCGCGCCGCTCGTGCCGCTCGACAGGCCGAAGTCAAGAAGGCTCAGGATGCCTTGCGCGAAGTGTTGACCCTTCAGCAGGAAGCCAAGCTGGTCTCCGCCGGGTTCCTCGAATAACGACTGCCTGAGTTGGAAAAGGCCATGCACCCACTGCTGATCCCCTTCATCGAAGCGCGCCAATTGCCCGAACCCGACGCCGTCACCCTGACGGAGCGCCTGGAGGCCGATGCGACCCGCGTCCCGCCGGACGAGGTGGAGATTCTGCGCTGGTTGAGTGGGGAGTACGGGCTGGCCTTTTCCGACTTGGAAGACATCGTCCCCGATCCGCGCCTCATCGCCCTCTTTCCCGTGCGGCTCCTCCTCGCCCACGACCTGCTCCCTCTCCGCCGGGTCGATGACCAGGTCCATGTCGCCACCGCCCGCCTCGCCGATACTCGCGGACTCGACCTCCTCCGCTCCCAGACCGGCCTCCGCCTCGTCCCCGTCCTCGCCCCCCTCGAAGCCCTTCGCAAGCGCATCAAGGAGCACCTCGGCGTCGGCGCCGATACCCTCGACAGCATCGAGCGCGAATCCCAGTTACGCGTCGTCGATGACGATGCCCAGGAAGATGTCGACCTCGACAACATCGCCCAGGATGCCTCCATCGTCCGCTTCGTCAACCAGATCCTGGCCGATGCCATCGCCCAGCGCGCTACCGACGTGCACCTCGAGCCCTTTGAAGACGAACTCCAGGTGCGCTACCGCGTTGACGGCGTCCTGCTCGACGTGCCCGTCCCCGCCCAGATCAAGCGTTACCAGCCAGCCATCGTCTCCCGTGTCAAGATCCTCAGTAATCTGGATATCGCCGAGAAGCGCGTCCCCCAGGACGGACGCATCAAGATCAAGCTGCAGCGCGAAGAGGTCGATGTCCGCGTCTCCATCATCCCGATGGTGCATGGCGAAGCCGTCGTCCTGCGCCTCCTTCACCAGGCGACCGCCTTGGGTGGCCTCGAAGCGCTCTCCATGGATGAGCGCGAGAAGGCCATGATGCATCGCGTCCTGCGCCTGCCCCATGGCATCGTCCTCGTCACCGGCCCCACCGGCAGCGGCAAGACCACCACCCTCTACGCCGCCCTCCAGGAGATCAACGACATCGAACGCAAGATCATCACCATCGAGGATCCCGTCGAGTATCGGGTCAAGGGCATCAACCAGATTCAGATCGCCGAGAAGGCTGGCCTCACCTTCGCCCGCGGCCTGCGCGCTATTCTCCGCCATGACCCGGACGTTGTCCTCGTCGGCGAAATCCGCGACAGCGAAACCGCCCGCATCGCCGTGCAGGCATCCCTGACCGGCCACCTCGTCTTCTCCACCCTCCATACCAACGACGCCCCCGGCGCCCTGACCCGGCTGATGGACATGGGCGTCGAACCCTACCTCGTTGCCTCCTCGGTCGACACCGTCGTCGCCCAGCGCCTCGTGCGCGTCCTCTGCCGCACCTGCCGCCAGATCGACATCTCCGCCGAGGCCCAGCGCTTCCGCGCGGATCTGAAACTGGAGGAAAGCGTCGTTCTCTATCGCGCCGTCGGCTGTCCGCACTGCCGCGAAACCGGTTACCAGGGACGCCGCGCCATCTTCGAGATCTTTGCCGTGACCGAAGAGATGCGCCAACTGCTCCTTGCCAACCGCTCCACCGGAGAACTGCGCGTGGCTGCCCGCAAACACGGCATGCGCTCCCTGCGTGAGGATGGCCTGCGCCTGGTCCGCGAAGGCATCACCTCCGTCGAAGAAGTAGTCCGCGTCACCGCCGAAGGCGAAGAGCAGGCAGTGGCCCCTGTCGCCGGGGAAGGAGGCTGAATCCATGGGAGCCTTTCATTACAAAGCCTTGCGTGACGACGGCACCATCACCACCGGCCAGCTCGACGTGGGCGGCCGCCAGGAAGCGTTGCGCCAGCTCTCCCGCCAGGGTCTCCAGTTGCTGGCACTGGAAGAGGGCGCCGTGGCGTCCCCCTCCACCGGCTTCTCCCTCGCCCGCAAGGGCGTCTCCAGCAAGGTGCTGGAAACCTTCACCCGCCAGCTTTCCAGCCTCCTCGCTGCCGGCGTCCCCCTCTCCCAGGCGCTCCACCTGCTGGCCCACGAAGACGAAGTCGGCCCCCAGCGCTCCCGCTGGCAGGCACTCCATGAGGACGTCATCGATGGTTGCTCCCTTGCCCAGGCCATGAACAACCAGCCCACCGTCTTCCCCCATGTCTATTCCGCCATGGTCAAGGCTGGCGAGACGGGTGGATTCCTCGACCTCGTTCTGCGCCAGATCGCCGGTTTCCAGAACCGCGACCGCGAACTGCGCTCGAAAGCCTACGGCGCCATGATCTATCCCGCCGTCCTCGCCACCCTCTCGTTGGCCGTCCTCATCTTCCTCATGGTCTTCTTCATTCCCCGCTTCCAGGGCATCTTCTCCGACTTCGGCGCCGCCCTCCCGCCGCTCACCCGCCTCATCGTCAATGCCAGCCTGCTGCTCAAGAGCTACGGCATCTTCCTCCTCGCCGCCATTGTTGCGCTCATCGTGGGCAGCCGCCAATTCCTCGCCAGCCACCGCGGGCGTCTCTGGAAGGAGCGCCGCATCCTCCGACTGCCGGTTATCGGGCGCGTCGCCTCCCAGTTCGCCATGACCCGTTTCTGCCGCCTGCTCGGCACCCTCACTCAGGCCGGCGTCCCCCTCATCAGCGCCCTGCGCGTTGCCCGCGAAGCCATCGGCAACCAGATCCTCAGCGACGCCGTCGATGCCGCCGTCGACCGCGTCCAGCATGGCGACCGTCTGGGGGACAGCCTCGCCACCTGCCCCATGCTCTTCTCCCGCTCCACCGTCGCCATGATCAGCGTCGCCGAACAATCCGGCCGTCTGGCCGAGGAGCTTCTCCGCATCGCCGACGACGCCGAGCAGGAACTCGACCGGCGCCTCCGCGTCGCCGTGGCCCTGGCCGAGCCCGCCCTCCTATTCGTCATGGCTGCCTTTGTCGGACTCATCGTGATCGGCATGGTGCTGCCCATTTTCGCCATCCAGGACTACATCCAATAACTCAAGGGGAATCCCATGAAGAATACCCACCGCTCCCACCGCCTGACTCGCTCTGGCTTCACCATGGTCGAGCTGCTGCTTGTCCTGGTCATCCTGGCTACCCTGGCCGCCATCGTCGTCCCCAAGTTCACCGGGCGTTCCAAGCAGGCCAGGATCACCGCCGCCCAGACCGAGATCAGCTCGGTCGAGGTGGCCCTCGACGCATTCGAGGTCGACAACGGCTATTACCCCCAAGGTAGCGACGCCCTCCTGCAACTGGTCGAACGCCCCGCCGACAACCCCAACTGGCGCGGACCGTACCTGAAGAAGGCCGTCACCAACGATCCCTGGGGCAACCCCTACATCTTCGAGAGCCCCGGCCGCTACAATGTCGACGGCTACGACCTCTATTCCATGGGCCCCGACGGCAAGGTCGGCGGCGATGACGACATCACCAACTGGAATCAGGAACCCTGAACGTGAAGAGCGCCCGGACATACCGCTTCTCGCTCCTCGAGCTGATCGTGGTGATGGTCTTGCTGACCATCGGCACCGCTCTTGTCGCGCCCCGGCTGACCGGCTTCTTTCAGGGACGTCGACTGGACGACGAGGCGCGCCGCCTCTGGGCATTGTCCCGCTTTGCCCGCGAGGAAGCGATCCGCCATGCCGTCCCCGTGCGCCTCTGGATCGACAACGAGAATGGCCAGTACGGCGCCGACTCCCTCCCAGGATATGGCCACGAGATGACGCCCCGTACCTATGACCTGCCGCCCCATCTGTCCATCTTCGCCGTCCTGACCGCGGACGCGCAGGTCCCCGAGGCTGCCCTTACCTGGTGGCCCGACGGAAGTTTGACCCGCGGCAGCGCCGAAGCGATCGTTGTCGAAGACAACCGCAACCCCACGGATGCGTGGCGGCTCGCGCGGCAGATCCCTCTCCCCCTCTTCATCCTCGAAAGGGAGAACGCACCATGACCCGAAGGAGATTCACTCTGGCTGAGGTCCTGGTCGCCGTCATGGTCATCGGGCTCCTCGTGCCCATTGCCCTGCGCGCCCTCATGATCGACTCCCGGCTGGATCAGCAGGCTGCCCAGCGACAGGAAGCCGCCGGACTGGCCGACTTCAAGCTGCGCGCCCTCCTCGTGACCGGCGACTGGCGCGATGCCGAATCCAGCGGCGATTTCGGCGACGACTATCCCGGCTACACATGGGAACTCCAGACCGATGACTGGACCGAGGGCGACATCACCCTCCGCCTCCTCCAACTAACCGTCCGCGGCCCTGGCGGCGCGGACCGCACGGCCGTCACCCTGACCACCCTGGCGCCTGAATCGGAGGAGCTCTGATGCGTCGCTCCCGCTTCACACTGCTGGAACTGTTGACCGCGGCAATGGCCTCCGCCGTCCTGATGGCGGCGTTGCTCACCGTGGTCGCGGTTGCCTGGAAGCTCCAGGAGCGAGCCGTGGATCGCCAGGCGGTCGCCGTGCCGCGCGACGCCGTCTCCCGCCTGATGCGTGGCGATCTGCTGGCTGCCGTGCCCCCCAATGGCATCCTCGCCGGCCCGTTGCTGGCCGAGGCTGTCGAGGTCGGCGATCAGCGCACCGATACCCTCGAATTCGTGGCGGCCATCGGTGGTGCCGCTTGGGAGCAGGTCGGTCCTGAGCTGGCAAAGATCAACTACTACCTGCTGGAGAGAGATACGCCCGGAGAATATGACCTGATCAGAACCGAAGAGTCGAACCTCCTGGCGGTCGAGATCGAAGAGCCGGAAGAGATCGTCCTCCTCCGCGGCGTGGTGGGCTTCGAGCTGAATTTCCATGATGGGACTGACTGGGTGACCGGATGGGATTCCACCGTGCAGGAGAACCAGTTGCCCGTCGCCGTGCAGGTGCGGATTCTCTTTGCCGAGCGTGATGGCCGCATCCCGTTGCCACTGGCGCTGGTGCTTCCTTTCGAGGCGCGGAGCCTGCTGGCCGCCGTCGCGGGAGGGCAGACGCCATGAAGCGCGATAGTGGCAGCATCTTGATCTTCACCCTCTGGCTGGTCGCCGGCCTCGCCTCCGCCGCGCTCCTCTTCGGCCACAGCGCCATGCTCAACTATCGTCGCGAGGCCAACCGCGTCGCCGCTCTCCAGGCCGAATACGCCGTCGAAGGTGCCCTCCGCTACCTGCTTCAGGTCATCGCCACCGCGACACCCGGCGACATGCCCGATCCCACCAGCTTCACCGCCGAAGACCTGCGCCTCGGCGACTGCCGGATCTGGTTCATCTCCCGTCCCGCCAACACCGACGCGTCGGAGCCGACTTTCGGCCTGATGGACGAGGCCGGCAGGCTCAATCTCAATACAGCCGAGCCCGAGATGCTCCAAGCCCTTTCCGGCATGAGCGAGGCCCTCGCCGGCGCCATCGTCGACTGGCGCGATGTCGACAGCGACATCTCCGAGAACGGCGCGGAGTCCGAGACCTATCTTGGCTTCGATCCGCCTTACCTCGCCAAGGATGCGCCATTCGAGACTGTCGGCGAGCTTGGCCTCCTCAATGGCGCCGAGCCGGACCTCCTGCGTGGGCGGGACCTCAATCGCAATGGCTTTCTCGAAGACTGGGAGAGGGATCTGGCCCAGGAAACCGGCGAGCGCTTTGCCGAGCTGCCCGACCTCGGCTTTCTTGACCTCTTCACGGTGGCCAGCCAGGAACCCAATACCTCCGCCGATGGCGAGCAGCGCCTGAACCTGAATGCCACGGGAAGCGGCACCGCCACCGCCTTGGCCGAAATCGTCGGCGCGTCGCGCGCTGAAGGCATCGTGCAGAGCACCAGCCTGGGCACCCGCCAATTCCGTAGCGTGCTAGAGTTCTGCCTCGCCGCGGGGCTGTCGCAGAGTGAATCGGAGCAGGTGCTGGCGCGTTTCAGCACGACCGATGCCGCGATGGTGCAGGGGCTGGTCAATGTCAACACCGCCCCTGGCGCGGTCCTCGCCTCCCTGCCGGGTATCGGCGACGATCTGGCGGAACAGCTTGTTGCCTTCCGCGAAGCCAATCCCGACAACCTCACCTCGCTCCTCTGGTTGACCGGCGCCATCGGCGAGGAAGCCGCCCTGGCCGCGGCCCCCTACGTCACCACGCGCAGCTGGCAGATCGTCGCCGATATCGTGGCGGTGGCGCCGCGCGGCAGAGCATTCTGCCGGGTGCGCTACACGATCGACACCACCTCGGGTGAGCCAGTCATCGTGGCGCGCCGGAATTTGACCCATCTCGGCTGGCCTCTTGGGGCCGCCTGGCGAGAGGAACTGGTGAACCAGCCTTGGGAGCAAGCGTTATGAGCATGAGCAAGAGCACCGCCATCGTCGCCATCTGCCTGGACGAAGGGCAGTTTGGCGCCGTGCTGCTGAATGGCGGTTCACCACGGCAGGTGCAGGGACCGCTGTCGATGGATCCCCTCGCCGATGAACCTGCCCTTGTCGCCCAGGAATTGCGCGAGCAGTTGGCACCCCTGGGAAGGCTGCCGCGCCAGGTCGTCGTCGCTCTGCCCCTCAACCGCATCATGACCACCTCCATCGACATCCCGGCGATTGCCGATGAACTGGTCAGCGACTTCCTCCACCTGCAGGCCGAGCAGGCATTCATGCTGGCGCCCGCTGACATGGCCTTTGGCGCCAGCCGCGCCCGCGGCAGCGACCGCGCCCTGCTGATGGCCCTGCCCATGGCGCACTACCTCAACCTCTGCCGCGCCCTGCGCCTGATGGGCTGGAAACGGCCTATCGTGACCGCGCTTCCCGTCACTCTTGCCGGCGGCGGCGAGGTGGGCAAGCTTCACGCCAGCCTCCTGATCGGCGCCCGCTGGATCGACTGGCTGGTTTGCCGTGAAGAGGCGATCATCCAGTTGCGGCGGGTCGCCGGCGCGATGCCGGATGCGACGCGACCCCAACCCGAAGTCGCGGCGGTGCCCGGCGAGCTTCGCCTCTCCCTTGGCCAATTGCCGGCTGCCGTGCGGAGGCAGCTCGATCAGATCGTCATTGTGGGCGCCAGAGACGCAGCCGCCAGGTTGCGCGATGACCTGCGCGGCGTCGGGCCCGCCGGCATCGAGTTCACGATCGAGGAGGCAGGCAGGGACGGCTCCCTGCTGACGCACGCCGCCGAGCATGCTGGGCGGCTGGCGCGCATGGGAGCCCTTGCCCTTACCCTCGCGCCCATACCTTCGGCCATCAAGCCGCGTGCATGGGGCCACTGGAACCGGCGCCAGTTGAGCTGGACCGCGGCCATTCTGCTGCTGCTGGCGGTCGGCGTTGCGGCACAACTCCTCTATCAGCGTCGGCAACTGAACGCACTCGAACGCTCCTGGCGCTCCATGGCGCCGCGGACGCAGGTCGTGCGCGATATCCTCGACGAAGCGCGAGCGCGCGAAGCCTGGTTGAGCGACGATCCACTCACCCTGGATATTCTGCGCACCGTGACCATGGCCTTCCCCGAGCAAGGCTCCGTCTGGACGACGCGTGTCGAGATGCGGGGCCGGCGCCAGGTCAGCATCTCCGGCAAAGCGCTCAACCGCGAGCCCTGGCTGAAGATGCTCGAAGATCTCCGCCGGAGTCCCGGGGTCACCGAGCTGCGTGTCTCCCAGGCCCGCGACGGCGGAGACAGCCGGACGCCCATGACCTTCGCCCTCAGCTTCATCTGGCAAAGGCCCGCCGCGGAGGTGACACGATGACCTTCAAGGGCATGGAAACCCGAAAGCTTCTGTTGATCGCCTCCCTGGCCCTGCTGGCCCTACTGGTGCTCGATCGCCTCGTGGTCTCGCCCCTTCTGGCCGGCTGGCGGGAGCGGCAGGAGCGCATCGCGGAGCTGCGTATCCAACTGGCCCAGGCGGACAATCTCCTCGGCCAGGAGAGCCGCTGGCTGCGCTGGCGCGAAGAAGCCGCCGAACGTCTCCTGCCCGTCAATCAGGCCGACGCCGAGAATCAACTTCTGGGTCTGGTCGATGGATGGGCGCGCGAGGCCGGGCTCAAGGTCACCTCCCTGCGCCCCCTCTGGAAGGAAACGCCCGCGAAGCGTCTCCTGCTTGAATTGCAGATCAGCGGAAGCGGCAACATGGCCTCCCTTACCCGATTCCTCCATGCCATCGAGACCGGCCACACCGCCATTGCCGTTGAGCAGCTCGACCTTTCCGCCCAGGATCAGGATGGCCGCGAACTCGGCCTGAACATGAGGGTGAGTGGCCTGTGCCGTGACTCAGCCGTCAGAACGGGAGCAGGACGATGAAGCAGTCCATGATACTTCTCTGGTTGATCGCCGCCGTCGTGGCTCCCGCTGCCGAGGACGGCTTCAGCGCCTACAAGGTGCTGAGCGAACGCAACATCTTCAGCCCGACTCGTGGTACGCCTGTGGAAGAGCGCGAGGAACAGACCCCAGAGGCGCCCGTCGTTCTCCTTGACGCCATCAAGCTCCTCGGCGTGGTGGTGGTCGATGGGCTCCCGACCGCCTTTTTCGCCGGCAACGTGGAAGGAGTTTCCGGCATGCGCCAGCTGGGAGATCGCCTCGCGGGGCTGGAGGTGAAGACCATCGCCACCACCGGAGTCCTCCTGGCGGGCGAGCAGGGCGAGCTGAAGCTCGCGGTGGGAAGCGCCATGACGCGCCGGGGCGACGAAGAGTGGCAGATCGCCGCCGAAGCGCCCCCCATCCCGGGATACAACCCTTCATCCTCACCAGTATCCACATCCTCTTCATCACCGCCGGAGGCCTCCTCATCGGGTGGGAGTGCCAGCGATATACTCAAACGTCTGAGAGAACGTCGTCAACAGGAGTTGAAACAATGAGCTTACCAATGATAGCATGGCGCCGGAAGGTGGCCCTGATTGCCGGCCTCCTGGCGACCCCGATGATCGTGTGGGCGCAAGAGGCCGATTCACCTCCCCCCGATCCCAGTCGACAGGAGGTGCAACTGCAACTCAACTTCCGCGGCGTTTCCCTCGATACCGTCCTCGACTATCTGAGCCAGGCCGCCGGCTTCGTCATCACGCGAGACGAACCTGTCGAGGGCACCGTCGACATTATCAGTCATCATCCCCTCAACCGCGACGAGGCCGTCGAACTGCTCCACACCGTTCTCAACGACAAAGGCTACGCCCTGCTGCGGACGGGCCGTTTCCTGCGCATCGTCAAGCGGGAAGATGCCCGGACCCGCGACCTTCCCGTCATCTCCGGCAGCGACCCAGCGGCGGTGCCCAGGAGTGGCGAGATGGTGACCCAGATCGTCCCCGTACGTCATACCAACGCCGCCAAACTGATTGACACCCTCAAGCCATTGATGCCCACCGGCACCGTGATCACTGCCAACGAAGACAGCAACTCACTCGTCATTACCGACACCCAGACCAGCATCAACCGGATCATGCAGATTATTCAGGCCCTCGACACCGCCGTTTCGAGCATTCTGGATATTGCCGTCATTCCCCTACGGTACGCGGATGCGCAGGAGACGGCGGATGTCATCAACAAGGTCTATGAGACCCCGACTCAGAGAAATGCCGCCGCGCAGAGCGCCAACAACCGGCGCGCCAGCATGATAGCACGTTTTCGCGGTGGCGATATGCCGGAGGCCGATGCTAACACCAACGAGGTGAAACAGACCTCCAGCTACATTCGCGCCGTGGCGGATCAGCGGGGCAATGCGGTGGTGGTCACCGCCCCCGCCGAGTCGATCCCCCAGATCCGCCAACTGGTCCTGCAACTCGATACCGCCAGTGAAGCCTTCAGCACCCTGCAGGTCTTCCAGCTGCAATTTGCCGATGCCGTGGAGATCGCCAATGTCCTCGCCGGTCTCTATCCTGACCCGACCACAAGCCGCAATCAGACTGCCTCGTCCCGCTTTGGCCGCCGCGGTTTCCCCCAGCCACAACCGCAGACCGAGAGTGCCGGAGAGAGCCGGCGCCAACTGGCGGAGGCCAAGGTCATGGCCGTCGCCGATACCCGCACCAACTCCGTCATCGTCAGCGCCTCTCCCTCCACCATGGTCGAGATCGAAACGATGATTGTGGCCCTCGACGCCACACCGCAAAACCTCCCCACCGTCTTCATCTACCAACTGGAAAACGCCGATCTGCAGACGACCAAGAGCATTCTGGACAGCATGTTCTCCGACCTGGACGGCAGCAACTCGACCAACCGTTCGACCACGACCCGCGCCACGGGCGCCACCACCACCACGGGTGGACGGACAACTCAATCCGGTGCCGGCACCGGTAACACAAGTGGCGCCACCCGGCGCTGAAAGGGGGATCCGCATGAAAATCTGGTTGTCTGTCATCTGTCTATTCCTGATCTTTGGTCTCGTTACGAGCGGCCAGGATGACATGGACGCCGTGCCCGGTGATGAGCCTGGCCGCTTCGTCACCGGCCGTGCCGACGCCGCGGGAATCGCCGAGCCTGTCGCCGACGAACGCCTCACCAGCCGCAGCAAGCGGCAGCTTCATGTCGAGGTCGATGAGGGGACCCGCACCATGATCATCACGACGGATCCCACCACCAACCTGCAGGTGCGAGACATCATCCGGGCGCTCGACAAGCCCGTCCCGCAGGCGCTCATCAAGGTGCTCTTTCTGGAAGTAACGCACAACGACGATATGGACATTGGTGTCGATGCCAGGTATACCGGCAACCGCTCCATCATCTCCTCCATCTTCGGCGTCGGCGCCGAGACTCAGGGCGGCATCGTCAGTATCCTCCAGACCGATCTCGAAGTGACCATGAGGGCGCTCGCGGAGGTGGGCAGGCTCAATGTCCTCTCCCGTCCCTCCATCCTGACGCGAAACAACCAGGAGGCCACGATCACCATCGGGCAGGAGGTCCCCTTCATCCGCAACAGCCGCATCACTCAGGACGGCCAGATCATCAACACGGTCGAGTACGAGGATATCGGTATCATCCTTACCGTCACCCCCAGAATCGGCGTCGATGGTTTGATCGAACTCGATGTCGCGCCGGAGATCTCCACCCTGACCGGGCAGACCGTCCCCATCTCCGGCACCGTCAACGCCCCCGTCTTTGCCAAACGTTCCGCGCAGACCCATGTCATTGTCCCCAGCGGTAAGACCGTTGTCATCGGCGGCTTGATGGAAGACCAGGAGACGGTTAATGTCCGCAAGGTACCCATACTTGGCGACATACCGGGTCTTGGCGTTCTCTTTCGACGAAAAATCACCACCAAGCAGAAGACCGAGTTGCTGATCTTTCTTACCCCCACTATCGTGACCGATGGCGCACACCTCGTACGGATGAGTGATGACGAAAGCAGTCGCGCCACCCTTATGCGTCAGCAGGATGAGAAGAGATTGGACTTCTACATGGACAGAGAACCCTCAGCGGCGGCGGATCTCGCGCCTTCAGGCACTCCATGAGGCTCAACCCCAGGCTGCTCTACCTGATCCTCGCGATTGTCTGGATCGCGATTGTTGCCTGGCAGATTGTCGAGCACCGTCGCATGGATCGGGCGGTGCATGAGGCCCAGTTGAACCGCGCTCATGACATCGCGACCTCGTTGGCGGTCGTCATCCGGTCGCAGCGTCGCTTCGGGACGGTGCCGCGCAGTCGCCTGGTTTCGGCGCTGGAGGATCTGGCCAACTCCAGTGAGCTGCTTGGAATCGCCATGCTCAATCCCGCCGGCGAAGTCATTGCCTCCGGCGGACAGGGCATCGATGGTCCACTTGCCGATCTGGCCCCCGGCGACGTCAAGCGGGCCGACGGCCGCCTGATGGTGGCTTCCCTCGTCGAGCTTGGCGAGGAACGGATGCCCCGCGTCGGCCCCGGTGGTGACAGCGATGGCGAGAGAGTCGCCGAGGATGGCCGTCCCGCCACTGCCATCATCTGGTCGACCGAAGAACCCCCGCCGCGAGAACGGCCTGCCGGCGAAGACGCGGCGGAGTCAACCCTCTCGCCGGAAGAAGAACGGGCGCTGCGGCGTGCCCGTTGGGAACGAATGCGGCAGATGCACCCGCACTTCCAGTCCCCCGAACGCTACCAGGAGATGTACGAGCGCCAGGGGCTCCACATGATGGTGCTGCTGATGGACATTCAACAGAACGAGAAGGTGCTGGCGCGCGACGGCTGGTTTCGCGCCATGTTGGCCGGCGTGGCGCTGCTGGCGGCCGGTGGTCTCGGTCTTGCCTGGAGCGGCGTCGCCCGTTCCTCCCAGTTGCAGATTCGCCTGGCACGGGCGCGCGCCCAGAACGCTTACCTTCGCGAGCTGAACCTCGCCGCGGCAGGCCTGGCACACGAAACGCGAAATCCACTCAACATCGTGCGCAGCATCACCCAGATGACCGCCAGCGACGAGCAGGTCCCCCCGCGAGCCCGGGCTCAACTGGGCAGGACCCTCGAAGAGGTCGACCGCATCACCGCCCGGCTCAATGAGTTCATCGACTATTCGCGCCCTCGTGAGCCACACCTGTCCCCGGTGAAGGTTACCGATCTGGCACGCGATGTCGCCCGCACCCTCGAGACCGACTTCGAGGACAAACGCATCACCTTCACCTGCGACGACAGCGCCGTCGAGGTGCTCGCCGACCCTGAAATGCTGCGCCAGGTGGTCTTCAACCTCCTGCTCAACAGTTCACAGGCTGTCGGTGAGGGCGGGCACATTGGCGTCGCCATAAGCCAGGCCGGCTCCACCGTCGAGTTGGAGGTCGTCGATGATGGCCCCGGCGTTCCACCTGCCGCCCGCGAGGATATCTTCCGCCCGTACTTCACCCTCAGCGATCACGGCTCCGGCCTCGGCCTGGCCGTTGTCCGGCAGATTGTCCTGGCGCATGGATGGGAGATTTCCTGCGACGCCAATGGCGATGTCGGCAGCCGATTCCGTATCCGCGGTATCGAGTTGCCCGGGAGGGAACGCTCATGAGTGATGATGGCCGATGGGTGCTGATCGTGGATGACGATGCCAGCCAGCGGGAACTCCTGGCCGGATTTCTGGAACGGCGTGGTTTGCGGACCGTGACCGCCGGCTCCGGCGCCGATGCCCTGGCTCTCCTCGATTCCAAGGAGGTGGAGCTCCTCATCTCCGATGTGAGGATGCCCGGCATGAGCGGTATGGAACTGATGCGTCGCGTCCGCGATCGTCATGCCACGCTGCCCGTGCTGATGGTGACCGGCTATGCCGATATCCGCGATGCGGTGACCGCCATGCGCGACGGCGCCCTCAACTACCTCGAGAAGCCGATCGACCTGGAGGAACTCGGTGCCGTGGTGGCCGGCGCTCTGGGGGAGCGGAGCCTCGACAAGCCCACTGAACCACCTGATATCGACCTGCCACCCGACGTGATTGCGGTAAGCCCCGCCATGCGCGATGCGCTGCGCGAGGCCGCCCTGGTTGCCCCCTACGATTCGCGCGTCTTGATCACCGGCGAAAGCGGCACCGGCAAGGAGGTCATCGCCAACCTCATCCACCGCTGGAGTCCCCGTCGCGACCGTCCGATGGTCTGCGTCAATTGCGCGGCCATTCCCGACCAGCTGCTGGAGAGTGAGCTGTTCGGTCATGAACGCGGAGCTTTCACCGGCGCGGTCGAAGCAAGGGTGGGGCGCTTCGAGGAAGCGGATGGCGGCACCATTTTCCTTGACGAAATCGCCGAGATGCCCGCCGCCCTGCAGGCCAAACTGCTGCGCGTCACCCACGATGGTACCTTTCAGCGGCTCGGCTCCAATCGTCAGCACAAGGTCGACATGCGCCTGCTGGCTGCCACCAATCGCGATCTCGAGCAGGAAGTCGCCAGTGGCCGCTTCCGCGAGGACCTCTTCTACCGGCTGAACGTCATCGAGATTCATCTGCCGCCATTGCGCGATCGAACGGCCGACATTCTTCCGCTCGCCAACTACTTTGCCGCCAGGCACTCCGGCGGCCGCCATCGCCTTTCCCCCGGCGTGGCGACAAATCTGGCACTCCACGACTGGCCCGGCAACGTGCGGGAACTGCAGAACGCCATGGAGCGTGCGGTGCTCATGGCCCGCGGCGGCGTCATTCTTCCCGAACACCTGCCGCGTCGCATCGTTGAAGCCTTGGCCGGCCCGGACCAACCGGGCGCCGAATCCACGGGCAAGCTGCAGGAGGTGGAAGACATGGTCATCCTGCAGACGCTTCGCGCCAACCAGTACAATCGCACCGAGACCGCCAAGGCTCTCGGCATCAGCCGCCGTGCTCTCATCTACAAGCTGCGCCGCCTCGAAGAGGACGGTCATCCCATCAATCCCTGATCTCCCTACGGCGCTCTTGCCGCGGCGGAAAAGATGGCTTCCCGGTTGACGTTCGGCGGCATGACGGGTAGCTGTATACGACTGGTTTTTCGGGGATAATCAAGGAGGGGGAGGCGTGTCATGCACAGGAAGGTTCTGAAGAGTCCCTTGTTCGTCGACTGGAGCGAGCAGTATGTGCGTTTACCGATGTCGGGGGTAACCCCCGGAACCCCTCTGCTCCTGCAGGTGGATGGGGCGCCCGTCCGATGCCAGTGGGACGGCGATGCCATGCTGGTCAAACTGGCCTTCGCCAAAGACGAGATCAAGGAGTTCATCTGGACGGAGAACGGCTTCGGAAGCAACAGCCCTTTGCCCCGCTCCATCCCGCTGCACGACGGGATTGCCATCGGCCAGCCCGGTTGCGAGTTGCTGGTCGGCACGCACTCCCCCTTTCACGAATTTGCCGGCCGACCGATGCAGAGCGAAATCCGCTGCGATACCAGGCTCGAACGATCGTCGCTGACGCGCCTGCGAAGCGGGCCGCTCTTCACCGACTACGAGCTGGAGTACCATTTTGCGTCGCGGCGTCACTATGCGCTCACCTTTCGGTGCTACACGCTGGATCCATGGATCGAAGTCAGCGAACGTTTCTCCCTGGGATTGAATGGCGAGTTGAGCTGGATCCTCAACCCAGAGAGGCAGTTCACGCACATCCTGAGTCGGGACAGCTTTGAGGGCGAGAGTCAGCCGACTGTCGAGCCGCTGGGGGTGGAGCGGCCGCGCGACATCCTCTGCCGCCTGCAGATGCCCGTTCTCAGCGAGTACTTCATTCCGAACAACCGTGGCTGGTTTGCCTTCTTCGATCAACGCAACGAGGCCGGCGGCATGGTCGGCATCCTCGGGTTGCATGGCGCGAAATGGCAGGAGCCCGTCGCCAACATGCCCGTCCTTTATGACCGCGAGGGGCAGGTCGAATGGCGCTCCTCCCTTGTCAGCGGCAGCCGTCACTGGCTGCTGGTCGCTTCACCTGTCAATACCGAATGGCGTGCCGACGAGAGGCTGCTCTTTCATCGCCTTCACGCCGAATTCAACGCCCTGCGCCTCGACGAGCACCTCGACCTGACGGGGGAGACGAGCTTTGACGAGGCTTGCGCCAGCCGACCCGCCATCTTTGTCGGTGACGACTATCGCCGGCAGGCCCTCGCGCGGTGCGCCGCCTTGCCCGCCCTCAAAGCTTTCCAGCCCGACGACTGGCTGAAGGCCAATGGCACGCTGCACGTAGCCATCTATGCCGCGCTCCTCTCCCCAACCGCCGAGAACCACCAGGCAATCTACGATGCGCTGGTGTGGCGGTTCGAGAAATGGGTTCGGCAGTTTCAGGGCTGGCGTGAAGGAAAATCCGACTACATGAAGAATGTCATCGGCTTCTCCCGCTACCTGCGCGGCATGCTGATCGGCTACGAGCTGCTGCGCAAGGACAAGGCACTCACGGATGAACAGGTGCGTCGCCTGGGCGCCTGGTTTGCCTTTGCGGCACGGCGCATTCTCGATGAAGGGCGATGGCCGCACTCGCGTACCTGGAAACATCCCGATCATCCCGACTCCACCCGCGATTTCTATACCTATGGCGGCGAGCACAAGCCGGATCGGTTGATCTGGACGAATTCTCTGCCCAACTTCCAGTCCGACCCGCTCTGTGCGCTGGCCCATCTGAGCGGCATCTTCCAGGATCATCCGGATGCGATCCGTTGGCGCGAGTTCGCCCTGGCCGAAATCGAGCGGCAGCTCGATGCGTACGCCGGCAAGAGCGGCGCCTGGGAAGAGTCGATCAACTATGCGCTCTATACCCTCTCCTACCTGGTGATCACCTTCCGGGTCGTCAAGCAGCGCTGGGGAATCGACTACTTTCAGGACGAGCGGATGCGGCGCTTTGTCGGCTGGCTATGCCGTTTCTTTGGGCCGTACGACCAACGCTTCGGCAGCCACACCTGGCCCGCCATCGGCAACGCCGTCCTTCCTCAGAATCAGGGCCATTATCTCCTGGCGTATGCCGCCGAGCTGCCGCCCGACGATCCGTTGCGCCATGACTGCATGGCCATCTATCAACTCACCGAAGATCATCAGCAACTCTCCGAGCATTACCCCACCATCCTGGCCGCCATGGCGCCGATTCCGGATCGCCGCTACGCGCTCACGCCGCTGGCGAGCGAGCAGATGGACGAAGTCGGCGTCAGCATGCGCCACCATCACCTCGCCCCGGACGAGAGCTATCTCTTTCAGAAGATCGGCTTCGCCAAGGATCACTACGAGGCCGATGAGACCGCCTTCAACTGGTATGCCAAAGGCGTCCCCCTGTGCATGGACTACGGCACCTATACCGGGGATATCGCTGTGGCCGGCGCCCACAATCTCGTCGAAATCCCCGACGAGGACAACCTGCGCCGCGGCTATCTGGCCGACCGCCTCTTCACCTCCGTCATCGACTACACACACTGCGAGGTGCCGGTCACGCTGAAGCTGCTCTGGGGACGCGTTCGCGGCTTCGAAGATGTGGAGAACAAGGACGGCAAAATCGACCGCACCAAGACCCCGTACTTCTACATCGGCGATCCCAATCCCGTCGGCCCGAAGTGCTGGAAGGTGCGCAAGCTGCTCTACGTCAAGCCAGACTACATGCTCCTCTTCGACCGTGTTCACGGTCACGTTCCCCATCGATTCAACCTGCATGTGACTGGCGATCATCTGGTCCATGACGGCCGGACAATTACGGCGCGCGGCCGTTTCGGCCTGGATCTGCTCGCCTATGTCCAGCATCCCGCCGAGTTCCTGCTGGAAAAGGGCGAGATCATCCCCGCCGTTCGCGGCGCCAGTGGCGATAATGGGGCAGGCAGACTCCATGCCCAGCACTATTTCCGCCTCTACAACCAGACGGACGGCATCTACCGAACTCTGCTTTTTGCCCGCGAACCGGGACGGCAGGTACAGATTTCCAGTCCGTGCGAGCATGTGATCAAGGTCGAAACCGAGGCCTTTACCGACTACCTCGTCCTGCATGAGGATGAGGTCATCGTGGATTTGCCGGAGCTTTCCTTCCGCGGGCGTGCCGGCTGGATCCGCCGCGAGGCCAACGGCGTCATCCGCGCCTGCGTTCCTTCCGGATGCGAACTCGCCGCCTTCGGGACACGCTTCGATGGGCGCGGACCATGGCACTACAACCTGGCGGATGGGAATGGACTCGTCGTGTGCGCCTCTCCCCCGCGTCAGGTCACGGTCGAGACCGGCGCGTGACGGGATGATCCCCCTCGGCCTGTCGAGCCGAGGAGGAAGATCCCTGTCGTGGTGCCGCCTTTACAGTCCGGGTTGGGGCGCCTCGCGGTGCGGCGCCGGCTCGTACTCATGGGCGCGGCTGGTCGGGTACAACTCTTCGTACTCGTGCCAGTGGTCGAGCATCACCTGCTGCTTGTGGCGAAGCTGGTCGGCCAGGTTGGGACCGTACATGAAGACGCTTTCGTCCTCCGCGGTATTCGTCTGCATCAGCACGAGACCATCGTTCGCCTCGAGCAGGTTCAGGAGGTCGGTGGTGTTGTCCAGATCCTCGCGGGCGAGTCGCCGCAACTCGATGGCTCGTTGATCGTACTGCACGTTGTCATCGAAGTCCCAGACATTGGCGCCGAAGCGCGATTCCTCGGTGGTGTTGAGCGCGTGCTGGTAGAGGAGGGTGACGCGGGCATTCTCGAGGACACAGGCGAAGGCGCCCACGCGGGCTGCGTGAAGGGCCAGCCAGTCGGGATCTCCTCCCGTCGCCTCGGCGGCGAGCCGGGTCAGCTCACGGTGCGTAGCCTGCAGGGTGGTCACTGCTTCCTGCAAGGCCCAGCGCGCCATCCAGACGGCGCAACTGCCAATGAAGACCGGCTTGCCGAGCACCGTGCAGAGGTCGGTCATATCCTTGTCCTCCGCCTTGCTGAAGATGAAGCGCTTGAAGGGAGCGGTCTCGGCATCCGTCAGCCGATCTGGGCGTGGCACGAGGGGGCGTACCAGCCAGCGCCCCATGGTCGACCCGGTCAGCGGCCCCACGCCGCCGCGCTGGCGAACCTGGTTCATCGCGTGCCAGGCGCGGTCGGTGCTCGCCCAGGCGCGGACGAGCTGCTCGGCATGGGCCTCTCCGGCAAGTTTCACCGCGGCCCGTCGCAGCGTCTCCGCCACATGGACCACCCCCGTGCCCGGCGACTCCAGGTAACTCTCCAGCAGCGTCTGAGACAGCTTGTCCCCGATCACCAGATTCCGCCGCTCTCCTTCCTCCTCCGCGAAGACCTTCTGCAGACCTTCCACGTACTGGGAGCCGTTGGACAAGCCGACGATGAGGCGCTGATCCCCACCCCCAGGCGAGGCGGATGCCTGCCAGAGCGAGCTTCCATTGCCGTTGATATTCTTCAGGTAAAGGTGGTCGCCGAACTTGGCGCGCATCGCTTCGGTCTCGTGGGCGGGGAAGGTGAAGGTGCCGATGTTGATACGCAGCTTGGTACCCGCTTCGGCAGCACCGTCACGGATGGCGTTCATCCATCCGGCGACGCGCTCGCCAGGGCCGCGCCCGCGCGATCGGGTCGGTCCATTGATCCCGGGATACTGATACGTCGACCATTGCAGCCCCGCGCCGCTGTCGTTGGTGAAGAAGGAGAGCACATCCACTTCCGGATAGCGGGTGCAGAACTCGCGGGCCGATTGCCGATACAACTCCAGCACCTCGGGCTCGTCGATATTGGGGGTGAAATAGGCCGCATTGGCGATTCGCCCCAGCTCGCACTGACCGCCGCGCCAGAGCGGATGCGCACGGAAGACGGCTTCCGGCAGCCACAGCGGCTCGAGCGCATGGACGACCGCTCGCAGGCCATGGCGGCGCAGCATGGCGAAGCGGGAATCCAGCGATGCCACATTGTCGGCGATGACATCCATAGGCAGGTAAGGCTGAAGGGCAGGTGGCGGGCAGACACGGAAGAGCCCAAGGCTGTGCTGGGACCAGTTGGGATACGGATCGCTGTTGTCCGGCATGAAGGCGTTATAGCGAAAGGGGAGGCCGCTCACATCGACGTGTGTCGCCCCCACCTTCACCGCAAGGCGAAGAAAATCCTCGTCGAGCTCGGCCTTTTCGGCCAGCTGATGCCGGACCACCAGCATCTGTTTCGGCTCCGTGCGCTCTGCCTGTTCGCTCATTCCTGATACTCCTGCTTTGGGATGATGATTGTATGTACATGGTTAGTCGCGGCCGAAATCGTCCCGAACCACGCGGAGCATGGCACCCTTTCGGTTCGCGCGTCCGCGGCTGGACTCTCTCATCATTGCGGCATCGGCGCGGTCCGTACATAGGGTAAGTACCAGACGACAAAGCTGCCGCTGGCCTGACCAGCGTAGTTCCCGCGGAAGCCCAGATCGGGCCGTTGATTCACCGCGCTGCCATCCAGGTAGACGACATTCAGGCGCCCGTCGTCGTGGTTGTTGAAGGTGCCGTATCGATCATCCGAATAGACAGACTCATCGAAGAAGAGCGGCCAGCGCGAAACGTCGCTGGCCAGGTCGGGCCGGATCGGACCAACACCGCCGCGCGTGGCATAGACGGCCGTCGATTCTTCGCGGACCTTGGTCGGGAGCGGGTATTGCTGGCCGGACCACGCATACCAGGTGGCCACGGCGTTGCCGACGACATACGAGCCGAAAACAACATAATTCGAGACTGGATTGCTAACTGGTTTCGCGGGGCATTGGAACGAACCGAGCCGCTTCTGCCAGCTTGGTTCGTTGGTGGCGTACTTGGGCGCTCCCGCATAATCGCGCAGCAGTACCAGGGCCTCCTGGTAAAGGGTCGAGATGGGATGAGCGTACATCTTGGGGCCGAAGGATTGACTGGGAACCGCACGCAGCGGAAGAACACCGTTGTTGTCGCCAAGGTACATGGCGGATCCCAGCCCGATCTGCTTCAGGTTGTTCTGGCAACTTGCCGATTTCGCCATCGCCCGAGCCCGCGACAGCGCCGGCAACAGCAGCGATGCCAGAATGGCGATAATCGCAATAACGACGAGAAGTTCAATCAACGTAAAACGATGTCCATCGAGTGTCAGCGATTTGAGGGACTTCTTCATGTTCCAGTGTTTCCAGCTTAGGGTTAACGAATTCGTGCTGCAACTCTCGTTCAGATCAATCGCGTCGATTGCCGAGCCACGATCTCGGGCGCAACCTTGATATGGCGTCCCTCCCAGCGTTCCTCGACGGCACACGCCGCAAGGCGGCCAAGCTCTTCCTCGCGTATGCACACCGACGTCAGGGGCGGGTCGACCAGATTGGCCCACTGCGTATTGAAGTACCCGCAGACTCCAACCTCCTGGCCGATCGTCAAGCCAAGTTCGGTCGCCACCCGGTAGACCTTGGGCGCGCGGACATCGCCGAGGCAGAAGACCCCGCGAAAGCCCGACGCCAGTGCTTCCGCCAAATGTGGCGTTTCCTGGCGGCTCACCGTATCGAAGACGACGCGGACATCGCTCTGCGGATTCTTGCCGGCCTCGGTCAACGCACGCTCGATCCCATGCATCACCAGCCAATTGTAGTGGAGAGTTGAACCAAATTCGACCGGCGCCTCCGAAGGAACGCCGAAGGTCAGGTAGGTCAGCTTGTCGAAGCCTGCCTGCAGGAGCTCGCGTGCGCCGAGGTAGCCGCCCATCTCCCAGTCGCTGACGATGCTGTTGGCGCGTGCGAAGTGAATGTCGCTTTCGAAGACGCGGATGAAGGTGAGGGGAGGGAGTTCGTCCTCGTGTGCCTGAAGGTAAGCGAACGGCTGATAGATGGCCCCTTCCATGATCAGGGAGCGGACGTCGTTCCGGAGCAGGGCGCTGAAGTGGGCCCGCCAATCGTCATGGAGCGTATCCGGCTGCCCTTCCATGTCGAAGAGCATGGCGGTGCAGTTGTGCTGCTTGAGATGCTGCACCATGGCGTCGAAGGTGATGCCGAACGAATCGCCCCGCGTGCGGAGCGCCACGCCGATCAACTCGGTGCGCAGACTTCTCGGCTGCTCCGAGACGAAGGTCCCTTTGCCCTGGATCCGATGAACGAGCCCCTCCTTGCCCAACTCGTCCAGCGCCTTCCACACCGTCACCGGCGTCACCTCGAAGCGCTTCACGAATTCACGGCAGGGCGGCAGTTTCTCGCCAGGCAGCCAGCGCCCCTCCTTCAGACCCTTGCGCACGGAGTCGCTGATCTGCACATATTTCGGCACGCGATTGGCTACACTCGCTCCCATGGTGCGACCTCGTGTTGCATGTGAATAGTTAACTATATAACATGAACCCGCCCCCTTCCCCCGTCAAGCCCCCGATCCCGAAAACTGAAAAGAAGGCGTACCGGGAGAGGGTTTCGCAACCCTGCGTCCCCGAAAGTCCCACAGATGATGCCCCACTCGTCTGAGTGGCCCCGCGGTGCCCCCGGCAACGCCGCGCTTACTTCTCCCCCAAGGCCAGCCACCTACTTGCCCGTCCAAGAGTCGCATGGATGCTGCCGCAACCCTCCCCGATTCCGGAAAAAGCTCTTTCTGCACCCCACGTCAAACAGCCAAGCTTGCCGAGGTGGCCGCAATCATCCTGATTGCGCAAAGAAAAGTCTTGGCAAGCATCTTTGCTTGCCAAGTGAAGGGCTCTCCGAACGGCGACCAGGGCCGTTTCCAACGGCCCTGCCATTTGCCATTGCCATCCCCCCGCGTGAGCACAATTACCACAGGCTCAAGCCTCGACAGGCCCGAGGCTCACACAGTGAGGAGTGAGGCTCAGCAGCATCTGGGTAGATTATCTGGATTGAGTGGAGTTGGCTGTTACGCATGATCGCCATTTCCGCCCCCTGGCCACGCCACTCGCCTGAGTGGCTCCGGCGTTGGACGTTGCCACTCTCCGACGCCTGGCACCCCTCCTATCCACTCGCCACCCCATCGGTCCCCTTGCCGCCGCTGCCCCCAAAAGGCGGCCGTTCCCGTGTCCCCCTGTCTCCGCGTCCCCCGCGTCTCTGCGCTCTTTGCGGTTATTTCCAAAGAAAATCCAAAAAATTCCTCAGCGTTAGGCACAGCTCATGAAAACTTTTTGATAAGCTTCTTCACGAACCCTGGCCTTTAGCTGTAACTGCTTCTGAATCCGCCACTTACACCAAGATTCTTCACCGTTAGGATAGGGTACTTGTGTCAAGATTTAGAATATAGTTAAGGTCACGGATCCATGAAAAAGCAGAAAACGTGACTGGACGTTCTTCAAAGGTCGTCTATTGTCTGCGAAGAACAACCAACCAGGTGCCACGGAACCATCGATGTCCCTTCTCTCCCACATGCGCAAGCCCCGATACATCCCAGTCACGGCCAGCAGGAAGCGCATCGCCTTCACCACTTCCTGCTGCCCAGAACACGCCGCTCTCGTGCCGCCAACGCGCCAATCACCCCTGGAACCTGTGACTCGCACGTTGACTAGTCGTCCGCAGCGTAAGGCGCGGTGTCAGCTTCATGCCGTTCTGGCAGCTACCCTCGCTGGTATGGCCGCTCTCGCCCTTGCCGCCGTCGGCGGCGAATCCACCACCGCTATGGAGCACATACCGCTGCCTCCCGGCTACGAGTATCCCGTTATCCCCACCGTTCAGCTTCCAGATCCGCTCTTCCAGCAATCCGCGGATACCTGCGTCTCCTGTAGTGGCGAGATCAATGGCATCCGCCTCTGGTACAAGGACTTCGCGGGCTGGCGCTTCGATCTCGATTGTTATGCCGGCAAGGCGGTCACGTGGGACTTCCTCACCTTCGAGCATGGCTTCAAGTCCTGCTGGACAGGGCCACAGCATGCCATCCGCCTCTATTCCCATTCCGAGACCGGCGTTCGCGTCGTCACCCGCCAGAGGCTCGTCGTCTTCGAACGGCAGATCGACGATGACGGCGGTGCTTCGCTCGTCTGCATCTCCGATGATGATTGGTCGATCCAACGGGACGGTCAGCGAGTCATCGTCGACTCTCCCGAGCGCTGGTGGGCTTTCGAGACACCCGATTTCGGCGCCACCTGGCGCGTCGTCGAAAGCTCCAGCCACACCTTTCCCTTTCCTGTCAAGCTGCATTACGAGGGGCCTTCGCCCACTCTCCCTTCCGCCATCGAATACCCGGACGGCGCCAGAACCCGCCTTGAACCCGCCAAGGGCAGCGACGCCGTCGGCAGGATCACCTTGCCCAACGGCATCGAGTATCATATCGCCTACGACCCCAACGGCTTTCCCAACTCCCTCGAAGAATACGTCCCGCGGGAGCAGAAGAAGGTGATGGATGGCTTTACCGTCGCCAACGTCGATGGCGAGGTCAAGCAGCAACTCCGCTACAAGACCATCGCGCCGAAAACGGCCCTCGCTCGCCGGTGGTGCTGGGAGAATGACAGCCTCGGCCGCATCCGCCTCATGATCGGCCCCTGCGGCAACGAGACGGATATCAGCTTCGCCAACCACACCAGCCAGGAAGGCACCGAAAGCCTCACCATCGCTACCGACAGGGCAACCGGCCGCTATCGCTATCTGCGTCACCTCGAGAAAGACGCCACCTGGACCATCGACCGCGGTCACGGCCCCAAAGAGCTGCCCCTCGACCAGGCCGTGCTGGATCGGCGTACCGTGCAGCGCCGCATCCGCAACGAGATGAAGGTGGTCCGGATTCAGCAGGGCGCCTCCGCCGAGGCAACGGTCATTCACTATGCGCCGGACGGCAAGGAAGAACGACGGGAGCTGGTCGGCGAAAATGGCGCCGTCGTGGCCACCGCCCCCGCGCAGCATGAGGACGCCGCCTCACCCTGGATGCGGGAAGCGAACCGCATCGTCGCCGCCGAATTCGGCGGTCGCCGTATTACCTATGGCTATACGGACAAAGGGCTCCTCGACACCGCCAGCGTGGATGGACGCCTCTATCGCTTCCTGGTTGACCCATTGGGCCGCCTGAAAGAGTACGAAACCCCCGACGGCGCCCGCCGCTGCTGGACCTACTGGCCCGCCAATCTGCTGCACACCAGCTCCCTCTATCTTCGTACCGGGTCGACCGCGGCGGACGGCCAACCCACGTACCAGTGTGTCGACTCCACCTCCTTCGACTACGACGATTGGCGGCGCCTGGCCAGACGCCAGCCGGTCGGCCGGCCCGCCGAGTCCTGCGACTATACCTGCGACGGCCTCCGCAAGTTCCTGCGCCACGACCAGCGCCTCATCACCTTCACCTACCGCGACGGTCGCCTTGTCCGTCGCTCAGAAAAACCCCTTGCCAACGCACCCACTTCCGCCCAGCCCGCTACCGAGATTCGCTACAAGTACTTCGACGACGGCCATCTGCAAGGCATGCAGTGCCTCTGTCCGGGGGCCGATCCGCAGATTGTCTGGTACCGCTACGACAACGAGGGGCTGCGCCACGTGCTGCGCACCGAGGGGCCAGTGGCGCCCGCCGACCTGCGCCGGGTCGCCGCCTCGGCGGCTGGAGCCGACACCTTTGCGCGACAGGCACGTCATCTCAACCGCTTCGGTGCGGTGATCGAAACTGTTTCTGAAACGATTGGCAAGTAAACAACGAACGAGGGAGGGGGAATCCATGAGTGAGCGTATCCGTAAACTGGTTGCGAAGAACCGGGCCTTCATCCGCAACGGCATGTTCATCCTGATGCTGCCGCTGCTGGCGCTGGTCAGCATTCCCATCGTTCACCTCATCGGTGAGGTGATTCCCGACATCTTCGAGCATTGCGGCACCGGTCCATCCCCCAGCACCGCCCCCTGCTACACCAACAATCTGCCGATCGGCTGTACCTCCGTCTCCATCTTCGTCATGCCGGCCGAGTTCAGCGAAGGCGCCGGTCCTGGCGCGGGATCGGGGCTGGTCGCACTCGACTGCCTCTCCAATGGCGTCCCCGTCTATCTCATCAGCAACGACACCACCGAGGCGACCGTTCCCACCTTCGTGATCATACCCAGCGGCGTATCCACCGCTACCTTCGCCATCGATGCCGTCGACGACGATCTGGACGATGGCGATCAGGAAGTCGTCATCTCCGCCTCCATCTCCACCACTATCTCCGCGGATGCAGCCATCACCGTGACGGATGACGAGCTGACCGCGCTCGAGCTGCCCACCCCCGAAAACTTCGCCTACGAAAGCTGCACCCTCATCGAAGCCGCCACCGTCGGCCCGGCTACCTTGAGCATCAATCTGCCCGTGGAAGAGGATCTGCCCTTGGGTACCACCGTCTACGCCGATATCGAGCCCAAACCGGTTGCCCGCACCGATGGCAAGGTCGATGTCATCTGGCGTCGACTCACCCCCCCGTTCGATACCATCAGCAGCGAGAGTGTCATCATCCCCGTGCTCAAAGTGGTTGCCACGTATGCCTGGCGCAGCAACGGCGAGTTGCTCAGTTCGGAAGCGCAGTTCACCCCGCCCACCGCCGGTACCTACGAGGTCCAGGCCACCCTCTCCGCCATACTGGCGAACGTCACCGGCGACGGCGTCCTCCTCACCTGCGCCCAGGAGCCAGTGTTAGTCACGAATACCGTCACCTTCACGGTTCGCGGTGGCGAGCTTATTTCGCCAAACGATCTGCCAGGCTCCGGCGACAACTGGATGACCTTGACCCTTACCGCCAACCCCAACTACATGTGGCTTAACGATCCGCCAACCAACGCGCTGCAACTGACCCGGAGCGGCGCCGGCACCGGCATCAGCAGACCGCTTTACGTGTGGGCAACCAACCGTTGGCTTTACTACAAGTACAACTACTACTTCTATTACTACTGGCACTACTACCATGTCTGGATCGGAAGCCTGTCGCCCAACTGGGTCTACTTCGCACCCGGCGAAACCGGCAGCAAAGCGATTCAGATATCGCCGCATCTCAGTAGCTATTGCTTCGGCGACCTGGAGGTGCCAGTGAACATCGAATTCAGGTACTGGCATCCCGTAGAGGGTACAATCTCTTATGTCTCCACGCCTTTCACCTTCTACAATCCCAAATGCCCGCCCAAGCTCAAGGTGACGCTGGAAAACGATACCATCTTTGAAAGCGATCGAAACGACCAGGTCAATTTTACCCACGCCACCGTTACCCGCCTGACGCAGGACCTGAGCCAGCCGCTTACCGTCCAGCTCAGCTGCTCTCTCCCCGACTTCGTCGAAGTTCTGGAGGACACCCTGAATGCTCCCGCCAGCTACAGTGGTGCCACCCTCGCCGAAGGAATCGAGGCGAGCTTCGATGCCCCCGCCGACCTCAGTAGTGCCACCTTCTCCGAAGGGACTACGGAGAGCCTCAATGCTCCCGCCGACTTCAGCAGTGTCACTTACGACCAGATATTAGAGGAGAGCCTCAATGCTCCCGCCGATTCAAATGGCGCCACCTCCTTCGAAGCAACGGAGGAGACCCTCTCCAATCCCGCCGATTTCAGTCCTGCCACCTTCGCCATGCAGACCGTCGACGCCTCAACGGGCTCCGTCCTGATTCCCGCCGGTCACAAGAGCGCCTCCTTCATCGTACGGGCTATCGATGACGATCGCCCGCAAGGGATCCGAGCCGCCTTGATCCTCGCTCAGGCAGACGGTCACCAAGGTGGAAAGGCCGACATCAACGTCTGGAGCGACGACGGCCAACTGGATCTCGGTACCGACAGCGACAACGACGGCGTTGTCACCCCCGGACCGATTGACAGCATTGCCGGCGACCGCGGCGCCAGCTCCCCCGACGATGCCGTCGAAGATGAGCAGCCCAACTACTTCCCCATCAACACTGCCGATGTAGACGGTGATGGTAATGAAGACTACCGTAACGCACCCGCGGTCTTCGACCCTGAAGCGTATCCCTATGTTATCATTTCCACTGCTCCCGAAATCTGGAGCAAAGCGTTGGAGGCAAAGCTGGATGCTCCCAACCATGAGTTCCCGTACACATACACGCTCGATCTGCAGTTCCCAGATTGGAATGGTGACCTGTGCATTCACGCCTTTGTCTCGTCGCCAACGGGGGTGATCACAAGTATGTCCGATATTGAACTGTTTAACTTTTTCTACTACAATCCGCCCGCGGGTGGAGTCAAAGTCTATGTTGTACCCCGCGCCAATGTGATCGGACTGCTCGGTGAAGGTTCTCCGTTTCCCTTGACCGCCAAGCACCACTGGCATCATGGCGGCGGCGGACCGATCGCCGGCGTCGAGAACGACGATAAGGACGTGGATACGGTATCCGTCATCTTCACGCGTGCCGAGATTATGGCAGGGGCGCCGGGTGTGCACCCTTACCTGCAAAGTGACGGCGCGGATGCTCACCGCATCTTCAAGCGCAAGGAAGGCGGCTGGCTCCCGCTCAACCAACTCGACAATGATTACAATGGCGAGGGCAACCCACCCGGTAATGGCACCCCCGACTGCAACGAAACTCCCGCTACCCTTGCATCCCTGGATGGCCTCTCGAAAGTCTCACTGGGATTCTGGCCCAGCATGGCCAGAATCCCCGGCAGCAGTTGCGACCTCGAGGTGGAGGGGGCAGCCGTTCGCCTGCTCCTTGTCGACCCCCTCCCAGATGGTGGCTACTCCGTCGCCGTCGCCAACAGCCCCCTCACCGTGACCGCGGACAATCCATACTCCAATCTTTACGTCGTAGGTATTCAGAACGGCTCCGCCACCCTTCGCCTGAACGGCATTCTGCCCGGCACCGAGAAGCTCATCTACTCCGACAAGCAAGTACTCACCGTCGGCAGCATCGACATCGATGCGCCCACGAGCAATGTCATGAATCCCCAAGCCCACGACGAGGAGTTGGCCGAGGGCGAAGTGGATGGCGGAGTACTGATGGCTGTCAGTTCCGACCCAGACAATTCTTGGACGGACGAAAACCTCCTCCCGCTCACCCTCACGGTGAATCACGATTCGATTCCAACGGACGTTTCCTTTGTGAAGTTCGCGGGCCTCAGCGATAACTTGTTCCTGCTCTACCAGAAAGACGGTACCATCAAGCAATGGACAAGTGGTACTGTTCTCTGCATTGCCGACGGCCTGCCGTCTGAGTTGAAGCTCAAAGCTACAGGGCCGCTCAATTCGCATTCGCTGAAAGCCGAATACTTTGTGGGAGACTCTGTTTATTCAATCTACTCGACTGACTCCCTGTCAGTTACAGCTGTCCTTATTGATATAAGGATGGACATTGATTCTGATGGTGACATTGATTCTATTGACGACCAGAATGAACAATCATTAGGCGGGGTGTGTTTCCAGAACATTGATAATGACGATGCATCATCCATCTTTCTACCGGATATACATAAGTCTTCTGTTATCGGAGAAGATGATCTTGTGGAGGTAGTAGTTTACTCTCCTCGAACATCGTTTGGCACGATGACATTAACAGTTAGTTCCACATCAATAAGACTTTGGGAGTCAAGTGATAAAAACAATCAACCTGTATTGATGCCTCTCGTTCTTGATGTTGCCACGACGTCATTCCCAATTACATTGTATGTTGAAGGATATCATAGCAGCTCTTCAGTTCGAGACCAAAATATCAAACTTGAGTTTTCGCTGAATGGGGTGAATAGTCTCGTGCCTGATATTATTCTGCTCACTGTTGTGCGATTGAATCTCGGTATTGCAGTCTATCGAAAAATGACTATCAGTCTCCTTGAAGATTATGAGCATGCCGCGCTTGTTTCTGAATATACAGGTAGACGGTTGCTTAGCGACTTAAAGGATAAATTCAATTGGCTTACGATTGAAGAGGCACCGGGAGGAATTCACACAAGCAATTTGCACTACTTCGAGGCCGCTAAACCACCAATTACAGGTTACTGCCAAACACCGAACATAACAGATTCCCAACGAAATAGGATCATTGATAATGCCAAGCGGAGTCTATCTTTAAATTTCGGATATGCCTACTATGGCTTTGGCAGTGTTGCAATTGATTGGAAAGGCTTAACTTGGGACAAAACTCTGGAGGATATTGAGGATTTGCGATGCGACGGACTAGTGGAAGTCTGTTATGAATTGACCGGAGAAGAAGTTTGGGGAAAGAATGCAACCAACTATCCTATACAGAATCATCCAAATGAGCATAACAATTTTGGCCGTAATTCGCATGAGCTTTCTCCTTTTACTCAAAGGGCATCAACGTCCTCTAGATTCGTAACGGCTGTACTATACGAACCCAGTTTACCGTAACAACTTATGAACAGAAGGCATGATATGAAGTACATTCTCATTGTGACCATCACTTCTCTTTTTATATTTCACGCACTTGCAAAGGCTGAATCCACTGATTATTATAGGAATTACGTGTCTATAATCGAAAATGATAAACTCTCATCATCAGAGAAGCTTGGTGCTATAGACGAAGGTCTTCGTCAGCTAAGCAAGAATGATTTCTTGCTCTTTATCAGAGAGTTTGTTGAACAAAGCAAGAATCCGGATGATCCTGAAACTGTGGGTATTTCAATGGGAGTTTTTGCTTATTCCTATTTGAGAGGTTCTGGGAAGGGAGAGCCGCTTCTTGAGACGCTAAATCAGATCAATGATGGTGCGCTTCATTACTGGTGGAAAATGGCCTTGCTTCACGCACTGCATTTGGATAAGTATGAAGCTCTAATGAAGCCTGAAGATGTATCCCAAGTTGTCATCTTGATTGGCAAATGTTCATTGGCGGATAACCATCCATTCATGCTTCGCAAACAGGCATTAAGGTGTCTTTATCGGTACATATCATCTCAGATGGAACTATTGTCTATTGACCATGATGGCGTCTATTTTTTGTTGTCTAGAAAAGATAAGAGCGCCGCTGTTCAAGGAAAAGATAAGCAGATGTTAGAGAAGTGGAAAGCCATTATTGATTCATACAACGAAATCATTGATGCGTTTAATGGCAAGAATCCGGACATCTCAGACACTCCTGGCAAGATATAGATGGACCTATCTGGAGTCTGGAGTCTACGCTGCCTGAAATCTGCAGCGAAGTGATACCTATAATTGGGGCGGGGGCAGGCCGATCACGTCGAGCCATTCGCGCTGACGTTTCGTGATCTCGCGCATGAGCC
>JAWLHB010000054.1:0-53347 GCA_041690595.1 Lentisphaeria bacterium
CAGACCGCCGCGGGCATTCGCGATGAACTTGAGGCTATCCGTCCAAATAAATAATCAAATACCATAAGGGGTTGCGTCCACCGCATCTCTCTCGCCCGAGTGTCATTGGCACCTCACGTGCGCCACCATCACCCAGTGCATATGACGCAACCCAGTTGGGTTGACGCTCTCCTGCGCCGAAAGACTTCCGTGGCGCGATACCAAGCCGCAACCGCGGCTCAGCCAACATCCTTGAGTTGGCGGAGAAGACGGGCGATGGCCATGGCCCCGTTCATGGCGTGGCTCTTGTAGCTATCGCAGATCACTTCCATGCCCGATGGCAGGTGAATCGCCTTTACCGCCAGCTCTTCCGGACGGCTCGCATCGCCCTCGGCGGCGCTGCGGCGCACCAGCACGTCCAGCTCTCCCTTCGGCAGAAGCTGTTGAAGCTCCAGACTGATATCTTCGGCAAAGTCGCTCATGGTGAAAACCTCATGTTACGTTGCGATCTGGCCAGTCCGGACGCAGGCTGTGGCCGGGGCCGTCGGCAATCTTGCGGCCCACCGCGTGAACCCGACCACGGGTGCAGAGGGCGCATTGGTCGCCGTCCTCGTCAATGCATGGCTTGTTGGGGTAGAGTTGGTAGTCCGGACGAAAGTCGCGAGGGGTGATGTTGGGCATGAACACGTTGGCGCCGCGGGTAAGCAGCAGATTGCGGCCGTCCTTGAAGATAGCATCAAAAGCAGTCGTGGCGGGAATGTGGGCATACGGATTGAGCAAACGCAGGATCGCAATAGCCTTGTAATAGACCTCCGTGTCCTCGAGCAGCCTGGCATCGCCCAGCGGGGTATCGGGATTGGGAACAAACGGTCCGCAACCAATCATGTCCAGCTTCATCCGCGTGGCATGCAGGATGTCGTTCGCCAGCGTTTCCATGCCGCTTCGTGGCAAACCGATGAGAAAGCCGCTCCCCAATTGGATTCCCGCGTCCCGGATCGCCTGGAGGCAGCTCATGCGGTAGTCGTAATCGTCATCTGGATGAAGGTACGCAAAAAGCTCACGATTCGCGGTTTCGAATCGCATCAGATAGCGGTCGCAGCCGCTCGCGCGAAAGCGCCGATACTCCTCCGCCGGGCGCTCCCCGATGGAGAGCGTGATCGCCAGCGGACCGTCACGCTTGATCTCTTCCAGAATGTGGCACATCGTCTCCACGTTGTAATGCAGATCCTCTCCCGATTGCAGCACCACAGTCGGATAGCCGTAGACGCGGGCGCGGAAGGCCATATCGATGATTTGCGACGGCGTCATGCGGTACCGGTGCACCTGGCGGTTGCACGCGCGAATGCCGCAATAGTTGCAGTTCAGCCGGCAATAATTCGAGAACTCCACGATGCCCCGCAGGTGCACCTCGTCCCCGACAAAACGGCTCCGGACTCGATCCGCCGCCGAGTACAACGCCTTCAGCTCCTCTCCCTGCGCCTGGAGCATGTCGATTACCTGCGACGTCGACGGCAACTCCGGCGCCAGGGGTAGTTCTTCAAAGTCAAAGATGGATGGATGGCTCATTCAGTGCGTAAATTCCATTTCCTGAATCTCCACACCCCCCAACTGCCGCAGCTTCAGCGCCAATTCCCGGCAGGTGCTCTCGTCGCCGAACATCTCCAGAAGGATGACGCCGCTGGGTGAGCAGAACCGTTCATCCACATGATGCAGCCCCAATCGCGTCTTGATGTTGCACCCATACTGCGTGAGCAGCTGCTGCACATCCGGTGCCTGGTTGGTCCGATCGTTCAGATGAATGCCGATGATGTGATGATTTTCCATGCTCAGTCTCCCCATATCTTCGTAGTGTTGCCGCCTCGTGCCGCTCCCCAGTGCATACCATACGGCAGCCCCGCGACAGCGTCAAGGCTCCGCTTCCCCCTCCCGGGCACGCCACTCTCCCGAATGGCCCCGCATTCGCGTCGCCCCTCACCAAAGCCCAACCCCGCCCCTTCATCCGTCGCCCACCCACCTTATCCTTCCCCTGTCTTCCCATTCTTCCCATCCTCCTCCGCCGGATCCGCATCAGCCTCAACGGGTTACGAGCTTTAGTCCAGGGTTGCCCGCCACATCAAGCCCATTCGGGTTTTCATGCATTCACGCCATCTCTCGAAGTCCAGCGCCGGCAGCGATCTTGCTTGCCATGGCCTTGAAGTCCCTGTAAGCATCACTGACGGCATAGCTGTGGGCTCCCAGGGCACCGTCCGCGGCCCTCAGGAAGAACATCGGCTTTTGTGCCTCCTGCGCGAGCGACAACAAGCTTCGGTAATCCTTGAGTCTGGCGAGGCATTTCGGGTCAGTGTCGAGGGTGACTGCCGGGTCAGGCGCCTGATCGAGCACCGCCTCCGCGAAGGCTCCAGGAATCTCTGCGATCCAGCGCTCGATCGGTTTGACCGGTCGGTCAAGCCGAAGCGCATGAAGCAGCATCACATAACCAAGTGGGGCAATGCGGCCCGTCGGCAGGGGCAGATCCGCCACCGGATTTCTGGTCACGCGGTCCTGCCATTCGCCACACCAGCGCCGCAGCGTTGGGCCAAGGATCCGCAGGCTCTGAATGGAGAAAAGATCCGCCCCAAGCGCAAATACGACGTAATCCGCGGCGATCACAGCAGCCCGGTTGATGGCTCCCAGGTTTGGCCCCAGATCGACCATGATCACGTCGGCCTCGTGGCGTTCTCCAGCCTTCTGCATGACACGCCAGAAGGCCGAGGTGATCCGGAACGAGCGTTCCTCCCGATCCATGCATGATGACCAGGCCGTGGAAAGCGGCTCTTCAAAGGCGGACAGGGCCATGTCGCCAGGTATCAGGACGAGGTTATCGGCAATCGGCTCCAGGTGGGCCTCCACGATATCGCCGGTGCCGCGCTTGAGCGGCTGCAACGCCCCGAAAATCGTGCGAGGATCTCCACTGTCGGTCAGGAGGCCTTCCAACTGGTCGTCGTCCAGGAACGCACCGGTCAGCTTCACCTGAGGATCCAGATCGGTGGCCACCACCCGAAGTCCGCGATCGGCAAACATCCACGACAGGTGATAGACCATGGAGATGCTCGTGCCGACGCCACTTCTGTTGTTGAAGAAAGCAATGACGGGGATGCTCATGAGTGCCTCCTCATGATGACCGACACATGGGCATCTTCCACCAGAAACTCGGGGGGCGGATTACCGTTCTTCTCCATTTCGCGGCGCGCCAGCGCGATACCGAAACCGAACCGCTGCACATACCCCAGCTCCTTCATGACGGCGGCCAGGTTGGGGTTGCGGTAGTCACAGGCTCCCGGCTGTCCGAAATTCTGTTGGGTCACCTGGCCATATGGGCCACCGGGGTTCTGGACTTCGATACGGTTGTTGAACCAGTACACGCGCACCGGCGCATGGGTGTTTTTATAGGAGCGATGCAGGATGGCATTGCGTACGATCTGCTGTAGCGCGACCACTGGATAGTCGGCGCAACGCGTCTCCGTGGCGCCGGAGGTAAAGTCAACCGCTATCTGAATATGGGCCTTGATCGCCTCCTCGAGTTTCGTCAGCAAGTCCGGCAAGGGACCGCGCATCTCGCGGGCGTCTTTCACCGGATCGGCCAGCTCCGTTCCATCGATACGCAAAAACTGCACATAGGCGCCGGGAATCCAATCCGTCGGCGCTCTCCCGACCGCCATAATACCCAGCAACGTTGGATGCAGAGGCGTGCCAGGGTGCGCGAACTTGGTCGCCACAAGCTGATGCTCGAATGACCGCTGATTCTGCTCGATCACCTCCGGCGAGACTGCAGCGGGAAGATACGTTCGCCGAAAGAGTAGCTCGTCCAGCGCATCGACGCCAGCCGAGGGAAAGGGACGAAGATCGGCAGGCAAATCCCGATAGCGCCGCTTCTCGCTCAGTCGCCGCTCGTCATCTTTGTTCGCGATGCCGCGACGAGGGCCGGACCGTATCCAGATGACCCCCTTGAACTTGACCGGAGGAGCATCCGAAGGTTCAACGATGACAACCGCCATGTCGCTTCCGTTGAGATGCCGTTTCTGCACGTCCAGGGAGGGGAAAGGCAGGATGTTTCCGTCATCGCGCATGGAAGCAAGATTCTGAAGAAGCTGATCCGAGATGGCCAGCTCTGACCCGCTCCCATTGTCTCTGGCCCCGATGAAAAGAACCCCCGGCTGGTTGTGATTCGGTAGATCGTTGGCAAAGGCACAGATTGCCTGCCGCACCTTGTCCGTGTCGGAAAGAGACTGCTTCCGCTCGACTCGATCCGATTCCAGATCACCGAGAAGCTGGATTAACTGAGTGTCTGTCATGGCGGGGTTCCTTTTGACCAGTAAAAGCAGGAGCCGATTTGGGCCGATCGGCTCCGCGCCCCTTCGCCAAAGCTGTCGGGGTGATTGAATAGTCTTCAATGTAGTCGAATTGCGCACTGAGACAAGCCGGATGATGCACGCGTCCGTCCCCTCTCTCGGCCAGTTTCGTCCCCCCCGATGGTCCACAGCTTTCGCCTCGCCCCTCACCAACGCCCAACCCCTCCAGTCCCGCCTACTGTTCGTACCCGCGTCGGGCCATTCCATCGACAACCTGCTCGGCGGGTACCGCACGCGGTGGGCAACCCTCATCGATGGCGATCCGAGCGGCGATTGCGGCAGCTTCGCCCATGGCAAAACAGTCGGCAATAATCCGGTAGCTCGCCAGGGCCCGATGGTCCCCGCCGATGCAACGACCCACGACGAGGAGGTTCTCAATTCCCTTCGGAAGCAAGGCCCCATAGGGAATGTGGTAGGGTTTGATCTTCTCGATGTAGATGTCCGGCTCCTCCTCCCGGCACTTGTGGATATCGATGCTCTGGGAGACCAGGAAGAGCCCACCAGGTCGACGGCAACCATCCTGCATGTGCGCGTAGTTCACCGCTTCGTCGCAGAAAATACGACGGCTCTCGCGCACGCCAGGCAACCCGGCAATGGGGCCACATTCGATGTCGACGAACTCTTCGGTGTGCTCCTTAAGTGTGCTGAAAAAGTCGCGGCACTGGCGGCGCAACGCCACCATCGCATCCGACAGACTCTCGGCATCCAGCGGGTCGTAGCCGCACACATGGGGACTGCCGTTCCAAATGCACTGACGGGTCCCCACCAGCGGCCGGACGCGAGCCCGGGCGTACGGAATGCGATAGCCATTTCCCGCTGCGGCCGCGGCCCGATCTATCAGAGCGAGAAACTCGGCGTTATTCAACTCCGGTCCTGTATAGTTCGTCAGCAGATGGGAGAGGCTGATCGCTTGGCACGCCCCATCGGTCTCCCGCCCGACCGCGAACGAAGCGCCTGCCAACGCGGCCACATCTCCGTCGCCAGTGGCGTCAATCACCACTTTCGCACGAATGCCATGACGCCCCGACTTGCTCTCGACGATCACTCCGCCGAGTTGTCCGCTCTCGTCCCGCATCGGCGCCACTACGCGCGCCAGGTACAGGTGCCGCACCCCACTGTCGCTCACGAGTTCGTCCAGGTAGAGCACCGTCCGGAATGGATTCTGGTAAGGCCATTGGCAGATGCCGTGCTCGCGCAGGTGAACGATGAACTCACGGGCGAAGCCGCCCTTGTTCTCGAAATCGTTCAGCCAACTTGTGACATGCGTAAGCATTCCGCCCGGAATGGCCGTCTGCTCGACCATAACGACGGAAAGCCCTGATCGCGCCGCGCACACTGCCGCGGCAGCCCCAGATGCACCACCTCCGGCAACGACGACGTCGACCTCATGCGAGACCGGGATCTCACGCGCAGGTTCCAGATAGCTCTTCACGTCGACTCTTTTCAGTGCTGCAAGCTCAGACGCGCCGGCAAGCATCGCCCAGACCTGCTGGTTGGCAATTTCACCCTTCATCCGCATATCAGATCAGTATATCGTGATTGCCTGTGAACGCCAGCCCATTCAGGCATCCTGTCCGCAGGAGCCTGCGAATACTCCTCACCGCTCCTCAGCGTCCTCGGGCGGCAGGCGCTCTTCCAGCTCGGGGACGGGTGGGTGGCCGAGAGCCTGCGCCTGGCGATACGCATCGCGAGCCAGGTCGACGCGATCCATGTCGAGGAGAAGCCGGGCTGCCATCGTCGGGATAGCGGCACTGCGGGGGGCAGCGCGGGTGGCCTCCTGTAGCGTCTGTATCGCTGCCTCTCTCTCCCCCTGCTGCTGCTGCACGCTTGCCAACCCCAACCAGGCTGGGACCAGCGCGGGATCCAGCTCCAGAGCCCGCCGGTACGCCTCGCGGGCGGCAGCGAATTCCAGACGACGAGCCGCGATGTCGCCCAGATAAAGGTGTGCGGCCGCACGACCGGGCTGGGCAGCGACCACGGCGCGGAAATCCGCCTCTGCCTCCGCCAGGCGCGACATCTCCAGAAGGATCATCCCGCGATTGTAGAGGGCATCCGTCAAATCCGGCTGCAGCCCGATAGCCGCTTCACTGGCAGCCAGAGCCTCCGGCAGACGGCCCAGGCGAAAGAGGGCGATGGCCAGATGGTGATGAAGTTGCGCATCGTCGGGACGGCTGGCGACCGCCATCCGATAGTGGCGCTCGGCCAGCCGCGGCTGGCTCTCCAGCAGGTTGACTCCGAGGCTGTTGTGAGCCGGCGCATAGTCCGGATCCACGGCAATTGCGGCCCGATAGTACTCGTTGGCAATCCGCGGCCGCCCTGCATCGTCATGCGCACTGCCCAGCGCGAAGAGGGCGAAGGGATTCTCCGGCTGGCGTTGCACGATCCGCTGCCAGAGGGTGAAGCTCTCCCGCCACATGCCGATTGCCGGCCAGCCGCGCACCAGGCAGAACAGCAGCAGAATGGCTATCACGACATGGCGCCCCCTGGCCATTCTTGCCAGTTGAAAGGCGACAGTCATGCCGATGCCGATCATCGCCAGATACCCGTAGCGGTCCCCAAAGGCAAACTCCCGGTCGCTGAAGACGATGGTTGCCGCGGGAAGCAGGAAAAGGGCCGCGATGCAGAGCCCCACCAGTCGATCCCGACTTCGATGGTTCCAACTGTCCCAGGCCATCCAGCCTGCCAGCCCCAGCGGCAGCAGCCAGGCGAGCGCCGTCCACGGATGGGGTTCCCAGAGGTAAGACTTGTGGTAGTAGCCTTCGGCGGGGGCAATCAGCAGTACGCGCAGCAGCCACTCCCCCAGCCAGCGCGGGAGCGAAAAGAGCGCCAGAATGAAATCGGGGCGTCCGTTGCCGCCTGCGCCGGCGCCGGCAACCGAAGCATTGATGACGTATGCCGCCAGGGCAAACCCCCAGAAGGGCAGCGTTCGCAGGAGCGTGTCGCGATCCAGTCGCCGCTGCCACCGCTCGACCAGGAGCATCACGGCTGGGAGCACCACAACGCTGGGCTTGGCCAGCAGTGCCAGCGGATAGAAAAGCAGCGCCAGGCCGTGGTACAGCGGCCGCTCGTCGTCATGCCACCGCTCCCATGCCAGCAGGGTGGCCAGCGAGAAGGTGGCCGCCAGTACATCCTTCCGCGCCATCAGCCAGACCACGCTCTCCGCCTGCAACGGATGCAACGCGAAAATCAGGGCCCCCACGACCGAGACCCAGCGCCGCTGCGTCCAGAGCGAGAGCAGATAGAAGCAGAGCGCGGCATTGAGCCCGTGCAGCAGGACGCTGGTCAGGTGCATGAGCCCCGGTTTCAAGCCGAATATGGCGATCTCCGCCATGTAGATCAGGTAGGTCACCGGAATATAAAGTGCCTCACCCGGCGTGCTTCCAGGCGTGAGCAGGGCGCGAATGTTTCCGCCGGTGATCCCGCGCAGCAGCGGATTCCCCGCAATCAGCATGGCATCGTCCATGTTGACGAAGCCAAAACCGACGGCACGTATGTGCCAAAGCGCGGCAACCGCTGCCAGACTCGCCGCCAGCCACCAGGTGCCGGTACGCTCGCGCCTCCATTCCTTACTCACGGCATCCATCCTTTCATGCGTCACCTTGGCAGCCTCTGGTCATTGCAGGCAGCATCGGCATCAGCTTCCCAAGGCGACGACAGTATGAATCATTCTGCCGGATGCCAGTTCGGCCTTCTCCCCATCCTGGGAAAGATGGTAGATGGTGCTGCCGTTGGTGTAGACAATCGTGCCGTCGGGAGCAAGGTCGAAGGCGACGACCCCTCGCGCCAGGCAGCTTGTCTCTCCCTCCGGTGTCTGGCGCATCAGGCGCCAGCTTGATGGCACCAGTGCACCGGCATCGGCTTCGCCGTTCTCCCGCCTCAGGTTGCGCTGTGCATCGACCATGCGCCCCCAGAGCATCATCCGATGAAGGTCCTGCTGCGCCTGCTCCTGACGGCGCCCACCTGTCGCCAGCGGTTTGCCCGAAAAGAGAAGACTGAAGACGTTCAGGAAAGCGAAAAGCGCCCGCAGCAGCCGGAAGGGGAAGAGGATGATATCGAGCAGGAATCGCCAGACGGAAAAGCTCTCCGGCCCCTGGTACGGGCGCTCGATGTAGTAGAGGTGGCCATCGGCATCCTTTCGGGGGCTGAGCAGGTCCAGCTCATCGTGCTCCACCAGCGTCTCGATGTCGCCGCGAGCGAGGTCGAGCTGCTCGATCCGGTATGGCCCCTGCCCGGCGACGATTCCCTCGGCGCTCCAGCCGATCCCGGCTGACTGAAAGAGAAGCCGCTCCCCCTCGCCCGGAATCCACGACGGTGATCGATCGATGGAGTCACCTTCCGTGATCTGCCGCAGGTTCGAGCCATCCGCCTGCATGATGGCGATGTTGCTGAGGCCGTTGTCAACCTCGATGGCGCAGGCAATTCGCCCGCGATCATCGCTGGTTGCCAGATCCATCGCACGAAATTGTGACTTGTGAAAGAGCCGCCGCTCCTTGCCTGCCGTCAGATCGTAACTCAACAGCCCGCCGACGGTTCCGGTATCCAGGAGGTAACAGATCTGATCGCTTGTCGCGCCGCGCGTTACCCCGGCAATCTGCAAATTCAGCATGGATGGATCGCTGCTCCCACCGCCCCAGAGCATGCGTCCCGAGAAAGGACTTCCTCCTTCACCCTCCTTCCAGGCGTTCTTCGCGTGGCTGCTCAGGGAACGATTGTAAATCTCCTGCCCGAAGGCGCTGTCTATTTCTTTCGCTTCCGTACCGGGGCGACAAAGATAAAGACGTCCCCCTGCAACATACGCAACAGTCGGTGCTGGCATGACATTCCCTTTTTTCAACACACATTCACTCACCTTCGCGAAAATAGCCCTCCCAACAGGAATCACAAGCAAGAAGCCAAAAAGCGCTGCCGGTCATCGAACCGCCGAACAACAAAAAAGCCGGCACGTCTGCTTTAGAGACGTGCCGGCCCCGGCCTTGCCTGCCTTTCTTACCCTTTAGAAGCTTACCCCAACGCTGAAGACGGTCCAGATGCTGTCGGACGAGCCATCCGTCAGATCGCTGTCAACGATCTCCGCATAATGAAGCGAGAGTCCCGCAGAGAGATTTTCGGTAATCTGGTAGGCCAGACCTGCCGACACGTTGACGTCGGAAAAGGCGTCCTTGTCTTCGCCGAAGTAGTACTCGTTGTACTCCGAGTCGCCGGCTCCGATGCTGGCCCCGAGGTCGAGGGTCAGATTGCCATCGTCTGTCAGCGCGTAGCTATGGCCGATACCGAACGTGGCGTAAAAGCCGTCCGCCTCGGTGAAGTCATAAAAGACGGTGAGCGATGGATTCAGCAACGTGTCGATGAGGCTGAAGCCGACGAAGACCTCATTGGTATTCGCCCCCTGAGCGCCGGGAAAGACATAGGCGATGACGCCTGCATCCACCGCCACCTTCTCGAACTCATGGGAATAGGCCAGTGTATAATCGACTTCCGAGATCTGATCGTCGCCGCGGAGACCCGCGTCCGTCATGTCATAATTGGCCCAGACATTCAGGCTGAGACCACCATAGCCGATCGTCGCACTCGGCTGCAGGACCTGCTCGTCATTCACCTCGATGCCGCGCCAGACATACTTGCTCGCATTGTCCAGAGAAAACTCGAAGCTCAGGCTCTCGCTTTCTTCCTGCGCCGACGTCCCGGGTAACCACAGTATGGTTGCCAGTGCCAGTGCCACGCTCAACACTCGATTTGACTTTGTCATCCACTTCACTCCTGATAAATGATGTTCATGTGATGCCCCAGCGGGGGCTCTTTTCCGCTCTCGCCAATCGAAATGGTTCTTCCCCACCTCCTTTCCTGATGTATTTGTTTCCACTGGATCTTCGAAAGACAAACAGCCTGTAGCAATGATCGTGCCAGATCGCCAAAACCCCCTCGTTTCGGCTCGCTTTCAGCTCGGATCAGTGTCGTCGATTACTCTGCATACCATGCAAACCGAAACCTTTCGCGATAGACAATTCTGTCCTGGCGGCGGGTTTATTCGACATTTTTGTCGATATTGCCTTTCGGCGTTGCCTGCCCTGCCAATCCCCGTCGGCGGCACCAAAATCGCCGCCAGATTCGCCTGCGCGGAAGAATGCCGATTATGAAAACGTTTTTATCAGCCTCGGAACAAGAAAAAGTCCATATCCTGGCAGCCACAAGGAGAAGATCTTTTGGAGATGCACTCGACGTTCAACTTAACATGGCTATATTAGGCCACTATGATGGAATGGTATAACACACTGCAACGTCCGCCTTTAACGCCACCGAACTGGCTCCTTATGGTCTTATGGGCTCTCGTCTATGGACTGATCGTTGGCGCTGTCGTGCTTTATCTCCGTACCCCGCGGGAAGAGCGCTCCAAGTTGTTTCAAACGATGTTCTATGTCCACCTCGGCGCACACCTCCTCTGGCCGCTTCTATTCTTTGTGGCGCAATCTCCCCTCGCGGCAATGGTGGACATCATCATCCTGGGTCTCAGCCTGGTCTATCTCATGCTTGCGGTCTGGCCCATCCGCCGGATGGTATCGGTGATGCTCCTGCCCTACCTCATGTTGGTGGCATTCTCCTATTACCTCAACGCCGGCTACTGGCTGTTGAACTAGCTGCCCGGCGGAAGTCTTTCCACGCTTAGCAGCACGTGTCTGCGCTGTGTTCATCACCCTTCCTCTTTGGCGCAACACGCCACGATTGCCCTGATTGGGCATCGCGCCCAAGGTTGCCGCCTCACGGCTTCCCTGAGCTTGGGGACGGAATCCTCTCGCCGCCCCGTCAGATCCATCCCGACGCGTTACCGCCCGGTGCTCGCTGTCCGGGCGTGGAGATCAGGGACGGTAGTGGCGGTAGAGGTTGAAGACGGTGCCGACCTTGAACCAGCCCGAGCTGCGCGAGACCAGCAGCTTCGTCACCCTCGACGGGTTGTTGACACCGCTCTGCGTCCCGATGTTGTGATAGGCGCCGACTCCCGCGGCACCGCAGAGCGTGGTGACCTGCAGTTGTTGGGTTGCCGCGCAAAAGGCGAGCTGAATTTCGAACTTGATCCAACCGCCGGCATGGGCCGAGGAGGTCAATTCCACGGCGCCGGTGTTCTGGGTGTAGCCACTCGCGTGAGAGACGAGGTAGTTGGCGTTCCAGATGCTCCCCGCCCCGTCGTCCCATTGCAGGAACTCGTGTGCCGTGCTCCCGTCCGTCCATCCGGCGACCTCGAGCAGGTACCGCTCTCCGGCCACGATCTCCAGGTCAGAGAGGAGCGCGGAACCGAGCTCGCCACCGACAGTAAGGCTGGCGACCCGCTCCGTCCCACCGCCGTTAGCAAGTGCCGCAATGGCCTGCTTCACCCGCTCGGGCGTCCACAGCCGAGGCTCCGTCAGCGTTCCAGCTTCCGCCTCCGTCTGGGTGGCGATCACCGGGTTCGGCTCGCCGCTCTCCAAGGCCGCGATGGCCTGCCCAACGCGCTCGGGCGTCCACAGTCGCGCCTCGGTCAGGCTGCCTGCTTCCGCCTCCGCCTGGCTGACCGTCACCGGCAGGCCTGCCCCCGCACTGCCGGTGACCAGGCGCGCCGTCACGCCGTCATGGTCGACCTGCAGTGCGCCAGTGCCGAAAAGCAAATCCCGGTTGCCGTCGATCACCAGGTTGCCCCCAGTTCCCTTCAGGGTGATGCTCGCCCCATCGGTCACGGTCAACCAGTAGATGCCGGCGGGTGCTTCCAGGGTAAACAGCTCATCTGCCGTGCCACTTTCCGGGGAGAGGCGGTGGCGGGACTGCGTCAGAACGGCAACGCCGTCGACGATGGCGACTTCGGTTGACGCTGCCGGTGCGAGAAGTCCCACGTCGACGATGCCGTGCCCGTTCATCTCCAACTTACCCGTCAGGCTGCCGCCCGCGAGTGGGAGGCGCCCGGCGATCAGGGAGTCGACTTCGGCGCGATTATAGTGCATGGCGGGCAAGGGAGGCGGCAGCATGCCGCTGTGATCGATCAGGTTGCGCGCTCGCAGGACCATCTGCCCCACGTAGAAGGGACGGGTGGCCCCGGCGGCATAGACCTTCAGCTCACCGTAGATCGTCATCTCTTCGCGGCTTCCCAGCGCCTCTCGCAGGCTGGCGCTCGCGGCGTCGATCAGGATGGCAAGGCGGCCGGCGGCGGGAGCGGCGTCCGGCCACTGGTCCGGATTGTTGATTGCCTCGTTGGGTGAATAGAGGAGGACAGTCGATGCGCTGTCCCAGTCGTCATCGGCGGCCCAGGAGAAGGTATCGCTCTCGTGAAACGAGGCGGGCCGACCATCGTCGTGGATGCAGGTGAGGGCCAGCACCGCCTGTTGTTCGAGGGTGATGCGGGGCAGTTGCTCGATGGCCAGCGGGCTGCCGTCACTGTCGCAGAAGCGTTGCGCGTCGACGTTGTAGAAGGTGTGAAGTCTGGTTGAAAAGGACATGGTGGAAAGCTCCGTCAAAGATTGAAAGTGTGGTGAAGGATCAGGCGGTGATCGGTAGCAGCCCAGCCGCGCCAGGTACCTGGGGCCGGCGGGGAAAGCCGGACCTGATCGCCGTCGCCCAGTATGATCCGCAGCTCATTCGCGCTGGTGGGTCCCGCGCTTGCCGCCACCTGCGCATAGCATCCCGCAGTCGATGCAAAATCCTGATTCTCATAGATGGCATCCGGGCGGATCCGCGAAGCGAGCACCACCAGCTCCCAGCGCTTCTCGCCGGCCGGCAGGGTAAAGTCGCAACGGGCTCGCTCGCGGCGTACGATGTAATAGCCCTCGTCCTCACAGGCATAATGGCAGACCGGACTCCCGGTCCAGGAGGGAATCCAGGGTTCCGACGCGAATGAAGCCGCGACACTGGCAAAGGATTCCTCCACCGCGCCACCGGCTCCACGCAGCTCCTGCCCGACCAGCGCGTCGGGTTGCCGCACCGTGCAGGTCAGCTCGGCGAGCAGCGCCGCCTGCTGCCGAGCCCAGGCGGCCGCGAGTAACCCAACGTGCCGCGTCCGCAGACGTACCGGCGCACCGATGGCCTCCAGCAAGGTCGTTTCAGACCAGGGTGGGATTGCCATCGCAGCCCCCTGCCAGAGAGCGTCGCTCCTGGTGAAATGTGGAATCAAGGCGCTGACCAGCTCGTCGAAACCGGCGCCCCAGGCGGTTGTCGGCAACTCTCCCGGCGCCAACGCCTCCCGAAGAAGCGGCGGCACCTCGACATCCACCACGGCGGCGCGCATCAGCGCATGGCGGCGCAGCGCCTCCGCGTACGGTCTCACCTGGCGCGCGACAAAGCCGTTCGCGGCCAGGAGGGAGAGTTCAGGCAGTTCTGGCATGATAAGCTCCTCCTTTGAGTCTCAGGTCCAAACCGGTACCTGGCCCAGGTACTCGCCACCGAGCGGCGTCACCAGCAGCCAGGTTCCTGGCGGCACCGTCTCCGCTGGGTCCAGGTGCAGGATGCGAATGGCGACGCCGGTCACCGTCGCCGGCGCCTCTGGTCCATCCCCAAAAAGATCTCCGGAGTAACTCGTTCCTGGACCTCCGGACGCAATGCGCGCCGGCAGCATGGAAGAACCTCCCGGCCTCCATTCTCCCCCGCCGATTCCCTCCACGTGGATTCGGGATCCTGACTCCGTGAACTCAAGTCGAACTCCGTCTCCCTCCAGCAGTCGCGCCTGGCGCACGGCGGCTTTCAGCTCCTTTAATATTCCCCGAAGCGTCATCCTGTTCCCTCCCTGTTGAAACTCTAAAAGATGACATAAAATAACTCATGAGTTGCAAAAGGCAAGTCGCTTTTGAAAAGATTGTGGGGGATGGGCCGGACGAATCATTCCGTGGCTCTTCTCCGCGCGCCGGCGCGAATGATGATATAGTGACAGACGCGCGGATTTCGCATATTGCACGTTAACGAGGGTGGCATCCATGGGGCATGAGATCGTTCGCTATGCCGTTGCCGAGCAACTGGATGAGGAGTTGTGGCTGCTGACGGCGCTGGAGTTGCCCCCAATCTCCTGTGTGGGAAAGGATCGGGAACGGCTCGAGAGGGATCTGGCTGCCTTGCTGAAGGAGCAGTTGGAGCGGGGCGGCACGGGAGATCTGTGGTTCGGCAACCTGGGTGAGCGGCCGCAAACCATGGAGATCGTGCTGGAACTGGCCGCTCCTGACCAGCAACCCGCCTGGCGCAACGGCAAACGGCTGCCTTTTCAGATCGTCTACTGGCATCACGGGCGTGAGTTGACCTGCATCATGGTGCCGGCCATCGAGCTTTTTGCCATTGTGCCCGCCGACGCGGATCTGCAGGCCAGCGCCGCGAAGCATCTTCTGGAAGCCATTCGCCGCCTCCATCTGGGCAAGGCGCTCGATCAGTTGCCGTGGGCACTTGTGCCGCCGCGGGTGGAGATCGTGGAAATGAGCCTGAACCTCAAACTGACGACGCCGCTTCAGGAGAAGCGGGAGCAGGACGAGGAGAAGGCAGTGCTGGTGCTCCCCCAGGTGGCGAGCGACCTGACGCGCGAACGTCTGCCGGTACATGACGAGGTGACGGCCATGGTGCAGCTCCTGGCGGAAAGCCTCTCCGGCGAGGGCGCCCACAGTATTCTGCTGGTCGGCGAAAGTGGCGGCGGCAAGTCGAGCCTCTTCTACGAGCTGGTGCGTCGCCGTCGCGAACTGCGGCTCGGAAAATGGGAATTCTGGGAGAGCAGCGGCTCCCGTCTGGTGGCAGGAATGACCGGCTACGGCATGTGGCAGGAACGCTGCGCCAAGCTGGTGCGGGAGACGACAGGCCGCGAGTTGGTCGTTCACCTTGGCAACCTGCTCGAGTTGATGGATGCCGGCAAGAGCGTCTGCAATCCACAGGGCATCGGCTCCTACCTCAAACCTTACCTGGCGCGGGGACAGCTCCGGGTCGTTGTCGAGTGCACGCCCGAGCAACTGGCCGTGGCCGAGCGGGAAGATCCCTACCTTGTGCAGCTCTTCGAGCAACTGACGGTGCCGCGCCCACAGCCGGTGACAGTCGCGGCGATCCTGCGCGGGGTGGCCGCCCGTCTGCGCGCCGCCGAGGAGGAGCCGCTCAGCCCTGAAGCCCTCGCCGAGATCGACCGGCTGCATCGGCGCTTCGCTCCTTATTCTGCCTATCCCGGCCGCCCCGTTCGCTTTCTCCGCAACCTGCTTGCCGACGCACCCCGTCGCCAACAGGTCACGGTCATCGATGTGCAGCGGGCGTTCGCCCGCGAAACCGGGCTGCCACTGCTCTTTCTCGATGAAAGCCAACGCCTTGACCTGGCCGAGACCCGCCGCTATATCACCGACCGGGTGATCGGGCAGCTCCCGGCCGTGGATGAGGTCGTCGCTCGCCTGGCTATGGTCAAGGCCGATCTCAGCCGGCCACGACAACCCATCGCCTCCCTCCTCTTCATCGGCCCCACCGGCGTCGGCAAGACCGAGATGGCCAAGACGATTGCCGCCTTTCTCTTTGGCAACCCGGAGCGCCTCATCCGTTTCGACATGAGCGAGTACGCCGACTGGTTCGCCGTGGATCGACTCATTGGCGCCCGATCGGCCGAGGGCCTGCTCACCGCACGGGTACGCGAACAACCGTTTTCCGTCGTCCTGCTGGACGAGTTCGAGAAGGCGCACCCGCGTTTCTTCGACCTCCTGCTGCAGATTATGGGTGAAGGACGGCTGACCGATGCGGCGGGCCGTACGGCGGATTTCTGCAGCTCCGTGATCATCATGACCTCCAATCTCGGAGCGACGACCTACCAGCGCGGAACCTTGGGATTCCCGACCGGAGAAGATGAGGGAGAGCGCGCCGTCAGCCACTTCACCGGGGAAGTGCGCCGCTTTCTGCGACCGGAGATCCATAACCGGATCGACAGCATCGTCGCCTTTCTGCCGCTGGACAGCGCTGCGATCGCCCAGATCGCCCGGCGTGAGCTGGACCTGATACGCAAGCGTGACGGCATCTGGCAGCGTGGTGTCGGCCTGCGGGTTGCCGATGAGGTGACCGGGCAACTCGCCCTGGCAGGTTGGGATCCGCGCTACGGGGCTCGGCCGCTGAAGCGCACCATCGAAAGGCGCTTGCTCGCGCCCCTGGCACAACGCCTCAATCTCTACGCCGATAACGCGCCTCTGCACGTGGACGTGACACAACCGGCGGAGAAGATCGAGATCGCCGTATCCGCAAGCAATGCCGAAGTGAGTGCGGCCGCGTCGGTGGTCGGCGAAAGCATTGCCGAGCGGATGCTGACCTTGCGCCGACTGACGCAGCGGCTGGAGCAGCACGATGTCATGATCGCCATTCGCAATCGGATCGATGAACTCGAACGCCTGCGACAGCTGGCCAGGTTGCGCGGGGAGAGCGAACCGCCGCGGCAGGCATCACGCTTGCAGCAGTTGCAGGCGCTGGATATGCGGGTTGGCGATCTTGCGGGCGAGGTGGCCGCGCTGGAAGACGCGGTGATGCTCCGGGCCTATCGCCAGCAAGAGCCGGCCGAGCAGGACGTGAAGCAGTTGCGCGAAGCGGAAGCTGCTGTCGAAGAGGCGGTGTTGCGGGTTTACTCCGCCGAGGCTGAGAACGCGGACCAGGTATCCCTCGCCATCCTGGGGCAGGAGCGCCATCTGGTGCTTCAACTGGCCCGGGGATACTGGGGCTATGCTCGCGACCGCTTCCGCTGCGAAGCTTACATCCTCCGTCCGTTGAACGAAGACGAACGCGCGGCGGAGTGCCGGCGCCCGCCGGAAACCGATTTGTCGACGCTTCCGCCGGAAGAACCTTGGCTGCGACCTGAGCCCCTGACGGGCCCGGATCCCCTGGCGGAACTGCCGTCACGGCGACTTTACGGCCTGCTGCTTCACCTGCGCGGACCCCTGGCCTATGCCCATTTCAGCACGGAGGCGGGCCGCCACCAGTTTGTGGCCTCCAGCGTACGAACAAGCTGTCTGGTCGATATCTCCACCCTCGAGCCGGAAGCTTACCAGCCTCCCCCCCTCTTGACGCCGGAGCTGAAAATGGAGAGTCTCCCCCTTCGGCGTGTCTACGACGAAGCGCGTACCGACATCTTCGACAAACGGTTGGACAAGCATTACCTCTTGACGGGCAAACGCCTGGAGAAGCTCTTCGAAACGCTCTTGACGGACAACCTGCGCCACACCTCGCAAACCCTCCTGGAGACTGCATGAAGGCGCGACTCTCCGTTTATGTGGTGAAGGATACCGACGCATCGGCGCCGGTATACCGCTTTCAACCGCTCTTCTTCAGCACGCCGATGGTCAGCCATGCGCGACTGCAGCGAGGTATGGAGCGCTTTACTCGTGAACTCCGCAAGCATCTCGAGCAGCTCGGGAAGACTCAGGATCAGCAGGTGCTGGCCGGATGGCTCTACGCCCCGCCAGTCGACTATCGGCTGCTCGATGTCACCCTGGATCTGCGCCGCAGCCTGGCCCGTTGCCGTTACCTCTTTGCCATCTGTGACACCCGTGCCGGACTGGTCGCCTTCACCCCCTCCTTGCCCCACCTCTGGTTCGACCTGCAGAGCATCGCCGAACTTCCCGAACGTGCCCGCGAGGTGCTGACGCATCACTTCCGCGAGCAGGAGCGACAGTACGGAGAGGATGCCGATGCACCCGCCGACCATGCCTTGAACGGCACCGCCTGGCTCTCCACCGTCGAGTTCGACCTGGACCCAAAGCAGGGGCTCGATCCCGAGGAGACTTCGTTTCTCGATCTCATGGAAGGCGGGGGTGCCCCCGGAACGGGCGAGATGGACGGCGAAGAGGAGCTGGATAGAGTAGGGCGGTGCCTGGATGCCCTCTATCCGGACGACCTCGATCGCGTTATCGGCAACGAGTCGCTGCTGGAGGAGCTGGAGCGTCACCTGAGTGGTCGCGACAGGCGGCCTCTCCTGCTGGTGGGACCGCCCCAGGTCGGCAAGACTGCGCTCGTCCACGAAATCGTCTGGCGCCGTAATGCGGCGCGACAGCGAAGCACCGGCAACCGACGGCAGGTGTGGCTGATGTCGCCCCAGCGGCTCATCGCTGGAATGTCCTACGTGGGACAGTGGGAGAATCGCCTGCTGGCGGTCCTCGACGAGGTGAAGCGGTGCAAGCACGTCCTTTACGTGGACGACCTGCTTGGACTGTTCAAGGCCGGACTGGGCGCGCAGTCGAGCGTCAGTGTCGGCCACCTGTTGAAACCGACGCTCGAACGGCGTGAAGTGCGTTTGCTCGCGGAAATCACGCTCGAGGGGTGGCGGCGCCTGCGGGAGATCGATCGCGGCTTCGCCGAGCTTTTTCATGTGATGCACGTGCGGGAGCCCGCGCAGGACGAGATGTGGCGGGTTCTGGTGGCGGTGCAGCGGCGCCTCGAGGCTCGCCATCGCTGCAAGTTCACCGTGGATGCGTTGCCGATGGTCGTTGAACTGCAGCAGCGCTACCAGCGCAGCGTGGCCTTTCCCGGCAAGGCCGCATCCTTCCTCGGCCAGCTGGCCATACGCCTGCGCGACAAGACCATCGACCGCGGCGAGGTGCTCCGCGGTTTTCACGACAAGAGCGGCCTTCCCCTCTCCTTCCTCGACCGCCGCGAACGCTTGCGCCGCATCGATATCCTCAACCACATGAAGCAGCGGATCATCGCGCAGGATGCGGCCCTCGAGACCCTCGCCGACGTCGTCTCCATCGGCCGCGCCAGGCTGAACGATCCCGCCCGCCCGCTCGGCTCCCTCCTCTTTCTGGGGCCAACCGGAGTCGGCAAGACCGAATGCGCCAAGGCTCTTGCCGCCTATCTCTTCGGATCCGAGGAGCGACTCCTGCGCTTTGACATGAATGAGTTCTCCACGCCCGCCTCCGTGACCAGGCTCACCGGTTCCTTCTACGAGCCGGAAGGGTTGCTGACCAGCGCCGTTCGACGGCAACCATTCGCCGTGGTCCTCCTCGACGAGATCGAAAAGGCCCACCGGGACGTGCATGACCTCCTGCTGCAGGTGATGGGAGAGGGCAGACTCAGCGATGCCCTCGGACGAACCACCGATTTTGCCAGCACTATCCTGGTGATGACCAGTAACCTTGGCGTGCGTCAGGCAGCCTCGCCGCTGGGCTTTGAGACGCGGCAGCAGAGCCGCGACGCTGTCTACATCGAGGCCGTCGAGAGCTTCTTCCGTCCGGAATTTGTCAATCGCATCGACCATCTGGTTCCCTTCCAGCGCCTTGGGCGCGAGGCCATCGGACGCATTGCCGAGCTGCAGGTTCAGGAAGTCTTTGCCAGGGAAGGACTGGCGCGCCGCCTGTGCATGCTGCAGATCGCCCCGGCGGCGCGCGAGCAACTGGTCGAGGAAGGGTATCATCCCCTGCTGGGTGCCCGGGCCATGCGGCGCGCCATCGAGCGGCGGCTGACTCGACCGATCGCCGCCCGGCTGGCCCGGCTCGAAAGCTCCGAGCCGATGCTGGTTCAGGTCGAGGCCGCCGAAGGTGGCGACTTGAGCGTCGAGCTGCGGATTCTCTCTGCCCACGCTCGTGATCCACTGGCCGTGGCCGCCGCGGACATCATGCCGATGGAGGAGACCGAACAGCGCCTGGTGGAGACCCTTGACCTCCTCGAAGAGGATTTGCGGTCGTGGGAACCGGAGGGAGCGGTGAGCGACGCCGACCTCGCCAGCGTGGAGTATCGCTACTTCCTGGGACGTGACCTTCTGCAGCAGATGCGTTATCGTCTGTCGCGCCTGAGGGAACTGAGCGCTGCTCCCGTACGAGCCCCCGCGCAGACGGTCTACCAGACCAGGCAATGGTCGGAGACGCTGGGTGAGTGGTTGTCGATCGACGCTTGGCGAAGTCGCCTGAACGAGAGCGGCATCGGCGGTGACCCTGCCCAACCGACGCCGCCCCTGCTCCTGCTCCTGATCGACCATGCTTATCTCGGGCTCCTGGCCGAAGGGGATGTCGCGGGAGGACATCTCACGGAGATGGTGCTGCGGCCGATCGACCCTCAGTTCATGACCATCGCCGGCCGGCTCGGCAACCTCTATCGCGAAACCTTTGCGGAGCAGTTTGGCGCCCAGGTCAGCCTCCAGGAAGAAGAGGGGCAGCTCCGTCTGACCATACGGGGGCCGGAGGTTGCGGAACTGGCGCGGCGGGAAGGCGGCCTTCACGTCTTTCGGCGGGCAGGAGAGTCGCTGGCCCCGGTACGGGTAATCGTCGATGGCGTCGAGGAGTCGGCGGTAGTTCGGTTGTACAGCGAAATCGATGCGACCTTCGACCTGCGGCATGGCCTCTTCGTCGACGCGTTCCCCGTGCCATGGCAAATGCGGATTCTGCTGGCTGGGGCGCTTCCCTTCTCCCGCGCCTGGCATGAAGAAGCCCTGGAGGACGAGTAAGATGGCCGCATATCGATTCCCGGTGCTGCTTTGGGAGGATCACACAGGCTGGTTCACGGCCGCCGTCGTCGAGTCCTATTATGACGTCTGGGCCGGCGCCGCCTCCGGCCGCGAAGCTCTCAACCTCATCAAGGAAGCGCTTCAGGATACCTTCAAGCGAGTGCCGTGGGAAGCGCCCCCGGATCTGGCTCACTGCCGCCTCCACCACGTTGTCGTACCGGTTCGCACCGAGTACGAAGCCGGCAATCGCTACTATCCCAGCACCAACCCAACGGATCTGCGGGTCAGCGCGGTCACGGGCGAGGAGGCGGGTGGCTCACGGATCTGTTACCTGCCCATGTTTGACGTAAGCTTCGGCTACTATGTCGATACGGAACTGCCCGACCTGGTGCGCACCCAGGTGCAGGACCTCTTCCGTGGCAAGTCGCCGCGGGACATGATGGAGTACCTGCCGCCTCGGCAGGTCTGGCTGGAGGAGGTTGTCCTTCAGGTCAAGGCGCGCCCGCCGACAGGACGTGATCTGCAGCCTCCCCTCAGGCAGCTCTCCGCGATTGCCGAACCGCTCGGTGACAATCGGCTGCGGCAGCAGTTCTCCCGAGCCTGGGAACGGGACGCGGAGGTCGCCGAGCTCGTCCAGCGCCTCGGCCACGAAAGGGCCAACCTCATTCTTCTGGGCCCGTCGGGCATCGGCAAGACCTCTCTCCTGATCGACGCCGCAAGGCGCCTGGAACGCGGCGGCGAGGAAGAGGGCGCAATCCAGCGCTACTGGTTGACCAGCGGTCCGCGGATCATTGCGGGCATGCGGTATCTCGGCCAGTGGGAGGAGCGATTTGGTGCGGCAGTCCGTGAGTTGGCTTCCCTTGGCGGCGTCTTGTGCCTCGAACGGCTGGTTGACGTGGTGCGACTCGGGGGGGAGGAGGCCACCGACAGCGTCGCCGCCTTCATGAGCAGCTTCATGCAGTATGGTGAGCTGCGCGTGGTGGCCGAAGCGACACCGGCCGAACTCGACCTCTGCCGTCGCCTCATGCCCGGCTTCGTCGAGCAGTTCCAGATCCAGTCGATACCGGAGTTCACCTCCGCGCAGGCCATGGCGGTCCTGGAGCGTCTTGCCCAACAGGCGCGGCAGCAGTGGCGATTGCGCTGGGAGCGGGGGACCGCCGAGCTGATCTACCGCCTTCACCGGCGCTTCCTGCCCTACCAATCCTTTCCCGGGCGGGTCACTGCCTTTCACCAGCGGCTGACCCGAGAGATTCGCCGCCAGCGACGGACAACGGTGACCGCGCGCATGATCTTCGAGGCCTTTGCCAGGGAGACGGGGCTGCCCGACTGGATGCTGCGCGACGAGATGACCCTGAGGGCCCCGGAGGTCGAAGAGGCCCTTTCCCAGCGCCTCGTCGGTCAGCCCGAAGCGTGCCACGCCGTGGCCAATGCGGTCACCATCTTCAAGGCGGCGCTCAACGATCCGGAGCGACCGATTGCCGTCCTGCTCTTTCTTGGCCCCACCGGCGTCGGTAAGACGCAGTTGGCACGCACGCTGGCGGACTATCTCTTCGGGCATGGCAGCGACCGGGATCGCATGGTCAGGCTGGACATGAGCGAGTATTCCGGCCTCGATGCCGCCGATCGCCTGGTCATGGCTCCCGATGGCACGCCCAGCATCTTCCTCCAGCGACTCCGGCGCCAACCCTTCAATGTCGTTCTCCTCGACGAAATCGAAAAGGCTTCCCCCGAAGTCTTCGATCTCCTCCTCAACGTGCTGGATGAAGGGCGGCTGACGGACCGCCAGGGGCGAGTCACCTGGTTCCGCGGATGCATCATCATCATGACCTCCAATCTCGGGGCGAGACATCGCGCCATCACCGGCTTCGGCGAGGCTGCCGCCCCCCTGGGTGAAGCGGAGTTAATGCGCTTCTTTCGCCCCGAATTCGTCAATCGTATCGATGAGGTCATTCATTTCCGTCCTTTGGGCCAGGAAGAGATCGTGCGGATCACTCAACTGGAACTGGCGGCGCTCGCGGAGCGAGAAGGGCTGACCCGCCGTCAGCTTCGCCTGACCTGGGATGAGGAGGTCGTCACCTTTCTTGCCCGTGCGGGCACGGATCCGGAGCTTGGCGCACGCCCCCTGCAACGGGCCATCGAACGCCATCTCAGCCAGACGCTCGCGGCATTCATCGTCAGCCATCCGGCATTCCGCGAGGGCCGCCTGCACCTTCGGCTCGATCGAGAGGCCGGCATTGTCATGACGCCCCATCCTCAGCCCTGACGGAGAGCTGTTACTTGTTTAACAGTGAAAAAACGTTAGGAAATCGTTTGGAAGTGGGTATTCACCGCCTACGTTTGTTGCCATAAGCAGAAAGATAGCTTGTATGACAGGGGTTCAGGGGCATACTAATGCTGATTGGGGATAGTGGTGACACTGCAATGACAAGTGAAATGGGGTATTGGTGATGGATTCAGCGAATGTGACAGAGACGCGACCGGCACCCAAACGCCTGCCGGCGAAGCAACACCGTATACTCGAGAGTATTCGCGATGCGATTGTCTCGGGGCGCCTTGCACCGGGTGATCAGCTGCCGACGCGCGTGCAGATGGAAGAGTACTTCAATGCCAGCAGTGTGACTGTACAACGGGCAATAAACCAACTGCTCACCGACGGCTTTCTCGTGGCCAGCGGGCGCAGCGGCACCTTTGTCACCAAGCATCCACCGAATCTCTTCGAGTACGCCGTGGTCGTGCGTGGCAGCACCCCCAACGACCTGCTGCAGACGGTCCGCGACTGTGTTGTTGAGCAAGCATTTCAGATCAGTGACTGTCGAACCTTCAACCTGCAGGTGCTCAGCGGCATGCACGATACGGCTGCTGGGCCGGCGTTCGATCAGTTGGCCGCTTCCCTGGAGGGCAAACTCCTTGCTGGCATCATTCTGATCGGGCAGAGTCCCGCGCTGCTGGATAAAGGCGTCCTCAAAGACGAGGATATCCCTTGCGCATGCGTGGACTTCCACAGCTGGCGGCGGGGAATCGGCACGGTCCTGCTGGATGGAACTTCGCTCATCACGCTGGGGCTCGGCGAGGTGAAGCGGCGTGGGCTGCGGCAGGTGGCCATGCTGTTGCCCAATGGCTTTCCTCTGCATCGCCCGGAATTGATGGAGTTGGTGACCGAGCGCGACCTGCGCTGTGAGCCATGGACCATCCAAAGCCAGGCCCCATCCTCTCCCCATTGGGTCGAGGCACAGGTGCACCTCATGCTGGAACTGCCGGAGGCGAGGCGGCCGGATGCCCTGGTGATCGCTGACAGCCGGATGGTGGCGCCTGCCCTTGCCGCCATGGCGGAGCGGGGTATCAAACCAGGCAGAAACATGCTGGTGGTGGCCCGTTGCGATCTGCCACATTCCACGCTGCTCCCCATGGGCACGATTGGGGTGGGCTACGACGCCTGGGAGATCATCGATACCGCCGTGCGCACCATCAAGCAGATGAAACAGGGCGAGGTCCTGCGCCAATCCGAGAAAATAATTGCCAGGCTCGCCGAATGAACCGCCGCCGAAACGGATACGAGTTGGCTCAAGCCTGAGCGTCAAGACTTGCATTCGGCATGGAAACAGGCACATTGTCTCTGTGTCCTTTGAAGCGGGGGCAGAGCTTTGCCTCTATTACCAATTTTGTACCCTCGAAGTCTGGTGTGTGTGATGACGCCGAAGCGCAACACGATTATTGAGAGCTTGGGAGTGTATCTGCCACCCAAGGTGGTGCCGACGCGCGATGTCATGCGGGCATGTCGCAATACCGTCCTCTATCCACTTGAGCGGTTGACCGGGATCAAGTTCCGCCGCATGGCGGGTGATAACGAATTCTCGATCGACTTGGCTCGCAAAGCCATCGCCTCCTGTCTGGAGCGTTCGAAGTATCAGCCGGGGGACATCGACCTGCTCATCTGCTGTAACATCTCCCGTTATGATGGGCCCAACTTTCAGTTCTCCTTCGAACCAAGCACCTCCGCCAAGCTGCGCGATCACTTTGGCCTGGTCAACGCCATCTGCTTTGACATCTCCAACGCCTGCGCGGGCATGTTCACCGGCGTAACGGTGGCGGACGGCTTCATCAAGGCTGGCGCGGCCCGCAACGCCCTGGTTGTCAGCGGCGAGTATATCACCCACCTGACCCGCACGGCGCAGCAGGAAATCGAGAACAATGAGGACGACCGCGTTGCCTGCCTGACTCTCGGCGATTCCGGCGCGGCCGTGGTTCTGGAGCCATCTCCGGATGACCAGCATGGCTTTCACGATCTGGATCTGTACACGCTTGGCCGTTACAGCGAGTTCTGCATCGCCCGGCCGACCGAGCATGAGCATGGCGGCGCCATCATGTTCACCGAGTCGATCAAAATCCACGCCGTGGCGATCAAGGAATCCGTGATGCATCTGGGGCGCACCTTGAAGAAGCTGCGTTGGCCCAAGCAGTCCATCAGTCATGTGATCATGCATCAGACGGCGCGCACCGCTATCTCGGAGCTTGCCCGGCAGGTCAACCAGATGCTGCGCGAGGAAGTGTGCAACCGCACCACCATGGTCAACAACCTCGCCGAACGGGGCAACACCTCCACCACCAGTCACTTTGTCGCCATCTGGGACAACATCCTGCGCCAGCGCATTCGCTCGGAGGAGAGTGTCGTCTTTGCCATTCAGGCTTCCGGCATCACCATCGGCACCGCTCCCTACACCTTCGACAACCTGCCCGACCGCCTGCGCACCATGGTCGCCAACAAGCAGGCCGCGCCAAAGCTGATGGCGGTGCCGCCGAAAACCAACGACCATCTCAAGGGCCCCCGCATCCGGATCGAGAGCATTGGTCTCGTGCCCGATGCGCCGGACCGCCCCCGGGATTCCATCGAACTGGCCCGCCTGGCCGGCGAAGCCTGTTTCGCCAATTCCGCTCACGAGCGCGGTCAGATCGACCTACTGCTCAACGCTGGCGTTCATCGCAACGAGTTCATCTGTGAGCCGGCCATTGCCGCCCTGATTGCCGGCAAGCTGCGCCTCAACGATGTGGCCGATGGTCCGCCCGATGCCAAGACCCTCGCGTTTGACATCTTCAATGGCGCCGTCGGCTTCCTCGATGCCTGCTTCAGCGCCCTGACCATGATCAAGGCCGGCAAGCACCGCCATGTCATGGTTGTCACCAGCGAGATCGAAAACAACGCCGACATCTATCCCGACCGCGTGCTCAATCTCAAAGAGACCGGCAGCGCCCTCATTCTCGAGGAAGATGCCGACGGCACCACCGGCTTCGGCGCCTTCGCCTTTCGCTACTTCACCCAGTACATCGACCGATTTGTCTCCAGCATCGGCCAGAATCATGGCATCAACTTTCTTCGCTTCTTCAAGGATCCCGACCTGGAGCGCCTCTACCTCGACTGCATCCCCCAGGTCGTCCGTGAGGTGCTGGCCAAGGAGAAGCTCGAGCTTCATCAGATCACCGCGATCTTCCCGCCGCAGATCTCCAGCGACTTCATCGCCAAGCTCGGCGGTAAGCTGTCGGTAGCCAAGGAGAAGATGGTGGATATTGCCCTGGAAGGCAAAGACTTCTTCACCTCGTCCATGCCCTTTGCCGTCAAGCACGCGCAGGAGAGCGGCATGGTGAAAGCCGGCGATATCGGCCTGATCATCAACGTCGGTACCGGCATCCAAGTCGCCTGCGCCATCTACTACTTCTGAGCGGACGGCACGACTCGGAGAGGATCTCCCTGATCAGTACCATGGAATTAAGCTCACGTGGGGAAGCGTGACGCAGTGGACTCCATGGGCCGGTAAACAGATCGCGGAAGATGCAGCATCCGCGATCTGTTCCCGAAAGCCCGTGAGCAAGGAGAGGCTCAACTGCCCTGTTGCTGGCGAATGAGATTGAGCGCGCTGCCTGCCTTGAACCACCCGATCTGCACGTCGCTCATGGTGTGTTCGGCGGCAAATCTGTCTACGCTCCCGTCGGCATGCGTGACCTCGACGGTGATCTTCGAGCCCGGGGCGAGCGCCGCCAGGCCGCGGATACTGATGCGGTCATCCGCACGGATCTTGTCGTAATCGGCCGGATTCGCGAAGGTCAGCGGCAGAACTCCCTGCTTCTTCAGGTTCGTCTCGTGGATTCGCGCGAAGCCACGGACCAGCACGGCGCGACAGCCGAGGTGGCGCGGCTCCATGGCCGCATGCTCACGACTGCTCCCTTCGCCATAGTTCTCGTCGCCGACCGCTATCCAGTTGTGTCCCTTCGCCTTGTAGTCGCGCGCGATGTCGCAAAGCTTCTGCTCTTCCTCGCCGGTAAGCACATTGACGCCGCGGCCGGGCCCCTTGGCAAAGCAGTTGTTGGCGCCGCAGAACATGTTGTCGGAGATGTTGTCCAGATGACCACGGAAGCGCAGCCACGGGCCGGCGGGAGAGATGTGATCGGTCGTGCACTTGCCGTCCGCCTTGAGCAGGACGAGCAAATCCTCGATGTCGCCGCCATCCCAAGCGCTGAAGGGGCTGAGCAACTGCAGGCGATCGCTGTCGTCGGCGACTTCGATCTGCACGGTATTGCCGATCTCCGCGGGGGGCTCATAGCCGGAGGCGCCCTTGTCCCAGCCGCGTGATGGCAGCTCATCGCCAGTCGGTGGATCCAGCTTCACCACGCTGCCATCTTCCGCGACCAGTGTATCCGTGATCGGGTTGAAGGAGATGCGCCCGGCAATGACCATCGCGGTGACGATCTCCGGGCTTCCGATAAAGGCCAGTGTCGCCGGATTCCCGTCATTCCGCGCCCGGAAATTGCGATTGAAGGAGGTGATGATCGAGTTTTTGACATTAGGGCCGATATCGTGGCGAGCCCATTGGCCGATGCAGGGACCGCAGGCATTGGCCAATACCTGGCCACCGATCGCTTCCAGTGTCGTCAACTGGCCGTCGCGCTGAATGGTCGCGCGAACCTGCTCGCTCCCGGGTGTGATCAGGAACTCGCTCTTGGCCTTGATCCCCTTGTCGATTGCCTGCCTGGCGACATTGGCCGCCCGGCTGATGTCTTCGTAGCTCGAATTGGTGCAGGAGCCGATGAGGCCCACTTTCAGGTCTTCCGGATAACCCTCCTTCTCGATCTCGGCCTTGAAGACGGAGAGGGGCCGGTCCAGGTCCGGCGTAAAAGGACCGACGACGTGCGGCTCCAGCTCGTCGAGATTGATCTCGATCACCTGATCGTAATAACGCTCTGGATTGGCGGCGACTTCCGGGTCGGCAGCCAGGCATTCCGCATTGGCGCGGGCCAGCTCGGCCACTTCCGACCGTTCCGTGCTCTCCAGATAGGCGGCCATGCGCTCATCGAAGGGAAAGACACTCGTCGTCGCGCCGATCTCCGCGCCCATGTTGGTGATCGTTCCCTTGCCCGTGCATGAGATGGACGAGGTGCCGTCGCCGAAATACTCCACGATCTTGCCGGTGCCCCCCTTGACCGTCAGGATACCGGCCAACTTGAGGATGACATCCTTCGGCGATGTCCAGCCATTCAGCTTGCCTGTCAGCTTGACGCCGATGACCCCTGGCCACCGGAGCTCCCACGGCATCCCCGCCATGACGTCCACCGCATCGGCACCGCCGACGCCGATGGCGATCATGCCCAGGCCGCCCGCGTTGGGCGTATGCGAGTCCGTGCCGATCATCATGCCCCCGGGGAACGCATAGTTCTCCAGCACCACCTGATGGATGATGCCGCTGCCAGGCTTCCAGAAGCCGACCCCGTATTTGCGCGAGACGCTCTTGAGGAAGGCGTACACTTCGTTGTTCTGCTCGAGCGCCCGCTCGAGGTCTTCGTCGGCCCCGTTGCGTGCCTGGATAAGGTGATCACAGTGCACGGTGCTGGGAGCCGCCACGGTCTTGCGCCCGGCCTGCATGAACTGCAGCAGCGCCATCTGCGCGGTGGCGTCCTGCATGGCGACACGATCCGGATTCAGAAACGCATACGTCTTGAGCCGTTCAGGCGCCGTCTCCAGCTCCTCCGCCAGGTGCGCGACGAGGATCTTTTCCGTGAGGGTGACGGGGCGTCCATAGAGCTTGCGTGCCGCGTTCTGGCGGTCCTTCATCCGGGCATAGACGCCGCGGATCATGTCGATGTCGAAAGGCATGGGTAAATCCTTGCTTTGGCTGAGGGAATTATGCTGATTACCGGCTGCTTACTATGAGCGAATTGCCCCGATTTTCAAGTCTTGAGGCTGAGTTGGCCTGCTTCCGACCGCACGAATACCATACCTCGGCGACAGGGTATTGTCCGTTGCGGCTACAGAACGTACAGCACGTGCGGCGACGCACCGAGGCTCGCGTACAAGCTCAGTCGATCGGCCTCGGACACCACCGTCAGTTCCAGGTTCATGCTCACATAGCTGCCCTTGCGGCTGCGGTGGGACAACTCCAGCGCATACGCACGCTGGCCGACGACCTCCGCCACCACGGTGCGCAGCGCCGTCTGCTCACGTCCCACCAGCTTGTACTGCCAGGGGGTCGGATAGGTGATCTCGGGTTGTTGCGGTGTATCGGCCATGGGAGGGATCTCGGTGAAGGTTTGGCTTGTACGCTGCCACGCCTCCGCCACTTTTTCAAGCATTTCGCGGCGGCGCGTGGACTTATTGGCCCCGCATGCCTATAGTTTGCCTTCCGCAGCCTGAGAATGACCCGAGGAGAAGGTATGACTGCCGCTGACTGGATTCACCATCTCGAGCTCATCCCCCACCCGGAGGGCGGCTATTTCCGCGAGAGCTATCGTGCCACCGAGTCCATCTCGCCCGATGCTCTTCCGGAGCGCTATAATCAGCCGCGCCACCTCAGCACCGCCATCTTCTTCCTCCTCATAAGCGGGCATTTCTCCGCCTTTCACCGTGTCCAGTCGGATGAGTTATGGCACTTTCATGATGGCTCGCCCCTTACCCTGCACCTCCTTGATCCCGATGGCCGGTTGCGCCGCCTGCACCTCGGTCTCCAGCCACATCTGGGCCAACTGCCACAGCAGACGATCCCCGCCGGAACATGGTTCGCCGCCTCTGTCGACGACCCCGATACTTTCACCCTTGTCGGCTGCACCGTCGCACCCGGCTTCGATTTTGCCGATTTCCAACTGGCGGACCGACGCAGCCTCTGCGCCGATTTCCCCCAGCATGCCGATCTTATCATAAAGCTGACCCGAAGGAGTTCGTGATGAGCAACCCTGTGCGCGTTGTCCTTGTTGGTTGTGGTGGAATCAGCGGCGCCTGGCTGCGCCCCGCGGTTGAGATGAACGACATGCAGATCGTCGGCCTGGTCGACCTCAACAAGAAGGCTGCCACCGCTCGCGCCGAAGAGTTCGGCCTCCACGATGCCGAGATCGGCACTGACCTTGGAGCGATGCTCGCCCGCCTCCAGCCCGACGCCGTCTTCGACTGCACCCTGCCCGAGGTCCATGCCAAGGTCACGCTCACCGCCCTCAGCCACGGTTGCCACGTGCTCGGCGAGAAGCCGCTGGCCGACACCATGGCCAATGCCAAAGCCATGGTCCAGGCCGCCGCCGATGCCGGCAAGCTCTACGCCGTCATCCAGAATCGCCGCTACGATCCGCGCATCCGCTCTCTGCGCCGCTTCCTCGACAGCGGCGCCATCGGTACCATCACCACCGTCAACGCCGACTTCTACATCGGCGCCCATTTCGGTGGTTTCCGCGACCGCATGAAGCACGTCCTGCTCCTCGACATGGCCATCCACAGCTTTGACCAGGGTCGCTACATCAGCGCCGCCGATCCGCAAAGTGTCTATTGCCACGAGTGGAACCCCTTCGGCTCATGGTACGACCATCATGCCAGCGCCATCGCCATTTTCGAGATGAGCGAAGGCCTCGTCTTCACCTATCGCGGCAGCTGGTGCGCCGAAGGCATGAACACCTCCTGGGAATGCGACTGGCGCATCATCGGCACCGAAGGCTCCGTCCGCTGGAACGGCGGCGACGACTTCAAGGCCGAGGTCGTCACCAGGCGCGAAGGCTTCATCTCCGAGCACGAAGCACGGCAGGTGGAGGTCATCGACGACCAGGCCCTCCGCGGTCATGCCGGCCTCATCCGCGAATTCATCGACTGCATCCGCGGCGGCTCAACCCCCCAGACCATCGCCTCCGACAACATCAAGAGTCTCGCCATGGTATTTGGCGCCATCGAAAGCGCGGAAAGCAGCCGGAAAGTGATGATCAGCCTCTGACGCTTTATCGTCGGGCGGTGCAATCGCGCCGTCCTTACGCTACATTAGGTGGAACTGCCTCTTTCCATCTTCAGCGGGGACCCTGTGCATGCGTATTGGCATCGTCTGTTATCCATCCATCGGCGGCTCGGGACTGGTCGCCACCCAGCTTGGCATCAGCCTCGCCTCCTATGGCCACGAGGTGCATTTCATCTCCTACGCCTCCCCTTTCAAGCTCAAGGACTATCACGCCCGGATCCAGTTCCACGCTGTCGATCCCATCAACTACCCCCTCTTTCACCAGACCCTCTATACCTTCTCCCTTACCGCCAAGATCATCGAGGTGGTCAACGACTTCGATCTCGACATCGTTCACGCCCACTATTCCATCCCCCATTCCCTCTGCGCTCACCTGGCCCGCGAAATTACCGGGCGCGACTTCAAGATCGTCACCACCCTTCACGGCACCGACGTCACCATCGTCGGTCAGGATCGCCCTCTCTACCCGATCAACAAGTACGGCATCGAGCAGAGCGACAAAGTTACCACCGTCTCCAACTTCCAGCGCGACTACACCAAGCAGTTCATCGGCATCCGCAAGGAAATCGAGGTCATCTACAATTTCGTCGATACCGCCGTCTTTCAGCCGCGCCAGGGCGCACGCCGCGGCCTGGCGCCACCCGACGAGAAGGTGGTCATGCACATCAGCAACTTCCGCGAGCCCAAGAACCCGCGCGGCGTCATCGAAGCCTTCAATATCGCTCAGAAGCAGATTCCCGGAATGCGCCTCGCCCTCGTCGGTGACGGACCCGAGATCGGCACCATCAAGGCCCTCTGCCGCTCCATGAAGATCTGTGAGAAGGTCATTTTCCTCGGCGCGGTCGACAATGTCGAAAGCGTCCTTCCCATGGCCGATTGCGTCCTTCAGCCCAGTTACCGGGAGTCGTTCGGCATGGTCCTCCTCGAAGCCATGAGCTGCGCGGTGCCCACCGTCTCCAGCAATGTCGACGGCATCCCGGAAGTCGTTGTCGAGGGCGAAACCGGCTACATGGCCGGACCCGACGATCACCAGGCTCTGGCCGAGGGCCTCATCCGCGTCTTTGCCTCCGATAAGGAGCAGGCCCGCCTTGGCCAGAATGGCCGCGAGCGGGCCGCCGGCACTTTCCACATGGACCAGATCGTCCCGCAGTACATCGACTGCTATGAACGCGTCCTTGATGGCGATGTCCGCTGAGCGCCTCCCCCTTTTCAACGCCGAAAGGAACTCCCATGGGCAATAATCTCCATTATTTTCACCCGAGCTGGATCGAAAGCTCCACGGAATTGCTCAGCGTCGACATCTGTGTCTATGGCGGTACCGCCGCCGGGGTCGTCGCCGCCGTCACCGCCGCCCGCGCCGGCCGAAGCACGCTTCTCCTGCATCCGGGGCGGCACATCGGCGGCATGACCTCCGGCGGCCTGAGCAACACCGACATCGGCAACAAGTTCGCCATCGGCGGTCTCGCTCGCCAGTTCTATCGCGATCTCGGCGCCCACTACGGATGGAAGGAGTCATGGCGCTTCGAACCTCACGTGGCCGAGAAACTCCTTCTCGCCTGGTTGCGCGACAGCGGCCTCACCATTCGCTGGAGCGCCTTCCTCGATCAGGTCGATCTCGACGGCGACCGCATTGGCCAGATCACCCTGCGGGGCGGCCTTCGCGTCAAGGCCCGCGTCTTCATCGACGCCACCTACGAAGGTGACCTCATGGCCGGGGCCAATGTCCCGTACGCCGTCGGTCGCGAAGACAACTCCACCTACGGCGAATCCTTCAATGGCGCGCAGATCAATCCCACCCACCAGTTCGACAAGCCTGTCGATCCCTACCGTGTCCCCGGCCGACCGGATAGCGGTCTGCTTCCCAGGATCAACGACGCGCCGCCACCCCCCATCGGCTCCGGCGACCATCGCATCCAGGCCTACAACTTTCGCTTGTGCATGACCTCCGACTATACCCGCATCGTCTCCTTCCCCAGGCCCAGCGATTACCGAGCCGACGAGTACATCCTCGCCGCCCGCTGGCTCGCCACCACCGCGGACAGCATCTTCACCAAGTTCGATCTCATCGCCCCGGACAAGACCGACACCAATAACCATGGCGCGGTCTCCACTGACTACATCGGCGCCAACTACGGCTGGCCCGACGGTACCTTCGAAGCTCGGGAAGTCATCTTCCAGGACCACGTGCGCTACCAACAGGGGCTCCACTGGTTCATGGCCAATTCCCCCGATGTCCCCGACCGCATCCGCCACCGTTACGCCCAGTGGGGGCTGGCAGGCGACGAATTCGTCGACACGGATCATTGGCCCCACCAGCTCTATGTCCGCGAAGCCAGGCGTATGATCGCCGACTACGTCGTCACCGACCGCGATTGCCTCGGCCATCGCCGCTGCGACGATCCCGTCGGCATGGGCGCCTACAGCATGGACTCGCATAACTGCCAGCGCTGCCTCCGCGACGGCGCCGTCATCAACGAAGGGGACATTCAGCGGCCGCTCGACCAGCCGTACCCGATCTCCTGGCGGGCCATTGTTCCCGGCGACAACGCCTGCGACAACCTCCTCGTGCCCGTCTGCGTCTCCGCCTCTCACATCGCCTTTGGCTCCATCCGCATGGAGCCCGTCTTCATGATCCTCGCGCAATCCGCGGCGATCGCCGCCGACCTCGCCATCGCCGCCGATTCCCGCTGCCAGGACGTACCCTACGCCAGCCTCCGCGAGCGCCTCGAAGCGGCCGGGCAAATCCTCGCCTGCGACTCCACCAACCACGACTCACCCGGCAACGCCGTCTGAAGGAAGCCGCCGCACCGTGACCACGAATCCCTTCATCATCGACTTCCAGCCCGCCGACATCCCCGGCCTCGTCGCCTTCTGGACCTTCAAGCGCTCTGCCGACCACTACACTGCTACCGCCGGCGAAGCTTACACCCTCCGCTCGCAATCCGGCCTGCTCGACGTCGTCCATGAGGACCTTGGCCCCCTCGGTGGCGCAGCCCTTGACCTCCGCGAAGGTCAGTGGCTCAATATTCCCCGCCGCGACTGCCCGAAGCTCGACATTCATGGCCCCGACGGACACCTCACCGTAATTGCCTGGATCAAGCGCCGCCGAACCGCCTCTCCCCACTGCGAGTTCATCGCCGGCCAATGGAACGAGAGCCGGCGCGGGCGCCAATATGGTCTCTTTCTCAATATCGGCGTGTGGGGGCAAACCGACCAGATCTGCGGCCACCTCTCCAACGTCGGTGGGCCCACTCCCGGTTACAAGTACTGCATGGATGGGCCGGTCGGCGCCACCGTCGTCCCCTGGGATGGCTGGTCCGTCGTCGCCATGAGCTACGATGGCCATTGCGGCTATGCCTGGCTCGACGGCACCCTCGACGCGCGCCCCGGCCTCAATCCGTACTCCATGGCTGGCGGCCTGAACGATGGCGGTCCCCACGGCTCCGACTTCACGGTCGGCGCCGTCGACCGCTCCGGTGAGATTGGCAACTACTTCACCGGCCTGCTCGCCGGCCTCGCCGTCTACCGCCGCGCGCTCACGCCCGCCGAGATCTTCGCCCTCGCCAGCCTCTGACTCTATGTGTGGTAGTCCGCGTTGATCTTCACGTAGTCGTAGGTCAGGTCGTTCGTCCACATGGTGAACTCCCCGTTGCTGACGCCCAGGTCGAGATCCACCCGGAACTGCCGCCGGTTGATCGCCGCCGTCTGCTGTTCCTCCGGCGTTCCCGCGTCCATGCCGCCTCGTACGATGGGTACTCCTTCGTAATCGAGGGAGACCCGCTGCCGGTTGATCTCCACGCCGCTGTAACCCGCCGCGCAGAGGATTCGCCCCCAGTTCGGGTCCGCCCCGAACCAGGCTGTCTTGCAGAGGAGGGAGTTGGAGATCGCCTCTGCGCACAGCCGTGCTTCCGCCCGGCTCTTGGCCCCGCTCACATGCACCTCGACAAAGCGCGTCACCCCCTCGCCATCCATGACCATCTCCCGCGCAAGGTGGCTCGCCACCTCGTTGAAGAGCTTCTGGAAACACTCCGCCTCGTAGGTACCCGCCCGGATCGGCGTCGTGCCCGACTGCCCGTTGGCCAGCGCGATGAAGGTGTCGTTCGTGCTCATGTCGCCATCGATGTTGATCCGGTTGAACGAGTAGTCCAGTGACTCGTTGAGGCAGGCCTGCAGCACCCCGGGCTCCAGCGCGGCATCCGTCGTCAGGTACGCCAGCATCGTCGCATGCGTCACCGGCTGCAGCTTCGGTGCGATCATTCCAGCGCCCTTGGTCATGCCGCCGATCGTCACCCGGCTTCCCTCCAACTCCATGCTCGCCGCGCAGCACTTCATCCGCGTATCCGTCGTCATGATCGCCCGCGCCGCATCCTTTCCTCCCTGCCGCGACAAGGCCTGCGCCGCCAGCATGATCCCGGACATCACCTTGTCCATGGGCATCGGTACCCCGATCCGGCCAGTCGACGAGACAAAGACCTCATCCTGGCTGATCTCCAGCGACTCCGCCACCTGTTGCGCCATCCGCAATGCGTCCGTGGCTCCCTGTCGCCCCGTGCAGGCATTGGCATTGCCGCTGTTCACGATAATCGCCCGCACGCTCTTTGCCCGTTGCGCCAGCTCACGACAGTACTCCACCGGTGGCGCCGCAAACGCATTCGATGTGAAAGCCGCCGCGAACTGCGCCGGGGCTTCACTCACGATCAGCGCCATATCCGCGTTCCGACTCCGTTTGAGCCCTGCCACTACACCGGCCGCCAAAAAACCAGCCGGTGAACAGATATCTCCATCTTCCAGAAGCGCCATAACCTGCTACCCTTGATTGAGCGTTCGCTCCGTTCCTCAGATGAGACCCGCGGTCTCGTCGAAGCCGCACGCGATATTGAAGCACTGCACCGCCTGTCCCGATCCACCTTTCGTCAGGTTGTCGATCGCCGAACTCAGGATCAGCCGTTTCGTCCGTGTATCCACTGCATAGCCGATCTCGCAGCGATTCGTGAAGGTCACGTGCTTGGTGTCCGCCAGCTCGCCCGGCGCCAGTACTCGCACAAACGGCTCCTTCCCGTACGCATCCCGCAGCGCCTTCTCCACCTCCAGAGGACTCAGGTCATCCCGCGACGCCTGCAGAAATATCGTCGAATGAATGCCGCGGTTCACCGGCACCAGGTGCGGCACGAAGTTTACCGGCAGCTCTTTCAGCCCCGCCGCCTTCGCCAGTTCCTGCTCGATCTCCGAAAGATGCCGATGCCCCGTGACCTTGTACGGCCGCATGCTTTCGTTGCACTCCGCGAAGAGCAGGGTCGCTTCGGCCTTGCGGCCTGCCCCCGATACCCCGCTCATGCTGCTGATGATGATCCCCTCCGGCCGCGCCAGACCCTTCTCCAGCATCACCGTCGTGGGCAGCAGGATGCTCGTCGGATAGCAACCCGGACAGGCGATCAGCGCCGCACTCCGGATCTGCTCACGGTTCCGCTCGGCCAAGCCATACACCGCCTTTGGCAACCATTCCGGCGCCGGATGCTCGCCATAGTAGCTCTTGTACACGTCTGGGCTGTCCAGTCGAAAATCCGCGCTGACGTCGATGACCCGTACGCCCCGCTCGGCCAGCGGCACGGCATACTCCGCGGCCAGGCCATGGGGCAGCGACATGAAGGCCACTTGCGCCTTACTCGCGATCTCCTCCACATCCGGCGCGGTAAAGGTCAACCCCGCCTCGTAATACCGCGGGAAGACTTCTCCGATTGTCTGTCCCGCATACGTGCGCGAGGTGATGCAAGTCAGCTCCGCATGAGGATGCGTCAACAGCAAGCGCACCAGTTCCTCCCCCATGTACCCCGAGGCACCCACCACAGCGACAGCCACTTTCGACATAACTCCACCTCTGTCAACAAGAAAATAAACGATGATTTCCCAACACCAACCACCCGAAAGGCAGTCCACATTATACCGCCACCTCCCCCCCCACGCAAGCCCCCGTCAGCACTGTCGCACAGACGATGCCGGCTTTCCCGGGAACGCCACTCGCCGGCCATGCTCGCCTGCCGGCTTCACTCGCTGGCGTAGCGGGCGCGGTAGTGGCTGGGGGTCATGTTGAAGCGTTGGCGGAAGAGGCGGCTGAAGTAGTAGGGGTTGTCGATACCGACGCGGGCGGCGATCTGCCGATTGGATTCCTGGTTCAGGCGCAGCAGATCGCAGGCGCAGCCGAGGCGTTTGCGGATCAGGTATTTCACCGGCGATTCCCCCACCCACTGCACGAAGAGCTGGCGCAGGTAATCCGGATTGATGGAGAGTTCTGCCGCGACGCCGCCGATGGTGATCGGCTCGGCGAAGCGCGTGTCGAAGATCCGCCGCGCCGCGACGACAGGGTAGGGCGGTCGCGGCCCCTCCGCGTGGTGTCGATCAAGTTGTCGGCGCAGCTCCAGAACCAGCCATCCGCACAGCCAGTTCAGGCGTTCCTGGCGCCACTCGTCGTGGCGGTCCAGCTGCTCCCGAAGCTGGGTCAGCACGGAGCGGGTTGGCGCATCGGCCGGCCAGAGTCCCGCCTGCAGTTCGCCAGTGCGGCCACCGCTCACGCCGATGCAGATCTGCGAGCCGCCCGCCGCGCATTCATCTCCGTGGAGAATTCCCGGCTGGTAGACCGCCACATCGCCGTCTCCATAGGGGAGCCGTTCGTCACCCTGCGGCAGAATCCCCGTGCAGCCCCGGTACCAGATGATCTCCGTACACGCGTGGGTATGGAGGAAGCAGCTCTGGCCGCCGACCATCTGCAACTCCACCGCGAAGACGCAGGTTGGCGCGGCATGAGGAACCTCTGATTTGTGCATCAAGAAAACCCGCTTTCGTTCACTGTTCAACACGGAAAGGTAATTGTACCTTAGAATCAGCGGAAGGAAAAATGTAACTGTATCGCTGCTTCCGTGCAGCGCCAACCTTCGGGAGAACTGGCCATGACCCATCGCGAACGTATGGAAGCGGTTTTTCGTGGAGAGCGTCCCGATGCCATGGCGTGGTTCGGGGATATGACCTACTGGTACTCGGCGCATCGCCAGATCGGTGATCTGCCTCCCCGCTGGCAAGGAACCGACGGGCTCCACCAACTCCACCACGACCTCAACATCGGGGAATACATCCCGGGCTGCCATGCCGGTGATACCGTTGAAGGTGACGGCGTACGGCATGAGGTCATCGAGCAGCAGGGCACCCTTGTCAACCGTTGGCACACCCCTGTTGGGGGTATCCAGGAAGTGCAGGTTTACGCCCCCGCCTCCTACTCCTGGGGCTATACCGAGCATGCCGTGAAGAATCTGGATGACCTGCGCGTCGTCCGCTATCTCTACGAGCATCGCCGCTTTGTGCCGCGCCCCGAGGTTTATCTTCAGCTCGACCGCACCTATGCCCACCACGGCTTCGGGCCGGCGCACTATGGATCCCCGCCGACCCCCATCTCCGAGCTGAACAAGCACTGGATAGGGGTCATGGATCTCGCCTTTCTCATTGCCGACCAGCCACGGGAGATGCAGCTCACCCTCGACGCCATCCAGGCTTTCCACGACGACATCTACCACCAGATCGCCGCGGGGCCGCCCAGCTACGTCATGATCTGCGAGAATCTCTCCGCCGCCACCATGGGCAGTTACTTCGACACGTTCATCGCCCCTCATCTGCGCCGCTGGACGTCCTGGTTGCGTGATGCGGGCCACCGCACCTTCATTCACAACGACGGTACGCTCCGCGGCACCCTGGAGAAGCTCGCCGCCGTCGGTGTCGACTGTGTGGATTCCGTCGTCCCCAAGCCGGTCGGCGATGTTCCCATCTCCGAGCTTCGCGCCCTGGCGGGCGACCGCATCCTCCTGCTGGGCGGACTTCCCGGTGCCATCTTTGCGCCCCCTTTCACTGCCCGCGACATCGAGCGGCAGGTCATGGAGATCATCCGCTGCCACAAGGAGAGCGGCACCTTCATGTTCGGTGTCGCCGATCAGGTACCACCGAATGGCGACCTTGACCTGGTTCGCCTCGTTGGCGAGCTCGTCGAAGAATTTGCACGCTACTGACCACCATCATCCGCACAGGAGTCTCCCATGAACCACACGACCCAGGCCATCACCTTCACCGGTGTCAACCAGATTGACGTCCGCACCTCCGAGCTTGGCCCCGTCGGCCCCACCGACATTCTCGTCCGCGTCCGCTACTCCATGGTCTCCTCCGGCACCGAGCTGCGCGTCCTGGCCGGACACTATGGCGCCAAGGAGAACTATCCGCTGGTCCCCGGCTACTCCACGGTCGGCGAAGTCATTGAAGTCGGCCCGGAAGCTCAGGGGTTCCGCGTCGGCGACCGCGTCTCCTGCCGCAATCCCAAAGCGCTGCCTGGTCTCAAGTCGCAGTGGGGTGGCCAGTCCAGCCTGCAGGTTCACATCACCAACGGCGAAGATCGTCCCATCCTCCTCCCCCCCGACGCCGATTTGCTCGACTATGTCGCCGTCGAAATCTCCGCCATCAGTCTGCGCGGCGTTCAGGCCGCCGATCCGGCACGCGGCGAAACCGCCGTCGTTCTGGGGCAGGGGCTCATCGGCTCCTTTGCCGCTGCCTGGCTCTCTGTACGCGGCTGCCGCGTCATCGTCGCCGACCTCGAGCCCGGCCGTCTCGAGCGCGCCCGCCGCTGGGCCGCCGCTACCGTCAACGCCGCCGATCCCGATGCCGAAGCCCGTCTGCGCATCCTCTGCAATGGCGGTGCCGACATTGTCGTCGAAAGCTCCGGCTCCACCAGAGGCGCGATGCTCGCGTACCAGCTCGTCCGGCGCAAACCCCAGAACTACAGCAAGGACTACAAGGTCGAGCCCATCACCTTCTACCATCGCGACTGGGCGCGCCTCGTCATGCAGGCCAACTACATCGAGCCCGTCACGATCGACCCCTTCTCCTTCTTTCCCGGCGAAGGGGTCACGATCCTCACCCCCAGCGATCGCGGTATCGAAGATCGCCAGAAAGCTGCCGACGAATTCCGCCGCGGCACCCTCCGCGCTGCCGACTTCGTCCAGAAGATCGTCCCCTTCAGCGAAGCTCCCGCCGCCTACGCCGCCCTGCGCGACGACAAGAACAGCAACTTCTCCCTGGTCTTCGACTGGGCCAGCGCCTGACCTTCCACCCACTGGAGATCTTCCCCATGACTATCCGTTGCGCCATCATTGGCTGCGGCCCGTCCACCCCCGGCAAGGGGGGCGCCCATTCCATCTCCTACGCCCACGCCTGGGCCATTGGCCGCATACCCGAGCTCCAGCTTGTCGCGGCCGCCAGTCGCACACCGGCGAACCTCGACGACTTCCGCGCCGAGTTCCCCGGATGCACCGGCTACCTGGACTATACCCAAATGCTCGAGCGCGAGGAGCCCCAGATCGTCGCCATCTGTGCCTATCCCCGCGACCGCGAAGCCATGGTCAGTGCCGCCCTGGCGAACGGCGCCCAAGCCATCCTCATCGAGAAACCCATGGCGGCCAGTCTCGGCGCTGCCCGCCGCATCATGGCCGCTGCCGACGCAGCCGGCTGCCGCCTCTTTGTTCATCATCAGCGCCGTTACGGCAAGCCCTTCGAGTGGTGGCGCGATGCCATCGCCGGCGGGGAGATCGGCGACCTCGAAAGCATCGACATCGCCCAGCCCTTCGACAACATCATGGGCTTCGGGCCCCACCTCGTCGATGCTGCCCTTTTTGCGCTCGGACCGCGGCGCCACCCCCTTCGCGTGGTTGCCGCCCTTGACATGGCTGAGCCCGGAAGCTTCCAGGGATTGCCCACCGAAAAGCACCTGCTCGCCAGCGTTCACTTCAACGATGGCATCCGCCTCACCATCGAGGCCGGCCGGAAAGTCTGTTCCCGCCTCCCCGTACTCCGGGCCAACGGCGCCTCCGGTTTTGCCGAACTGCGCATGGAACCCCTTGACGGTGAAGGATCGGTCTTCCGCAAGCTCACCTCCGGCGGTGGCCTCGTCAGTCCATCCACCAACGAGCATTTCCACCACAGCGAGGACGGCACCCTCTACGTCCACCGCGCCTGGGTTGACATTCATCACGCCCTCGCCACCGGCGCCGCCACCCGGATCGACGCCGTGGAAGCCTACCGCGGCCTTGAGATCATCATGGCGGCTTTCGAAGCTGGCCGCCTTGCCAAGCCCCTCGCCTTCCCCATCGCCCAGGAACTCTTTCCTCTCGACCTTTGACATCCCAACGCTGAATCCAAGCGGCGGAGACCGTTGCTTTTCCGGCAGCGCTCTCCGCCGCTCAATTATTTCTGGTCCACGCTTGTAATGGATCCAGAATTGGAATTAACGTAGCGGCACTTTGAGGCGCGGAAATCACATCACTGCCGGTGCGTTGGCTCTGGCTATCTCGGGAGATTGAAACATGAGAATCCTTCAGTTGTGTTCGTCATTCATTGCCTTCATGGCATTCACTGCCTTCCTGCAGGCACAAGTGCTGGTCTACACCGGCTCCATACGTGGCAATCAGTATGGCGCGGAGCAGTCACAACAGATCAACGACTCCGCCGTCCTCGTCATTGACGCTGCTCAAGGTCATTCGGCGTTGTTCGTCTATGGTAATCGCACTGGCGGCAAGTTTCAGCGCGACGCGATCATGCTCAACTTTGGTTCCACAAACCTGATGAATCTGGGAAGTTCCGAGTCCATGTACGTTCCCGGCACGTTGGCCGGCACTCAGAAGCTCAATACCTTGTCGGGCGTTGCCTATATCCCTGACTACCTCCCGCTCCAGGATCGCCATTACCGCCTCCTTGTGCAAGGCGCGGCGCTGCCTTCGCCGGTCCAGATCGGCTTCGGTTCGGAGACCTTCGTCGTCTCCACACAGCTTGCCGGAAAAGTCATGGTCTACTCCGAACTGTATGAGTTGATCGCCTCGCACAATACTTTTCGTGGGCAGGCCAGCGCCACCTTCCGCCTTCATGTCCCACTCACCCTCGAGTTCAACAGCTCTGAATTCATCGAGGGTGACATAGAAGGTGCTTACTTTGAGGTCATGGAAATCCTGGAAGATGCCGGTTTCCAGCCGGAGATTGACTGATTCTTGTTCCCTTGGTTTCCTTCCCTTTTTAATCCACAGTTCAGGAATTTTTCCAATGAAACGCACGATCCTTTCCGTTTTTGCTCTCCTCGCCGTTACCGCGGCCCTGCATGCACAGACCATCGTCTATATCGGGAGCTCCAGCGGCGCTCTTCATGGCTTTGGCGGCTCCGATTCGATGAATCGCGGTGTCATCGTCATCCTCCCGCTCTTGAGCAGCGATCTCCACATCATCTTCTTTGGCGTCGATGATGGGGAGAAGATTCAGCAGACCTTCAACATGTTGGAGTCCCAAAGTGGTGATCCGCAATTCCTTCAACTCAACGAGAGTTCCATCGACGTCATCGATGTCTCTCCGACGGCGGAAGCCCTTGCTGTAAATGGCCACATGGGCTACAACTTCCTCTCTGGATCCTGGCAGGCTCGCCTGCAACTGCTTGGCGCCTTCAGCCCCGGCGAAGTCGATCTCGGGCATGACATCCTCATGCATATCCCCATGACGCTTGCCGGCGATGGCCTGGTAGCCGAGATCGAGAATGGTGATCCCGCCAGCCATGCAGCCGGCACCATGGCCGTCAGCGCAGCCCTGAATCTCGCCTTCACCCGCCAGTTCAACAACAGCGAGATGAGCCCCTCCGAGGTCGTCACCTACCTCGAAGATCTCCTCTTCGAAACGTACGGTTACGACTTCGTGGAAGACTAATCGTGTGTGGGGAGTGCCCGCCCGGGCACTCCCCACATGTATCCGTTCTGGGCTGCGCGGAAAGTCGGACGGGGTCAGACGGGGCGGACGGGTCAGACTGACCTGCTGCGCCTGGGTGAGCTCATAGCGTCGACTTCGCTTCGCGCGCGCGAACCTTATAGTTGTGGGGCTGCTTGGGGGGGATGGAGGTCGGGGAAAAGTGGGTGAATGGCTTGATCTGGGGGGGGAGATGGCCTATTCTGCTGCGGTGATGCGGTCGTAGTTCATCCACTTCCTTTCTGGGGCAGGACATGCGCGTTGAGGACTTTCCCAATGTCTGGGGCGAGGGGCAGTTGCTCGCTTTCTCGGGTGTCGATGGCGGCACCTCGTGGTTCGAACCCTTTGTCCTGCACACTGCCGCGGAACCGGGAAACCTCCGCCTCAAGCTTCCGGTCGACCTTCCAGTCGTCTTCACCGGTCTGGGTAATCTTGACTTCACCTGCGTGACCGGCGATGCGATTGTCGCCGACACGTACAGGGCTGCCTTCGCCGATCATCGCACCCTGATCGGGACGCTGCCGACTGGTGCCGTCATGCGGGTGGGGGAGACGGAGATCGATCCGCGCTGCACGATCTGGTCCGATGACGACGACTACCTGATGGCCGGTTGTCAGGATGGCTGCTGGTTCATCGCGCGGCGCCGCACGGGCGAGCCGCTGGTGCTGACCGCGACGGTGGCGGACGTGGTGAAGGCGCGCCTCGCTTACCTTCGTGATCTACCCCTGCCGCCCGCGCTCGATGGCGCGGCGCGTCGCCTGCTGCGCAAGGCTATCTCTGTTGCGAAGGTCAATGTGGAAGCTCCTTCCGGTTGCATCCCGCGGCGATGGTCGACCCCCGATCGGTGGCCGCACCGTCACATGTGGCTATGGGATTCCGCCTTCCATGCAGTCGGCATGAGCCATTACAATCTGCCACTTGCCCAGGACATCCTCCTGGCGATGCTCGAACGCGTCGCCGATTCGGGGCAGCTGCCGCACATGACCCATCCGGGCGGCGCCGCCTCCGCCGTCACCCAGCCACCCCTCCTGGCGTGGGCAACGCTCAGCCTTCTGGAGCGGGGAGCCGACCTTCAGTGGGCCGAGCAGTGCCGCCCCTATCTGCACACCTACCTCGAATGGGATCGCCTGAATCGCGACCGCAACGGCAATGGTATTCCGGAGTGGTACATCGAGGGGCAGCCTCTTTGCCGTTGCGGCGAGTCCGGGCTCGACAACTCGCCCGTCTACGATGGGGCCATCCTCCTCGACGCGCCGGATTTCGGTGCTTTCCTCGCCCATGATTACGCCTGCCTTGCGACCATCGCGGAGCGCACCGGCGATCCGGGGCTCGCCGCCCGCGCTCAGGAGGTGGCCGGCCGCATCGGCGACAAGGTGCGCGATCTCCTCTGGTGGCCAGAGCGTGAGCTTTTCTTTCACCGTGATTTCGATGGCAATTTCGTCGACAGTGAAGCGATCTCCGGTTTCATGCCCTTGTTCGCGGGCGTTGCCACCGCTGAACAGGCTGCCGCTCTGGTGCGGCACCTGGAGAATCCCGCCACCTTCGGCGCCCCCGTACCCGTGCCCACCATGTCGCTTCGTTCCGGCACCTACAGCAAGGACATGTGGCGCGGCCCCAGCTGGATGAATCTGAACTACCTGATCTACCTCGGTCTGCGCCGCTACAACTACCATGATCAAGCCGCGCGCCTGCGCGCCCGCATGCTCGAGACGATTGGCCACTGGTACGAAGAGACCGGGTGCATCTGGGAATACTACGACTCGCTGGGCCATACCGCTCCTGGCAGGCTCGACCGCAAGCAGCGCCTCATCTCCGGCTCCGGCATCGGTCCCATCAGCGACTATCACTGGACCGCGGCCGTCACCGCCGCGCTCCTCTTCGACGCTCACTGAAGCGTCAGTCGCCGCTAAGGCCATGAAGTCAGCAAGATTCGGGTCGCGCCGGATCGTCATTGGCTCTATACTTCTGTAGTCTTCACCCTCTTTTCCGCGGGAACCGCCCCATGTCCGACTACACCCGTATAGCCAGCGCGATCGAGTTCATCGCCGAGAATGCGACCGCCCAGCCTTCCCTCGACGAGATCGCCGCGCATGTCCATCTGAGCCCCTATCATTTTCAGCGTCTTTTCAGCCGCTGGGCAGGCATCACCCCCAAGCGCTTCCTTCAGGTGCTCACCCTCGAGCGCGCCAAGGTGCTGCTCGCCGACTCACAGCCGCTGCTGCACGTTGCCGACGCGGTGGGCTTGAGCAGCGCCTCCCGCCTTTATGACCATTTCATCCACCTCGAAGCCATCTCCCCCGGTGAGTTCAAGCAAGGTGGCGCCGGCTTGACGATCGAGCATGCCGTCCATGATTCCATTTTCGGCGATGCCTTCATCGCCGTCACTCCCCGGGGCATCTGCAGGCTGGCTTTCATCGACACTGGCGAGCGCGATGCCCAGCTGGCCGTCCTGCGCCGGCAGTGGCCCCAGGCCGAGCTTCGCGAAGATGTGGAACGTACACGCCCCTTCATCGATGCGATCTTTGCCGGCGGTTTCCCCGCCGATCGCCCCCTCTCCCTCCTCGTCTCGGGTACCAACTTCCAGATCAACGTGTGGAAAGCGCTCCTGCGCATCCCGCCGGGCGCTTACGCGAGCTACGGTCAGGTAGCCGCCGCGGCGGGGCGACCGGGAGCGGCTCGGGCGGTCGGCATGGCAGTCGGCGCCAATCCCATTGCCTTCGTGATCCCCTGCCATCGCGTCATTCAGCAGAATGGCGCGCTCGGCGGATATCGATGGGGGCTCACCCGCAAGCGTGCCATTCAGGCGTGGGAAGCCGCTCGACAGCCGTGACGCTTATCCGCGCCACCGCTTGTGAAGCTCGTTGACCGGAATCGCCGTCAACGCCACGGCCGCCGACACCAGCCAGACTTTCCAGCTCAACGGCTCCAGCCGCAGCAACCCCTGCGTCCAGGGAAGATAGATCGCCCCCACGTGCACCACCATCGATATCAGCACGCCCAACAGCAAGATCCTGTTGGTGAGCAGGCTCATTCGGAATATCGACACTCCTTCGCTGCGGCAGTTGAAGACATGCACCGCTTGGAAGAAGACCAGCGTCGTCAGCGCCGCCGTTCGGGCGACGGTCAGGTTTTCCTCACGTCCGCCCCATTGCCAGTAAAACACGGCCACCGTGCCCGCCGCCAGCCAGATCCCGATGATGATCAGCCGCTCGAGCAGCAGGCGACTCAGTACCCCTTCATGCTTGGGCCGCGGCTTGCGTCGAAACAGCGCCTCCTCCCCCGGTTCGAAAGCCAGAGCCACATCGGCTATTCCGTTCGTCACCACATTGCACCAGAGAATCTGCGCCGGCAACAGCGGCAGTGGCCATCCCGCCACCAGCGTGCCAAGGATGATGAGCACCAGCGAAGCCGCCGTGCTCAAGAGGAAGAAAGTTGCCATGCGGATGTTGCGAAATGCCGTGCGACCCTCCTCCACCGCCGCATACACGCTGGCAAAATTGTCATCAGTGATCACCATGTCGCTTGCTTCTTTCGCCACATCCGTGCCGCTACCCATTGCCGCGCCAAGATGGGCCGATTGCAGCGCGGGCGCATCGTTCACGCCATCGCCCGTCACCGCCACGATGGCATCCTGGTCCTTCAGACTGTTCACCAATCGAAGCTTCTGCGACGGTTGCACCCGCGCGAATACCGAGACCTCCGCCAGCGTCTCCCTCAACGCGTCGTCGTTCAGGTCGTCCAGATCCTTTCCGGTCTTGACTGGCGGCAATTCCCCCTCGTCCTCGGTCTTTCCATTTCCCCCGATATGCACCTTCTTGCTGATTGCCGCCGCGGTCGTCGCATGATCGCCGGTCACCATGATCACGCGAATCCCTGCGTCCGCGCACCGATCCACGGCCTTCACCGCGCTCTCCCGTGGCGGATCCAGGAGCCCCTGCATTCCGACAAAGGTCAGCTTCTCCGCTGAATCTTCCCTCACACCTTTCACCGCCTCATCTCCCCGTCCGATGGCCATCGCCAGAACGCGAAGCCCATTCGCCGCCAGCTCCTCGTTCGCCCTCTCCACCGCGCTCGGGTCGAAGTTGTCATCGATCCCGTCTTTCAACTGTCGACTCGCGCACATCTCCGCGATGCGCTCGGGGGAGCCTTTGACAAGTACCAGCGGCCCTTCACCCTCTTCCCGCGACTCGTGAATCGTCGCCATGTAACGACGCTCGGTACGAAAGGGCACGATGTCCCGGCGCGGATAGTTCTTCTTCAGTTCCTCCAGATCCAACTTCGCTCGCTGTGCCGCCACCAGCAGCGCCACCTCCATCGGATCGCCTGCGTTCTCCTCGTCATCCGTCGCCGGCAGCTTCGCCTCATTGCAGAGCAGCCCCGTAAGCATGGTCAGGAAGAGGGCTTCATTCCCCTCCACATTGCCATCGCGCCCCTCCTCCTGAAGCCCTCCTTCCTCCGTGAGGGAGAAGCTGCCTTCACTCGTCACCACCTGTTGCACGCTCATGCGGTTCTGGGTCAGCGTTCCGGTCTTGTCGGAAAGGATGACATTGCAGCTGCCTAGTGTATCGACAGCCGGCAAATGGCGTATCACCGCGTGCCGCTTCGCCATCCGTCGCACCCCGATTGCGAGCGCCACAGTCACCACGATGGGCAGCCCCTCCGGGATTGCCGCCACCATCAGCGCCACCGCCAGCAGCAGCATCTCCATCAGATCCTGCCCCTGCAACCAGCCCACCACCAGCACCACCAGCGCGATACCCATGATGCCGAAGGTGATCCAATGCGTCATCCGGTTGATCCGCATCTGCAGAGGCGTCTGGGTTTTTTCCGCGGCTCCAACCTGCTCCGCGATCTCCCCGATCTCGGTCTGCGAACCGGTGGCCACGATCACCCCTTCGCAGCTCCCGCTTGTGGCTGCCGTCCCCATGAACGCCATGTTCTTCTGATCCGCCGGCGCCAGATTCTCATCGGTCTCCGCCAGTTCCTCCACCCCTTTGCTCACCGGCACCGACTCGCCCGTCAGCGGCGCTTCATTCACCTGGAATGACTGATTCTTCACCAGCCGGATATCCGCCGGCACCACCTGCCCCTGCTCGATCAGCACGATATCGCCGACCACCAGCATTTCGCTCTCGATCTCCCGCTCCTTCCCCTCCCGCCGAACCCGCGCCTTCGGGCTCACCATCTCCATCAGCGAGTGGACCGCGCTCTCCGCCTTCGACTCCTGCAGAAAGCCGATCGTCGCATTGATCAGAAGCACCGCCCCGATTACCAGAGCGTCGGCATATTCCCGGATGCCGAGGGTCACCACCAGCGCCCCCAGCAGCACATAGATCAAGGGATCGGTGAACTGGTTCAGCAGAATACTCCAGTTGCTCCTCTTCTTCTGCTCACGGATTCTGTTCGGGCCATCCCGCTCCAGCCTGGATGCCGCTTCATCTTCACCCAGCCCCTGTTCACGCACCGTCTCCAGCGACTCCAGAATCTCATTCACCGGCAGACGATGCCACGCCTGACCTTGCGACCTGCTCCCCTTCTTCTCTTTTGCTGCCATGATCGGGAACCTCGCGGCTAGGCTTCGGCTTCGGCTTCGGCCACGACCTTCAAGACCTCCAGAACGCTGTCTGGATTCACGGAAATGGAGTCGATTCCCGCCTCCACCAGGAAGGCCGCAAAGTCAGGATAATCACTTGGTGCCTGTCCGCAGATGCCGACCGGCGTATCCTTCGCATGCGCTTTCTGGATGAGGTGGCGGATCGCCTGTTTGACTGCCGGGTGGCGCTCGTCAAAGAGATCCGCCAGCCGATCGGAATCCCGATCCACGCCCAGAAGCAGCTGCGTCAGGTCGTTGGTGCCGATGCTGAATCCGTCGAAGCGATCCGCGAATTGCTCCGCCAGGATGATGTTGGAGGGAATCTCCGCCATCACGTACACCTGAAAGCCATGCTCACCACGCTTCAAACCATTCTCCTCCATCGCCTGGAGGACCTTGTCTGCCTCCTCGGGTGTGCGGCAGAACGGAACCATGACGATGATGTTGTCCAGCCCGATCTCCTCACGTGCCAGCTTGATGGCGCGACACTCCAGCTTGAAGCCATCGCGATACTCGTCGCTGTAGTAACGCGAAGCGCCACGGAAGCCCAGCATGGGATTCTCCTCCTGCGGCTCGAAGGCGCTGCCGCCGATCAACTGCGCGTACTCATTGGTCTTGAAGTCGCTCAACCGCAGCACCGTCGGCTTCGGATACTGCGATGCCGCAATCCTGGCGATGCCCCGGGCCAGAAAATCAACGAAGTAGTTGGTCTTCTCTTCGTACGCGCTGGTCATCCTTTCGATCTGCTCGCGCGCCTCCTTGTCGTCCAGCTCATCAAAGCGGGTCAGGGCCAGAGGATGGATCTTGATCGTGTTGTTGATGATGAACTCCATGCGTGCGAGCCCGATGCCCTGCACCGGCAGGTTCCACCAGCGGAAAGCGGCGTCGGGACTCGCCAGGTTCATCATCACCTTTGTCTTTGTCTCCGGGATCTCACTCAAGTCGATATCTTCCGCCTCGTAATCCAGTTCTCCGTCGTACACGCGACCAGTCTCCCCCTCCGCGCAGGAGACGGTGACGCTCTGGCCCTGGCTCAGGATCTCCGTCCCGTTCTCCGTGCCGATGATCGCCGGTACGCCAAGCTCGCGGCTGACGATCGCGGCGTGGCTGGTTCTTCCCCCCTTGTTGGTGACGATCGCGGCGGCCGTACGCATCAGCGGCACCCAGTCCGGATCAGTCATCTCCGTCACCAGAATGGCTCCCTTCTCGAACCTGTCCTGATCGTCCAGTGACTTCAGCAGAGAGACTGGTCCCGCGGCAATGGCATCCCCCACCGCCAAGCCTTCCACGAGGACCTCCCCCTTTTCCTTGAGCGAGTAGTGCTTGAGGGTGGCTGCCGCCTTTTGCGACTGCACCGTCTCGGGTCGCGCCTGCACGATGAAAAGCTCGTCCGTCTCCCCATCCTTCGCCCATTCAATATCCATCGCCTTCCCGTAGTGCTCCTCGATCGCCACGGCCCACCGTGCCAATTGCAGGATCTCCTCGTCATTCAGGGTGAACTGACGTCGCTCCTCCGCCGGCACTTCTTCTTCCCGGGTCGCCTTTTCACCGCTTGAAGCGACGATGCGCTTTTGCTTCGCCCCCACCTTCTTGTCGATGATGGGCAGCTTGCCGTCCTTGAGCAGCGGTTTGAAGACCCGGAACTCATCCGGCGTGATTGTACCGCCCACCACCGTTTCGCCCAGCCCCCAGCCACCGTTGATCACCACCACATCGGGAAAGCCCGACTCCGTATCCAAGGTAAACATCACCCCTGCCGATGCCTTGTCGGCACGAACCATCTTCTGCACCCCCACCGAAAGTGCCACATCCAGATGATCGAACCCCTGCTCCTCGCGATAGCTGATCGCCCGGTCGGTAAATAACGATGCATAGCACTGCCGGCAGGCCTTCCGCAGTTCGTCTTTCCCCCTGATATTCAAGAAGCTCTCCTGCTGACCGGCAAAACTCGCCTCGGGCAGATCCTCTGCCGTCGCGCTGCTCCTTACCGCAACGTCCACCTCCTTCTCACTGTAACGCTTGCTCAATTCCTCGTAAGCACCATCGATCGCCTCCGCCAGCTCTTCGGGGAAGTCACCGTCAAGGATCAGCTCGCGGATCGTCTCCCCCACCTCGTCCACGTTGCCGCCATCATCGGCCAACTTATCCAGCGCTTCGCGCAGACGATCATCCAACTCATTGTGCTCAAGGAAGCGCCGGTAGGCGTCGGCCGTTGTCGCGAAGCCATCCGGCACCCGTATTTCCCGCTCCTTCAACTCCCGGATCATCTCACCCAGCGAGGCATTCTTGCCTCCCACCCGCGGAACGTCGTCCGAATCAAGATCGTCAAACCAGCGGATATAGGTCGTGGTTGTCATCTTCTCCTCCATGCTTAATCATCATTGTCCTGATTGTTGAGAATGCGCTCGAAAAGCCGGTCGGTATCCTCGAGCCGACAGAGATCGGTGGCCGGCGTCATCACCGCGGCCGCTCCCGCCGCCACCGCGTAACGGGCAGCGGTAGTCAGATCCGCTCCGGCACTCAGCTTGCGGAGCAGTCCCGCCACCATGCTGTCACCGGCCCCCACCTTGCTCTTGATCTTCACCGTCGGGCTGCGGACGTGCAGACTCTCGTCCGCGGTGACCAGGAGCGCGCCACCGGCGCCCAGGGAGGTGAGCACTGCCGTCAGCCCATGATCGGCAATCAGCCGCCGCGAACACTCGTGCACCTGCCGATCGCTGCCGATCTCCTCTCCGGCCAGTTCACCCAACTCGCGTACGTTCGGCTTCAGCAACGTCACTCTGCCGCCAAGGCAATGCTTCAGTGCCTCTCCCGAGGTATCCACCAGATACTGGCACCCCTCCGGGACGACCCGACCAAGCTGCGCATACAGATCGATCGGTGCCCCGGGTGGCAGGCTCCCGCTGGCCACCACATACGCCGCGTCACTTCGCTCGACGCGCTCCAGCAAGCGCGAGATGGCCGACTCGTTCAGTTCCGCCCCCGGCATTCCGAAACGATACTGCTGGCCGGAGCCGCTCTCCCAGACGATGAAGTTCTCCCGCGTCTCTACACCGGGGAGGTCGATTGCCTCCTGGTCGATACCAATGTCGTCCAGCAGGTCATGCATCAGGCTTCCGGTATGGCCGCCGCAAAACCAGAGTGCCTTCGAGTCGCCTCTCAGGTTGAGTAGCGCACGGGATACATTGATCCCGCCGCCGCCGGGCTGCTTCAGCGGCTTTTCGCACCGCAGTTTTCGTTCGACAACCACCTGATCGATTCGGGTATTGACATCGAGGGCAGGATTCACGGTAATAGTCAGGATACTTGACATGATTGTACAGCTGCTTTTTCGGATTCACTGGGCTATGCCCGCGACGATGCATGGTGGTGAGCGTCACCTATGGCACTTCCCCGTGCAGCATGGTCATTGCCAATGTTGGCGCGGCATCTTGGCAACCAGCTTGCTACATCATCATTTGGAAGCACTCAGCCCGCCCCCTGGGAGTACAACATGTCGAATCAGAAGGCTCGATCAGCCCCTCAGCCAAAGAGATCTCAGGACGAGAAGGACAATGGCATCAACGTCGGCTTCGTCTCCACCCGCCTGGCGGGTACCGACGGGGTTTCGCTGGAGGCGGACAAATGGGCCGCCGTGCTTACCGAACAGGGCCATCTCTGCCACTATTTCGCCGGCCTCCTCGATACCCCCGAGGAACGCAGCATGTGTCTGGACATTGCCTACTTCGGCCACCCCGATATCCGCGAGATCACCAGCACCTGCTTCGCGGGAGTCACCCGCAGTCGCGGCCTGACCCGCCGAATCCAAGATCTGAAGGAACAGCTCAAGGACGCCCTCTACGACTACATTGAAAGCTTCAACCTGGAGATGCTGATCGCGGAGAATGCGCTCAGCCTACCGATGAATCTGCCGCTCGGACTGGCTCTCTCTGAAGTCATCGCCGAAACCGGCATCCACACCATCGCCCATCACCACGACTTTTACTGGGAGCGCCAGCGCTTCCTGGTCAACTGCGTCTGGGACTACATCAATCAGGCCTTCCCGCCCAATCATCCCAGCATCAGCCATGTCTGCATCAACAGCTCCGCCCGTCATCAACTCACCCTGCGCCATGGCATCTCCTCCGTCGTGATCCCCAATGTTTTCGACTTCTCCCAGGAAGCAGCCGAACGCGACCACTATGCCAACGACTTTCGCGAGCGTGCCGGCTTGAGCGATCAGGATCTCCTGGTCCTCCAGCCGACCCGCGCGGTCCTTCGAAAAGGCATCGAGCATTCCGTCGAATTCGTCAAACGGCTCGACCGCCCCGCCACTCTGGTCATTTCCCATGATACCGGCGACGAACGTCGCGACTACGCCCAGCGCATCCGGGACTACTCCGACCTTCTGGGGGTGAAGACAATCTTCGCATCCGACATGATTGACGAAAACCGCTCTACGGATGACGACGGCAATAAGATCTATGGTCTTCACGACATCTATCCGCTGGCGGATCTGGTCACCTATCCGTCGGATTTCGAAGGGTTCGGCAATGCTTTTCTCGAGACGGTTTTCCACCGAAAGCCGATCGTCGTCAACGTTTACTCCGTCTACTTGACGGATATCCGGCCCAAGGGATTCCGCACTATCGAGCTGGATGGCTACGTCACCCGGAAGGCGCTGGATCAGGCGAGGACCTTGCTCGACGACACCGATTTGAGGCTGGAGATGGTCAATCACAACCATGATGTGGCCAGCCGGTGCTTCTCCTACGAGGTCCTCCAGCGCAAGCTTGGCTCCCTGATGAGCGACGAACTCTGACGCCAAGGAGAGGCAGTCTCAAATTTTCTCCAAAATACTCGCAAAAGGCATTTGCACACCGCAAAAGGCCTGCTACTTTAACGGCTCCTTAACACGGCGCGTCGAGAGCGATGCGAGCAAGCTTCCGAAAAAAGTTTTGGAAACGGGTTTGCAAAGCGCGAAGGTCGGATTAAGGTA
>JAWLHB010000055.1:0-47238 GCA_041690595.1 Lentisphaeria bacterium
TGTACCTGTCCCCGGGCTGAGGGAATGTACCTGTCCCCGGGCTGAGGGAATGTACCTGTCCCCGGGCTGAGGGAATGTACCTGTCCCCGGGCTGAGGGATCATGCGGGGACAACACATTGGCGCAGAACTGCCGTAGGCGGAAAAAGCTTCCGCTGGGGAGGGCTAGATCTGGTCGTGCTCGCGAAAGCTGTAATAGTCGTGGTCCTGATTATCCATCTTCGCGCCGATGATCAGGTGGTCGATGACTTCGATGCCGATCAATTTACCGGCTTCCACGAGGGACTTCGTGCACATGGTATCGGCGGCTGAGGGGGTGGGATCGCCGCTGGGATGGTTGTGGGCCAGCAGCATCTTGGCGGCATTGTACTGGATGGCGGCGCGAAAGACCTCGCGCGCGTGTGAATGGCTACGGTCAACCAGACCCTTGGTGATCAGTTCATCGCGAATGAAGCGGTTCTTGGTGTCGAGGAGGATGGCGTGCAGCTCCTCCTGGTTCTTGTCGCGCATGATTTCGCGGAGGTAGGCGGCCGCGCGCTGAGGATTCTCCAGGCGGGCGCGTTCCGGCAGGCTGCTCTCGGCCAGGCGCGTGGCCAGAGCGAAGGTCGCTTTGAGTTCCGCCGCCTTGGCCTTGCCGATGCCCTTGATCTTTGCCAAGTCCGCCGGCGATGCGGCCGCCAACATCCCCAGATTGTTCTGATACCGATGCAGCAGCCGCTGCGCAAGCTCCAGGACGGAGGTGCCGCCATGTCCGACCCGCATGATGATCGCCAACAACTCCTCGTCCTTCAAGGATTCGGCGCCGAGACGCCACAGGCGCTCGCGAGGGCGGTCCTGCTCGGCCATCTCGCCAATCATGATGCCACGTGACGCGCTACCAGGGTACTCGGTACTGACTGTGCTCTTCATACGCGGGTGCTTATCCTTGAAAGATGGAGAAATGGCGCTAAAGCTGCGCAGTTCTGGTCAAACTGGCAGGCTGAGATAATTAACTGCCGCACATATCGCCGGTCAAGCGCCCAATTCGCCTTTCTCCAGGATGGGAAAATGCAGGCTTTTCCCGTGATTGTCGATCAGGGAGGTTTTGGTGCCATCGCCAGATGTTGGGAATTCAGGTGAAGGTGCGTCTATCGAGATATGGAATTCGTTTTGCTGTCAACTTTGACTGATGGATCCTATGTTGATGGCTGGGGATTGGCCTTAAAAAGTCTATTTGTTTGTCTGGTATCGATTTGAACAAGAAATAGTTTTTGTCGCGTCTTGCATTATGAAGGAAAAGTCGTATTATGTAGCTCTTATTGACTCTGAGAGGGGATTTCTGGGTTCTGCAATCGGGATCGCTTCTCACAACCTTCGATTCATCGCTTCCTAACAGGGTGACAACATGGCTGCTTTACGCAGAACTGGAGCCCAGGCCGTCATAGATGGTCTCCAGAAACACGGCGTGGAATATATATTCGGTTATCCTGGCGGTGCCAATATACCGATTTTCGACGCCCTCCTGGATTCGCCGATCAAGCTCATACTGGTACGTCACGAACAGGGCGCAACGCACATGGCCGATGGCTATGCGCGTGCCACCGGCAAAGCCGGCGTCGTCCTTGTGACCTCCGGTCCCGGCGCTACCAACGCGATCACCGGCATCATGACTGCCCACATGGATTCCGTACCGATGGTCATCCTGTGCGGTCAGACCATCAGCCCGAACCTGGGCCTCGACGCTTTCCAGGAAGCGGATGTCTCCGGCATCTCGTTCCCGGTGGTCAAGCATTCTTATCTGGTGAAGAATCCGAACGACCTGCCTCGCATGGTCAATGAGGCCTTCCACCTGGCGGAGACAGGTCGTCCCGGGCCGGTGCTGCTGGATATTCCCAAGGATGTCTCCAGCGCCATCCTCTCGGCCGATGTCAAGGACGAGATGGACCTGCCCGGTTACCGTATTCCGGCCAAAGGGGCCGGTGAACGGCTTGCCGAGGCGGCGGAGCTTCTGCATGAGGCGAAGAAGCCGATCCTCCTGGTGGGCCATGGCGTCCTGATCTCCGGCGCGGAGCGGGCGCTCAAGGTGTTTGTGGATAAGCTCAAGGTGCCGGTCACGACGACGCTGCTCGGCAAAGGGGCTTTTCCGGAGAACCATGAGCTCTCCCTCGGCATGCTCGGCATGCACGGCACGCCTTACGCCAACTATGCGATCGATGACTGCGATCTGATCATGTCGATCGGGTCGCGGTGGGATGACCGGATCATCGGCGATCCGGCGCAGTTCTGTACCGGTGCCAAGAAGATCCATGTCGATATCGATTTGGCTGAACGCAACAAGATGATCAAGGTCGACTGCTTCATCCATGGCGATGCGAAGGCGGTTCTGGAGGAGCTGAATACGCTGGTGCGCCCGGGCAAGACGAAGGCGTGGCTGGAGCAGGTGGCGAAGTGGAAGAAGAAGACGCCGCTCAAGTACGCCAAGCGTGGGGGCCTCAAGGCGGAATACGTCATCGAGCGCGCCTATGAGTTGTGCAAGGGCGATGCTATCGTGACGACCGATGTGGGACAGCACCAGATGTGGGCGGCGCAGTACTTCAAGACGCATGAGCCCAATACCTGGATCTCCTCGGGCGGTGCCGGTACCATGGGCTTCGGCTTGCCGTCGGCCATTGGCGCCCAGTTGGCGAAGCCGGACAAGCTGGTTATCACGATTGTCGGCGACGGCGGCTTCCAGATGACGTCGTGCGAAATGGCTACCGCCTTCATCAACAAGCTGCCGATCAAGGTGTTGATCATCAACAACGCCTACCTGGGCATGGTACGCCAGTGGCAGAATCTCTTCTTCGACAACCGCCTTTCGGGTGTCGATCTGGAAGGGAACCCGGACTTCGTCAAGCTGGCCGAAGCGTACGGTGGCAAAGGCTTCCGAGTCAGGCGCAAGGCGGATGTGGACAAGGTTCTCGCGAAGGCTTTTGCCTATAACGATGGCCCGTGCATCATTGATGCCGTAGTCGAGAAGGAAGACAACGTCTTCCCGATGATTCCCAGCGGACAGCCGTACTCGCAGATGCTCCTGGAACGGCCGAAGCACAAACTTGAGAAACCCAAGGGAAGCACCTAGTCATGAAGGCGTTACCGACCCCTTCCCATACCATCAGTCTCCTGGTGAATAACAAGCCGGGTGTGCTGATCCGCATTGCTCTGGTCTTTGCCCGGCGCGGCTACAACATCGACAGCCTCGTCGTCTCACCGGGAGCCGATACCCGATTCGCCAGAATGACGATTACGGCTTCCGGAGATCCGAAGACGCTCGAACAGATCATGCACCAGCTCAACAAGCTGGTCGACGTGATTCATGCGACGGATCACACGGGTGATGTCGTTGTCGAGCGCGAGCTTGCTCTCATCAAGGTGAGCTGCACGGCCGAGGTGCGCACGGAAGTCCTGCAGGTTGCCGAACACTTCAAGTGTAAGAGCGTGGACATCTCGAATACGACGCTCATGCTGGAAGTGACCGGTACCTCGGAGAAGATCGAGGCGCTGCTCATCATGCTGGGCCAATACGGCATCGCCGAGCTGGTCCGGACGGGCAAGATCGTCATGTCCCGTGGCGCTGAAGAGACCTGATTCGGCCATTGCCGATCCATAGATCCCATAATGGCCGGGTATCGCATCCCTCCACCTCCCGCGATACCCGGCCTCTTTTTTGCCCGCGAACGGCGGTGCCCGGAGAGCCGGATACGTTAGTGTATGGTGTGATAATTGGAGGTGCTATTGAGCCTGTGGGCACTCCTGCTCCACGTTATTGGCGCTATGCGAAGGGCATCCTGGCAAGCGGCGGTGTCAGCTGCATGCGGGCGGCCACTACAGGTATCTTACAATCACCCTCGGAGAACGTCTGTGAAAGCATTACATGTTACTGGTTTGATCATGGTGGCCGGCATTCTTTGTTCCTGTCAAGCCGTCCAGAAGAAGGAGGGTGGCACGGCGCCCGCGGTACAAACCGGTTTTCTGGGGAAGGAGAAACCGAAGGTCGACTATGTGACACCCGCCGCGTTTACCGGGACCAGCAAGGTGGCTATTGCGTCGTTCAAGATCGGCTTCATGGAGGAAGGGAAGGCCATTGCCAAGGCGGGAACCGGCTTCGGCGGCAAGTCCACCGCTGGGCTGAAGCTGCTCGGTATCGATGATGCATTGCGGCAGCAGGTGACGGATGTGATGTACGACGACTTCGTCCAGCAGCTGCGAAACGGCGGCTATGAGGTGGTGGATCGGCAGGAGCTGGTGGAGAGCGAGCCGTTCAGAAAGGTGAAGGATTACGAGGCGCCATACCGCAAGAAGAGTTCGATGTTTGGTTCGGGCAACGAGATGACCTACTTCACGCCGTCGTCCTTTGGCGGCAGGATGTACATCATGCCGAGCGACAATCTGGGCATGGGCGGACTTGGCTTCAGCAACCCGCTGATGGCTTCGTGCGAGTTTGCCGAGAAGAACGGCGAGATTCGCGTCCTGTACGTGACGTATGTGGTTGACTTTGCCAACGCGGAGATGCGCGGGGGGCGTTGGTCAACCTATTCCGGGGTGAAGATCGGTCAGGGTCTGTCGGTTCGCACGGGCAGCCAGTTGGGCATCGCCGGTGGCCATGGCGGAACCTTCAGCAAGAAGAACGGTTCTGCCGCGCTGGGGCAGCCATGCTTCACCACCGAAGAGTTCGGTGAAGTCGTGGACGTGACTTCCGGCGCCTACAAGACGGTGCAGGTGGCAACCAACCTTCTCTCCGCGGTGACGGGCGGGGGGACCAACCAGACGCGCGAGTTCGAGATCAAGGCGGATCCGGAAAAGTACCGTAGACTCTGCCAGCAGGTGATCGCCGAGGCCAACCAGCAGCTGGTCGATGCCGCGGTAGCCAAGCGGTAAGCAGTTGCGGTGTCATGGGGGCGATGCGCCGCAGACGGCGGTCGCCCCTTGTCACGTCATCCGTAGGAGACGCGGGGGTCCAGCCAGCCGTAGAGGAGATCGGAGGCGAGATTGCAGAGTATGAGCAGGACACCATAGACGATGACGGTGCCGAGGACCAGGGTGTAGTCGCGATTGGTGGCGCTGGCAATGAACTCGCGGCCGAGGCCGGGAATCTGGAAGATCTGCTCGACGACCAGCGAGCCGGTCATGATGGTGGCGATCGCCGGCCCGAGGAAGCTCACCACGGGGAGGATGCCACCGCGTAAGGAGTGCCGGAAGATGACGGTGCTTTCCCGAAGCCCTTTGGCGCGAGCCGTGCGCACGAAATCCTGGTTGAGCACGTCGAGCATGCCGGCGCGCATCAGCCGGGCGACGCGGGCGGCGAAGGGCAGCGAGAGGGTCAGGGCGGGCAGCACCAGGTATTCGGGGCGGGCCAGCCCAGCGTAGCCGGCCACCGGCAGCCATTGCCAGTACATGGCGAAGAGCAATTGCAGGATTGGGCCGATGACGAAGGTGGGCAGGCTGATGCCGATCACGGTGGCGGCCATGCCGCCGTAGTCGAGCACTTCGTTATGATGCAGAGCGGAGACAATGCCGGCTCCCAGGCCGAGCGCCAAGGCGAAGAGGAGCGCCAGCGTCCCCAGGAAGAGACTGGTCGGCAAGGTGTGGCCGATGATCTCGTTGACGGTGTGGACCGGGTGCTTCATGGAGGGGCCCAGATCGCCCTTGGCCAGACCGCCGACATAGAGGGCGTACTGCTTCCAGAGCGGCTTGTCCAGACCATACTTCGCCTCCAGCGCCGCCTGCACCTGTGGATCCAGCCGCCCCTCGAAAGAGAAGGGGCCGCCGGGCGCGAAGCGGATGAGGAAGAATGAAATGGTGATGAGGACCAGCAGCACGATGGGGGTCTGCAGCAGCCGGCGCAGTAAATAATCCTTCACCGGCGGTTACTCCTCCAGCCACACGTAATGGAGCGGATGACGGTCGCGGATGTTCGGATACCAGCCACAGAGCCGCTCACTTACCATCGACTGACAGACGTACAGGTAGATCGGCATGATCGGGCACTCCTCCTCCACCAGCAGCGTCTCCATCTGGCGGAAAATCCGCATGCGGCTTTGGTGGTCGCTTTCGGTTTGGGTCGCCTGCAGCCAGGCATCATACTGGGGGTTGGACCAGCCGGTACGATTGTTGCCGCTCTCCTTGGCGAAGAGATCGAAGAAGGTGTTGGGGTCGAGGTAGTCGCCAATCCATGAGGCGCGACAGATCTGGTAATTGAGGCTTTCCTGGTCGGCGAGGTAGACCTTCCACTCGGAATTGCGCAGACTGACTTCGACATCGAGGTTGCGTTTCCACTGCTGGGCGATCGCTTCCGCGACCTTCTTATGGGCCTCGAGGGTGTTGTAGAGGATCTCGATGGTGGGGAAGGGCTTGCCGCCTTCGCCGTAGCCGGCCTCCCTGAGCAGGCGGCGGGCCTCGTCGCGATCGTACCGCAGACCATCCACCGGCTGATAACCGGCGACCGGTGGGCAGAGGTAGGCTGCCGGCTGCTGACCCGCCTTCAGCACCTGATCGGTGATGATGCCGCGGTCGAAGCCCATGCTCAGCGCCCGGCGCACCCGCGCATCGTCAAAGGGCGGCTTGGTTGTGTTGAAGCGGTAGAAGTAGATGCCGAGATAGGGAGAGACCACATAGTCGGGGTGGCGCCGCACTTCCTCGATCTTGCCGACCGGTACACCATCCATGTAGTGGATCTTACCTTGCAGGAAGAGGCGGTAAGCGGTGTCGAGATCATCGTACGGATAGGCGGTCACCATGTCAAGCTTGACGAAATCGCGATCCCAGTAGTGGGGATTCCGGCTCATGGTCACCTGCTGGCGCGGATCCCAGCGGTCGAGCTTGAAGGGACCGTTGGAGACGATGTTCTCCGCCCGCACCCAGCGGTCACCATGCTCCTTCACTATTGCCATCGGCACCGGAAAGAGGGTGTGAAAACCCACCAGATCCAGGAAGTAGGGGCACGGAGCTTCCAGAGTCACCTTCAGGGTTCGTGCATCCAGCACCTCGATGCCCACCTCGCTGAAGGTGGCGATCTTTCCCTCATTGAACGGCTGGGCATTGCGGATCGGGAACAACTGATACGAATAGGAGGAGGCGGTGGCGGGCGCCAGCGCCCGTTCCCAGGAGAGCAGGAAGTCCGTGGCGGTCAGCGGCTTGCCGTCGCTCCAGCGAGCCGTTTCCCGCAGGAAGAAGGTGTAGACCAGGCGGTCGTCACTGATCTCCCAGCGTTCGGCGACGGCGGGGCGTGGTTCGAGGGTCACCGGGTCCGGGCTCACCAGCCCTTCGAAGAGTGCCTCCACCAGGCGCGCCTCGGGGACCCCGGTGACGATCGCGGGATCCAGCGTCTCCGGCTCCGCGCCGTTGTTGAAGAAGAAATGTTGCCTGGTCTGCTTCCAGCCATCGTCCGGCGGGGACAACGCCTTTTTCCACTCGGGCATTTCCGCGGCAAAGGCGAGACCAACAGCGAAGAGAAAGAAGGAAAAGAGGAGGCGGTGGGGACGATGAAAGTGGCTCACGACGGATACCTCGGGGATGATAAAAGGGTTGCCCTGTCACAATACAAACCCCCTGCCCATCGCGCAACTCCCCGCCGTAATTTGGTCAGAGATACCAGACGGCAACCCCGTCGGGGGCCAGGCGGTGACAGTGACCCTGCCGGAACCCCGCCGGGGTGGCTTGCCCGCCGTGGGGTAATCGATGAGACCAGCGTGCGTAAGTTTCGGCGTGACCGCCGCAGGATGTGGTGGAATCGGCCTGCGTATCTGTTACATTGGGATCGCTTTGGGATGCGTAACGATTAACCTCGATGTGGAACCCTTTCGGATGCCAGCGAAACTGAAGAATAGCCGAAGATGATGGAGTTGTTGTTGTCGTTGGCGGCGTTGCTGCTGGCGGGCATTGTGCAGGCGAGCAGTGGCTTTGGCTTCAGCCTTGTGGCGGTGGGCCTGGTCGGCATTGCGCTGGCGGACGCGAAGGCGGGCGCGATTGTGCCGGTGTTTGCCAACACCGTGCTGACTGGAGCCATTGTCTGGCGCTACTACCGCCATGTACAGGTGCGCTCGGTGCTCCCTTTTCTGACGGCGAGCCTGACGAGCGTGCCATTGGGGGTGCTGCTGCTGGCGAAGATGTCGCCTCTCTGGGTGAGCCTGGGAATCGGGATTATCCTGCTGGTCAGTGGGACTTACGCGTTGCTGCCGCGGGAGAACCGGCGAGACTGGCATCCGTTCTGGCTTGGTGTTCCCTGCGGGCTGCTCTCCGGCAGTCTGGCCGGCGCCTTCAACACCGGCGGTCCACCAGCGGTTGCCTATATGAGCAACCGCTCCATGACCCGGTTCGAGTTTGTGGCGACGCTGCAGTTCGTCTTCTTGATGGCAGGCATCGTGCGCATCGGCTTTTTGGGGAGCTGGGGCATGTTCGACCGGCGCATCCTGCTGGTGGGCCTGCTGGGGATTGGTGCCGCGCTGATCGGAGGGGTCATCGGAACCCGTATCCTGAACCGGCTGTCCGATCGCCTGCTACGCGTGTACGTTTGCGTCTTTCAGCTCGTGCTTGGAGGGGTGTATGTCCTGCGGGCATGCTCGCTCCTCCTTCATCCGGAGGTTGTCTTTTGACCATGCTCCGCACTTCCGTCCCCGAGGTGAGCCGTAGCTCATAGATACCAGACGGCAACCTCGTTGGGGGCCAGATCGTGGGTGAGGCGGGTGGATTTGCCGAGCTCGCGGGTATTGCCGTTGAGCAAATGGAGCTGGCCAGCTGGCTGACTGGATGGTTGAAAGCGGCTGGGATCGAGGGTGACCGCGGCCTGACCACCTGCCGCACCGGCGGCGATGACGACCGCGGGGCCGTGGGAGGAATCGTAGGCATAGGCGACGACGCCAGGCGCGTTGGCGCAGCTCAGCCCGTCCGTGTGGCGGAAGCGGCCAAAGGCGATGCGATCGGCGCAGCGCTGACGCAAGGCGGCAAGTTTGGCGATGTGGGCTGCCAGGGCAGGGCGTTTGTCAAGGTTGGACTCGCCACCATCGATGGTGATGCAGAGCAGGAGGCCGGCCGCAAAGGCATGGCTGGCGTGGCTCTCGCCCGCCGTGAGGTAATCGATGACATAGCTGAGCAGGGCGTGGGGAGAGGCGTAGTGGACGCGGGCGAGGGCATCGATGCCGGTATTGGTGAAGTTCCACTCCATGTGCAGATCGATGGCGCGCGAGGCGCTGAAGATGTCGAACTGCTCGCCGATGATGTAGGCTCCGGCATCCCTGGCTTGCAGGCGGGCGCGGATCTGGGCGATGGTGGTGTAGCAGGCCCAGGCTGCATCGTCGGGTCGATCCTCATCGCCCATGTGGTTGTAGTCGGGGCAGTAGAGGAAGGGCTGATCGTAGAAGCAGGCGGTATAGCCGAGCTCCAGGTACTTGTCGAGCTGCCTGTCGATCCGTTGGCGGGCCTTGGGGGAGCGTGGGCTGAGGAGGATGCAGTTCATGCCCAAGTGTGGGGTGAAGATGGCAGAGGTTCGCGTGCCGCCACCCCAGTTTTCACGGCGTTCCGAACCATCCAGGCAAAGCACCGCTTCCGACTTGAACTCCTCGTACAGCTTGGATTGGACATTGATGTGGCGGCAGTTGATCAGGGCCGAGACCGTGGCCCCGGCTTCCTGGGCTTGCCGAATCGCCTGCATGAGCTGCTCGCGCTCCCCGGCCGGATAGGTAAGTGCGTCGACATCGGGCTCATAGATCGCGTAGTTGCCCAGCGAAAGGGAATCCCACACCACCAGATCCCGGACGCCGTGACGGATACCCGCGGCGGCATGTTCGGCCAGAGAGTCCAGTGGATTCTCGGGCGTTCCGTCGAAGTTGCGCAGGAGGATGTTCTGAAAGCCGATCGAGGTGCGCAAGGCTTCCGGCTGCCGCAGTTCGACTCCCACGGCCTGCTTGAACCAGGCGTAATAGCGATCGGCGGTGAGATGCCAGTCGCCGTCATGAACGCGAATGCCGAGCGGCGGCGAACTCCAGCTTCCGCCTTTGCGGATCAAGGGGTAATGGCGCCACCAGTAGCATTCGGATGTGCCTTTTTCGTGGCCGGCCAGATTCTTGCCGCCGATGCCGCCCCAGTAAGGCCGCTCCATGTAGTTGACCATGGCCAGCGAGCCATTGGGGCCGGCGATGTCCAGCCAGGGCATGTACATGGCGCTGCCCGGATAGTCGACCACCACCTGCTGATACCATTCGCAGTAGGCAGGATAGCCGAAGTTGGGCAGTTTGCCTACCTTTGACTGCCATTTTGCCCCGGCGATCAGCTCGGTTGGCGGGTGATCATCCTGTTGCTGCCAGCCCGGCAGCATGGGGAACTGGATCTCGTGAATGGGATCGCTGGACAGGTTCTCGACGGTCATGGAAAAGGAAAGTTCGTCGTCCGCGCCGGGTTCAATGCGAACGGTTGCCGAGCAGGCGGATGCTTCGCCTTCGAAAGCCAGGGTGGGGTAGGTGATGGTCACGCCGTCGGTCTCGCAGCGCCACTGGATCTCCCGCTGGGCGTGGGCATCGCCGGCGCGTCCCCGCTGCAGCCGCCGCATGGCGACCAGCCGGAAGAGGCGGCCATGGTGTGGGCGCTCCACCACCGAACACAGCGCCTTGCCGGTCGCGCCGTCGGTGATCTCCAGCAGGCATCCGGTGGCTTTGGAAAGGGAGATGATTGTCCTGCCGTGATGGATAACCACGCACTCCTGATCGCCGCTGACGGAAAAGGTCGGGGTACTCATGAGAAAGTCCAAAGCTGAAGGTGTACGCAAGGATGTTGATGCTGTACCAGTATAGCGCCGTCCACGACTGTCGACCATGGACAGCCGTCCGAACCCCGTGGATAATCGTCCGATTTCTTTCCCGTGGAGCCTGTGGTGAATGAGCCAATCGTAGAGGTGGGCATGGTGCGCGTGAAAGCCGGCTTCCAGGCGAGCGGCGTGCATGCCGCTTGGTCACTCTCGCTGGTGCTCGACGGCTGCATCGAGCGGCTGCAACCGACGGATTGCCGACTGGTGGAGGAGGAGACGCTCACCCTCCTGCGCCCCGGATGCCGCAGCCAGTGGCGAGTCCCCGACGATTGCGACGAAGCTCGCATCATCTGGTTTGTCTTCCGCCCCCCTTTGCACTGGAGCGACCTGCTCGCGTGGACGGCGACGCCCTTTTGCCTGGCAGGCTCCCCGCTGAGTCGCGAGGTGAAGGCGGCGCTGCTCCGCGCCCATCGTCATTCCCGCTCCCCCCATCCCAATCGCGCCGCCCTCGTGATGAATGCCATCGAAGGGGCGCTCCTGCTCTGCCAATCCGCCGTTGCCGTACAGCGGCAAGCGCGGGATCCGCGTATTGACGCCGTAATCGCCCATCTGACCCGCCACCTCGACCTCCCCCTGACCCTGGAAGAGGCCATGCGCGTAGCCTGCCTTTCCCGCTCCCGACTCGCTGAGCTGTTCAAGCGGCAAACTGGCTGCTCCGTGATGACCTACCTGGAACGCGAGCGCATGGCGCGCGCCCGGAACCTGCTCACCCTCACGCAGATGCCGATCAAACAGATTGCCGGGACGTTGGGCTTCGACGATCCCGCCTACTTCTCTCGTCGCTTCTCCATGACCCAAGGCGCTTCCCCGCAGAGGTATCGGGAACGAGCTGGCGAGGGCGTGGCTCTCACAAGGTCCATGTAATGCGCTGAAAGTGATAGTGTCGGTGTGACCCCGCATGTCGCCTTACCTGTCGCCGGTACCGTTCAATTCGATTGGGGCGATCGCGATCACCTCAACAGCCTCCTGAGACTGGCGCAGCAGTTGGGGCCGTCAATTCCCGCAAGCTTTCCTACTCATGAATCGATGTGGCGTGCTCGTGAACCCACTGGGCGTCAAGGTCGGCGATCAAGTCATCGATAAAGCTGAAGGAATAGAAGTTCGTTGCGATAATCGGGGCGTCATGGTTTGCTTGGTCTTTCACCAGATAAACGAACTCTGGCAGTGACGACGATAGGGGGCTTCGCTTGAAACGACATAGGTATATGGGGTTGGCATGAATGACATACTCAAGATGTCGTCGGCCATCCAGATACGTATTTCTGTAGGACAAAAGCCGATCCGGGCTCATGCCTTGAAGCCATTTGCGATACTTGTCGGCGCTCTCCTCTGTGTAATAATCGACAATGCGCTCAGCTGGCTTGCCTTTCATGGTTTCGTACATCTTGTGTAAGAACAGCATAGCAGGGTCTTGTCCAGCGGCATCCACTTCCGACAGGTCGACATTCACGGAGGTTGCTTTGAATCTGAGCGCCAAGCCGCCATCTCCAACCGGGTATGCCGCATAGCCCTCCCCAAGCGTGTTCGCCGGCTTGGGATCCCCATGGTCGAGACTGACAGAGATCAAGGAGGCGGCCGGATCTTGCCTCGGCGGCAGGATTACCAGCACTTGTCCACGATATCTGTACTTCATCGATGGCGTCCTCTTAACACCGTCGTGCGCGACCTGGAAGAACAGCAGCTTGCTTCCCTCCGTATCCAACTCACAGATGGGGATCGCATCGTCAATGAGATGGCTCCATGCATTATGAAGCATGGCAAGGTACTCAGACTCAACATCGACAGAGCCATCCGCACTGTTGCCCTCTCGTATGAGGGTCTTCATCTGGGTGAAGGCTGCTTTAGCGGCTTTCGCGGATTCCGAAGTCGCCTGAGGATCATTCAAGCGCCTGCCCTTGCCCTCGAGGTACATATCCACTGGCACCTGGCATCGCTCAATCGGCAAGCTCAACTGAAAAAACAAGCCCCCATCCTGGGGTTCAGCCGCGAGCGATACCAGGGAGAGAGCTGCGGTCATCGCAAGAAGGAGGGTGCGCAAACGGATCGTCAGAATAGAAGGACAGAGTGTAGCAGGTTTCATGCTTCCGCCATATCTGATTATCAATGTTGCTGTATGCTGGTCACTATAGCGGCATACTGACACCTTACGAATGTCTTTCGAGTAGTTCGCGAAAGGCTCTTTGGCGGGGCGGACCCAAACCAGGATGGAGGCTGAAGCCAGTGGCATTGAGCTCACGTAAGGAAGCGGCAATGGCCAAGTCGCGGTTCGGAGAACTCTTCCCACACCCGCAAGCCGTAGAAACGGCGGCCTCGTCAACCAAAGCTCCAAAATCTCTGCGTTGGGGCAAGGGCACGAAAGGAGACGGTCTGGACTTATGGAGAAGAATGTTCGGACAACGGCCGGATGTGGACACCCACTTTGGCGGGCCTGTCGAGAGTCAAGGCGTAAGAGTGCGCGTGGGCGGATGACAAGGGGTACGCTGCGGGAAAAACTATAATAAGGTTAGTTTTTCGACAGTTGTTTGACATAACACGCAATCTGAATTTATAATGGCACTTAATTTGGAAAGAAGCTAATAGCAAAAAGGGATGACGCATATGAGTTGGTGGAAAGGGATTATACGGATCGCGGTCGCGTTGATGGGGGTGGCAGGTGCAATGGGTGCTCCCGGCGATCTGGATGCCACTTTTGATGGAGACGGAGTGGTCATAAATAACCTTGGCGGCATCGAGACAGGAGGCGCGGTCGCACAGCTGGCGTCGGGCAAGTTGCTGATGACCGGATCGGGCAACGGCAGCACGTCGGTTCACACATTTGTGCGCTACAACTTGGACGGGAGCGTGGACACGACCTTCGGCACCAGCGGTGCGGCCAGCGGCATGCCAGGCGGCTTCTGGGGGTTCTCCCTCCTTGACAATGGCGGCTGGTTTGTGTGCAGCGACTACGACACGGGCTCTTTCAGCGAGTTGAATGACGCTGCGCTGGTCAAGTATACCAGCAGCGGCACCGTGGACACCAGCTTCGGCACCAACGGCCGCGTCATCTTCAACTATACCTCGAGCCCGGCCAGTGAAGTGGCGACGGCGGCACTGGAACTGGATGATGGCAAGATCCTTGTCGGGGGATGGTTTCTGAAGGCTACGCTGGATACGGATGCGGCGATTGTTCGCCTGACAGCCACTGGTGCCCTGGACACGTCTTTCGGCACGGACGGCGTCGTCACCTTCGACCGCAGTGGAGGTGTGGACAAAGTGACCGGTCTGATCCCGCAGAGTGGCGGCAAATTCATTGTCTATGGTGAGGCTGTGGACACCGCGGTCTTTGGCAAACCCTCCGAGATCTTCTTCCGCCGGTACAGCGCGGAGGGCGTGCTGGACACGACCTTCGGCACCGGGGGCACCACCTACGTGCGCACCGACGTCAACTCCGACCTTCCCGGCGGCTACGTGGTGCTCGATAACGGCAAGATTCTTTTTGCGATAAACGGCACGGCGAAGTACTCGGTGGGACGCCTCACCGTGGATGGGGTACTGGACACCAGCTTCAGCGGCGACGGTGTGGCCGATCTCACCGCGACACTGCCTGGAGTTTCCTTTCCGGCCATGCAATCGGTCGGCGTGGCCGTCCAGCCGAATGGGCGCATCGTGGTGGGCGGCTGGATCAGTGGGTTCAACACCCAGCTTGTCTACCGGCTCGGCTTTGCGCGCTTCGACCCGGACGGCACCGTTGACACGACGTTCGGCGTCAACGGGAGCATTACGCACAATGTTTCGGATGCTGCTCCCGAATCCGCCATCAACGTGATCGCCCAGAGCGATGGAAAGATCGTTCTTGGGGGCTATCTGCCGACGGGTAGCGACGACCGCTTTCTGGTGCGGATCGACGGGGGTGACGCGGCGACGACGATAGCGCCCGTGGCCGCGGACGATGCCTATGTGGCCGGCATCAATACTGCCCTGTCCGTTCTTGCCCCCGGCGTCCTTGCCAACGACACCGACGCCAATGACGATGCGCTCACCGCCGTCATCGGCACCCAACCGGCCAATGGCTCCGTCACCCTCAATGCGGATGGCTCCTTCACCTACACGCCCAACACCGACTACAGCGGCACCGATACCTTCACCTACACCGCATTCGATGGGCAGCTAAATTCCAATGCGGCTACCGTTGGGATAATCGTTGGCGCCGGCCAGAATCTGCTGGTAAGTATCATGGCCGACGGTACGCAGGGAAATAATGCCTCGACGGACCCCCACTGGGATCTGAACGGGACGAAGGTTGTCTTCCAGTCGGTATCCACCAGTTTTCCGCCGGCGTCCACCTCCGGCTGGGGCGTCTACATGGTGGATATTGCCGCGAGCACGCCCGAGGTGGTGCCGGTGAGCGTGGATGCCGACGGCACGCCCGCGAACAACAGCGCCGAGAGCCCGAGAATCAGTGCCGACGGATCCTGCGTCGTCTTCTCCAGCTACGCTACCAATCTGACCGGCGTCACCTTTGGCTCCGTCCTCTCTCGCGTCTTCCTTAAAGATCTGGGCACCGACGCCGTTGAGTTGATCAGCCAATCGACCGCGGGGGCGGTCAGCGACGGCTTCTCCAGCAGTCCGCGAGTGAGCGCGGATGGCCGCTACGTCCTTTTCCGTTCCACCGCCAGCAACCTCACCGCCACCTCTACCAACAGCGTTGCCCAGTGGTACCTTCGCGATCGGACCAATCAGACCACGACGCTGGTGACGGTGGACGGCAATGGCAATGCGGCCAATAATCATATCCAGAATGCGTATCTCGGCAGCGGCCCGGTCGTCGTCTTCCAGGCCGGCGATGCGGTCATCGGCCCGGGTATCTGGATGCGGGACGTTGACGCGGGGACCACTACGCTTGTCAGCAGAAGACACGATGACTCTGCGCTGACAAGCGCGGATCTGATGGACGCTTCGGCGGACGGAACCCAAGTCCTCTTTGGCAGCAACGATCGCGACGTGATGGCCAGCGATACGGTCAGCGGGTACGATCTGTACGTCCGCGATATCGGCACGGGTGGTCTCGTGCGGGTGAATGAGAAGGCCGATGGCAGCGAAGTGGACGAGGCGCCGTCGCAGGCTTCGTTCTCTTATAATGGCGACTACGTGACGTTCGTTTCCCTGAATGGTCTGGTCGATTTCGACACCAACTTCTTGTCGGATGTCTATCTTTACGACCTGACGGGTGACGAGCTTCGCCTGGTGAGCATCGCCAATGACGGCAGCCTTCCGGGCAGCAACGTGCGAACGTATCCCTCGCAGAATGGGCGCACCGTGCTCTTTGCCGCCTTCAGCGCCATGATCGAGAGCGATGTTAACGACATTACCGATGTTTACATCCATGACTTTGACCTTGCGCCGGCGCCTCCTGCCAACGATCCGCCTGAGGGCGCGGCCGATGCCTACAGCGTCATCCGCAACGGCATCCTTACCGTGCCCGCTCCAGGTGTGCTGAGCAACGATACAGATGCGGAAGGGCATTCGTTGAGCGCCGTCACGACGCTTGCTGCGGAGCCCGCCCACGGAACCGCAGTGCTGGCAGCCGACGGCTCCTTCACCTATACGCCCACCGCCGGCTTCAGCGGTATCGACTCGTTCAGCTACGTCGTCACCGATCCCTACGATCAGGCCGACTCCAGCACCACCGTTACTATCACCGTGGAGGATACCGACCCGCAACTCAGCATCGGCGATGCGAATCCGACAGAAGGCGACACCGGTGTCAGCAACACCATATTCGCGGTGACGCTTTCCCCGTCGGTCACCGTCACCGTTACCGTCCAGTGGACCACGTTCAGCGTGACTGCCAGCGCCGGCACCGATTACCAGAGCGATGATGGCGTGCTCACCTTCTACCCTGGCGAGAGCAGCAAGACGATATCGGTCGGCATTGTGGGGGATCAACTCGACGAGGAGGACGAGGGCTTTGAGGTGAGCTTGTCCTCTCCCACCAATGCGACGATTCTCGATGGCACGGGCACGGGAACGATTCTCGACGACGATACGGCTGAGTTTGAGGTGGCCGATGTCGAGGTAGCGGAGACGGAAGAGAGCGTGGAGGTAACCTTCACCCTCTCCACGCCCAGCAGCCGCACCGTCTCCTTCGACTACACAACCATTGACGGAACCGCGTTGGCCGCGCAGGACTACACGGCCGCCAGCGGTAGTCTCTCTTTCGACGTTGGCGAAACCGAGGCCACGGTCACTATCGGGATAATCGGCGACTCGGTGCAGGAGGGGAATCACGCCTTCAGCGTCATCGCCACCGCGATCACCAACGCCACCGTCACGGACGCCACCGGCATTGTCACCATCCTGGATGACGACGTCCCACTGATCAGCCTCTCCGTGGACGCAAGTTTGGAAGAGGGTGACAGCGGCACCAATCTGCTTGGTGCCGGGGTGACGCTCAGCGAAGCCGGCATCGAGGTTATCACGGTCGACTACGAGGTCGTGGGAGGCACCGCCACGGCGGGTCAGGATTTCATCGCTGCCTCCGGGACACTCACCTTCGCCGTTGGGGCGCAACACCAGCAGATCAACGTCACCTGGTATGGCGATACTCTGGTGGAAGAGGATGAGACCTTCTTCATTCATCTCAGCAACCCGACCAATGCCACTATCGACCGCGGCACTTCCATCTATACGGTCGAAAATGACGACACCCCCTCCTTCAGCCTCACTGTCACGCCCACCACCTTCTCGGAAGGAGCAGGCACCCATGCCGCCACTGGCACGATCAGCCGCAACTTCATGACGGAGCTGGTGGTCTCCTTGTCCAGCAGTGACACCAGCGAAGCCACGGTGCCGACGGCCGTAACCCTCCCGACCAACGTCCTCAGCGCCACCTTCGCTATCGATGCTGTCGACGATGAGTTGCATGATGGCAGTCAGCAGGTGACGATCACCGCAACGGCCAATGACCTTGATTCGCAGGCCTTCGTGGTGACGGTGCAGAGCGACGACCAGACCGCCAACGTGGTCTACGACCTGGTTGCGCGCAAGACGCTCTACTCCGCCAATGGCGGGGGCGCCGGTACGTTAACCGGAAGCGGCTATCTGGTGGTCGATCTAACCAACCACCAAGCGGCGCGTTTCGTGAAGTGGAGCAACGGGGATCAACTCTTCCATACCTACGAAGATCTGGGCAGCTGGTATACCGCCAGGGTAGGCACCAGCGACTACTGGTTCTTCACCAACGGCGGCAGTGTGGTGGGGAGTACGAACAGGACGTATAACTATCGCCATATGTACGGTCCATTCCACGGCGCGCCACTGCCGCTCGGCGGCGACGTCAACGAGCGCATTCCCATCAATCTGTCGGGTCTCCTGCGAGCAGGCGGCAGCACGGAAACCGACAGCTATTATTCGCCCGGCACCCAGCAGGCCCGGATCAATCTGACCGCGTCCCAGAGGTCCAACAATAACCTGCAGTCCTTCACCGACCTGGTAATCGAGTTGAGCGAGGCGATCGGTGTGACGCCATTCGCGGTGGAAACGGTTGCCGAGGTCGTGGCCGAGCCACCCATCTTCGTGAGCCAATCGGAAGGTCCGATCATGGTTTATCTGCTCACGCGCAGCGCCCTGAATGCAGGCAACGGAAGCGTAACCACCGCTGCAAGTGTCGGGTACTTGGTCATCGACTTCTTCAGCCAGGAGGCCATCTTCATGAAGGTGTTTCGCGAGGGCGGCACGCTCTACTATGAGCACGAGCCTTTCCGCATCGATAATCAATTCTGGTATAACCTGCAGTTGGGCAGCGCCACTTACCGGTTCCTGGGCAACGCGTCCGAGGAGCCGACCGGAGATGTCGTTAGCCCGACCGCCACCGGCACCTTCCGTTTCTACCAGATGTTCGGCGCCAGCCGTACACTGGCCATCGGCGGTGTCTCCGCCGATACGGTGCCGCTTTCGCTGACCGGCGAGTTCTGGGAGCATCAGGTGCAAGGTGACGCGACCGGTCTCTATACGCAGGGCACACTCGTCGCCAATGTGCGGGGCGAGACCGTGATCGCCAATCAGAATGAGTGGGACATCAGTCAGACCCTCACTTACTTGTCCAGTCTGTTTCCGGGTATTCAGCCTTATGTGCAGTAATGGGGACTCCCAGGTTGTCGAGGCTGTCGAGGGTAAGGGCCGGGGAATTGTCAGTGGGTGAGGGCGTGGATCTGAGGGCAGAAGGTGGCATCGCCGTCGGGGGGGACCTGATCGGCGACGCCGAGGACGAAGGGGCGATGGCCCCAAACGTCCAGCACGTGCTCGATGTGGCTGCTCATGTCCGGCCATGTGTAAGGGGAGGCGAACATGGCGCCGGGGACGCCGCCCCAGAGAATGACGGGCGAATCGCCCGCCACGGCCGCCATTTCGTCCACGGTCATGTCCCCGGCGGGACGGGGGGTGAGTGCTTCAATGGCATCAAAACCGGCGGCGATCAGCTTCGGCAAGAGGCCGCGAACGGCGCCATCGAGATGGACGGCGACCTTGACACCCGCTGCGTGGAGGCGCTCCAGGCGGTGCTCGTGGCGCCGGCGCATGTGTGGCTCATAGAGACTGGTGAGGTTATCGCTGGAGAGATTGTCGCAAAAGTGTACCAGTGGGGGCGCCAACTCGCAGACGGCCTCAAGGATGGGGGCTTCCTGCTCCTCCATCATGGCGAGCGCCTGGCAGACTTTTTCCTCGCAATCGACCATCAGCATGACCATCGACTGCAAGCCCGCCCACTCATAGGCGAGCGCAGGCAGGGGCGACCGGGGCAAGCCCAGGCCGGGGAGCCCGTCATGGCGGGCCCACATCTTCAGACGTTCGGGATAGTCGTCCAGGTTGCGAGGTTCCAAGCGGCGATGTTCCAGCGCGTAGAGCATGACGTCCAGATCCGCTTCGGTCTGCACCATGTGCCGGGTAATGCCGTGGCAGCAGCTTTCGGGCAGGAAGACGGTCTCCTCCCTCAGCGAGCCAATCGGCGTCTCCAGTATGCGGAGCAGGAGGTCGCCGTTGCTCTCCTGGCGTAAGGTGACGCTGCTGTCGTAGAGCGCTTCGGCAGCCCCGAACTTGGCGTAGTAGTAATAGGGCATCACCCCCAGTTCGCGGTGGAGTTGGAGAAAGCCCTCTTCGCTATTCCAGGCAGGATCGGCGGTTCCATCGTGCTCGCGGCCGTTGATCCAGTACGAGAGGTCGGCCGTCCAGACCGTGCCGTCGGGTCGCTCACCCGCGAGGAGTTTGAGGAAGTCGTTCAACATGGTTCAACTCCATTTGCCGGGGACCATGCCCGGCGCGTTTGTGGTGGGGCGGAAGGCGTTGATCAGGGCACGCACGGCATGACGCGGGCGGGGATCCACGTGCTCCCCAAGCAGGTCGTAGATCCCGTAGACCCGTTGCCAGTAACGTTCCGCGAGCGCATCGAAATCCGGCGTGCTGGCCGATAGATCGGCGAAGAGTTGGGCGAAGAAGAGCAGCTCCCGCCGGTGGCTTTCCGGCGAGGGATGCAGGCAGAGGCTGGGTGTCGCGACGGGGTTGAGGTTTTGCAGCAGGTCGCACAGCTCGACCATCCGGCGGTGATAGGCCGGGTCGGCCGGATCGATCTTCAGGTAGTTGCCCCAGTCCCGCACGACCTCGAAGAGCGGCAGGTAGGGCACGATCTTCCGTCCCTCGGCACCATAGAGTCGCTCATGGAAATCGCCGGCCAGGGTGTCTGGGTCGCCGCCTGGATCGATGAAGGATTGCGCGGCCTCGAAGAGGGAGAGCTGGTTGAGCAGGGGCGACATCGTGTAGCAGATGCCGCCGCTGTATGGCGCTGCTTCGCGTTCGCGGCGGCGCTGCTCGAAGAGGCGGGCGAAGCGGTAGTGGGGCACCACGTTGTTCTCTCCCTCGGTGAGGCTGAAATCCCAGGTGAGGATGCGGTGGGAGCGAGCAATCTCGCGGGCCCATGGCCGCGCATCCTGATCGCCAGTGGGGTTGCCGTCGGAATTGAAACCGAGGTTGATGGCGACCGAGGTCTGCGGGGGGAAGTCGGGCAAGCGCTTGAGGAGGTGGGCCATGGCCTCGTCGGCGCGGGGCTTGCTGAAGTTCCAGGCGGTATGCTGCCAACCCTGGATGAATTCGCCCTGCCAATCCGGCGGTCCCTCGATATTGCCCCAGCCGAAGATGGGGGGCCCCCATGTGTGAAGCTCGACCTCGGCGTGGGGCAGGTTGCGCTTGATCAGCGCGGCGATCTCGCACGACTTGTCGATGTAGGTGACGGCGGTGCAGCCATGACGGGAGCAGGCGCCGGGATCGCCCGGGAAGATGCCGACGATGTCGACGCCGCTGAGCCGTCGCGTCCAGCCATCCCAGAGGTAGCGCAGCTCCTCCCATTCGGCGGGGAGGTTCGGGCAGTTGGTGTGCCAGTGATCGCCGACTGTCGCGAGGCCGCAGATGAACTCTACCTTCACCCCCCGGCTGTGGGCATGGTCGCAGACGACGCTCATCTGCCGTGCGAACTCCCGGCCAAAGTCGCTCTCCAGCGCCTCGCGGCAGAAGAGGCGGGGCACCAGCCAGAACTCGAAGACGTTGTACCCGAAGCCGGCGATCATGTCGATGCAGCCGCACCATTGTGCATCGCTCCACTGATGCGGCAGCCCCGGATAGGTGGTGTTCGGGTTGTAGGCGTTGAGCAGGTGCTCCGCGAAGTTGTTGTAGTAGATCCGTCGCGACCCGAAAGTGTTACTGTCCACGGCTATCCTCCGACGCGAGTTGCTTACCAACTTGTGTTCCGCCGATACATGTACGGAGGATTTGTGGGGAGTGCAATCGCAATATCGGAATCCTTGCGGAGTTTCAGGGAGCCGCTCAGAGGATCAGGCGGATGAGGGTGACCAAGCCGGCGAGGATGAGGAGGAGGCTGACGAGGGAGGCGAAGCGCGCCTGGTCCATGCGCACGGCGATCCGGTTGGCGTGCCAGCTGGCGAAGATGACGACGGGAATGGCGGCGGCCAACAGGGGAAAGGTGGCTTCCTGCCAGGCCTTGCCGAAGACGATCTCGACCACCAGGACGCTGTTGACGGCCACCCAGAAGAGGGAGAGCGTGGCGCGGAAGCCCGGTTTGGCGGGAAGTTCCTGCTGGGCATAGACGACGACGGTAGCGCCGCCGGCGGCGAAGGCCCCGTGGATGATGCCACCCACAAAGAGGAGCAGCCGCAGCAGGAGCGGGGGGCAGCGGCGCAACTGGCCGTCCTGCCGCGGGAGGAGCCGGCTGACTCCGGCGACGACGAGTACCAGGCCAAGTGCGAAGAGCAGGGGAGTTTCAGGCAGCCACTGCAGGGCAAGCATGCCGATCGGCAAGCCGCATCCGGCCCACAACACCATGCGCCCGAACTGTGGCCAGTCGATGTCGCGCCAGGTGAAAGCGAGCACCTGAACGGCCTGGATGGAGCCGACCAGAATGAGGACGGTGCGGGCGGTCTCGAGATCGACGAGCCAGACCAGCAGGGGAAGGGCCAGGAGGGTGGAGCCGTAGACCGCGATCGCTCCCACCCAGTGAGTGAGCAGGATGGCGAGAATCGCGAGAATGAAGTGAAGGGTAGTCATCGGCGCATACCATGGCACTGCTCAGCGCCCGGTGCCATGACTCCTGGCAGGCAATCTTGCAACCAATTATCAGAGGCGTTTTCATTGACAGAGCCAGGCAGGGGGCTATAATATACTAATTATTCACATGGCGAGGTTTTTGAATGAAGAAATCTCTAATAGACTTTGCGCCGCTGGAACCGGTAAGCAAGCGCCGGCAGATCACGGAGCACGTTCGGAAGCTGGTGCTTTCCGGGGAGTTGGCGGCGGGGACGAAGCTGCCGCCGACGCATGCGCTGGCGGAGGAATGGAAGGCGCCGATGGCGACGGTGCAGGCGGCGCTGGCGCCGCTGGTGAAGGAAGGCCTGCTCTATCGTCGGCCGCGGGTGGGCACCATCGTCTGTGAGCGCGAACGAAGCCTGACGCGGGTGGGGCTTTACCTGACGGGGCATCGGGATATCGACCGCATGGACACGTACATCAGCGCCCTGGTGACGCTGCTGCGCAAGCGGCTGGCGGAGCGGGGGATCGCGTGCTCTTTCTGGGTGGATCCGCGTCCGCCGGAGGAGCAGGAGAGCCCGTGGGAGAGCCTGCTGACGGCGGCGGAGGCCAATCAGGTGCAGGCGATCATCGTCCCATCGACGGACAAGTATCACGATGCGTGGTTGCGCAAGCTGCCGATTCCGGTAGCGTTCAACGGCACACCGGATCTACCGAGCCGCGTAACGCAGGATCATGGGCAGCTGGCGGAGGCGGGGATACGCGAGCTGGCAGCGCTGGGCTGCCGATCGGTGGGCCTGATTTCGGTGACCAAGCGGGCCGTCAAGGGGCAGCCGCGGGAGCAGGGCGATTACGAACAGCTCTGCAGCCAGGCGGAGCGCACGGCGGCGGAGCTGGGGCTGGAGATGCGGGAGGAGTGGATACGGACACCGCCGCCGGAAGGCTACGTGAGCGAGGCCATGGCGGAGCGCTTCGGCTACGAGAGCATCGCCGCGCTCTGGCAGGAGCCGGTGCGCCCGGAAGGGTTGCTGGTGTTCACGGATGTGGCGGCCCGAGGGGTGGTGGTCGGCTTGCTCGAACGGGGCGTATCGGTTCCGGAGGAGCTGAAGCTGGTGCTGCACCGCAATGTGGAAGTGGGGATGCTCTGCCCCTTTCCCGTCAGTTATCTGGATACGAGCATCATCCTGGTCGTCGACAGCCTGATCAAGCAGATCGAGCATCAATACGATGGCAAGAAGGTGCGTCCCATACAACTGCCCGTCAGCCTGTCCCGGCCGGAACAGGTGGGCTGAACAAGAAGGTGCAACAGATGAATCAGCAACGCAATGCGACGGCGACCTTCACGTTGATCGAGCTTCTGGTGGTGGTGGCGATAATCGGCGTTCTGGCCAGCATGCTTCTGCCGGCCTTGTCCCGCGCCCGGGAGAAGGGGAGGCGGACGGTCTGCATGAGCAATCTGCGGCAGCAGGGGCTGGCATTCGCGATGTATGCCGGCGACTATGACAGCCGGATGCCCGGCACAACCCGCACGCCCTACTCCTCCAGTCGCCTGTCGCACTATCAGCCAGTGGAACGGAGCTATCTGACCTATGCCAACGAGTTCATCGGCATCGCGACGACACCGAGCGGCGACAACGATCTGCGCACCGGATCGCTGACGGACGCGTTGGTCTGCCCGTCGAACAGCCTCGCGCGGATGGCCGAGTGGGATCCCAGCCACTGGAAGTCGCAGGTGCTCTATACGCCCCTGTATGGTGGGATGACCTCTGGTGCCGTCACCGACCGCAACAGGTATGCCTTCCCGCGGCTTGACCGGATGGGGGAGAACGGTCCCAACGGCCCCAAGATGGTGGTGAGTGATTCCATGGCCAACACCGGCAATACCAGCGGCGCCTGGGGCAACTGGGTGCTCCGCAACAATCACCGGATGGAAGGGGGGAACGTGCTGGTGGGCGACGGCAGCGCCCAATGGGCGGCATTCCGCGCTTGGGCGCAGTCCGGTTTCTCGGGCGAAGGGACGATGCTTCCGATTCGCGATTTCTACGTTTTTCGGGGCAGCACGGGCTGGAACGCGAACTACTACTGGTCCGGCCCCAATGGAAGCGGCGGATTTGCCAACTATGAAGCCACGCCCACGGTTTATCCCACCCTCTGGTACTGATAACGTTACGCTATAACAACATCCTGTTGAAGGAGACTCACCCATGCAAGTGCGTAGAACGCAATTCCGCCGTCCGTCAGCTTTCACCTTGATCGAGTTGCTGGTGGTGGTGGCGATAATCGCCATTCTGGCCAGCATGCTGCTGCCGGCGCTGAGCGCCGCGCGAGGCCGGGCTCGTCAGGCTTCCTGCCAGAACAACCTGAAGCAGTTGGGGCTGGCATTTCAGCTCTATGCGGATGAGTTCGATTCCAACCTCCCCTTCTGCTACGACAAGGCGGGCATCACCTGGGGCTACAAGATTGCCAGCTATACTGGTGAGAGCTATCCGGTCGGGGCTTTCGCCGGCGCCGGCAAAGCGGGCCTCTTCAACTGCCCGGAGAACGGCAAGCAACGCTATGTTGTGGGCGGAGGGGCCGATGAAGACAGTACCAGCTATACAGCCAACGGCTGGTATACCCAGGGTCATTTCGAGAGTACGCCACCCCTGATCGACAACCAGCCGCTCAGCCGAAAGACGTCGCGATTCAACTGGCCGAGCGAACTGCAGACGATGTGGGACGGCGTCTACTACCGGGCCGAGTTCGGACAGCTCAATGGCCTCGGCGACGGGGCTGGCTCGATCCCGGTCAACTACGGAAGGGGACCGCGCAACATACGGTACGTCCACCGCGGAGGCGTCAACCTGTCCTACGCCGATGGTCATGTGGCTGGTGCGCCGGGTCCAATACTCGACCGCGGCAGCTTTCAGGGCACAATCGGCGGCATCAACAAGTTCGTGAACGGGCGCTCCTGGTATGCCTATTATCCGTTCTGAGAGCGGCAGTCACGGCAGGTGGGATAGGATCAAGGGGGGATCATGAAGCGAAGGTGGCTGACGATGGCGGCGCTGGCGTGGCTCTGGACCCTGGGGGCGGCCGCGGAGCGGGTCGATGTCCTGGTCCTGAGCAACAAGCTGCGGGTCGACGATCGGCTGGCGGAAGAGCTGGCGGCGGGGGATATTCATCTCACGCGCCGCGATCTGGCGGAGCCGCTCACCATGGAGATGCTGCGCCTCTTTCACGTGGTCTTTATCGGTGATGGCGCGGAGGGATACAGCACCTACATCCTGCCTGACTTCATGGTGAAGAGCCGTACGCAGGAGCGCAATCTGGCGCTGATCGACAGCTACATTCGCGCCGGTGGAGGCTTTCTCTTCACCCCCGACCTGGGCGGGCAGATCGGTGCCGAGGCGCAGTCGCGCCTGCTGAAACCGTATGGCGCGACGGTACTTCCGCTGCAGGTGCGGGACGATGCTCACCGTTACGTTCCGCAACCACCGCCCAAGCGTGACGCCGGTTACGCCTGGACGACCGCGATCACCGAGCATCCCGCCACCCGCGGTGTCTCCCGCATCTTCTATCCGACTCCGCAGCACCGCTGGGACGATTTCTACTCCACCGCCGCCATGCGGCTTGAGGATCCTGCGTGGACGACGCTCGTGCGTGGCATGGAGAGCAGCACTGCCTCCCGCTGCATTCTGTACGAGGACTGGTCGGTGGTCGATGCCACGCCGCCTCCGATCGCCGCCGTTCGTCAACTCGATGGTGGCCGCATCGGCCTTCTCGCCATCATGTCGTACTATACGCTCTGGCATCCCTACTGGACGCCGGCGGATCATGACAAGTACCAGAGCAAATGGGGGCGCGGTCAGATCGGCGAACGGACGACCGGCGACATCGACGGGATCTTCATGGAGAAGGGCGACGGCGTCCAATCCAGCCAGGGACGCGAGCTGCTCGCGGGTATGTTCCGCTGGCTGGCCGAAGACGCACGGGCAGCCGGCATGGGCGGCTACACCCAGGCAACCTTCGCCGCCCTCGAGGCGCCCGAAGCTATCGTCGCTCCGGAGTGGCCCTTCAAGTGGAAGAGCGATCCGCCTCAGCGGAACTTCCGCCTGCTGGTGGGAGCGCGCAGCAGCTACAGCGACGGCGAGGGCAGCCTGGAGGCGTATGCCGCGGCCGCCCGAGAAGCGGGCATCGACATCCTGATGATGACCGAGAGCTTCGCCTCCTTCGATCCGGCACGCTGGCAGGAGTACCATGCGGCCTGCCAGGCGGTGAGCGACGAGCGGCTGACCGTGATGCCGGGGCTCGATATCGAGGACAGCTATGGCGCGCGCTACCTGCTGCTCAACTCGCCCGTCTTTCCGCAGTCCTTCATGCTGTCGGCCGATGGCAAGGCACTTGAACAGGTGCACTACCTCTGCTTGTGCTTTCCGAAGGCGATCACGGTGGCACATCGGGTCACCAGCAGCCCCATTCCTCACCAGTTGATCAAGCATTTTCAGGGGATATCCGTCTACACCTACAATGGAGAGCACGAGCTGGTGGACAACAGCCTGCCTGCCTGGGAATGGGAGATGTTCCGCTTCTCCAACCCCATGCTTTTCACCGTCCACGAGATAGCGTCGCCCGCTGCGGTGGCGGAAGCCGCGAGCAGCGGTCACCAGCTCTACGCCGCGGCTCCCACGCGGGAGGATCTGCTCTGGTATCTGGGGCAGCATGGCACGGCCCACTTCTGGCAGTCGCCCGTTCACCTGCAGGTGTCGTCGGGACCGCTGTTGAGCGCTTTCGGGAATCAGCCTTTCCTGCAACTGGAGAGCGAGCGCCCCCTTCGCGAGGTACGGCTTTACCAGAACTACGAACTGTATCGCCGCTGGCTTCCCGGGGGAGAGAATCGGTTCACGGTGGAGCGGGTGCGATTACCGGAGTCGCATGTCAACTGGGCTTATCTGACGGCGGTCGATGCCGAAGGTGGAACGCTGCTTTCGCCTGGGGTTCGTTTCGGGCGGCAGGTTGGCCACACGTGGCGCTGCGGTGATCGGCAGAACTGGTGGGTCTTTCCCAACATCTACACCGGCACCACCATTGCGGAGTTCGACATTCGGGTTCCGGTACCGGGCAGCGCGGAAGGCTCCGGCGGCACTCTGGGCTTCCCCAACTATCACGGCCCCCAGCGCGGCGACAACCTGGCGCCGCTGCTCGACTTCGTCTTCGCCTCGCCCGCGGTGTACATCCAGGACGTTCTGATGGATCAGCGGTATTACCATGCAATTGCTCAGGAAATCGTCTTCGACGCCAAGCCGGCCCACGCCACCACGCGGGGGCGCGTCTACCAGGCGCGCGTCCGCTATCACCAGTTCTTCGAGCCCGAGCTGCCGGCGTTGCCCATGCTCAAGGAGATCGAGCTGTCGTTGCGCCGTCCGATCGTGGTGGAGGATGCGATCTTTCCAGTGATCACGTCGCTGGACATGAAGAACCACCGCCTGCGCGGGGACATGAGCTATGCGTACACGGATCCGGCAAGCGGCGAGGCCGTCTCCGGCCAGTTGACCAAGGGCGTTGTCGATATTCCCGCTGGCGGCAGGATCGGGGGGGTGATCGTGGTCTCGGGCACCTTGCGGGTGGGAGCGAACAACCGCGTGGGCTTTCCGGCGCCAGCCGACCCCTTCACGACGTTGCCGGCGGGCGCCAGTTGGCGCGCCTCCGTGGTGACGGTGCCACCGGAGCAGGCGGAGAGGTGGCGACACTTGCTGGGGTACGCGGGAGCGGCACCCTACCGCCTAAGTGCCAGCCAGGGAGAGTTGCTCTCGTCGGGGCTGGTGGCCACCTGCAAGGCGGTGGATCATGGGCTGGCCGGTTCGGTCGAAGAGGCGCTTCCCGCTTCGGCACTCGAGGGGCTGATCGCGGGCCATTCCGACGAAAAGGGCAGCCCCAACCTGCCGCTGCGGACGTATCGCCTGCCGCTCAAGATCTCGGGCATCAACAGCCACTGGCCGGCGGCGCTGTGGCGTCCGGAAGGGCTCTTCGAGGAGATCTCGGTTTTCGAGAATCACGGATGGGCACGGCTCGACATCGCTCGCCCCGGTGCCTTCTACGCCGGCAACACGTTGCTCGCCTCGGTACCTCATCTGCGCCTCGCCATCCTTTCCTGGACGGCCGATCGCCTGGTCTTTGAGGTCAACAATGCCAGCAGCGAGAGCGTAAACGCGGAGATCTGGACGGCGGCCGCGATTGCCGATCGCCTTCAGCTTCACCGGTCCCTTCAGCTGCCTGCCGGTACGTCCCGCATCGTGACCTGGACCGAGGCGACCGAGTAGAGACGAGATCCCTTTCAAGGAGCGACGATGGCACGCAAGAACGATATCCCCAAGGATCTGGAGATCTGGGCTGGTGGCCCGCAAGGGCTGCGACTGCGCCGGCACCCCAGGCTGGACGAAGCCCTGAAGTATCTGGATGAGTTCCCCATGGTCATCCGCAAGCCGGTCGTCATCGACACTACCAGGTTGCCTTCAGGCGCGCGCCCGACGCTGGAGCTTGGTTCGGCGCCAGTTTTCGTGCGCAGTACCGTCGGGGAAGCCGCCTTTGTGCGGTTGGAGATCGACATCCCGCGCCTGGCCACGCGCCGCGTCGTGCAGTTCGCTCGTCTCTTCATTGCCGCCGGTGAGACGCTGCTGGAGGAGCATCTGGTGGTGAGGCCGGGGAAGCGCCAGGTCCTGATGCTGCCCTTTCCCGCATGGGAAACGGCGACGCTCTTCACGGTGAGCATGGAGCTGCGGGAGTGGGGGGAGGCGGGAAAGGTGAAAGCGGCCTTTCTGCTCAAGCCGGAGAAGCGGCTGACCTTTTACTATGCCTTCCAGACGCACCTGGACCTGGGATGGACCGATCGGGTCGAGAAGGTGGTGGCATCGCTGAGAGAGATGACCCGCAAGACGGCGATCGACGTGTGCCGCCAGTTCATGGATCGGCCGGAGGGGGGGCGCTTTGTCTGGACGTGCGAGTGCAGTGATGCGCTGCGGCTGGCTTGGGAAGGGGCGGACGCAGGGGAGCGTGAATCCCTGCGCGAGATGGTGCGGCGGGGGTTGATTCAATCCTGTGCGCTGCCGTACAGCTTCCATACGGGGTTGATGAGCCGTGATCTGCTGGGCCGGGCTATCGCCCGCAGCTTCGCCCTGCGGCGGGAGATGGGGGTGGAGGACGAGCTGGATCTGAGCGTCGCGCAGAACAACGACGTGCCGGGCCACAGCTGGATTCTTCCGGATGTTCTGGGCGAAGCGGGCATTCATCGCGCCGTCATCGGGCACAACCACATGGTTCGCGGGTGCGCGTTGCCGCCTCTTTTTATCATGCGTGGTCCGGGTGGGCATGAGGTGCTGACGCTTGCCTCCACCTGCGTCGACTATGGAACGGATCAGCGGATTCCCCAGCGACCGGAGGATCTGGCGGGCTTGTCGGCAAACAATGCCGAGGCATGGAGTCTGCCGGGGAGCGCCTGTCTGCACCGGATCGGGCATGGGGAAAACTGCGGCCCGGACGAGGCGCTGCGCGAGCTGGAGGCGATCGACTCCTGGAATCGCCTCCATGCGTGGCCGCGCCTCGTGATCGGCTCGCCGAAAGACTACTTCGACCATATCGAGGCGGAGATCGACCGGTCGGCGCTGCCGGTTGTCGAGCGCGAGCTCAGCGACTGGTGGATCGACGGCCCGGCCAGTACGCCGCGCGCCATGGCGGCATATCGGAAGGCGATGATCCTCCTGCCCGAGTTGGAGCGGCTGGTGCCGCCGGATGCCGCGGCGGATCGCGCCATGCTGGCGAGCATCGAGGAGAACCTCATCCTGCACGCGGAGCACACCTTCGGCATGAATGCGCAACTGGTAAAGGTGAAGTCGGCGGAGCAGGAGTGGGCGTTGCGGGGACTGGAGAATTATGCCGGCTCCTGGGAGGACAAGGAGTCCTACGCCACGCGCGCCAGCCAGGCAGTCGACGCGCTCAGGACGACGTATGCGCTGCCGGCGAGTGCGGCCAACGGGGGACGCGACTGGAGCATTCAGTGGGACAATCTCGGGCTTTGCCTCCTGCGGGATCCGGATGGCGCCTGCTGGTACGATCGGGCGAAGGCCCCGGATTCGCTGCCTTTCGGATCGCTGGTGCAGCGGCTGTTGCCGACGGAGTTGGACGAATGGTTTCATCATGATCCGCCGGCCGCTCCGGCTCCGGGCGAGTACCCGATGTCGCTGGAGAGCGTGCGCGGCAATGCCAACGGGGTCACCTTCAGCGGCAAGCTGGCCTCACCGGCTGGTGCGATTGAGGCGGTCGAGGTCGAGATCGTCAACGATCCGGGGAGCGAGGATCTGCTGATTCACCTGAAGGTGAGCGGCAAAGAGGCGACGGCGCAGGCGGAGCTGCTGGCGCTGGCGTTGCCCTTCACCGTCGATCACCCCAGCTATGTCACCGACGTGGGCGGCGCGTTGCTGCGGGTCGACGATGATCAGCTGCCCGACGCCAATCGCGATGCGCATCCCACAATCGCGGGTTGGGTCATGACCGATCGCGAGACAGGTTTCAGCCTTGCGGTCAGTTCGGCGGAGGTATCCCTCTGGCATTTTGGAAACTTGCGCTATTGTGACTGGAATCGCACGGCCGCGCCGCGCGGGGGAAGCGTCTATGGCCATCTGTTCAACAATGTGTGGAACACCAACTTTCGCTGCTGGCTGGCAGGCGATCTTGCCTGCACACTGCGGCTTCGCCGTACCAGCACGCCGCTGCAGAGCCTTCACGACATGACCATGTACTGGAGCCTTCGATGAACGACGCGACACAGGTGCGACGACTGGATGTATCGGACGAGGTGAGCGTGGAACTGGTTGTCGATGGGGAGCGCTTGCTGGGGCTGGGAAGCGTCTGGGTGGGCGGGTTGGCGATACGCTCGAACGCCGCGCCGCTGCGGCCCGACTTCTCCACCCCGGATGCGATTCACTATCAGGATTTCCTGCTGCGTGAAACCGAGATGACCGAGGCGGGGATCGTCCTGCGCACGGTGGCGCTGGGGCGGCCGGAAGTGTACGGCGAAATGATGGATGAATACAGCTACAATCTGGCCGTGCCGCGTTTGCGGACGGAGCAGCGCGACCGGCTCGACTGGATCCTGAAGGCCGCGGAGCTGACCTTGGACGGGGAGCGCTATGTGGGGCTTTCGCTTAGCTTCCGCTTTCACAGCGAAGCGAACGAGATCCATCGCTTCACGACGGTGGCAACCTGGGAGATCGGCGGCAGCGCGGAAGGCAACACCATCTACCACCAGTCGTACACCTGTCCGCCCGTCTTCGAGGTGACGACGGCGAACCATTTCTCGACGACATGCCTGAAGCGGCTGGACCTGTGGGACAGCTGGCTGGGTCATTCCTACCAGATGCTGCCGCGCTGGGGGGCGATACAGCCCTTCGATTTTCTCGCCTCGGAGGATGGTGTGCTGCTGGGCTACTGGCCGACGCCTCATTCGGTGAAGAGCCTCGTCCAGACGAATGCCGGCGAACCCGTCATCTTCGTGCTGGACGAGTACAATTTCGCCCTGTCCAAGGAGGTGGAGATACCCGCCAAGCACCTGCTCTTCAGCCGTGGCGGGCGGGCAAGGCACGAGGTCGTCAACATGTGGACCCGCGCCTGCGACCATACGTCGGCCGTGATCCGCGGTTTCTTCGGCATCGAGCCCAGTCTGCCGACGCCGGGTGGTGGGCCGGTTTACGCTGGCCGGAACAGCGTGCCACGCCACGAGCTGGCGAAGGGGCGGCAGGAGGATTGGCTTTGGAAGGTCGACAACGGCTCCTTCTACTTCAAGCTGGATGGGGAATGGGTAGCGAGCCGCGACAAGCTCTACTGGCTGGCGGACCACAAGCTCCCGGAGTTGGCGGCGCGGGGCATCGAGCGGGTATGGTTCGAGCCGGTCCATGAAAGCGACTTCACGGAGGATGCCTTTGCGCATCATGCGGAGACCGGGTGGCATGGCGACCTGACCGTCTGCAGCATCTGCGGCAGTCGGCGCTATGTGCCGGCGGAGTTCTACGACGGCTGGCGTGGCTGGAACTACCTGGCGGATGCGGCACGCCGGCTGGGCCTGAAGCTCGGCCACTGGGTCGGGCTGCACCTGACGCCGCGTGCCCCGATCCTGCGCGATCACCCCGAGTACATCCTGCAACACGTCAACACCCTCGGCCACAGCGGCGGCTACAGCCACCTCTCGATCTGCTCGATCAACTGGTGTTCGGGCGCCAAGCAATGGTTCCTGGATGACATGCGGCGCTGGCATGACGAAGGGGGGCTGGAGTGGCTCTTCTTCGACTCCTGGCCCAACCTCGGCTGCAGCCCGCTCAACTATGGCGGGCGCATGGAGCCGATGCAGTGGGAGATGGGCGACTTGCTGGCGCGATTGCAGGAGATCGGTTACAACTGGTTCAGCTTTGAGGGAACCAGCCCCTTCGGCGTCCACCAATATGGCCTCTGGGATCCGATGCAGGAGTATGAGCGGCACACCTCCGGCGGCGTCATGGGACAGAACGACTTCGGCTGGTGGCTTGGCCATGAATACATGGGGTACAACCAGTGCCTGGGCCCGAAGGTCAACCGCGGTCGGGATCGGGCCCTCTTGCCGGAGATCTCCTTCCGCTATGCGGCGAACCGTTCGCTCACCATGGTGCAGGAGAATCATGAAAGGCATTACCCGTACGTCAAGGGGCTCGATCGCACTTGCGCGCGGCTGCAGCCGCTGATGCAGAAGCGCTACCTGCTGCCCGATGACCAAGGCGTGCGCTGGGAGAGTCCGCGGGGACAGGCGCTCTTCGCTTACAAGCCGTTCGACTTCCCGGTGCCTGCCGGTTCCCGGGTTTATCGCGTGGAGGGCGGCGAGGAGACCGCCGTCAGTTGCGCCAATGAGAGTGTACATGCCACGCCGTTTTCGGCGTATCGAATCAACCCCCCAACGGAGAAAGAGACGGAATGAAGGACAGCAGACTCAATTATGCGGGATTCGCCCTTGCGGTGAGCCTGTTGCTGGTGCTTCCGTCAGTTGCCATGAATCACAATCTCGCGGCCCCCTGGGGCGATGGGTGCTCGCCACCACAGACCCCGTATCTTGCCTTTCACAGTCCCCAGTCCGATAACCTCCTCTTCGTTGACGGCGAGAGCATCGAGGTGCGCTGCCAGGCCGGCCTGCGATCGGTGGCGTTGACCTGGACACTGCACCGCAACATGCTGCGCAAGTCTTTCCGCGAAGGCGTTGCCGAAGCGCTGCCCGGGAATCGTTTCATCATCCGTCTCGATACCGCTGGCCTCCATCCCGGGTTCTACGATCTGCGCGTGCAACTCGACACCGGGATCGTGAACTCGGAGCGGGACCGTCTCGCCAAACGTCCGGTAACCGGGGTCTGCACCTTCGGCTGGAAAGCCGATCAGTTGCCGATTGCCGATACGCGTCCCGCCGACTTCAGCGACTTCTGGGCGGAGGCGCGGGCGAAGCTGGCCCGGATTCCGCTCGATGCGAAGGAGGGAGAGCTGGAGAGCTTCGGGCCGGAAGAGATCGGCGAGTACAACCTGAAGTCGGCTTGCCTGCCGGCGGACTACGATCCACAGGGTCACAAGGTCGAGCGGGTGCTTTCGGGCAAGGTCGATTTTGCCGGTCCGGATGGTGGGCGGGTCTACGGCTGGCTGGCGAAGCCGGAGGGCGAGGGGCGCTTTCCGGCGATGCTGGTCTTGCCGGGGGCCGGATTTGCGGCGCGGCCGCGACCACTGGAGCATGCACGCCACGGCTACGTTGCGCTGGACATCCAGGTACACGGGCAGGAGGTGGATCTGGCGGAATATCCCAGGCTACCGGGGTACTATGACGAGCCGCAATATGAGCCTGCGTCGGCCTATTACTTCCACAACGTTCACCTGCGCTGCCTACAGGCAATCGAGTACCTGCTGTCGCGTCCCGACGTGGATCCGGAGCGCCTGGTGGTGGTGGGCGGCAGCCAGGGAGGGCGGCTCGGGATTGTGGTCGCGGGGCTGGATCCGCGGGTCAGGGCGGTGGTATCCTGCATCGCCAATTCGCCGAACCAGCCGCACCTGCGCTGGGTCTCCCGCTGCAACGGCTATGCGGAGTACGGAGATAAAAAGCCGGATCCCACCATTCCCCTGGATGACGGCATGGCGAGGAGCGGCGCTCCCGAGGTGAGCGAGGATGTCTCCAGTCGCTGCTTTGCCTACTACGACCCCATGAACTACGCGCCGGATATTGAGGGCGCGGTGCTGATGAACGCGGGCCTCACCGATTATGTCTCGCCTCCCTTCAGCATCTGGGCGGTTTACAACCGGTTGACGACGCCGAACCGGCAAATGGTCGCCATTGCCGGGCATGCGCACGACTGGTCGGCGGAGTTCGATCGCCTCGCCTGGCGCTGGCTGGATGAGCTTTTTGGCGAAGGGAAGGCACGATGAAGCCGGCCATGCAGGGGCAGTGGATCTGGAGCGGCCGGGCGGACGGGCATAATGACTGGCGACAGGTGCGCCACGCGTTCGAGGTAGCCGGGCGTCCATCGCGGGGCGAGCTGTCGATCACGGCGGATGCGCTCTATCAGGTGTGGCTCAACGGCCGGATGATCGGCCATGGGCCGGCGAAGTCGGCGAAGGGGAGTCGCGGCATCGACCGGTACGACATCTCTGGATTGCTGACGCCCGGAAACAACCTGCTCGAAGCGCTGGTGCTCAACATCGGCACGGGCACCATGTGTTACTGCCCGGGCGAACCCGGTCTGTGCTTCGATGTGGTTGTAGATGGTCATCTGGTGGCCACCAGCGGCAGAGAGACGCTGATGCGACCCGATCCCGCTCGCCGTTCGGATACGGTGCGCCGCTGGATGCTGCCCTGCCTGGAGGATGTGGATGCCGCGGTGGAAGCGGAGGCGTGGCAGGCGGCGGAGATCGTCGAGCGGAAGCTGGCGCTGTATGCGCGGCGGGTGCCTCCGGCCAGCCGCCAGCCTCTGGTTCCCGAGCGTCTGGTGCAGGCGGATCGGGTACGATTTCCGACCTTCAGCATCAGCTTTCGGCACAAGCCGTACCTGGTGACGCCGCATGAGGTTACCCGTCAGAACTGCTATGCCACGCCGGCATGGTTTGTCACCGATATCCTCTCGCCGATCGACCAAAGGCTCCATCTCACGCCGACCCGCGGCAGCGTGACCTGGCACCATGAGGGGCTACAGATCGCTGCCGGCTCAGGTTGGGGGCCCTGGACGCCGGGCGACGCGAATCCTGGTATCATTGACCTGAAGGCGGGCGCCAATCGTCTGATCGGCGTACACTCGCACGATCATTTCGCGGAGTTCAATCTGGCCGGCTACAGCGAGGCGCCCGTGCGCTTCGTCAACCCCTTCGGTGAAGGCAGCTTTCAGGTGGTGCTGACGGAGCAGAAGGTGCCCGGCGAGGTCGATTGGGAGGCGTTGCGCCCCTCGATGCCGGAGATGGATCCCTGTCATACGATGCTGGAGGCGAACGCGCAGGATCTGGTGCTCGGCGCGCAGGTGATCGGCGAAGAACCGTTGCTGGTGTGCATTCCCGCCTCGGAGCCGCTGGAGCTTCCCTCGGCCCCCGAAGGCGAAGCCGTGCGTCTCATCGTCGATCTGGGCATGGTGCACAATGGCTGGCTGGCCTTCGACGTCAATGGCAATGCCGGCAGCCGCCTCATCTTCTCCTTCTTCGAGGGGATCGATGCGGGACCGCCCCTGCGACTGCACTGGGCCTACGGCTGTGAGAATGCGCTGACGTACCGCCTGGGCGAAGGTCCACAAAGCTTCGAGAGCTTTCACCCCTACGGCGTGCGTTACATCGCCATTCATCATACCGGGAACACGCCCGTTCGACTGGGCAATCTGCGTGTACTCACCGCCAACTGCGGCAGCCGACCGCGGGGATACCTGCAGTGCAGCGATCCACTGCTCAATGAGATCTACGCGATCGCCGTGCAGTCGGTCATTTCCAGCGTCGACGATACCTTTACCGACTGCCCGACCTTCGAGCAGGTCAACTGGAACTTCGACAATCGCACTGCCTTCATGGGCGAGGTGCTCAGCTGCGCCAACCTGGCCGTCAGTCGGCACAGCATCGAGCTCTTCGCGGAAGATCCGGAGTTCACCGGGCTGGTGCGCAGCCAGTATCCGAGCGTCTGGGACAACTTCATCCCCCTCTGGTCGCTGCACTGGATCATGTGGTGTCGTGACTACTGGTGGGCCACCGGCGACATCGCCTTTGTGAAGAGGCTCTTTCACCGAATCGCGGCGGGCGTCGAAGAGGCGCTGGGCCGCATCGACGCGCGGGGGCTGCTGGCGTGGGAAGGAGTCTGGCACTTTGTCGAATGGGGTCATGGACGGGATGACGGCCATGCGGTCAACGGGTGTGAGCAGGCGGGACTGGCCGGCGCCCTGGCCGCGGCCGTGGAGTTGGCGGAGCAGCTTGGCGATCCGCGGGCGGGAGAATGGGAAGGTGCCCGCCGGCAGTTGATCGAGGCCGTCAATCGCGAGCTGTGGGTCCCCGAACGCGGTGCGTACGCGGACAGCCTGCACGCCGACGGAAGCCTTTCCAGCGTCTCCAGCCAGACGACGAACGCGATGATGGCCGTCTATGGCATTGCCTCGGAGGATGTGGCCCGCGACCTGGCGCGGCGCATCAGCGAAAAGGAGGCGGGGCTCCTGCCATACGGCAGTCCGTACGGCCTCTTCTATATCCTGGAGCTTTACGATCGCTTCGAGATGGTCGAGCCGATCTTTGCGGCGATTCGCCATCGCTGGGGGGACATGGTCCTTGCCGGCGATCGCACGACGTGGGAGCATTTCGCGGAATTCGGCGGCCACATGGGCTTCCCGACGCGCAGCCGCTGCCACCCCTTTGCCGCCTACGTCATCAAATACCTGGTCAAGTACCTGATGGGCATCCGTGCGGAGGGGCCGGCTTTCGCGAGCCCGCTAATACTGCCGGCTCCACCACGTGGCATCACCTTCTGTCGCGGTGCCATTCCCACGCCAGGTGGCCTCCTGCGCACGGGCTGGCGACGGCAGGCGGATGGCGAGGCAATCGAGGTGGCTGAGGCGACCTGACGTTGATGGCGATCAGGTCAGACCGGTGCGCAGGACATCGACAATGCAGCCGTGGCTGGCGGGAGACATCAGGTAGAGCCCTGCCCAGCCTTCCCGTTTGACCCAGGCGATCTGTTCCGCGGCAAACGCTTCCGCCACTTTGGCCTGGTCTGACGGCTTGTCGTAGCGCCCGAGCCGTTCCAGGACGCTGTCGGGAATGATGACGCCGGGTACGTCACCCACCCGCCTGGCATGCTCGAGGCTGCGCAGGATCATGACGCCGATGAGGATGCGCGACTTGTCGCGGAAGGGCTCCAGGCTATCGAGCATGTCGAAGCGGAAGGCGGGCTGCGTCAGGATGTAGTCGGCGCCATGGTCGATCTTGCGCCGCAACTTCTCCATTTCGCGCTCCATGTTGAGCGCTTCGGGTTCGAAGCCCGTGCCGATGGTGAAATGCATGCGCGGATCCGCGTGCTTGCCGAGCGATTGCCCCCCGAAATCGACCCCCGCGTTGAGGTAAGCCTGGGTGAACTCGATCATCGCGGGGGAATCGGTGTCGAAGACCGCGGTTGAGCGTGGATAGGTGGGCGACATCTTGGGTGGGTCGCCGGTGATGAAGATGACGTTGTGGATGCCGGCGAGATAGTAGCCGGTCAGGCGGCTCTGGATCCCCATCATGTTCAGGTCGCGGGCCGCGAAATGGGGGATGAATTCCAGCGGATCGTCACTGCCCCCGTTCCAGCCCAGGCGGCAGCGCGACACCTGAACGAAGTCGCCGGGAGGCATCAGGGGAATGCCGCGCGATCCGTCGGTGACGTCGACGGCATCCGCCAGGCCGCACGCCGCCAACTCGCGGACGAAGTCGATCTTGCGGGCGAGAGTGTCGGCGCTGGTGCCCCGGGGCGGGAGCATCTCGACGCTGACGCAGAATTCGCCGTCGAAGAGCTTGCGGGAGAAACGGCCGTTGCCCCGCTTTTCCTCCGGACCTGCCGGCGTCATGGTGGCCGCGGAGCCGATCGGCTCGCGCACCTCGATATGCCGATCGAGAAGACGCGAGCGCAGGTAGTTGCGCATTTCACGCAGATGGGGAGGATGGACTTCGCAGCAGCCGCCGATGAGCCGTACGCCCATGTCCGCCAGGATGCGGGTCTGCTTGCCCATATATTCTGGATTGACGTTGCTCATGTAGCGGTTGTCGATGCGCTGCAGGCCACCCGCGTTGGGCATGGCGCTGAGCATGATGCCGTTGTCGCGCACCTGCGGCAGGCGCAGCAGCTCCTCGATGTAGCTCAACGCATCCCAGGGCGCGCAGCAGTTGACGCCCATCACGTTGGCACCGGCTTTCAGCAGGGCGTCGGCGCATGCCGCCGGGGAAATCTCCCACTCGTTCTCCTTCTCCAACGGCCGAGGGCTGATGAGGGCGACGACGGCCATGTGCGAATCGATAGACCTAACGGCCTCGATGGCGGCAACCAGTTGGGGCAGGCAGGTGAAGGTCTCCAGCAGGATCGCATCGACACCTTCGTCCAGTTGCGCGTAGGCCTGCTCGTGAAAGAGCTCGCGAGCGGGCTGATCGGCGATATGTTCGTCGCGCAGCGGACCGATGGAGCCAATCACCATGGGAGCATCGCTGCCTGTGCCCTGCACGAAGTCTCTGGCAGCGGCGCGGGCTACGCGGACGCCGGCGCGATTGTAGTCGGCGACGCGATCGCCGAGGCCGAAGCGGTCGAGCTTCGAGCGGTTGGCGCCGAAAGTGTCGGTTTTCAGGCACTGCGCGCCGGCCTGCAGGTACTGGAAATAGATCTCGGTGATCAGCTCCGGGCGTTCGGCGGGAAAGGCTTCATAGACGTGATTGGGCTCCGAGAGGCGCCCCGTCAGTTCGAAGAGGTAGGAGCCCATGGCGCCATCGGTGATCAGGATCTGGTCGCGTAAAGTCTGCAGGAATCGGCTCATTGACAGCTCTTTGTCACTCTCGGTTGAAGGATTTGGCTCCACGCCGGCAGGTGGTGAGGTACTCACCAATATAGATGCCCCGGCGCCAGCGGCAAACCGCGAAATCTGAGGAACGCCACTCGCTCGCGTGGCACGGCATGCGCGTTGCCCCTCTCCAACGCTGGGCACTCTCATTCACCCTGTCTTTCTCGTCGTCCGCCACGGACGTTCGAATGGCCCTCTGGAATGCAGGGAACGTGTAGAAGCGAGAAACCTCATCGGCGCCGCCTTGAACCCATCTGATTACCGCGCTAACCTCTCCACCACTCGGCAACACCATTGCCTCCGGGAACCGTGATATTACTGGAAAACAGTCGGAGTCTGACAATGACATTGCTGGCAAACATCGGCATCCCAATGCTCCCCGTGCAGTGGATGTTCATGGTCGTGGCCCTTATTCCGATCGTTCTTATCGAGGCTGTCATCGTCTGGAAGAGGAAATCCGTCAGCTTCAAGCGCAGCCTTGGCAGCAGCGCCGCCGCCAACGCCGTCACGACTCTTGCTGGGGTCCCTCTCTCCTGGGGGCTGATGCTTCTCGTCATGATGACGGCTGGGTACCTGACTGAAGATACGTTCTCGCTCATGTGGGATTCCCCAGCCGTCATGATCGCATACGTTGTGCTCAACGCCGCATGGCTTGCTCCATATGAAGAGCACCTGAACTGGATGGTGCCTATGGCGCTTGCCGTCCTGATGATCCCTTCTTACTTCCTGTCCGTCTGGATCGAGTACCATGTGTGCAAGCGTATCTGGAAGGGAATCGATCAGAAGTCGGTCTGGAACACCATGCGAATGGCCAACGGAGTCACGTACGGAATCCTGATTCTGATCTGCATGGGCCTGATGCTGGCAGCCTGAAATCTGGCCGGCATTGCGGGCGGCTGGGTGGGCTCCCTTGCTTTCGCCCCGCCTCCCGTCATGAGTGCGACCCGCGGCCAAACGCCATCAGCGAGAGAGGACGAAGCGTTGTGGGCCGGCGGGAAGCGCGAGGGTCAGGCGATTGCCGTCGCGGACGGTGGCGAGCGGTTTACCGTCGAGAGTGACATGGACCGGTGCGACATCCGGGGGCAGCAGCAGAACCACCTCCCGAGCGTCGCCGTCGCTCTCGCCGTGGATGCCGGTACCATCGACCGTAAGCGAGAGCGGACCGGCTCCCTCGATGCGCCAGGTGCCGATGGAGGCGTAACCACTGCCGCTGACGATGGCAAGGCGCAGGTTGTCTTCGGCGCTGTAGCGGGCAAAGGCGATCTCGCCTTGCAGCGAGAACTCGCCATCGGCGACGGTGGCGGCCTTGCCGGGGGAAAAGATGACCAGATCCCGGCCCTCCATGTGGGCGACGCGGGCCGCTGCATTCCCGGCAAGAGCCGCGATCTCCGCGGCTGCCTGACCTTGTGTGCGCGGATAGAGGATGGCCAGGAAATCCTCGCTGGAGCCCTGCTTGCGGACGCGGATGGCCGTTTGGTCTTCGCGGAACTTGCCCCAGGGATTGACCCATTGCTCATAGCCGTAGCTGTCCGGGATCAACACCGCGTTGGCGGGCGAAAGCAGGTGGGCATCGAGGTCGACGCCGAACTGGCCGGGGAAGTGGGCGATGCTGCCGGTGATCTCGGGCGGACCGGCCATGCACCAGAGATTCCAGGTGAAGGACTGATTCGGCTGGCCGTCGACCGTTGCGTCGCGGATGACCAGATAGGTCGCGCCGAGGGGGTCGGAGGACTTGACGAGGAGCATGTGGCGCTGGTGGCGCTGGCCGCCGCCACCAAAGGAGATGCCCGTGGAGTAGTCGATGACCGTCGGGAGGCTGATGGAGCCCTGGCCGGCGACATTCTGTTCGCGGGAGCCGCTGCTGGGGGGCCAATACTCATGCGGCTCGGCCCTGTCGAAGGAGACGGTGTTGTGATACATGGGCTTCCACATGGTGTGCACCTCATCGGCGGTGGCGCCGCGATGACCGAAGTCGACGCAGAGAGGGACCCCCTTGGCGTAGTACATGAAGCTGTTGTGGTCGCCGGGATCGTAGTGGTGGGTGTAGTAGCCGCAGCGATGGGAGACATAGCTGGCATTGCCGTCGTTCCATGAGGTGCGCATGACGTTGCCGAAGCCCGGAAAGGCGCGGGCGGTGTCAGCAGGCAGGGCCGCGGGAAGATCGGGATCGCAGATGGCGGCGATGAAGCCGGCGCGGCCGCCGTTCAGGCAACTGTAGGCCTGTCCCTGCCAGTAGCTCTGCTGGCGGGCACTGTAGGCGGGATCGCTATCGGCAGTCTGGCGCGCCATCCAGCCGTTAAAGGGATGGGTGAAGCAGGGGAAGGCATCGCCAATGCTCGGTACGGTCATCGGCGCGGGGATTTCCGCTGTCTTGAGGGCCGGGAAGCGCAAGTCCGGAGCGGTCTGGATGAAGCCGTAGTACTCCATGGTCGCCTTGAACTGGGGGTCGATGAAGTAGTTCCTGCCCTTGACGTTCTTCAGCGCCTGGGCGAGGAGGAACATCCCGTCGAGGGAGGGGGCCTGATACATGGGACATTCGAGCCAGGCGCCGCCGGGAGCGATCCAGTCGCGCAGCTCGCGCTGAAATTCAGCTTCGGCAAAGGCAAGCCAGTGATCCGACCGCGGATGGCCGTCGAGGAAGAGACCCACCAGGCCGAGGGGAAGCTTGAGCAGGCTGGTCATGTTGGGGTTGGCGCTGCACAGACCCACATCCGTATTCCAGTAGTCGGGATGATCGAAGACGTAGCCACCGAAGACCAGAGCCGCCTCGATCTCGTCCTTCTCCTCCTGGCTCAGGAGGCCGGTATCGGCGACGGCATCGTAGGCGAGGAGGAGGCGGAGCATGGTGGTGCCGGCCATGTGCGCGTTGCCGCCGAGGGTCGGCCGCCCTGGAGAGGTCAGGAAGAGGTCGACATGCTGCCGCGCCAGCCCCTTCACGCCGGCCGCCAGTATGATCGCGTACTTCGGATCGGCCGAACCAAGGTATGCCTGCGGCGCGACATCGTAGAGGCCGTTGCCGACGTAGTTCTCTTTGAAGAAGCGCTGCCAGCCGTCCGGTCCCGACTGGATCTTGGCGACCAGATCCGAGCCAAGGCGGCCAAGGTAGGTGATCGCCTTCTCGACATCCGCCTTCATCATCGGCACGCTCCGGGCCTGGAGGCGGGCGCGATCGACATCCGCCTGCGTGAAGAGGAGGAAGGGCTGCTTGCGCTCGGAATTGGCACGCGGAAAGTCGAAGTGAAACTCCTTCACCTCGTCCAGTGGAAACTCGCTGTGCTTGAGGAGCTGGGCACGGAGTTTGACGCCATGGGGATCGTTCGTGACGTGGTCTTCGACGGTGCCGACGGTGAAGGCCAGCTCGCGGTGGGCGGGGACGATCGGCGCATCCGGCGTCGCGCCGGGCAGGGCGCGCAAGGCGAGGGTGAGGTCGAGCTGACCACCGGGACGGGCCGTGATCGGGATGGTGGTGCGGGCAAAGCCGGCCCATTCGGTGGGAGTCCAGCGGGAAGGACGCATGGCGATCACCCCGACAAATGGCGCCTTTCCCTCCTGATAGAAGCCGCCCCAGGTTGCCTGATCCTTCAGCCACCAGTAGCTCCAGGGACAAAGCTTGGCGAGTAGCGTCTCCTCCGTGAAATCTATGGGGGCCGGCTCCATCCCCTTGTTCAACTCCGCGTAATAGTTGCTGCGCCAGTAGAAACGGTCGGCGCCCAGCCCCTTCTGAAAGGAGAGGCGGATAGCGGTATCGGGGGCGTCGACGTCGGTGTCGTCGGTAAAGAGTACCACCTCCTGCTGGGCTCCGAGGCTGATGTCGGCCTGGTAATAGCGATTGTCGGCGAAGGTGAGGCGATACCGCAGAGAAATCCGCAGCGGCCCCTGCTCGATGGTCGTCATCGTGGCGCTGACGACTTGCGGCGCCGCTCCGCCGGTGACCCACTCGCCGGCTCCCAGCCAGCCATCACTATCGGCGTGACGCAGGGCCAGGAGAGGGGCCGGAAGGGAGGTGAGGGCGACGGGCGCGGCAAGCTCTCCAGACAGGCGGGGCAGCTTGAGAGCCAGGCGATCGTTCGCCAGAATCAGGTGATCGCCCGCCTCGGTCAGGCTCAGGTTGGTCGGCGGCGGCGTGCCGGCGCGCAGGTGCAGATCGATGCGGCTCTTCGGGTCGAGGGTGACCAGTGCCCACACCGTGCCGGTCGTGCGACCGTCGGCAAAGGTCAGGTCGGCGAACTGGCACGGGAGCGGTTTACCGTTGGCGCCGGTGAGGGTCATGGCGGGTGGCGCGGCGCCCGCGAAGTCGACGGCGAAGTGGACGAGTTCATCGTTCCACTGGTGCCGCAGCGCTTCCCGGATCGAAAAGCTTTGCAGCGGTTGCGGCGCTTCCTGGGCGCGGGCTGCCAAGAGGCAGGTGAGCAGGAGAAAAGCAGAGAGGGTCTTGGTCATGATAGCTCCAGGCATTGCCGGTTGTCGATAGCCGATCACCATTCCTGGTGAGCGGGCCCGGTGGATTCGAGAAGATGGCCGGCGGCGGCGATGCGCCCCTTGGCGCCCAGTGCGAGAATAACCCGTTCGCCGCGCAGTTGAACGGATCCGCAGGTGCCACTGAAGTGCAGGTCGCCATCGGCAAAGGTGAAGGGCTTGGCGCTGATGAAAAGGTAATCCGTCCCCGCCGGCGTGACAATCTTCACCCCCTTGCCGTCCGCCAGCGTGGTGCAGACGGGCGGACTCTCCTCCTTCAGGCGCGGATAGACGACGGTCAGGAAGCCGAGTCCCGGATCGACATCGGCGAGGAGTCCGATCTGCGTCCAATCCCAGCGGCCATACTTGTTCTCGGGGTTGTAGCCCGAGGTGGCGCGGGTCTTGCTTTCGGTAGCCAGCTTGGCATCGATAGGCCAGGCGAAGAAGACATCCGTGTCGACATCTTCACTGCCGATGACCGTGGCGCCCTGAGGACGCAGCTCGATGGAGTCACAGGTGAACCACATGCGCCAGGTCGCCGGGACGGGCGTGCGCATGCTGTCGCTGATGACGAAGTAGTTGGGGCCGAGCGGGTCGTCATCCTTGATAAAGGCGATCTGGCGAATCCAGTCGTTGTAGACGCTGTGCTGGTAGTCCAGGTGGGTAAAGGGGGTGAGGCGGGTGCCATCGCCGGGCGGCTGCTTGGCCATCGAGGCGTGAACGTAATCGAGGGCCGCCGTGGTGGCGAACTCCCGCACCTGCATGATGGCGTTGTTGAGCACGGGAATCTCCACCATGCTCTGGTCTTCGATGGGGGCTCGGCCGGTGTAGCCGAACTCGTCGGCGACAATGCGCCCTTTGCCCCAGAGGGTAATGCTGCCGGAGTCGTAGTCGTAGTGGTGGCAGTTCTCGCCCGCGATCATGTAGAGCATCGTTTCGCGCGTGGAGGGGAAATGGTGGCGGAGGACGACGCCGGAGCGCGGGAAGAGTTCGCTGCCGTAGGTTGGCGGCTGGGGCGTGATGGCCTCCGATGGGGCGATCAGCCACTGCCGGTAACCGGCCATGATCGCGGGAAAACCACCCACCTTCGCGGTGTAGGAATTGTGCTCGCGATGCATCCAGGCCATTTCGGCGGCAAAAGCGGGATCGGCATCCCTCCACATGGCGGCAGCCATACCGAATTCACCGCACCAGGCCATCTTCCAGGTATTGCCCAGCGGCATGATGGTGCGGGTGCCAAGCAGGCGCGCATCGGGAGGAGTCGAGATCCTGGCCAGCCAGCCGAAGACCAGCTTCATCTTCGGGTCGGTGACATGATCGGGATAGCCGCTGTTGCGGGCCGCGATGAAGGCGCCCAGTATGTAGTTGAGGGAGACCATGGCGTAACCGGGCGCTTCGATCCAACCGCCGTTGTCGTCGGACCAGGTGTCCAGCTCCACATCCTTGAGTTCTCGCAGCCCCTCCCGCACCCAGGCGGCGGCTTCGGGATGACTCGGGAGGAAGCAGCCGAGGAGGACCTGGTAGGCGGCGACATGGCTGGTCATATTGGGGTTGGCGCCGAAGCCGCGCAGGGGGGACCAGTAATCCTGCCGCATGACCGTATAACCGAGGAAGGCTGCCTGCGCGCGAAGGCGGGCCCGCTCCTCGACAGTCAGCACGTCACCGGCAAGCACCGCGTCGGCGAGGCTGAGGGCGGTGAGGATGTCCGTCTGGCTGTGCGGCATCCAGCCGAAGCTGGCGACGCGTTCCTGGCGGGTCTGAATATCCACTGCTTGCTGCAGCCACTGGATCGCCGTATCGGCCAGGTGTCGGCCCAGTGTCGGATCGCCGCTGGCGAGGTACGGTGTGATCCAACTGTCCAGCATGTATGGGCTCACCGGCGCGGCGGCAAGCCGTGCAAGCTCCGCCGCCTCAACCGTGACGCTCCGGCGCAGCTCGGCCACGTCGGCCGTAGTCATGTAAAGTCGCGGATGCGGGCTCTCCTGATCCGGCCAGGTGAGGAGGTACTCCTTGATCCGATCCAGCGGAAATTCCCCCTTGATGAGCGAGAGCTGGGGGAGGGGCGTGGGCGATTCCTCGGCGGCGGGGAAGGAGTCGGCGAGCGGAAAGGCGCCGATCATCCAGCGGCGCTGACCGTGATCGAGGCGCAACAGCGCGGTTGCCTCGTCCTGGAGCATGACCACGGGGACGGTGGTGTCGATTGGCCGGCGCAACTCCACCCAGGCATCGCCATCCCGCGCACCGACCATGAGCAGATTGGCCCCCCCGTCGCGATAGAGCCCGAACCACTTGCCCTGATGACGGGGTCCCCAGAGCGACCATGGCCGCCACGAGAAGATGGTCCGCTCCTCTTCCGTCGTTTCAATGGGATCGCCCACGGCGCGACCGTTGCTGCCACGCCACTGAAGGTGATCCGGCGACCAGCCCCGCCCCAGCGCCAGCCCAATGCGCGAGCCATCCCCCAGGTTGAACGCTTCGTCCACATGCACCACCGGCTCCCCGGCCTGGAGCCGAAAGAGACCGGTCCAGGAGCGGTTGTCGCTGAAGACCGTTCGGCAGGTCACCTCCACCAGAACCGGGCCTTCGATCGTGACCTCCACCGAATGACTGACCACAGCTCCCTTCGATTCGAGCCAGGAGCCGCCGATCCAGCCATCGTCACCGAGCAGAATGCCGGCGATGGGGCCCCGGGAGCGACTGATGGGGCCGGTATTCAGCGCAATGCCGACTATCCCATTGGTGACGCGAAGGGTCTCGCCATCGCGTTCGACCCGCAAGTCGGTCCGGGCGGTCGCCCGCGCCGTGGAAAAGCGGTAGCTCTGGGTGGAGAGCGGGTCAAGATTGGCGGCAAAGAGAAGCTTGTCGTTGACGATCTGCCAGGGCAACTCCTGCCCTGCGCCATCCACCAGCGCCAGCGCCGAAGCGACCGACTGCCGGTCTGCCTCGCGAACAGGAAAGGTGACGATCTCATTGCTCCACTGCCGCTTGAGCCACTCCTTGACAGTATACTCTGCCCGCGCCAGGCATGTCGTCAGGAGGGTGATCGCCAGATAACCGCAAAACCTCATGGATGGCTCTCCGCTGGGGGGTGTTCGATAGGTATCGACCAGACGAAGGATAGCTTACCGCTATCATAATGCTATTACCAGAACGAGTTCAACTATTTCCTCTTGCTATCGGCCACGGCACCCCATTGCACCCATCTCCGCGTAAGAGCCTCAAAGGCAGCCAGTGCGATAGTGACGATGGACGATATGGACGATATGGACGATATGGACGATATGGACGATATGGACGATATGGACGATATGGACGATATGGACGATATGGACGATATGGACGATATGGACGAT
>JAWLHB010000055.1:47338-47480 GCA_041690595.1 Lentisphaeria bacterium
ATGGACGGTGGAATCTTGTGCCCGGGGCACTGGTGGTACACGTGGTGGACGCAACCCCTTATGGTATTTGATTATTTATTTGGACGGATAGCCTCAAGTTCATCGCGAATGCCCGCGGCGGTCTGGTTGGAGCCGCTGGCGA
>JAWLHB010000056.1:0-46073 GCA_041690595.1 Lentisphaeria bacterium
CTATCGCTTCAGCGACTGGGGGCATTGGCATGCAAGCGGTCGACATCCCTTCGAATCCAACTTCGTGACCCACGTCTGTCGCAGCCTCGGCCATCGCGCGGATGGCTGGGATGCCAAGCGGCTTCAGTCCGAACTGCGCGCCGATCTGGCCCGCACTATGGCCGCCGACGCCGATGTCGAAGCGATGCAAGCCGCCTGCGAGAGCAGGAAGAAGCGCCCGACCCCGATCCTGCGCGCCGATCGTCGCAATCGTTACTGGAGCGATGGCGCGATCATCGGCGATCGGCAATTCATCCGCGAAGTAGCTGGTGCCGCCTATGGCAGCGATGCCATCAAGAAGAAACGCCTTGGAAGCGGACGCCTGCCCGATTCCGGCGAGCTGCTCTACAGCTTCCGCCGTCTGCGTCAGGACTGACGGGTTGCGGCCAGCACTGGTCTTCTGCTCAACACAGGTCGGACGAGTCGGACGAGTCGGACGAAGTCGGACATGCTGCATGCACCGCAGGTGCCCGTCGGGGGGACGGACCTTCCCGGCACGGGGGCGCTGCTCATGGGTAGTGCCTGGTCGCACGGTGTCAGCGACGCCAAGTTGATGGGACGCGGGCATCATCTGTGCGACTTTAGGGGGCGCAGGTCGCTTGATTGGCTTGGGATTGGAAAGTTACCGCCGACAGCTGCGTTGCAAGGGCGCGAGTGGCGTTCCCAGGATGAGCAGGCAGTGCCCATGGTCGGTGCCTGGCCGAGTTCTGCCAGTCACGCTGAGGGGGCGGTAGTCCCAGGTGTACGACTTCTGCTCCTGAGTGAGGTAGCATTGTCGGGTTGAGGCGAGAAGTACCTGTCCCCGGGTTGCCTGTCCCCGGGTCGAGGCGGCGGTCAAGAGGCGGGAAGTACCTGTCCCCTGGTCGAGGCGGCGGTACCTGTCCCCTGGTCGAGGCGGCGGTACCTGTCCCCTGGTCGAGGCGGCGGTACCTGTCCCCTGGTCGAGGCGGCGGTACCTGTCCCCCGGTCGAGGCGGCGGTACCTGTCCCCTGGTCGAGGCGGCGGTACCTGTCCCCTGGTCGAGGCGGCGGTACCTGTCCCCCGGTCGAGGCGGCGGTTACCTGTCCCCTGGTCGAGGCGGCGGTCAAATCGAACTTCTACGCCACTGTCGCTGAAACACTTGGACCGCGCAATACTACAGAAGCACCCGGCAGCGACATTCGGCTCCATCTTCGCCCAGCGGCACTTGACTATTCGATTGCCGGGATGACCGTAAGTGAGAGTTTTCGCGCGTAACCAGAGAACCCCTGGAAGGAGTCTACCTCATGGCAGAAAAGAAGAGTCTCGGCTATTCCGACACGCCCATCATTCCCGGCTCGAAGTATCATGTTCACGACGGGGATCGCCCGCAGCCGCGCATCGTCAAGCCCGGCACCGCCAGCACCCAGGAGAAGCCCGGCGCCGCTCCCTCCGACGCTGTCATCCTCTTCGACGGCTCCAGCCTGAAGGATTGGGAGAGCTGCAAGGAGGGCGGCGCGGTGGAATGGAAGCTTCAAGACGGTTACATGGAAGTGACGCCCAAGAGCGGGAATATCCGCAGCAAAGCCCACTTCGGCGACTGCCAACTGCACATCGAGTTCGCTTCACCTGAAGTGGTGAAGGGCGACGGTCAGGGGCGTGGCAACAGCGGCGTCTTCCTCATGGGTCTCTACGAGATCCAGGTCCTCGACTGCTACGACAATCCCACCTATCCCGATGGCACCACGGCCGGCATCTACGGCCAATATCCCCCCCTGGTCAATGCCTGCCGCAAACCCGGCGAATGGCAGACCTACGACATCGTCTGGATCGCCCCGCGCTTCAAGGGTGACGACCTCGTCAGCCCCGCCCGCGTCACCGTCTTCCACAATGGCCTGGTTGTCCATCATGACAAGGAATTGCAGGGCCCCACACAGCATCGTGCGCTCGCCAAGTACGAGCCGCATCCCGCGACGGGTCCGCTGGTGCTGCAGGATCACGGCGACCTGGTGCGCTTCCGCAATGTCTGGTATCGGCCGCTGACCGACTACGATCAGGGCTGAGTACGATTGCCGGCGCCGCTACTTCGGTGGCGCCGGCTTGCCCACCAGCGAGAGAGCCTGTCCATACATGCCGGGGAGCTGCGTCAAGCCGATGCCATGCCGATCGCTGCCGGCCGGCAGGCTCTCGAAGTTGTCCAGCAGCAGCGTAGCCTCATCCGCCACCAGCTCGCCATGAAACCCCAGCTCCTCCGGTGAGCGGACAATGCTGGAAATGCGCAGATCGTCGATGGCCATCTCCCCCCGCCGGCGCAGATAGTCGCCGATGAGCAGCCGTGCCTTCCCAAGATCGCCAAGCAGCTCCGGCAGTGGAGCGCCGACCCAGCTTTCGCGCACCAGTTCGCCGTTGACGAAGACCGCCACCGCCTCATGCTCCCAGGTGATGGCGATATGCTGCCACTCCCCCACGGCCGGAGTCCATTCACCGGCCATCAGCACGCTCGACTCGCCCTGTTCCGAGGCAACCCGCACACTGAGTCCCGCCGACGGAGCGTAGTTGGCGCCCGTATACCAGCGCAGCTCGACCCGGCCACGCGGCGCCAGCAGCGTCATGATGTTCAACAGCCCCTTGTAGTGACTGCTGCTTGGCAGCCTCGATTCCAGATCCACTTGCGGCTGAACCCAGAACTCGATGGTTCCTTCCGTCACCTCCGCCAGGGCAGGCAGCGAGTAGGTCAGATAGCCGCTCTCCCCGCTGCACGGTATCGCACGCACCAGCATGACCATGAGCAGCACGGTCAGGAAGCTCACATTTCGGAATGGCATGATGGTAGGCATCCATTAGCCTACCTCCATCTTGTGGCGGCGTCAATCATAAACCGCGTGCAGCTTCCATTCACCCGCGGAATATATATAGGGGCAATGATTTGCAGAGCGTCGCGAAGGTGCTAATATTATTTAGGTAATCATCAGCGCTGAAGCAACCAGGGTATTCTTTGTACAGGGGGATCTCATGCGAGACTTGACCGATAAACAGCAGGCTATTCTCGACTTCATCGAGACCTTTCACTGCCGCGAAAACGTGCCGCCCACCGTCTATGAAATAGCCGAGAACTTCGACATCAAGCCGGCCACCTCTTTCGCGCACATTCGCGCCTTGATGCGCAAAGGCTACCTGAACCGCACCTCCAAGGCGCGCAGCATTACCCTGCTGCAGAGCCACATGACGCCGAACTACAAGCCCCACATGACCATTCCGGTCCTCGGCAAGATCAGCGCCGGTCTCCCCCTGCTCAGCGCCGAAAATGTCGACGAGATGGTCTGCATCGACCCCACCATGCTGCGCCGCGAGTACAATTCGGGCAGCCTCTTCGCCCTGCGCATCAAGGGCGACAGCATGAAAGACGCCGGCATCCTGGACGGCGACATGGTCATCGCGGTCCAGAAGGAAGCAAAGAAGGGCGACATCGTCATCGCCCTGATCGAGGATGAATCGACCATCAAGTACCTCTACTTTCGCGATGACCTGATCGAGCTGCGCCCCGCTAATCCAGCCTACAAGCCACAGCTCTATCCGGCGCGATCCGTTCAGATTCAAGGTGTGATGACCGGGCTGATCCGCACCTTGTGAGTAACCCGGCTTCCGGCCTCCGGGCACGGCGGCACCTTCGGTAATGCGACCCACCACCGAGCACAAGACCAATCGGCCGCCACATTACGGTCACCGTTTACGGCGGCTTGACGCCTGGCTTCGACGCCACGTCTGGCGAGTGAGCGGACTTCTTGCCGTCGTCATGCTGGTCAGCGTTCTGGCACTGCTCGCGGGTATCGGCCGGAGTTGCGTGGCCATGCTTCGCGATCCAAGCGGCCGAGTGCGCCGTACCATTCAGCTTCCCGATAATCTGATGACGGGCGAGTTGTCACCCCAGCCGCGCGTCACCGAAATCTCACCGGCGGATCCACCTCCCCGCCAACCCGCCTCGTTCGCCGATCCCCCTCCACCGGAGATCGCATGGCATGCAGAGCCGATCATTCTTCGTGCCGCGGAGATTCTTGCCCGACACGATCGGCCGGACGCCGCCATGGATCTGCTCCTCGCCAGCGCGCCAGATCGCGACCGGTGGATGAGCGTGGCACGGCAGGCTTATGCCACCGTCGATCAGCGGCTGAACCACCGTTTCCCCTTGGAGTGGCAAGAGCTCGACGAGATCTGGCGCGACCTGTCGGCGGAGCAACGCCTCGCCGCCTGGCGATGGCCGGATGCGGCCGTTGACGATGCGCTTCTGGCTGCCCTGTCGGAGGCTCCTTCCCGGGCCGAGTGGCCGCGGACCCTGACCATGCTGCCCACCTCCCTGCAGGTGGCATTGCTGCACAACCTTACGGTCGATCTGTTGCGAACGACGGGCATGTCGCCGAACCTGGTGCGTCTCGTCCTCTCGGCTCGTTTCACCCCCGGACTCGCGGCCCAGGCCATGTTGGATCGCCATGATCCCGCCGCGGAGGGCATGCGGTACGCGGACCATGTACAATGGTTTGCACATCAACTCGACGCCCTCCTGCTTCCCGAACTCGCCCGCGAAATCCTGATCGGTGAACGAAGTCTCCTGCTCGCTGCCGAGATGGAGAACAAGCCGCTGCATGCATGGTATCGTTCGGCGTGGGGGGCAGCTTTCTGCCGTGCAGTGATCACCATCGGCCCCGAATCGCCGCCAACCAGTCTGCGGCAGGCCTGGGGGCTGTTGCCGGAAGGCGCTCAGGTACTTTGGTCCACGGAACTGGCACGCCTCTTCGGCGACCGTTACGGTCATCTGCCTGAAGTCGTGGAGCGGGAAAGCGACTGGCTGCGCCAAGCGGGTGAGCTGCCGGACAAGGCAGCCGTGCTCCTCATGATTCGCCGCCACCCCGACTGGCTGCGCGAGATGAATGCCTTTCACTATGACCGCGCCCTGGCTGGCCTTCCAGAGCTGTTGACGGCGATTCATGGCTCCGCCTACTCGGGAACCATCAACCTGGCGCTCGTGAATCAGCTCAATCAGGAACGCCCCCAGTTCAGCAACCCCAGATTCCCATGGCCGCGCCTCGCGGAAGAAGCGAAGATCGCGGAAGCTGTGCCCCCAATCATGAAGAAGACGGTGACGGAGCAGCTCTCGTACAACCGGCCAGGTCGCCCGTCCGCTCGTACCTGGGGAGAATCCGAGGCGCGACTGGTTTATCAGAGCCTCCTCACCATGGGCGCAAGGTTGCCCACCCAGCACAAGCAATTCTACGCCACGCTGGCGCGCCTCTATGCGCTCAATCGCGGCGTGCTGCAGGATCCCGAAGAGGCGACCGCCTTTCCGCGGATGCTCACCCCCGATCCGGTACGCCAGCCGACTCGCTGAGCCTGCACGCCCCGGCCCTGCTTCAGGTGCAGCGGTGCAGGTAGTAATCCTGCTCGAGATCGCCATGCGGGCAAAGCGCCGTCACGGCTTCGCGGGTGCGGCGGGCCCAGGCAATGATCTGCTCCATGTGCGAGCGTGAATAGCGATAGAAGGTCCCATGTCCGGTAGCGATGATCTCTGGCTGCCATTCCATCATCAGCCTGGCGCTGCGCACGAAACCTTCCTCGAAGCGTGAGCCGTTGAAGGCGCAGTAACCGCCCGTCCCATTCCAGCGCGAGGTCGGCTGAAAACTGTCGCCGCCAAAGAAGACGCGCCGACCGTCGATCTCCGCCTGCAGGCAGCAGTGCCACCAGGTCTGACCGGGAAAGGGAGCCACTCGAAACGTATACCCGGACCAACTCCACTCACCCTCTTCGGGAAGTAGAGAATCCGCCACAATCGGCACGGCCGGCAGCCATGGGGCCTTAATGGCGCCAGGATGCGGCAGGGGTGCCGCCACCCACGGATGCAACCATAGCAGCGCGCCGTGGCGCTCCCGAAGCAGGGGCGCTCCATCGACATGATCCAGATGGTAATGCGAAGCCGTGGAGGCTGTTACCCGCAAACCGCCGATCTCCGCCAGCAGCGCGTCGAGAGCATCCATATCTCCCAGGGTCGGATCGACAACGAGCCCTTCGCCCCGATCGCTCACCACCAGGTAGCCGTTGCAGCCGAACTGGTAGAGGTGCGGCAACAACTGGCGCGCGCCACTGCCCGTGAAGGTCGGCTGTACGTAGCGGTCTGCCTCGCCTGCACAGATGGAGCCCTTGCTGTGATAGAAGGCAAGGAGCTTCTCCGCGAGAGCGCGCAACATGGCCCGTGGCGCCACCCGCACGACCGGCCCGTGCGAGGGACAAAGCAGGTCGATCCGCACCTTCTCCAGTCGCTCGATGCCTTCCCAGGCGGCAAGCGCTCCGCTGCCCGTCCAATGGTCCCACTCCAGATGATAGGGTTGATGCACCGTCGCATCCGCATGCGCCGCGTCCCCGCAGAAGACCACCTGCCGATCGCCGACGTCAACAATGACCGACAGCGCCGCCGCACTGTGCCCCGGCGTCGACATGAAACGCACCCGGCGGCACTTCCAGTAGAGGTCGCTGAAGCCCTGCATGTCGTAGAGGACGCCATCGATCCCATGCTCGAGCAGCGCGTGACTTTCCGGCACACCCCCGGAGAATCCCCCGGCATGGCGCTCCGCCACCGTCGCCGGTTCCAGAAAGGAGCGCTCGCCGGCTGGAGCATGGACGGTCATTCCTTCAGGTATGCCCGCCTCCAGGCCGGAGCATTGGTCCGTGTGATGATGGGTCAGGAAAAGCTCCGAGGGAGCGGGCAGGCCGGCAGCCTCGGCCTCCGCCCGCCACGCGCCGGTGCCGTAGTCGATCGCCATCGCGGCATCCCCGTCAACGAGCAGGTAGACATTGCAGCTGTCCTCGAAACGGTACAGCCCCGGAAGCACTTCCTCCATGATCAGCTCTCCTCCGCCGGCGGCTCTTCGAGCAGCCGGAAGGTGCAGGTGCCGCTGAGGCCGGCAAGGTAGGCCGCCTCATGGCGACGAGGCTCGCCCTTGTACCAGAAGCCGGCAAAGCGGATGAAATTGGCCCAGGCGTACAGCCGCATCGTAACCGCCCCCGGGAAGCGATACACCACCTCGTAAACGAAGCCGGCATCCTCCACCAGCAGGGTTCCTTCGCTCGCCGTAATCTCGATCGCCTCCTCCTGAAAGCATTCACCGTTCAACATCACCTTTTCCATCCGGCCCTGATGGACAGGCATCATGACATTGACGGAGAGCTCATCCGCCGGCAAAACCGACATCTGGGGATAGAAGGCGCTTTCCACGATGTAGGATTCCCCCTTCTGCCGCACGCGCGAGGGCCCCCCGTGGTTGAAGTTGCTCGCTTCCATGCGGCCACCGCGTTGACTCTGCACCCACTCTTCCGGCGCGCCGAAGAAGCTGACGCCAATGAGAATGTTCCGAACGTCGAACATGGTCTCGACCGCCGGCTTCAGCGCATAGTGGAAGGAGAGCGGAAAACTGTGGCTGTGGCGGTTGGCGGTGCGGTAGCCGATGGCATGGTTGCGGTCCTGGATCTGGCAGATGGTCGTCTCCCCGCCAGGCAGGGCGCCTCCCTGCACGGAGATCCACTTGCCATTCTTGACGGCGCCGAAGCGTTCCCAACTGGCGCGCGCGCGAAAGACATGCGGATATTCCCGCTCCTGCAGCTCCTCGATGGCGGCTTCCGGAACATGGAAGCGGCTGGCCAGTTGCCAGGCCGGTCCGCTCCAGGTGAAGGGAATATCCCCATCGTGATGGAAGATCAACCCTTCCTGCGACTCGTCCAAAAGCTCGACGATGGAGCGATCTTTCGACAAGCCCAGATAGCACATCAGGAAGCGCATCTGCGAGTTCTGCCCAAGCACGTCCACCCGATATGCGCGAGACCACGGACCGCAGTTCAGCCCAAGCTCCGGATGGTACAGCGCCAGCAGCTCTCGCCAGAGTGCCAGCTCGATCTGCAGCGCCATCGATCTCGCTTCCTCGTCATCGACCAACTCGACGATCTTCGCCATCATGTGCGCGGTGATGGCCGAATAGGTCGGGCTGTTGAACTCATGAGCCACATCTTCGTTCTCCATCATGTGCGCCATGCCATGGAGTGCCGCCATGCCGGCCGTGCGCAATCGGTCCCCCGTATAGACGGCGGGAATCGAGCCCAGCGGGTGATTCCACTCATACGTGTCCACAAACTGCGAGCCCAGAAGCATGCAGAATGTCGACATCCCCGAAAAATTGTGCGTGCCAAGCCCCCCGAAGCAGACCTCCAGGATGTTGGCGACGTGGGCGTGGAGGGTCGCCTTCAGGTGCTCCTGGCTCGCTTCCTCCAGTTTGTCGCCGAACCTCAGCAGAAGCTCCGGCACGACGATGGGCTGGAAGTGGTTGCTGTCGATTCCGGTATGGACGATGATCTGATTGGCGAGATCGATATCGGCCGGTTCAGCTCTGGTCAACAGACTGATGGTGTTCCACAGCCGTTCGCGGCTGCTTGGCGGCGTGGAGGCAGGAAGGAAGGTACCCTTGCTGTCGAACCACTGGTGCAGTTTCGTGCAGTGTGCCTGCGTGAACTCGTCCTTGACTCCCTGATCGCCCAGAATCCGATAGCTGCTCATGAACCTGCTCCTTGCCCTTTAGGTGGTGCTCGATGCACAAATATCCGCGCCACATTGCCCGGCTGCAACGCCTTGCGAGCAAAATGATCGAGGAAAAGGGCGAAGGAGTCCGCTGGCCGGGGAGATTATCCTCCCCGACCAGCGACATGAGCGTCAGTCGCGGGGAATGCCCAGCGTGTCGAAGTGACGGCGGAAGTGCTTCTCGAGGAAGGCGTAATAGGTTTCTTCGTGCAGGTGCATCGCGGCGAAGAAGCGCGGGCGGATATCCTGGTGATTGAGGAGGTAACCGTAGGTGATGTGGATCAACTGACGGGCCTCGATCATCTCCATCAGATCCGGCAACTGGGCATCGCTCAGGGAGTCGACGTCGGGGATCTTGCTGAAGTCGGCGGTGATGTGATACAGCTTGAGCGCCTGCGGCAGCCCCTCGAAGGCCGCCTTATGAAGATCGCGGTAGAGCTTCGGCTCCTTGACCGTCAGGACCCGCACCGCCTCCAGCCAGCTCGTGCCGGCTGTCTTCAGGTGAAGCCGCTGCTCCGTATGCCGCCCCACGATCGGGAAAGCCGAGAATTTGTCACTGCCCGAATGTACCGAGATCTTGTAGTTCCCGTACGCCTGCGAGATTTTGCAGTGAATGGCGAACTGCTTCTCGAAGACCCCCAGATCGCCGATGTAGTCGATACCTTTCTGGAACTCGCCGATGAAGCGGGGAGCCAGCGAGTTGAGCACCACCCCGCGATCCACCAGCTCCGAGATGATGAAGAGGTGGTGAGCAGGCAGCGTCGGCGCGCTGGTCTCGTCGATCGACAGCTCCAGATCGAAGGCATCGCCGCGGCGGCGCTTCAGGTGCTGGTAGACTTCCGGTGTGAAGGCCAGCGCGTCCACGTACATGACCGCGCAACGCTTCGCTTCCAGCTCGTCGAAGCTGATCGTCTCGTCCGCAAAGCTGAAGGACTTGCCGGCATAGGTGCTCAACACCCGCTGACGGAAGCCGCTGTCCAGCTTGCCGAAGGCTTCATCGATCTCGGCGGCAGTGAATTTCTCCGCCTCCGGATGCAGGACCTCCGTCAGATCCAGCGTGATCATCGGCATCCCGGCATCGAGCGCCACGTTGATGTCCTTGATCGTCTTCAGATGGTCCCCGTCCGCGCCATAGCCATCGCGGTAGCCTTCCTGGAAGACCAGGAAGCTGGCGTCGTCGACGACGGTGGGATAATCCCGGCCGGTAAGGGTCAGCTCCCGAATCGACTGCTGGGCGAGAACCGGAGCCAGTTGGTAGCCCTTGGCGGCGCGCAGGTGGCCGGCCGTAGCCAACCCGAGCCGGTCACCGAAGCCGATCGTGGTGCGCCGCTGGCGCAGGGAAACGGGGGCGGTCCAGCTCAATTCCTGGCGCAGGATCAGCGCGTTGTGATGGTTCAGCGCGATCTTCCTGGCGGCGAAGCCCTCGACCGGCAGCGGCTCGCCCTCGAAGTCAGCGGAGAACCGCGACTTGTCGCCGGCGATCTGCACCAGGAACTTGGACGTATCATCCCGCGCCATGAGCAGCACGCTGCCGTTGTCCAGCTTGGCAACCGATTGGCGATAGACAGGCGTCTGGTCGGGGAGTTTGGCGGCGGCAGCAACGGCATCATCCGCGTTCGCGAGGGTGGCCAGGAGAGCAAGCAGGTCGTGCATGAAGGAAATCCTCTGAAGTCATGAAGGGTGTCAGGTAACGCGATACGTGGTCCTGAGACTATAAACGCCACCGCCCCCGATGCCAATCAACCCGCCGCAAAACCTAACCGGTCCGTACTTGATCAGCTGGTCATCCGGCAGCACACGGAACGGCAGTTCGATAGTCAGGCCGTGATCATAACTTCTCTTCAAGAATACGCTCGCACCGTACGAAACTGGGCAAGTGCTCTCTCAATACGGCGGGATCGAGCTTTCCGAGAATCTCAAAAGAACCCTTCCCCTTCTCATACGAATTCCTGCAACTCCTTGTTGCATGAACAAGGGCATTCTGCACGGCGTCGCGAGTACGCGCTTCCATGTTCGTCAATGCTGGCAAGGCGGATACCTGCAGGCTGGCGCCGAAGTGGGATCGAAGCGTGGCACGGTCCGTTACGATCCACGTTTCCATACAGGTCACCATCAAGAGCACTTGCGCGTCCTCGCAGTCTGGAGGGGCATTCCAGCCGTCGCGGTCTCTGAGATGGTCCCACGCCCTCTCAATATCGGCCATCGGCTCTTCGCTGTCGACCCAGAGTGCGATGAAGTCGCTGTCTCGGGCGCAGGCGTGTGCTGTCACGAAATCATCAAAGGCGGCTTCCCGCCCCCCGCAAGCCACGAGACGGGGCATTCTTTGACTATCCTGGAATCCGCGGCGTTCAAGCAAACGGCGGAACCCTTCGCGGCATCTTGTGCGAAGTTCCTTCGAGCCTCCGCCTCCTTCGATGTAGATGTAGGCGCTCACCAGCGAGTACCCCCGATCTGGCCCCGTGTCCACAATTCACCAAGGCGGTACTTCTCGAGCCAGGATTTCAGATCGTCAGCCTTGAGCCGGTTCATGGTCGTCTTTCCGTCGTGCTTCTCCATGACCACGACGGCTTCCGGTTCGTCCGTCATGGCATCCACGAGAATGTCCGAATGGGTGGTGACCACCAGTTGGGTCCGTTCCGATGCCGCATGCATCAGGTCCGCCAGCTTGGGAAGCATGTCGGGATGCAGACCAAGCTCGGGTTCCTCAATGCACACCAGCGGCGGCGGGCTTGGATCACACAGAATGGCCAGCAGGCAGAGATATCGCAGCGTCCCGTCCGACAGTCGACTGGCCGGAATGACGAAGTCGCCCTCAGTCAGAAAGACCTCGACGGTTCCACCCTTGATACGCACATCGAAGTCGTCCAACCCCTCATATAGATTCCGCAGGTACTCGATCATGCATTTCTTGGCGCCGGGCACACCGCGCAGGTGGTTCAGAAAAAGGCCGAGGTTGGAGAAATCCTCTTCCAGGCGATCTCCCGGCAGATCCGCAGCCTGCGGCGCACGGAAGACGGAATTTCGGCCGAACGTCCATTCACGATAGAGTCGGGTTTCCGCGTACATGGAGGCCAGGTAGGCAAGCTCGGGATACTGATCGGGGTCCTTTCTCTGGGAGAGGATCGACTCGTCAGGGGCCACGTCTTCACGTTGCAGTTGCCGGTGTCCACCATTCTGGACCGATAGTGCTGGACGCCCATTCTGAAAGCGATAGAAAAAGAATGGGCCATCGTCTTCTTTTCCAGGCTCGGCCTCTGCATTTTCAATGGCTTCGTCAACCAATTCAAAGCGTGAGGCCGTTTCCGTGAACTCGACTCTGTGTCGCAGGGACTGCGCCCCTTGTGGGTAACCGATGATAGCCTCGATGCTGGCGTGTCCGTTCCTGATTCCCTTCCAGATCCACTCACGAACCCCGCTGCCGCCCTGACCACGCATCGGCGAGGCAAGTTTGTTGGGAGACGAACGCAGAAGTCCCAACGCCTCCACAAGATTCGACTTCCCTGACCCATTGGGTCCAATCAACACGTTGAGCGGCCGCATTTCCAGGGGCGGTGTATCCGGCCCGAAGGAAAGTATGCCTTTCAGCTTAAGCTCATGGATCAACACGGTATGAACCCCTTGATAGTTCCAAATCCTCAATCGCCAGCCTCGGCAACCCTTTTGGCGAGTTCATGCAGTCGGTCAGTAATGTGCTTCGTCAACAGTACCTCGTCAACAGTGGCAATCGCCGTCGCTTCAGCTTTTGGGGGGTGTGCGCCATCCGAGAGCGTTCAGGCTGGCGGGCTGCAGTAATGCATCCAGTTCCTCCGGCGTCAGCATCTCGAGCACGGCATTGGCCTGACGCACGTCGAGCAGATGCTCGCTCATGTAGCGTGCCAGCTCGACCGCGCGTTCATGACCGATGGTGGGAATGAGCGCCGTGACGATCTCACGCGAGCGCTCCATCAGGGCACGGCACCGCTCCGGACGCGCCACGATGCCCCGTACGCAACGATCTGCAAAGAGTCTGTCACCCCGCTCCAGCAGTTCCAGCGCGCCGATGAGGGCATCGGCGATGAGGGGCAGGAAGGGGTTCAGCTCGAGTTCACCGGAGCTGGCAGCCTGGGTGATCTCGAGGTCGTGGGCCATGACGCGAAAGCCGATCTGCATCATCATCTCGGGCATCACCGGGTTGATCTTGCCGGGCATGATGCTGGAACCGGGCTGCAGCGCCGGCAACTCGATCTCGCCGAGGCCGCCTTCGGGGCCGCTGGAGAGCAGACGCAGATCCCGCGAGATCTTGATGAGGTTGGACGCATGGGCGCGGACGATACCCGAGACCTCGACAAAGGCATCGTTGTTCTGTGTCGCGTCGATCAGGTTTTCCGCCCTGGCCAGACCATAGCCAGTGACCTCGCGAAGCTTTTCGATGACACAGAAGATGTACCTGCGCGGCGCCGTGATCCCCGTGCCAATGGCAGTCCCACCAAGGTTCACTTCCCGCAGCCGCTCTTCACACTTGAAGATTCGCCACCGGTCCCGCGCCAACGCCCCGGCATAGGCGCCGAATTCGCGGCCAAGCGTCATCGGCACGGCATCGCGCAATTGCGTACGCCCCAGCTTGGCGACATCGGCAAACTCCCGTTCCTTCTCCTGGAAGGCTTCCTGCAGCGCGACGATTGCCGGCTCCAGCTGCTTCAGGCAGGTAATCCCGGCCACCTTCACCGCCGTCGGAAAAACATCGTTGGTGGACTGGTGCAGATTGACATGCTCGTGAGGGAGAACCTCGATCCCCCCCAACTGGCTCGCCCGCCTCGCCAACACCTCGTTGACGTTCATGTTCGTGGAGGTCCCAGCGCCTCCCTGCAACGCATCGACGACGAAATGGTCCAGGTGTCCGCCCGCGATCACTTCTTCTGCCGCTTGGGCAATGGCGCTCATCCGCGCCGTATCCAGAAAGCCGCACTCGCGGTTGGCCAGCGCGCAACTGAGCTTGACCTGCGCCATCGCCCGGATCAGCGCCGCCCGCACCGGTCGGCCACTCACCGGAAAATTGCGGCGGGCACGCTCTGTCTGAATGCCGTAGAGGACCTCCTCGGGAAGCTCCAGATCGCCCAGCAGATCGTGCTCGTGGCGCATTCGCTATTCCTGGTCGGCGAGGATGCGGTCGATGACGTGCAGTTCGTCGGCGCTCAGTTCGGGGGCGCGCACGGCGGCCAGATTCTCATCGAGCTGCTCCTTGCTGGAGACACCGATGAGGGCACTGGTGACGCGAGGATCCCGCACCACCCATTGCAGCGCCAACTGGGCCAGTGTCTGGCCGCGGGTTTGGGCCACCTCGCGCAGTTGGCGCATCTTTGACCAGGTGCCGTCCGCTTCACGATCGGCGTGCCACTTCCTGCCGTCTTCGCCCCTTCTCCCCCAGCGGGAACCCTCCGGAAGGCCATCCAGGTAACGATCGGTGACCACTCCCCCGGAAAGCGGACAGAAGGCCATGATGCCGACTCCCGCCAGGGATGCCGGCGCCAGCAACTCGCCCTCGATCCAGCGGTTGATCATGCTGTACGACGGCTGATGAATGGTGATCGGCGCAAACTGCTTGCGTTGCACGGTGGTGAGCGCCGCGGCAAACTGCTCGCCGCGATAATTGCTGACCCCCGCGTACAACGCCTTCCCCTGCCGCACGATATGATCCAGCGCCCCCATGGTCTCTTCCAGCGGCGTATCGGGATCCGGGCGGTGATGATAGAAGATATCGACGTAATCGAGCCCGAGCCGCTTCAGGGACTGATCCAGGCTGGCGATCAGGTTCTTCCGGCTTCCCCATTCGCCGTAGGGGCCCGGCCACATGTAGAAGCCTGCCTTCGTCGAGACGATCAGCTCTTCGCGCGGCATGTCGACCAGAATCTTGCCCACGACCTTCTCACTGTTTCCGGCCGGCGGTCCATAGTTGTTCGCCAGGTCGAAGTGCGTGATGCCGTTGTCGAATGCGTGGTACATGACCGACCGGCAAGTCTCTTCATGGCCCGGTTCGCCAAGAGACTGCCAGAAGCCGAGTGACAGAAGGGGTAGTTTCAGCCCACTGCGCCCGCAGCGGCGATAGGTCATGCGATCGTAGCGGTCATCTTCAAACTTGGTCATCAGGCGGTCCTGCTATTCGGGTTCTCCCTCGCGCGTCTCAGCCGATAAGACGCCGCACGTATGAATGTAGAAGCCAAAGCCTTCGCGGGCAAGCGCTTGCCTCAACTACAACCTCACTTCATCGTTACATACAAAGAATGTCGCGGCCCGTGCATCCAATGGACACCCACTCCGTCGGACAGGCTCCTGTCGTTGCACTAAGTGCCTGCAGGAGCAGCACTTAGGCGTGGGTATCCTGCTTCTGGCCCAATGGCTGCAATACGAGTATACCAACCTCAACCCTCAACGACAGGAGATACTCCCATGCAGATCACCAAGCCATTCGCGGTTGCGCTCATCGTCGGTATCGTCACATGGACAGGCTGCGTCAGTCCACGCGAAGCGGCAACACTCGGTGCCTTCCTCGGGCGACAAGTTGGAACGCCTCTCGGGGTGGCCGTCGTGACGGTCGAGGAGACCTTCAAGACAGCCGAGGACGTCCACGATGCCAACCCCCGCGAGGAGGAGCGCAGAAAGGCGCGCGCGGCAGCACGACCGATCACCCCCGCCCCGGGCAAAGCATCACTAGCCCCCGCGCCTGCAGCAAGCACGGTCGGAGAGGAATACAGGTACTATCGGGCAGAGGTAATCGTGAAGACTCGAGGCGCTGCCGACATCCAGGAGCTGCAGTTGCAGGAGACACAGGATGTGACCGCGTTCTGGGGGCGCTGATCTTACGCTTCGCTGATGTCCCGGCGCCGGTAATCGCGGTCAACCCCGACATTGCGGCGAGCGGTGGACCAGTTGCCGAAGAAGCGCACCGCACTCGCATGCACAGCCGGATAATGGCGCCGCATGTGAGTGTCCGAGAGATTCACGCCCTGCTCCTTGAGATCGCCAAGGATATTGATGACCTCTTCCCTGGTGCGCTGCACACGATAGGCGACATCCTCGTAGTCCAGGCCAATGCTCTCGATGGCTTCGCGCCAGGAGCCAAACTGGCGGCAGGCGGCATGATAGAGGCCGGGATAGTCCGCCTGCATGTGCTTCGCTGCCAGCGGCACACCCGTCTTCTCGAGATCTACGACTGCCTCCTGGATGCGGTCGGCATCCCAGCGGTTATAGCGGCGCACCTCGTCGACGGGAATACCCGCCGCTTCGAGCGCGGCGTCCCAGGAACCGAAGTAGCGCTTGCTGATCGCGGCATACGCCACCGCCGAATGCGGTCCCGCCGCGAACTGGCGCCAGCTCAGGTCGACGTCCTGTTTGTAGAGGTCACGAAGCTGCTTGACGATCCGTTTGCGGTTCCAGCGCCGGTAGCGGGAGATCTCGTCATAATCCAGGCCGGCCGCGGTGATCGCGGCCTCCCAGTTGCCGAAGTAGCGGAAGGCGGCGCGGTGCAGAGTGGAATAGTTCTTGTGCACGTACGAGGAATAGAGGGGTATTCCCTTGGCGTGCAGGTCGAGGATATAGTTGATGATCGTCTCGTGATCCCAACATTTTATGAACATGGTTTGGTTCGCTCCAATTGCTGCTGAATCTAGTCAACCCACTGCGCGCGGCGGGGGTTCTGCTTGTGTTGCGGGAACAAGGGTGCCTTCGAGATTCTCATTATGCGGCACGACGAGCAAGTATCTCGCTGCCAGTGGAATCTCAATATAAACGGAGGAGCTGTCGACAGGCTTGCGGTCACTCGGTTCTGATTGTGGAACCTGCGCCGCCTCTTCTAACTGCATGCCTCCCCGGCACACTCCATAAGAGATCACAACTCGGCCTGAAGTTCCATATCTGAACCTAAAAAAAGACTCAATATCCACTGAAAAAGCGCCGGACTGCTGCTTGTGTGGCGCCAATCCGTGGCGATTTGTTGAGGCGGGGCTGGAAATGGCTGCCGGATCCGCTCTATTTCAGTGAGCGGGGCAGCCGCGAGCGAGGAGCCATGGAGAGCCAGCACGTAGCAATAGCAGGAGCCGATGAGAGTGCCGTCGTCCAGTGGCGGCAACGCTTGACCCAGGCAGCGAGCAACGCCTGGAGCTTTGTTCCTGCCCGGATGCAGCAGCCCGAGCAGATGGGGGGGTGCGATGCCGTCATCCTGATTCCCGGCGATCACGTCGACAGCTGCTCACGCATGCTCGGGGAGATTGCCGGCTACGCGACATCTATCGAGCGTGAAGCCCCACCGGTTCTCCTCCTCGTTTCCGCCGATCGGGAAGAGTCGATGCTGCAAATTGCCTGCGGTACACCGTGGGATTACCGTCTTCTGGAAACGGCCACCGCGGGCGGCATCCTACATGCCCTTCACCGGCTTGTTGCTCAGGCACACGAGCGTGAGCAGTGTGCCGTCAACCTGGCGCGGCTCGAGGCGCGAACCGCCGATATCGAGTACCTGGCTCATGCCGTCTCCCATGACATCAAGGCTCCCCTGCGAATCGCGGGGAAGTTCCTCGAGCTGCTCAAGCTGCGCTTCGACCAGAAGCTCGATGACACGGGCCGCGAGTATGTCCGCCTTGCCGTCAACAATGCAAGCAAGGCGCAGATGATGATCGATGACCTGCGCGCCTGGTCCCGGATCCGCTGGAATGACGACTCGCTCATCGAGGTCGATCTTGGAGAGCTTCTGCGGGAAGTGATCCGCGAACGTCAGTCGGATCTCGACCGTATCGGCGCAAGCGTCAGCATGGAAGCGCTTCCCGCCGTGACGTGCAACCAGGAACAGCTTCGCCGCCTCTTCCGTCAGGTCATCGACAATGCCCTGGTCTATCATCGGGAAGAGCCGTTGCGGATCAGCATTCGCGGTGATCGGGATGAACGCCGCTATATTATCACAGTTGAGGACAACGGTCTTGGCATCGAGCCGGAGATGTGCCGGTTCGCCTACGAGCTATTCCAACGTTTTCACGGTGAACTCGCACCCGGAAATGGCAGCGGGCTGGCGTACTGCAAGCGCATCGCCGAGATGCATGGCGGCCGCACCTGGCTCGATTCCACTCCGGGCATTGGCACCACCTTCTACCTCGTCCTGCCGGTTCGACATCCGATCGGAGCAATCCCATGAGTCTCCATCAGAATCGCAGCATCAAGCTTCTCTTCATTGAAGACAATGACGAAGATGTCGTCCTCTTTCGCGAGATCATGGGCGGCCGGCAGCATCCGGACATCATCTTCGACCGCGTGCCCAGCCTGGCGGACGCCATCGCCTTTCTGCGGGAGTACACGCCGGACCTCATCCTATTGGACCTCAACCTGCCGGACAGTCGCGGCATCCGCACCTTCGAGAAGTTGTTCGAGCATGCCACTCAGGCCATCATCGTGCTCTCCGGCCTCAACGACGAGGAGCTGGCCATCGAAGCCGTCCACAAGGGCGCGCAGGATTACCTCGTCAAGTGGGAAGCCGACCGAAAGACCCTCACCCGTTCCATCCTTTATGCCATCGAACGGCATCGCCTCCTCAAGGAGCTGGAAGCCGCCCAACGGGAGATCCAGTCTCTGCGCAACCTCATCCCCATCTGCGCCTACTGCAAGCGGGTCCGCCATGACGATGGCTACTGGCAGCATCTGGAAAGCTATCTCAGCCAGGTCAGCAACATCGACTTCTCGCACGGTATCTGCCCCGATTGCTACACGAAGCTCGAATCCGATGACATGGACGGCGCCCAGATGCCATCGTGAGCTTTCGGCGATCCGATGGAAAGCCGCTGTCGGTGAGCTTGAAGCACGCCGCATTGCGCGTACATTGCACGCAGCAAGGAGCACAGGATGGGCCGAAGTGGAAAGCGCATAGGGTTGAAGATGATCGCGGAGAAGGCCGGCGTCTCCATGGCGACGGTGTCGCTTGCCTTGTCGGATCATCCCAACGTCAACGCGGAAACCAAACAGCGGATCATGCGGCTTTCCCGGGAGCTCGGCTACGTCACCACCCGCGACTTGAACATGCGCAAGGCCAGGCGGAAGGTCAAGCGTCTCGGCTTCGTAGCCATCGGCACGTCGCTGCACAGTGGTCATCGAGGCTTTCTCGAACCACTGGAGAGGGAAGCAGAGCAATATGGCATGCAGGTCGAGGCCATTTCGATGCCCTCCCAGGATCCCGATGAAGTGCTCCAGCAACTGCTGACCTTCGGCAAGACCGTTGACGGCCTGCTCGTCACCGACAATGTCAACAGCGCCCTGCTGCAAGCCCTCGATGTTCTGGAACGGCCCGTGCTGGCCTTTGGGCACACCAAGGATCGCGATGATGAAGCGCTCTCTCTGGAGCATGTGCGCATTCTTGCTCCGGACGAGACAGCGGTAACTCGCTGCGCAACGGCCTGGCTCTACCGTCGAGGCCGTCGCCAGGTGGCTTTTGCCGCACCGCAACTCCCGGGAGGCGGCAGCGACGACCGCCAGTTCGACGGCTGGCGATTGGCCTCTCTCGATGCCGGTCATGCCCCCGTGGCGGAGGATATCTACATCGCCGGCACGGCATCAGCTTCCATTGACATCGCCGACTTCTTCCTGCGCCGCACCAGCCTGCCGGATGCCTATTACGTGACCGACGTTCGTCTCGCGCGACACCTTATCGATGCCCTGTCGGCGCGTGGGGTCGCTCTCTCGCCGGAGCAGGTTGTTTTTCACGGGCCTCGTTCCTACATCCTGGAAGCCGGGCTCGGCCATCACCCCCATATCGAGCTTGATTTCGAGAAGATGGCGCGCACTGCCGCCGCCATCATGGCCCGCCCGGACCGCCGTGTCCTGGAGGAGGGGATCCGCATCCTCTATCCACTCCCCATGAACAACTTCACCGACTGACGGCGATTTCGCCTGGGGCGCTTCACGGCACAACCGTGACACCGGAAGAGGTGCGCTCGATGGTGAGTGTCCGTCCGTCGGGCAGTTCGAGCTTGGCGGTGCGGCCGACGTCGAGCAGGTCGAGCACGGGGTCGAGATCGATACCGTCCGGCCGCCAGCGGGCGTTCCAGAGGTGAGCTTCGTGCCAGCTAAAGTTCTCGGGAACCTTGACCTGCCCATAGCTGCTCTTGAGGCTTCCGAGGCGCTCATAGGTGCGCTCGAAGGTGGCCTGCCAACCGCGCGCATAACGGGGATCGCCGGTAAGCCGGGTGGCCCACAGGAGGGTGCGGGCGTTGTAATCGAGCTGAACGTCGCCGGATGGGTGCTTGACGACGGGCTGATCCGGAAGACGAGCGGCATAGGGAGGACCTTCATTCTCGCCCCAGGCTGCCTCATAGGGCCAGTAGAGGCCATTGTCATCTTCCTGGAGCATGGTCAGGAGCCAGTCGGCGCAACGCACCACCGCTTTCGCCACGACCTCGTCGTTGGGAGCACGCTCCAGATAGTCGACCATGACTTCGGAGAGGATCGAGTTCATCCATGGCTTGATGATCTCGTTGCTGTGGCCATGGGCTTCGGCCGTGCCGCCCTGATCGGCATGGGAGCCATCGGCGCGCTGGCATTGCGCAACCCGTCGGCATGCTTCACCGGCGCGGCGCAGGTAATGACTTTCACCCGTCACATCATAGAGCCTCGTCAGGCTGCGAATATAGGCGGCATCGCGGCCGAAGGTGCGCCGGGGCCAGTTGGAGCGATCGAGCAGGTAGGCGGCTTCGGCCAGGGACTCGGCCATGCGCAGCAGGTAGGGATCGCCTTCTTCGAGATAAGCTGCCAGCATACCCAGATTGCGGCACAGCACCGGCCCCGTGGAGTGGAGCCGCTGATACCAGATGCGGATCGAAAAATCGGTGTGGTCGATACCGATATCCGCCAGCGCGTAGGCGTGATGCAGCGCCGCCCGATAGAAGTCGCCATCACCGGCACGATAGGCGTGGAGCATCAGGGCGTGCGCGAACTCGCCATCCCAGAAGGCCGACTTCTGGTAGAATCGATGGCTGACCAGACCGTCGTATAGCTTCGCCGTCGGTTCGCGATAGGCTTCAATCCAGCGATCGAGACGGCCACGCGCCGCCAGGGCACCGTCCGGCCACAAGGTTCCGCAATGGGCAATCCAGCCGAGGGGAGGCAGGTAACGCTGGGTGCGGATGGGTGCATCGGCAAAAGAAAGGTCGAAGCCAAAGCTGCGGGCGATGCCCGACCAGATGCGCCGTTCGTCCGAGCGCAGTTGATGCAGTTCAGGCGGCTTATACTCGCCGAAGGACATCTCCACGCCAGTGTACGGCTGGAGGATGGCGAAGCCCTCCTCCGCATGCAGATAGCCGGGATGCTCCGGCCCGTGCAGATCGGCACTGCGGGCCAGATCGAGCTGGATGCCGCCGAGGTCGATATCCCGTTGACTTCCATCGAGGGTCATCGCCTGAACGGCCTCTCCGGGCAGATGCAGACCGAGGACCGGCAGGACGTCCGTCAACTCCTGCCCCTTGTCGACCATGCGGTTGTTGAGATGGCGGGCCGTGATCCGAACCAGGCCGTTGGCAAAGACCAGCAGGTAGAGTTCACCCAGCAGCCAGTTGTGACGATGGAGCCAGTGACCCGTGTTGGTCTTTATCGCCTCAACAAAGAATTCGTCATCTACCTCCTCGACACCGATATAGCCTGCCGCACGATAAGCGCGGCAGACAGGCCCCGCCCAGAGCTGCTCCAGGCGGACGAACTGCCACCAGCGCCAGGCATTCTCGTGGCGGAGCCCCATGCGCAAGCCGATTTCCCGGCCATTGGCTGCCACGGACAGTTCGTTGACCTCTCGCATCACCAAGCCGGTCTTCTTCCGCGAGACGATCTCCACGTCGAGGCGAGGCCCCTGCCACTCATCCGTCGGCGATACCGGCGGCCCGGGAGCATGCGGAACGAGTACTCCGCCTGTCGCGAGAGTCGCCCGGGATGGTGCCAGGCCATCTCTAATGCCAAGCAACAACACCTGTCGTGGGGCACCGGGGCCATCGCTGCCGGGATAGTAAGCCAACGGCACGGCCTGCGACCTCATGCCGGCGAAAGCGATGGCGGCATCCGTGTCACGGGGCAGCGGCACCGAGGCCATGAGGATCCGGGCGGTGGCATCATGATCGAGGGCCTTCAGCGGCGGCAGAATCGTGTCGTGATCATTCATGGGAGTTGAATCCTCGTGGTTGATGATCCCGCGGATTGCCCTCGACAGCGGTCAGGTCGCGCAGGTAGATGTCGGGACGCTCCACTGGGGCGTAGCTCTTCATGTGCAGCGTCTTCTCCGGAAGCTCCACGATGATCGCCCGCACCGTCAGCGGGTAATCGACAATGCCATCCTGATCATGGCGCCATTGGCTGCTGGCCGGCCATGGATAGCGCTCGCCGGGATAATTGCCCGGCAGCGGGAATTCGAGGAAGCGCCAGCCATCGAAGTCGATGCGGCTCAGCCCAAAGACATCGTTAGTGTTCCAGTCGGCCATGGTGACCTTCTTCTGCGAGGTCACGGCTGCTTCTGGCATCCAATCGAGCATCCAGCGCGTGGGCTCGCCCGCCTGCGGCGCACCGATCGAAGTCCAGCGCTCGCCATTGGCATCGATCAGGTCGAAGATGATGCGCCCCTGGCTGGAGTTGCCGTTGACCCAGATACCGATGCCGGTAGGCTGCCCGGGCAGTTCCAACTCGCCATTGCTCATGAGGATGCTGTACATGGGCATGGCGAGGAGCGGGTTGTCGCTTGACAGGGGCTTTGGGGTGACCTTCAGCACCGCCTGGCGACCCTCGAACTCCGGAACAGCCTCGAAGGAGAAGTCGCCGTGACGGCGTGGCGCCATGAAGTTATGATAATCGAGAACGGGATCCGGATCGGCCTGGCGGCTCCAGCCGTCGAGGTTTTCCAGCGTGGAAAGGACGGTTGCGTTGCCGCTCGGCACAGCCGTATGGAGCGGAGAGCCCGCGACAATCGCGGTGACACGCCCTTCCCCCAGCAGATAGACCGGCGATGGGGACAGCTCGACCGCGGCGCCACTCTGCCAGTCGGTACTGTTGCCCTGGCCATCGATCAGGCTCCAGGGACCAGCGCCCTCCATGGTCAGGGTGACGGAGCGCGTCCCCTTCAGGCACCATAGCACATAGGCGTTGCGCCCATCCTGACGGGCAAACTCGACGCCATGGAGGCTGGCGCTTCCCAGTTCCAGAACCCGCGAAAATGCGGCACCATCGAGAACACGGGTCATGGTGGCCATGGTGACGAAGCTTGGCTTGACGTTGATCTCGGGCGCGGCGTGACAGAGACCGGCCGCACCCCAGTTGCTGAAGTAGTAGCTGTTGCCCACGTCGGTGATCAGACCGACGCGAATGGTCGGCACCTCCCAGGCCATGCTGTGGATCGCATGGCGAACGAAGTAGTCGGCCTGAGTGGCCAGGGAAAGATTGCCGGGATTGGTGCTCGGATAAGTGATCTCGTAACATTGAGTGACGGGCTTGTCCCGATAGCCGTAGTGGTCAGCCATGACGCGGTCCATCCACAGACTGGCATTGTTGGCCACCCAGTCTGGCGGTTGCGCCTCCGGAGGGCGACCGAAGACACCCGCTTCATTGCCGACGGAGTCGAAGAGTTCGGCTGGAAACTTGTTTCGGTACAGCTCTTCCTTCTGCGGCAGACCGCCATTGCCAAGGCGCAGGTGGATGTCGAACTTCGCCGCGCGCAGGGCGGTGGCAGGTTCCACGATGGCGTCCCACAGCTGCTTGAATCGCGCCTGCTCCTGCTCGTCCATCTGGTAGTCGGCACGGTCATGAAAGAGATCCGGAATGCGGCTGATGTGAGAGCCGGATATCGCATCTTCATGCCAGAGAAGACCGACGCGATCCGCGTCCGGATTCTTGGCAAACCACTCCTCGATTTTCTCGACGGTGGAGCCGGACACCTTGGGCTCCGTTCCCTGAACCACGCCCCATTTCCGGCGTGCCTCGGAAGTCGCGCTGAACATCCCGTAGCGAAGACCCGCCTTGCGATAGAGCGGCCCCAGCAGATCGGCATCATTGGGCGTGAAGTGGCCACCGAAGAAGTCCCAGGTGCCCATCGGCGAGATATCGCGGTGGCGCCGGCTATCCTCCGGCAGCACGGCAAAGCTGGTGTGCCGGGTCAGCAGCCGATTACCCTCGCCATCGATCAGGTTGATAGCGATCTTGTGATAGCCCAGCTTCTCATATGGCACTGACAGCTGCGTTTCGACGGCTTGACCGGCGGGAACCGTACCGCTTGTGCTTGTTTCCGTGCGCGTGCCGTCAAAATGGGTGGCGACTGCCTGCAGCTGGTAGGCCTGCGCCAATCCGGTGACATTGCTGAGGGCAACCTTAAAGAGCGGCGCCGCGGGCTGCTCGAAGGCATGGCCCGCTTCATCACTGAAGACGCGCATCCGCAGCGGACTCTTCTCCAGCGTCATGGCCAAGATCTTGACGCCGCTGGGAAGCCCGGCGGGACGATAGCGAAAACGGGCGGGATCCGGCCGGCGGCGCGCCAGACGGACTTCCTTGGTGATCTCGATGTCCAGACGTCCCTGGAGATCCTGCGCAAAGGCCAGATCCATGGGAATGCGCACATGATAAAGCATGCCGCCAGGCACCGTCACCGCGTGGATCCCGTTGCCGCCGGCGCCCGCCGTGGGCACTTCCGCGGCAAACTCATGCTGAACGGTCTGGCCGGCATAGTTGAAGAGACCGGCGCGAAGGGTCACCATCGGCACGCTCTCCTCGCTCGCCTCGGCGACCGCGAGAAGATGCGCCGCGACATAGTCGGCGATCGGTACGCGCACCATGGGTTGGCGAGGATCACCGACGAACTCGGGTCCGGCATCATAGTTCTCATAGTAGCTGGCGGGATCCTTCGCCATCTCGCGCCACAGCGCCCGACTTACGTCCAGTTCCGCCGCGCCCTCCCTGGCCAACTCGAAGGGAACACCCGCGGATTCCAGGCGTGCCTGGCCGACCGGTTGCGCCCGCTGGGCCAGATCGAGATGCTCCAGACTCACGGGCAGGTAGTCGCTCTCCACGACAAATGGCCGTACCGTCACCTTGCCAATCACATCGTCCTGCATGAATTCCATCACCAGTTGTCCTCCGCCATCGAGCGGGAGGGGGGTTGTGCTGAGATGCTCGCCATCGATCCAGAAGCGGAAGCCCCCGCCTCCGACATCCATGCGCAGCGTCGTTGTGCGCTCTGTAAACCGGCGCGGACCGGCGATCCCCTCGATGGTCGCCGGCTCCTTGCTCTTCGCGTCCGTCGGCCAATAGATGCGGCTCGAGGAGCCGGCATTGTCGATCTGCCACTTGCCATCCGCCTCATTCCAGATACTGGGACGAACGAGCAGCCGCCAGCCTTCCTTGTCGCGGTTGAGCGTCATCATGGCGTGGGCACGACCGACACCAAGCCGCTGCTCCGGATCGGGGGCCAGGATGACACGCATGTGGTGACTCGCACCGAGCCGCAGCGGGACGATCACGGTGTAGTCACGACTCTCGGCATCGCCAATGAGAAGCTGCGCATAGTGGCGCTTGACGGTGATGCTGTCCCCCTCCAGCTCGCCGGCCCCGGTAAAGCGCACCGCCATTGGTGGCTCCGTGTGCACATCGGCGGGTACGACAATCTCTTCCTGTCCCGCGCCCACAAGGCAGAGCCACATGGCAGCCACCCCCAACGCTCGCCTTACTGACTTGACTCGCATCTGCGTCTTCATCATCATGACCTCTCGCTTGCGTTCTCGTTCGTTGCCTCGCAACTCAATATAGACAGCAGGTGCGACAGATCAATGATCCGACACTTTAAATTTTAAGCGATTCATTATCAGCCGTTCTTGCTTTCGACAAGGAGGGTGACCGGGCCATCGTTGACGAGGGCGACCTGCATGTCGGCCCCGAAGCGGCCAGTCGCGACGGTGAGGCCGGTGGCACGCATGGCGGCGACAAAGGCCTCGTAGAGGGGCTCGGAACGATCCGGATGCGCCGCCTCGGTGAAGCTGGGTCGGCGGCCCTTGCGGCTGTCGCCGTAGAGGGTGAACTGGGAGATCACCAGGATCTGACCGCCGACATCGAGCGCGGAGAGGTTGAATTTGCCGGCCGCGTCGGTGAAGATGCGGAGGCCGGCACACTTGGGGGCGAGAAAGTCGACATCGGCGATGGTGTCGCCTTCGCGAATGCCAAGCAGGATGAGAAGCCCGGTACCGATGGCGCCGGCGACTTCGCCGTCGATAGTGACGGACGCTTCGGAAACGCGTTGCAGGAGGGCTCGCATGAGATTCGGGAATCGGGGTATCGAGGTGGACGAAGAAGGTTGAATTCACGATGGGAGGTGGTTACTTTTGCATAGGGAGGCGATAGTGCAAGCATGAGCTACCGATCCATTTATGTCACCACGTCGAGCGTGGATGAAGCGCGCGAACTGGGCCGTCGCCTGGTCGAGTCGCGCTTGGTTGCCTGTGTCAACATCATCGATGGGATGGAGTCGATCTACCGCTGGCAGGGCGAGGTGTGCGAGGCACGCGAGGCGATTCTGCTGGCAAAGAGCCGCTCGGAGTTGGTCCCAGCCATCGTTGCCCGTGTCACGGAATGGCACACCTACGACTGCCCCTGCATCGTGGCGTTGCCGATCGGCGAAGGGCACGAAGCCTACCTGCAGTGGATCGACGATAACACCCAGCCCGAAAATGCCAACCCTCCTTCCGCATCATGAGCCATCGCAGCAAATGGGAACGCCGCCTGCGCGAAGTCTTCGATGAGATCGACGACATCCTCGAGGATGAGTACGGTGCAAAGTACCCGCTCCATCCGGCCCGGGCACGGCGCGGGCGTACCGCCAACAAAAGCCAGGACGGCCTCTTCAACGTCGGCGCCGCCTATAGCGCCGGCCTCGGCTCCGAATACGGGGAGGGCTACATTGTGGAGATCCGCCTGGTGACCCTGAGCAAGGTGCCCCGGGAGATTCGCGAGCGCATCGAGGATGAGGTGGTGGAGCTGCTCAACGAAAAGCTGCCGGAAAGCTTTCCCGATCACGACCTGCGCGTGGAGAGGGATGGGCACCTCTACAAGATCGTCGGCGATCTCAGTCTCGGCTCCCTGTAGGAGATCAGGCGATGATGAGGTCGGTGTTGTCGTAGAGGTCGGCAACGGTGCGACAGCCGAGCAGGAACATGGCGGTCGTGAACTCGTGGCGAAGCCCTTCGATCACGTCCACCACGGCGTCCGTCGAGATGATGGCTGGACTGAGGAAGGGGGAGGCAACGCCGCAGAGGCTGGCGCCGAGGATGATCGCCTTGGCCATATCGATGCCGGTGCGAATGCCACCCGAAGCGAAAAGGGTTACGCCGGGCCGATAGGGAGCGAGCAGGCTGAGCGCGAGAGGAGTGGGGATGCCCCAGTCCTGGAAGCAGAGGCCAAGATCGCCTCCGTTCTCCGGCTGGCGGTGATGCTCGACGCGGCTCCACGACATGCCGCCCGCGCCGGCAACATCCAGATAGCGAATACCTTGGGCAATCGCCAGCTCGGCATCTGGAGGCGAAAGACCGGCGCCTACCTCTTTCAGCACCACGGGACAGCTCAGCGCCCTCTGGACCTCGCCAATGTGGGCCGCTAATCCGCGGAAGTTGGTGTCTCCCTCCGGCTGCACGGCTTCCTGTAAAGGATTGAGGTGCAGATAAAGCGCATCGGCCCCCACCACCTCCACCGCCTCCCGACAATGGCTGGCATCGAAGCCATGGTTGAGCTGCACGGCGCCAAGGTTGGAGAAGAGCAAGGCGTTCGGCGCGTACTGCCGGATGGCGAAGCTATCGCGAGCTTCGGGACGGGAGAACATGACGCGCTGGGAACCAACGCCGAGGGCGACCCCGGTGCGTTCGGCGGCCTCGGCGAGGTGGCGGTTGATGGTGCGCAGCAATTCGCTGTCCCCGCCCGTCATCGACGAGATGAGAAGGGGAAAGCTGAGCCGCCTGCCCATCAACCTGACGGCGGGGTCGACCTCCTCCAGATCCAGCTCGGGCAGGGCCCGGTGCAACAGATGGATCTGGTCGAAATGATGAGCCTGGCGATCGGTGGCGGCATCTTCCCGGATGATGCGGATATGCTGGAGCTTGCGATCGTTGGCGAGACTGTCGTCCATCAGCGCTCCAGATTGACGTGGGCGCGCATCAGCTCGCCGGGATTGGTTTGCGCGGCCAGAAGGGAGATCTCTCCACAGAGGACGGCCCCGGCCACGATCGCAGCCAAGCGCCGGGCATTTCCGCCAGCGGGACGATGCTCCAGGCAGCCAAGTGCCTGAAGGTTCTCCTGCACGAAGGGATGTCCCTTGCCGTTGCCCACGGTCCCGACGATGATGTTGGGCAGGGTGACCGAAAAGTAGAGGCTTTCCCCGCGCACTTCGGCGTGCACGATGCCCTGAGATCCTTCGATGATGTTGGCGGCATCCTGACCCGTCGCCAGATAGATGGCCAGGAGCATGTTGGCAAAGTGGGCGTTGGCGGTCTGCACGCCGCCGGCGGCAATGGTGCCGAGAAGATTCTTGCGCACGTGGAGCTGCACCAAGCGCTCCGGCGTCGTCTTCAGGAAGCGGCGACAGAGCTTGTCGGAAATATGGCATTCCGCGATGGTGTACTTGCCCCGGCCCATCAGGCTATTGACGCTGGAGACTTTCTTGTCGATGCAGAAGTTGCCGGAGATCGAGCCATAGGTAAGCTCAGGATACCGGTCCAGGAGCCAACTCATGATGCGGTCCGCCGCCAGCGTGACCATATTGTGGCCGGACGCATCGCCGGTGCTCAACTCCAGGCGAACCCAGAGGAGGTCGCCGATCTGGTGCGTATGCACATCGAGAAGCTGCCCAAAACGACTGGTCTCTCCGACAAGCCGCGCGAGGGTCGCTCGCTGATCCGCCAGTTCTACGCCCAGACGCGCGGCGGCCGCCGCAGTGGGGGCCTGTAGGAGAATGGAGCGGGTCATGCGATCGTCGACGATGACGACGCTGATGCCTTCGGCGGCACGGGTCACCGCAGCGCCACGATTGACCGATGGCCACAGCGGCGTCTCGAAAGTCGCCAGCGGGACCATGATCTCGTCGTCGATTTCAGCTCCGGTCAGGCGCAGGGGACCGACACTGCGCATGGGTATGCACGCCAGCGAGTCAGGTATGCTGTGTTCCTTGCTCATATGGTATCACTATTAAGCCTGCGCGCGCCGAATTCAAGACGCGACCAACCCGGACGGGTAATGCTTCCGTGACGGGGCACTGCTCGCCCGCCGTTCCAGGAAGCTCATCCCCCTTTTCGCTGAGGCATAGCCTCGGCCGTCGCCCTGAACGTGAAGGGATCGCACGCTGCCTGCCGTACCGACACCTCCGGATGCTTTTGGGCGGCGTCACCCGCCAAACTCGATATGGGCAGCAGCGCAAAAATCGCCACCAGCAGCACCGCGTTGAGGCCAACGCCCACCATACTCCGAAAAAAAGTGTCGCGCCAATCCTTTCTCTTCGGCCCAAACAGGCCGACGATGCCCAGGACCAGCCCCGCAACCAGAACCGCGATTGAAATGTAACCGACGATCACCTCGGTTTCCCGCGGCGGGTTCATCATCCGCGCCGCAATGTTCGCCATCACTGTCATGATCGGTGCCCATAGACTGACCTCCGCGGCATATACCGTGAATGGCTCCTTCTCACTCATGACTCCTCCTCCTGTGCTGTCTCTCTTTGCGCTGCACCCGGTGCACCCTCCCGCGCATTAGATGCATATACTTCAGGAAGATAGACAGATCATCCATCCATGTCAATCATGATCACAGTAAAATATTATTATGCCCTTGGAATCACTCCAAGTCTATACACGTTCCCCAAGAGAAGCAAAGCACACCAACCACACCAACTGTGAATCAGCGTGGCGAACAGTGGGGACTACGGGTGTTGACTGAGGCCGTAGTCATCGATCTTCTTGCGTAGCGTTGGGCGAGAGATGCCAAGCCGTTCCGCCGTGTGGGTGATGTTCCACTGGCAGGCCTGCAAGGCGGCCAGTACGTGGCGCTGCTCTACGTCGGCAAGGGGAAGGATCTCCTCTTCGCTCCGCGGCGGTCGCAGATACCCGGTTCGATCTTCCATGTTCAGATCCTCTTCCTGAAGAATATCCCCTTTGGTGAGCGCCGTAGCCCTCGTGAGAATATTCTCCAGTTCCCGGACGTTGCCGGGCCAGTCGTACGCCTGCAGCCGACGTATCGCGGCGCGGCTGACACCCCGAAGGTTCCGATGCAGATCCCGGCAGATCCGCCACAGCAAGTGGATGACAAGAAGCTCGATATCTCCCTTCCGGCTGCGCAGCGGGGGCACCTGCAGCCGCGTAACCGCCAGCCGATAGTAAAGATCTTCGCGAAAGGTACCTGCCGCAATCATCTCTTCCAGATTGCGATGCGTCACCGCAAGGATCCTCGCCTGGAAGGGCTGCGCCCTCGTGCCGCCCACCGGCGTGAACTCCCGCTCCTGGATGACCCGCAAAAGCTTGGGCTGCAGATCCAGTGGCAAGTCCCCAATCTCGTCCAGAAAGAGCGTCCCCTCATCCGCGAATGCCAACTTCCCGGCCTTCGTTTCGCTGGCCCCCGTGAAAGCCCCCTTCACGTGACCGAAAAGCTCGCTCTCCAGCAGGGTCGGCACCATTGCCGTGCAGTTGATCGCGACGAATGGCGCATCCGGGCAGGTGGTCTCGTGCAACGCGCGCCCCACTACCTCTTTCCCCGTACCGCTCTCCCCCTCGATCAGCACGTTGACGCGGCTGCGCGACAACAGCCCGATCTGTTTCAGCAACTCCAGGATCGCCGGATCGGCACCCACCATCTCCCGCGGATTCTCGGAAATACGCCGCAGCGGGATGATCTCTACCGCCCGGTTGGGCGGCTCCTCCGCGCGGCTCAGCCCCGCGATGATATCCAGAACCGCGGTCAGCGGAAACGGCTTCCGCAGGTAGTCGATCACCCCCTGCCGCACCGCCTGGATATTGGCCTGCATGTCCTGTTCGCCGGTGATCATGACTACCGGTGCATCCACGCCGTTCGCCGCCAGTCGCCGCATCACGTCGAGCCCATCCGTCTCCCGCAGCTTCAAGTCGAGCAGGATCAACTCCGGTGCCATTGCCTGAGCAGCCTGAAGCCCGTCGACGGCGGTATGGGCAATCGTCACCTCATGATCCGCCATCTCCAGCTGGATCTGCAGTGAGCGGCTGAAGTCGCGGTCGTCATCGATGATCAGAATCCTGCTCATACGGAGCCTCCCTTATGCCTCGGCAGCCGGACGATGAAGGTACTGCCACCACGCTCCCCGGCGTCTGAGAGCTCGATCGAGCCATGGTGCAACTCCACGATCTTCTTGACGATCGCCAGCCCCAGACCGGTCCCATCCGCGCGCGTCGTGAAGAAGGGACGGAAAATCTTCTCGCGCATCTCCTCCGGAATCCCCGGCCCCCGATCTTCCACCTCGAGCACCGCCTGCCCCAAGTGCCCAGACAGCGTGATCTCTACCGCCCCGCCGCCCGGCTGCACATGAATCGCATTCTCCACCAGATTGATCAGAACCCGGAACACCTGTTCGCGATCCACCGCGGCAACCACCGGACTTTCCGGCAGATGCGGCTTAATCGAGACCCCGCTCTCCGTCGCCATCCCCCGGCACACCTCGAGCGCATCCTCCACGACGCCCCGCAACTCCTGCTCCTCGATCCGCAGCTCCAGCGGCTTGCTGAAGGTGAGAAGATTGTTGAGCATGCTCTGCAGCCGCAACGTCTGCCGCTGCGCAAGCAGGTGAAGCTCCGCCAGCTTCGGCTCGTCTTCCAGCTTCCGCCGCATCGCCTCCAGGTTCATCTGGATCGTATTGACCGGGTTCCGCATCTCGTGAACCACGCTCGCGCTCAACTCCCCGACAGCCGCGAGAGCCCCCGCCTGCACCAGTTGCCGCTGCGTCTCCTGCAGCCGGTCGAGCATGGTATTGAACGCTTCCGCCAGGTGATTCGCCTCCTGCCCCGGCTGGTCCCCAAGCCGTTGCTCCATCGAACCGTTCGCCACCCGCCGGCAGGTCGCCGTCATCGTTTGCAGAGGCTTGCCGAGCAGCTTGGCGCTGCCAAGGGCAAGCAGCACAATCAGCAGGATCACACCCGCCCCCGACATCGCCGCGCGATGCAGCAGAAAGCGCAACATGGCAAACGCTTCCGACTCCGCCATCTCCACCACCAGCAGCCAGCCGAAGCGTGGCAGCATTGCACCCATGCCGATCACGGGCGTCTTCTCCTCGTCAAGATAATGGAAAAGCAGACCTTCCCGCTCCTGCATCGCCGTTATCGGCAGCGCCCCGGCAACAGCCCCGTGATCGTGCCCGCCCTCGACAGCACCCAGTCGCCGGCCGCTCTCCAGATTGACCAGGTACGACTTCATGGTCGACCCCGGTGACGCCCGCTCCTCGAGGTCGCTCACCGCCTTGTCCACGTGGATCATCGCCAGCAGATAGCCCGCCGCATCGCCTCCCTCGCCAAGTATCGGGCTGCTCGCCACGACTGTCATGTCGTCATGCCGATGGCCATAGGGCGCGAGGTGCCACGCCACTCCAATCGACTCTCCCAACTGTGCCAGGAGCACAGGGGCCAGCCGCGCCTCCCGGTCTCCGCCGCTTGACGCCACCAGTTCGCCGGACAGGTTGTAAAGCGCCACCTCCTCCAGATGCGATTCCGGGCCCTCGACCTCGCGCAGATAGTCGTCCAGCCGCGGACTCGCGGTTGGCTGCCGCAGTGCATCGCGAAGAATCGGGCTGCTCGCTATCAGCTGCAGAATACTGGCTCGGCTCTCCACCCAACTGTCGATATGCTCGCGCTGCTGCGCCAGGATGAGGCGAAAGGTCTCCCGCTGCATGTCCATCACCCCTTCATGCGCGCAATGAAGGCTCTGCAGCGTTACGACGACGAGGGTCACGATGCCGACGATCAGCATCGCCACCAGCATCTGCACCCGGATGGATGTACGTTTGAGCAGGGCTATCATGGTGTTGGATCATCGCCGGTCACCCGGAAACGAAGCTCCTGCAACCAGCAGAAAAGAACTGGAACCGTGAACATGGTCATGACCTCGATCAACATACCTCCGAATGAGGGTATCGCCATGGGAACCATGATGTCCGACCCCCGCCCCGTCGACGTGAGAACCGGCAGCAGCGCCAGCAGCGTCGTTGCCGTCGTCATCAGGCAAGGCCGCACCCGGCGCAGCGCGCCCGCCACCGTCGCTTCCCGAATCCCTTCGATGCTGCCCGTCGGCGTCGTCTCCGCGCTCTGCTTCAGGTACGTCGTCATCACCACCCCGTCATCCGAAGCAATGCCGAAAAGCGCCAGGAAGCCAACCCAGACCGCCACGCTCAAGTTCACCGTGTTGATCTGGAACAGCTCCCGAAGATCGATCCCAAACGGCGACACGTCCAGAAACCAGCTCTGCCCGTACAGCCAGAGCAGCATGAAGCCCCCCGACCACGCCACGATGATCCCCGAAAAAACGATCCCCGTCAACGCCACCGAACGAAACTGGAAGTAGAGGAGCAAAAAGATGATGAAGAGCGAAAGCGGCAGCACCACGCTCAGCGTCTTCGTCGCCCGCAGCTGGTTTTTGTAACTGCCCGCAAACTCGTAACGCACTCCCGGCGGCACCACCAGCTCGTTGGCCGCGATCCGCTCGCGCAGAAACTGCTGTGCATCCTCCACCACGTCCACCTCCGCATAGCCACTCCGTTTGTCGAAGAGCACGTAGCCCGTCAGGAAGGTATCCTCGCTCTTGATCATCTGCGGACCGCGTGTATACCGGATCTCCGCCAGTTGCGACAGCGGTACCTGCTGCCCTCCCATGCCCGGCACCAGGATGCGCTCCAGATCGTCGATCGAATCCCGCAGCTCCCGAAGATAACGCACCCGCACCGGATAACGCTCGCGCCCTTCGATGGTGCTCGTCGTCGTCATGCCCCCGATCGCCACCTCGATCACCATCTGCACCATCTCGATCGGAATCCCGTAACGCGCGATTGCCTGCCGGTCGATGTCAATCTCCAGGTAGGGCTTGCCGACAATGCGATCCGCCGTCACCGCTTCCGCCTTCACGGTCGGCACCTGCTTGAGCAGCCGCTCCAGCTCCAGCCCGAACGCCTCCACGGTCGCCAGATTTGGCCCCTGCACCTTGATCCCCATGGGCGCCCGCATGCCACTTTGCAGCATCACAATGCGCGCCGCGATCGGCTGCAGCTTTGGCGCCGACGTCGTCCCCGGTATTTCGCCGGCCACCAGGATCTCCTCCCAGATGTCGTCGGGGTTGCGGATACCCGGCCAGGCCTCGCGCTCCGCATTGAGCGCCGGGTCCAGCGGCATGCGCCACAGGCGGAAAGGCATCCCGTTCTTGTCTTCGATGAGCCGCCCATCTTCATCGCGCTCAAAGCGTCCCCGCACCTTGTACGGCTCCCCGTCCGGCGCCGCCAGCGGCTCCCCCGCCACGTTCCGGAAGAAGTCGACCTCCCCCGGTTTGAACCGGAAGCGTTGGCGCAACCCTTTATCGTCCAGAAGGTATTCCGACGAATAGTTGATAATCGTTTCGATCATCGAGATCGGCGCGGGATCGAGCGGCGTCTCCGCCCGCCCCAGCTTCCCGATGGCCGCCTCGATCTCGGGGATCCCGTTGAACGCCATATCCTGCTTCTGCATCACGTCATGCACTTCGCCGATCGACGCATGCGGCATCGTCGTTGGCATGTACAGGAAAGACCCCTCATCCAGATCGGGCATGAACTCCTTTCCCAGACCCGGAAACGCATGAACCACCGTCGAATAGAGCCCCGTCCGGCGCACCGGCTCCGGCATCCAGTCCAGGAAGCGCGGCGCCCCGAGCCAGATCACCCCCCCCAGCAGTACCATCAGCACCGGCAGGCTGACAAAGACCAGCTTGTGCACAAGAAACCAGCGCAGCACCGGCTCGTACACCTTCTCGAAAAGCACGAAAGACGCCAGCAGCACCCCGATCGGCACCATCACCACCAGCGCATTGGCCACAAAGCCCGCCTGCGGTCCCAGTGGCAGCCAGTGCATCGTCAGCAACACCCCTACCAGCACCGCAATGACATAGTTCGACGACAACGTCAGCACCCGTGTCACTCGCGGCGGCAGGAACTCTATCGCCAGGTGCCATAGCGCGATCGCCAGAACGATCGCCCCCATCCACCAACTCCATGTCACCCAGATCACCACCCCCGCCACGCTCAGCGCGATCAGGCTACCGCGTCGCAAACGCCGCGAATCGATGCGGAAGCCGAACAGCCAGTGCGCCAGCGCCGGCACGATCGTCAGCGCCACGATCACCGACGCAATCAACGCGAAAGTCTTCGTGAACGCCAGCGGCCGGAAAAGCTTTCCCTCCGCCGCGATCATGGTAAAGACCGGAAGGAAGCTCACCACCGTCGTCAGAATCGCCGTCACCACCGCACTGCCCACTTCGCTCGCCGCCCGGTGAATGACCTCCAGGCGGTTCTCACCTGGATCCGCCTCGTCCATATGTTTCAAAATGTTTTCACAGACAATCACCCCCATATCCACGATCGTCCCGATCGCGATCGCGATTCCCGAAAGCGCCACCACATTCGCATCCACCCCGAAAACCTTCATCGCGATGAAGCACATCAAGACGGCCAGCGGCAGCGTGATGCTGATGATCATCGAACTGCGCAGATGCATCACCATGATCAAGATCACAATGATGGTCACCAGGATCTGGTCGGTCAACGCCGTATTCAGCGTGCCAAGCGTTTCGTTGATGAGGCCGGTGCGGTCATACAGCGGCACAATGGTCACCTTGCTCAGCTCCAGCCATTCCGGCCACTCTTCCGCACCAATTCCCTTCGCCCACCGAAGCCATTCCGTCTGGTTGAGCGTCTCATCCACGTAACCCTCGAACCCATGCGTCAGCGCGAACTCACGCACCTCCGCCTTGCTGACCTTGCTGTAGTCCACCACCGTCTTCTCCGGCAGCCCCGGTGTGATCAGCTCGATCTTCTTCTTCAGATTCTTGATTGCCGCCAGCGGATTCTCCCCGTAGCGCACCACCGCGATGCCACCCACCGCTTCCGCGCCTCCCTTGTCCAGCACCCCGCGGCGAAGCGCCGGCCCCAGCCCCACCACCGCCACGTTCCGCACGTACACCGGAACATTGTCCATCACCTTGATCACCGAATTCTCGATATCCGCCACATCCGTGATGAAACCCAGCCCCCGTATCACATACTCCACCTGATTGATCTCGATCGTGCGCGCGCCAACATCCAGATTCGACATCTTCACCGCGTTGAAAACATCGTCCAGGGTCACGCCGTATGCCCGCATCGCATCGGGATCCACGTCGATCTGGTATTCCTGCACATACCCGCCCACCGAAGCCACCTCGCTGATCCCCTCCGCCGCCAGCAGCCCATAACGCACGTACCAGTCCTGGATCGACCGCAGCTCATGCAGATCCCACCCCCCCATCGGATTTCCCGCCGAATCACGTCCTTCCAGCGTATACCAGTAGACCTGCCCCAGCGCCGTCGCATCTGGACCAAGCGCTGGTCGTACCCCCTCCGGCAATGACCCAGGCGACAGGCTGCTAAGCTTCTCCAGCACCCGCGACCGCGACCAGTAGAACTCCACGTCCTCATCGAAGATGATATAGATCGTCGAGAACCCGAACATCGAGAACGTCCGCACCGTCTGCACCCCGGGTATCCCCAGCATCGCCACCGTCAGCGGATAACTGATCTGGTCCTCGACATCCTGCGGCGACCGCCCCATCCATTGGGTGAAGACGATCTGCTGATTCTCCCCGATGTCCGGTATCGCGTCCACCGGCACCGGATCGCGCGGCAGCCAGTCGATTTCCCAATCGAAAGGTGCCACCATGATGCCCCAGAATACCGTCCCCAGCACCAGCAGCATCACGACCAGCTTGTTGGTGAGGCAGAATCCTATCAGCTTGCTGATCAGGCCCGTGGGCGGAGGATTGACTGGCTGTGGCGTCACTTGCTTCCCTCGCTATCGACAGGGGTGCTCAGCTCGTCCGTAATCTCGCCGCACCCGTACATGGTGCTGCCAAAGTAAGGATTCGCGATCTCCCGTTCAGCTTGCAGCCACATCGCCCCGCGATCATTGAACGCCATCGGGCATTCCGCCCGGAGAATCAGCCGGTTCAGCTCGCCCCCGAAACGCCGTACCGCTTCCGCAAGGCTCTCCGAAAGCAGCGAGAACCCCTTCCGTGAAGCCTCGATATCTTCCCCGGCCGCCACCAGCTCCGTCGTCTGCTTCAGCTCCTGCGACACCGTCATCCAGGCCATGTGTGCACCTTCCTCCAGCTCAGCCATCTCCACCCCCTGCAGCGCCTCGTCCAGAGATCGCGCGGCCGCCACCGCTCCCTCATGATCGTCATCGCTCAGCGCCTTCTGCACGGTAAGGTAATCGTCGACCAACCGGCTGAATGACGCGGTAAAGCTCGCCGGCAGCCCCTCGAACCCCGTCTCCGCCTCGGCCGTCTCCCCCTCGGCCCGCGGCGCCAGCCGTTCCCGGATCTCACCGCAACGCAGCATGGAAGCTCCGAAATACGGATTTGCCAGCTCCGGCGAAAGCTGCAGCCAGTCAGCGCCCTTATCATCGAACGCCATCGGACAATGCATCACCAGCAGTTCCTCATCGTGACCGCTGCCAAAACGTCTCGCCACCTCGATCATCTCCACCGACACCCCTTCAAAGGCTCCCCTCACCTCCTCGATCTCCGCGCCACTCTCCATCGCCGTTGCCCTCTCTTGAAGCACGTTGTGGCTCTTCATCCAGGCGGCCCGCGCATTGTCCGCCAACTGCGCCGCATCGACCGCCTGCAGATCCTCCCGGAACGCTCCGGCGGCAGCTTTCGCCTCCGCCGCATTGTCCGCTGCCAATGCCTGCTGCATCCGCAGATAACCATCGAACAGCCCCTTCAGTTGCACGGCCACCCCCGCGGGAACCTCGAACGCCTCCACCTCCGCCGCCTCGTCCGCCGACGATGGACTCATCATGCTCGGCTTGGCCTGCAACTGCAGCGCACTGTCGATCTTGAAAGCGCCGTTCGTTACCACGAGGTCACCCTCCTGCAAGCCCGACATGACGATGTAGAAGTCGCCCGCCCGCGGCCCCAGAACGATCTCGCGCCCCTCGAAGCGACTCGGATCCTCCGCATTCTGCAGGTAAACCACCGCCCGCTTCCCCGTGATCAGCGGCGCCGTGGCCGGTATCACCAGCGGCACCTCCCGCTCCAGTTCCGCCGGGCTCACATAGCCCAGCTCTTCCGCCTTCTTCAGCGGCATCCCGCAGATCGGGCACTCCCCCGGTTCGTCCCGAACAATCTCCGGATGCATCGGCCCGATCCACTTGCCCGCCAGCTCCTCGTCGATCACCCGGCCGCTTGACGCCAGCTTTGCCGCCACCGTCGCCCGCGTGAACATCCCCGGCTTCAGCAATCCAGCTTCATTCGGCACATTCACCCGCACCTTCACCGTCCGCGTCCGCTCCGTCAGGATCGGATCGATGAAGGCGATCCGCCCCATGAACGTTCGCCCCGGATACGCCTCCGTCGTAAACTCCACCTCCTGACCATACCGCAGCCATGACAGATCCGACTCGTACGCATCCAACTGCACCCACACCTGGCTCAGATCCGCGATCCGGTAGATCGGCGTACCCGTCTGCACGTACTCACCTTCCTGCGCGTTCTTCTGCACCACGATACCCCCGACCGGCGCGTTGATCTGGATCTGATCCGAAGCGCTCCCGCGGCTCTCTACCTCCGCGATCTGCTCCGCCGTCAGCCCCCACAGGCGCAGCTTGTCGCGCGTCGCCTCCAGCGTCGCCCTGGCGCTCTCCAGCACCAGCCGCGATGGGCTCTCCTGCAGCTTCTCCACCGCCTGCTTCGCCTGAAGCAACTCCTCCTGCGCAGCCAGAATGCTCGGGCTGTACATCATCACCATATGGTCTCCCTTGTTCACGGAGATCCCCGTGTAGTCTACAAAGAGCCTGTCCAGACGGCCGCCCACCCAGGCCGTAATCGTCGTCAGCCGCGTCTCATCGTAGGTGACCGCCCCCACCATCCGGATCCGCCGCTCTACCAGCCGCCGCTCCACCGGTTCTACCCGAATCTGCGCCAGCGCCCGCGCCGACGCCGACAGCTTCAGCTCCCGCGGCCCAAGATCCGTCCCATCATCCCCCTTAAGCGGAATAAGATCCATGCCGCAGATCGGGCAATCACCAGGCTCCGGCTGGCGAATCTGCGGATGCATCGAACAGGTCCAGATCGTCGCTTCACCGGTCTCCGCCGCCACGGCCGCCCCATGCCCCTCATGATCATCACCCCTGCCGCCACCCAGCCAGAGGCCCGCCACGAAGGCAAGTCCAACCGCCAGCGCCATCGCGACCCACGCCATCTTCCTGCTTCTTGTCATGCTCATTGTTCCTGCTCTCCCGAGGCATCCTGATTCATCGTCTCGTTCTCCGCGTGTGTCGGTAACTGGAAAGGCTCCCGCGGCAGGTTCCCACCCGCCAACTGCTCCAGCCGAGCCTGGCTGGTGCGAAACTCACGCCACGCCCGCTGCTCTTCCAGCCGGAAGTTCAGCAAGGTGCGCTGCGTGTCCAGAAAGGTCAGAAAATCCGTCTCCCCCGCGCGATAGCTCGAGCCCGCCGCTTCCAGCGACTGCTCCGCCTGCGGCAGCAGCGACTGCTGATACAGCGCGATGCTGCGCCGCGCCGTCGTCATCCCGAAATGCTCCTGCTTGACCATCGCCCGAGTCCGGTCCTCCATCGCCCGCAGCATGCTCTCCATCGCCTCGACCCGGCTCCGGATCTCCTGAATATAGGCGTTGCGCTGGCCGAACCGTGCACTCGCCGATGCATCCAGATCGCGCCGGGTCATGAACGAAGCTCCTCCTTCGTCTCCCATCGCCTCTGCCGCCCCGTCACCCCCCATGCGATTCTCGAAGTAGCTGTACCCCATCGACGCATCCGGATTCGTCATCCGCGTGTCCAGCTCGATCATCGTGCGCATCCGGTCGATCCGCAGCCGCTCCTGCTGCAGCTCCTGCCGCTCCTCCAGCGCAATCTCATAAATTCGCGACAGCTCAGGCACAAGATTCTCGTCCTCGATCGGCTGGGGCGGGCCAAGCGGCGCTTCCGCTTTCCGGCTCAGCATCGTATTGATCCGCGTCTTCACCGTCTCCCGCTGCTCTTCCAGCGTGATGATCGCATCCGCCAGCTTCGACAACTCCACCTGCGCCATGATGACCGCATTGTATTTTGCCGTCCCCGCCCGGATCTTCGCCTGCGCCACCTCGATCATCTGTTGCAGAAGCTGCTGGTTCTCCCGGTTCACCGCGATCGCGTCGTTCACGAAGAGATACGTATGATAGCTCTCCCGCATCGCCGTTCGCGCATCGCGCAGCGCGATCTGTGCCTCACGCTCCGCAATCTCCACATCCGCCGTCACGATCTCACCCTTCAGCGCCAGCGTATCCGGAAAGGGAAACTGCATCGCCATCATCTCTTTCTGCCGCTGCGGCCCCACCTTCGTATCCAGCTGCTTCGTGAACGCATTGTACTGCCGCAGAATGTCCTCCAGATACGCCGCCTGCGGATACTGCTCCAGCGTCGCCCGAAGCTCTTCAGTCGCCGCGATCACTGCCGGATTCAGCTCCGGCACCAGCCCCAGCAACAACTCCAGCTCGACCTCCTTCGCCAGCTTCGCATCCAACTCCGGCGACTTCGCCAACTCTGCGTACGCATTGCTCTCCGGCGCGCCATCTCCGCTATCCGCCAGCCGCGCCTCCCACCGCCGCTTCGACTCCAGCAGCGTCGATTCGATCTCCTCCAGGAACGGCTGTGTCTGCCGGGCCTCCTCATCTTCCCGTGGTCCGGCCGGTCGTGTTTCATGCGCCGCGTAACCGCTCACCTGGTTCAACTCGAAATCGTCCACCAGCTCCCGATACGTGCCGCTGCTGGCGCAGCCCGCCAGCAACAGGAACCCCGGTACCAGCCCCAGCAGAGCACCCCTGGTCAGCTTGATGATCGTGCTCATGGTTTCCTCTCCGCCGCCGCGGGAGCCACCGCCGCGGGAACTGCCCCGCCAAGCAACCGCTCCAGCCGCGCCTTGTATTGCTGGTAATCCGTCACCGCCCGAAGACGCGCCAGGTTGAAGTTCAGCCACACCCCCTGCGTCTCCAGAAAACCGCTCAAGTCCCCCTCCTTGCCCTCGCTCACCTGCTCCGCCACCTCCATCGCCGCCTGCGCCTGCGGGATCAGGCTCTTCTCGTAAAGCTCGATCAGGCGACGCGAATTCTCCAGCCGAAAATACGTTCCCTTCACCATCCCCCGCGTCTCGCTCTCCATGTTCCGCAGCTCCTGCGTGGCCGCCTCATGCATGTACTCCGCTTCCCGCACCCGGCTCCGGTTGCGATCCAACCATAGCGGAATCGTCAGCCCGACCTCCACCCGCCAGGGATCCTCGTCCGCCATCCCCGACTCACGATTCAGCATCCGCATCCCCGTCACCGTGAACATCGGCCGATTCGCCAGCTTCGCCATCCGGATCCCCTCCGCCCGTTCCGACTCCCGGGCAGCCGCCGCCCGCAGCTCCTCTCGATTGCTCAGCGCGATCTGCTCCAGCTCGTCGATCGACAGCGTCACCATCTCCAGCCGTGGGCTACGGGCCTTCCCGTATCCTTGCGATGAAGGAAGGGCCAACAACGCATTCAGATTCGCCATCTCCACCTCCTCCAACTCGCGCAGCAGAATCATGTCATACCCCAGCTGCGCCACCTGGCTCTGCGCGCGCAGAAGGTCGTTCAGCCTCGCCCTCCCATCCGCGTAACGCGTCGTTGTCGCCCGCAGAATATGCTCCAGCAGCTCCTGATTCTGACGCGTGATCTCCATCGCCCCGCGCAGGTAGAGCAGCTCCTGGTAGCTCACCTTCAGATCCACGATCAAGTCCCGAATCGCCTGATCGTACTGCGCATGCCGCATCCGCACCCGCTCCGCTGCCACCCGCCCCGCCTGATTCAGCGTCCCCGGCCACGGAAAGCTCTGCGAAACCTCGAAAGCATACTCCTCCCGCCCCAGCCGCGACTCCACCATCACCATCGGATCCGGCAACGACTTCGCCTGCGGAATCTCTTCGATCGTCGCCCGCCACTCCGCCCGCGCCGCCTTTACCCGCGGACTCCGCTCCAGACCCACCCGAATCAGACTCGGCAGATCCACATGCTCCGCCAGCGCCTCGGGCGTAGCCGGCCCAGCTGCCCCCTCGTCGACCTGCTCCGCCCCTCTTGCCAGGACGGCGCTGGTCATGATCGCGACCATGATGATCTGGTAGACGTGCCTCATGCTATCCTCGTGGTAAATGGCGGCGACAGGAGACCGGGGGAGGGCCTGCCTGCCGCCGCCCGCGAATCAGTGGTTGTGACTGCCTTCGTGCTTCTTATGGCTCCCCTCGGCCTTCTTCTCGCTCTTCGCTTCAGTCTTCTTCTCGGCCTTCGCCGCCTGCTCCGCCGCGACCGCCTTCATGTACTTCTCCGGATCCTTCTCGAAGGTGCTCACGCACTTCTTGCAGCAGAGATTGATCGTCTTGCCATCGTGGGTGACCGTGACCGCCTTGTCGATCGGCTCGCCGCTCACCGGGCAGGTCGCCTGCAGCCGCTCGACCTCGATCCCCTTCGCCTTCATCTCGGCCAGCTTCGCCTTGGCATCCGCCAGAAACGCCTTGTCGCAACCCGGGCAGCAGAAGTAAATCCGCTGACCTTCGTAATCGACATACACATCCTTATTGATCGCACCCCCGCGTATCGGACAGTGCGTCTGTGCCTTCAGCTCCGTTGCCGCCTCCTTATCCGCGGCATGAACAGATCCGCCCACCAAGGCGATCAGCAGTGTGAGAAAAAATGTGAACCTCTGCATGGAATGACTCCTTCTTCTGTGCTCGTTACCGTGATCCTGAAAGACTTTCGCTTTCATCGTAACAGCCTTTTCAGCAGCAAGCATGCCAAATGCCAGCGCCGCCACGCACTCCACCTCAAATTCACCGTCATGGAACCTTCTATCGTCCTATATTAGCCCATCGAGTCGGTACATACCATACCACCAATGGAAAGAACCTTTCCACTAACTCAACGCAGGAGGCGGCCCCGTTCGGCCGTTGCCCAACCGCCCCGCGCGATGCTCTCCAATTGTCCAGAGTCCCCCGACGCACAAAAACATCGGTCGAAAGGTCGGTCCTCGCCTGCCCATTGCCCGGTTTCTCCGACTGCAAGATCCCCCGACGCACAAAAACATCGGTCGAAAGGTCGGTCCGTCGGTGCCATCCGCCCATGTCCGTTTCGTCCGCTTTGTCTGTTTTTGCCCGCGCTGGGGACAGCCACTCGGCCAAAACCTCGGTCGATATTCCACAAAGCATCTTCTGCGCCCCCCACCTTCAAATCTCCTATAACCCAAAGCAGCATGCATAAAATATAGCATGAATAACTTAAACGTCAAGCGGACGTGAAGGAAATAGATACACTGTCTTGGTGACCCTGATAGCATCATATGTTGAAGGATCTGAAGTATCGGCCCCGAGACCGAAAAGCTTTGGTTGCCAGAGGCCGCGCCAGTTTCCTTCGCGCTCTTCGTGGTGAACCTCTGACCCCATCCTATCCAAATCTTTGCGCTCTCTGCGTTCTTTTTGGTTAATCCTCGGAGCTGCTCTTCATAAGCTGCCTGTCCCCGCGCCCTCTCCCATAGACGTATCGAGGGGTCTGGGGAGGTGCGCCTCCCCAGCGGGGCCCGGGGCAGCGCCCCGCCGATCGTCCTCTTTCACTCCGCCTCTCCGCGTCCTTCCATCCTCAAAGCTTGTCGGGATCTGGAGATCCGATCTCCGGAACCCGACAAGAAGCATCGAGGGGTCTGGGGAGGTGCTGCCTCCCCAGCGGGGGCCGGGGCAGCGCCCCGCCGATCGTCTCCGCCGCTCGTCCGCCGCTGCGCCGCGTCAACCCCTCATCCCAGAGGCCGCCAGCACGACCTCCTGCACCAGGACATCGTGCTGCCATCCGAAGCGATTTGCCATCGTACCTCGGATACATGCCCCCAGCTCCAGCAGCTGCTCCTCGTACCGGTCCACTCGACCCTCGAAGTCAACGTCATGCACCCCCGGCGCGTAGCCACCGGCAGCCTCGCCGAGTGTCAGGCGCATCGTCAGCGGCTTCCCGTCGAAGCGTTCCAGCGGGCAAAGCTCCACGCTCCCCTTTGTGCCGCAGATTTTGAGTCGCCGACCATTCAGGCCGCCGACCTCCAGGCTGCATGCCCGCAGCGTAACCGTCGCATGCGGATACTCCAGGATCGACAAGCAGTTGTTCTTGATCGCATCGGGATAACCCGGCCCCGACTTCAGAAAAGGCGTGACCCCTTGCGGCCGTCCCAGCATCGCCACCACAAAGTCGATGAAGTGGCACCCGAGGTTATACATGATCCCCCCGTTGAGCTTGCCGATATACGCCTGGTAGGGTTCGCCCCCGTAGTTGTGGCTCATGCTCGCCTGCACCTCGAAGATCTCCCCCAGCCAGCCGTCCCCCACCGCCTTCAGACACCATTGCATCGCCGGATTGTTGCGGAACATGTAGCCGATCTGGTACGGCAGGTTCCGCGCCTCGCATCCTTGGCGGAGCTGCCGGAAGAGCGCCAGATCCTCGCCCCCCGGCTTGTCCATGTGAATGGCCAGATTCCGTTCCATGCAGCGAAGCGCCGTCGGCACAAGGTCCCCGTTTGCCGTCTCCACGAGCACGGCGTCCAGGCCAGGCGTCCGGAACAGCTCCTCCTCACTCAGCCAGGCGAGCCCCTCATACGGCCTCACATCCTCCCCCGCGAATCTCGCGGCCGTCGAGCCCCGATCATCCACGACTCCCACGATCTCGAAATGCTCCGGCAGTCGGCGCAGAGAGTCCATCTTGGCCGATGCATGTTCATGGCAGATGCCGATCTGCCCGATCTTGATTTTCGTCATGGCGCCCCTCACTGGTGTGCTCACACAATCCAGGCGAACTGTGGGTTTTGCTTCTTCACCTCCTGCATGATCCGGACCGTCTCGAAGGCATCGCTGTTCCGGACCGGCGACGAAATCCCCTTGCGGATCTCGTCGTACAGGTGACATATCAGCTTCCGGTCGATGTATTCCCACATATTCCCGCGCGACTCCACCTTCACCGTCTCGTCCACCCACGGAATATCCTTCTCCAGCCGATTCGTGTAGTTCGCCGTCGCAACCTCCACGCTCACCTCCGGCAGCTCGTACGCCGGATCAATGTACCTGACCCGCAGCTCATCCATCGCCTCGTTGCAGACCAGCGTCCCGCGACTGCCGCAGACCGTGCAGTAAGGCTCCGGCAACGCCACATTGTAGCTGATCTCCAGATCCGCCACCCGATTGTCGGCAGCCTTGAGGAGGATCTTCACGTGGTCATCCCCGCTCCCTCCCGCGCTCACGTGCCAGAGCTGACTCCACACCTGCACCGGATGAGAACCCAGAAGCTGCACCGCGTGATCGATCTCGTGATTCCCCCAGTTGTTCAGCAGTCCGCCCCCGTACTCGAGCAGCGTCTGCCAGTCCGACCGAAAGTAGTGGCCCCGATGGTGACGGCGCAGCTTCACCAGGTTCACCTCCCCAAGCACCCCGCGGTCGACGATCTCCCGCACCGCCTCGAAGCCCGGCTCGAAGCGCAGGTTATGCAGCACCGACAGCTTCCCCGGGTACGCCTGGTCAGCCTGCCGCAGCGTCGCCAGCTCCTCGTCCGTGATGGCGATCGGCTTGTCCAGCAGCACGTACTTTCCCGCCTCCAGCGCCGCCACCGCATGACGCGTATGATCGAGAGAGAGCGTCGAAATCACCACCAGTTCCATCGCCGGATCCGCCAGAAATGCCGCCGAATCCGTGTAGACCGAGCATGCATAGCTCTCCTTGGCCGACGCCAGCCGCTTCTCGTCCGTATCGCAGGCAGCCACCAGCTTGAAGCTCTCCTGCTCCATGGCATAGAACCTTCCGTGCTGCGCCCCCATGCGCCCGAACCCCCAGATGCCGAATCCAATCGTACTCACCATCCCTGCTCCTTTACGTTTTGGCTTCCATGCACAAGCCAGTCTGCCAACTTAAAACTACCCAGACGCTACACCCCCAGCGACCATCCAGCAAGCCTCAACCAAAATGCCCTCCCCACCACGCCATCAGGCCACCACTCCGTTGATGTCCGCCCCCACCCCCCCTCACGCCAACCAAGAATGCCAGCATAGCCCTGAAAAGCCGCGACATACCGCCGCCCACCCCACCATCCGTCAATGAGGTCAATAAGGTCATTGAGGTCAATGAGGTCCGCCCCCCCGACCATTCTTCCTATTCT
>JAWLHB010000057.1:0-45643 GCA_041690595.1 Lentisphaeria bacterium
GACGCAGTGGACGCAGTGGACGCAGTGGACGCAGTGGACGCAGTGGACGCAGTGGACGCAGTGGACGCAGTGGACGCAGTGGACGCAGTGGACGCAGTGGACGCAGTGGACGCAGTGGACGCAGTGGACGCAGTGGACGCAGTGGACGTGGATGCGAAAGGGAGTAAAAAGTCCGCTTTAAGATACGGTTGCATGAAAAAGGACCGAAGTGTATTATGTACGGGGTTAACATGAAGTAAGTGGGAGCATCATTCAAAGGAGGTGATGGATGGGTACGGAGCCGCTGTTGCCGCCACATGGCGGCTATCGCCGGATGCGGAGTTTTCAGGTGGCGCAACTGGTGTACGATGTGACGGTACGGTTCTGCGATCGGTATGTGGATCGGCGTAGCCGGACGCATGACCAGATGGTGCAGGCGGCACGGTCGGGGGTGCAGAATATTGCGGAGGGTTCGGAGGTGTCGGCGACTTCGAAGAAGATGGAGCTGAAGCTGACGCAGGTGGCGCGGGCAAGTCTGGAGGAGTTGAAGCTGGATTATGAGGATTTTCTGCGCCAGCATGGTCTGCGCCAGTGGGAGCGGCAGGAGGGACTGCGGCAGGAGTTGGTAGAGGCACGGCCGCGGACCGTGGATGAGGTGGCCAGTTGGGTGGCGGAGGCGGCGAGACGCCAGCGGTCGGCTGAGGGGAAAGGGGCGCCGGGTGAGCTGTATCCTGAGCTTTCGGCGAATGCGGCGCTGACGCTGGCGACGGTGGCGGGGTACCTGCTGGATCGGCAGATCCGGGCACTGGGGGAAGGATTCGAGGCGGAGGGTGGCTTCACGGAGCGACTGCATGGGGTACGGTCGGCCAAGCGGCGGCAGGGGATGGGGTAGCATGTCGGGGGCGGGAAGCTGGAGGCGGCATGTTAGGAGAGTGCTTGACATGGGGTTTGGTTTGCTTCTATAGGTAGAAGCATTGGGTTCGCCTCGTGCGACACGAATAGAGAGTTGGGGAAGAGCGTGGGGCCAGAAGGGTCATGACGCGCTTGGAGCCCCGCTCGGAGGCGGCCGACACTTCAGCAGGAGTAGAGAATGGAAACGGGATATCATGAAGAAGGTTTGTCCACCTTTGCGAAGGATCTTCATCGTGCACTGGTGAGTACGATGGAGGAGTTGGAGGCGGTGGATTGGTACAATCAGCGTATGGATGTGACGGGGGATGAGCAGTTGCGCAATATCCTGCGGCATAACCGCGACGAGGAGATCGAGCATGCCTGCATGATGCTGGAGTACCTGCGCCGGCTGATGCCAGAGTTCGATGAACAGCTACGGACCTACCTGTTTACGGAGGCGCCGATCGAGCAGGTGGAAGAGCTGGCGGAATCGGGAGAAGGGGCTGACGTTGCCGCCGATCGCGGTTCTCTTCGCATCGGCAAGTTGAGTTGAAGATAAACAGGAGAGATCCATATGAGTATTTTGAAGCAGCACCTTGCCCCGATAACCGAAGGTGGGTGGGCAGAGATCAATGAGCAGGCGAAGCGGACACTGTCGGCGAATCTGAGCGCTCGGCGCCTGGTAGATATCGTCGGGCCGCTTGGCTGGGAGGCGGCCGCGGTCAATCTTGGCAGACAGGATGTACAGGAAGGTGGTCCGGTAGCTGGTGTGCGCTGGGGAATCCGGAACGTGCAGCCGCTGATCGAGCTGCGGACGGCTTTCGAGCTGAATATCTGGGATCTGGACGATGTCGACCGGGGCAGCAAAGTGCCCGACCTGGACTCGCTGGAGGAGGCGGCGCTGAAGACGGCGACCTTCGAGGAGCAGTGCATTTACCTTGGCTGCGAACAGGCTGGAATCAGTGGCTTGCTGGCGAGCAGCGGACATGACAAGCTGCCACTGGGCGAAAACATCGACGACATGCTGGTGAATATCGAAACGGCACTCTTTCGGCTTCATACGAGTGGTGTCGAAGGGCCGTATGCGCTCGTGCTTGGCGGACAGCCGTACCGGGAGTTGCTTTCGGGCGCGCCGGGCTGTTTCCCGATACGGCAGCGAGTACTTGACCTGCTTGGCGGCGGGGGCATCTACTGGAGTCCCGCGCTGCAGCAGGGGCTGGTGGTCAGCACCCGGGGCGGCGACTTCGAGCTGACGCTGGGGGTGGACACCTCGATCGGCTACGAGAGCCACACGACGGAGATGGTGCAGCTCTACTTCACGGAATCGTTCACCTTCCGGGTGCTCGAACCGAAGGCGGTCATCGCCTTCACGTAGGCGATCAGGTGAGGCGCTCGCCGGTGGACGACATGGTGAGCGACGCGTGAATGACGCCTCGCTGCTGCCCCAGGTGATTGACCAGGTGGCGCAGCGAGGTCGCCTTGCCGCGCGCGAGGATCATCTCGACGCACATTTCCTCGTTGAGGTGCACGTGGGTGGTGGCGAGGATGGAGTCGTGATGATGGTGCTGCAGCTCGGTCAGCTTCTGGCTGAGCATGCGCTGGTGATGGTTGTAGAGGAGGGTGATGGTGCCGACGACTTCAGCGTCGGCGTTCCATTCCTCGCGGACGAGTTGATCGCGGATCAGGTCGCGGAAGTACTCGGAGCGGTTTTCGTAGCCTTTCTCGGCAACGAGTCGCTCGAGTTTTTCCTGCAAAGGTTTTTCGATGGACATGCTGAGGCGAACGAGATCTGACATGGCGGCTCCGCTAGGACCGGCTTGTGCGGGTAGGCGACTTCTGCTTCAGTTCGACCAACAGCCACTTGCCCCCGCGGTATTCCCAGAGCATGGTGAGGTCCTGAAAGCGGTTTTCGGCGCCGGTGGCGTCGCCCCTGCGCATCTGGAGCATGAGGACAACCAGAATGGATTCCTTGTCGATTTCGCGCAGCTCGTCGACATGCAGAAAGATGTCGTTGGCCTTGGCTGCTTCCAGTTCGCCGAGGAACTGCTGGAGGCTGTTCTTGCCGAAGTTCCTGTTGTCTTCGTTGATGTAGCGGAAGTCAGCGGCAACGAGTTTGGCGGCGCGCTTCCACTCTTTGTTGGAGAGCATGGCGCCGAAGTCGTTAAGGCGCGTGCGCAGCTGGCGCTCCCGAGAATAGAAAAGGGAGCAGCCCGGGAGGGTGAGGAGCAACATGGCAATGAGCAGATATGGAGTCAGGGAGTATGTGATGGTCTTCATGGGTTCTCCTCGATCATCGCGTTGAGAGAATCAGCCAATTGGCGCTTCCATTCCTCGGAATAGAAGTTGTGGTTGGCTCCTGCGATAGTGGTCAGGTGCATAGTATAGTCGTTTTTCCGCTGGAAAGCTTCGAAATAGTCGTAAGAAGGCTGAAAATCCGGGTCGGCGTCACCATAGGTGATCTGGACGGGGATGGGGCGCAGGAGGAGTTTGTCCAGTGGTGACCGACGGGGTGGTTGGGGCTGGCTCTCGGGCTGCTCCTGCTGGAGGGCGTTGTCGGCCCGTCGTTTGTCCTTGCGGAATGGATTGGTGAGGACGCGCAGGACGCCGCCGTAGGATATCTCTCCCCGCACGATCCGCTGCCAGGTACGCGGCTGCCAGAGCTTATCCCAGTAGAGCTTGAGAAAGTGAGCGGTGCGCCGGGCATCGCGGCTGAAGGAATCAGCCTCGCCAAAGGGGTAGACGGAGAGGAGCCACATGCCGGCGACCTCGGGCAGGCGGTCTATAATGCCGATGCCGACATTGCCGCCGGAGCAGATGCCGACGATCCAGAGCGGGCGCCGACCGAGGCGCGAAGCGAGAAAGCGGGCGGCGGCGACGGCATCGTCACCCATGTGCCCAAGGGTAATTTCCTCGGGGTCGAGGTCGCTTTCGCCTCTGCCGCGGAAGTCGAAGCGGAGGGAGGGGATGCCGGCGGCGGCAAGGTTGCGAGCGAGGTTGGTGAGGAGATTATGCGGGCCACCGCGGACGCCGCCCCAGCCGTGGAGAAAGAGGACCGCGGGAGCCTGACGTTCGCCGCCGCCGACCAGGTTGCCCTTGAGGGTATGCTGGCCAACGGGGATGCGCACGGCTTCTTCCCACATTCCCCGCGGCAGATCGAAGCGTTGCCGAAGCTGCATGGTCACGGTGCTTTCACCGGGGGAGCCGGTGGATGATGCTTTTCGAGCCAGGAATCCTGAATGACAAAGGCACGCCTGGCCGGCTCTTCCCCGGGATAGAGGACGAAGTTGTGGGAACCGCCGGGGATGATCTCATAGCGATAGGTCTTGTCGAGGGCCTGCAGGCGGTCAGTCAGGTCGTCATGGCTCTGGTGAAAGACGGAGCCATTGTAAGCGCCGCCCATGAAGAGGAGGAGTGGAGCCTGGATTTGTTCGGCATGATGAACGACGCTGCGGCGCATGAGGCCGCTCAGTTGCTCGGGAACGGTGCGCGCCTGCACGTACTGCTCCCAGGAGAGCCAGTTGTCCGCCCCGTCCCGGAGGCGGTCCCAGTAGTAACGAAAGGGATTGACCAGCCAGGCATCGTAGCTGACGACGCAGCTCACTTCCGAGGAACGGGCCGCGACCAGGAGTCCGACACCGGCGCCAAAGCTGTGGGCGAGAATGGCGAAGTCGCCCTCCCGGACGGAATCGAGTTTGCGGACGGCGGCGACCATGCCCAAGGCGTCGTTGACTTCGCCATCGAGGTTTTCGATCTGGCCCTCACAGTGGTAATCCTGATCGAACTGCAGGTACTCCCTGCTGGCAAAGAGGGGCTCGCCGCGCAGGGCGGGGGCGGCGATGACGTATCCCCGGGCGGCGAGGCGCGAGAGCCACGGCAGGGAGTAGGCGGGAACGCCGAAGGCGGCACCATGGAGGTAGAGGATGAGCGGGTACTTCCCTGGGGTCTCGGGTTCGAGGACGACGCCGTACTGGCGCAGGTTGTCGACGGAGAACTCGGCAACCCGGCAGCGGATGCCCGGAGCCGGTCGATCATCAGGGCCGAAGAGGCGGGAGAGATCGGGGATGGGGACGGTTTCGCGCCACTCGAGGGTTACATCTGCAGGGTCGGGCGGCCAGGTGGTTTTCGGAAGGGGGGCGAGGTCTTCGAGGGAGGCCATGGCCTTGAGGTAAAGCTGGAGAGCTTCGCCGGCGTCGGCGGTTTCCGCGGCGAACCAAGCTTCGAGGGCCTCGGTAACGTCGAGTCCTTGCGCCATGGGGCGCTGGAGACGATAGGCGAGGTCGCGTTTGTAGGTCGTTCGGCGGGTATGGTCGGATTCGCCATACTGCCCGCAGGCGACGAAGGAGACAGCCAGGTTCAACAAGAGCGCCCTACCCCATGATTTGTTCGCCAAATGCGCCAACTTCACCAACGATCTCCTCGCTTGAGTGATGATCCGTGCGTCCCCAGAAGGGTTTTTCGCGGACGGTTTTCAGGTTTCGATGCTCAGCGGCCTGGCAATGTTCCCCGATTGCGGCCCATTTGCCGGTCAGTTTTCTGGCGCCGCTGACGTGCAGCAGGAGCAGGGGCGATGCGGCAATGGGTTGCAGCTCGGAGATCAGGTCGAGAGCGCGCAACTGGCCGGCAAAGGCGGCGCCCATGCTGAAGCCGTCAAAATCGACGGGATGTCCGGCCGTCCAGGAGGATTCGGCGTCGTCGGCGATGCTGTTTGCCTTGCCTCCGCCCATCATCTCCTTGACCTGCTTGCGGCGCAGCAGCTCGTCGAGGTACTCGGCGCCGCTGACGAGAGGTTCGAGCAGGGCGATGCCATTGACGGGGGAATCGGCGGCGACTCGGGCGGCCATGAGGCCTCCCAGGCGGGCGCCAACGAGCAGGAGCGGACGGTCGGGAATCTCTTCGCGCACGTGACGGATGAGCAGGCGGGCATCGTCGAGCCAATCGTCGAGGGAGGCTTGGGCGAGGGAGCCGCTGCTTTCACCGGTTCCCCAGTAATCGAATCGGAGGGTGGCGATACCTGCCCGGGCGAGGTGGCGGGCCATGGTGTAGAGGAATCGGTAGGCACATTTGCGTTCTTCGCCGTAGGGGGCGAGGATGACGGCGGCGCCACGAACGACTCCGGCAGGCTGGTGCCAGGTGCAGTAGAGTTCGCCACGATTGCCTTTCATGTATCCGCTGACTTCTTCCACGATTTCTACTCCCTGAATGTTGACGTGTGCAAGCGTACCCGCTTCCGGGCAAAAGGCAAGCGAGGGGGCAAGGATGAATCTCGGAAAGCACCTTGGCAGGGAGCAGCAGGTCGCCGCTCGGGCACGTTGCGGGGCCTGTCGAGGCTGAGCGTTTGAAGTTGAGCCTTAACAGAGGGATGGGCAAGGGCTTTGGGCTTTGACCACAAAGAACGCAGAGAGCGCAAAGCTCGAGCAGAGGGGACGCGGGGACGCCGTTCGGAGAGCGCCTCACTGACAGGTCCCGTAAAATTGAGCTCAGGCGGGCAGGAGTGTACGCCGTGGACGCAACCCCAAATGGGGTTGATGCGTGGGCGGGCAGTATACCCAGGGTAGCCCCAAGGGCAGCCCTGGACTATGAGACGCAGCCCCGTTGGGGCTAGGGCGAAAAGAGACGCCGGTTTCTGCGAAATTGAGCTCAAGCGGGAGGATTGCATTGGTTTCGACTTATGAAGAAAAATGTCCGGCCAACGGCCGGGAGGGGACGCCCACATTGCCGGGCATGTCGAGGCTAAGCCGGTGGGATAGCTATCACGTTGCCGGGCCTGTCGAGGCTGCACAGGTGGGATTATTCTCGAACAGAAGCGTCAGGGCAACGAATAGCCGGGGAACGGGTTGAAAAAAAGTGGATCGGGGTTGTTGAAAGTGTGGAGTGGGCGAGTAGTGTATAGGCGTTTTGGCGGGGCTGTAGCTCAGTTGGTAGAGCGATTGGTTCGCAATCAATAGGTCAGGGGTTCGACTCCCCTCAGCTCCACCACCCCCTTTTCGGAATTCAACCCCGGTGGTCCCTCTCGATGGACCACCGGGGTTTTTCGTTTTCCGGAAGATCAGCCGCGCGAAGTATCTTCCAGATTGAGCCACGCGAGTTCGTCGGGGGTCAGCTTGACGTTGAGACCGAGGGCGCTGGTATAGGTCTCTTCGACGGTGCGGGGGCCGATGAGGGCGAAGGTGGGAAAGGGCTGACAGAGCACGTAGGCCATGGCTATCTGGGTAGCGGTGACGCCTTTCTCCTCGGCCAACTGGCGCGCTCGCTCGAGGCGCTCGAAGTTGGGCTGGTTGTACCAACAGCGGACCATGTCACGGTTGGAGGTGTCGTCGGGGGAATAGCGGCCGGTGAAGAAGCCCTGAGCCTGGCTGCTCCAGGCGAAGAGTGGCATTTGGCGCTCCTCATGCCAGGCTCGTGCCTCGGGAGCGGAGGCGCTGACGCAACCTTCCCAGATGGGTTCGTTCCAGCGGGCAAGGCTGAGGTTGGGGCTGTTGCAGTCGAAGCCGCGCAGTCCGTGGCCGGCGGCGTAGGCATTGGCCTCGGCAAGGCGGTCGAGTGACCAGTTGGAGGCGCCATAGGCACGGATGCGCCCCGCCCGAAGATGCTCGTTGAGGCAGTCGACAAAGGCGGAGACGGGGAGCGCGGGGTTGTCGCGGTGCATCATCCAGATGTCGACATAGTCGGTTTTGAGCCGATCGAGAGATTCCCGCAGATGGCGGTCGATCCATTCGGGGGTGCAGCGTTCTGGGGAGGGAACGGCGCCTTTGGTGATGATGACGACTTCATCGCGGTTGCCACGCAGGGCGATCCAGTTGCCGATGGCCGGTTCGCTCTTGCCGCCCATGTAGATGTAGGCGGTATCGATGCAGGTACCACCCAGCTCGACAAAGTGGTCGAGCATGGCGCAGGTGAAGGGTTGGCGTTCGGGGGAGAAGATCATGGAGCCCATGACGAGGCGGGAGATGGGTTTGCCGACACCTTCGATTTCGCCATAGGTCATGTTGTGATCGTGGCGTGGGCTCAAGGGTCGATGGGCGATGGTCTGGCTCAAGCCGATGGTGGTTTCCTGATCGAACTGGAGGCCGACCTGGGCACGCCATGTGTCGAGCGCGTGCATGTTGGACATGGTGTCCTGCCAGGTCATGGCTGGGGCGGGAACTTCGCGGGCTTCGAGATGGTCGGCCACCACGTGCAGTTGGTTGGCATAGAGGCTGGCGTCGCACGGGGCCTCGTGGACGACCTCGTCGCTGCCGGCCGGGCGGACGATGACCTTGCCGTTGCAGAACCAGGGGCTGGTGACCTCGAGGTTGCCCTTGGTGCCCCAGAGGTGGACGCGATTATCCATGGCGATCTGGGTGCCGCAGGCGATCTGTGCCTGGATGCCGCGGTCGAAGCGGAGGATGCCGGTTGCCCACTCGTCGACGCGGCTGATCTCGCCGATGTGGGCGGTGCCGCGGATCTCGACCGGTTCGGCGGGACCATCGAGGCCGAGAGCCGCACCAGCGAGGAGGCGGGCCATGGAGAGGCCGTAGCAGCCGACGTCCATGATGCCGCCACCGCTGAGGGCATTGCTGAGCCGGATGTTGTCGTAGTGCGGTCCCATGTTATAGGCAAAGGCAGCCTGGATCATCCGGACGTCGCCGATGGCCCCATCGCGGATCAGATCGAAGACGAGCCTGGTCTGGGGATGGCAGCGATACATGAAGGCTTCCATGAAAAAGACATCGTGGCGGCGGACGGCTTCGAGGGCGACCATGGCCTCGGCGGCGTTGGTGGTGAAGGGCTTCTCGCAGAGGATGTGCTTGCCGGCCTCGGCGCAGAGGATGGTCCACCGCGCGTGCAACTGGTTGGGCAGGGAGATGTAGACGGCATCGACAAGCGGGTCGGCGAGGAGCGCGTCATAGCTGCCATAGTGACGTTCAGCGGCAAACTCTCTGGCGAAGGCTTCGGCCCTGGTGGCGCCGCGGCTGGCAACGGCATGAAGGAGGGCGCTGCTGGATTCATTGATTGCCTGGGCCAGTTTTCGGGCGATCATACCCGTTCCGAGAATACCCCATCTTACTGTACGCATGGTCATGGTCCTTTTGGTCAGGGTTATGATGCTGGTCATGAGTCATAAGGTATGGCGACTGCCTGCCTCTGCAAGAGCGCTTGCAGGCGCGAATGGATAAGGTATTATTAAGGCATGGAATTCTATTTGAATCCAATCCTTCAAGGCTGGGACCGAACAGTCAAGCGTCTTTTCCTGTCGAAAAGCGTTCGCAAGTATGCGCTGCTTGGCGTGGTGGCGTGGCTGCTCGATATCACGGTGGGGCTGAACCTGGCAGGCCGGCTGCTCTTTCTGCATGTCGTTGACGGCGAAGCATTGGCTCAATGGTCGCGGGACGCCGTTATTTCCAGTGACCTGAATCTGGAGGAGGCACAGCGTATCCTGCTCGGGGTGTGGGCGGAGCACGGCGGTACGATCCTGGCAGTGGCCGGTGTATTCGTGGTGATTGCGCTGATCGCGATGTGGGTATGGGCTCATGCGGAGTTTATCCTGCTGCACAACGTGATCAACGATTCGGCGGAAATCGTGAGTCCGTGGCGCGCGTATGCCTCCAAGGCCAATGCTCTCTTCATCTTCCAGGTGGTGCTCAATGTGGTGGTCCTGCTGGTGCATCTGGGGACTCTGCTGGTGGCGGGGTATGCCATCTGGTATTTCCACGACAACAGCACCCTCGCCATGACAGTGCTGCTGGGCATCATGCTGGTCGTTCCGCTGCAGGTGCTGCTTCTTATCGTTTTCGCTTACGTTCGCGTCTTCACCTTCAGCTTTGTCCTGCCGCTGATGGTGCGCTTCGACATGGGCATCCTGGAGGGGTGGAGCTACTTCGGGCGTCTTTTTCGCGCCAACGTGTGGCGGTTTCTGGTATTCGGGATCTTCTATCTTGGGGTAGCCATCATCCTGGGGGTCTTGCTCGGGATCGTCGCCATGAGTTCGGGAGTTTTTGTCACGAAGTGGTATGGTAACATTCTTCAGATTCCGTACCTGAGTGCGCTGGTCTACCTGCCGGCGGCTTACTTCTTTCGGGCTTATACACTGGACTTTCTCTCCCAGTTCGACGAGAGCTACCGGCTGCTGCCGGAGGACGAGTAGGCAACCCGTCAGGGCGCGCGAAGGCGCACCATCTGGCGGCGGGATCCCCAGGTGCCGGGGCGATCGGCGAAGAGTCCGGGACACCGGGTTCCGCAGCGTTTGCAGGCGCCGTCAGTGGCGAGGTTCCAGGTGCTCAGCTCGTACCAGTCGCGGCCGATGAGGAGGTTGCCGCAGTTGTGGCAGAAGGTGCTGCCACCGTCATGGTCGTGGACGTTGCCGGTGTAGGGATAGCGAATGCCGTGACTGAGGGCGATGGCACGGGCGCGGGTGAGGGTGGCGGGGGGCGTCGGCGGGATGTCCTGCATCTTGTAGTCAGGATGGAAGGCGGTGAAGTGCAGGGGGATATCGGGGCCGAGGTTGTCGACGATCCAGGCGCACATCTCGTTCAATTCGCTGTCGCTGTCATTCTTTCCGGGGATGAGGAGGGTGGTCAGTTCAATCCAGACGCTGGTCTCCTGATGGAGGTACTTGAGGGTATCGAGGACCGGCTCCAGCTGGGCGAGGCAGAGCTTCTGGTAGAAGTCGCTGGTGAAGCCCTTGAGGTCAATATTGGCGGCATCGACGTGCTGGTAGAAGTCGCGTCGGGCTTCGGGTTCGATGTAGCCGGCGGTGACGGCCACGGACTTGATGCCAAGTTCGCGGCAGGCATCGGCCGTATCCATGGCGTACTCGATGAAGATAGTGGGGTCGTTGTAGGTGAAGGCGACGCTGGAGCAGCCGAGTCGTCTGGCGGCCTGGGCGATTTCCTCGGGAGATGCCGCATCGGCGAGGGTGTCCATCTGCCGGGACTTACTCATGTCCCAGTTCTGACAGAAGCGGCAGCCGAGATTGCATCCGGCGGTACCGAAGGAAAGGATGGGGGTGCCGGGGAGGAAGTGGTTGAGGGGCTTCTTCTCGATGGGGTCGATGCAGTAGCCGCTGCTGCGGCCGTAGGTAGTAAGGAGCATCTGGTCGCCACGGCGCTGGCGCACAAAGCACATGCCACGCTGGTCTTCATTGAGCCGGCAGTGACGGGGACAGACATCGCACTGGATCCGGCCGTCGGGGAGCGCATGCCAATAGCCCACGGGATATTCTCTGCTGATGTCCTCTTGCGTGCTCATCGGGACCGGGGGGATGGGGTGATGGCCAGACCTAGTAAGGTATGGCGAATCCCGGCAAAAGGGAAGTCACTCGTCGACGATGTCAGCAGCGTCCTCTGGCCCGAGGTGTGAGGTGCGCTTGAGGGAGCGAGGGTCGCCCTTCTGGAGGATGCGCAACATGTCGCCGGCCTCTGCCTTGAAGAAGGGTTGATTGAGGGGGCTCTTGGCGCGCCGGTTGATGACGGCTTCGACGAGGTTGGCGCCGTCGCACAACCAGCGGATGCCGGAGCGGTTGTTGCGCCGCAGACGGGACATCACGCGCCAGGTCTGGTCGGGTACGGTGGGGGCGTGGCTGAAGAGGAAGCCGGTGAAGTGGTGGCGCGGATTGTCGCGACCGGACTTGGCAGCCATGCGCTGAATGAAAGGGAGGCCGAAGCGGTTGATGTGGAAGTGGCACCAGTTGTCGCTCCCCATGGGGCAGGGGGCGAGGCTGGTGCAGGGGAAGTTGACCTTCCAGTCGGCGGCCATATAGGCATCGCGCAAGGGAAGGAGGCGGTGGAAATCGTCGCGGGTACCGGGCTCGATGATCGCGACGAGGGCGGCGGGGAGGCGAGTGAGGGATGCCGGGTCGGGCAGCTCGTCGAGTTCAGTGAGGGTATTGCCGATGAGGACGATGGTCTCGTCGATATGTTGCAGTTCGCAGGTCCAATCGGTTTCCTTCCAGACAAAGGCGAGGTGGGCGAAGGGTTGCTGGCTGCGCAGGCGATCGCCGAGGCGGCTGGCGACAGCGAGGAAATCGCGGTTGCGATCGAAGCCGCGGACCTGGGTCACCCGCGGCAGCAGCTCGGGATGGCGGTCGGCGAGGTAGAGGAGTAGAGCCCAGGTGAAGGTGGCGGGTCCACAGCCCATATCGGCGATGGTGATCTGGCTGCGCTCGGCCAATGCGGCGCGGAGGACGGAAGCGGATCGTTCGAGCATCATCCAGAGCTTGGACATGTTGATGCTCATGTAGAAGAGGGAGTAGGCGCGTACCTGTGCGTGGGAATAGGGGAAGCCGGCGCGAGCGGTGGCGGCATCGCCGATCCAGGCATCGTGGAAGGTGTTGAGCGCTTCGAGCACCGCGGGGGCGCATTCCTCACCGGCGCGCACCTGCACACCACTGAGCAGCCATTCGTAGTACCATTCGGGATAATAATCGACAGGACGTGACATGCAACCTCGTTTGTATTGCGGTTCTCTGTTCAGTACTTTACATGCAGAATACACAAGAGCCACCAGCAGGAGAAAGAAGTGCCCCCACCGAAATCATCGCCAGCCACGCCGAGCCGCCGAGCCATCATCGATCTGCTCAGCGCCCCCGACTACCGTCCCCTCAATGCGGAGGAGCTGCAGTCGGCCCTCAAGGTCTCCGGCGGCGATCAAGCCGCGTTGAGACAGTTGCTGAAGGATCTGGAAAAGGACGGCATCGTCGTCCAGTTGAAGCGCAAGGGCTATGCGCTGGCGCAGAGCGCGGATCTGGTGGCGGGAACGATTCGTTTCACGCGCGCCGGATCGGGCATCGTCACCGCGAGCGACGGCAGTCGCGAGGTGTACTGTCCATCGGGAGAGACGGGTACGGCGCTGCCCGATGACCGGGTGCTGGTGCGCATATCCTCGAAGCGTGAGCGGGGCCCTGGCCGGGCGAGCCTGGAAGGGACGGTCATTCGGGTTACGGAGCGGCGGCGGCGCACCATTGTGGGGGTGCTCAAGAAGATGAGCCGCATCTATTACGTGAAGCCGATGCAGGCGAGCATCACGCACGACATCGTCGTTCCGGAAACAGGCGGGGCGCAGGTGGGCGACCGGGTGCTGGTCAACCTGCTGGCGTGGGATGAGCCCAACGTCTCGCCCGAAGGGGAGATCGTGGAGGTGATCGGCGCGGCGGACGATGCGTCGCTGGACACGCTGGCGGTTTGCCGTTCGTACAATCTTCCGGATACGTTCTCCGAGGAAGCGATCCTGGAAGCGGAAGGGATCAGCATCGACGAAGCGGCGCTGGAAGGGCGAATGGACCTGCGGCGGAAGTTCGTGTGGACGATCGATCCGGCGACGGCGCGGGACTTCGACGATGCGTTGTCGATCGAGCGCGCGACGGGGGGGAAATGGCGGCTGGGTGTGCATATCGCGGACGTGAGCCACTATATCCCGATGGGGTCGCAGCTGGACCGCGAGGCGATCGAGCGTGGCACGAGCGTCTATTTTCCGGATCGGGTGGTGCCGATGCTGCCGGAGCAGCTTTCGAACGGGCTCTGCAGCCTGAAACCGGATGTGGACCGGCTCTGCTTTTCGGTCTTCATCACGCTGGATGACGAGGGCAACATTTGCTCGACGCGCTTTGCGCGATCGGTGATCAAGTCGCGGCTGCGCCTGACGTATCAGGAGGCGCTGGCGATTCTGGAGACGCCGGAGGGTTCCGGGTACGCTGCGATGAAGCTGAACCCTGGAATCGTGGAGAAGATCAAGCAGGTGCATGTGCTGGCGCAGAAGGTGCGGGCGAAGCGCATGCTGGATGGGGCGCTTTCGATGGACATGCCCGAGGTGAAGTTCATTCTGGGCAAGGATGGGCGGATCGCGGACGTGGAGCCGCAGGAGAACGATGTTTCGCACCAGTTGATCGAAGAGTGCATGCTGATGGCGAACGAAGCGGTCTGCCGCGAGCTTTCACGGCTGGAGATACCGCTGATCCACCGCATTCACGACAAGCCGGATCCCGAGAAGCTGGCGCAGTTGGAGGAGAGCTTCCTGATCTTTGGCTGGCACCTTGGCGACCTGAGCCAGCCGGGCACGATCAATCGTCTGTTGACGATGATCCGGGATCTACCGGAGCCGGAGGCGTGGTTTTCGGTGGTGCTTCGCGCGATGAAGCGGGCGATGTACAGCTCGGAGCGAGTCGGTCACTATGGCCTGGCCAAGGAGTACTATTCGCACTTCACGTCGCCGATCCGGCGGTATCCGGACCTGATCGTGCACCGGATCCTGGGTGCCGTGGTGGCGGGCAAGAAGAGCCCGTACCGGAAGAAGGAGTTGACGGAGCTGGCGCAACATTGTTCGGAGCGGGAGCAGGTGGCGACGGAAGCGGAACGGGAGCTGGTGGATCTCAAGAAGATGCGGTACTTCGCGGAGCAGATCGAGTCGGGCGAGATCCAGGAGTTTCGGGCGGTGGTGATGGATGTGCGGAATTTCGGCATGTTCGTGCACATTCACCAGGTGCAGGCTTATGGGCTGGTGCACGTATCGGAGCTGTCGGACGACTTCTATGACTTCAACCCGATGGGGCTGGAACTGAAAGGACGGCGTAACGGCAAGGTCTTCCGGGTCGGTTCGGTCCTGAAGGTGATCATCGCCAAGGTAGACATGGACAAGCAGCAGCTTGACTTCCAACTGGTGGAGGTGATCGAATCCGACGGCAGCCATGGCAAGGGCGGCGGCCGACAGGATAAAGGGGGCGGTGGCCGCGGGAAGCGTGGGAAGCAGGGAAAAGGGGGCGAGAATCGTCGGCGCGGGCGGCGCCGCTGAAGCCTGTGGAGAAAGCAGGGCGGAGTCGCTGTGGCAAGATGGCAAAATCAGGCTACACTTAAAGGCATGGATGTATATGATATACCACGTGCCGACTGGCTGCTGCATGGCAGTTGTGTAGAGGTGTTCAAGGTAACGCCTCCGTTGTTCTGTCCCTACTTCAACAAGTGGGGCCGGCGGAGCAATCTCCTGAATGAGGGTTTCGATCACAATCCCTTTGGCAGCCACGGGGAGTTGCTGAGCGGGGCGCCGGTCATCCAGGATGCGGCCGGTTTTTTTGTGGGGTTCGTGACCGACCATGCGTGGGAGGCGTGCCGGTTCTCGTTTGACGGGCGGCGTCTGCTTCGGGTGCGGGTACCCGCTGGGCAATCGATCATTGTGGGGCATGAGGGAGAGCTTTCGTGGCGCCGCTACAACAGCCGGATCATGGAACGGCTGCAGTGGCCGGTGGTGACGGAGCCGCCGGCGCATTGGCTGGCGGTGGAGTATACAACCTGGGTGGAACAGCGCAGGATCAACCCAGGCCGGGCGGCGACGAAGGTGATTTCGCACCATTTCGTGATGAACTATCTGGAGCGGCTGAAGCAGTTTTCAATGCCGGCTGGACGGTTGACCATCGGCTATGGCTGGATGCATGAGGAAGGTTCGCGCTGGCAGGCGGATCCACAGCGCTTCCCTGATTTCCGCGGCACGCTGGAAGCGATCCAAGCCGCGGGTTTCACGCCGGGGGTATCGCTGACGCCGGGGTTCTCGTCGCTGGAGGCTGGTGCGGTGGAGGATGCTGAAACCAGGCGCGAGCCATGGCTGGACCAGTTCAGCGACATGGTACGCTGGCTGGCGGACGCGGGCGTGGGGGCGATCACGCTGGATATTCCGGGTCAGGATCGGCGGGTGATGCTGCAGCAGTACCGGACGCTGTATACAACGGTGAAGGCGCTGGCGCCGGAGATGGCGGTCGAGATTCACCAGGCGGACCTGCAGTTCTCGCGTTTCACGGACAGCGTGCGGGTGAGCGACATTGTGTGCACGAGCGATTATTCGTGGGAGGAATGGGCGCGGGCGCTTCAGGAGGTATGGTATAAGTGCGCACCCGGCCGTCCCATCAACCTTGGCCCGATCGGGGGGAGCGATCCGGGGATCGATGCGGCGAGCTTCATGGGGCACCTGGAGTTGCAGCGCATGGCCTACGGGCATCCCGGGGTTTCGATGCTGGGCGATCACTGGAGCCATCATATCGCGGAGGCGCTGAGCGAGTTTTTGGCCCAGCCACGGCCAGCAGCCCGGATCGTATCGGATTTTTACGATCGCAGGAGCATGTAGCGGCGTGCAGGCAGCGAACGGAGCACTACTTGGAGAGGTGGAGGAGCAGGGATGAGTGATCGAGCAGTGATACGAGAGCTGGCCAGCCGCTATGCGGAGATCGCGGCAGCTCCGGAACAGGATGCGCGCCGGACGTTATGGCGGCAGGTCAACAGCCTGGAAGCGTCGCGGCCGGCGGTTCAGGTGGGTTACGGCATGTGGAACGTTTGGTGTCGGGAGGTCTTTGGAGATGCAACGCTCTCTTGCGGCGATCCATTCTGCCGGGGAATCGAGCGGGCCTTGCGGATGCAGCTCTTCCACGCGGAGATCGGGGACGATGCGGTCTTCAATCCCTGGTTCACGATCGGGGCGACACAGGCGCGCGGCTGGTCCAACCTCTGGGGCATCGAGATGCAGCACGAGAAGTCTCGGGACGAGGGGGGCGCCTGGCGATTCGATGCGGTGATCCGGGAGCCCGAGGATATCCGCAAGCTGTCAGCGCCGCCGCATGAGATCGACGAAGCGGCCACGGCGCGGGATGTGGAGCGGGCGAACGAGCTGATGGGGGACATTCTGCCGATCGACGTCAGCCGCAATCCGGTGTGCGCGGGATTTACGGCGGATATCTCGACGCATCTGGCGCAGCTTCGCGGTCTGGAGCAGCTCATGCTGGACATGTATGAACGGCCGGAGTGGCTGCATGGTCTGCTGGCCTTCATGCGTGATGGCATACTGGCCAATCAGGAGCAAGCGGAAGCGGCGGGGGATTGGAGCCTGACCGGGAGCTGCAATCAAGCTACCCCGTACTGCAAGGAGCTGGAGGCGCCCAAGCCCAACGCGGCTCCTCGTCAGCGCCGGGAGCTATGGGCGTTCTGCGCGGCGCAGGAGTTCACGGGAATCTCGCCGGCAATGCACGAGGAGTTTCTGCTGCGGTATCAGCGCCCGATCATGGAAGCCTTCGGTTTGAGCGCCTACGGGTGCTGCGAGGATCTGACGCGTAAGATCGAGATGTTGCGCAAGGTGAAGAACCTGCGGCGAATCGCGGTGACACCACGCGCGAACCTGGCTTCGTCGGTGGAGCAGATCGGCCGCGACTATGTGATCTCGTGGCGGCCGAACCCCACCAGCATGGTCTGTTGCGGCTTCGATCAGGAGAAGATCTCGCGGCAGCTCGGCGAAGGATTGCGGGTGGCTCGCGGCTGTCATCTGGATATAACGCTGAAAGATGTGGAGACGGTGGAAGGCGAACCGCAACGACTGAAGCGGTGGGTGCAACTGGTGCGCGAACAGATTGACCGGGTATGGTGATATGACTCCGCACGTGCTTGCCTTCACGGCGCCAGCGGCAAGCTGGCGCGATGGATTACCGATTGGAAACGGGCGCCTGGCGGCGATGCTGACGGGCGGCGTACCCGAAGAGCGCATCAGCCTCAATCACGAGGAGCTTTGGCGCGGTGGCAGCGGGGAAGAGCCGGGGTGCTATCAGCCGGCAGGCGAGCTGCTGGTTCACGTGAGCGAAGCGGAGCTGGTGAACTATCACCGCGAGCTGAACCTGGAGCAGGGACTGGTGACGGTGACGCACCAGGCGGGCGAGGCGCGGCTGAAACGGGAAGCGCTGGCGCATGCGGAGGCCGACATCATCGCCATGCGCATCGTGGCGGCTGGGCAGCGCACCTTTTCGTGCCAGTTGCGGCTGAAGCGCGCGACCATAAGTGGATGCACAACGACCTGCCAGACAACCGAGGCCGGCGCTGGAGCGGCTACGCTGGGCTGCAATGGGGCTTACGACGATGGCACCTGCCTCTCGATCCAGGCGCTGGTGATGGCTCCGAGCGGCATGCTGACGATCAAGGATGGGGTGATCAAGGTCGAGCGTTGCCACGAGGTGCTGGTTCTGCTGGCGATGCAGGTGGGCGAGAATGCGCAGGAGACGGAGCAGAAGGCGGCGGAGATGGTGGCGAAGGTGCTGATGCGATACGATGGTCGGCAGGATCTGCTGTGGGACCGATTGCGCGGCGACCATGCCCTGAGCTGGCGCAATCTCTATGGCTGCAGCATGGTGCGGCTCGACAGCAAGGCGCCTAACGCGACTCTGGCGGAGGCGATGAAGGCAGCCAGGAACACCTCTCCAGATCCGGCGCTGATGGCGTTGCTGTTCAATGTGGGCAAGTATCTGCTGATTGCCTCCAGCCAACGGGCAAGACTGCCGGTCGGCAGTTGGGGAAAATGGCTTTCGCGATCGGGTGCGGAAGGGGGCTGCCACAGCTATCGCCCCTACGACCTGCTGCCGATGACCTGCTGGCCGGCGGAGACTTGCGGGCTGGCGATGGCGAATCGTCTGCTGCTGGAGTTTGTCGAGCGACAGGGGGCAGGCGCCCGGCATGCGGCCAGGCGGCACCTGCAGAGCCGCGGCCTGCTCTTTGCCAGCCACGTCGATGGCCGGGGACGACCACAGCAGGTGGATGCGGCGGATGCGGGACTGGCCTGGCGGGTGCCCTTCCTCCTTCGCCAGCTCTGGCAACTCTGGGAATATGGCGGCGAGAAGCGCCTGCTGAAGGAGCATGTCTATCCGTTGCTCGAGCAGTCGGCCGCGTACTATGAGGATATTCTGGCGGCTTCGGGCGACGACCTCCTCGCTCCGCTGGCGGTTCTGCCGAAGGCCGAGCATTATGTGCAGGTGTACGAAGCGCTCGAGCGGGCCATGCAGGCGGCCGAGGTGCTGGAGGTTGACGAGGCGTTGCGAAGTTGCTGGCGGCATCTCCATGCACGGCTGCCTGACTTGCAGGCACGGTTGGGAAACGGGATTGTCACACCGGGTCTGGATGCACTGCTGGCGATCTATCCGGGTATCGAGGATGAGCGGGAGGGGGAGAACTGGCCGGCGGTGGCGCTCCCGGTGGTGGAATGTGTCGAGGAGTGGCTGCGTGACGCACCGGCGGATGGCGTAGGCTGGGGATGGCTGGCACTCTGTTACGCGAGGCTGGCCGAAGGGAATCGGGCGCTCGACTGCCTGACGAAATTGACGCGGACCACGCTCTCCGCCTCGTTGCTGGGGCTGGGCGACCAGAGCGAACTTCTGGTGACGATCAACAGCGTCGCCACGATGGCGGTTGCCGAGATGCTGCTGCAGTCGCATGGAGAGCTCGTGCAGTTGCTGCCGGCGCTACCGGACGCGTGGGAGGATGGGAGCTTTCAGAACCTTCGCGCCCGCGGCGGACTAACGATCGACCTGGAATGGGAAGGAGGCTTTCCGGTGCGGGGCAGAATCCGCACCACGACGGCCACCGCCTTGGTGCTCTCGACGCGCCGCTGGGACGTTCCGGAAGTCAGCATCGAAGGGGCGGAGCTGGCGCCAGAGGGCACGGCGAGCGACAGCGTCACCTTCATGCTGCCGGGGAAGAGCCTGGCGGATCTGAACTGGCTTGCGTAGAGCGGCTCTTCGATTGTGGGTGCCTGTCCACGGGGCGTGAGCACAAAGTGCATGGGGGCTCTTCCCATCGGCCGGAACTTCATCTACATTGATGTTTCAGCGGGGGCTTCACACTGACGACTCTCCCGGGATTGCCATCCCGCCATCCCCGCATCATACCGGATGATGGAGAGTACAATGAGGGTTGGACAAGCAGGGGTAATCCTACTGTTGGCGGTGTGGCTGGGAGCAACGTCAATGGCGGACGAGAAGCGGCCCGCGCACCGGTTACCGGATGTTGTCGTGGAAGCGCCGGCCGAGGATGTCGGGACGGCTTCGCTTGGGGAAACGGAGGAGGAAGCCGGGCGTCACCTGAATCTGGGCAGCGCGATCGACGAGGTGCCCGGGGTGGCGACTGTCGTGCGCGGGGCCGGGGCAAATGAACCGGTGATCCGGGGGTTGGGCTGGGAACGGGTCAGCACCCAACTGGGAGAGCTGACGCTGCATGGGGCGTGCCCGTCGCGGATGGATCCGCCGCTCACCTACCTGCAGGGGAGCATGGCGGAGCGAATCGTTATCGTCAAGGCCTTGGATTCGGTGACGTACGGCCCTTTCAGCACGGGTGGCCGCATCATCGTCGATCCCTTCTATGAACGGGCGGATTCCACGCAAAGCGAGTTCGGCGGTTGGCTGGCGGCCAGCTACGAGAGCAACCGGGATGGCAGTCGAGGGGAGTTGGGGCTGGAGGGCGGCTTTCCGAATGTCGACCTGCGGCTGACGGCGGAAGGTCTCAACTATGACGACTACGAGAGCGCGGACGGCATCCGTGTACCGGCGACACGACGCACCGGCAGCACGTCGCTTTCGCTGGGTTGGGAACCGGTCGCGGATCACCGCTGGTCGCACTTCGTCACGTACGTGCAGGAAGACGCGGTGGAGTACCCCTCGCTGCCGATGAACCTTGACGAGAGCGAGTTTCTGGCTTACCTGACCCGCTACACCGTGCATGTCGATCGACCGGTGCTACAGCAGGTCGAGGTCACGCTGGGGGCTCAACGGGTGGATCATGTGATGAGCAACCGGGGCAAGCCCAACCGTGCGATCATGGAGGCAGAGACGCCCAGTGAAACGCGGTCACTGTCGGGGACGGCGAAGCTGCATCTGGCGCTGTCGCCGGACGCGTTGCTGATCGCGGGGGTCGATGGCCGGTATCTGAGCCGGGACGCGCTGCGCACCCGCCACATGGTAAGCAGTGGCATGACGATGCACGATCGTATCTGGCCGGACGCCACCCAGTGGGGGACGGGCGCGTTCGGGGAGCTGAATCTCGCCCTTACGGACAGGCTGGAACTGCGTGCCGGATTGCGGGCGGACATGCTGCGCAGCGATGCCGCTGCCGCTGACACGCGGGGGCTTGGCGGAAAGACGATCCGGCAACACTACATCGACAACTATGGCCCTGACGCGGAAGATGTCAGCGACAATGAGCTGCTGGCCGGGGGCAATCTGCTGCTGACCTGGCGGCCGACGGAGGTCTGGAGTGCATACGGTGGCATCGGTTTTCATCCCCGTGCCGCCAGCGTCACCGAGCGATACTTTGCCTTCGCGCCAGCGCCGGGGGGCTACCTGATCGGTAACCCGTCGCTGGATGTCGAGGAGGAGGTGGAGATTGCGGGCGGGATGGAATGGACGAGTACCTGGCTGGACGTGAAGCTGGAGGCCTACCACAGTTGGGTCGACAACTATATCCTGCCGACGACTATCGATCGACGCGATGTGAATGGGGACGGTACGCCGGATCTGGTGAAGGGCTACCGCAACGTCGACGCAGAGCTGTATGGGGGAGAGATCAGTCTGGTCGGGAAACTGGGTTCGCACTGGAGCCTGCCGTGCAGCGTGGCGCACGTGCGAGGCAGAAATGCGACGACGGGGGGAGATCTGCCGGAGATTCCCGCGCTGGATGTGCGGGTGGCCGTGCGGGCAACAGGGGGCGAGGTGCGTCCCTGGTGGGTCGAGTTCGGAGCCCGGCTGGCGGACGAGCAGAAACGGGTTGACAACGCCTTTCCGGAAGACGAGACTCCCGGCTATACGCTCTTTCACCTGCGCGGCGCCTGGCAGATCAGCGATCATCTGACCGTGGAGGCAAGCGTGGAGAATCTCTTCGATGAAGCCTATCACGACCACCTCAGCCGCGAGGCGGCCATGGCGGCAGGTGATCTGGCTGCCGGTGATGAAGTACCATCCCCCGGCCGAAGCTTCTACGCCGGACTCATCTACCGATTCTGACCGCCGCGGAAGCATGGGCCACGAACTTGAGGGGCTTAGACCGCTTTTACGGGGACGAGCCGACGGAAGGCGTCGAGGACGTCTTTGGTGCCTTGGCCAAGGACGGCACAGACGGGATAGATGTCGAGAGAGGCGACGGCGCGAAGTCGTTCGAGATTCTCGGCGGCTCCTGCCTCGTCCATCTTGTTGGCGATAATGATGGCGGGGCGCTTGCTGAGTCCTTCCTGATAGGCTTCGAGTTCGAACTGCAGGTCGACCAGATCCTGTAGGGGGTCGCGATCGTCGGTGCCTGCCATGTCGAGGACATACGCGAGGGCGTGCGTTCTCTCGATATGACGCAGAAAGTCATGGCCGAGGCCGACATTGCGGTGAGCGCCAAGGACAAGGCCGGGAATGTCGGCGATCATCAAGCGGGCAAAATCCTCATACTCGACCATGCCGACATGGGGAGTGACCGTGGTGAAGGGATAGGCGCCGGTTTCGGGATCGGCATTGGTGGTGGCGCCAAGAAAGGTGGACTTGCCGGCATTTGGATAGCCAACAAGGCCGATATGGGCAATGATCTTGAGTTCGAGCTCGAGTTCGACTTCTTCGCCGGGGGTGCCGGGATCGCTGCGGCGGGGGGCGCGATTGACGCTGCTGACAAAGCGGAGGTTGCCGCGGCCGCCACGACCACCTTTCGCGGCGATGAAACGCTGGCCGATATCGTCGAGGTCGACCAGAAGGCGGCGTTCACCATCGGGAAGGATTTCCTTGATCACGGTGCCGACAGGAACGGGGACGACGATGTCGGCACCCCGCTTGCCATGGCACTGCGACCCCATGCCATGCTGGCCATTGTCAGCTTCGTAGTGTGGCATGTATCTGAGGGCGATGAGACTCTGTTCGTTGCGGGTTGCTTCGAAGATGACGCTGCCGCCATCGCCGCCATCGCCGCCATCGGGTCCGCCTTTGGGGACGAACTTTTCGCGCCGGAAGCTGACGCAGCCGCTGCCGCCATTGCCGCCTCGAATCTTGATTTCAACACGATCGACAAAGAACTGACTCACTTTCGTGCCTCGGGTGCGCCGGCAATTTCCTCGGCATCCATGGTGGGTAAACTGACATCGTTGAAGTCACTGCCGTCGCGAGCGCGCCGTCCACCGGCGATCATGACGCGGCCGATGTCGGGGTCACGGATCAGACGGGGGATGGGTAGCTCGGGCTCGACAATGTAATGGGCCTCTTCCTTGAGGGTGCCGTCGACGTCGAAGGCGTAATGGCTGAAGAGACGCGGCTGGGTCTGGGTAAAGAAGTGAATGTGACTGCGCGCGTCGACTTCGATCTGCGGCGCGACGCCGCGAACATGCGGGGCCAGCCGCCGCAGGGAGTAGACGAAGTCTTCGTCGCGGATGAAGAGGTAGTAGAGCTGGCTCTTGTCGGCCTGGAAGATATTAACGCTGACATGGCGGAAGGGGATGTCGTCTCCAGAGCCGGGAACGCCGATATCACGCTCCCATTTGACCAAGCCTTCGCCGATCTTGATCTGGATGGGTGTAGAGATGTAATCGTGGCGCATACGCGGGTGATGGATGCGGACTTCGATCCGGTAGAAGCCGGTGCGGGAAAACTTGTAGAATTCGTTGATGGGAACAAGGACGGACTTGTTGATGCCGGGAGGCAGAATCAGGCCATTGGCCGCGTTGAGATAGGCGGGCTCGCGATCATTGGGCGCGGAAGGCATGGTGAGCTTCACGCCCTGAGGGTCGGTGACGTAAATACGGATATAAGCTTCGGCATCTTCGCCGCTGCCAAAGGCAAGATTGTTGCCGGAATTGTTCTGCAGGGTGATTTTGAGCATGATCTCTTCATAGCGGATATAGAGATGGCGATCGGTCTCCACATTGATGGTGACCTGGCCGACCGCGGTGAAGGCTCCGGCCAAGGTAATAACCAGCAGAGGAAGAAGACGGAATGATCTCATGAGGGAATCTCCGGTTTGATCAAGTACTCGACTATATGCCCGCTGACGCGCTCCGGCGAGATGACATCATCGCGGCACAGCTGCCTCGGGAGCGGACACACACGATGGAAACATGGTGAACACTCCACATTGGAACGAAAGACATGATGCCCAGCCCCATAGGGTCCGGTGCGTGTTGCATCGGTTGGACCGAAAAGAGCCACGGTTGGTATTTCCATCGCGGCTGCAACGTGCATCGGTCCACTGTCGTTGGTCAACAACATAGCGCTTCGACGCAAAAGTGCAAGCATGGTGGGCAGACTGGTGCGTCCCATGAGGTTGGCGACGTTGGGGCCGGCCTCCGCGACTATACGCTCTCCGACCTGCCGCTCTTCGGAGCTGCCAAGCAGCCAGCAGACGACGCGACGGTCGCTCTGTTGAACGATCCGATCGATGCTTTCCACGAAGAAGCTTTCGGGCCAGGTCTTGCTGACCCATCGTGATGCGGGGGCGACTGCGAGGAGCAGTTGATCATCGCGAAGGGCAAGCTCGCGGAGCAGACGATCCGCCTCGTTCGCCACGGATTCGCTCTCGCGGAAGGTGGCAGGCTGGTAGTCGAGTTCGATCTCCAGCGCGGCACTGGCTACGTGCAGATTTCGCTCGACTGCATGGCGTCGCTGGGCGGGAACGCGTACGGCTTCATGATAGAAGACGGAGGCGAACTCACGGGCATCGGCAAAGCCGACCTTGCGAGGAGCCTTGGCGAAGAAGGTGCAAAGACCGCTGCGAAAGAGTCCCTGCAGGTCGATGACGAGATCGAACTGGCGCCGATGCAGGTCGCGGAGGAAGCGCCAGAGGTCGCCCGCATGCCGCAGCTGATTCCATTCGTGGCGTTTGAAGAGGATGATGTCGTCCACCTCCCGGCACTGCTCGAGGAGCGTGCAGAGGGAATCGTTGACGAGCCAGGTCACCCGTGCGGCGGGCACTTTTTTTTTAGGCTTGCCGCGACGGGCAGGGCATGGCAGATATCACCGAGGCTGCTTGGCTTGACGATAAGCACGTGCATGGCAGCATCAGGTTCCCTTTTCGAGGCGCAGGGCGAGCCGCTCAGGGAGACCGCACTTGATGATCTTCTCCTGGGCCTTCTTGATGTCGTAGGGGATGCGATGGAGGGTGATGAGGTTCTCTTCGGTGTCGAAAACGACAAAGGCGGAGCGCCAGTCGCCATCACGTGGCTGACCGACACTGCCCACGTTGACGAGGTACTTGTGGCCGGCCTGAACGCGGATTTCCTTGTACTTGCCGCCCTGGATGGAACCGAACTTCTCGAAAGCGAGAGGAACGTGGGAATGGCCACAGAAGCAGATCTGGGAAAACTGGTAGCTGAAACTGGCGCCGGCGGAGTGCTTGTCAAAGATGTATCCCCAGCGTCGGGGACTGTCGAGCGTGGCATGGACGAGGGTGATCTTGCCGAGCTGCAGGGAGAGCTTGAGAGAGCCGAGCCAGCGTCGCTGCTCATCGGTAAGCTGCTTTCGGGTCCATTCGATGGCAAATGCCGCCTGGGGATTGAATCCGACGAGGTCGGTGTCTTCGGAAGCCATTTCGTCATGGTTGCCCATGGTAACGCCGGCCATGGGGAGCTGTTTGATCAGCTCGACGCATTCACCTGGATTGGCGTTGTAACCGACGATGTCGCCAATGCACAAGTACTTGTCCACCCCATTCTTCTCGCATTGTTCGACGACCGTCTCCAGCGCTTCCAAGTTGGCGTGAATATCCCCTAAGACAGCGTATCTCATGAAGGTGTCCCTGAGTTTTTCCGTAAATTGCGTTCCAGGATGGGGCCCGGCACCTGAGAATCCAGAACAATGGCAGTTAGAAAGTATAGTCGGTTTCCCCTGAAGTGCAACAAGACCGACAGGCGAATTTTGAAAATAGCGTGAGGCTGCAAAGGCTGCCCTCAAGCTGATGGCATGTATCACGCATGACACCAATCGCGATAGACCTTGAGGACACCCTGCTGCGCGCAGGCGTTGCGGATAATGCCGGCGGCGCGTGTCGGCGGCACGAAAAGGAAGTGGCAAGCCTCGGTGAGCACACGGTTGTTCTGCAGGCGGGGCAACGCGGCCAGGATGGCGCGCCCACGCTGGCAGAGGGCCGGATCGGCATGGAGAAAGCCACTGGCAAAGAGTAGTGGAACGGCCAGGTTGACGATGAGATCGTTGATGCGCGACTCGCCCAGAAGGGCGGCGGGCTTACTCAACTGGCGGGTAAAGTCATAGAAGGGATGGTAGATCTCGCTATCGCCGCGGGCAAAGAGGTCGCGCAGCCGCTGCAGGGCGTGCGCCGGATCGTCGTCGCCGCTCATGACATCGATCAGCGCCTGGCCGGGACGATGGCGCGTGGCCACGAGGAAGAGCCAGGCAGCCAGTACCCGCCGTTCCGGAGCATTGTAGGGGCGCATGCGCTGACGATTCCAGCGGATGGGGCGCCAGCTTTTGTGGTGCGGCCACCATGCTTGCCAGAGGCGCCGCAGCCAGAAGCGATGCTGATCGAGCACGGGCTGCTGGGAAGGATCCGGCAGCAGCCCACCGGCGCCCAGGAGCATGGCCAGGCCGGTCTCGTTATCGACCTGAGCGAGTCGCTCCAGCGGGAGAGCGTCGGCAAGTTGGGCAAAGGGTTCGCGATTGCTCTTGTAGCCCATGGCGTCGAGGAGGCGGGTATAGACGGTCTGCTCAAGGCCGGACGCGGTAATCTCGGCGCAGATGCGCTGTGCCTTGTGGAGGATGTGGGCGATGCCGTATGACTGAAAGAGGTCGCGCAGGAAGCCGTCGTTCATGTGGGCGATGGTCTGGGCCAGTTCGCCTGGCGGAACCTGCCGGGCGTAGGGGTAGGCGGTGAGATTGATCGTGTCGATGATCTCCGCGAGGGGTCTGTCGATGCACGTCTCGAGGGTGATGAGTGGAATGCCAAGCGGGTATTCGCGATGCCCATGGGGATTGTTCCAGACGACGTGGAGCACGACGTTGTCGTAGTCGCGGTTGTGCTGGTGGTGGTGCTGCGTCCATTGCTCGGGCTGGTGATGGATCTCGATGCTTCCGCGGCGCATGACGCCATCAACGACGATGACGGCATCATGAAAATCCGGCCCGCTCTCGACGTTCCAAACGCCGCGATGGATGACGCGCAGATCCTGTCCCGCCACGCTCCGCAGGCTCTCGTGAACCAGCTGTTCGTTCCAGATCGCCTGCAGGAGCTTCTCCTGGAAGTAGGCTTCCTGCGGCTCGAAGAGAAAGAGACCTTCGCCGAAGAGGAGGGAGTAGAAACCATCCAGCGGCGTGGATGGTAAGACTGTTTCAGTTGATTTCACCGTGTGCCCGCAATAGTTTACTGGGTGATCAGCCATTGTGTTTCAATCCTTTAAGCGAGGAACCCTGCTGTGCGTCCACTGCGATACCTGTTCTGCCTGTTGGCCGCGTCGTGCTTTGGCACGGCACTGGCACAAGATACGAACGGCACCGGCGCACCGTCCGGCACCGACAAACGGTCCAGTCGCCAGACGCCGGTTACGAACGCCGTGGCCAAAGCCCTCCCATCGGTTGTGAATATCAGCACGGAGCGGATAATCTCGCAACAATATCGCAGATATGGCTCCAATGATCCCTTTTCTGACTTTTTCAATCAGTACTTTGGCCCTTCAGAACGCCATTACAAGACCAATTCTCTGGGCAGCGGGGTGATCATTGACTCGTCGGGTTTGATCATCACGAATGACCATGTCGTGCAGCGGGCGTCGCGAATCCTGATCACTCTCGCCGATGGCACCAATCTGGAAGCAACGCCCGTCGCCACCGACGAGAAGAACGATCTCGCCCTCCTTCGCATCAATGAAGTGCCTCCCAGCCTGAAGCTGGTTGCCATCGAATTTGCTGAGCCGGATGATCTGATCCTCGGCGAGACGGTGATCACCGTCGGCAATCCCTTCGGGCTCGGGCAAAGCGTCGCAGCCGGAGTTCTCAGCGCGATCGGCCGGAAAGCGATTCATGAAGGCGACATTCTCTTCGACGACATCCTGCAGACGGATGCCGCCATCAACCCCGGCAACAGCGGCGGGCCGCTGGTCAATGTCAACGGCCAGATGATCGGCATTAACCTGGCGATTCAGCGCGATGCGGAAGGTATCGGCTTTGCGATACCGCTGAGGCGCATCGAGGACATCGTCTGCCACTGGCTGATACCCGAGCGATTCAATCAAGCCGACCTGGGGCTGGTGCCAGGCACCCGAAGTGCAAGCCCCGGCCAGGTTCAGGCCATCGTGGTCGAAGTGCGCCCGGAGAGTCCTGCCGCAAAGGCCGGGCTCAAGGAGGGCGATGTCATTCTTCGCGTCGATGGTGAAGAGGTGCAGCAGGGGCTGGTGGTCAGTCGACATCTCTGGCACCTGCAACCGGGCAAGAGCGTGAGCCTGGCGCTGGCCGACGGGCGTACTCTGGAAATCACGCTGGAGGTAATGCCCCGCCTGAGTGGTCCCGAGCTGGCGCGAGAGAGGTTGCAGGTCGAACTGCAGGAGCTGACCCCACGCCTCGCGAGCGCGCTCAAGTTGCCCTACTCCCGCGGACTGGTGGTGACCGACATCGAGGAGAAGGGAGTGCTCGGCCGCCGGGGCGTGATCAAGGGCGACGTCATCATTCAGGCCGGCGAAGTACCCGTCTCGGATTTCGGAGATTTCGCGCTGGCATTCGAGCATGTTCACGATGGCGATGTGATCGAATTGGTGGTGGATCGGGTGGTGGAGCGAGCGCGACATTACTTTTTACAGAGATTTGTTGTGGATATCCCTTTCAGGCTGTGAATTCGTTGCTATGTTAGGGTAACGGGAGATAGATACTGTGTTGAACCGAACCGCCTTGGCCATCCTGCTCTTCAGCTTGTTGGTTGCATTTGGCGCTTACCTTCTGGTTCCGACCATAAGTGAGCACCAGAAGACGAACCATGAATTGCAGCAGGCCAACCGCAAGCTGCTCGAGCACAAGGAAGAGAATCAGAAGCTGCGCAGCGAAATCCAGATGTTGAACAGTGACGCGCGTACCATCGAACGGGTGGCGCGAGACAAGTTCGGCTACGTCATGCCCAACGAGACGGTTTACGACTTCACCAAGCCCCTCCCCGCGCCGAAGCCTCGCATCCAGTAGACGCCGCCACATCGCGACAAGATCTGCTACTGATCGTTGAGCCAGCGCCGGCACTCGCCAACGCTGGCTCATGAAGTCAGCCTGCTCCCGGCTCAGATCTGCAGGTAAACGGCCTTTACAAAACCATCATGGGCAAGAATCTCGCCCAGAGCCTGATCGCTCACTGCCTTGTTGACCTTGAGTACCGCGAGCGAATTGCCGGTGCGAGGGTCGTGCGGTGAACGTATGTCTTCGATATTGACATCATTGGCCGCCATGACCGACGTGATCTTTGCCAGCATTCCCGGACGATCGTTGTAGACAACGAGGACGCTGTGACCGGTGGGCTCGAAATAGAGCCGATCGAAGTTGTTGATGCGCGAGACCATGATGGCACCTTCCGCAATCGTACCGCGCACGCTGACACTGCTGAAGCTCTGGTCCTTACCTTCCAGCAGGTCGATGGTGATGGAGTTGCCATAGCCCTTGCTTTCGTCCGCCCCGCGGCTGACATGGGTGATCCCTTTCTCGCCCAGATAGTCGGTCGCCTGCTGATAGTCGAAGAATGGGTCGAAATTGCTGGCCAACCCGAGCACGACAGGACCGAGCAACCAATTCTCGAACTGATTCAGATCGCCATAGAAGCTGGTCTCGATACGGCGCGGCTGTACCCCCTTCCCGAGGTAACCGCGGGCGATGCGGGTAAGATAGTAGGCCAGGAGCTGGTAGTTCTCGCTGAGACCTTCCGGAATACCGCGATTGACGACGCAGGTGCTGATGCCGCGCTCGAAATAACCGACCAGTTGATCCGCCGCCCGCTTGGCGGCATTGAAGTTCGCTTCCTGCGTGTTGGCGCCAAGATGCGGCAACATGATGTCGGCGACATCCGCGACGCTCTTGGGGCCCGCTTCATCCTTGGGATAGACGTCGTTGCAGTAGATCAGCGACTTCGTCGCCTTGACGCTGCGAAGATCGGCCTCGTTGACCACGCCCGCGCGAGCGCAGTTCACCAACATGGCCCCGTCCTTCATCTGCTCCAGAACCGTCTTGTTGATCATGCCGCGCGTCTCCTCCGTCTCCGGAAGATGCAGAGACACAACGTCCGACCGCCCGAAAAGGTCGCTCAGCGTGCAAAGCTCGACATTGAGTTCTTCGGCGCGTCTGCTCGACAGAATGGGATCATAGGCGAGCACGGTCAATTCGAAGCCGTTCAGGCGCTTGACGAGGAGCTGCCCGATGTTACCGAGGCCGACGATGCCGATTGTTTTTCCGGCAAGCTCGCGCCCCATCAGCTTCTTCTTCTCCCACCCGCCGGCGCGAGTCGTCTGATCGCCGCGCACGACATGCCGGTAAGCGGCAAGAATGAGGGCGACCACCTCTTCGGCAACGGCGTTGGCATTGGCGCCCGGGGTGTTCATGACATCGACGCCCTGGCGCCTGGCGTGCTTGATGTCGATGGTGTTGAAGCCGGCGCCGGCGCGCACGACAAGGCGAAGATTGGGCAGCGCATCGAGGATGGCCTGGTCCACCTTTTCACTGCGGACGATGACAGCGGTGGTCTCTGGATGACGCGCCACCAGCTCTCCAATAGGAGTGTCGGCATCCTGCACAACATCGTAGCCTTGGGCACGCAGGGTATCCGCCGCAACGGCATCCAGCTTTGTCGGGATCAGTACTTTACGCATTATGTAGTCCATATCATGCTGAAGGTTGGTCTTGCGATCGCTACACCATTCCCTACTGCCAGGCTGTAGCACGACCTGGCTGGCCCCCACCCGTAGATCACTGACTGTCTTCCTCAAGATACGGGACGACAATGCTATACTGCTTGGCCAGTCTCTCGATCTCCTGGCGGGTCGCTGCATCGTTCCGAACAGTCCACTCCGCGATGAGGTGGTAGATCTTCTGCGCGGCCCAACGGGTCGCCAGTTCCCCCTTGGCGGTGCCGGCTTCCGACAGATCGGCGGTTACCACCAGCTCCTCTTCCTTACCCTCGCGGTTGAGGCCGATGACCTGGATGCCCAATGTCTCGGTCCCCTTGGGCACTCGACCGTATACGGTCAACGGATGCCCCCGGAAAAGGTGCTGCAACTGCCGTGGATAAATATCCTCCTGGACCTCACCCGTCACCTGACACCGGGGGTCGGCAACGATGATGTCCGTCAACCCGCCAACATAACCGGTGAGCTGCGTAACCGTATTGTCGAGCTTCTCCGCGTGGACGCTGAGGCCGCGGTTTCTGTAGGAGAGGAAGTTCATCAGAAACATGTTCGCTTCCTTGCCGGCACTGAAGGAGAAGATCGACGCATTGGCGCGATTCTCGCTGCTGACGCGCCGGATGAAGGCGTTGTTGGCAAGCTTGTGCCCCGTGGTGGTGAGCCCGTCACTAAGCATGAAAATCAGGTAGGGACGGCTCTCGTCCGTGCGTTCGATCGCGATGTATGGCGCCAGGCCGGCATAGACATCCGTCTTGCCCCGCGACTTGAGCTGCTTCAGAAATTCGCGGGCTGCTTCGACACTCTCGGGCGTAACGGGCCGAAGCCGGTCGAAGAGCGGCCTTGGCTCTTCGCGGAAAGCGACGACGTCGAACCGATCCTCCGGCTGCAGATAGTCAAAAGCCTGATCCAGACCATTCCGAAACTCGCGCAGCTTCTCCCAGCCGATACTGGCGCTGGAATCCACCAGGAAGAGCACATCCTTCGGGATGGTCACCAGGCGGTCGGCCTTTTCGTTCGGCATGATCGTGATCTCCACGTAGCCATCAGCCGTCTGCTCATCCCAGTAGACGGCCACGTCCACCTGCATCAGGGAATCCAGCACATTGGCTTCGGGGCTGATAAGCTCCGGCTTCGTCTGGGTAATGGATTTGGGCAGCTCCGGCCGTTTCACCACGGGCAGCGGCGGCAGTTCAGTCGGCCGTCTGGCTGGCAGCTTGAGGCGCATGCCCAGCTCGACCGCTTCCGGTTGCCCGAGGCCAGTCCCGCCAGGGCTGGTTGACGTGATCGATGGCACGACAGATTCCGTCAGCAGCTTGCGCTCGATCTCCGGGATGATCTGCCGCTCGCTCATTGCCCGCGTCGGCGGCAACTCACGGGCGCGTATCGACAGGATCTCCGGCGGCGGTGAGCTCATGGGAGCCGTGCCGATAGACTCGTTCGACTTCTTCTTCGGGATCGCCACCACCTTTTTGAGCAGATCCCTGCCCAGCCCCGTAAGCTGCGGTTTGAGTTCCGGCTTCACCTGGTCGACAAGCTTCTCCTGCTCGAAGAGCTTGTGCAGGCGCTCCTCCTGTTGATCCAGAATCCGCTTCTTGCTCTCCGTGCGCGGCAGCAGGGGCGGCTTCACCAGCTCATCGAGGTCAATGGAGCGTACCGTCACCTGCTGCGACGGCCGGTCGATCGCCTTTGCTGGCGTAAAAAGCGGCACTTCCATATGCGAGGCAACCTGCCACAGCAGAGCGTGTATCAGCAGTGAAACCACCACCGAGACCAGCAGGAAATACCCAGTCTGTCCATTATCATTCATCTTCTTCCACCCTCTCCTGACCGCTGATTTGCGGCGCACATCCCGATAGACGCACTAGTATACTCCGGTTTCCGCACATTGCGAAGCCTCTCTCCACACATGGGTTTGACAGTAGCCCAGCTCCAGTGTTCCCGACGCTTGCCGCGTGCCGCACCGGACCGATGCCGCGCATTCGCCTTGCAACTCACCGGCTGAATGTGTACACTCTACTCAACCTCCAATCCATACTAAAGTGAAAACATACATGAAGAGACAGAGACGCTTTACCCTGATCGAACTTCTGGTGGTTGTGGCGATAATCGCCATTCTCGCCAGCATGCTGCTCCCTGCCCTCAGCAATGCCCGTGAACGCGCTCGGCGCTCAAGCTGCCTCAACAACGTCAAGCAGCTCAATACCGCCAATTTCTTTTACCTGGAAGACAACGACTACTTCATGTATCTGCCTTTCTCCAACTACGGCATGTACATCCAGCACCCCTCCAACGGCACCCCCGTCGGCATGGGATTCCTCACGACCGAAGGCTACATCGGCGGCGGCGGTAACTACTACTGCCCTGCAGCCGAAGTGGCCACCACCTTTGTCAATTGGGATTCTGCCCTGCACACGCAAACCAGCTTCGATCAGAATTTCCAGAAGACCAATTCACGCGTCGGCTCCCAGTATACCTTCAACGTCGTCTGGCTGAACTACCTGATCGGCAGTGTACCCAACCACTTCGATGGCGGTAGCTTGATTCGCTCCAAGGTCAATCTCGGCGTTCCCAATCATGACAAGCAACCCATGTTTGCCGATGCCATCGGCAACAACAGCGGCAACAGCAAGCGCTTCATCAACCACAAGTTCGAAGGTTTCAACGTCGGCTACATGGGCGGACACACCAAATGGATCTCCATGTCCCGCGCCGCCGATCCGCTGGCCTTCTTCGAAAGTGGCAATGTCACCAACGGCAACCAGATGAGCAACTTCTGGTTCTTCTATCAGAACAGCCAGTGATCACGCCCGACAGCGCGCCGCCACCTCCTCCTTGATGAAGGTCACCACCTGCGCCAGGGGCAGCATCTCCTTGCGGGAACCGTCGCGAGTCTTGAACTCCACCTCTCCGCTTTCCAGATTGCGCGGCGAAATCACCAGGCGCAGCGGCACCCCGATCAGGTCCGCGTCATTGAACTGAAAGCCCGCCTTCTCGTTGCGGTCGTCGATCAGCACCTCGATGCCTGCCGCGGTCAGCTCCCCATAAAGGCGATCGGCGACCTCACCCACCTCGCCCTTGTTGATGTTGAGCACGCACATGTGCACCTGGTACGGCGCGATGCTGAAGGGCCACACGGGGCCGTACTCGTCGTGGCTCTGCTCGATCACCGCGGCCATCGCCCGCCCTACCCCGATGCCATAGCAGCCCATGATCATCGTCTGACTCCGCCCATTCTCGTCCAGGAAGTTGCAGTTCATGGCGGCGCTGTACTTGGTCCCGAGCTGAAAGATGTTGCCCACCTCGATCCCGCGCCGCTCCAGCAGCGGTTCGCCGGTCACCGGGCAAGGCTCTCCGGCCTTCACGTTGCGCACATCGACGACCTCGGCCTTGCTCGCCAGATCCCCCATGTCCCGCGTGAAGTTGAAGTTCCGGTAATGGTAATCTTCCTCGTTGGCCCCGACCACCAGATTGGCCGACTCCCGGGCCGATGGATCGAAGATGATGCGCACCTTCTCCCCAGTCACCTCCATTGGCGAGGCATAGCCAGGAACGCTGCCCACTGCGCGGATCTCCTCATCCCCCGCAAATCGCAGCTCCGACACCTTCAGGTAATTCTTGAGCTTGGTCTCGTTGATCTCGAAGTCGCCGCGGATCACCGCCAGCACCAACTGCTCGTCCGCCGTCATGTAGAAGACCGCCTTGCCCGTCCGGGCCGTGGAGACACCCAGAAACTCCGCCACCTCTTCGATCGACTTCCGGCCTGGCGTGTGCACCTTGTCCAGCACTTCCGCCGGCCCGCCGTCAAAGGTCACCGCGCTGGTCGCCACCTCGCGATTGGCCCGGTAGCGGCCATCGGGCGACATGAAAATGGTATCTTCGCCGCACTCGGCCAGCGCCATGAACTCGTGCGCGACCTTGCCGCCCATCATCCCCGTGTCCGACTGGATCGAGAGAACCTCCGCCATCCCCAACCGACGGAAGATCCGCTCGTACGCCTCATGCGCTCGGGCGTAATAGCGCTCCAGGCACTCCTGGCTGGTATGGAACGAATAGCCGTCTTTCATGGTGAACTCACGCACCCGAATCAGTCCCGCCCGCGCCCGCGCCTCGTCACGGTACTTCGTCTGGACCTGGTACAGCATCACCGGCAGCTGCTTGTAGGAATTGATCTCCGTCCGCACCAGGTGCACCACCGCTTCCTCATGCGTCATGCCCAGCAGCATCGCCTTGTCGTTGCGATCACGGAAGCGCAGCAGCTCCGGCCCCACGGTCGCGTACCGCCCGCTCTCCTCCCACAGCTCCGCCGGCAGCACCACCGGCAGCAGCACTTCCTGCCCGTCGATCCGGTCCATCTCCTCCCGAATGATCCGCTCGATCTTCGCGATCACCCGCTTCCCCAGCGGCAGCAGCGAGAAGATCCCCGTCGATACCGGCCGCACATAGCCGCCACGAATCGAAAATATATGACTGGCGGTCTGCGCCTCACGGGGCGTCTCTTTCATCCGCCGCCCAACCAGTTGCGACATCTTCATAGCGTCGTCTCGTCCTTAGTAAGTAAAAAAACTATGCCAATTGTGATCCAGAAGCTCATCCCGGCGACACCTCGGTGCACCCCGCGGGCAGCCACTAAACTACGCCCATACTCCCTCACTCTCAACCCCCTTCCCCCAATTTGTCCCCCACCCGCCCCCACCCCCGACAGGAATTTCTTCATCCTCCCCCGAATTCGCCTTGTCGGCATCCATATCAGGTGCTTAGTTTATGCCGTCAGGCTACCGATACTCCACCACGGGAATTCCCTCCACCATGTCCGACGACCAGCAGACCCCCTCCAGCCCCGCCAAACGCATCCTGGTCGTGGATGACGATGCCTTCACCCGTACCATGGTTCAGGAGTTCCTCACCCGCTATGGCTATGAAGTCGTGACCGCGACCGACGGCGCCGACGGTCTCGACAAGGTACGCGCCGGTGGCATCGACATGGTCGTCTCCGACATGATCATGCCCGGACGTTCCGGATTCGAACTTCTCACCGAGATCAAGACCGCCTTCCCCCTCCTCCCAGTCATTATCATCACTGGCAAACCCAAAGTCGAAGCCGCTGTCGCCTGCATCAAGACCGGCGCCTTCGACTACCTCACCAAGCCGCTGCGCCTCACCCGCTTTATCGAACACGTCCAACTCGCCTTCGAAGCCGGCGAGCAGCTCCACGCCATGCACGAATCCAATCGCCCCGAGCGCTTCCTCTCCCGCTGGCATTCCGTCGCCGGCTACGACCTCGTCAAGGTCCTCGGCGAAGGCGGCCTCGGCGTCGTCTTCCTTGCCGAAAAGGCCGACGATCAGGGCCAGCTCCAGCGCTACGCCCTCAAGGTCCTCAAGCCCGAGGTCCTCAACGATTCCGACATGGTCTCCTCCCTCGAACGTTTCATCTCCGAAGCCGAACTCGCCTCCGCCGTCATCCATCCCAACATCATCCGCATCCACGACTACGGCCTCGCCAAGGAAGAGCAGATCCCCTACATCGTCATGGACTACGTCGAAGGCCTGCCCCTCTCCTGGTACATCGCCAACGGCGGCGAACTCGATTACGCGCAGAAGTGCCACATCCTGCGCCAGGCCGCCTCCGCCCTCGCCGCCGTCCATGCCAGCCACATGCTCCACCGCGACATCAAGCCCGACAACATCCTCGTCAGCGCCGACCTCCACGTCACCCTCACCGACTTCGGCATCGCCACCAGCAACCACGCCCAGCGCCTCACCCAGCACGGCATCATTGTCGGCTCCCCCGCCTACCTCTCCCCCGAAGTCTACGCCGCCGCCGCCGCCGATACCCGCTCCGACATCTTCGCTCTCGGCTCCGTCGCCTACGAACTCTTCCTCGGCATTCCCCCCTTCGATGGCGATACCCTCCCCGCCTTAAGCCACTCCATCCGTTTCGACCCTCCTCCCGACATGCGCCCCCTCGACCCTGACATGCCCGAGCGGCTCGTCGCCATTGTCGAGAAGATGCTCGCCAAAGATCCCCGCGACCGCTACCAGACTGCCCGCGGCGTCGTCGCTGCCTTTGACGAGTTCCTCAACCCCAACTCCCTCCTCAAATCCCTCCTCCAGAAGCGCAAGGACTGACGGCCCCTTCCACCAGCCAGCGCACCTGATAAGGGCCCAGCGGCACGCTCCCTCCGGCCAGCCTCTCTCCCGTCAGCAGATCCACCGCCCCACCCTGCCCCGCCTCCACCGCGATCAGTCCCGGCGTCACATTGTGCAGCGCCGTCAGCCGGCGATCTCCCGCCGTCCGGCGCAGCGCGAAGCAGCCGCTGCCCAGCTCCAGCACCTCCTGCTCCGCATCCGGATGCAGGCAAGGCTCCGTCGCGCGTATCTCCAGCAGGCGGCAGTACTCCGCAAAGACCATCGCCCGCAACGACTCCGGCTCCGCCAGCTCCGCATCCAGCTCTCCCTCCACCAGTTGCTCCCGGTTGATCGACCGAGCCCGACCGCTCCGCGCCACCCCCGCCAGGTCGTTGCGGCTGCCGAGCAGGCTGTGAATGTAGATCCCCGGAATCCCGATAAAACTCAGCGGGATCGCCTGCGAAAGCATGAAGCGACGCACCTGCACCGCCATCGGCTCATCGCTGTCCGGATGGTTCACCGCGTCGAAGTAATTCAGATTCAGCTCGTACGGCGCGATCGAGCCATCCGGATTCCGTTTCCCCGTGATGTCGCCATGATGCTCGCGCGCCAGTTCCAGCAGCACCTGGCGCTGCTCCTCACTCAGCAGCCCCTCCGTCGGCCGCATGCCGATACCGTCATGAGTCGCCGTGATGTTGAGGTACGTCGCCCCATCGCCCACCTTGCGCACCCCCGCCGCCCAAGCCGTCAGGTGCGTCGCATCCCCCACCGCGATCGAAAAGAGAATGAGCGGCGCAAGACTGAAGTTGTAGATCACCTGCGCCTCGTCCCCACGATCCCCGAAATAGGCCATATTCTCCTCGTGCGGCACATTCGTCTCCGTCAGCAGCAACACATGCGGCGCCACCGCATCCAGCACCCGCCGCAGCAGCTTGATGATCGCATGCGTCTCCGGCAGGTGCGCACACGAACTCCCCAGCCGCTTCCACAGGTACGGAATCGCGTCCAGGCGAATCATCCGAGCCCCCCGCGCCGCATAGAACAGCAACACATCCACCATCTCCAGCAACACCGCCGGGTTCTGGTAATTCAGATCCACCTGATCCCGGCTGAAGGTCGTCCACAGCCAGACCGTCGTCCCATCCCCCTTCCGGTAGTCATGCAGCAGCGGCAGGTTCCGCGTTCGCAGCACGCTCCGCGTATCCGTCTCTGGCGGCAGCGCGATCGCAAAATTTGCATACCGCGGATCGTCAGCCAGAAAACCGCGAATGTACGCACTCTCCTGTGACACATGATTGATCACCCCATCCACTGCCAGCCGGTACTCCCGCCCCAGCGCCTCCACCTCCTCCCAGCCGCCCACCTTCTCCTCTACCTCACGGAAATCCACCACCGAAAAACCATCGTCCGAACTCCACGGAAAGAACGGCAGCAGATGCACAAAACTAACCCGCTTCCCCACATGCCGACGCAGAAACCGGTGCAGCACCGCCAGCGGCACCGCATCCTCCCCCACAATGCTGTCCGCGTACGTAATCAGCAGCGCGTCCCCCTGGTCCCACCGCCGCTGCTGCACCGGTGGCCCGATCCGCCCGCGATACCCCGCGACCAGCTCCGCCAGCTCCTTGCTGACACCCGGCGCGCGATCCTCGCCGTACAACATCGCCAGCGTGCGCTCCACCCATTCCCCCAAGCTCTCCTCCATCATACTCTCCTCATCCCTTGTTGACGCAGCCACTATCGGTAAGCAGGCTACTATATCCCACACCAGCCCCAGGCACACCCCAAACCCGGAACGTCCGGCCCCCGATGCACAGGTGGTCCCCCGAAATGTTCTCGCCAGAAAAGATCGGTCGAAAGGTCGGTCCGTAAAACCTCGGTCCCACTTCCGAAAAGATCGGTCGAAAGGTCGGTCCATCGGCGCCACCCACTCGCGTCCGTTTCGTCCGTACACATCCCCGTCCCAGGAACGTCACGCCCTCCTGCTGCTGCATCGCTACCTCCCAAAAGATCGGTCGAAAGGTCGGTCCGCAAAACCTCGGTCCCACTTCCGAAAAGATCGGTCGAAAGGTCGGTCCATCGGCGCCACCCACTCGCGTCCGTTTCGTCAGACACATCCGCGGCGCGCATCCCAAAGGCCATACTTCCCCTATTCCCATCCTTCCCTCTCCCGGGCATCCCACTACCCAAGCACGTTCCCACCCTTCATGACCTCTACATCTAACTATAAACATACACCCCCATAACCCAAAAGTCAAGCCCTAAAAACAAAAAGAGTACCCTTCCGCCCCGCCTCATGTAACATCCGTCCACGGACCGCGTCCACCAGGCGCCACATGCTCCGGGCTGCGTAGCTAATGGTTGTCGACAATCCGCTTCACCCCGGCTCGATAGCTGGCCGGGTCGACCGGCTTGCGCGTTGTCGCGTCAAGCTGCAAGCGTTGCGACTGGATGAGCCAGATAGCGATCCGAATATTGTCTCACCCGCCACACCATGTCCGACTTGTCCGACTCGTCCGACCACAGACCACCCCGCCTCCCCAGCGGGGACCGGGGCAGCTCCCCACCGATGGTCTCGCGTCCGCCCTCGCTACTCTCCTTCCCCAGTCTCCGCGGGAATGGGAACTGCCCGTAGCCCAGTTGTCGAGCAACGTTCACGGTCCCATGTGAAGAAGCATTCGGCTTCAACGGCAATCTCGCTCTCGTCTTGATTGGTCGAGTAAATAACGCGCGTGCCATTGCTTTGCAGCCAATCCTTCACCCCACCTGCCGTGCCACGCAAAAACGAGTCAGTCGATGCCAACAGCTCCCCCCATCCTGGTCGTTCGAGGGTGATCCTCTCGATAGCTCCGCTGGTTCCGACGAAGTCAATCCTGTATAGACCGATAATCTCATCCACTTGCCAGTTGAAGCCATTGGGTGCGGATATCGAAAACCCACTTTCCGGGTCCTCCACCACTGCCTCTTCCGGCAGCAACTGCAAGCGCTTCGTCCGTCCCCAGAAGACCCAGGCACGGGCAGCACTTATGCAAATGTCGACAATACTGGCACGTACGCTGTCACGCGTCGGAACGCCAACCTCAGGATGAAACGCAAAGTCAACCGTGGATGAGGCGATCCCCTGCCCCAACAACCTGTACTCCCTGCCCTCAAAATCGGCACGTTGCAGGCCCAGCGTCGCCGAATTCTCTGCAAGTATCAGCTGCTCTCCCTGCCAAAGCTCCACTCCTGGACCAATCGAGATCGAGTAGCTCCCTTCAGTAGACGCAGGCATATAGCTGTCGAAGTGAATACTGCCTGCCGTATTGGTCGCGATCAGCGCCCCATACAGCTCTTCGTTCAAGTCGCTCAGCCGATTCCCGGTGCCGTCGAAAATCGTCACGTCGACACCGATCACCGTGACCACCAGCTTCCCTCCCTGCGGCGTTGTCACCGTGTACTCCCCCGGATGCAGCCCCACAAAGCGGCTGCCATCATAATTGCCGACCCAGGCCGTACTCTCCGCGCACTCTATCCAGGCAGGAATACTCAGCACGTGGCGCTCCGTCCACGGCTCGCCCGAATCCCATTGGCCATTGCTGTTCAGATCCAGATACTCCGATTCCACCGGATCTCTCACGCCATTCAAGGGAATCGCACTGCACTCATACCACACGTTCGCCTGAACAGGCAATTCCTGCCCGGGCTGCACATACGGCGTGGCGCAGCCGATGATCACCCCGATCTGCTTGAGGCTGACGTCAAGATGGACATCGTCACCGGCTCCACCACCTGCGCCTCCTCGGTCGACGTTCATAGCGGCCAATGCCCCTTGTACCTGCTTCAGTTCTTCCACCGTTCCGAAGCGGTTGCTCCAGACCTCTCCCGTCGTCGTTCCATCCAGCCACAGCCGCAGCGTCTCCACCTTTTTCTTCTGCTCGTGAAGATCGCTGATCTTCTGGGCCGTGAAGGTTGCCCTCACCGGGGCGGACTCGTTGCCGGCACGGTCGACGGCCACCACCTCCACGGTGCATGTCTCGCCTTCCGTCAGGCCACTGATTGTTCTGGTGTTGACCACCGCGGCATCCTGCGGTTCGCCATTCACCTTATACTGCACGGCGTCCAACGAAGGTGATGGCAGCCACATGGCGACGCCGCCGACTGCATCAACCGACGGATACGCATGCAGGGGGCCTGGGGGCTCCGGAGGCGTGGTGTCCTTGCCGTAATACAGACGGCTCCATGTCACATTCTCCGCACTGTCCTCCAGCATCACAAAAACGTAGTGAAGCCCTTCTTCAGCATCGAGATCCACGGATACGGGCCCTGGTTCGTCAAGGATGTACGCATAGGTAGCAGGGTCCGAATAGTGCGTGATTGTGAGCGTGTAGGGCGGCAGCCCTCCACCAATGCTGCCGCTCAGACATACCTTGTCGCCCGACGTCCAGAACAACGAGTCGGGCTCAGCTCCGTCGAGAACGAGACGCAGCTCGTCCTGATAGAGGAATGGCAACGACGCCTCACCCCATTCTGTCGAGACCACCACGTCGACTGTCCCAGGCGCACAAGCTGGAGACAAAGCCTTCATCTCTCCACGGTGCAGCAAACTCACCTCTCGTGCTGGAACGCCGCCAAAGGTTACGGCTGTCTCGCCAGTGAACCACGATCCGGAAAGGGTTATCCATTTGCCTCCACTGGCAGTGTCGAAAGCTGGCTGCACCTGCACCAGCGTCGGAGGCCGCGGAACGGCAATATCAAACCTGCTGACCGCACTGGTCACGTTTCCCGCCACATCCTTGGCCAGGATGAACAGGCTGTAGGTACCGTTCTCCCAATCCATCGCAGGCGTGTACGTTAGCTCTCCATTCTCCAGTGTGGGCGTGAGTTCCCCAATCGGATCGACGGACAAGCTGACGGATTCCAGCGCGATTCCACTAAGCTCATCGGCAAGTCGTGCCCGAATAGTCGGACGCGAAGTCGTCAGTTCGGCTCTGTTGGCAGGAAAGAGCACCTCCAGTTCCGGAGGCGTCAGATCGAGCTTCACCTCGACAGTCGATGGCTCTTCCTCATTGCCATGCAGATCGATACTGTAGAAGGTCAAGGTATGCAGGCCTTCTGTCTGGATGATGGCATGGACGCCCGTCTCCATGGCTCCACCATCGATGCTGAAGCGAGTCATGGCCAAGCCGAATTCATCTGTCGCCGACAGGATAATGAACGCCGATTCCGAACTCCACTGCCCATCATGCTCATAGTCATGCACGGTCACTGGTGGAGTCGTATCGGGTGGGTCCATCTGGTCGAAGGCAAAGACGACCGCCCCGGGAATGGCGATCCTTTCACTGAAGTGGGTACCTCCGGCATACTCTACACCGAACGTCACTTCAGGATGCGTCTCTGCCTCCACTCTGAAGCGCGCAATGCCTTCTCCGTTCGTTAGTTCCTCCATGCCAAGATAGGTGCTCTTGCTCGCATCCCACATCTGAACCACACGACCAGCGACCGGCTGATCGATCGCGGTAATCCTCACCGTCGTCAACACTGGAGTATCCAGCACCGTTGATTCGGGCGCAGTGAGCACGTCGGTCCAAAGATCGATCCCACTCTCCTCGTGATCCACAAGCCGCAGCTTCACCGCGACCCCGGGGGAAACGTAGAACACCGCCTTCCCAGCGACAGTGGTCCGTCGCTCCTGGCCGAGGAAGATGCTCCCCGTTTCGTCCCAAAGCTGCACGCGACAATCCCGCATCGACGCGCCGCCAGATGTGATCGTGACACACACCAGCGACAAGGCGGTAAGACCCTCTGCCGGAACTCCGGTCGAATCGGCCGCGAGGGGAATGCTCGCGCATACACTCGCCGGTGCCGTAACGATGTCCGTGAAAAAGTGCCGCCCGGCATCCGTGACACGAAAGCGAAAGCGCTCATCCGCCGCGACCGGGAAGGATACCTCACCTGCCGTATCGCTCACCAGTCGCTCGCCCAGATAGGCCTTTCCCGATTCATCCCATAGCTCAACGATCCGTCCTCCCGCCGGTTGATCCCCCCAGACAAGCGTGAGCACGGAACCGACAGGCAGGTCAATCGTGCCGCTTTCGTTTGCGGTCAGCAGCGGCGTCCAGAATGCGATCCCGCAATAACGCGTGCAGAATTTCAGCGATCGATCGGGAGCAAGGTCGAAGACTGCTCGTCCATCCCCTCCGGTCATCTCCGCAACTCCCGCAAAGACGCCGTCTTCACCATACCCAAAGACAAATGCATTCGGACAGGGCTCGTTATCCACCCTCACCGTGATCGTCACCGGCCCTGCGTTTACACATCTCCATCCAACCAGAATCAGAACCAGAATGGCTATCCTCATCACCACGCTACTCCATCAATAGATGTCGCAGTTTGCAGATCCCTTTGCTACTATAGCGACACCTGCGGTCGCAGACCAGCAGAGTATCGAGTGGTCTGGGGAGGTGCTGCCTCCCCAGCGGGGTCCGGGGCAGCGCTCCGCGCGTCGTGCAGATAGAAAAAGATGCTGCAAGCCGCACATCAGGCCGAACTGCTCAACTTGCGCATTGCATGAATGAATCCAGCAGACAGAAGCACAACATTTCCACTACTGTAGGAAACAGCATCGTCCATGCCCCTATATATACATCGACATACCGAAGCTACACTTCGAAACATCTCCAACCTTCCAACACCACGACGGTCCTTTTTACTAACCACCTCGAACACCAGCGAGCATCTTGGCAATAGCACGGACTTGAACTGCTCCCAAAAAGATGGCGAAACAATGATGAACTGCTCGTCTCTTCCATCATCAAGCACAATCCACTCCTTTGGCGTCAGAAAAGCCAATCCTCCTCCAAGCTCTATTAAAGACGGATTGCGTTCACCTTGTGGCGCATTTTCCCCGAAGACTATCTCACCACGGTTTCCAAACAGGCCGCGAAACTCAAACGTAGCCACCGCCACATCATCTGAATACCACGTAAACCGATGTTTCCTGAAAACCACAACATACTTATCCCGGCAATCCACGGGTAAGCATCCAGCCTCAACCTGAAACACCGTGAAAAGAAGATTAGCATGTATGCTCAGAAACATCTGTTTATCCTGCTGATCATGTCAGAAACAATCAAGGGAAGTCATGAAGCCTTGACGTTTTAGCAAGTCATACACGTACTCCGCCTAACCTTGATCAACGTATACCCAAACAAGAATCCCCCGGCACCGAGCAGAAGATACACAGTGCAGTCGCCAATCCAAAATGGATCGGCAAGTACTACCAGCGCTACGGGAGGAGATTGGCTCAGCCAAAGCGCCAGGTAAAATGCAAGGCCCTTGGCTATCCAAAGGGAGAACGACAAGGTGACGCATATCAAGAACACGGCAACTATGGACTCGAGAGGATTCCTGAGCAAATACACCACCATCGCCGAGTTAATGAAGATGACAAATAGCAGCAGATATCCAGAAAGCTCAAGCGGAACCTCAAATCCCAAGACAAGGAGCTCAACATCGCCTGGGCCGAGACGGAACCTGCTCACAAACAAACCGAGCCATGCGATCACATACAACACGTGAACCGCCAGTTCGACCATAGCTGCCATAAGTAGTCTGGTCATCGTCATTCCAAGCGCCATTCTTTATTCAAGATTGTAGCTGCTTCGGCTGTCACTGACTTGCGTTGACATCGCCAACCATTCTCTCCGCCCCTTCCGACCCCGGCCGCCTCGTCCGACCACAGACCACCTCGCCTCCCCAGCGGAGTCCGGGGCAGCGCCCCGCCGATCGTCCCCACGTCCCGTCCGATTTCATTCCAGATTGAAGCCGCAGCGACGGCACCGCTTTGGCCAACTCCCGATGAACCCCAGTGCTCTCTGGCAGGAAGGACATCTATAATTCCTCGTGTAGATAAAACTGGTGCATATGATCACTACCAAAGTGACCGCAATGCCGATGTATAACTCACCCATGATCATCTGCATCTTGGTCTCAATATCGGATTGATCGACAAAAGTCCAGTACAGAGCAAACATGCTCTGCGCGACCATAAGCAAAAGAGGAATCGTCGCCACAAGCATGCAGTTCCTCTTCCGCCTCTTCCAGATGCGTCTCAGGTCATCATCTTCCTCATTTCTCACTTCTGTTTCCACGCCAGACATCCTCGTCGCTGAGTTTCAACCCTACACTGTAGTCATCAGCATCATCGCTTGTCAAGCAACAAGACGTATCGAGGGGTCTGGGGAGGTGCTGCCTCCCCAGCGGGGTCCGGGGCAGCGCCCCGCCGATCGTCCCCGCGTCTCCGCGTCCCCGCGTCTCCCTTCACCGTCTCTTCATGCAGGCTTAACCGTTGGGCGCTCCGAAGCGGCGCCACGTCGACTACACTATAAGCAACACGAAAAGCATGAGACACAAGGAGACCAGTATGACAACCAGAGACCATCAGGTGCGGGAGCTCATCAGCCAGTTCCAGGAGCTCTTCCCGCCGGTACATTCACTCGACCTCGGCTTCCGCGATTGCGCCTGCCGCCTCTACTCCAACGCCCCGCCCCTCCTCGACAAGCTGCGGCTCCATTACCACGGCTGCATCGCCGGCCGCGCCTCCCCGGAGCTGCTCATCACCCTCCTGCAGACGCCGCCCTTCCTCCTCGACGACGCCTACGACATCAAGCTCGCCGGCAGACGCGGCCCCACCATCGGCGGCGACGCCGTCGACGACCTCGATGGGCGACTCATCCACAACCGCGAGTGCGGCATGCTCGCCCTGCTCGACAGCAACCGCTTCCTGATCATGGGACCGGGCCTGGAGAAGACCAGTGTCATCATCGACTTCATTTACGGCGTTTATCACCTCTGGCTCTGCCGGAAGTTGAGACAAAGCCAGTCGGCGCCCTGCCCGCAGTTGCCGTAAAGAGCGCGCCATTCTCGACACGCCCGGCAAGGCGGGAGGGGTTCTCCGAACCGCGACTTGCGCTTTGCCATCTCTCCAACTATGTATGCCTTCAAGTGTTCATGGCTAAAAGATCTCCAGATTTTTTGTGAATGGCTGCGACGAGTGCGTCAATAAAATGTTGATAACTCTGGT
>JAWLHB010000058.1:0-44328 GCA_041690595.1 Lentisphaeria bacterium
GATCCGACGCTTAAACGCCTCGCTGTAGTTCACTAATCGGTAACTCATATGTCCTCTCCTTGGTCAAGTTGCTCTGTCAACCTATACCCGGACAAGACACCTCGCCTCGCCCTCGCCCTTCCCCTCACTGCTCACCCTCCAGTCCATTCTTCCCCTTATTCCCATTCTTCCCCTCCACTGCCGCCAATCCCATCACCGCGTCAATGCGGTCAATGCGGTCAATAAGGTCCTCTGTGTCCGCTCCGCCATCCTTCCCCTTCTTCCCCTTACTCCCATTCTTTCCACCCATCACCGCGTCAATGCGCTCAATGCGGTCAATAAGGTCCTGTGCGTCCGTTCCGCCTCCCCTTCCTTCGCCGCCCAATCTTCAGAATATTCAGCCTGAAAAGGCTTGCAAGGGGGGCTGTCCTATAGTATATCTATGGTCATGATAATGAACGCTATAGAAAATAGCTTCGCAACGACGGTCGCGCACTTGCGTGCGACCGTCGACGGCAACTCCTGCGTCCCTCTCTATCATCAGATCGCCACGGAGCTGGAGACCTTGATTCAGGAGGCAGTGCTGCAGCCCGGGGATGCGCTGCCGAGTGACGCTGAACTCAGTCGCGAGTTGGGCGTCAATCCTCCGACCGTCCGTCGCGCCATGGCCGGCCTCGTCGACAAGGGGCTGGTTGTCCGCAAGCGGCAGGCCGGCGCTTTCGTTGCGCGACCCGACCATGTTCGCTCCAGAAACATCGGCTTCTTCTACATCCGCGAAGACCAGTGCGCCAAGCTGCAGGTGGCCGAAACCGTCCAGAAGGAACTGGCCGACTCCGGCTACGATCTGAAGCTGATTGGCATTGACGCGACCTTCTATGAACGGGAGTCGTTGCCGGCGCAGATTGCCCGCATGGATCTGGTCGGCGCCATTCTTGTCGCCCTTCCCGGCGAGGCCTGCCGCAAAGCCCTGCAGGAGCTGGATGCCGCCCACTTCCCCTATCTTCGCCTGGGCAACCGCATGTGGTCGGAATGCCTGCGCTCCCCACTCGTCTGCTCCGATGTGAATGGCGCCGCGTCGGCTGCCCTGCGCCTGCTCGCCGACCGGGGACATCAGGAGATCGGTGCCCTGATTTCACCCGATCACGATCAGGTTGCCGTCGCCTTTCGTGAAGCCTTCATCTCTGACGATGAAAAGCGCGAGGCGCGCCTCTTCCCGATTCGCTTCACGGGCCCCCATGCGCAGTGGCACACCTTCCGCGAAGGCCCGCTCCTTGTGCGTGGCTATCTCGAAACCCATCGCGAGGTGACCGCCCTCGTCGTCGAGCACGCCAGCTGCGCGGTCGAAGTCGTACGGCAATGCCGTGCCATGGGCCGCCGCATCCCCGACGATCTCTCCCTGGTATGCCTCTTCGACCATCCCATTCTCGAGGCTACCGATCCCACCATCTCCGCGTTTCATGTTCCGCCTTCCCGCGTCGGCCTGCGGGCCGCCCGGCGCCTGCTTCACCTGTTGCGCCATGACGAAAGCCCCGACCCCGCCCTCGATGCCATTCAACATGACCTGATCGATCGCCAGTCGATCGCTCCACGTTAACCTGCCGAGGTACACCCCCGTGACCAGCTTTCTGCATTCTCTCCGCATCACCTATCCGCGGAGCCTCATCGCTTGCCTCTCGCTCTGCGCCCTCCTCTACATGAGCGGCTGCCGCACCGCTGACGATTTGCCCCTGCGTCAGCCAGCCGCGGGACGCACCCACATCTTTGCCCGCGGTCAGATGAAGTACGGCCTGGGCGATGAGTACCTGCGCCGCTGGACCGATCGCCCACTCTTTCAGGATACCGCCCTCCGCAATGACTCACCCCTGACGAGCAGCGCCTCCTTCAGCCGAATGATCGACATCGCCCGCGGTTACCGCCTCGATGGCTTCGCCTTCCTCGGGGAAACCACCGGCCGCCTCGCCGTCTTTCCCTTCACCGCGGACGCCGCCCCCGACGACTTCTATCTCCTGCCGGAATTTGTTGCCGGGGAGAAAGCCGAGCCCAAGCGCCAGATGCTCGAAGCCGCCATCGCCAGCCCTTACACCTTCCGCATCGACGAACGCATCCCCATCACCGGCTACAACCTGGACACCATGCCCCTCGATAAGTGGCGCCCCCTCATCGAAGCATTCCGCCGCGACTATGGCCAGGAGACCTTCCTCTTCCTTCCCGACTTCGTCCGCCCGTGGGGCGCCATGCGCCAGAAGCACCAGAACGACGAGCCCATCACCGACGCCGATATCGAGGCCACCAAGTCCATCCTCCGCGAATGGCTCGACCTCTTCGACGGACTCCACTTCGCCGGCGCCTCCGGCTGCAAGCGCGATCACCGCTTCGACGAAGATTACTACCGCGATGTCGTCATTCGCACCTACCGCGAAGTGCTGGCCGAGCCCGCCTACGCTGTCAAGCTACTCAGCCTCAGCGCCACCATCGGCCACGAAAACTGCACCCGCATCGGCTACTCCCTCAGCCACGACGGCACCAAGACCCTGCGCCACGGCATGGACGCCGCTCTCGCCGCCCGACCCGACATCATGGTCCTCCCCGAATGGGACGAGCAGAACGAGAACACCAGCCTCCGACCCACCGTCTACAACGGCACCAGCACCGGCCGCATCCTCCGCTACTACATGCAGACCCTGCACAACGAGCCACTCTCCCCGCTTACCGGTGACGACTTCGGAAGCCCCAATCTCGTCATCTCCTATCGCAAGATCGTCGTCCTCGGCGAACCGCTCGAGATCGAAGTCCTCAACGTGCCCGATGGCTCGCGAAAGGGCAGCATCCAGGCGCGCCTCGAACTCCGCACCCCCACCGGCGACTCCGTCTGGCAAAGCGAATCCTTCACCCTGAAGGCCGATCGCCTCGCGGATCGCACCCTCATCGTCCCCAGTGAAGAGCTGGCCGACCATCCGGTCCTGCTGCCCGTCCTCCACGTCAGCGGCGGCAACGGCTGGCAGACCTTCCGTGATGGACTCCATCATCTGCAGCTGCGTGCCACCTGGAACTGGGACTACAAGTGGGTCAAACATCCCCTCCGCGACCTCGCCCCCATGCGCACCTTCTCCTTCACCATGGTGCAGCCCCCAGATGCCAACGGTATCTGCACCATCCAGGCCGAGGTGGATTGCGGCGAGCCCCTGATGTCGGTGGAAATCCTCGATGACGATGCCGTCGTCCATGCCGTCAGCGCCGACGGGCAATCACTGCGCGAGCGCCACGATCTCGACCTCTACGCCGTCCACCTGCGCTCCTTTCATCGCAAGCAGATGCTGGGCACCCTGCGGGTCACCGGCGCCGACGCCCAGTGGCAGGAGCCGCAGCCACCCCCATTGGCCAAGGCCCCCCTCAGGGATGGCGCCCTGCACCTCGCCGGCAATCTCGACTGGTATCCCCGCACCGCCTGGTTCGCCCTCCCCATTGGCGATCCCGGCACGGCGACCCTCGATGTCGACCTGAAAGTCCTGAAGGCCTCCATCCCCCTCGCCGAAGTGCGCCGCCTGGGCATCTGGTCGCAGAACTATCAGGGGGCTACCCTCACCGTCTCCCACGCCTTCCAGCAACCGGATCATCCCCTCCATCTGGGCAAGACCAGCGCCTCCTTTACCGCGCGCATTCAGCCTGCCATGCCGACCTCCGTCCTCCATCTCCGGGCCATCACCGCCTCCGGCCGCCAGTACCAGAGCGCCCCGATCATGCCCTACGCCGCAACCGGCGAAACGCTGCCCATCCGCGTCTGGTCCGGCACCGCCAAAGCCCCGGTCGACCTCGACGTCGATGCCATCCGGGTGCCCGCCATCGACTATCGCTTCGATGCGGATCGCCAGGCCCTCATGGTCAGCAACGCCGGACGCCTCCTCTTCGGCCACCTCGGCGGCTTCACCGATCCAGTCACCTGGCGCGGCGGCAACGGCGGCCGCGATGGTTCCGCTTTCGTCCGCTACACTACCTATCCAGCCGACGCCACCGAGATGGCCCCGACATGGCGCCGCGACGGCGACCGCGACCTTCTCGAATTCGACGGCAAGGGCACCTACATCAACATGCCGCAGGGCGTGCTGCCGCGTCAGAGCAGCTTTACCCTCACCTTCGAGATCCTCCCCGCCGAGGTGAGCGCCCCCCAGATCCTCTTCATCAACTATGGCAGCTATATCGGCTCGATCACCGTGCGCCTCATGGATGGCAGGCTGCACCTGGGCTATGTTAACGACAAGCTCGACAATGTTCAGGTCGACACCGGGCTGGAGATCGTCCCAGGACGCTGGCAGCGTATCGCCGTCAGCTACGATCTGGAGGCGCTGCAAGCCCGGGTCGATGGACAGTCGGCCGGCCCATGGCCCTGTCGCGGGCCAGGCGCCTACGACGTACCCTCGGCTTTCGGTGGCTTCGGCCCCGGAGGCGACGACACCTTCACCGGCCCCCAGGGCTGGTTCAAAGGCACCCTTCGCAGCCTGCGCATCGTTCATCGCCCCTACATCTGGGAATAGCCAATGAGCAACCTGACCCTTCGCCGTTCCGATACCGCGCTCCACCTCCAGAATGACCTCTTCTTCCTGGAAATCGGTCCGGGTGGTCTGCCGTCCGCCCTTGGCTATTCCGGCACCGCCACCCCCGTCTGGCAGGCCGCCCAGCCATGCCTGAGCGCTCGCTTCGATGGGCGAACCATCCGCCCCGTCGTCGAGGGACCCCTCTCCGCCAGGATCGACCACGAGGACGACCATGTCGCCATCTCCATCGACAGCATCGCCTGGCAGGACGATGATGGCGCCACCATCCCCGGTTTCCGACTCGATATCCACTACCAGATCTTTGACGACGGCGCCGCCTTCGCCACCCCCTTCTTCTATACCCACAGCCTTGAAACCGGCGCCATCGACCACTTCAGGCTCCAGCCATCCCTGCAACTGGCCGGTGACCAGCAGGCCGAATGGTCGCACTGGCGCCTGCCCAGCCGCACCGACGCCACCCTCATCCAGGCCCTCGGCGATTTCTACCGCGACCTGCCCGCCACCGGCACCACTCGCGAGGACGGCACCATCTGGCCCTTTGTCGCCGTCGACTTCGGCGCCGGCCTTCAGCGCGATCATCACCTCGAGTTCTTTGTCGAATCCTGGAACAGCCTCGGCATGCAGCCCAGCGAGACCGCCTCCGAGCTGACCTGGAAGGATGGACGTGCCGACCTTACCTGGGATTTCCAGACCACCCCCTGTCGCCGCGATGGGCGGACCTTCCAGTGGCGCAATACCTGGGGATGGTGCATCCGCCGCTGGCCCGTCGAACGGCGTCCGCCATGGCGCATCATCCACTACCTCGACAACTTCCAGCGCTATCCCACCGATTCCCAGATCGCCGACTGTGCCGCCGAGGGCGCCAACCTGCTGATCCTCCACGAGAGCTGGCGGCTCGACATGAAGCAAGGCGAGTTTGCCTGGGATCCCGATGAGCTGCGCCGCACCGTCGAAAGCGCCCATCGTCATGGCCTGCGCGTGGCGCTCTATGGGCGCGGCAACGAAGATGGCATGCGCTTTGATGATGGCCGCCACATCATGCGTTGGCTCAAGCCCGACTGGGACGGACTCTACCTCGACTATGCCAGCCCCGCTGCCTATGCCATGCAGGAAGAGAACTCCCCCGGCGGCCGCATCCCCTTTCGCCAGTGGGATCTCCTCATGCGCCGCGCCCGCCGAACCGTCGGCGACGGCGGGGTGATCATCGGCCACAGCGGCTCCTGGTTCTCCGCCCTCGGCTTCACCAGCATGGACGGCTACCTCGGCGGCGAACAGGAGAAAGGGCGCCTCCTCGAAGACTCCCGCACCCACGCCTACTTCTGCGGCCTCTCCATCTGCTCCAGCTACCTCTGGACCGCTGCCTTCCCACCCTACCGCGGCCCGGGCAGCCTTCCCTTCCTCGCCACCGCCGCCCAGGCCCCCTTTGTCCATATTGGCAGCCAGTTTCCGAGCAGCTCCCTCGCGCATCCCGACTTCCCCGCCGCAACCACCTTCGCCCGCCCCCTCTGGCGGCTCTGGGAGTTCCTCCCCGCCGATCGCTCCGTTCGCGTTCTCTCCTCCCTCGCCGGCACCCCGTGGGCCAGCAATGCCCCCGATGGTATCGGCCTCTGTGCCATGTGTGCCGAAGGTGACGCGACCCTCCTCATCGCGGCCAACCATACGGATGCGCCCGTCGATCTCGACCTCACCCCCGACTGGGATGCCATCGGCGTCACCGCCGCCGCCCAACTGGTCCTGCTCCTGCCGGGAGAGGAAAGCACCGAAGCTTCACCCGCGGACGCGTGTCGCGCTCGCCTCGAGCCGAACGGCATCGCCGGCTGGCTTCACCTCGCCGATGACGGCGAACGCCGCCACCGTGTCGACCATTTCCTCCGCCCATATCCCCCCGCCACCGAGGCGCGCGCTGCCCGCCGGGAACGGCTCGCGGCCCAGCGGCGCACCCGCTTCGAACCGGAGCCTTGGCGTCACGCCTGGCTGCGCGTCGGCATCCACAACTTCCCCAATACCTACGAGGACTCCATCTGGGAGGATCTCTTTGCCAACCGCATCGAACTCCATCGCCTCACCGATGGCGGCAGCGAGTGCCTGGGGCTCATCGGACCCACGGGCCTGGGCGACGATCAGCGCCTCATGCCCGGCATCTACAGCGCCTGGATCCCCCTCCACGATCTGCTCAGCCCCGGCGAGCACCGCCTCGCCCTCGTCACCAGGAGAGGAAACGATGAGTTCTACTCCTGGGTCGACGTCTTGATCTCCCGCGATCCCGTCGGCGAAACCGCTCGCACCCTCGTTTTCGACAACGACATCGATCCCGACTGGTCCACCCTCCCCTTCATCGTCCGCCTCGAATAGCCGTCAGCGTGCTTCGGCAAGGGCCCGATGCGGCTCGCTATCGCGCCAGATGATCGCGATCTCGGCCGCCGTCAGGGGGCGGTCGAGGATCATGAAATCGTCCAGCAGAAAGTGCCCCCCATCAGCCTGCTTGCGGCCGATGTTGAACCAGACCTGTGGCGTCAGTTCTCCGACTTCACCGGCTCGGGGCCGGCTGCCGTCCACGGAAATGCCGATGCGTCCAAGCTGCCAGGTGACGACGATCAGGTGCCAGCTCCCGTTGGGCCAGTCGCGCCAGCCGCCGCCACCGATATGCTCGCCGCCGGCTTTGCGGCCGGCCGTCGTCGCATGATAATAAACCGTGGCCCGGCGCTTCCCCACGATCTCTCCCTGCCTGCCGATCAGCAGGCCCGAACCTTCCCCGCTGCTCTGAAACCACCACTGATACCCCTCGTTCTCGCCCTCCCGCCAATCCACGGGACTGATCCAGAAAAGCAGGGTCCCCGTCGAGCCGAATCGGAAGTTGCCGTCGCCGCTGAAGCTGAGCGTGCCCCCCGCGAGCGCCTGGCCGAATATCCCGGGCGCCAGCTGCAGCTCCTCCTGAACGGAGCGCGGTGCATGGCTGCCGGCTGCCATCTCTGCGGCGGCCAGGCCATCGTCGAAGCTCGCCAGAAAGGTGATGCGGTCGCTGAAGCGCGCCAGCGCCGGATTCGTCACCGTTCCCGGAAACTCCTCCGCGACCGCGGTCACGATCAGCAACAGGCATGGAAGCAGCAGGCGCGTCATGGCGCCGCCGCCAGGTGAATGAGGCGAAAGTCATGGCGAGGAATGGAGATGGACAGCCGGTTTCCCTGCACAATCAAGCTTTCTCCGCTCTCCAGGTCGGTGGCCTCCACCTTCTCCGGCAGCTGCAGCGCCAGCATGTCCAGTTCCACGCTGCCATCGCCGCCGCCCCCGTAGTCCGTAAGTACCAGAAGCGCTTCACCCGGCTTGCTCAGCGCCAGCGTCGCCAGATCCAGACCGTGCACCGTCAGTGGATGCGACTCGTCCCAATAGGTGCTGACCGCCACCTCGGATTTGCCGTAGCCGAAGCGCCAAAGGCGGGTGAAGGCTTCCCAGTAGATGGGGCTGACCGTCGTCGGTCGCAACTCATGCACCAGAATGCAGCCGGTCCCCGTGCGCGCCTGCCACTCCTGCTCTTCCGCGGTGCCGCTCACGAGCATCATGATGAGCGGAAAGTTGCCCGACTGGCGGCCGATGCTCTCCGCCCGGATGTAGTCTCGCGGGAACCGATCCTGATAGTCGCCGCTGTTGCGGTCTTCCCACGAATAGTTCATCTGGGCGAAGGAGAGGATCGGGACAATCTGCGTGTTGGTCATGTGAGGTACATTGACGGGCTGCATGCCCCGTTCGTGCTGCAGGATTGCCGTTCGGCGAATCAGCTGGCGCATGTTCCACAGCCCCGACGACGGCTGGATCGTCCCGTCCGGTCGAAGATAGGCCTCCGTGCCGACGACGTCGAAGTTGCTCTGCATGAAGGTGTCGTCCCAGTAGATGTTGTCACAGGCCCGCGTTTCAAAAGCCTGGTTGTACCACCACAGCGCATAGTCGCGATAACTCTCGACCGGATCCAGATCATAGGCGGGGCCGCTGGCGTAACCATGGCTGCCGCGCTCACTGACCGCTTCCCGATGCCATTCATCCAGAAAGGTCTGCCCCTCGGCCGAGTCGAGCCGAACTCCCCGTGCATTGAAGTAGAAGAGATTGCGATTGTGCGGGTGATCCAGCCGGCTGCCCACCATGCGCCGGAAGCCGCTGTTGATGTTGACCCGCCATTTCGCATACGCCGCCTCGCGCGCCTCGGGATCCAGCGTGTCGACACGATACCCTGCCAGCCAGTTCTCGATAAACGCATAGTCGATCCGCCCCGTGCGGCGAGTTTCTCCGAACTTCTCCCAGATGCGCACGTCCCCGTCGCGCGGGCGTGTTTCCAGGCAGTAGCCATGCGCCCCCCAGGTAATGGTCGAACCCAGAAAGCCCTGGCTGAGCACCCAGTCGTCGATCTCCGGAGCGCGCCAGACTCCCCAGCCCGCCCAGCGCCGCCAGTTCTCGGGCATCGGCTTCGCCGGCGTCGCCATGAAGCCGATCACCAGCTCACGCGGCTCCGTCAGCATCGTCGGAGCATCGATCAGGTTCAGGATGAAGTTGAGCGTCTCCCCCTCGCGAACCAGCTCCTGGCAGGGTCCTTCCCCACTGGTGATCCACCCCGCATCGTTCTCCCCGAAGACACTGAAGCCGCGCTCCTCCGCTCCTGCCCAGATGTACGGCACATAGTCGCCGATGATCGAGTTGCGCGCCGCGCGCCCGCTCTCCCAGATGCGCCCTTCGCCGGACGGCATGCTCCCCGCATAGTTGAAGCGGATGCCGTCCGTGCAGACGTGCAGGAGGGTGCACAGCTCGTTCTTCAATGGAATGACCAGGCGCAGATGTTCGATCTCCCGGTCCCCCGGCAGCAGTGTCAGCCGCCAGCGCATGGCGCCATCGTAATCCCACTCCCCCGCGGCACTCCCGGGAAGCACCCCCTCCCACTGTGAGCGTGTCTCCGCGCGATGGGGCGCCCCTTCGGCGCTGAAGGTGGCATCGCTGAGAACCGTCGTCTGCCCGCCCACCGTCACTTCCAGTCGCATGGGACCCTGCAACAGCTCACGGTCGAGGCTCTTTACCTGATCGAGCAGCCCCAGCGGACTGAGGGAATGCTCTCGAAGCACGGTCCGCAGCGTCGTCCCATCCAGTTCGATTGGCGTAAAGGGAGGAATGACAGCGTCGGCCTGACCAAGCGAATTTCCCTCCCACTCGAACGCATGGCGGCTGAAGACCTTGCGCAGGGGATCCGCCTTGATCCCGGCAAAGATCACCTCGATCGTGTAGTCGTTGCTGTTGCCGATATCCACATACTGGCCCAACTCCGGCAACTCCCACCATAGCTCGCTGATCCCGTCCACCACCTCCGGCATCGTGGTCTTGGGCATGCTCTCCCGCAGTGGATTGCCGAAGGCCGGATGCAGCGCCACGCGAATCGCCGTCACCTTCTCCTTCTCCGGCATCGCGTTGATGTCCACCTTCAGCCGCAGGATGTTGTGCGAGGGATAGTAGCTGAAGTTGAAGCCGGCCTGCTGCGATTGCTCGGTCTCGATCTCGAACATCGGCTCCGGCCGTTTGATCACCCACGGGAAGTCCCGGAAGTAATAGTCCGTGGCGCCATCCGGAGAGCTGACGTGGATCGTCGTTTCCAGCCGCTCATTCACATCGTAGTTGCGCTGCAGGCGTACCGTCTCCACCGTCCCCGGCGCGATGATGAGCTGCCGCTCCTCCCGCGACGGAGCGGAATTGGCTGGCGCGATGGCGAGCAACGCCTTCACGCTCACCGGCTCCGCGTGCGGATTGCGGATCTGTACCTCCAGATCCACCTCTTTGCCGTTTTCGCTGCGCAGCCTCGTCATCTGCACGACCGGCGCCGACTCGCTCCAGCTTACCCGGGGCATCGTCGCGGCGATCTTGTAGGCGCCGCCCAATGGCGACCACTCGCCACCCCGGGCCACCAGGCAACGCTGCCAGTTCCGACAGATGCGCACGCCCATCGGCAGGTGAAGCTCCTCCGCGGTCACCCCCATATCTGCCAGGGGCAGGGCAATCTCAAAGTGCCATTGCTCCCCATGTACTGCGCTGCCGATACGCCAGTTGCCGCGCCAGTTGGCGCCGCCACCTTCATGCAGGTAGGCCGTATCCCAGATCGCCCCTTGCGCGTTGAAGGCGCCCTGATAGATGCGTTCGCGATCACCGCCAACCCCGGGAAGCGGGTCGAGCAGAAGCTCGATCGTGTCGTCCACCCAGACTCGCGCATTGCCCCCCTCCGGCGCGGGTCTGACCCGATTCAACAGCAGCCCCTGTGGCGGCGTCTGGCTCACCACCGCGATGAAAAGATCCTTGCCGTCGCTGCCCACCAGGAACTCCGCGTCCGGCGGCTGCAGCAGCGTCTGCTGGTGATCGGAGAAGCCGATCATCCGCGCCGCTCCCGCCCATTCGTCCGCCTCGACCTTGCCATCCAGAGCCGGCGGTGACGCCATGAATGGCAGCGTCACCCTTGGGACATGATACTCACCCGCGAAGAGTCGCAGGCCCAACAGAATACCCAGCATAATCGCGCCGCGATGCACCATGTCCCTGCCTCCCCATGCCTCGGTCGTTTTGATTTCAGCGATTCTTTCGCATGTAGCCCCAGAAGCGCTGCATGGCGTTGCCCTGTGTCACGTTGCCGTTGACAAAGAACTCCGCCGTCGTCCCGTTGCGCCCAACCGGAACCCAGGCCGCACCGCCGTCCAGATAGCCCACATTCAGCCCTTCTTCCCGGTGCTCCATGATCGGCTTCGTCGTCGACAGGTTGATCCAGGCATCCGCGATAAGTGGATAGTCCGCCGGGAGCCCATCCTGAACATAGAAGATGCCGGGCGCAGAACGCTGATCGGGATTGAAGTAATTGTAGTAGGCGCCACCGACCATCCAGACAATGTTGAAGGTGTAGGAGCACGCCAGCCAGTAGTCCGCCGGATACGCCCTCAACGGCAGCGACCGCTTCCACGACTCCGGTCGGTAGAGCGCATTGCCATAATACGTGGGCGCGATGAACTCGGTCGACGGACAGTAGTAGACATCCGCCTCCGTGCCATACCCTTCGAGCAGCATGCCGATGCCCACCGGATAATAGGCAAAGGTCAGATAGTGCCCATACTTGAAGGAGACCGGATTGTAGATGTGGTTGTCGAAATCGGCGGTGTAAAGCAGCGAACTGGTCGTGATCTGGCGCACTTTGCTCAAGCAGGAGGTCCGTCGCGCCTGTTCGCGTGCCTTGCTCAACGCAGGCAGCAACAGGCTGGACAGAATCGCGATAATGGCAACCACAACCAAAAGCTCGATCAGCGTGAAACCGCGACTGGTGCGTTCGGTATCCATGGCAAATCCTCCCGCTCTGTTGATGTTGTCCAGTGTGTAGCTTCCTGGTATCAACATAGAAACGGAACGCCTCGACTGCAAGTTCATCCGCAAGAGGCTGCCTGGATCCAAACAAAAAAGCGCCTGGGGAAACCCATGGCGCCTTGGCGGACAAAAAAAGATTGGCGGGATGGACGGGACTTGAACCCGCGACCTCCGGCTTGACAGGCCGGCGTTCTAACCAACTGAACTACCACCCCGCTTCGGGCGATGTCCGCTCAACTTTCACAAGGCCTTTAAGCTACTTCAGGATTTCTCCGATGCAAACGACTTCGGGCCCTTTTTTTGGGCAATTTTCCAAGATTCGCGCCGCGTCATGCGAGCCGGGGCGGGCACGGCTCTACCGGAAGGTGGTGTCGTTGAAGGGCTCGATGCGGAAATTGAAATCGATCTTGCGATCGCCGACATCCAGGCTGATCAGGGTGTTCAACCGCGTGAGCAGGAGCTGATACGGGATCTTGACCTCTCCCGCCGGCGTCGTGATGGCCACGTTGCAGTTGCCCAGAATGTCCTCCGCATCCTTCACCGCCTGCACCATTGTCCGCAGCTTCTCCAACTTACCCAGGAAGGCGCGATCGAACTCATAGGGGCGGTGACAATGCGGGCAGGTCACGACGCCCTTGTTCTTCTTCAAGCCCATCAGGTTGAACTGGATCGTCTGGCCGCAATCGGCTTCCAGGCAGTCGAAATCGATCTTGGCAATAAACTCGGTCGGGGGTGTGGGCGGCATGGGCTCTCCGTCTGGCATGGCAGGAAGTAGTGATGGTTCCGGCTTCACTGTACACCCGCTTCACCTTGCCGGAAACCCGCATTCCTCACTCTTTGTTGCGGGTCGCATCGCTGCGTATGTGCAGGTCGCGCTGCGGAAAGGGTATCTCCACCTTGTTCGCGCGGAAGAGCCTGTCGATCGCCCGATTCATCTCATCGATGGCGATCGGCTTCACCTTCGAATCCGGCAACCAGCAGACAATCTCGAAATTGAGCGATGAATCCCCAAACTCCGTGAACCAGACCTGGCTCTTTGGCTCCACAAGGACATGATTACACCCTTTCGCCGCCTCGAGCAGCAGCCGCGTCACCAGATCCACGTTCGAACCGTAGGCCACCCCGACCGGCACATGGATGCGTATGCGAAGATCCCCGTAGCTCCAGTTCACCAGATTGTCTTCCAGCAGCTTCGAATTGGGGATGATGATCGAGACATTGTCGACCGTGTTCACGACGGTCGTCCGAAGGTTGATCTTCTCCACGTCCCCCCAGACGTCCTGCACGGTGATCCGGTCGCCGATCTTCACTGGACGCTCGAACAGCAGGATGATACCACTGATGAAGTTCGACGTGAGATTCTGCAGACCGAAGCCGATACCCACGCCCAGCAGGGCAAGAAAGCCTGCCAGCGCTCCCAGGTTGAGCCCGATTGACGTAAGCGCCACATAGATGCCGAAGCCCAGGATGGTGTAGTGCAGCATCCGCAGCAGCGCATATTCCAGCCCGGCATCCAGTCGAAAGCGAGCCAGCAGCCGCCCCTTCACAACGCGTTGCAGCAGCTTCGAGAAGACGAGCGTCAGGACGATGATCAGCACCGAAATGAAGAGGGTGCTGATGGTGATGCTGCGATCCTCGATCGTGAAGAGCGGATTGATCGCCCACCAGTTGTAGAGGAGGCTCATTATCTCATCGATGGTCATGGCGCTCTTTGTCCTTATAAATCACTGGGGGAAGGGCACGCACCTACTATGCGGTCTCCGGCGTCATGCTGCAACTCGCGTGCCGCGAGCAGGCGCCTCGCCATAGCGGCGCTTCTCCGTTCACGGGCGGAAATTTGCCGCGAGGGGCTTTCAGGGGAGAAGGAGAATCCTTCAACCACCCTGCGATTTTCTCCCCAGTCCTCCCTTTCTTTCCCTGATGTGACCGCTCATAAATGGCGACGAGATCACGCAAGTGGCTGTAAATCAACGACTTAAGGTTTTTTCCATAAAACAGGTGCGCGCCATGCCATTTCACCAGTTGGATTTGACTTCCGCGGCCCGACCCGACACCTTATAGGTAGGTTTTGGGACGATTAGTGGTGATTTGGTGGATTTAGGGAAGGTTTCGATGGATCCGATCTTTGTTGGCACCTGCAAATATGCGATTGATTCGCAGCGCCGCGTACCGCTCTACAAGGAGTGGCGCGTGGGTGATGAGTCTCCGTCGTTTGTCTTGTTGCCCGGCCGCGGCGGCACGATCCATGCCATGCCCGAGAGCCTCTTCCGTGAGGTCATCGTGAGCAGGGCCAAGCAGGTTTCCATTGCGAATGGCAACCAGGCTGATGCCCTCGCTCTCATGGGATCGCGGGCGCACTTTACCTCGGTTGACAAGCAGGGGCGCATCAAACTCACCCCCGAGCTAATGGAGCACGCCGGCATCGAGGATCAAGTCGTCATGGTCGGAGGAATCACCACCATCCAGCTCATGTCGCCGGAGAAATGGGCAGCCAAGGATCAGAATATGGAAGCGGTCCTCGACACTTACGACAGTGTTCACCACCTGGGACGGATCGAATGATGACAAAGCAACAGCCAACTTACGGGCACGTGCCGATCATGGTCGAGGAGATCCTCGCCCTGCTGGCGCCACGCCCTGGCCGCTTCATCGACGCCACCCTGGGCGCAGGCGGCCACGCGGAGGCTTTGCTGCAGGCCAACTCCCTCGTTGAACTGCTCGGCATCGATCGTGACGAACAGGCACTCAAGCTGGCAGAACGGCGCCTCCAGCCCTACTCGCGGCGCGTCCGCCTCCTCCATGGCACCTTCGCCGATCTCGAACAACTCGCCGCCGAAGTCGGTTGGCGGGAAGTCGATGGCATCCTTCTGGATATCGGCCTCTCTTCCATGCAGATCGACAATCCCGCCCGCGGCTTCAGCTATCGCCAGGATGGGCCCCTCGACATGCGCATGGATCGCCGCTCCCCCATCACCGCCAGCACCATCATCAACTCCGCCGACGAGACAGAGCTGGCACGCATCTTCTATGAGTACGGCGAAGAGCGCCGCTCGCGTCAGCTCGCCAAGGCCATCGTCAACCGCCGTGCGCAGACTCCCTATGAGCGTACAGGCGAACTCGCCGAGACGATTCGCGCCTCCCTCGGGCAGAGCCGCCGCAGTCTGCCCCCGGAAGCCCGAATCTTTCAGGCCTTGCGCATAGCCGTCAATGGTGAACTGGAGCAGTTGGAGAGCGCACTGGCGCAGGCACACGATCTCCTCGGCGAAGGAGGTCGCCTCGCGGTGATTACCTTCCATTCTCTCGAGGATCGCATCGTCAAACAACGCTTTCGTCATTGGGCAGCCGACTGCATCTGCCCACCAGGGCTGCCTATCTGCGTCTGCGGAAAGAAGTCGACGGTACGTGAGTTGACGCGCAAACCGACGACCGCCTCCGAAGCCGAAATTGCCAGAAATCGCCGCGCGGCCTCCGCCAAATTGAGAGCCTGTGAGAAGTTGACCCCGAGTGGTTCCGCCACCCGTGACGAGGAGTAGATCATGAGCAACCGTAGTATGAATCTGTATGTGCGTACGCCCAAGCGGCGGACGCGTGGAGAGACGCACCGCCCCTCCGTCGCCACCACCCTGCTCCTGCTCATGTTGATGGGTGGCGTTCTGCTCATTGCCCTTGCCAAGGTCTACCTGGAGCAGCGCACGCTGACGGCCGGGCAGCAATGGGAGGCCAGCAACAAGGAACTGAACGAGACGCTCAAGGAGCGCGACAACCTCCTCATGAAGCGCGAGCATCTCACCTCGGGCGACTACATTCTGCCGCAGGCCCGCCGCATGGGGCTGCGCCCGCCTCTGCCCGGTCAGATTCGACGCGTCTGGCCGACTGGAGACGCAGTCGATGACGCCTTCGTCGCCACCCACGGCCAGTGATCTGCCACCCACGTTGAACCGCCACTACTTGTTCCCTTTCTTCTTCTCATGAGCAGGCATGTCTATGTCATCCGGATCCTGACCGTCTTCATGCTCTTCGTCGCCGGCTTCGGGCTGTTGGCGAAGCATCTCTATGCACTGCAGGTCGAGCGCCACGATGAGCTGGTCGTGAAGGCGCGGCACAAGTACACCGCCAGCCGCACCAGCGCCGGCAACCGCGGGCGCATCTTCGACATGAACGGCAATCTCCTGGTCGGCAATATCGCCTGCCAGGACATCCGCGCCCTCCCCGAAAACATCAAGGAGGAACGGCGCGCCTACCTCATTGACTGCCTCGTCCGCGAGCTGGACGTCCAGGCCTCCGTGCTCCGCCAGCGCCTCGCCTCCGGACTCAAGGAGATTGTCATCAAGAACGAGGTCGATCTGCAGACCGCCAACCGCCTGAAGGCGCTCGAACTGCCCGGCCTGCGCTTTGTCGACACGCAGCGGCGCCAGTATCCCAAGGGGCGCATGCTGGCGAATGTGCTCGGCTTCACCCAGCGCGCCAATGTCGAAGGCCACAGCATCAACCAGGGTGTCATGGGTATCGAGGCAATCTGCAACAACGAGTTGGCGCCCCGTTTCGGCAGGGTGACTTACGAGCGCGATCGCAAGGGACGGCAGTTGCACCGCGAAACCCCCAAGGCGCCGGAATCCCTCGACGGCAAGAACGTCTATCTCACCATTCATGAGCCTATTCAGCACATCGTCGAGACTGAGCTGGCCGAACTGGTCAGGGAGTTCGCCCCCAAGACCGCTTACGCCATCATGTCGGATCCGCGCACAGGCGCCATCCTGGCCGTGGCCCAGATCCCTTCCTTCGACCCCAACGACCGCCGTGACGATGAACGCGCCCACTGGACCAGCCGCTTTGTCAGCGACATCTATGAGCCCGGCTCGGCCATGAAGGGCATCAGCATTGCCGCGGCCATCGATTGCGGCGTCGTCAACCTGAATACGGTCTACGATTGCGAGAAGGGCTACTGGTTCTATGCCGGCCGCATGCTCCGCGACGCCGGTCACAAGTACGAGGATATGAGTGTGGCCGATATCGTCAAGCACTCCAGCAATATCGGCACCGCCAAAATCGCCATCGACATGGGGGAGCCGCGCCTCTACCAGGCGCTTCGCCGCTTCGGGTTCGGCCAACCGACCGGTATCGAGCTGCCGGCGGAGACTGCCGGTATCTTCCGCCCCCTCTCCCGCTGGGACAGCCTCAGCATCACCCGTTTTCCCATCGGCCAGGGGCTTGGCGTCACGCCCTTGCAGATGGTTCAGGCCTACGGCTCCCTCGCCAATAATGGCGACATGATGAAGCTTCACCTGATCGACCGCATCGAGGATCCGATCACCGGCGAGGTGATCCGCCGACCAGCCGTCTTCAAGAACGCGACGGTGCGTCCTTCCACCGTCAAGCAGATCACCGCGGCGTTGACGCTGGTGACCCAGGAAGGGGGCACCGCCACTCGCGCTGCCGTACCCGGATACGATGTCGCCGGCAAGACGGGGACCGCCCAGAAGTTCGTCAACGGCACGTACAACAGCGGCAAGTACACCGCCTCCTTCATCGGCTATGTCCCGGCGGACAATCCCGAGCTGGTCCTGCTCATCGTCGCCGACGAGCCCGCCAAGCGCAGCTACTATGGCGGCACCGTCTGTGGCCCCGCCTTCAGCCGCATTGCCGAAGAGACTTTGCGCTACCTGAACACTCCCCCCAGCGTCCCCGTCACCGCCGAGACCTTCGAGCGCAACGATCGCGTGCGCCACAACTGATCTTCACCATTGTCCACCCTGCAGAAGGGAGCGGATGCGAGGCCTGAGCCCCCTCGTGACCGCTCTCTTCTCGCTTTTTCACCCCATGCCCCGATAGCGGCTCGGCCTGATCCGGGCACAAAAAAGGCATGGCTATCGGATGAAGATAGTCATGCCTGGAAAGCAAAAATCAGCGGACGTCTCAGCCGGCGAGCGACTTCATGGCAACGTCAAACTGGTGCTTCTTGCGGCTCACCTTGTTCTTGTGAACCAGGCCGGCCTTGGCTGCCTTGTCATAGGCGGAGAGGGCAGACTTCAAGGCAGTTTCGGCTACGCTCTTGTCACCGGTGGTGATGGCGGCGTGAAACTTCTTTTCGAGTGTCCGTACTTTCGACTTCACGGCGGAATTCCGAACCCGTGCTTTCTCATTCTGGCGGACACGTTTTTCAGCGGATCGACTATTCGGCATAAGGTCTTCGTTCCTTGCGTTTGCTCGAGTGACTCTATGGATGATTGGCGGAGGCGGCGTATATCTTTCTGGCTGGGCAGGTCGCCATGCGCAGTTTCCGAGCTAAATTCGAGAGAACGTGTAATATGCCTTGTTTGCACACAACGTCAAGACCAAGATTGCAAAGACGAGCTTTTTTATGGAGAAGATCAACGGCGCGTTGCCGTGGCGCCAGGTACACTTTGTGGGAATGGGGGGGGTGGGCATGGCCGGCCTCGCCCTGATTGTCAGCGATATGGGGCTTGCCATCAGCGGTTCCGATACCGATGATTCCGCCAATCTCAGGCTGCTGCGCAAGCGCAGCGACCGGATCACCATCGGCCATCGGGCCGAGAATCTCCCGCCTGAGGCGGAACTGCTCGTCTACTCCTCCGCGGTGCCGGCGGAAAACCCCGAGCGCCGGGCTGCGCGGGAACGGGGACTTGGCGAGATGCGCCGGGGAGAGTTTCTGGCCGCGATCGCCCCATCGTTCGAGACGGTGATCGCGGTCGCCGGCTCCCATGGCAAGACCACGGTGACCGCCATGCTCGCCTGGTGCCTGCAGCGGGCCGGTCTCGAGCCAGGCTACCTCATCGGCGGGCAACCCGTCGACCTGCGCCTTCCTGCCCGCGCCGGCGCCACACGCCTCCTGGTGACCGAAGTCGACGAAAGCGATACCACGCAGCAGCTCATGCATGCCGCCATCGGCATCGTCACCAATATCGATGACGATCATTGCTGGAGTGTCGGGGGCGAAGCGGCGCTCCATGCCTGCTTCCGCCAATTCGGCCACCAGTCACGGCAGTTGATCGCGGGCGATTCGCCGCTCGTACGCGACCTCCTTGGCGATCATCCCCGGCTCACGCTCATCGACGAGGCGTCAACGGCCGACCTGCGCCTGGCGCTCTCCGGCGCGCACAATCGGCTTAACGCGGCTCTGGCCATCGCCGCGGCGGGTCTGGTGGGAGTCGACCCCACCGTGGCGCGTGAGGCGATGCTGGAGTTTCATGGTGTCGAGCGCCGGCAATCGGTGCGGTACACGGGCGGGGGCGTGCGGGTGATCGAGGATTACGCGCATCATCCGGCGGAAGTGGCGGCGACGGTGCAGGCACTGCGCGAGAGCGATCCCACGGCGCGCCTGCGGGTCGTCTTTCAGCCGCATCGTTATGAGCGGGTGGCGCGGTATGCGGCAGCCTTCGGCCGCGAGCTGGCCGCCGCGGATGAGGTGATCGTCGTCGAGCCGTTCAGCGCCTGGCTGCAGGATGCCTCGCTGGCCGATCCGCGCCGGATTGTCGAACACGTGAGCGGGGTGCCGGCCCGTTACGCGACCGAAGCCTACACGGATCTGGCGGCGGCACTTGCGCGCGAGAGCCAGGCCGGGGATATTATAGCGGTACTCGGCGCCGGCACCATCACACATCTGGTGCCCCTGCTCGTCGACGCGCTGCACCGGGATCACGATCAAAAGGGTGGATCTTCATGACCGAGAAGAATCGCAATGTTCTGCTCGCCATCGGTGGCGGGATCGCCGCCTACAAGGCGGTCCACGTTGCCAGCCGCCTGCATCAGGCCGGCCATGCCACCTATGTGGCGATGACCCGCGCCGCGCAGCAGTTCGTCACCCCCCTCACTTTTGCGGGCGTAACCGGGCGCCGGGTCGTCAGCGACATGTTCGTTCCGCCCGCGTCGGATGACCGCGAGAGCGTCTATCCGCATCTCTACCCGGCAACCGAGGCGGATCTCTTTGCGGTGCTGCCCGCCACCGCCAACCTGATCGGCAAGCTTGCCCATGGCATCGGCGATGATGTGGTCACCACCGCGGCTCTCTCTCTGCCCGCCCACTGCCTGCGCTTCTACTGCCCCGCGATGAACGTGGAGATGTGGAACCAGCCCGTTGTCCAGGAGAACGCCCGCCAGCTCGATGAGCGCGGCTGGCAACGGATCGGACCGGCAGCCGGAAGGCTCGCCTGCGGCACCGAAGGCTACGGGCGCATGAGCGAACCTGACGAAATCCTGCGGCGCCTGCTCGACGCCCTGCAAGGCGATCGCCCCCTGACGGGGAAGCGCCTCCTCATTCTCTCCGGACCGACGGTGGAGCAGATCGACCCCGTCCGCTTCATCAGTAATCACAGCAGCGGCCGCATGGGAAAAGCGCTGGCCGAAGCCGCCTTTCAGGCCGGCGCCATGGTCGAGTTCGTGACCGGGCCGGTCAGCGAGGCCAACCTGCCGCGCGGAGGTGGGATCACCCTTCACCAAGTCCAGGGCGCGCGCGACATGCTGGCCGCCGCTCAGCACCACTTCAGCGAAGTTGATGGCGCCATCTTCGCGGCCGCGGTGGCGGACTATACCGTCGAGAACCCTCTCGACCAGAAGTTACCCAAACAGGCGGAATCCTTTGACCTGCGGCTCTGCCCCACCCCCGACATCGCCGCCACCCTCGCCGCCAGCAGGCAACCGGGACAGCGCTGCATCGGCTTTGCCCTGGAGACGGACGATGGTCTCCACAAGGCCCACGACAAGTGCCGGCGAAAGCACCTGGACGCGATCATTCTCAATGGCGCCGACAGCCTGGGCGCCGCCGACGGCAACTTCACCCTCATCCACGCCGATGGCAGCGAAGAGCCTTGGGGACGACTGGACAAAGCCACCTGCGCCCGGCGCCTGATCGCCGCCCTGGCGGAGCTGCTGGCCGCGCGTTAGTTCGGAATCGCCTGCTCCAGCGCGTCCAGAACGATGCCCTCGGTGAGAAGCTGGGGAAGAATGATCGGAGCACTGGTGATGTCGGCCGGATAGAGAACGTAGAGCGGTACGCCATTGCGGCCATGCTCGGCGAGGGCGGCGGCAATGGTTTCGTCACGCCGCGTCCAGTCCGCCTTCATGGGCACAACATCGAGCGCCTCCATTCTCTCACCTACCGCACGGGTGAAGGCAACCTTCTCATTCGCCTGGCAGGTGAGGCACCAGCGGGCCGTGAAGTCCACAAAGACAGCTTTCCCGCCGCGACGCAGAGCGGGAATCGCCTCTGGATCGAAGGAGACCCACGCGATCTTCTGGTCTTCGTCAGCGACGGCACCGGCTTCCAGCGGCGGGGAGTTGCCAATGCGGTCAAAGCCATACCAGAGACCGCCCACCAGCAGAATCGCGGCTGCCAACCGCGCCAGGTTGCGTACGCGTCCCTCTCGCGCGGGCGTCGCCCACCGTCCGAGTATCCAGGCTGCCAGAGCCAGCACGATCAGTGAACCGAGCACCGCCGTGAGGCCGTCTGGATTGACCTGCCACGCCAGTACCCACAACAGCCAGACCACGGCGCCCATCAGCATGAAGCCGAGAAACTGCTTCAACGTCTCCATCCAGGCGCCAGGCCTGGGCACGAAGCGAAGCAGCGAAGGGAAAGCGGACAGGAGCATGTACGGCAGCGCCATGCCGACGCCGAGCGCGGTGAAGATCAGGACGGTGACAATCGCCGGCTGAGCCATCCCGAAGGCGACGGCCGGAGCCATGGCCGGCGCCATGCAGGGGGTGGCCACCACCGTCGCCAGCAGGCCGCTGAAGAAGGAGCCGGTCAGCCCCGAGCGGTGCGTCACCTCGCCGCCGACGGTCGTCAGGGCCAGTCCCACCTCGAAGATGCCGAAGAGACTGAGGCCGAAGACAAAGAGCACGGCGACCAACGCATAGACAAAGCCGGGATACTGGAACTGAAAGGCCCAGCCGACGCTCATGCCCGCCACCTTGAGGCCGATCACCACCGCGGCGATCGCCCAAAAGGAAACCAAAACGCCCGCCAGGAAGACCACCCCGTGGCGCCAGGCGTGGCCCGCTTCGTCGCCCGCCTGCTTGACGAAATCCATGACCTTGATTGACAGCACCGGCAGGACGCACGGCATGAGGTTGAGGAGAATGCCGCCGCCGAAGGCCATAAGGAGATAGAGGAGGATGGTACCAAGGCTGGCAGGCGCGGCCAGATCCACAGCCGCTGACGCGCTGGAGGCGCTGCCGATGCCAATGTCCACCAGCAAGGCGTGAGGGCCTTCGTCGCCCCAGGAATTGGCGGCGGTGAGCACGCCGCCGATCCGCTCCGGCAAGCTCTCGATCTCCTCCACGTACGGCAACGTGATGACGATCCGCTCTGCCTCCTCGGAGATGCTGAAACCGCGCTGTGCGTCGAAAACGCCGTCGACCTCGGGAAAGAAGGTGATCTCGCCGAACTCACTGCCGCGGGCGGCTTCCGGAATAGGGACGATCAGCGTCGCGTCGGTGCTGGTTCGCGTGGCCGAGAACTCCCATGCCTCGTGGGTGACCGGCAGCTTGGCACGCATGGCGACAAAGAGGTCGCGGTGGGACGCGTTGACCTCAGCCACATCGGCCACAACCGGCAGCGTCAGCGCGGGGTTGGCGCTACCGGGTATGCAGCTCTCCTTGCAGGCGAGCCACGAAACGGTGGCCTTGAGTTCGACGCTGCTGCCGGCTTCAAGGGTTGTCGGTGGGGTGATCACAGCCATCAGCATCACCTCGTCGTGATAGCCGTAGCTGATCAGATCCTCGTCACCGGCTGGGGTGATGAAGCGATCGGGGGCGGGCCACTGCAGCGGCCCCGCGGTGAATCCCTCCGGCAGCTCCCACTCCACCTCGGTCGGCAAGCCCACGCCCGGTCCCATATTGTACCAGTAGATGTGCCAATCGGGTTCCAGCTCAAAGCGGACGCCGACCGTGAAGGGGCTGCCGGGCTGGATGCCGCTTTGCTCCGCAAGCAGCTCCACTTTCACATTCTGGCTGGCCTTGGCGCCAAAGCCCAACTGGGCATCCGCGGCATGAATGAAGAGCAGCGCGACAATCGAGAGCAGCGCCGTGCGTGTCATGAGATTCGGCATGAAGACTCCTTGCATGAAATTAAGTCAGATTGCACGGGGTTTGATCCACGTTCCTGAGAATGGTTACATTACCATAGTCTACAGGTTGTTTTGCGAGTGTAGTCACGAGAGATTCTTTTTCAGTTCATCAGCCTTACAATTTCTACTGGAGCATGGCATGAAGCGGATCATTATCGCCGCCGTCAGCGAGAATGGTGTAATCGGTAACGGCAATGCCCTGCCGTGGGAGATCCCCGAAGAGTACAAGCATTACCTCAACACGGTGACGGGGCAGGTGATGATCATGGGCCGCAAGAGCTGGGAGATCTTCGGCGCCGACCTCAAGAGTTGTCACAACATCGTCATTACCCGTACGCCGCGGCTTGACGGCGTCGAGACTGCCGACAGTCTCGAGCATGCGCTCGATCTGGCCGAGCGCCTGGACCGCCCCATCTTCATCGGCGGCGGCGAGAGCGTCTATGCCGAAGCTCTCCACAAGAACTATATCGACGAAATGCACCTTTCCATCATCAAGGGGACCTACGAGGGAGACACCTGGTTTCCCAAGTTCGATGAAAGTCGCTGGGAGATCGCCGAGGAGCGGGACGAGCCCCAGTTCACCTTCCGCATCTTCCGCCGCAAGCGGTTTTAGGACCGCTGACGGTTCCTCCCACCGTCGACGCCTCACCCCGGGGACAGGTACTTCCCTCAGCCCGGGGACAGGTACTTCCTCTCACTTCCCTCAGCCTGGGGACAGCCTGGGACAGCCCGTAGGTCGGACAAGTCGGACGTGGGTCGGACGAGCCGGACATGCTGCGTGGACCGCAGGTGCCCGTCGGGGGACCTGCGGTGCCTGGCAACGCAGCAGTCAGCGGTAACTTCCATTGCCCATAGTCGGTGCCCTGGTCGGGTGTTGCCAGCGATGCCAATCTTGCGCCTGTACCCGAGTTGAGGCGAGAAGCACCTGTACCGGCGCGCAGTGCCAAGTGCTGACGGGGTCAGCCCTGCAGGTATTTCCGGAAATAGTGGCGGAATTGATCGTAGGTCATCCGCAGACGGCGGGCGGCTTCCCGCTGGTTCTGGTCGCAGGCGTTGAAGGCCTCGATGATGAGATGGCGGCGGAAGGCCTCGACCTGCTCGTGAAAGCTGCCTTCCCCCGGTACGCCTGTTCCGCGAGCGGTACCGGCAATTTCCGGCGGCAGGGCGGAGGGCTCGATAGTCTCGGCACTCCCGAAGACATAGAGGCGCTCCACGACATTGCGCAGCTCACGGATGTTGCCCGGCCAGTAGTAGTCGAGCATGGCCTCCACCGTCTCCCGCGCGAAGCTCCTGGGCGTCAGGTTCGGCAGCTCTTCATGCAACTGCTTGACGAAGTGGACGATCAGGTGCGGGATGTCCGCCTTGCGCTGGCGCAGGGGCGGCACCGCCAGAACCGCGAAGCTGAGCCGGTCGTAGAGATCCGCCCGAAAGACGCCGGCCCGGATCAGCTCTTCCATGTCGGCATTGGTCGCCGACAGCATGCGTACGTTGACGCGGATTGTCTTCGTACCGCGCACCCGCTGGAATTCCTGATACTCCACGACGCGCAGGATGCTCTCCTGGAAGGCCGTCGACATGTTGCCGATTTCGTCCATGAAAAGGGTACCGCCATGCGCCTGTTCCAGCTTGCCGATCCGCGCCTCGGTCGCTCCGGTGAAGGCCCCTTTCTCATGGCCGAACATTTCGGCGTTGAGCAGCTCGTCGGTGAATGCGGCGCAATTGATCGCCACAAAAGGCTGGTCATGCCGCATACTGAGTTCGTGAAGGTAGCGAGCGAGAAGCTCCTTGCCCGTGCCACGCTCCCCACGGATCAAGACCGGCCGCGGAATGGCAGCCAAACTTCCGGCCTGCTCCAGAAGGTCGCGCATCGACTGGCTGTGTGCTATTCCGGCGAAAGAGGGTTTCATGCGGCAACGTACGCGATGGCAGGACGGCTGTCAAGTGACTGGTGAATAACGCCATGAAGATGGTGTAAAACACCACCAGCCGCGTCTCCTGCCGGCTCGACACGCTCGCTGCTGCCTTGGCATGTTCCATGCTTTGACGGATATATGACAAGAAGCAGTCATGATTTGCGTTTGCATTGAAAGGGCCAAAGGCTATGTTCGGATTCAAGCTCGAAACAGTGAGCGGTGTCGCCAAGGATCATAGCGGATACCGGGTGATCAGGGTGACACTGCTACGGGTAATCGCCAACTTGCAACGGCCGGCGACCACAATGCGGAGTCTGCAGCACCGATGAAAGAATTTCTGACCATCACCTTTTCGCCAGCGATGCTGCCCTTCACGATTCTGCTCATTCTGGTCATCCTCTACTGGATCTTCACGATGATCGGCGCGGTCGGCGTCGACTTTCTGAGCTTTGACTTCATGGATGAAACCGCTGACGGCGCCGCCGAGGGGATGATGGAGGGGGGCGGGGGTATTCTGCAGGGCCTGCTCTCCTTCCTGAATGTCGGGGCGGTTCCGGTGACGGTGGTCGGCAGCCTGACGATTCTCCAGATGTGGTTTCTCGCCTTCCTCTACTTTGCCTACGTGGTACCTGCCCTGAGCGGCTTCGCGCCCTTTCTCCTCCTGGCTGCCGTAGGCATTGGCATCGCCCTCGTCTGCGGCCTGCTCCTCACGGGGCTGACCAGCCGGCCTTTCCGCAACATGTTCAAGGTCGAGACGCAGCATGGCCAGCATCATCTGATCGGCCAGGTCTGCATCATCAAGACGAGCTGCGTCACCGAGTCATTCGGCCAGGCGGAGGTGACCACCCCCGGCGCACCGCTCCTCCTTTCGGTTTTCTGTGACGAAGAGAACAACCTTGCCAAGGGCGACGAAGCGGTGATCGTCGGCTACAACGAAGCCCGTGGCATCTATCATGTCAAACCAATGATGTAATGCCGGCACGAGTCGGTCGAACGGATTGTAATACGCGAGGGTAAGCAAATGAAGGCAGTGTTCGCTGTGATTGTGGTAATTGGCGTCGTCGTCCTCATCCTGCTGGGTGTTCTGGCGCTCATCTGGTTGTTCTACCGCAAGGTGGCCATGGGTCATGCGCTGATCGTCAATCGCTATGGCAAGAAGATCGATGTCTTTTTCACGGGTGGCACGGTCTGGCCAGTCGTGAACAAAGCAGAAATCATGGACATATCCGTCAAAGCCATGGAGATCGACCGCCGCGGCAAGGATGGCCTCATCTGTTCGGACAACATCCGAGCAGATATCACCGTCACCTTCTTCGTTCGCGTGAGTCCGTCGCAGGAAGACGTCCTCAAGGTCGCCCAGAGCGTGGGTTGCGAGCGGGCCTCGACCAAGGAAACGCTCCATGAACTCTTCGGCGCCAAGTTCTCGGAAGCTCTCAAGACGGTCGGTAAGCAGATGGATTTCATCGACCTGTATACCGAGCGCGACAGCTTCAAGGAGCGCATCATCGGGGTTATCGGCGAGAACTTGAACGGCTACAGCCTCGAAGATGTGGCCATCGACTACCTCGAGCAGACCCCCCTCGGCAGTCTCGATGCCGACAACATCCTCGACGCGCAGGGCATCCGCAAGATCGTTGAGCTCACCGCCAAGGAGGCGATCTCCACCAACGAGTTTCAGCGAAACAAAGAGCGCACCATCAAGCAGCAGGATGTCGAGACCCGCGAGAAGGTGCTCGAACTGGAACGCCAGGAGGCGGACGCTACCGCCCGCCAGCGTCGTGAAGTCGAGACCCTCCAGGCGCGTGAAACCGCCGAGACGGAGAAGGTCCGCGCCGAGCAGGCCCTGATCTCGGAGAAGGCGCGCATCGCGACGGACGAACAGATCGCCGTTGCCAATCAGAACAAAGAGCGCCAGGTCATCATCGCCCGCAAGAACAAGGAACGCACCGACGCCATCGAAAGCGAGCGTGTCACCCGCGATCGCGACCTCGAAGCGACCGAACGCGAACGGCTCGTCGCCCTCAAGCAGATCGAGAAGGAGAAGGATGTCGAAGTCGAGAAGAAGAACATCCAGGAAGTGATCCGCGAGCGGGTGAGCGTCGAGCGCACGGTGGCCGAGGAAGAAGAGAAGATCAAGGATACGCGCGAGATAGCCGGGGCGGAACGTATCCGCAAGACGGAAGTCATTGCGGCCGAGCGGGAAGCGCAGAAAGGCAAGATCGAGATCACGGTGCAGGCCGAGGCGAAAGAAGAGGCGGCCAGGCACCTCTTCGAAGAGATGTCGATCACGGCCGAAGCCGAGCGCGTCGCCGCCGAAAAGCAGTCGGAAGCCAAGAAGGTGCTGGCCGCGGGTATTGTCGAAGAACGCGCCGCGGAAGGGCTTGCCGAGGTGAAGGTGCGGGAGGCAAACGCGCATGCCACCGAGGTGACCGGCAAGGCCGAAGCGTCCGCCTCGACAGAGCGTCACCGCGCCGATGCCTTCGGGATTGAAGCGTCGGGCGATGCCGAAGCCAAATCGATGCGCGCCAAGTACAGCGCCGAGGCGGAAGGCGTCTCTGCCAAGGCCGAAGCCATGAAGAAGCTCGACGAAGTCGGGCGCGAGCATGAAGAGTTCAAGCTTCGTCTGGCTAAGGCGGAACGTGTCGAGATCGCCCAGATCGATGTGCAGCGTAAGATTGCCGAGTACCAGTCGCAAGTCATGGGTGAAGCCATGAAGACGGCCAAGATCGAGCTGATCGGGGGTGGCCAGGAGTTCCTCGACACCTTCTTCAAGTCGATCGCTCTCGGCAAGGCCGTGGATGGCTTTGTCAATCACAGCGAAGTCATTCAGGGGCTCAGCGACGGCGGGGATGGCAAAGCGCTGGTCGAGCAGCTCAAGGGGCTCATCGGCAAGGAAGGACTGAGCGCGGAGAGTATCAAGGATCTCTCCATCGCGGCCCTGCTGACCCGTCTGGCTGCCGGCGGCAAAGACAAGAGTACGCGCGACAAGGCCCTTCAGCTCAAGCGCCAGATTGAAGACCAGGGGCTCGGCACCGTCGGCCTCGATAACGTCATCGGCGAATGGCTTGCCAGCGGCCAGGGCTACAAGGGCTGACCTGACGAATCTCGGTTCGCGGCCGCCTGGGCAACCGCTCGGGCGGCCGCATCCCATCCACCTTCAATCCTTGCATGAGCCATGGCTGACGATACAACCAACACCGAGACAACCGAAGAAGCCGGCCCGCGAGACACCGCTCTGGAAGGTGGAGCCTACGATGTGCTGCGCAAGCGGCTGCAAGGGCTGGAGCGCGAACTCCTGGGACGGGTCGACAAGCTGAACGCGGAGCGCAAGGAGGTCTTCGGCGGGACCGAGAGCGCCATTATCGGTACGGCCCGGATCAAGACGGAGCACAACTGCCTGGCGCGGGACGTCGTCAGCATCGGCACGCACCTGATCGTCGGCTTTGAAGTCGTCATCGGCATGAAGAGTGAGGTGAAAGTCACCGACATGTTCGGTGTCTATGAAGTGGCGGGTGAGGAGTTGAAGCAGGTGGAGCCGGCGCTGCTGGCAGATGCCACCTTTCAGCGCGACTTCAGCGAGATCTTCCGCTACTACCAGAAGGCCCGCTTCCTGCAGTTCATCAAGCAGTTGGACAAGCTCCTCTTCATCTTCCAGGTTGGCGCGACCGAGAAGGACGTCAAGGTCGTGCGCTGGCGCATCGGCAACGACCAGACGCTGCACTACATCGACGATCGCGGCGATCAGGATTACAAGCTGCCGGCGCAGCAGGATTTCGGCTGGACCAAGACAACGCGCGATGACCAGGTCTTCGGCGAGCATCCCCACGTGTCGATCGAAGATCGCGTCTTCGTGGAGTGCGTCGGCGGCGATCTGACCATCAAGATCGAAAACAATACCGCCAGCGGCGAAGGCATTTACGCGGAGCCGGTCGAGAATGCGGATCAGACGCTCGACGACGCCCACATCTGGTATGCCAGGATCGGCAGCCTGATCCTCCTTCGCGTGCAGCCGTACATGGAAGATGCGAACCGCTACTTCATCTTCAATCCAAAGACCGAGACGGCGGTGCGTCAGGATTCGATCGAGCAGGCGTGCGTGCAGTTGCCGGAAGGTCACGGCATCATCTTCCCGAAGGGCTGCTATCTGGAGAGCGGCGATTACCGGGAGTTTCAGGAACGGGTGGAAGGCATGGGCTACCACAGCCTCGTGCGTTCGCCCAATGGCGAAGATTTCCTCTACATCTTCTATCAGCGCGAGAGTGGCGCCTATGTCCTGCTCCAGTACAACCTGATCGCCAAGCGCCTGGAGAACCCCATCTTCTGCATCGGCTATTCTCTGTACGACGATGGACGCATGCTCCTCTGCACCTCGCCCGATCGCGACCCCAAGCGCATTCACACCGTCCAGATCTGGCAGACTCCTTTTTACAGCGACACCCATCAGGTTGTCCAGCAGAGCGACTCCTACCTCGACAAGATCGGCAATCGCGATCTGGTGAGGGCCATCGCCGACTGCACCAGCATCAGCCGCCTCGTCAATCGTGATGTCGTCAACATCCTCGTCTATCAGGAGTTGGTCGACGAAGCGAACGGCTTGCTGGATGGTTATCACTGGCTGGGCCACGACTCCGTCTTCAACCTGCGCGAGATCGTCGTCCAGATCAAGACCGCCGCGCTCGCCGCGGTGGACGAATTCGACAAGGTCGAGCGCATCCGCCGCACCACCCGCGAGCAGATCGACGCCAATGCCAAGGCCGCCGAAGCGCTGATCAAGGAAGCCCGCTTCGGCAGCTTCCGTACAGTCGACGATTTCGTGACGATGCTCAATCAGCTCCGCTCCCGCCGCGGGCAGGTCATCTCCCTGCGCGAGCTGCGCTTTGCCGACCAGGAACGCATCGCCCGGCTGGAGGAACAGCTCGAAAAGGCTACGCACGAACTTTCCCTGGCCTGCATCGACTTCCTCTTGCGGCCCAGCTCCTTCGACAGCTACTTCGAACGCGTCGCGGATGTCGAAAAGAAGACCGAGGCCGCCGGCAAGGTCGCCGATATCCTGCCGCTCGAAGCGACCCTCGAAGAGCTGAGTCAGCGCCTCGACCTGCTGACCGACGTCGTCAACAACCTCCAGATTGATGATACCACCAAGACGACGCGCATCGTCGACGCGATCACCGATGTCTTCGCGGCCGTCAACCGCGGCAAGGCCATGGCGCGCAATCGCCGGCAGGATCTGGGGCGGCGGGAGTCATCGGCCGAATTCGCCGCACAGTTCAAGCTCCTCTCCCAATCGATCAACAACTACATCGGCCTCTGCGACACCCCCGCGAAATGTGACGACTATCTGACCAAGCTGATGGTCCAGGTCGAGGAACTCGAGGGGCGCTTCGTCGATTTCGAAGAGTTCGTCGAGCAGCTCTCGGAGAAGCGGGAGGAAGCCTACGCGGCTTTCGTCAATCGCAAGCAGCTCCTCGAGGAAGAGCGCAAGCGCCGTGTCAACAGCCTGCTTTCCAGCGCCGAACGCATCCTGAAGGGAATTCGCAACCGCGCCGAGAGCTTCAAGACGGTCGACGACGTCAACGCCTACTATGCTGCCGACCTGATGGTGGCCAAGCTTCGTGACATCATCGACAAGCTGCAGGAGTATGGCGACAGCGTCAAGGCCGATGACCTGCTGGGCCAGCTCAAGTCGAGCAAGGACGCCACCATCCGCAAGCTGCGCGACAAGATCGACCTCTTCGACGAGGGCGAGAACCTCATCAAATTCGGCGAGTACCGCTTCACCGTCAATACCCAGCCCCTCGAACTGACGACCATCTATCGCGACGATGCGACCTTCTTCCACCTGACCGGCACCGACTTCTACGAGCGCATCACGGATCCCGATTTCCTGCTGACCCGCGACCTGTGGGAGCAAAGCCTGGTCAGCGAGAACAGAGAGGTCTACCGCGCGGAATACCTGGCCTACATCATTCTCAAGGCGGCGGTGAGCAAGGAAGCGGGGCTGAACCTGGAAGAACTGATCGCGGCCGCCAATGACGAGGAGGCGAAGCCACTGGCGGAGTTGGTCCACCGTTTCGCCTCCGACCGGTACAACGAGGGCTACGACAAGGGGATACACGATCACGACGCCACCCTCATCCTTCGTGCCCTCGTCAATGTCTACAATGAATGCGAGCTGTTGCGCTACGACTCCACCTCGCGCGCCCATGCCATCATCTTCTGGTGCTACTACGCCGACGATGCGCACAAGCAGCGTCTGCGCAACAAGCTCCGCAGCTATGGCCAGATGGGGGACACCTTTGACTATCGCGAGCCGGACCCGCGTTACATCGGCGAGATCCATACCGCCATGCATCACTTCTTTGGCGGTGTCCTCGGCGAAGTCGACCCAACGACGCTGCGCATTGCCGCCGAGTACCTCTTCTATGAGCTGCAGGATCAGGCCGAGCTGCTCTTCACCGTCAACGCCCTGGCCCATCAGCTCTACAAGCGTTTTGACGCCTATCTGCACAAGCGCCGGGTCAAGGACGCCTTTCTGGCGGACGTGGCGCACCAGCAGGACGACCTTGCCAACCTGCTCAGCCTGACCCACCACTGGGTCGCCACCTATGTCCGCACGCAGGAAGGCGAAGAGCATGTGCCGCTGGTCTGGGAGGTGGTGGCGCTGATTGCGGCGGGCGACGTGATCGAGAAGGAAGAGATCGCGATCTCCACCTACCGGGTGGTCAAAGGGTGCCTGGGGCAACATCCGCTGATCAAGGAGAAGCAGCTGCCCATTCATCTGGACCGCTGGCTGCTCAAGATGAATCAGTTCGCCAACGAACGAGTCCCTCGATTTCAGCAGTACCTGCAGCTGCGGACGGAGCTTACGGCGCGCCGCCGACACGAGATGCGCCTGCACGAATTCCAGTCGAAGGTGCTCGGCTCCTTTGTGCGCAACAAGCTGATCAACGACCTCTACCTCGGCCTGGTGGGCGCCAACTTTGCCAAGCAGATGGGGGCGGCCGGCGAAGGAAAACGGACGGACCTGATGGGCATGCTGCTGCTCATTTCGCCACCGGGCTATGGCAAGACCACGCTGATGGAATACATCGCCAATCGCCTCGGCCTGACCTTCATGAAGATCAATGGCCCCGCCATCGGCCACGGCGTGACGTCCCTCGATCCGGTGGAAGCGCCCAATGCCACCGCACGCGAAGAGCTGGGCAAGCTGAACCTGGCGCTCGAGATGGGCAACAACATCATGCTCTATGTCGATGACATCCAGCACTGCAACCCCGAGTTTCTGCAGAAGTTCATCTCGTTGTGCGACGCGCAACGGCGCATCGAAGGCGTCTACCGGGGGCAGCCGAAGAGCTACGATCTGCGGGGCAAGAAGGTGGCCGTGGTCATGGCCGGGAATCCATACACGGAGTCGGGAGACAAGTTCAAGATCCCGGACATGCTCGCCAATCGCGCCGATACCTACAATCTGGGCGATATCTCCGCCTCCGCCCGCGACCTCTTCGAGCTTTCCTTCATCGAGAACGCGATGACGTCGAACCAGGTGCTGACTACCATCGCCTCCCGCAGCCACGAAGATCTCTATCGCTTCATGCAGATCCTCGCGACCAATTCGCGCGAAGGCATTCAGTTCGACCATGACTATTCCGCCGCCGAGGTCACGGAGATCCTCGGTACGCTGAAGAAGCTGCGCCGGGTGCAGCAGATCCTTCTGCGCGTGAACGAGCAGTACATTTATTCGGCCGCCCAGCAGGACGATTATCGCAAGGAGCCCCCCTTCAAGCTCCAGGGTTCGTACCGCAATATGAACAGGTTGGCGGAAAAGGTCTTCCCGGTGATGACCGACCAGGAAGTGGATCAGTTGATCATCGACCACTATTACAACGAATCACAGACGCTGACGACCGGCGCGGAGGCCAACCTCCTCAAGTTCAAAGAGCTGATGGATGTCATGAGCGAGGACGAACGTCGGCGCTGGGAGGACATCAAGAGTGAGTTCAACCGCCGGCAGATGCTCTCCGGGATGGACGATTCAGACCAGATGGGGCAGGTGCTGGGGCAGCTCTCCGCCTTCAATGCCGGACTCGGCAACATCCGTACCTCCATCGATCGCAGCCTCGAAAGCGGTCTGCGGCAGCTTGCCGGGCGGCTGGTCGAGGGACAGCAGCTCGATCTTTCCCCTTTGGTGGACGCGGTGACCCGTATTGGCGAGCGCCAGCCACAGCTCAACCTGACGCCGCTGATCGAAGCGATGCGTCAGCCTCCCGCCCTGCAGGCAAACTTCCCCAAGGAGTACGCCAAGGCATGGGAGCGCCAGATCACCGCCGTTGAATGCCTCGTCCCCATTCTCGAGTCGATCAAGTTGCAGAACGACACCTTCCTGCAACTGAAGGTCGTCATGCAGGAAATTCTGGAAGGCCGCGTCCACGTACGGCGAACCGCCCCCCCGGACCAGTAGCCTCCCTGCCTGCCTGCGTTTTACCGGTGGATGGTAACGGATGACGGAAAAAGGTCATCTGCACCCTTTATTCCGCTATTCAGGAACAACGTGCTTGACTGATGTAGTCATGGTGTGTAATGTTCGGGATAATGGGCATTCGCGTGAACCTTGATGAACTTTCATGCAGGTTCATGCCTGTAAATGTACACTCAACCACGGGAGGTGAATCATGCTGGTAGTCGCACCTTATCGCACGGATGTTTTGTTCCCACGTTTTCCGCTGATGAACATCATCTTCATGGTCATCACCATCGCGATGTTCTTTGGGCTTCTCTTCGAGGTGATAGAAGATGTCGAGAAGCTGATACTCTTCGATTGGGGGCTCAGCGGGATGATTGGGCACATGTTCGTGCACTTCAGTTTCTGGCACCTCTTCGGCAACATGGCCTTTCTGTGGGTGTTCGGGAATGCGATATGCACGAAGATGAGCGGCCTTGGTTATGGGCTCCTGTACATCGGTGGTGGACTGGTGGCCGCTGCCACCCACCTGATCTTCAGCGGTGAACCGGCCATAGGCGCCAGTGGTGCCATCAACTGCATTGTCGGCTTCTATCTGGTCGTCTATCCGCTGAATGCGATCAGCTTCTTCTATCTCATCCTCTGGTTCCTGCCGCCGATCGGCAAGTGCGGGCAGTTTGCGATACCCGGCTTCCTGGTGATCATCCTCTTCTTCGTCTTCGATATCGTGGGCGTGGCCAGGGGCGGAGGCGGCGTTGCTTACTGGGCGCACATCGGCGGCTTCCTCTTTGGCGTCGTCTCCGGCCTCATCGTGGTGGCTGCCGGCAAGATCACCCTCACCCAGCACGATCATCGCACCCTCTGCGACATTCTCACCGGCAAGAACGAATCGACCGCCAAGCGCAAGAAGCTGGATCGCATGCGGCAGAGCAAGCCGAAGGTCTACGTCATCGACGGGGAATGACAGACTCGCGCGGTACGCCGCAACAAAAAAGCCCGCTGCCGGTGGTGCGGCAGCGGGCGGGTATCATCAACCGAGCGTGCTTATTCGGCTACGGGCTCGGGCAGTACCTCGGCCTTGACCGGAACGATGACGGAGGCGACAACGGTCAGCCATTTGGCCTCTTCCACCACGGAAACAATGCCGGTGACCTTGGCGTCACGGCCTTCGGCGAGGGCAAGCGCCTTGCCCTTCTCGTCGAGCTTGACGTTGTAGGTGACGGCGGGGTCGCCCGCAACAACGAGCTTGACGGCGGTGACGATGCCTTCTTCGTTTTCAACGACGACGACTTTACCGGTGACGGCAATGGTCGCCGGCTTGATCTCGACCGCGGCGTCCTGTGCATGGATACTGGTGCAGAAGGTGGCGGCCATCAGGATAACAATCGACATGAGTAGTTTGCGCATAGTTGAGCCCTTTATTCTCGTTTTGTAATGATCAGCGTTTGGGACGGGGAGCGTCTTTCTTGTCGGTGGGCTTGCTCGTGTCGCAGGGCTTGCCCGGCTTGCAGCAGCCGCCTTGTTTCGGGGGTTGCTGTTTGGCTGGTTCCTTCTTGTCTGCCATGGGAATGCTCCTTTTGTTGTTGCATCTCTAAGCCAATCAGGGTTGGCGTTGGCGGTATAGGATATAGCATTCGTGATGCCAGATGAAGAAGAAGCCGCGTTCATGCACCGTAAGTGGCTGATAATCAGGCAGATGCGGCTAGATCAGGCAATTTTATTGGAGACGGTGATAAACACAGAATGGCATCTTGACTTCCGACAAAACGGAATCCATAGTTCTTATTTACAGAAACAGGAATTCTACCTACCGATGCTAGTCCGAATTGTCATGTTGCTGGACGATGAGGTGTTGGAGAAGCGGCTGCGGCGCTTGCTCAAACGAGACGATGTCTTGCTGACTTCCCTGGCCGGCAGCGAATTGGAGGTTGCCCGTCTGGAACGGGAATCGCCGGATCTGCTGATCATCACCCGTCATCTGCTCAAGGAGCCCCTGCTGCCGACCATGATCGCATTGCGCCGACTTCCGGAAGAGCCGGAGGTGCTGGTGATGCGGGAGTTGGAGAACGCGGCGGAGCGGGCTCACCTGCTGGCGGCAGGCGTCTGCGCGGTGGCCTGCACCGAAGTGGCCGACGCGGCGCTGGCGGAGTTGCTGGCGCGACAGATCGAGCGTCGCGTGCAGGCCATGCTGAGCCTCCTGGATGCCGCCCATGGTGCGCGACAGGTGCGGCTGATGGACTTTGTCTCGGCGAGTTCGGCGATGCATGCCTTTGTGCAGACGGTCTACCAGGTGACGGATGCGGATACCACCTTGCTAATTCTCGGGGAGACCGGGGTCGGCAAGGAGCACCTGGCACGCGGCATTCATGCGGAAAGCCGCCGTGCGAGCGGGCCGTTCATCGCCGTGAACTGCGGCGCGCTGCCGGAGCACCTGCTCGAGAGCGAACTCTTCGGCCATGAGGAGGGCGCCTTCACCGGGGCGAGTCGAGCGGTTCGCGGTCAGTTTGAGCTGGCCCATCGCGGCACGCTCTTTCTGGACGAGATCGGCGACATGCCGGTCCACCTGCAGGTCAAGCTGCTGCATGTTCTGGAGCGCCGGCAGATTCGCCGGGTTGGCGGTGAACGCGTGATCGACATCGACGTGCGGATACTGGCGGCGACCAATCGCAATCTGGGGGTCGAAATCGCGGCGAATCGCTTTCGGCAGGACCTCTTCTATCGCTTGAGCGCCGTAGCGCTGACGATCCCGCCCTTGCGGGAACGACGCGAGGATGTGCCGGAGCTGATCGCCAACTATCTGCGCCATTTCCGCGTCGCCATGGGGCGGGATGTGCGGGAGGTCGCCCCGTCGGCGGTGGCGGCGTTGCAGCGTTACGACTGGCCGGGGAATGTGCGCGAGTTGATCAATGTGGTCGAGAGGGCGGTCCTGCTCAGCAGCGGACCTGTTGTCGGTCTTGCCGACTTGCCGCCGGCCATCGCGGGAACGGTTGCCGGAAGCCCCTTCACGCCGACCGCGATGGCGGCGAGCGACACGGTGGCGGTACCGGTGCTGAGCGATCAGCCCCTGTCCACGGCGCGCACCACCGCGGTAGCCGTCTTCGAACATGCCTACGTAAGCCAGGTGCTGCGGAAGACTGGCGGCAGAGTCGGCGAGGCTGCCAGACTGGCGGGAATCACGCCGCGCGCCCTCTACGATCGCATGCGTCATCTCGGGCTGCGAAAGGAAGATTTTCGCGATCGCTGAGGAGCCGTTTCGGTTGCTCTGCCGACATGAAGTTGCGTAGCGAGAAATCCGTGCTTCATTACCCGGCAACGAAGGGGGCGACTGTGGCGCTTTGGGACCGGCATCTGGATGATATGGAATATTGTGTCTGCGACTTGGAAACGACGGGTATGTCACCCGATTATGACGCTATCGTGGAGGTCGCCATGATCCGCATGCGCGCGGATGGCAGCATCGTCGAATCGCTGGACACCCTGGTCAATCCGCGGCAGCGGGTGCGGGCGACGGAGATTCATGGCATCACCGATGCGGATGTGCGCCATGCACCAACGATCGATGATCTGAGCAGCGAGATCTGCCGAATGCTGCACGGCGCGGTGCTGGTCACCTACAACGTCTACTTCGACCTCCCCTTCATGGAGGCGCAGGTGCTGCGTCCGTCGGCGTGCGCGGGAGCGGTGCCGGCACTCTGCGCCATGTACATGCGCGGCCTGCTCGGGCTGAATCCGTCGCGGATGAAGCTGCCGGAGGCGTGTCGCTCGGCTGGTGTAGCCTTCCAGGAATGTCATCAAGCCTTTGCGGATGCCGAGGCGACGCAGCGACTCTTCAGGTGTTACCTCACGGAAGCGCGCGCTCAGGAGATCCACACCTTCGCCGACTTTCGCCGTTCAGGGAAGAGCTACAAGTTCATGAACGATTGGCGTCGCGATCCGCTCTCCTTCTCCGCGGCCCCCACCCCCGTGAAGCTCCGCCCCCGCACCCCCCAGGCATTTGCCGCACGCTCATAGGAAGCGTCGGTACGCACGAGGTGGACTTGTGCTGGTACCTTCATGCGTTCAGGTGGCTCAATACCAGCGCCAGCCCATGCCGGTGACGGGCTTGTTGGCGTGGGAGGAGCGGTCGTGGGGGGTGGCGGCAAGCTTGTCGCCGTCAAAGACCTGGAGGTCGCCAAGGTCGCGGGCGAGCTGCTCGAGTCGCTGCCGGAGAGCGGCTTTCTGGTCGGCGAAGGCGGGATCGGCGGCGCAATTGACGAGTTCGTAGGGATCATCGTGCTGGTTGTAGAGTTCCTCGGTGCCGTTGGCCTCATTGAAGATGTACTTCCAGGCGCCGTCGGTGACCATGGTGCTCTGCATGGGGGGCATACCGGTCTGGGCGTAGTAGCAGTCGCGCACCGGCTTGGCGGGGTCGGCAAGATGGGGCAGCAGGTCGAGGCCATGTACGGGCTGGGGAATCTCGGCTCCGGCCAGACCCGCGAAGGTGGGCAGGATGTCCTGGAGACCGACGAGGGCGTCGCTGATGCGGCCCTTGGCGATACCGGGGCCCATGGCCAGGAAGGGTACCCGCACGGAGGCGTTGTGGTGGTTGGACTTGAAGGCGGTGCCGAAATCGCCGATGAGATCGCCGTGGTCGGCGGTGAAGAGGATGACGGTGGAGTTCAGGATGCCGCGGGCTTCGAGGTGGTCGAGAACGCGGCCGATCATGGCATCGAGGAAGGTGATGTTGCCGTAGTAGCTGGCGCGGGCGACCTGCCAGGCCTGGGGGCTCATGGTGGTGAGGCCGTGGGTGTAGCGAATGCTGTCCATGGTGGGCTGGCGCAGATGGAGGTCGTCGGGGGAGCCGACGGGCGGGGGCATATCGCGCGGATCGTACATGGCGTCGTAGGGACGCGGGGGATCGTAAGGGGAATGGGGCTTGGGTGAACTCATCCACATGAAGAAGGGCTGCCCGGCGCGCTCGTCGAGGTGGTGGTCGATCTGGCGAATGGTGCAGTCAGCGATCCAGTGGTCGACATAGTGTTCGGCGGGCATGGGGGCGGGGGCTGGGCGCACATCGTTGTTGCCGATGCCGTGGGCGCGGGTGAAGCCGTGCCAGCCGACCTGGGTGAGGTAGTCGAAATAGTCCTCGATTCCGCTCTTTTCGCCATGGGGATCGAAGAGGGAGAGAATGCGGCCGCTTTCGTGTAGGTCGACATGTTCGAAGCCGTGCACCAGTCGCGGTTCGCCTGGTGGCGCGTAGGGAACGAAGTGCAGCTTGCCGAGGGCATAGGTGCGGTAGCCGGCGCCCTTGAGCAGTTCGGTGAGGAGGGGCTGATCGTCGCGGATTCTGCCGCCATTGCTCTTGAGGCCGGTGGCGCGATGGGGATAGTTGCCGGTCATGATGGTGGCGCGCGCCGGCACGCAGATGGGATTGGTGGTGAAGGCGTTTCGAAAGGCGACGCCCCCTTCGGCCAGGCGATCGAGGTTGGGCGTCCGGATGACGGCGTTGCCGAGGCAGTGGAGGCAATCCCAACGGAATTGATCGGCGGTTATGAGAAGCAGGTGCGGGTGGTCGGCCATGGGGGGGATTCCTTCGACTGGAAGATGGAGGCAGGTGGCTCACGTAATCATGCCACGCTCTGGAGAGTTGGCAAGCAGGCGCAAGGGAGTGGTGGGCGGAATGTGGCCGAAAAATGGGCAATCGGCATTGCCAGGCGGTATGGAAGCCGTATCTTGTGAGATCGACAGGTTGCACCAAAACACTGCGGGAGGGGTCCATGAAGTACGGCATCGCGGATTACGGCATGAATGTCTGGTACGGCGGCTGCTTCGATATCGAAGCGCGTCTGGACGATCTGAAGGGTATCGGCTACGAAGGGCTGGAGCGCCTTTCGGCGGCATCGGCGGAGGATGCTCTGTACAAGGCGGCGCTCTTCCACCGGCTCGGCATGGACTTCGCGACGGTGCGGGGACCGGACATGGAGTCTTCCATTCGGTGGACGGCGGCGCTGGGCAAGGGCTATGTCTGGACCGCGGTGACGGGCAAGGATTTCGACACCTTCTGCCGGCAGGTGAATCACCAGGTGGAGATGTGCGCGCGCTGGGGCATCCGCGCCGCGCTGCACAATCACCTTGGCACGCTGGTGGAGACACAGGATCAGCTCGAACGCTTTCTCGAGCGCTGCCCGGGTTGCACCCTGATTCTGGATACGGCCCATCTGGCGGCGGCCAATGGGGATCCGATCGACATCGTGCGCCGGTATGGCGAGCGGCTCGAAGTGGTGCACCTGAAGGATTGGCTGCTGCAGGACGAGAGCATCGGCTATGACAAGTGGTGGGAGAGGGGCCGCTTCTGTGAGCTGGGCGCCGGCAACATCGGCCTGGACAATCTGGCGGTGATGAAGGCGGTGGTGGAGGTCGGCTATGACGGGTGGATCTTTGTCGAACACGACACGCACCTGCAGGATCCCCTGAAGGATCTCACGATCAGCCGCAACTATCTGCGAAGCGGCGGTTTCTAACACCGCGAGGATGGGCGCTTGAAGGCGCGGCGGGGGGAGTACCATAGTAAGAGGATTCCCTGAACGCTCAACCGGAGGAGATGGTCATGAGAGAACTGCTTGTCGGCAGTCTGCTTTGCGGTTTGATGGTGATGGTGGGCTGCAACTATCTGGATCAGAATCCGAAGGCGGTGAAGAGCGCTGTCGCGGAGCTTGAGCGTGACCTGAACGGCACGGCGAGCAAAGACGTGGCAAAGCATCTGGCCAGCGATTTTGCCTGGGAAGATGCGTCGAACAGGAAGCACGGGGCGTCCTCCTGGGCGAGGCGCATGCTCCAGCTGAAGGGCAGCGGGAATGTGACTTTTGCCGTCGACACTGTCCGCAAGATCGGCGCGGACTCGTATCTGGCGCTTATCGACGTCACCTCGACTGGCGGTAGTTGGAGGCTGAGCCAGACGTGGGAGAAGCAGGATGAGAGCTGGAAGCTGGCCAACGTGCATGATCTGAGTGCCCCCTCGGGAGGGACGCCGCCGGCCGCGCCGCCCAAGTCCATCCCGGAACAGATCGTGGAAGATACCGGGCGCACGGTCGATTATGCGACGGGCTCCACGCCTCTCACCCAGAAGCGGCAGCTGAAGGATCGGATCAAAGCGGCGGAGACCAAGCAGAACGAGCGTACCCGCCGGACATTGAACGAGTAGTCGCTCATTGCTGGACGAGCGCAGCCCAGTCGATGCCGCGCCGGACCTCTTCGGGCGCTGGAACCAGCTTGCGACGCAGGCATTCGGCGAAGGCAGTCATCTGCTGGTCCCGGTTGATGGCGGCGGCGGCTATGATGCGATTCTCCCGGACGTAATAGACGCTGAAGTCGTACTCCGCGAGGGTGCCGTCGATGATGGTGTCGTCCCACTTCACCGCATGACCGACGTACCGCAGCTGCTTGCCGAACTGGCCGCTCCAGAAGAAGGGGATTTCGCTGTAGGGGGTGCTTTCGCCCATCATGCTTCGGGCTGTCAGGCGGCCATGCTGCTGCGCCACGCGCCAATGCTCGATGCGAACGTCTTTTCCTGAGACAGGATCGGGGAAGGTGGCGATATCGCCGGCGGCAAAGAGGCTCTCCTCACTGCCGATGACGGCAAGATTACCGGCGACACGCAGGCTGCCGTCGTCTTCACGGGGAACGCCGCGAATGAAGCCGGTGATCGGGTCGATGCCGACGCCGAGGACGATGAAGTCGGCAGGCAGCGTGCTGCCATCGTTGAGGACCACGGAGGAGACGCCATCGTCACCAAGCAGGCGCTCGGCCTGGGTGCCGAGTCGGAAGGTGACGCCGTTCTCTTCGTGCAGCTTGCGGTAGAGATTCCCCAAAGGTTCGCCGAGCACGCTGGCAAAGGGGACCATTTCGGGAGCGACGACGGTGATTTCGACGCCGCGCTTCGTGAGGCTGGAGGCGCACTCCATGCCGATGAAGCTGGCGCCCATGATGACGGCGCGCTTTGCCTGCCTGGCGGCGGCGATGATGCGGTTGGCATCGTCGGGCGTGCGCAGGGTGAAGATATTCTGGAGGTCGGCGCCGGGGATATCGAGGCGGCGGGGGGAGCCGCCGGTGGCGATAAGCGCCTTGTCGTAGGTGATCGACTGGTTGTTGTCGAGGAGGATGGTGCGGGTATCGACATCGAGGTGGTTGACGCTGCGCTCGAGAATGAGCTCGATGTCGAGGTCGCGATAGAATGCGTCGCTACGCAGGGGCATGTAATCCTTGTCTTCGCCTTCGGCCATGTAGGCTTTGCTGAGGAGAGTGCGGTCGTAGGGAAGATTCTGCTCGCGTGAGATGAGCAGTACGCGGCCCTGGAATCCTGCTTCGCGCAATGCTTCCACGGCGGTGCTGCCCGCGGCGCCCCCACCAACGATGGCAAAGAGGCGGCTGTCGCGAGTGGGATCATGACGGGTCATCCCGGGCAGGCGCTTGCGGGCGGGCTCCTCGGGCAGATGGACATAGATGGTGTCGTTCTCGATCTCGACCGGGTACTCCGGCAGAGCGTCGAGTGCGGGAGGATTCCGGAGATTGCCGGAGCGGGCGCAGAATCCGGCATGGTGCCATGGACAGACGATGCGGCCGGCGGAGAGGCAGCCTTTGGCGAGTGGCGCGCCGTAATGGGTGCAGTAGGCGGTATAGGCGTGATAGTCGCCATCTATTCGCACGAGCAGGAAGTGATCGTCGCCGATCTCCACCTGTTTCATTTCGCCTTCCTTAAGATCGGTGATCCTGCCTGCCTCTACGCGCCGCTTCATGTTAATACTCACTATGGTTGGGGGTTATGGTTGATCAGCTTGTGATACGTGCAGTATCGATGCCATTCCCTGGAGAGGGGGCGGGGAGGCTGGGAACCGGTCCCGCCATGTTTTGGAGAGTTTACAGGTGTAAATGAGGCTGCTGCCTTGGCAAGCGCGGCGGGGAGGCAGTAGACTATGGGGAATGCCGTTTTTTTTTCACACCGACTTAACTGAGGAATAGGATGAAGGTCTACATACACACGGATATCGAGGGCGTGGCGGGCTGGGTCTTTTATGGGAGCAACTCGAAGTCGCTGCAGAACGCGGAGCATCTTCGCCGGATGAATGCGCTGCTGACGGCGGAGGTGAAGAGCGCGGCCGAAGGTGCCTTGGCGGCCGGCGCCGATGAAGTCTGGATCAACGACCTGCATGGTTGCTGCTACAATATTCAGTTCGAGTCGCTGCCGCGGCGCTGCCAGATCATCAACGGTCGCGGCGGCTATTTCGACGCGTGGCTCCCATGCTTCGACGGGACGGTGGATGCGCTGGTCTGCATCGGGCAGCACGCGATGGCGGGAACGCCGAAGGCCGTCTGCCCCCACTCGATGTGGCATGTGAACGACGACCTGAAGTTGAGCGAGACGACGATGGCGGCGGCGCTGGCCGGCACCCATGACGTGCCTCTGGTCTGCGTCAGTGGCGATGACAAGATCTGCGCGGAGGTGGCGGAGAAGGTGCGGGGGGTGCGTACGGCGGTGGTCAAGTACGGTATCGCGGCGCAGAATGCCCGCAGCTTGAGCCCGATCGACTCATGCGAGCTGATCTTCAAAGTGGTCGAGGAGGCGGTGAAGCAGCGTAAGGAGATTGCGCCCTACAAGATCCCCGGCCCCTATCGCCTGAACATCTCGGATCGCGATCCGGCTGTGCGCATCTTCGAGGAATCTGTCCGCGGTGATGAGCTGTGGGAGACGGTTCATCGCGCGCTGAACTCGACGACCTACTGCAATTTTGGCAAGGATTCGATCGACGATCGCAGCTTCCGCTGGCCCGATTGAGTCGAGAGTTCGCGACCCTATACCCCCCAAATGGAGAATGAGGATGCGTATTTGTCTTGTCGGTGGCACGGGAAATATCAGCCGGAGCTTGACGGTGTTGCTGCTGGAGATGGGGCACGAGGTGACGTGCTTCAATCGTGGTACCAGCGGGGCGCCTCCAGAAGGGGCGCGGCTGCTGACGGGCGACCGCAAGGATCGTGACGTCTTCGAGCGGCTGATGCAGCAGGAGCGCTTCGATGCCGCCATCGACATGATCTGCTACACTCGCGAGGACGCGCTGAGCGATCTGCGCGCCTTCAGTGGCGTCGCGCATTTCATCCAGGTCTCGACGGTCTGCACCTACGGGGTCGACTATGACTGGCTGCCGGTGAGCGAGGAGCATCCGCTGCGGCCCATCTCGGACTATGGGCGCAACAAGGTGGCGGCGGATGCGGTCTTCATGGCGGCCTATCATGGGGAGGGTTTTCCAGTGACGATCGTGAAGCCGTCGACGACGTACGGGCCGAAGATGGGGCTGCTGCGGCAGATCGCCTGGGAATTCAGCTGGATCGATCGGGTGCGGCAGGGCAAGCCGATCCTCATCTGCGGGGATGGACACGCGATTCACCAGTTCCTGCATGTGGACGACGCGGCGATCGGCTTTGCGCACATGTTCGGCCGGGAATGCTGCATCGGCCGGAGCTACAATCTGGTGCGGCGCGGTTTCACCACGTGGGAGGGCTGGCATAAGACAGCGATGGAGGTGATCGGCCAGGAGGTGGAGTTGGTCGGCATCAGCACTCGCGATCTGGAGCTGCTGAAGGTGCCGGCGCACGATATCTGCACCTCGATCTTCTCGCACAACTGCTACTACAGTTGCGAACGTCTCTACCGCGATGTGCCGGAGTTCCAGCCGCGCCTCTCCCTGGCGGAAGGCATGCGCCGCGTCCTCGCGGCGATGGACGCGACGGGCCGCGTCCCCACCGCCGAGGATGGCAACTGGGAAGACCAGATCATCGCGCGCGTGAAGACGATGCGCAGCGAGTGAGACGCGGAGACGCGGGGACGCGCCAGTGGCATCAAGTCCCACTACTAGCCCAACTTCAGCACTTTTCGATGATTTTGAGGCTGAGTGTTTCATTTTTCGTCACTACTGGCTCTCTGGGGTATGCCAGGATCGTTGAGGCTTCATGAT
>JAWLHB010000059.1:0-41053 GCA_041690595.1 Lentisphaeria bacterium
GCCGATGCGCACCAGCGGCCCCCTGCTCTGACCGAGCAGACACCGATCGCCATCGACGATCAGCATGATGGCCACCGGGTCGGTGCGCGGAAAATGGTCCGCGCCGCAGCCGGGGCACGTACGAACCACGCCGCCCCGGCGCTGCTCGGTGCGCTCGCCACACCCGCTGCAGAACTGGTGACGCTGGTGCCAGCCGATCTGCGCGCGCGCCTGCGCGAGGATGCCGGTCTCCGCGCCCGGCAGCGCCATGGCCGCGCTGCGCGATTCCTGGAACGACAGCCCGGCGGAGAGATTGAGCTCGTGGTTGGGGTCGTGGATGGCGGAGATGTCCTGGGCGAAGCACGCCACGCCCTGCTCATCGAGGCCCAGGAACACGGGAGGCACGTCCACCTCGAGCCAGCGGATGTCGTCATACTTCAGCCAAGCCAGGCGCGGCGCGGGGCCCAAGGCGTCGACCAGCACATTGAGCTGGTGCATGGGCAGATAGCGGGTCTCGGGCGCGCGGGCTGCGGCCTCCAGCCACGCGGGGTCGCGCCGCTCCACGTCGCCTCGGTCAAGCGGGTTGCCGGCAAAGGTGTGGACAAAGGACACGGGCGGACTCCTTCAAAAGCGATCATTGTACGGGGGCGTCGCTTGGCGGGGGGCCTTCCGGGTCGAATGTACGCTGCGGCTGGTTGCTGAGATCGGCGCCGGTCACCCGCACGAACCTGGCGCCCTCGGCGAATTCGATCGAGTGGATGTCGCCGACATCGAACAGCCCGGCCTGCCCGGGCTCGAGCCGGAAGCTCCGGACGGGCGTGGCAACACCGTCCTCAGCGGACCATACCGTCATGTCGGTGTGACCCACCGCCTGACCGTACACGGCCCAGGAGCTGCCGTGGTCGTGAGGCGGCGCGCTGCGCGGCGCCGTCATGTTGTAGGTGAGCACGCAGAAGCCCAGCTCCGCATCGGCATGGATCTGCTGCACGCCCGGCGGCTGGTCTGCCGCGAGATGCTCGGCGCGGAACGTCGGGTCGCGCAGCGCCTGCTCGAGCCTGCGCCGCACCTGCTCCCGGCCGTCGTGGTCGTCCCGCTCACGCAGGATGGCCCGCACGTCGTCACAGAGTTGCTGAAGGGAATCGCTCATGTTCGTAGACCTCGCGTTGCGTGGCAGGCTAACCGAGCACCAGCTCGGCGCAGGTGCGAAGCTGGGCGACATCGCGTGTCGACACCAGCAGCGAGGTCACCGGGCTGTCCCGCCAGGCCGCCAGGCCGCCAGGCGATCCTTGATCCGCTCCACCGGACCCACCAGCGAGATCTCATCGGCGAGCTCGGTCGGAACCGCCGCCGCGGCCTCGTCCTTCTTGCCGGCAAGATACAGATCCTGGATTTTTTTCGCGGCCTCCGGAAACCCCATGCGCTGGATCAGCTCGTTGTGGAAGTTGCGCGACTTGGCACCCATGCCGCCGATGTACAGCGCGAGGTTGTGCTTCAGCGGCATCAGCGCCCTCTCGACGTCGTCGTCGATGATCACCGACACGCCCTGCATGATCTCGAAGCCGGACTTGGCGTGGGCGATCTGGTCGGCGTACACCTCCTGGCGGTAGGGCGAGCAATACAGGGGCAGCCAGCCGTCGGCGATCTCCGCCGTCATCGCCACGTTCTTCGGCCCCTCTGCGCCGAGGAAGATTGGCAGATCCGGCCGCAACGGATGGGTGATGGACTTGAGCGGCTTGCCCAGGCCCCACGATCCTTCGCCGGTGTAAGGCAGCGGATAGTGCTCGCCGGCGCTGGTCACCGGCGCCTCGCGGCGCAGCACCTGTCTGATGATGTCGACGTACTCACGGGTGCGCGCCAGGGGCTTACCGAAGGGCCGACCGTACCAGCCCTCCACGACCTGGGGACCGGACACGCAGAGGCCGAGAATGACCCGCCCCTTGGACAGATGGTCGAGGGTCAGTGCGGCCATGGCGGTGGCGGTCGGCGCACGGGCGGAGAGCTGCGCGATGCCGGTGCCGAGGCGGATCCGTTCGGTGTGCGCCCCGATCCACGCCAGCGGCGTGAACACGTCCGAGCCCCAGGCTTCGGCGGTGAAGACTGCGTCGTAGCCGAGCCGTTCCGCCTCCTGAGCCATCGGTATCATGTTCGGGTTGGGCGCGGCGCCCCAGTACCCGAGTTGCAGGCCGAGCTTGAGATCTGCCATGGCGTTCCTTCCTGAGCGGCATCTGGAGGCAATGGCCCCCAGTGTGTCCATCGTGATGGCGATTATAGGGACCTTAGGAAAATTAGCTTCACCGGATAAACTCGCGAATCCTCCGCGACGGGTGCTGGCCAGGCCACGCTTACAGGCATCAAATGATGTACGATTCTACGCCCACCCAGCGAGGCACGACCGCCATGCGGACCACCCTCAACATCGACGAGGATCTGCTCGACCAAGCCCAGCGGATGACCGGTATCCAGGAGAAAGCTGCCCTGGTGCGTGAGGGGTTGCGCGCGCTCATCGAGCGCGAGAGCGCCCGGCGCCTGGCCAAGCTTGGAGGATCCGACCCCGACCTTCGCCCCGTGCCGAGGCGTCGCACCGACCCGGCATGATCCTCGTGGACACGTCGGTCTGGGTGGACCACCTGCGGCGCAGCGATGCTCGCCTGGTCCGCGCTCTGACCGACGCTCAGGTGCTCACTCACCCCTTCGTGATCGGCGAGCTGGCGTGCGGCAATCTGAAGCGACGCGCGACTGTGCTTTCGCTGCTACGAGACCTGCCCCGAAGCAGCCTCGCCAGCGATGACGAGGTGTTGTTCTTCATCGAGCAGCAGTCCCTCATGGGCCGGGGTATCGGCTATGTCGACGCGCATCTGCTCGCCGCTGTCACGCTGAGCGGCGGCACGAAGCTTTGGACTCGGGACAAGCGGCTCAGTGCGCTCGCTGGTGAGCTCGGACTTGCGCACGTGCCGACATAGCGCGAGCGTCACGGAAAGCCCAGCGCGCTCCCGGCGTGAGCTGAGAACCGCCCCTCGCACTGGTTCCACGCGTCGGTGCGCTAATCCAGGTCCAGAGGCCGATAGTAATCCTTCCCCTGCGCCTCGTACTCCCGCCTCAGCTCCCGGAACGTCTCGCCGGCCGATCCCTCTTCCGACAAGGTGAGGTTCTGGCGGAAGAAATTAATGCTCTCCGGATTCAGCGACTGCGCCAGGTTCCAGTAGTGCTCGGCGTTGTCTCTGCGGCCGTGGCTTCGGAACAGGTTGGCGAGCCGAAACGCCGCATCGGCTTTCTGCTGATCGACGCTGAACTCGCGGATGTTGCCGGTGACCGCGGCGGCCGACTGCACGTACTTGCTCGCCGCGCCCTTGGCGGCCCAGTCCTTGACGGCCGGCGCATAGACGTCGGTGCCGAACCGGATCTTCTGCTTGCCTTCGCCGAGCTCGTGGCTCTTCGCATAGGCGCCTTCGTCGATGCGAACGATTCTGCCCGTCTCGTCCACCCAGGCCGCCGACGGCACGTTCACGAAGTGGAAGGCACTGCTGATGAGATGGTTCTCGTCGACGATCTGGACGTAGGTGGGACTGGCGGCATCGAAGATCGGCCCCGCGACCGCCTCGCCGCCGGTATCCTCCGCCACCGAGATGATGACGAAATTCGGATCGTTGATGTCTTCGTAGATACGTTGCCACACGGGCACGTCAAATTGGCATCCTCACCACGAGGACCAAGTGACGATCAGGGCTTTCTTGCCGGCGAAGTCCGCCATCTGGATGACGTTGCCCTGACGGTCCGGCACCTCGAAGTCCGGCGCCATGGCGTCGACCATCATGCTTTCGCGCTTGGCGGGTATCTCGGCGAAGCTCCAGACCCGGGCTTCCTCGTCCGCTATGTAGGGCTGTTCGAGGAGATCGGCAAAGGCGGTCAGATCGAACCATTGCCGGCCGTCCCGCTCGACGAGCAGCCGACCGTTCATCGGGATGCACATGTCCTGATAGCACGCGCCTTCCGGCTTCAACTCGAAGCCGTTCACCCGGCTGAGATCTTCCGGCCGGATGAGCAGCCCGTCTCCAGGACCCGTTTGGTCGAGGCGGATCGTATGGCCCCGGTACAGAACCGTCGCCTGCCCCTGTGCGTGGATGGGCGTTTCGTCGAACGGGTGCCGCAGTTCCGGATACGCCATGAAATTTCTGGCCATGGACGTCGCCTCTGGCGTTTGGAGTTGACCCTCATCCTAGCGGAGTCGGGTTGGGCGGAGAAGGCGCTTCGTGAAACTGTGGACAACTACGCAGTCAGCATTTGACCACACGGTGGGCGAATTCACGACAGGCGCCTCAGGGCGATAGCCCCGCGTCGATCACCAGCTCAGTGCCGGTGATGTAGGCGGACTCGTCGCTGGCCAGGAACAGCACGCGTTGGCGATGTCCCGCGGCTTGCCGAGCACCCCGGTAGGCACCGCCGTCTCGGCCAGCTCGTGCGGGTCGATGGTGGGGCTGTTGCTGCCCGGCTGCAGGGCCTCCCCTCCCGCCTTGGTCCAGATGGGCGTGACGATGACGCCGGGGTGCACCGAGTTCACGCGGATGTTCCAGCGTTCCTGCGCGCATTCCAGCGCCACGCCCTTGGTGAGCAGGCGCACGCCGCCCTTGGTGGCGTTGCAGGCGGCGAGCCGGGCGCTGCCTTTCAGGCCCGCCAGCGACGACATGTTGATGATGGAGCCACCGCCACCCTCGTGCACCAGCGGAATGGCGTGCCTTATGCCGAGGAACACGCCGTCGAGATTGATGCCTGCTGACGGTGCCAGTCAGCCAGCGACAGCTCCGCGATGCTCGACGCGATGCCAATGCCGGCGTTGTCCACCAGAACGTCCAGGCGGCCGTGGCGCGCGCGGACACCGAGCACGCACCCATTGGGCATGCTGACGGTCTGAGGACTCCTGTTATCGCTCCGAATTAACCAGCGCTACCAACGGCCATGACGACATAGGCATTCGTCGGAGCTAATGGTTGGATGTCACAAGTTGCCACAGACCGTGTAAAAACTCAGCGTCGCCGCCGGTTCCGATGCAGGGCCCCAGGTGCAGTTGATGAAGCGATCAACTTCTGGCTATCTCATCGCACGCAGTCGAGACGAGATCTCCAGTTCAGGCCCGTATTGCTGCTATCAGTTGCTGCGTTCCGATGATGGTTAGCAACCTTCTGAAGTTGTAGGCGAGCACGCTCAGGCTTACCTCGGTACTGACCTTGGGCAACGTGCGCGTGAGTAGTGGGTTAACGCCCATCCATGCCTTCAGCGTGCCGAAGGGATGCTCAACCGTCTGTCGGCGCATACGCATACGCTCGGGTTCGTTGTCGAGGCGCTGCTCAAGCGCTTCCAACACGGCCTCGTGCTCCCAACGACTGATCCGGCGCTGCACACCAGTCGTGCACTTGTCTTTGATCGAACAAGTCGTACACGCCGAACTCCAGTAGCGCCGCATCATCTTTCCGTTCTCTTCTCTCGAGAAGCGATAGGTCGCAGCTTCGCCAGCTGGGCAGCGGTACTCGTCCTTCTCCGGGTCGTACACGAAGTCGCGCCTGCCAAAGAGGCCCTTTGCCTGGTTACCCGATCTCTGCGGCTTCGGCAGATAGGCCGTGACGCCAGCCTTTTCGCAGGCGAGAACCTCGCTCCCGTCGTAGTATCCGCGGTCGGCTACGACCTCCAGCGTTTCTGCACCGAGCGCTTCCTTCGCCTGCTTGGCCATGCTGGCGAGCTGGCCGTAGTCGAGGCCATCGTTGGTAACTTCATGAGCGACGATCAGATGGTTCTTCGTGTCGACCGCGGCCTGCACGTTGTAGCCGACCACGAGCTTCCCTCTGCCCGCACTGGTCATCGCGCGGGCGTCGGGGTCCGTCAGCGAGATCTGCTGATCCGGAGCTGACAGCACCTGATCCTCCATCTCCTTCAGCTGAACCATTTCCTTTTTCAGGGCTTCGATCTTGCCCGTAAGCCGCTGCACTTTGCCCTTGCTCGCCTTGGGCTCACGTCGATCTTCGCTCGCGATCTCACCCAGGTAGCGTTCGATGCTCTCGTCGATCTGACGAAGACGCCCCTTGAGCTTCGCCTTGGTGAAGTTGCGGTTACGGTTGTTCACGCCCTTGAACTTGCTCCCGTCGATCGCTACGGCCGTGTCGACGAGCAGCCCAAGCTTTCGGCAGAGAACGACGAACTCCCTGCAGACCGCACGGATCGCTTCGCCGTTGTTCTTGCGGAAGTCCGCGATGGTCTTGAAGTCGGGCGCCAGTCGACCTGTGAGCCACATCAGCTCGATATTTCGCTGGGCTTCCCGCTCCAACCGGCGCGACGACTGCACGCGATTCAGGTAGCCGTAGACGTACAGCTTCAACATAGTGCGAGGGTGATAGGCGGGGCGGCCGGTCGCGTTAGGCTCGATACGGAATCCGATCTTCGAGAGATTACGCTCGTCGACGAACACGTCGATCGCGCGAACATCGTTGTCTTCGGCGACGTATTCATCAAGGCTTTCGGGGAAGAGCGTGACCTGGCTCCGGCACTGACCTTCGATGAATCCGCTCATCCGAAGCCCCTGCTCTGGGATGGCTGATTATACCGGAGTTTTCACACAGTCTGTGGCATGTCGTGTCAGTTCCCCACCCAGATGGGAATGCGAATCCAAGGCCTACAAGCATTTCAGCCTACAGATTCGGGAAGCCTCGAGGTGGTATACGTCTACGAACGCACACTGGCCAGATTGACCGCCCTCTAGGAAGAACAAGCTAGACCCCTGAACGAATCCACTGCAATTGTAGGAGCGAAAGCGCGTGCGAGCATCGAGCATCGAGCATCGAGCATCGAGCATCGAGCATCGAGTGGTAGGTTTGAAAGGAAGGCAGCAATTGTCTATGTCGCAATTCTCGCCGTCCTTGCGGACGCGGATAGGAGATTGCTTCGGCGGCCATGATCCACGAAGGAATCCCAGGACTCAAGATCCCGTGTCGGCTGTTCCAAAGGGCGCTTTTCGACTCCCCGCGGTGTTAGTGTTGCTCCTTCAACGACCGGCGAATACATTAAATGCAAACACCGTGTTGCAATGGTGATGCATTTAATTAGGATATGTCTCGAATGTCATGGAACAAAAAATGCCATCGAGACTCTACGACTTCAGCCTCATTACTGCCTGCACGGCCCGCAAGCGGGTCCCGGCGCACCCGCGGCTAAACGCATGTGATTTGCCTAATGGCACTCAAGAGGCGGTCCTTGGTGCCTGGATGGGACAACTGGAGTCCGTGACCTCCGCAACACCCGTGCCGGGGCGCCTTGCAAGTCGAACTTACTGCGGCCGAGGTTTCGCGGAAGCACTGACCGCAGCGGGAGAGAAGAGCGCGCTTTATGTTGTGTCAGCGGGGCTCGGGCTGATTCGTTCAACCGACATAATTCCTTCTTACGCCTTGACCGTAGCGGGAAAGGGAAGGGACAACATCGCGGCAAAGGTAGCTGGGTTCAACCTCACCGACTGGTGGACTGGCCTCAGGGATTCACCTTGCTCGGTGGGCGATGTTAAGCAGGCCTTCAAGGATAGCGGTTCGGTCGTCATTGTGGCGGTTCCGCATACCTACTATTTGATGATAGAACGCGAACTGAATTTGCTGGAACACCGCAATCGCGAACGACTGCGCATCGTCGGTGTGGCGCCATCAAAGGTGGCACACTCACTCCAGAAGTACGTTATGCCATTCGATGAGAGATTGGACGGTCCCGACAGTCCGATTCCGGGGACGAAAGCAGATTTTTCGCAACGTGCTGGTCGTTACCTCATTGAGCATGTGATCGCAGAGGCCCCAATGAACTCCGCAGACGAACACGCGCGTCGCGTGCGCGAATTAGTTCGCGCTTGGCGAAGACCACAGAAGCGCCGTCGGCAAAAGCTTTCAGACGATGAAGTTAAATCTCAGATCAGGAACTCCTGGGACGCTGTGGAGGGGCGTAGTTCGATCATGCTCCGTTACTTCCGCGATAACTTGGGAGTTGCCTGCGAGCAGACGAGATTCAAAAACCTATTCAAAGAAGTGGCGATCGAGCGGGAGGCAACAAATGAGTGGATACATACGTGTCCGAGCATTACGAACTAGGCAGGGAGATGGGCTGGAGTTGTACTCGTTCTTTATTCCGGGAGCCAAGGTCTCTGAGATTGCAGACATTAGTCGCATTCATCGGGACCACAAGGAAGAACTGCAGGGATTTCAACGCAAGGAAATTAAGAATCACGTCAAGGCGATCGTAGAGTACCTGAATCAGGGAAATGTCCTATTCCCCAATGCCATCATCCTGGCGCTTGCGCCGGAGATTGAGTTTAAGCAAGCAAGAGGGCGAGCGCCTGAGGGCGCTTTGGAAGTCGGTGAGATTGGAACACTCTCCATTCCTGTTCGAAAACCGGGAGATCGCGTCGCATGGATTGTAGATGGTCAGCAGCGATCATTGGCGCTATCGAAAAGCACCAATCAATCGTTGCCAGTGCCAGTCATCGCGTTTGTGGCAGAGGACCTGGAAACGCAGCGGGAGCAGTTCATCCTCGTGAATAAGGCGAAGCCGCTGCCCTCCCAGCTAATCAATGAGCTACTACCTGAGGTGGATCGACGACTTCCCAGAGATCTGGCCATTCGGCGAATTCCGAGCGAACTATGCAACTTGCTAAATCGCGACCCCGACTCGCCTTTCTATGGCTTCATCAAGCGGGCATCAACCAGTGGCGACAAAGAAGCAGTCATTTCGGACACTTCAGTGATGGATATGATCAGCCGGTCGCTTGGCAATCCGCTAGGGGCGTTGTCCCAGTTCAAGGGACTTGGCACGGAACCGTCTGATGTCGAAAGCATGTACAAAATCTTGGTTCTGTTCTGGAACGAAGTAAAGACCGTGTTTCCCGAGGCGTGGGGACGCACACCGGCCAAGAGTCGCCTAATGCATGGAGCGGGCATCAAGGCTATGGGCGTGCTCATGGACCGGGTGGTGTCGCGCGCGATGACCTCGCGCAATCCACAGAAGGCTATACGCAGTGCATTACAGAGTATCGCCGCTCAGTGTTGCTGGACTGAGGGCACGTGGGATGACCTGGGCCTAGGCTGGCGCGAGATTCAGAACGTGCCGCGCCACGTAAAGGCGCTTTCGGAACAGCTACTGCGCCTGGACTATGCCGCCTCCCAGGAAAGGGTGGCGTGAAGTTTATCTACGCAGATAGCCTTGATTACGTCGACCCACGCTTCGACTTCCTGCGCGATGAGTTTGCGCCGCGGCGACGTCCCTACTGGGACGATGTGTTTGCCCACGAACTCTTTCCCGCTCCACCCTATGACGGACTGCTAGTCACTCGGGCCCTCATGGGAGGCGCCAGCGCCTCCGGAAAATACACCGAAAGCCAGACCATGCGATTTATGCGAGACGGCGCTAGGGAGTTTCTGCGACTCTCTGATGCACGCTTCGATGATTTCCTCCTCTTTGGCGACTGTGGTGCGTTCACCTACCACCAGTTGGACAGTCCGCCATATTCGCCAAGCGAAATGGTGGAGTTTTACCAGTACTCGGGTTTCACGCACGGGTGTTCGATTGACCACATTGTCTTCGAGTACGGTGATGATTCAGCAGGCTCTGAGGAAGCCAAGCGTCGTTATGAGATCACGCTCGACCTCGCGGACGCGTTTATCGCTGAGCATCGTCGACAGAGCGCCTCGTTTACACCCATCGGAGTCGTACAAGGGTGGTCAGCTGAAAGTATGGCATCAGCTGCGCGCTCGCTATTGAAGATGGGCTTTCGCTACCTTGCAATTGGGGGATTAGTGCCGCTCAAGATGCCTGCGATTCGGGAAGCGGTTGCCGCGGTCCACGGAGCCATTGCTATCGAGCGGGACGCACGTATCCATTTGCTCGGATTTGCCAAGGCTGAGCACATCGGTGAACTGAAGCAGTATCGGGTAGCAAGCTTCGATTCCACCTCACCTCTGCTACGGGCGTTCAAGGACAACACTCGAAACTATTGGACCACGGGAGAGGGTTTCGGGCTTAGCCACTACACGGCGATCCGGGTACCCCAGGCGCACGAGAACGTGACACTACAGAACCGCGTCAAGCGTGGCGAAGTATCCCATGAAGCGCTCATCGCAGCGGAAGCGGACGCGCTGTCTTCGTTGCGCGCGTATGACGTTGGACAGGCCGGACTCGAAGAAACTCTGGATCACGTGATGGCCTACTCTCGCTACCTGCTCGAATCAAGGATCCTTACCGGTTCGCGCCTCGAACAAAAACTCGAAAAGCTGCGCGCCGTCTATAAGGTGACACTAAGTGAAAAGCCTTGGCAGCGCTGCACGTGTGTCGTGTGTAGCCAATGCGCTATTGAGGTGATGATCTTCCGCGGCAGCAACCGAAACAAGCGGCGCGGCATGCATAACATGGGCGTGTTCCACAACTACGTGCAGAGCCTGTCAGGAGCGAGCCGATGAATACATTCACGTTTCCCGCGCTATTCGCAGAGCAAGGCAAAGATAAGCGTGTGTTCGTGTTCTGCGCGCCTGCGAAGGACGTGTTGAGCTTTGCGGCGATTGATCGTATCGGGAGAGGTGCGCACGGCGAACTCAAAGGGTTCCAGCGACCACAGGTTGCGAACCATATCAAGGAGATTCGTGAATACCTCCAACGCGATGATGCTGTACTCCCAAACTCAGTGGTAGTGGCTTTCCTCCAAGGAGTCGATCTGGTAGCGAAAGCGGGGCAAGCAGGGACCATCAGCATTAGTGCGGACCCCGCAGATCCCCCGGGGTTAGTCGTGGACGGACAGCAGCGGTTATCAGCGTTGGCGCAGATCCCCCAGTCGGATTTTCAAGTTTTCGTTACGGGCATGCTGGTTGAGGATCCTGATGAACTGCGCAAGCAGTTCATTCTCATAAACAACACCAAGCCGCTACCGAAAGCACTGATCTACGAATTGTTGCCGACCGTGGATGGTCTACCGCACCGGTTGTCGTCTCGATCCAGGGCAGCTTCTCTCATTGAACGTCTCAACTACGACGAGGAGTCGTCACTCAAGGGTCAGATCAAGCAGCACACCAATCCCACGGGCGCTATCCAAGACACGGTGATGCAAAAACTCATAATGAGTTCCTTAGCGGATGGTGTATTACGACGATGTTTCGAGCGAGAGGATGGCGAGACTGAGGCGTTTCGCCTGCTAAGTGAGTTCTTCTCCGCCGTCCAACAGGTGTTTGCCGATGCGTGGATCGGCCGTATACCTAGAACGTCACGTCTTGTGCATGGGACCGGCATTGTCGCTATGGGCTATGTCATGGAACATCTGTGCGCCACCGAAGGTGCAATGAAGCAAGCTCAGTTCGCTAAAGGGATGCAGCCGCTCACAGAGAAGGTGCGGTGGACCGCTGGGACCTGGGTGTTTGGGCAGGACAATGTCCGCCCCTGGAACTCGCTTCAATTTGTGCCCCGCGACTACATGGAACTCAGCCAATACTTGGTACGGGCGTTGAGACAGGCACAACGTCAAAAAACGGCGCCGTTGTCATTAGTAACGGGAGGAGAAACGTGAAAAGGGCGGTAGTTTTGCTGAGTGGCGGATTGGATTCGTCTACTGCATTGGCCATCGCGAGAGTCGAAGGGTATGAAATTCATGCATTGTCCTTTGACTACGGACAGCGGCATCGAGTTGAACTGAGGGCGGCCCACGATGTGGCTTCCGGTTTGGGCGCTGTACATCATAAGGTGATTCAGTTGGACCTCCGTGCGATCGGACGATCGGCTTTAACCGATGAGATTGAAGTCCCCAAGAAGCGCTCTGACGCGGAGATCGCGCACGGCATCCCCGTCACTTACGTGCCGGCGCGAAACACAGTCTTTCTTTCGTATGCCTTGGCATGGGCTGAGGTCCTGGAAACCGGACACATCTTTATTGGTGTGAATGCGCTCGATTACAGCGGCTATCCCGATTGCCGCTCGGAGTACATCGATGCCTACCAGGCCATGGCGAATTTAGCTATCAAAAGTGCTGTCGAGGGCGCTACGCGTATCGAGATTCACACGCCGCTGATCCATCTATCGAAGGCAGCAATCATTCATCGAGGCACAGAACTAGGCGTCGACTATGCACTTACCAGCAGCTGCTACGATCCTAGCGAAGCAGGGGAGCCTTGCTCCCAGTGCGACTCCTGCCTCCTTAGAGCGAAGGGTTTTGCTGAAGCGGGTCTTCAAGATCCTCTTTTGGCACGGTTCCAAGGAGGGAGTCGATGATGACAGAACGACTCTTCTATATCGCCTTTGCACCCTTTGAGGCTGCGAGGCAGGTTTCGATATTGCCGGAAGGACATCCCTCGGCACGGCTCCACGGACACAGTTTCTTGGCAAAGGTACGGGCACGAAACGCCGACAGCTTAGTCGGGGAAGGTGACCGTCTCGATCAGTTGGGCGAAATGGTCCATAAGGTGGTGGAGCCACTGAACTATCGCCTCCTCAATGAGGTCGTTGATGTGCCCACGGACGAGAATCTGGCGAGGTATGTTCGTCGCGGGCTGTCACTAACTGAACTCGACCTTGTCGGAATACAGAGCACTCGGGGCCAAGGCGTCGACCTAGACGTGGAAGATACGGCGCACATCTGGAAAAGGTTCAGGTTTGAGGCTGCACACCGACTTCCGAATGTGCACGAGGGGCACCCGTGCGGACGAATGCATGGGCACGGCTTCGAGGTGGTGCTCCATGTGCGTCAAAACGTGAGTTCCATGGATATGGGCGTTCAGTTCGAAACCCTAGAAGCCGCGTGGCATCCGCTGCACCAGCGTCTCAACCGTGCCTGTCTCAATGAAGTCGCGGGACTAGAGAATCCGACCAGTGAAATGATTGCCAGATGGATCTGGCGAGTGTTGATCGCAGATGTGCCTTCACTGTCCTGGGTAAGTGTGTTTGAGACGCGCACAGCCGGTTGTCACTTTGACGGTACGAAGTATCGAATCTGGAAAGAACAAACCTTCGAAAGTGCGGTAGCACGCATTCGTAACGCCTCCTACGACTACAACTCCTTGCATGGCCACAGCTATCTCATCCGGCTTCATCTCTCGTCGGAACTGGACGAGGTGATGGGGTGGACGGTCGATTACGGGGACGTGAAGACCGCGTTCAGGCCGGTGTTCGAACGGCTGGATCATCACGCGCTGCACGAAATTTCTTCGCTAAAGGACACTGATCCTGCGTCGATACTGGAATGGGCTCGCCAACAAGCGAGCAATAGCATTCCACAGCTCGATCGAATCGATCTGTTCGAATCACCTTATCGTGGAGCATCGATCAGCTGGGGTGTCGATCGTCTCGCGTTGCCTGCGTAGCGCGAACCATGTACTCAGTCAAAGAGATCTTTTATACGCTCCAAGGGGAAGGGGCGAACGCTGGTCGAGCTGCGGTGTTTTGCCGTTTCACCGGGTGCAATCTCTGGAGCGGCCGAGAAATCCACCGCCAGCGCGCGGTTTGTCAGTTCTGTGATACCGACTTTATCGGGACGGACGGAATCAACGGTGGAAGATTTGATGGCCCTGTCCCCCTTGCGGACGCGATAGAAAGGCAGTGGCCCAACTCCACTAGAAACAATCGGTTCGTCGTGTTCACCGGCGGGGAACCACTGCTTCAATTAGACGGGAGTCTAGTCGCCGAAGTGCGGCAGAGAGGGTTTACGGTTGCGATCGAAACCAATGGAACCAAACCTATACCGGAGTTCGTTGATTGGGTCTGCGTAAGTCCAAAGGCTGGAGCACCACTAGTCGTCCATCGAGGCGATGAGATTAAGTTCGTGTATCCCCAACGAGGCTTCGACCCGGCAGAGGTGTGCGACCTGGCGTTCGACAATTTCTATATCCAGCCGATGGATGGTCCAAATTGTTCCGAGAACTGCAAGTTGTCTATAGAGTATTGTTTAGCTCATCCAAAATGGCGCCTCAGCCTACAGATGCATAAGGTGTTGGGGATCGGCTAGGCGACCGCGATCGACAGAACTTTTGTCCCATCCGCATGCAGTCGGTCTGCGTCGGGTTAGGAGAAATTTGATGTTTGGCCAGAGCTTTGGGATCCCCTGGGGGGCGCTCGGCTTGCTCAATCGAGCAGTTGTGCTCGAAAAACCTAACGTTGGGGACGCGACAACGTTGAACCCATCCAGGCGTCAATTGAGGTGACTCTGCGACCGCATATTGGCTCACTAATTCGGACCAGAGATAACCCCGAACTCGGTCCCGGTAGGGTTGTTGCGTACTCCGCAGGCAATATCGAGGTCAGCCTTCTGTGGGAAGGGACCCGGCGTATCTTCAATACGCGGAATCTGACGATTGAACGCTACATGCTTTTCGGCAATGTACCAGTCGCGATCCACATCAATGGTAGCTCGGAGTCCTTTCACGGTGTGATTATCGGGACCGAGGAGGCGCCCGAAGAGGGACTGTGGGTATATCGAGTTGCCACCGTAGTGGACGACAACTGGGAGGCGGTCACCGCCTCCGAAGCTGACCTACACCCGTTGCCGCCGAGTTCGCTCGATCCGCTCGACCAGTTCAAGACCCTAAGCTGGCGTGGTCCAGCGCGATTTGTGCGCCGCTGGACTCTGCGTTCGTGCCAGTCGCGTTGGTTACAGGACTCGGGTGGCATACCTGCTTTCCTAGGTGCGCGCATCCGCCCGATGGGACACCAACTCTACGCGGCGCGACGCGTTCTCTGGGACCGCACCCCACGCTTCGTGCTCGCTGATGAGGTTGGCCTCGGTAAAACTATCGAGGCGGGGCTTGTTATCCAGAGCCTGATGGCAGAAAAGCCGGACCTGCGGGTCCTCGTCATAACACCTGGCTCGATGGCCCGTCAGTGGCAGACGGAACTCTACTTACGATTTGGTGCCCTTGCCTACCGCTACGTCGATAGCGCGACACTCACCGGCTTGACGCCGAAGGCCGCACGCTCGGCGCTGCGCGGACCGCGCCTTGTGACGACTACCACTGCCCTCCAGACCGCCCCTCAGGCTACCGAGGCGCTCATCACCTCCGACTGGGACCTACTAGTCGTGGACGAGGCGCACCAGTTCCCGCCGGGGAGCATTCTCTTCGATGTGCTTTTCCAGCTAGCCAAACGTACTCATGCGGTGTTAGCGCTCTCTGCAACCCCATCGAAGCGGGAGCTCACAAGTCTTGCAGGACTGCTGGCGCTTGTTGCACCGGACGTCTATGCGCCGACTGATCTCGAGGCGCTCACGCGCAGACTCGACGCACAGCGAGATGTCTGGGACCGACTAAGCTTTACCCGCAAGGCGCTCGAGGCGGCGGAGCGTTCTGGTGAAGAACTCGACGCAGAGGATCTTGCCTATCTCGCGGAGCAGTGGCAAGACCTAGTCCCGGGTGACCCAAGTGTTCATCGGTTCGTTGGCGAACTCGCAAGTGGTGACGTCGGGGCGGCGGATCGTCTCATCGCCTACGTCCAGGAGTTCCATCGTCTCGACCACCGTATCATCCGAACTCGGCGCAGCACCATCGCTAGCTCCCACCAGCACTGGTCAGACCGACAGGTGGAGGTCCTCGAATTTGAGGGAACCACAGCCGAGGCGGTGCTTGCCAATCACCTCGACGAACTCGCGACAGCTGATTCCCTCGCCGAGCAGCAATGGCTGCTGCGAGGGCTATACTTGCGAATGTCCCTGACGACGCCGTCAGTCTTCGGGAGGTTCCTCGAGAGTCGGCGGGGGGTGATCGACCGCGGCGTTGCCTCCGCTACTAGTTCGACTTGGCTCGATCTGATGTCCACGGACCCGGGCCCGGTGGAAGAGGCGTTGTTGATCGACCGTGTTGTCGCGACAACGCCAATGTTGCCAGACGAGTCGGCGTGGCTCGACGTCGCCATTGGATTGGTGCATGAGTGGGCTCAGGAGGGCCAGGTCACTGAGCGCACTCGCCATGCGCTCCTTTGGATTGAGCGACATCTACTGGACTCTTCGGAAAACCAGGTGCTGGTCTTCGCCCAGGACCGCGAAGTAGTAGTTGAGCTTGCCGTTGCGCTCCACCGGTTGCTTCCAGACTTTCCGGTGCTTAAGTTCGAACACGGTATGGAGGACGAGGAGCTCTCGAGGGTATCCCTAAAGTTTCAGCGGAACGATGGTTGTCGAGTGCTCGTATCCGACGAGCTTGGAGGCGAGGGGCGCAACTTCCAGAATGCGACCGCCGTGCTCCACTTCGATGTGCCTTGGTCAGTCGCACGGCTCGAGCAGAGAGTCGGTCGCCTAGATCGCGTTGGCCGCGGAAAACACCGGCCGGTTCTCTCGATTGTCATGCAGGGACCGTTCCCGATCGAGGGGTCGCTGGTCGCTGTCCACCGGGAAGTGTTTAAGGTGTTCACGCGCTCGGTCGGCGGGCTAGAATATGCGCTTCCGCGTCTGCAGCGGGAACTTAGCAACGCGATCTGCGCTGGTGCGGATCGCGTAGACGCTGTCGCGGCACGTCTTGCGGAGGAGGTCAATGCAGAGTTGCGCGACGTCGATGAGGCCTTTGAACTCGCCCTCGACGCATCGCGCTACCAGCTTGCTGACGCGCAGGAGGTCGCGGACATCGTCGCGGAGTCGGATGAGTCGCGCTTTGAGGTCGCGAAGTTCGCACAGTGGGCTCGCGAGATTGGCATTAGGACGACCCATCGCCCGGATGGCTCATGGGAGTTCAGCTGGCAAGAAGATGCTCTCGCGCGGCCAGTTCACGGGCTGCGATCGAACGGCTTCCTGACGGGCACGTTTGGTCGTGAGGCGGCGCTCGCCGACGATTCTCTGCAGTTCCTCGCGCCAGGCCACTCCTTGATCAACGCCCTCATGGGCGACATTGAAGCATCCGGAGAAGGGCGAGCGACCGTCCTGACTGCGGAACTAGGTCCCCGAGCAAGGGGCCGAAAATTCATGCTGTTCGTTGGCCACTGCCATTTAGACTCGGCGCTGCTGCGCGGGGTTGACGCCTCACCCGGACTACGGTTAAGAGCTCACCGGTATCTGGCACCAGAGGTCTGGACGACAATGGTCGAGCTGTTTCCAGGCGAGGAGCCGGCGGCGCGGCCTCTGCAGAGCGCTGAAGTTCTCGCCCAGTTCCGAAGTCCCGAGAACATCAAGGTGAAGATGCAGAAGGTGCCGCCCAACACGCTTGGTAAGGCGATTGATCTCACCGAACTATGGGCGTCGGTTGAGGAAGGCATCCCGATTGGCATTGACCTGATCCGGACTCAACGCGAAGGCATTCCCGAGGAGGCAGCGCGGCAGTTTGCGAGCGAGTTGGCACCTGAGCTCGGCTATCTCGCCTGGCAATGCGAGCAGGCCGGTGCACCTGAGCGTAGAGCCTTGGAGGCAGAGATCCACGCGCGCCGCAAGTACGTCGAGGCGATCCGCAACGAGCGGATCGATGTCGAGGCTATAGCGGTGATGGTGGCAGTTGGATGAAGGCAGCGCTTACCCGTGCAACTGATTTGATGGAAGTGCTAAACCTGGTGGCGACTGCCAGTGACTCCTCCACAACGGAGGCAGAGCGCTGGCGCCTCGGCGCACTCCACCGCGCGCTCCGCGCGATGTCGCACTCGCGGTCGTTCGCGGACAAGGGCGCTCTGCTGCGCGAGGCGACTCGTCTTGCTGATGGCTCGCTCACGTTGCCGTTCGACGGTTCGGTCCTGACCGTGAACGACCTTGCATCGCTCGTCCGCTTCGGGCTTGAGGCTCATGCTCGGAATGCGCGTACCTTCGACGTGATATTGACCGACCGCGAGCCGCTACCGGAGCCCCTCGGCCGGGCTCTCCGGCTTGATCCGGTATCGCGCCGCCCTTACGAGCACGCGATCGCAGATGCCGTGCTCCATCGCGCGACGGAGTTCAACACCTACCAGACACCGACGCAGAAGGCGGCGTTGCGCGCCGTGGTCACTATGCCACCTGGAGGTACGCTTTCAGTGACAATGCCCACGGGTGCCGGCAAGAGCCTGGTCTTCCAGGCTGGCGTCGGGTGGTGGCGCCAGTTCGAGCCCGGCGCGTGTGCCGCGGTCATTGTTCCCACCATCGCACTTGCTCAGGACCACGAGCGCACTTTGCGGACGATGCCTGGACTCTCCGCGAGCCGCGCCATTACCAGCGAACTCTCGACAGAGGAGCAAGTCGCGGTGCTGCGCGATTTCAACCGCGGGGAAGTGCCAATCTTGATCCTGTCGCCGGAGCTCGCCCTGGGGCGCGCGCGCGAGTCACTGCTAACGGCGGCGAAGCCTCCCGACAAAAGGCCGCTGGCTGCAAAAGGGTCCCTCACGGCGTTCGTTATAGACGAGGCACACATCGTGGAGAGCTGGGGACGGAGTTTCCGACCGGACTTCCAGCGGCTTCCGGGTCTGGTCCAGCAGCTTCGTTCCACGGGAGATCAGCTGCGGCTGATATTGCTCTCGGCGACGCTCGGCGACGAGGCACGCGCCGAACTACGCCGCGGATATGGCTTCCACACCTCTTGGCTCGACATCGACGCGCGCGTGCCGCGCTACGAACTCGACATAGTCTCCCTGCCCTTCCCCAGTCCTAAGGTTCGCGACGAAGAGGTCCTGCGAGTCGTTGATAGGCTTCCGCGGCCCGCGCTCGTCTACACGACCAAGGTCGAGCATGCGAATGCGATCTACAACGCGCTGAAAAGCGAGTCTGGTTACGAGCGCATCGCGGTCTTTACGGGTGGCGTTAGCGACTCCGGCCAGCGCCGAAAAATCGTTCAAGCCTGGAGCGAAGACCGTCTCGACCTAGTGGTCGCGACGTCCGCATTCGGTCTCGGGATCGACAAGTCAAACGTGCGCGCCGTAGTGCACGCCTGCGTTCCCGAGAGTACCGCGCGTTACTACCAGGAGATTGGGCGGGCGGCGCGCGACGGTCATCAAGCCCTTGCGCTATGCCTATGGCACCGTGCGCCCGGGTCAGGGTGGAGCGAGAAAGACGATCGCTCTGTTGCCTTCGGTCTAGCGACGCGACAGTGGATGACTGTAGATCTCTCGCTGAAGCGATGGCGAGCTATCGTCCAGCGGCCTGGCGCCATCTCTTGGAGCGGCGGTCGTCGTTACATCGAAGTGAATCTGGATGCGCTCCGGGAAGGGCTGGGGAGCCGAGAAAGCTCGGACTACAATCGGCTGTGGAACATGACGCTGCTCAATCTCCTCCAGCGTGCCGGCGCGGTCGTGATCAACATCGTCGACCCGGCGGATTACGCCACTCCGGTCTGGCAGGCAGAGGTGCGCGATCCGCGAATTCTTGACGCTGGGGAAAGCGGCGCGAATTACCTTCGCGAGCTATTCTCGCTGCGGGAGGTCGAACAGGCTCGCAGCCGAGAAGACGTTCGCCAACTCATCGAGATCCTAGACGACCGCGAACCCGAGGACTGCCTGCTCGCAAGCGTCTTCCGCGCAGTCGAGGCAGGCGACCCGAGCGCTGAGCCCTGCGGTCATTGTTCCTGGTGCCGTCGAGTCGGCTGGGCGGCACCCGATCGGGTTCCGTTCAAAGGACTTGCCTCAACCTGGCCGCAGGCGCCGCAGTGGACAACCTCCCGCTTCCCATCGGTACCGGTCATCATCCACCCGGACGACCCCTCGTTCGAGCGTGGGTTCCGCCAACTGCTGATGGCGCTCGCGACCGCTGGGATTGAGCAGTTCGTCGTCCCTCGGGATCGCGCCGCTGAGTGTGGCGCAATCCTCGCCGAGTCACCCGCGCGCGCTGGTCTCGTCCTCAAATCGGACAGTCTTGTCGACGCATCTGGATGGGGGCTAGCGAACCTGCCGACGGCCGCGCTGCTCGAGTCCGATTTCCCTGCGCTGGACTTGCTGTACGATCGGCTGCGAAGTTGGGAGGCTGGACATCCGGAACAGAGTCTGGTGCTCGTTGCGCCGCCTGGCCTCGTGGTCAACCGGAAGCCTCTGGAGCAGATCGCGTCGGTAATGCCCACGTACGGCGAGTCACATCTGGCCGCGCTGCACGGCACACCCCCGCAGGAGGATGGATCGACGCGATGAGTTTGATGACTGACACGCAGGGCACCCCCGAACGCGTCTTCGCCCTCGCCCAACTGATTGCCGCGCGCGGCGGGCAGATCCCACGCGATGAGGTTCGGCATTGGTTGGACCTTACGAGCGCCGATGACAAAGAGTCAACTGCGGTCAGACAGACGGTGGGAGCCGCAAGCAGCCTTGGTCTGGTAGGAGTCGATACGGCGTCGAAGTCGCTAGTGCTCGGAGTCAATAACCTGCCGAGGGATAGAGCCACATTCTCCGACTGGGTCCACGAACAGCTTGTCAGCCTGCCGCAGGCACATCCGGACGCAGTGGTGCTAAGGGCGTTCGCGTGGTTCGTAGCGAACGTGGGCAAGCATCGGGGGACGACCTGGCTCAGCGATCTTTCGAATCAACAGATCGCAGATGCCATTCGCAGTGATATTGCGAGTGACGAAGAAGGGAGCACCTTTAACGTGACTCGCTATCCAAGGTGGCGCGACTGGATCACATTCCTCGGCCTCGCGTACGATGTACCGCTGAAGGGAGGCAATGTCTTCTATCCCTACGTAACCGAACGCCTGCGCCGCCTGTACGACGAACTTTTCGAAGGTATTGACGCGGGTCAGGAGATGGAAGTGGAAGCATTCTTGACGAGGCTCTCTGATCGGATGCCATACCTCGACAATGGCCCACTCTTCGTTGACATGACTGAGCGCGTCGAGTGGTCACCCAGTCCCGGACGCCTGTCGCCAGTTACGAGCACTGCGCTCCGGGATTTGCATGACAGTGGCGTACTGGAACTCCGCATGCACGGTGACGCAAGAGACGCTTATTCACTTAGTCCCGATCCGACGCATCGGATCGCTGCTTTTCGCGCCGTCGTCCCGACCGCGCGGAGGGCGAAATGACTGATTTGCCCAGGACGGCCTGCTGGCGCGCCGACGATGCGCGTCACGTACTTGCGACTGAAGCGCTCGAGGGGTCAGAAGCGGCATTTCTCGCCACGCACTTCCCTATCACGGATTTTGAGATCGAAGGAACCCGTAGCGCGGAGGTCGAGACATGCGACGAGGAAGGTCTGTACGACGCGCTGTCGTCCTCTGACGTGCGCCACGCATTCTGCGTTGTGGAAGGTGAGCCCGGTTCAGGTAAGTCCCATCTTATTCGGTGGCTTCGGGGGAGATGGTCCATCGAGGACGACGAGGTCTTGCTGATTCAACGACTCGACGGCAGTCTCGAAGGTACTCTGCGGCAATTGCAGCTCAAGCTCCCGGGGCTCGAGGCGCGATTCGAGGGATTTGCCGCGCGGGCTCAGGACTTGACAGCAACTGGCCAAGCGAACGAGTTTTTCTCTAACCTCGTGCTGGCACTTAGGCATGGCCACCTCACCAATCCACCCCCTGATCAAGACTGGTGCGAGAAGTTCAGCCTTGACCAAGTCCTACATCCCGCAGAGGTAATGGAACGCTGGTCGGCGCCACGACGAATTGTCGAACTACTGTCCGGACGCAAGGGCGACGAAGATCGCGACCAGGATCTCGCGCGCTTCGTCCTTGATGACATCGCCGAATTGGAGGAGATCTTGCGTCCTCTACCGGCGCCGTCGCCGCGCGCGGTGCGGTTCTTACGCGAGTTACAGAAGGAGGCGCAAGGAATCCGATCACTGACTGATGAGGAGAAATCTGGCTCGGACAATCAAGAGGCGCTCCGAATTCGCTTCGAGAATAGCGCGCAACTCGTTGACGCCCTCAACGCTCGCCGCAATGGTGCAGTCCAGAATGTGCTTGGGATCTCGACTGAGGGCCTCAAGGAAATGTTCGACACCTTACGCCGCGAGCTTGCTCCCAGACGGCTGGTGCTACTTCTGGAGGACATCACCGCGTGGGAAGGTGTCGACAACCAACTCATCGACGTTCTCGTCACCAACGTCGAGACACGTGAGGACAACGATCTCTGCCCGATGGTGTCCGTTGTCGGCCTGACTCCAGTCTACTTTCAGGACCGGCATTTCCAAGCGAACTATCGCCAGCGCATTACGCACCATGTGCGCCTCGGTCATGCTGATTCTAGCGGATCTTTCCAGGAGGTCTCATCACTCAGGACCGGTGACGCCCAGGTGCGTTTTGCAGCCTCCTACTTGCGGGCGATCCGCGCAGGGAGGGAGCGACTCGAGTCTTGGGGAGGCGGACCGGATCCGGTGCCCAATACGTGTGACGGCTGTCGGTATCGCACCGAATGTCACGCCGCCTTCGGGGAGGAGCGCGGTGTCGGACTGTTCCCGTTCAACCGTCAAGCGATCCCGGAATTGTACAAGAGCCTCGTCGACCCGACACATCGCTCTACGTTTCAGACACCGCGGGGAATGCTCCAGGGCGTTCTTGGTCCGACGCTCAACGACCCGTATTCGATCGCGGCTGGCGAGTATCCTAAGGCGACCATCGTTTCTAGTTGGATTCCCGAGGAGACCCAGCGTATTCCGACGTTCACGGCGGAGACCATCGCGGCCAAGTGTCATGACGAGGACGTTCAGGAACGACTCGCTCGACTCCTGAGGTTTTGGGGTTCCTGTGAAGCGGGTGCAGCGACGACTACCCTGGACGATACGGGCGAATTGCGCTTTGGCAATGTGCGCCGTCGAATATACGACGCCTTCGGGCTGCCTTGGCTCGGGGAAGATCACCCGGCTCATGACGATGGCGGTCCGACGCCACCACCGCGCAGCGAGACCGATGCCCGGGGGTGGAAGGCGGGCGACGAGCATGGTCAGCCTAGCGATGACCGCGTGCCAGACGATCGGACCGATCGAAACAAGCGGCCGAATAGGGCTGATAGGCCTTTCCGACCGGTGAGAACTGCGGAACTACGGCGCTTTCAGGAACTTCTCTCTCGCTGGAGGTCGGGCGCACCAAGACAAACCGAGCAACTCAACCGAGTCGCCGCTGAACTAGTCCTCGAGCGGTTACCCTGGAACCGGCTCGATATTCCTCAATGGGTTCGGACCAGGCTTTTTACCCGAGACTTGATAATCCTTGAAGGTACGCGGCAGGCTCGGTCGACGCACTTCGTGCTGCCCAACGAAGACTGGGTCAGCCGTGGGATAGAGGCTTTCCTCGACCTGCGCGACGCAGGGAGCGCACTCGACCGCAATGAACTGGAGCGGCATCTGCGGGCCTATGCGGCGGCGTTGCTCGAACTCGAGGCGCGCGTCAAGGAGCATGCCAAACTGCTGCTGCCAGCACTCGAGGACGGTATGCAATGGCCGCTAGCGGCGACGGCTACGCAGGTCTTGCTTGCGCGAGCCTGGTTGCGCGGAGTGGCGTCGCCCTTAGATCCGCCGTGGCAACAATGGCGCAACATCCTTGCCGCAGAAGAGGAAGCCACAAGCGCCCCGCAGGAGAGAGTTGACAGCTGGAACGAGACCGTCGAACGCACGCGTGGTAGCCATGGTAAGCACCGCACTATGCTGCAAAGCCTTGTCAACCTGCCCCAGGGAGATACCGATGCATTGGCGTTCGCGGACGCAAGTATCGGCGCACAAGCGATTGAAGAGCTGTCTCAGTCGTTCCGTCTCTCAAGGGTCCCCACCCTGACCGAAAACTTGGTGACGCAGATTGCGGAACTTGGGTATCTCATAAGAGATGCGAACGAGACTGACCAACGACTTGGTAAGGTGCCAGCGCGTGAGCGAGATAGACTCAAGAGGCTAGCTTTGATCATCGACAAATCGCTGCGTGGACTGTCTGTGCACGACCACGTGCAACGTGTCGACAGAGTCATCGAAGATGTATCCAACCGGTTGCCGAATGCAGCACCACGTGCCGTGGATGAGTGGAAGTTGAGAAAGGCGGAGCTTGGGAACCTCGGGTTCCTCGACCCCGACGAAGACGGTCCAGGCCGCGACGTCGAAGACCTAGTGGACGGTCTGCTGGTGTCAGAGATGACGCTTCCCGAAGCGCAAGCGGAGCTTCTCGACTGGCTGCTACGAGCGCCTGTGCGATCTTTGAATGTTCTGCACCTCGCGCTGAACTCCGCCGAATACGCAATAGGCGAACTCCATCACTTCGTTGCAACTTTCCTCTCGGAGGGGCCTGCATCCCAGGGATCTTTCCGCGAGATTCAAAACGCCGGCGAGCGAATCACCACAGCAGCAAGCCTAATGCTTGCCATTCTGAGGGGATCCCGATGACCGAAGCGGACTTGCAAGCAAACCACGACACGTCCGGTGAAGACCTCCTCGAAATGCTAGAGGGACTTGCCGTACGGTTACCCGAGGCTATTCGAGAGCGCGATGCGGGTGACGCTTTGCGCGCAACGGACGAGGCGGTCGTGCAAGCGGAGGCGGACATCGCTATGTTGGAGCGGCTCGCAGGTATCCTCACTCTTGCCCAGGAGAGCATTGGAGCCGACGAACGCGTGCGCCTCCAGGAAGATGTCCTCGAACTCGAGCACGCCGGCGACGTCATCAGCGCCGCCGCCAATGCCCAGACGCTCGACGCAGCCGCGGAGGAGTTGTCGAGTCTGCCCAACCGCGTACAACTAGTCGAAAGAGTTATCTCCCGGGCCTGGCAGGCGCGTGTCGATGGAACCTTCGGTGCAAGCGATGGACTCGGTCGTGTTCTGCAAGAGATCCCGGAGACGCGAAATCTCGGAGCCAAGATTTCTAGACTTCATGCAGAAGCTATCGCACTTAAACATAGACAAGATGACGCTGATACCCTAGCCGAAGCTTTCGCTCAGTTTCAGACGCAACTAAGCAGGTTCCACGCAGAACTTGCTCGAGTTGGAGCAAGCAAAGAGGTAGTCGACTTTCTGGTTGCAGTGTCCGAGCGCGAGTCACGGCTTGACATGGTCACTGATGAAGTTAGGGGCTGGCTCTTTGATCGAAATGCGTTGCGACTCTTCAAGATCAGCCTTTAGTAGCGGCAGTGAAGATGAGCGACATTAATCGCTTTTCGATGGCAACGTTCACCCTCCAACCGCGATTCCGGGCTCGAATCGCAGAAATCGCTCGAGTAAGGCTCGACTCAGTAGAGCCTCCGATACGAGGCCCGAGACGACATCGCTACCAACATGGAGACAGCCCTGACAGCCGTCGACACACAGGCGGCCACTCAAGCGGTAGGCTTGATCGGCGACCCGCGCCGCGCCGCTCAGTGACTCCTCCTGCGAAGCTCCTTCAAGCGTCTCATACGCCGCGAGCAGGCGGGTGAACTCGGGAGTATCCTCCGAACAGGACCGCGCTGCACTAACGACTGCACTCGTGAGCTCCCAGGTAGAGGGCTGACGCTCCAGACGCTCTACGAGACGCGCCCCGACCGCGCGCGTCTCCGCAAACAGGTCGAATCGGGCGAAGCGTTCGTGGCCCGCGCTTTCGTGACCGAAGAGCAAGGTTACGATGCCCTGGACAAAAGTATCGTTCGTGCGTGCGTCGACGCCAAGCTCTCCAAACAGCGCCTCCAGCTGTTCGGAGTCGCGGACATCCATCGAACGCCAAACTCGGTGGCAGTCTTTTCGAGCGTGGATCGCGTCTATGAGCGCGTCTTCGCGCGCGTTTGGACATTCAACCAAGGCGCCATCCCGCCACTCTTCGAGCACTGAATCGATGTTCTCGATGAAAGTGCGGGTCGTTCCGTCGCCATGCGCACCCGTCTCCGCGACGGTGATCGTATCCTCGGCCTCCGCGCCGAACTGCACGGGAAGTTTTGCGTGGCAGAGCACGCGGCGCTCCTCGCCACGCCCATGCAGAACGAACCACTGCTTCACGCGTACAGCGAGGCTATGCAGGAGGACGCTACGCAAATAAGCCTCTACTGCTTCTCGCGAACGTAGCTGCTCGAGTGCGGAGCTGAAGAGTGTACGAAACCGGTGGTCGCCGAGACTTCTCCCAAGACGCTCAACGCGTGACGGTGTTAGCAGCGGATGGTGCGAGAGCAGTTCTTCATAGGTTTGCCTCAGCAGGTCCAGTAGCCGCGTCGAGTCCCAGCGTCGTAGCAGACGGCGGAGTTTATCCCGAAGTTCGGGGGGACCAGCGGCGCTAAAGAGCAACTCTGCGGCGCGCTCTGCCTCGTAACCGTTTAGGCCCGCCGAGCGAGACCTCGAGCCGATGAGATATCGTAGAAACTGCCCGCGGTGCCATCGTCCGTCCGAGCTCTCGGCTAGCCGTGCCGCCTCGTCGCGCACGAATTTTCCCACTCGTTCCGAATCGAGGTGTAGCCGGATCCCTTCGGTCTCTACCTGGTAGCCATGGAGGAGCGTCTGGCCGCCATTCGGGTGAACGAAGACCTGAGTCATCGGAACGTCTTCCATGTCCGGGTCCATGAGACGAAGTTCGGCGTCAGCGCCCCAGTTCACCCGGCCAATCGTGAGTCCGGTGCGGCCTCCGGCGGCATCATTGCCGCGAAACGATAGCGCCCTCGGGAACAGCCAATCGAATCCTGCGAGAGATAGTGTCCGGCCCCGAGCATCATCGGATAGAACCCAACTCGCGCCGCGAAGTTGCGCCTGGCTCTTGTGGTGAACAAGCAACCCACGAGCATGCGAGTCGCCTGGCTCGATGCGGGACAGATGTCTCGTGTTCGGATCAAACACCCAGTCCGCCAACCAGTCTGCACCGCGCATTCGCCCGGCCGTCCGCAGCGGGACCCTATGCGGAAGGTATACGCCAGGATAGGGGTTCGGCCCGATCTCCTCCCGGATCTCTGATGGCAGTTCGTTCAAAAGTGCATCGATACCACCTCCATGGAAGGACTCCGGTAGCGCAACCGTTTCCACGTCTGTCCAGGGTGCCCGGCCGTCGATGGGAACAGTCCAGTGGAGATGATGGACCCCATAGCGTCGAGTGATGTTGCCGGGTGTAGCGGCGTCGAAGGCTATATCGATTGGTTCCTCGCGTTCGTCTTCGCTGCCTTCGAACGCAACTACAATCGAAGGTAGGTTCACCTCTTCAAAGAGAACGTCCGGTACCCACGGCAAGATCTGTCTCCAAGCGCGCGGCTCGGCCTTCAATGGGATTGGCGCTACCGCCGAACCAACAGCACTTGCCCAGAAGTGGGAGAGGTCAACTACCTGAAGCGTCTTGTAAATCCGATCTCCGCAGACCGCCCGAACGGCACGGTCGGCGTCAGCTAACAGTGCCGGTTCCAGCAAGAGACCATCGGACCCAGTTATTACGCCAGATCCAAGGTCTCTTGCGCGGTGGCGAGCGATGTAATCGAGGAGCACCGCGAGCACCTGGCCACGGACCACAAAGTAGTTTTCTAGATTGACAGGGACTTCGAACCCTGAAGCATCCAGCATTCGCGCGGGCCGGCGAAAGTACCAAGAGTCGCGCGGCGAGTACGGAGATAGGGTTACACCGGTGACAGGACGGTCGTCAGCACCTCGACCGCCTCGGCCCTTGCGTTGAATGAAGCTCGCGAGGTTACCCGGTGCGTAGTGCTGGTACACGAGCGTCATGTCGGGGTCATCGTAGCCGACCTCGAGAGAGGAGGTAGCAAAGACGACGTCGCTGCGTCGAATCATCTCCTCGACCCGCCCGCCCGTGCCTGAGAAGACCGGCCGGTCCGCAACAATAACGTGGCGGCCCGGGAAGTAGTTACCGGATGCTGTGGTCTGCGCAGTGTCCGTCGCTGCGAAGTACCAGCACTCACCGTCGCGGAAAGTGTCACAGGTCGCAGGGTCACGGCAGCACTCGCGGCGCGGGATTCCGGATGCTGGGTCATCGTCGTAGAGGCGGGTGCGGTAGCTCGCGAGGCGCTTGCCCTCCTCAGCGTCCTGGTAGTCGCCATGCAGGCGCTTGAGTTTGTCAATTGAGTCAAGAAAGACAATCCCACGGTAGCCGCCGCTGGCTCCTGAGCGGCGACGCATCCCGTGGGCGAGGCACATCAGTGCCTGGATCGTCGTCGCAGCGCCCGCGATGTCCTTGCCACGAGACTCTACTTCGGGTTGCACGAAGTAGAAGTACTCTCGCCCGCGAGGATTGATTTCGCGCTCCTCGGGCTCTGGACGGATATCAACGACGTGCGGGCGACCTGTCAACGCACCCCACACCTTTGCGGGGCGCCCGAGCGTTGCGCTCATGCCGATGGCGAGAACTGGAGGAGCGTCGTTAGCGTTAAGTGTAGCCCGCGCGAGGAGTCTCCGAAGGGCGTAGCCGACCTGCGAGCCGTGGATATGCGTGTAGAGATGGATCTCATCGGCTACTACCGCGCGCGGAGGCTCGAAACCGGGACGATCGCCGAAGAGCGCACCGTATTGGCTGTCCTGCTGCCACTGGTGCAGCGACTCCGTCACCGGAAGAAAGAAGTCAGGCGGACGCTCGCGCATACCAGCCTTGGTTCCAACCCAGCCGGCGTAACTCCAACCGCAACTGCAGGTCAACCGATCGGCACCGCCTTCGCCATCGCCAGGCAGGAGGGTGAGGTCGCCATCACACGCGGGGCAGCCGAAAAAAGGAAAACTCAGGCCGCCCCGAGTTACAGGCGACCAGAGGTCAGCAATTGACGAGTGCACCCGATCGAAGACTTGTGGAACCTGGCCATTCTGGAGCCCGATTCGCAGCGTGGGCATCCCATCGCGGACGGCAAGAGCCGCAAGATATCCGACCAGACGCTGGGCCTGATTGGCGCCGAGGCGTATCCGCGGATAGACGAGAACAGCGCGTGTGCCCTCCCGCCCTTCAAGCGCGTCACACGTGGCTCCTGCGATGAGCGGCAGCAAGGCGGCTTCGGTTTTGCCTGAACCAGTATCGGCAGTCACCACGAAGGTGTCTTCCGTACTGACGCCCCGCCACGACGTAAACAACTGCTGCAGCGCACGCCTCTGAAAGCCCGCGAGAACTGGATCGTCGTCCTGCCACACATCGCGCAGCATGGCGGCCACACCTTCCAAGGCGCTCGCACCAACCGGGTCGCCTGCGGTGGCATGGCTGACTTCGCCGACCACGCTCGAAAGCCGAGAGTCGCGAACAGGCTTGTCGCGCGACTTGAGTTCCACCTTAAGTGCGCGAACGAGATACGGGCGACGACTCGCATCGTCGGTTCGAAATCGCTGTTTCACGTAGCGAACCTCGCGTGCAAGTTCAGCCATGCGGCTGCGTACGCGGCCGTCGGCATCCAAAAGTACGTAACCTGCGGTGGCGAGTTCATTGATCGCATCCATCACTTCCCGACGTCCACGGCCCAGTGCCTGTGCGAGCTCCGGAGGTGATGACCAGGACTCGAAGACGCCAAAGTTGATCCGCCTTGCCTCCATGTCCTCGAGTTCGTTTAGAACCTCGAACGATGCATCCACCACGGGTGTCGCCTCGACCTCCGACACCAGCGCGGGGGCCTCGTCGATCCAGTCGATCGTTTCGCTACCATCTTTGACTTCGAGCCGGACGACACCCTCGCGTACAAGCAATTCGACAAGAGGGTGTAGTACATCTTCACCCCCCACTCCGACCCAGACGAACTGTCCCTTCACCTGGTCATAAAAGGGCGGTAGCTGTGTGGTTCGTACGGTGGCGATCGCCTCCTCTAGTCGCACACGCACCGTGTCTGCACGGACCGGAAACGGGATCTGTGGCGGATCCACCGGGCGCACTGCCCAGAAATCTCCGTGTCTGCCCCGGCGACGGTACAAGCGCACGTGACCTAGACGAAGTAGATCGCGCAGATCGGACACAGGTATCTCGCGCAAGAGTTCTCGTTCTAGATCAAAAGTCGCTGCGGTGCCATACGGGTTCTGGAGGGCGAGTTCACGTACCTTGTCGAGAAGTTCTTCGAGTTCTGGGACCATCACCGGCAGCGATTCGTCTTCCTCCGGTGTCGACTCAGTTCGCTCAGGCAGTTCGGGCGGCAACGCGCCAGGGAAACCGCGCACCCGGATCGAGACCAGAGCGGATCCGTGTTGCGGATCGCGGAGCATTATGCTGCCTATTTCGACGGCATTGTAGACAAACTCACGCACGATCTGCGCCGCGTCCAGGATCCCCTCGTCCGGCGGCACCACTTCCATTAGCCGGCGACTGATAATCAGCACAAGCTTCGTGCGAGCACGTGTGATGCTTACGTTGAATCGCTCGGTGCTGAAAAGAAACTCAGCTTCGGCCAGAGCGAACTCCGGATCGGAGACGGTGTAGGACACAATCACCGCATCACGCTCTTTGCCCTGGATGCGATCGACCGTTTCCACCACTGGAGCAACACCTCCGGGATCGAGAGCGAGTGCAGATCGAATTGCCGCGTTCTGCGCCCGGTGTGGACTCACAACGGCCAGGCGGTCCTGCCAGAACCCCTCAGGTGTCACTCCAGGGCTCGGCGCCATCGCCGCGCGAAACCGCTCGACCAGGCGGGCGGTGATGTTGACCTCGAACGGGTTGACGGTGCCGGCTGGCGCCGCTTCGTGAAGGAGCACGCAAACTGGTACATCAGGATCGAGGACCACACGCTCCCAGTCCTCGAGTCCAGCTTCCCAGCCATCACGCAGCGCGAGACGGCGCTCCGCCACGTCGTCAGCCGAGCGATAGCGCCCAGGGTAGAACTTTGTCTCCGGGAACGACGTGAGCGGCGCGTTTAGTCGGAACGTCTCGTCAAGCGCGAACTCCGCTACGTTGCCCTGTTTCAAGAAGTCGTACAGCGAGCCGCCGATCCGGCGGCCGTCCACTTCCTGTTCATGAATCGCCCGTACTGGCGGCAACTGCTTATCATCGCCAGCTACAAGTACACGACCGTGCGGGCGCAACGCCGCAAGCGCCATTAATCCCTGGCTTACAACGAGTTGTGATGCCTCGTCGATGCAGACCAAGTCGAAGATGGGTGCCGTGCGCCCGTCGTTGTCCTGCCCGAGCCCTTCCGAGAGCATCCGCCCCAGCGTCCAGACCGTGCAACCGACCACGAGCCCGGGTCTGTCGAGGCGTTCTGCAGCTCGCCGGATCGCCCGCCGCCCGCGCACTCTAACGTGCTCGACAGTGTCGGAGAGTCCGGCTGCGGGTGCGTTTCCAATGTAAAGCACTTCGGGGGGGTGATCGAGATGAGCTACCGCCTTCTCGGCGACGGCATCGAGGAGATTACCGATCGCATTCAGCGTGAAGGCCGTGACGAATATCCGGCACGGGGATCCTGCGCGCCGTCGCGCCTCGGCGTAGCCTAGCGCCATCCACGACAGAGCATATGTCTTTCCGGTGCCGGGCGGACCAAGGACGAGCCCGGCCCGGTGCGATGCTAACCCATCCCATGCCGCGACCTGTGAGGGACGAAGCGGTGGGTCTCCGCTAGCCGCGAGAGCGGGTGTCGCCACCTCAGTCATTCCACGCATCCAGCACTCGGCGTCGCCTTCATCGAGGGTCGCCGCGAAAGCCCTCGGATCACGAAGAAACTCGAGGATGTCTGCGCGCACCGACATCCGCTCTAGCAACCGCTACTGAGGTAGGCCAAGAAATCTGCTGCGCGCTGGGTGGTGAAATCCTTGAACGTGCGGTCGAGGTACCATTCACGGTCGTCGCATTCACGCAGAAGTCGGTCGAACTCTGGTGCCTCGTAGACGCTGGGGTAGATGTTCACTAACAGCGTACTAGGACCGTACTCAATCCGCTCTTCCGCAATCTGAACTTCGAAGCTCGGCCAGAACTGAGGATTGAGGCGAATATCGGGGTCATCGTTGGTGAGGATGAGATCCAGGTTTGTCGAATTGAGCTCACTCTCGCGACTTTCCGGCGGTACGTCGAAATGCATCCAGTACCCGCGTGCGTTTTGCCCAGAGCGCCTAAGTGTCATTTGCGGAATGCACCGTGCGCGGTCACGGCGCTGGCGCCATGGCCGCGCGAGCTCGACTAGAGCCTCCAGCAGACCAGCGCGATTCTCGAGCAGCTCGAAGGCGCGGAGCATGTCCAGGTCGATGACGTCGAGTGGATCAAACGTCTCTTGGAACTGGAACGGGCGCTTTCGAAGGCGCAGAAAGGCTCGATCCTTCGGGCGCGCTTCGGCCGCGGCATTCTCGTGGAGTAGCCATCGCGTGAGATCCCGGATCGCTTCAAGGCGTTTCCTTACATCTGCGGCGACGGCCTCGGCTGAGACATCGCCTGCGCGCAACTTCCGACAGATATCGATTCCAAGTCGCGACGAAAAGGGGCGCTCGAAGTCTCCGACAGGTTGATACGGTCGACCGTAGCCTGGCACTGTCCGGGCAAGACACTGCGTCACATTGCGCAGGTCGTACGCCACCATCACCGGTAGGGCGAACAACTGCTCAATAACACTACGCAGAGCGGTCGCCGGGAGGTGATGAACGCCCCGGAATTCGGGCTCGGGTACGATGTCTTCGGGAGGGAAAATCCGTACTAGGTTAAGCAAGCCACTGCGCACGACCGGATCTGCGAGATGGCGCCCAACTACCTCTTGGAGGGACACCGCCTCCGATGGCTCAAAAAGAAAGATGTGCGCGTGCAGTTGTCCAGGATCGTCGGCATCGAGTTTCTTGTTCGTGCGTTCGATCGCCTCGAGGTCACGGAGCAGGCTGCCCATGATCTCCACTAGCGCCGCACATTCGCGCGCGGGTGTGGCGTCCGAAAGCGTCGTCACGGCACTGTGCTCGCCATGTGCACCGTCGCGGAGGTAGCCTATCGCTGCCAAGGTATTCTCAACTGGATCGACGTCGACTACTAGGTAGAAGCCAACGTCAACCCGCGGTGGCATGAGATAGGAGGATACGTCGGGAATGCGTTGCGGCGCGTCCTCTACTAGCGCTTGTGCACGCGCCACGAGAGCATCAGCCCGGCGGCTGAGGTTCCAGCTCGATGCGCCCGCAGCACGCAGTCCGCGGGCCGTCGCGAGTTGCCCCACCTTTCGTACGCCGAGGCGTTGCGCTGCACGCTTGGACTCGTGCGACATTCCTGGCACCGCAGAGACGTCGCGTTGCTCAACGGGGACGTCTAGCGCGATGTTCTTGCTGCAATGCTGCAAGTAGTCGCACTGCTCGCACTTGAAATAGAGGTGAAAGAACGTGTCGTCGCACTCAGGACTAACTGTTCGCCCAGCGACCCGAGGAACATGGTACTTGAAGAAATCGAGCACGAGTCTCGTGTAGGGCGCCAGGTTAAACGACTCGACTCGGTAGTCGCCGTCTTGGCCACTCGAACCGGCCTGAAGGCACCAAATCTCGGCCTTTGGTGCTACCCGCGCCTCGACCCGCCACCGCAACAAAAGAGATTCGAGCATGAGGCCATAGAACGCAACCTGAGCCTTGTGAAACGGAGTAGAACGCTGCGTCGCCTTGATATCGATCGGGACTAGTAGACGACTACTGCCATCACGCTCTTCGCGGACAAGATCTGCATAGCAGCGCCGAATCGAGACATCGTCAGGAAGTTGCAGTCGGACCCGCAACTGATCGCAAGGGTTGAGAATGAGCTGGTGCGCTAGTGTTTCCTGCCGTTTCCCCACAATAAAGGCCATGGATTGCGCCTCTGAGAGAAACTCCTCTGAGGGTGTAGGCATGAGCAAACGCTCGGTGCGAGCGAGCTTCGCCACAACTTGACGTTCGAATTCCGTACCGAGTTGCGCCCAGGGCGCTGCGCGAACCTCTTTCACAATCGATGCCGCTTCGCGTTCTTTCCCCGACATCATTTCGTAGCGAGTCTTTCGCTCGCAGCGGTATTGGAACCACGACTTCACCGTAGAGGCGCTCAGCGCGAGGCTCATAGCTGGCCAACCGCTTTGATCACGAATACTCGCGCTTCTCCTGCGACCATCGAATTCCTCCGATATGCCAAATCCTCGGTCATTGCCTCGCTATCGGCGGCGGCGCGCGATAGTCCGTTGTTTTACGGGAGCAAGACTATAGCTCCCTGGGTGCAGGGTGGCCAAGCTGTAGACGGCATGCCTGACATTCTTCATTCAATACGATGCGGAAGACTACCTGCCCGGATATTGATTTTTCAGCGACTAAGAGACCAGCGCAGGAAGGGGGGGCAGTCCTTCCAACCGGGTGACCGCAGGCCTCCGTCCTGCCAGTCGTCTTGTACAAGCAATCAGGATATCCAGTGTGAACCTCGGGTGGCTTCCCCTTGGACGCAACCGTTTCGAAATGTCGTCAACCCCCCAATCTGCGGGGACACCGCAGTCACGCCGAGCTAACTTCTGTAGACTACGAGGCCCCTGGCGCCGGCCGAGAAGTATCTCTGCATCTCGTTGAGGCCGCCGAAATCAACGTCCTCGCTAGCAATGGGAGCGTCTCGCTCTATCACTTCGGGCCGAAATTCGCGCTCGGCGAACGTGCTCATCGGTTCAAGCGCTGCATCGACTGGGTCTGAGTAGATCGTGACCATGCTCCGGCGGACGCGCGCATGGTGCCGACGGCTCGCCCGAGGCGCGCCGTCGGCCTTCCTCGGCGCGCCGATGGTTCCCAGCTTTGAGACGTCAAGTAGCAGCGTGTTCGCCAGCAGATCCGGTGAGCGGTAAAGCTCGCCCGCGATTCCGACCAGCGGAAACGCGTAGTAGACAGAGCAACGGCACGTCCCGGTGTGCCGTGTCAGGGCCACAAGCTGCTTATGGTCGAACTGGAACTTGCGGTCACCATTCCGTAGGAGATGCCTCGAAGCCTTGAACTGAAACAGCATTAGCCGGCCGTTCAGGCTCGCACACGCATCGAAGCCCTGCTGCGCTCCTGCTTTTGCGTCAGCCCGAACCATAACAGGTTGAACTTCGGATACACATGCCGATGGAGCTGCGAGCAGATGTTCAGCTCCAGCGTCTTCTCGGACAGCCTTGCGCCAGCGCTCATGACTCTCATGACCGTCTTCTACCATGCCGGCGGCCAGCCAAGCTACTCTTCGAAACCACTTGCGCATCCGTAGCTTCCGCCCCGACATCTTCTTGGTGGTAACGCATTCAATCTCCTCCGAGAGATCAGAACCTGAACCGAATATCGGAAGAGCAAATAGCCGCCAGGTGACCGCGGCATCCAAACCCGATCCACTGCCAAAAGGTATCGTCTTCGCGCAGCGATTCACTCACCACCCGAATCACGAATTGATACCCTCCCCCCTCAGAATTCCACTACGACCTTCTAACGGACCCGACCCTTGAAACTCCTCCACACCTCCGACTGGCAACTCGGCCTGCGCCTGAACTTCGTCGGCGGTGACGCCGCGGTACGCCTGCGCGCCCAGCGCTTCGACACCGTCCGGCGCATGGGGCGCCTGGCCCGGGGCGCCAGGTGGACGCCGTCCTCGTTCGCCGGCGACGCGTTCGATGACAACGGCGTCGAGGCGGACACGGTCCAGAAGGCCCGGGACGCCCTCGCCGAGTTCGGTGATATTCCGGTGATATTACTTCCGGGCAACCACGACCCTGCCACGGCGGATTCGGCCCTGCGCCGCCTCCTCCCGGGCCCAGAGAACGTCTACCTGGCGCTGACCCGGGAGGTGATCACCGTCGGCGGCGCCACCCGGCCGCTCGAGATCTACCCCTGCCCGCTCATGACCCGCCACCACTACGACGATCCGACCGCCTGGCTGCCGGGGCGCGGCGCCAGCACCGCCATTCGCGTGGCGGTGGCCCATGGCGGGGCCCTGTCGTTCGGGGAGACCACCGAGACCCCCAACCGCATCGACCTGGCCGCGATTCTCGGCCGCGGCTTCGACTACGTGGCACTCGGCGACTGGCACGGCGTCTACCAGGTGGCGCCCCGGGCCTGGTACGCGGGAGCCCCATGCTGATCGTCGACATCGACGCCCCGGGCGCCGAGCCGCGCGTGGAGCAGGTTCCCGTGGCCCGCACCCGCTGGCTCACACAGGTCCTGGACCTCGCCAGCGACGACAGCCTGGATGCCCTGGCCGCCCGGCTCGAGGCGCTGGAGGAGAAGTCCTGGACGCTGCTCGAACTCACGCTCCACGGCCAGCTCTCGCTGGCAGGCCACGCCCGGCTGGAGGCCCTGCTCGATGAGTATCGGGGGCGGCTGGCCCACCTGCGCGTGGATGCGAGCGGAGTGACGGCCGCGCCCACCGCCGCGGACCTCGACACCCTGCGCGGCGAAGGCTTCCTCGGCGCGCCATCGAGCGCCTGCACGAAGGCGAGGATCCGGCGGATGCCGACACGCTGCACTTGCTGTACCGGCTGCTGCAGGAGCCGTCGGCGGCACCTGGCTGAACGTCGGTCGGCCAGGCTTCAGGGAGGTCGGCGTGATGTGGAGTCGTCGTGTCGCGGTGCAACACTGGCGCGGCCTCAACCGCGAGCCCGCCGACCTGTCGCCGCACCTGAACCTGGTGTTCGGCCCCAACGAGGCGGGCAAGAGGCGGCTGGTGGAGGGGATGCGCTTTGCGCTGTTCGAAAGCTCGAGCGGCAAGAGCCAGCACAACAAGGCGCTGACCACCTGGGGCAGGACAGAGAAGACGAGCGTGACGCTCGACTCCGAGCTGAGCGGAGGCGCGCCGGCAGCTCCAGAAGATTTTTCTAGGAACGGACTAGAACACCAGGGTGCGCGGCGCGGGCGAGAGGCTGGAGGAGATGGGGATCGAGGGCGCGTTAGATATGGTGCCAATCGTGCAGTCAGCTCACGCGCATCCGTCGTTGTACAGCCTGCGGCCATACCGTAGCCTTGCCGATCGCCGTCGCGGCCGGCACCGTCTCTGATCTATTCGCTGATGCTGGACTGTTAGCCCGAGCAAGCAAAGGGATCAGGAGCGTCGGAAGCTAAACGATCTGCGAGTGTGTAGCGGCACCGCGGAAACCCGGAGCAGCCCATGACGGGTTCGCCGGCGTCGCGGCCCCGCCTGGCCACTCGACGCACCAGTTCGCTTCCGCACCTCGGGCACCGCTCTACGGCCTCTTCCCCCTCCAGCGACTCGAGTCTGAGCATGCTCGCCAAGCCCTCGCCATCCACGAGTCGCATACCTGCAAGCGCGGCAATGGTGAGCGTGGGAATCAGAGCGCGCTGCAACGGGCTCGAAAGGTTCAGCGGCAGAATGTGCGCCATGAACCCATACAGACCCAGACCGAGCAGCAAGCTTACCCACCACGGAAGTCGGGCGGTCAGTTCGATTAGATCCTGCTTTCGCCGTGCCATGGCTCAGAGACCAGCCACGACGTGACAAGTCCGCGAAGTCGACAGTTCTTCCGCGTCGGCAGCCGGCAAGCTGCTCCATGATAGGTGATCCACTTGCCCAATCCCTTCCTCAGGACTTTCCGTTCAACCATTCTGGCCTCGAAGCCATAGTCGTCGGTGATCCGCACCACCATCACCTTGCTGAAGTTGCCGGAACGCTTCACTCGGACCTTGTTGCTGCGGTTTCCGGGGCCAATCGTCTTGATCTCGATGAAGTCATTGCCCAACCGGCCATGGGAACCTGCTGCATGCAGTCGATGGCGCTTGATGCCGAACTTGACCTCGGCGTACAGCTCGCCGAGTTCACCGAAGATGCTTAGATGGCGCCCGGTCAGCTCTCGATACTTCGCCGCAACCTGGACGAGACTGTGAAAGGCCTCGGCCACTTCCGGATCGGCGCGGGGATAGTTGTCCCTCAGGCCATTCAAGTAGATGTGGCGAACCGACTTCGCCTTGGTCGATCCTGTCGCCGTCATTCCAGATCCTTTCCACTGATCCTCCGAGCGTGTACAGCGCTTCAGCGCCTCTCGCCGTGCGTCGTGCGCCGCAGGGCTACTCGACCATACACGGCGCAGGCGCGCGAAATGGTGACGACAATCACGCTCATCCGGTCACGGTGAAGTCTCGCCGAGGACACGCTAAAGGCTGCTCCTCCGGCCGTCCCACGCACCCTACGCTGTCGGCCGTGAAGACTACCCGATACTTTGCATACACCTGCCAAGGGGCGGATCGGCGCGTCATCCTGGACGAGTGGATAAAGAGCGCGGTCAACTCGCTCATTGCCGAGCAGATTCAGGCGGGTGGCCGGATTCGCCGCTGCATAAAAGCCATGGACAAGTACCTTAGGGTCGTCCTCCTGCCCGACGGGGAGACCGTCACAACGCCTTCTTCGATCGAGACTTCAAGCCATGAAGGTCAGGTACTTCAGAGACACCGATACCGCGTTGCTCGAGTTTCTCGATGCGGCGGTGGACGCCACGCGCGAGATCAACGAAGACGTGTACGTCGACCTGGACGCAGACGGCAACGTGGTCTCGATTACCATCGAGCACGCACGGCGCAACTGCCAGCTACCGGACGTGCTCGTTCAGGAGTTCGATCAGCGCACGGCATGAGCCCGACAGGAGCTGACATGACGGAAGGCAAGTGGGTTCGATCATCTGAGAACATCTTCGAGGACCTTGGATTTGAGGGCGAAGAGGCTGCGGTACTCAAGATCAAGGCTGACCTGATGATCGAGATCGAAAAGGCGATGAAAGCTCTAGCCTTGAACCAAGCTCGCGCAGCTCAGGTCATGGGAGTACCGCGTCCACGCCTCAACCGCATGCTGCACGGACGGTTCGATGGAATCACCATCGACAAGATGGTCCAGATGCTGGAACGAACGGGAAAGCAAGTAACCGTGAAAGTTGGCCGTAAGAAGAAGGCGGCCTGAATTGGCCCCGGACACGGCGCGCTGGTCACAGTCCCTTCGCCCGCTGATCTCTCCAAGAGCCTGGCTCGACAACTGCTCCGGTAGGTAACCAGTCGCCCCAATTGGGCTCGGCGTCGGCGCTACCTACTTCACCGCGTTCTTCAACGACACCGCCACCGATCGGAACTTCCTGAGAACCTGCCGATCCACCGTGATCAGCCGCGCGCCCAGGAACTCCGCCAGCGCGACGAATTCACAATCGTATGCTGCGCACCCGCTGGAAGCGGCCAGCCTCAATACCTCCAGCGAGCCCACGTCATACTCGCGGCCGGCCAGCAACGATTCCGGCTCGGTCTGAATGGCGTACGCCCCATCGAAATCGAGCAGCCCTTGCCGGAGATAGAGTGCCAGGACGTTTCTGAGCTCGCTGCGCCAGAGCAATGGCGCCGCCCATTCCGGATCTCGGACCAGCAGGGCTTCCGCCAGGGGCGTGTACTCCGTAGGCAGGTATAGATACGCGACGACGTTAGTGTCGACGACGATCACGCACGACCTTGGCGGATCGCTTCTGCAAGCGAATCCGGCGGACCGCGTTGAGGCCCCGGCTGTGGGTGCTTCCGAACTGGCACGAGTCGGAGCCACCGTCCGTGGCGAACTCGCCGGAACAATGATGTGCACCCCACACGCGCAACCCGGTAGCCTTGCACCATCGGAGAGCGCTACTTAACATGACTCGATACCAAAGTTCTGAGCCAAACATGGGCAAGAACGCAGCAGGCGATGCTCTGACACCGGCCGAAGTGGTCGCCCACTACGTCGACCACTCTCCCGCGCGAAGCAAAGCGCAAACCCGAAAGCTGTTGGCGTCGTTGCGCCGGCTTCGTCGCGAGGACGACACCCGCCGGGCCGGGTCGGGTCGGGTCGGGTCGGGTCGGGTCGGGTCGGGTCGGGTCGGGTCGGGCTGAGAGTACCTACTTCCTTTTGCCGACCACGTCCTGCGCCTGGTCAGCTCGAAGCTGGAGCTCTAGCTCAGCGCTGACGTCCGGATCCCCTCCGCGACCCACTCCGCCGGCTGACGTGTACACTGTCGGACCAGACGGTCTCACAGGGGGGCTCGTGCCCGGGACGCTCGACATTTCTGCACTCCAGGGACGACTGCGGCGCTTCGCCGCCGACCGCGACTGGGAGCAATTCCACTCCCCGAAGAACCTGGCCATGGCCCTCTCCGTGGAGGCCGCCGAGCTCGTCGAGATCTTCCAGTGGCTCACCGAGGCGCAATCGGCCGAGCTCGATGACCGCGCCCGCAGGGCCGTCGCGGAGGAGATCGCCGACGCGCAGATCTATCTCGCGCGCCTGGCGGACCGGCTGAGCATCGACATCCCCGAGGCGGTGGAGGCGAAGCTGGCGCTGAACGCCCGCAAATACCCGGCGGACGAGGTGAGACGAATGCGTGGCTGAAGGCCCGTGCCCCCGGCCGGCCGGACCCGGCGGGGAGCCTGCTGATGGCGGCCGAAACCTCGCCTTCATACAAACCGTCGCCGGGCGCGAACTGATGCCTTACTTCAGCGCAAACGCCACGCTGACGTCCGTGTGGACGAAGTCCTCGCCCTTGAACAGCAACGGTTCGGCCCGTGTCGACGCCAGGGCGTAAGAGAAGCAGTCCCCGAAGTTGAGCCCCGCCTGGTGACGCCCCTTGCCGAAGCGGCTGAATGCCCGCCGTGCCACCAGGGCCTGATCGCCATCAACAGGAACGACGTCGACGCCTGCCGTCGTCAGGAAGAGATCGAGGTCGCGCACTCCCTCAGCCCCGTAACGGCTCTCGATCACAATCGACGTCTCCACGAGGGTGGCGGCGGACATGAGCCGTGCGTCCGCCGCCTCGATGGATTCGATCAAAGCCGCGCGCTCGGGCTCGCCCGTGAGAATGGCCACGATCGCCGAGGTGTCGATGACCATCAGCCGGGAAGTCCACGCTCGTCGTAGCCAAGGATCTCGTCCGCCGGCCGCCTATCGAGCAGCGGCAGCGCCGCGCAGTGGCGCGCGATCGCGTCGAGTTCTTCCGCCAGAGACCGCCCGGCTCGTTCCCGTCGCAGCCTAGCCAGCCGGTCGCGCAGAGCCTTCGTGACGGCCTCGGTTTTCGTTTCGCCAGTCTCCCGGGCCAGCTCGTTGGCGAGTCGCTCTGTTTCCGGATTACGGATGTTCAGCGCCATTTTCATTACGTATAGCAAAGAAGCTACACAGTGGCACGGTGCCCCACCGCGGTCAAGCGACCGTTGCGCTCCACGGCGTGCGAGACCGCTGCTGATCCGTGCGCATCCTGCCCACCGGTCGGCATTCGACGGGTCACCCCCGAGGGGGGGGCTGGCACTCGCGCCCGCAAGTCGCCACCATCGTGGACCTCCAGGGCTAAGGAGCTCACCCATGGCAGAGTACATCCCCCCATCAATCGACTGGGTCCGCAAGCACGTCGAGAAGTACGAAGGCAGTGGCGGCACCGAAGCGACCACCCTGCCGAACACCGACCTGCCCTGCATCATCGTCACCCACAAGGGCAACAAGACCGGCGGCGTC
>JAWLHB010000060.1:0-40772 GCA_041690595.1 Lentisphaeria bacterium
GTCGCCAGCGGCTCCAACCAGACCGCCGCGGGCATTCGCGATGAACTTGAGGCTATCCGTCCAAATAAATAATCAAATACCATCAGGGTTGATGGGTGGAGGGCAGAATACCCAGGGTAGCCCCGCCATATGCGGGGCAACCCTGGGCTATGGGACGATGCCCCTTCAGGGCATTCCCCGACGTCGCGCCAATGAGGAAGTGAGACGAGAAGTACCTGTCCCCGAGTTGAGGGAGAGGCGATGGTACGGGAATCCCGACCGGATTCTGTCCATAGCCAGATGGTGAGAAGGACGAGAGGTGCCTGTCCCCGAGTTGAGAGGCGATGGTCCGGGAATCCCGACGGGATTCTGCCCATGGCCAGATGGTGAGAAGTACCTGTCCCCGAGTTGAGAGGCGATGGTCCGGGAATCCCGACGGGATTCTGCCCATGGCCAGATGGTGAGAAGTACCTGTCCCCGAGTTGAGGGAGGCGATGGTCCGGGAATCCCGACGGGATTCTGTCCAGTAGCCCAGGGTTGCGTCATGTGCCTGGGCATTGACGAGAAATGCCTCTCCCCGCGTTGAGGGGAATGAGATGGCCGCGCGCCACTGAAAGGAGCGAGAATCCCAGGCCGGTCAGCGCCCCCACCAGGTGCGCCAAGGGCATGGGCACCATCTGGGCAGCGGTGCTGTCCACAAAGAGGGTGGTGCCGAAGGTCAGCTCGAAGAGGCACTTGGCCAGCAGCAGAAGCATGGCGCCGACCATGAGGGCGACGTGTCCCGGGCGGTGCTCCCGCCAGCTTTGCAGGGCCATGCTGCCGATCACCAGGCCGAAGAGGGCTGCATCGAGTCCGGAGAGGCCGCGGCAATGGGTGAAGCCGGGCTGCATGACCCAGGTCGTGGCGGAGATGAGCAGTGCCGCGGCTGCCAGGCAGGTGGCGTAGTGGCGCAGGCGAAGGCGAAGGCGGCAGGCGCAGAACGTCAGACCGGCAAAGGCAGCCGCATCCCAGAGCAGATGGTCCCAGCTCCAGTGCGCGAAGTGCCAGGTGACCAGCCGCCAGAGTTCGCCGTCGGCGATGGCCGCGCGATCGTACTGAAGCGCCTCGGCCCACGCGGGGAGGATCATGATGGCGAGGGCGAGCAAGAGAAGGGCCAGCGGTCCACCCAGAGGCAGACCGCCGGCCGATGTGCTGTATGCACGGGAGGAGATCATCAACGGGTCCTGTTCTGCCTGCGCTCGCGGCTGGCGGCGGAGAGGGTGCCGATGGCGAGCAGCAGCATGGCGAGAACCGTCATCGGATCGAGAGCGCCGCCACCGAGCCGCGGTGCATTGCGGTTGAAGGCGGGTTGCTGCGAATCGACGCGGTGATTCGCGGGCGGCTGCTGACTGCGCACAGCCTGCGCCTGGCGTTCGCGGGCGACGCGGTCGCGGTTGTGCCGTTCGAGTCCATGCCGGCTGAAGGCGGCGTCGCTGAGGACGAGCATCGAGGTTTCATCGGTGACGAGCTGAGCGGCGAGGCCGAGGTCGCGGATGGCCTGCTTGGCTTCGGCGGGCTCTTCGAGACCGGCATCGCGGCGGGCTTCGATGGTCTCGATCCTGTGCAGAGCCCAGAGGCGCTCCAACTCGGGATGAAGGAGGTCGGTTTCGGGGAAGTCGAAGGTGGTGGTATAGCTCTTGGTTTCGCCGGTAAGGCGGGCCTGGAGGGAGAGGGTGGCCGGGCCGGGGTTGCGGTAGCGGCCAAAGATGACGAGCTGCTGGCCGCGATAGACCTTGCCGATCCATTCATCGGTGCAGTCGTAGACGTCCCCGCCGCGGATGCGCAGAGTCGCGTCGTGGAGGCTGGCGTGGGTAACCTTGCTCTGGGCGAGGAGGAGTTGGCCGATGATGTCGTCATTGTTGGAGATGCCCGCGTAGAAGCCGCCGCTCGCGTCGCAGATGGTGCGCATCAACGGCCAGTTGGCGCTGTTGCCCATGAGGAAGCCGAATACCCGGACATCGACCTGAGTCATGAGCTTGTGAAAGTCACGCGGATCGACAATGCCGGTGTTGGTGACGCCATCGGTGACGAGGACGATGCTGGTGGCGCGATCGGCATCGATGCCGCGCAGCCCTTCGCGAATGCCGTCGAAGAGGTTGGTGGAGCCGCCGGATTTCAGCCGCCGCACCAGGGCGAGGGCTGCGCCGACCTGTTCCGGGGTGGCGTTACGACGCGAGACCAGCTCCCCAGCCCGATCGTTGAAGGTGACGACACGGAAAGTGTCCTGGGGCCGCAGCTTGCCCAACGCCTTGCCCACCCCTTCGGCCAGGGTGGCGATCTTGGCATCCATGCTTCCCGAGACGTCGAGGATGAAGACATAGTCGGCGCCGCCGTCGAGCGGCCGCAGATCGATCCCCGGCGTCACGATCATCATGAAGGTGCCGGGATCCTGGGCGTTGGGGCGATAGGTCAGCATCTCGACGCGGCCCGGCAGGTTGTCGGCGAGGCGGTAGTAGACGACGAGGTCGCGGTCGAGGCTTGCCTGCTGGAGTTCGATGTGAGCGCGATGGTGGCCTTCGCCGAGTTCCTCGATGGTCGCGGCGTCGCCATATCCGGGAATGCGCACATCGGCGAGGGGCCACGACGATTTGATTTCGACGTCGATGGTCAGCGTCTGCTCGACCTGCTGATTGCGGGTCCAGAACTGGTCGGCGGCGTCATCGGTGCCACCCTCTTCGAGCGGGTAGAGGTATCGGCAGATACCGCTGTCGATGGTCAGCGGCTGGTAATAGACAAAGGCGATCCGCACCGTCTGCTGAGCTCTGACGGGGGATACCTTGAACTCGAAGTACGCGTAGCCATCCTTGTTGGCGACGGCAGCTTCATTACCGCTGTCGCGCTCTTCCTCGTAGATGCGATTCGCCTCGCCCTTCGCCACCACCTCGCCGTGCAGTTCCTTTTCGCCGATGGTAACGACGACTTCCGAGAGGCTGGCGGAGGTGGGGAGGGGGAAGCTGTAGATGGCTTCGAGATCGAGGGGATTGGGGTTGTAGAAGGTCTGCGTGACGGTGGTCTGCGCGAAACCGTTGTTGAGAAGCACCTGCACATGATGATCCTGGATCTGGATGGGAGCATCGGGCGATCCCACTGGCTGGAGTGTCCCGGCCCCATGACCGGCAACCGTCATGATGAGCATGAGCGTGAAGAGGGAGAGTGCGACGTTGATCTTCATGGTGTTCACCTTTCCTAAGTCTGATTGAAACGACTGTTTGAGAACTGACTCACCCTATTGCACCCCAAATGCCAAACGCCCCAAGCTGACAGCAAGTGCCTGCTACAGGCCAACTTAGCGAAGCAACGCTGTCGTTAGCACACAGAGCACAAAACACCCACTGCACATCCCATGTGCATGAGATGGACATCCCACTACTCTCTCAGTCTGGCGTTCCCCATCTGTTTGAACAGTTGCAAATTCTGCAACAGTTCCCTCCCGCATCGTTCGCGGCGGAAGTGACTTCCACACTATGCTTGGCACCCGGCACTCCGTCCGCCGACTGGAGGATTTCCAGACAAGAAGCACTCAGGGGTCTGGGGAGGTGCGCCTCCCCAGCGGGGTTCGGGGCAGCGCCCCGCTACGTTCACTTTGACTTTGGGGATGGTGGGGAGTAAGATGATGGCGGCGGCGGCAGTTCAACTCAGCAATGGTGGATGGATGGGCAATATCTATACGGATGGTGATTATCTGGAGACGACGCGGACGTGGCACTCCGAGGATTCACCCTGGAAGGCGGACCAGATTGCGCGGATGATCGACAAGGTGGGGCTGCAGCCTGGCCTGGTGGCCGAAATCGGTTGTGGCGCGGGAAAGATTCTGGATGAATTGTCGCGAAAGCCCTCGCTGGAGAAGGCGAGATTCAAGGGGTACGACATTTCTTCGCAGGCGATCGAGCTGTGCGGAGAGATCGAGTCGAACAGGATCGAGTTCTTCCGTGAGGATCCCCTGACCACGGCGTCGCCCGAGGTCTTCGATCTGCTGCTGGTGATCGATGTCTTCGAGCATGTACCGGACTACTTGAGCTTTCTGAGGCTGTGCCAGGCGAAGGCGGAGTACAAGATCTATCACATCCCGCTGGACCTTCATGTATCGTCGATGTTGCGCAACTCGTTCTTTCGCGAGCGCTATACGGTGGGGCATCTGCATTACTTCACGGCGGACTCGGCGCTGGCGGCGTTGCGCGATACGGGCCATGAGATCGTCGACACCTTCTATACGAATGGCACGTTCGGCACCTTCAGGGAGCATCCCGCGCTCAAGACGGCGATTGCCAACGTGCCGCGCTGGCTCTTCTCGAAGATCAGCCTGCCGGTTACGGCACGGCTCTTCGGCGGGTATTCGCTGATGGTCTGCGCGAAATAGCGGGGTTCAGGGGATGGGGAACTGGCCGATAATGCCGATGCGGATCATCATCACCCCGATTGCGGCCAGGAAGAGGGCGGCGACTTTGGCGGTGGCGCGGGTGATGGGGGCGCCCACTTTGGCGAGGATCCATTCGGCGCGTGCGAAGACGATCCAGACGATGAAGAGATTGACGAGGATGGAGATGAGCGTCGGGGGGAGACCGTGATTCTCGAGGCTCATGAGGATGGTGGTCAGGGCCGCGGGGCCAATGATGAGCGGTGTGCCCAGAGGGACAACGCCAATGGAGTCGTCGGGCGTACGGCGCTGTTCCTGCTGCGAGAAGAGGAGGTCGGCGATGGCCATGATGAGGAGGATAAGGCCGCCTGCTATGCGGAAGTCATTGGTGGTGATGCCCATGAGGCGGAGGACCAGGCGCCCGGCGAGCATGAAGAGGAGCGAGACGACGAGGCCGGTGAAGCAGGCCTGATTGAGCAGACGCTGACGCTCGGCTTTGGTATAGCCGCCGGTGAGGGAGAGATAGATGGGGAGGATGCCTATGACGTCGATGGCGACAAAGAGCGGGACGAAGGCGAGGATGAAATGATTGAAGAGTTCCATTACGTAAGGTAATGGCGCATGGGCTCCTGTTGCCACTGGAGCAGTGCGATATCAGCGCTTGCCAACGGGGCTTGGGGGCAGTACCTTTTCGGGCGATATACAGAGGCGAAAACCCAGATGACGAGAGATGGATGAAGCAGTACCTGGAGTTGCTGAAGCATGTGCTTGAGAGCGGCACGCCGAAGAGCGACCGAACCGGCACGGGAACCCGCAGCCTGTTCGGCTACCAGATGCGGTTCGACCTGCGGGAGGGTTTCCCCCTGCTCACGACCAAGAAGCTGCATGTGAAGTCGATCATCCACGAGCTGCTCTGGTTTCTGAGCGGCGACACCAACGTGCGCTACCTGCAGGAGAATGGTGTTCGCATCTGGAATGAATGGGCGGACGAGAATGGCGATCTGGGGCCGGTCTACGGTTACCAGTGGCGGCACTGGCGCCGCCGCGACGGGAGCGAGGTCGATCAGATCCGCCAGCTTGTGGAAGGACTGCGGCAGGCGCCGGACAGCCGCCGCCACATCGTCAGCGCCTGGAACGTGGGGGAGCTGGACGAGATGGCGCTGCCCCCCTGCCACCTGCTCTTTCAATTCTATGTGGCCGACGGCAAGCTTTCGTGCCAGTTGTACCAGCGGAGCGCCGACATTTTTCTGGGAGTGCCCTTCAACATCGCCTCCTACGCGTTGCTGACGATGATGGTGGCGCAGGTGACGCAGCTGGAGCCGGGCGACTTCGTACATACGCTGGGGGATGCGCATCTGTACAACAACCATCTGGAGCAGGCGCAGCTGCAGCTCAGCCGCGAGCCACGCGCGCTGCCGACGATGCGCATCAATCCCGCGGTCGACAGCATCTTCGGCTTCCAGTTGGCGGATTTCACCCTTGACGGCTATGACCCTCATCCCCACATCAAGGCACCGATCTCCGTATGACCATCTCCCTGATAGCCGCGATGACCGAAGATGGGGTGATCGGCCATGACAACCGCATTCCCTGGCACCTGCCGGACGACCTGCGCCAGTTCAAGCGGCTGACGCTGGATCACCCGATCGTCATGGGCAGGAAGACGTGGCAATCGCTGGGGCGCCCCCTGAAGCAACGGCGCAACATCGTGGTGACCCGCGATATCGATTTCGAGGCGGATGGAGCGATCGTGGTCCATGATTGCGAAGCGGCCCTTGCCGCGGCGCAGCCAACGGATGAAGTCTTCATCATCGGAGGCGCGGATCTGTATCGCGCCTTCATCGGACGGGCCGATCGCTTTTACCAGACGATTGTTCATGCCCGCGTGATGGGTGACGTTCACTTCCCGGCGTTCGACGCGGCGGCGTGGCGGTTGGTCGAGGAGGAGGTCCATGAGTCGGACGACGCCCATCCACATGCGTTTACGCTGCGGGTGCTGGAGCGTATTCACGAGGGAGGCGGGAACTCTGCCGGACGGCAGGTTTCCTAAGGAATAAGCTGCGTTTTGGTGCAGTGGCGCGGGGAGAAAAGGATACTCATGCAATCTGATGCCTGTACATTGCAATGAAACAGCGATTTGCTTAGCAGAGAAACGATGTGTCCCAGTTAGCAGATACCAGTCTGGGTGATGAGGTCAGAGCGCAGATGGAACCCAAATTCAGATGCCCGACCTGCCGGTCAAAGATGAGGGCCGATCAGCAGCTTAGCGGTCAGGAGGTGGCTTGTCCCAAATGCTCGACGCTGGTGATGGTGCCGAAGGTGAGCTATTCGGCCGGGGACGTGATTGCGGGTTTCAGGCTGGAGAGCTGGATCGGCAGCGGTTCGATGGGGGAAGTGTACAAGGCCCGGCAGCTTTCGATGGACCGGGAAGTGGCGATCAAGCTGCTGCGGCCGGACATGCTGGAGGATGCGGAGCACATCGACCGCTTCAACAGCGAAGTGCGGACGCTGGCGAAGCTGGATCATCCGAACATCGTGACGGCGTTCGAGGCCGGCCAGTACGAGCATCATTACTTCCTGGCGATGAGCTTCGTGAACGGGTACAACCTGGACGAGTGCCTGCTGGAGCGTGAACGGCTGGAGGAGCATGAGGTGCTGAGTATCGCGATCAAGGTGGCCAGGGCGCTGGCGTATGCCTGGAACCGCTTTCAGATCCTGCATCGCGACATCAAGCCTTCGAACATCATGATTGACAGCGATGGCGAGGTGAAGCTGACGGATGTCGGGATCGCCATGCACGTCGGAGAAGATCTGGAGGCCACGCAGTCGGGTTTTGTGGTGGGAACGCCCTTCTACATGAGCCCCGAACAGGCAGGCGGAAAGGAATCGCTGGACTTTCGCGCCGACATGTTCTCTCTGGGCTCCACGATGTACCATCTCATGGTGGGGCTCCCGCCTTACGATGGCGACACGCCGATGGAGATCATGCTGAAGGTGATCAATGAGCCGGCGCCCGACCCGCGGCAGTTCAACCCGGAGATATCCGAAGCCGCGGCGGGGATCATCCGTAAAATGATGGCGAAGCAGCGTGATGAGCGCTATGCGACCTGGGAGGAGATGATCGACGCGGCGCAGCGAGTCGTCAGCGGTGAACCAGCCCATCCGCCCAAAACGGGACGGAGCAGGAAGAAGAAACTCAAAGCCCAGGTACCGCCGATAAGCAGCTCGGTGCCGCTGGAGCCGCCCCCTCGCAGCGCGACACACTGGCTACTGCCGCTGCTGGCGGCAGTCATTGGCCTGGGGTTGATCGGTGCGGTTGTCTTCCAGATTGTCCGTTCGGCGAGTGATCCCGCGGAGGTCGTCCCGCCGGCGCCACGCGTGGAGCGGCCGGTGGTTCAACCACCAGTCGAGAGAGCGATTGAGCGTCCCGTCCCGCCACCTGCAGTGGAAAAGCCGGAGCGTCCACTGGCAGCATACTCCAAGGCCTTTGACACGGCCATGCGGCTTGCCGACCAGAGCCCGACGGATTACACCGCCAACATCGAACGCTTCGAGGCCGTCGCGCGAGAAGCAGCCGGTACGCCCGTGGAAACTCGGGCGCGCAGGCAGATAGCCGAGGAGCGGAAGGAGCTGGAACAGATGCTGGAGATTCGCCGGAAAGAGCTTCGGCAGGAAGCGCAGCAACTGATAGAGAGGGATGGGATCAGCGAGGCAATCAAATGGATGACCGACTATGATGGGCCGCTGGCCACGGAGCTCTTCGGCTGGCGCCAGGAGGAAATCAAGCGCTATCGCAAACTGCTGCAGGAGGCGGCGCAGCGGGAGCGGAGCACACGCGTGGCGACGCAGAGCAAGCTGGATGAGCTGGTCGGGCGCATGGCGAATCACTTAGTCGCGGGCAATGTCGCGGACGCGCAGCAGGAGGTCGCCACCGCCGCGGACGATCCGGCTTTTGCCCCACTGCTCGACGAGGTGAAGGCGATGGAGGAACTGATCGGGGGAATCCGCAACTGGCAGGCGGTCGTGCTCGACACGTTTCGCGGGCAGATCGGGCAGGAGGTGCAGGTGCGGCTGAAACGCAGTACGGAGAAGGTAACGATCAAAGAGGTGGAATCGAGCCGCGTCAAGGGGTTGAAGGTGGTGGATCAAGGCAAACTTGGCGTATCGTTCAGCCTGGCGGAGCTGGACTATGAGGAGTTGCACAGGCGGCTGGTTCACGCTGAAGATCCAGCCGCGCGACTGGCGTTGGGGCTGCTGAGCCTTCGATCGCGGGAGGTTGACCGCGCGGCTGAGCTTTTCAACACCATGCCGGCGCCGTTATCGCTGGCGCTGCTGCGAGCCCTCCATGCACAGGAGCCGGAGCCGGTGGAAGCGATGGCGGAGAAGGAGCTGAAAGCTGTTTACGGCGCTGCCGGACTGCCCGCCGAGAGTACGCCGATAGCGCTTTACGCTACACTGATGGAGAATCCGCCCGCCAAAGAGCTGCGGGATCGGCTTCGAGAACCCGTGAACGCATTTCTCCACGCCTATGATTTCACCGGGATCGCTCGGGGGCACAGGCCGATCCTGGAGACCCTGAGCGCCCGCCGGAGCGCGGCGGACAGCTGGCCTTTCGATCGCCAGGGGCTTGTCTTCATCTGGGGGCCCGGCATGAATGTCCTGCACGATGTGACCACCGGCTACTGGCGCCAGACTCAGGTCGAGGCTCGCGGAGGCGCGGCCATGGGTGAGAACAATGCACTGATTCTGCCAGGCGGTGAAGGAATCTGCGAAGCCAAGGATGCGGGAGAGCTGCTGCTGACTGCCTGTCAGCGAACCAACCAGTTGACGGTTGAAGTGGTGCTGCACCTGGCGTCCGTCGACGTGGGCTCGGATAGTCCGGATCAACGGAGCACCGGCGCCATTGCGGCATTCGGAGGCGGCCGCGGCTCCAACTTCCTGATCGGGCAGCGCGGGCAACAGATCGGGGTTCGGCTGGATACGGACAATGATTCAGGGCTCTTTGAGCACCGGACCAGCGCCTTCAAGGGCACCACGGAAAAGCCGATCCACCTGCTGCTGACCCATCGCGACGGCGCGACAAAACTCTATGTCGATGGCCGGAAGATGATCGATGTGCAAGGCTGGAAGGGCGGTTTCTCGGAGTGGTCGAGCGGCTCGCTGACCTTTGGCAACACAGACAATCTCGAGCTGCCTTGGGCGGGACGGATCGAATGCGCGGCGGTGTATGCGCGTGAATTCAGCGCCGCGGAGGCAGCCGAGCGCTTCCGCAAGTACAGCGGGGCTCGGTGATCAACCCAGGAGGTTGTGCAGGAGCAGGAAGTAGTTCGGCGGCTCGGTCATCTGGCTGGTGAGCGTGGCGAACATGCCAAAGCTGAGGTAGGCGGAGCGGCCGTAACTGTGATCGATGGCCCCCACGGCGTAGTCCACGTCTTCGGGGCGTATGAAGATCGTCTCCGGGTCGCGAGCTATAGCGGCTGCCTTGGCGGTGGCCATCACCAGCGGGAAGGTGACGAGCAGCGATTTCAGACCGCTGAAGAAGCTCAAGCCATAGTTGGCCGGTCCCATGAACTGATAAGCCTGGAGGCGGATCCGAAAGATCTCCATCCAGAGAGACCAGTCGACATCGCGTGCGTTGGCGACAGTGGTCGCAAAGAGCTGGCTGCGGTGAATGCGCATGTCGGGATGTTCTTTGCCGAGGGTATGGAGGTTGGCACTGCCGAAGTAGAGCCTCGTCATCTCGATGCTTCGTCTTATGCGCGCGAGGCCGCCGCGGCCAACGATCTCCTCGTCACGGCGCAGATAGGCGCTGAGCAGGGCAAGAAAGCGCCACTGTTCGGTTCGTCCAAGCCGGCGCAGCGGCTGATGTGCCATATCGAGCTTGATACGCTTGAAGAAGGATGGCCAGATGGCCTGCAGATCATTACCGTTGAGGAAGGAGCTGCCCATGGTCTCCATGCGGTCGATGGCCATCAAGGCCATGGCGATACGCGGAGCCTGCTCGGCCTCCTTGAAGTCGATGATGTACTCGAAGAGTGCTCTGGAAATCTTCCGGGCGGTCTCCTCGGTAAGCCCATCGAGCACTTCAGCGTCAAAGCCGCCCTTGATCCCCATCTCGTCGATGAAGCCGCGGATGGCGGGCATGTCATCGGCGATACGCTTGCCGTCGTTGGCGCGAACGGCGGGGCAGTCCATGCGGCAGGTGACGGAGAATTTGCCTGGGAAGGTGGTGGTGATGGTGTACGGATAGGCGCGGCAGCCGATGGGCTTGGCCTCGTAACCATGCTTCGCGTGGATCTTGCAGAGATTGGTCGCTTCCTCGAGAAAGATGCAGGAGCCATTCGCACGGCGATCGATATAGTCGTTGCCGCCAATGCGGGTGTACAGTTTGCGGGGGATGCCGTCTTCGGGCGTCCAGGCCAACTGGCTCAGGCGCTCCTGCTCGGCTTTGTCGACATAGACATGCCAACGCTGGGTGCAGCAGGCGCCGCACCCAGTACAGGAGTACTTCCAGGCGGGAACAGTCACATCTTCAGGTCGAGGTTTGGCCATATGCGGGTGCGATGGGGTGAGAGTCCGGGAAGGGCGCGGCAGTTGTACTAGGACGAACGACGCCCGCGATAGTTCCATGGGTGGGGGCAACGCCGCCGGCGCTGACAGGCGAGTGCGGTCAACCGCGCTGGGCCTGAAGTTCGTCGATGAAGGCGAGGATGTTCTCCAGCGGCGCGTCGCCCTCGACGGCATGGGCGGGAGCGAAGATGTAGCTGCCCTGCCGGCCGAGCTCCAAGAGCTCGCGGGTTTCGGCGCGGACCTCCGACGGCGTTCCGTGGGGAAGCGTTCGCTGGGTGGATAGGCCGCCATGAAAGGCCAGCCGGCCACGGTAGCGCGGCAGCAGCTCATGGACATTCATGACTTCCGGCTGGAACGGATTGAAGCAATCGAGGCCGATCTCGACCAGATCGTCAAAGAGCTCGTCGACGTCGCCGCAGGAGTGAATGAACTGGAACTTGCCGGCCTCCTTGGCGACGGCATACATGCGCGCCAGGCGAGGTTTCAGGAACTCTCTCCAGAGCCGCGGTCCCATGATCAAGCCCTGCTGCTGCCCCCAGTCGTCGCCAAAATAGATGGCGTCGATATCGAAGTCCCGCAATGCCTTGGTGGCGAGGGCGACGTTGAAGTCGGCAATGGCATCGAGGAGCTGATGCACGAAGCCGGGATGCTCGTAGAAGTCCATCATGAGCTTTTCCATGCCGCGCAAGGTCCAGGCGCGCTCGAAGAGGCTGAAGCCGATACAGAAGACACGGAAGGAGTCCGGATGGCGAGCGAGCTTGGCGGGAATGTCTTCGAAGAAGCGGGGATCGTGCGGGTCGGGGAAGGTATAATCGGCGAGGGTGGGCTCAGGAAGGACTTCGCCTTCGACCATGCCGATATCCTTGTCGACAGCGCGATTCCAGCGGACGCCGAAGAAGTCACGGTAGAGGTCATTGCCCAGTGGCTCGTAGAAGCCGACGGGGTTGCTCAGCTGAACGAGATGATTGTCAATGGCCCCGTCGATATCATCGGTGCCGAAATACTCGACCAGGGCAGCTCTGGGCTCTACGGTAAAATCGCAGTGCCATGGCACATAGGGCGGGCTTTCGCCACGAACGGCCATGGTGACAATGTCGCGTCTTGTCATGATGCGTCTCCATGTTGCGGCAGCAGGCGATGGCTGGCCAACGTCAGTTGCGGGAGGTGGTGGGCGCCTGTTCGCAATCCGCATCGCCGCGGCTCTCATCGTCCGCGTCGCAGCAGGTGGTCTCCTCATCTTCCGGAGGAAGCTCTTCGTCCGGGCACACAGGCACGCCAAGTTCGTCAAGAATCGTCTTCACGACCATACTCGCGGCCTGGGGTGCGGCAAAGCCGCGAATGTGCTCAGCCAGCATGTCAAACTTGCCTGGTTCATAACACCAGCCGAGGAGGAGGTCGGCCAGATGCGCCGGCTTGAGCAGGCGCTCCTGGATGCTGATGGCGGCTTCCGCATCCATGAGCGTATCGGCGTTAGCCTGCTGATGATTGTCGAGCGCATCGGGATAGGGAACAAGGATGGCAGGCTTGCCGAAGAGCGCGAGTTCGAAAATGGTGGAGGCCCCGGCACGGCAGAGCACAAGATCGGCGGCTTGATACAGACGCTGCATCGCGCGTTCGCTCTTCTTGACCAGAGCCTTGACCGACATCTGCTTGTAAGCGAGGTCATAAGCATCGTTGTGCTTGCTGCCTGTAAGGTGAATCACCTGAAAATCGCGGCGATGCTGATCGAGCAGCGGGAGGGTTTCGGTCATGAGGCGATTGATGAAGCGAGCGCCCTGGCTGCCGCCAAAGACAAGAAGGACCGGTTTATCCGGCAGCAGCCCCAGGCTCTTGCGCAGGACATCACGGTGCGCATCGCTCAGAGGTTGCCGCGCCGCCCTCCGCAGTTGCCCACGTACGGGCATGCCGACGACGACCTGGCGGGCGTGGGTGCTTTCACCGCCGCGCAACGGCAGCGAGAGAAAGATGATCCCGGCACGCTTACTGAGCCAGCGATTCGCCCGCCCCATCACCGCGTTGCCTTCGTGGATGAAAAGCGGCAGATGGAGGCTGCTTGCGGCGAGGGCCATGGGTACACTGGCAAAGCTTCCCATGCCAAGGGCCGCCGTGATGCCATGCTCGCGCAGGAGCGCCTTGTTGCGCTGGATGCACTGCAGCATCCGTACCAGAGCCAGGGGCCATTTGAGCTTGTTGCCAGGAATCCGGACGGTCGGCGATGCCACGGCGGCAATGCCCAACTCCTGAGCGGTCAGGATCTTTTCGCTGGGGTCCTGCCCACCGATAAACAAGACGGGCGTGATGCCGCGACGCTTGAACTCCCGAGCAATGGAAAGTCCCGGGAGGAAGTGCCCTCCGGTGCCGCCGCAAGCAATACCTATCACGGGTCGATTCTTGTTCGTACTCTGCATACAGTATCCCAAACGCCTTCCAGGAGCGGCAAGATGCAGGCACATGACGCTACGCCGCACTCCCCGCGGATCTTCCGCCGACCGCTCCTTGTTATACCCTGAACCACCACTTCCATGAAAGATAGCGGCAGGCTGCCAAATTGCGAGTCATGAAGCGGATAATCGTCTCCAGCGGTCAAGGGGCAGAATCAAAGCTCCAGCCATCCTTACTCTGGCGGAGCAGCCAGGAATGGAGGCGGAAGGGGGCTACGGTACCGAGCGGAAAGCGACGATCGCCCCAGGTGAATTCTCCGGTCAACGGTTGCGACGTGCGGTTTTGGAGGCGAATCTCCCAGCCGTCCTTGTCGTCGGCCGGGGTCATGGCGAGCAGCTCCAGACCGTCACTGAGCGCGGCAAGGGAGCCTCGGCGAGGCAGGCCCCCGGGACTGGGCCACGTGTGCAGCACAACGGGTGGCTGCGCCAAGATTGCGGCAATGCCGGTCAGCGCATCGACGTCGGCGGTAAGGCAGCAGCGGAAGCGGAGCAGGCCCGCATCGGTGGTTGGCCGCCAGGGCAATTCATGCGCCTCGTGCGTATCGGTGGTGGCAAAGCCGGAGGCGCGCGCGATGGAGGCACGAAGAGCGCCATCCTTGACATCGAAGCCATAGATGGCGTTGCTGGCGAAGCCGAAAGGGGTCGGCCCCATGCACTTCACCCAGCGTCCACCAGGCACTTCGCGTCCATCGCACGGGCGCTCGGCGACGGCACCGGGAACGTCGTAGATTGCCGATTCGGCGCCGCACGGCATGACCATCTTGAGGCGGGCGGCGCGCTCATTCCAGAGCAGCCGCGCTTCGATATCGACCACCTCCCTGCCACGATACAGGTGGACGGTAAGCTCGATCCAGGAGTTGCCCCCGGTAAGGCGGGTCCAGAGGGTGGCCCGTAGCGGCCCGGCATCGACAACCCGCGCGTCGCTTACGCGCCATTCATGGCGAACGTTCGACAGATCGAAGGAGGCAGGATCTTCCTGCATCTCTCCCCATGAACCGTAGGGATCCTCCACCGTGATGAACGAGAGGCCGGGGGCACCCAGCAGCGGCTCCCCTGCCCGATCGATCTGGACACCATAGCCGCCAGGCCGGGCCGTGACGTCGAGAGAACCATTGCCAATCCGGCCTTGATCGCCGATGGCCGGCCCGGAGACGGACGGATTCTCGGCACCCTCGACATAGCCGACATCGTAGACGGCCCAGCCGAGTGCCGGAAGATCGGCCTCGATGACCGTGCGTACGCGCCATGGATAGGTCGGCAGCATGCGGTTCTCAGGGTGTACACACTGATGCGCCACCGGCCGGCCATCCGGTCCGCGCACCTCGACGGGAAGCTCGTCGGGCCGATCCCGATAGGTAAAGATCGGGCGATAATCGAGATGCGTCTCGATCTCGATGGGGCCTCGCCAGCGGAAGGGGTGGGGATTGAAGAGCAGCCGGGGAACGCGGGCCGGCATGTCACCATCCGGAGCGGGAACGGTGGTGTCGACACGTTCAGCCAGGGCATTGAGGGCGGCCAGTTCGGTTTCCTGGGCGGTGAAGGCAACGCGCCCGAGCTGGGCCAGTTGCGCATCGATGGCGGATTCGATGCTGCTGCCGGGGAGGATGTCATGGAAGGCGTTGAAGAGCAGGTCGCGCCATGGCCCCTCCAACGGCGCCGGCTGCCGCGCCAGCGTGGCGGCAAGGGCGCTGTCGATGGTCTCCGCCTGCCCCAGAGCGGCTTCAGCGCGGCGGTAGGCAAACTTGAGATTGGCGCACGAGACGTAGCAGCCGCGAAGGCAGAAGTTGATCTCACCGCGATGCACGGGCAGAGCATCCTCTCCCATCGTCGCCAGATCCTCGCGCATGGCGTCGAATACCCGATGCATGCCGGAGAAGGTGACAGTGACCTCGGGATGCGCCTGGCGCCAGCTCATCACCGCTTCGATCTGAGCGCGCGAGCTTCCGCCGCCATGATTGCCGAGGCCGAAGAAGAAGGGGATGTGCCGGATCCCCCAGTCACCCGCGGCGGCCAGATACTGGTCGAGCAGCTCACCAACTCCCGTGCGTTCGGAGCCATACCACCCAATGGGAATGCGCCAGGCAAGGAGGCGCGACCCACCGGGGCCTTCCCACCAGAAGAGGGGCTTGCCAATGGGCGCCAAGGCTTCGGATGGTCGGCTGAAGGCGATCCCCGTCATGCCCGCGGCGGCATAAATCTCCGGGAGACCGGCACTGTGCCCGAAGGAGTCGGCGGTCCAGACGATGCGAGGACGCTGCCGCAGATTTTCCTGGAACCATCGCAGACCGATGCGGAATTGGCGCAGAAAACTTTCGGTTGCCGGCATATTTGTGTCGGGCTGCAGCCAGGACCCGCCAACCACATCCCAGCGCCCATCGGCGATGCGTTGGCAAATGCGCTCGAAGGTGGCTGGATCGTGGCGACGAATGTGGTCATAGATGACGGCTTCGCCGCGAATGAAGCTCAAATCTTCATACTCATCCATCAGATCGAGCATGGTGCGACACGTGACAATGCCTTCATTCAACCCTTCCCGCCAATCCCATAACCAGACCGGATCGAGATGCGCATTGGGCAGCAGATGGAATGTCAGATCCGGCATTTGAAGCATCCTTTCCACAAGAGGAGTTGGCATTCGAGGGCGAGAGATTGTATCAATACCACAGAAGCCACTGTTTTGCCATATGCCACCAGATGATTCCAGGAGTCCCAGCCATGACCGTCCCCGAGTACCGTTTCGACAACCGCCCGCTGCGCGACTGGCTGCTGGAGCTTGTGGATGAGAATACCGACGTGCGGCGTGATGCCGGTGTGGCGCTCGCTGCCATGCAGTTTGGCTTGACGTCTTCCGACGAAGATTTCGAGAACGTGCAGATGGATCTGGATGCACCCGAGGAATTTGCCGCGGCCATTCGCGCGGTAGCCGCGGAGCCGGATTTCCCCAGGGAGGAGTGGATCGGCAAACTGGTTGCCTACATGCGCGATGTCCAGCAGGACTGGATGACCTTCGCGGCCGAGCATTGGCAACAGCGCCAACTGGAGGAAGAAGACGAGGGGCTCCTGCACTTTCCCACGGATGTCGGCCTGTCAAAGGATGAACGTGCCGAGGCGCGCCGTTACGAAGCACTGCGCGAGATGGCCTTTGAACAGGAGACGCCGGACTTGGAGCATGAGGCGCTTACCTTTGCCCACGTCATGGCACGAACCGTTTTTCAGGCACTCGACGATGTCCTGCTCGAAAACGAAAAAGCCTTACGGTCGATGCTGCAGTGGGCAGAAGGTGCCACGGAGGCGCTGAACGCCCTGGCGCGGATCGGGCCGGAGGCCGCCGATTTCGTCCCCGAGTTGATGGAACGGTTGGATAATCCCGAAGGCGGGCTCGATCTTGCGCTCGCCGAAGCGCTGGCCGCCATCTGCGGTGATGATCCCGAGCTGATCCACGCGCTCCTCGACCGGCTCCATGCGCCGCATCCTCAGGTGCGCCAGACTGCCGCCGCCACGCTCGGCTTCATGGAGCCCGCGGCGGATGCGGAGATCCCCCGCATCACCGAAGCACTGCTCAAGGCGACTCATGACGAGGACGAGGACGTGATGTCGGAAGCCATCTGGGCACTGGGAAGCGTCGCCGCGCCCGATGAGCGCATCCATGCCCGCGTCTATGCCCTGTCGCAGCATCCCTCTGCATGGGTCCAGGCGGCCTCCATCGATGTTCTGGGCGACTTGGCCATGAAGCCTGAACAAACCGTGCCTCGCCTCATCGATGCGCTCGATACCTTCGAAGAGCCGGACGACGACATGGAAGACTATGAGCGCGTCTGCAATGCCCTCATGCAATTCCCGCCGGAACTGATCGCCGCCCAGGGACTCCCCCTGTTGATCGACCTGCTCTGGGATGAGGACGAATATCTCTCCCTCGATATCGTCGACCTGCTCGGCTACCTCGGACCTCTGGCCAAAGAGGCACTCCCGGAACTCCTCGCCGCCGAAGGTTGGCTCACCGCCGCCGCGGATTTCCTAGAGGACGAAGAGGACATTGACGAGGAAGAGATCGAAGGCCTTGACGAGGATGTCGCGTTTGACTGGGTGGAAGACGACGACGACTGGATAGAGGACGAAGAGGATGAGGGCGAAGACTGGATAGAAGACGAAGACGAAGACGAAGACGTTGGAGAAGAAGCAGTAGCGGAAGAGGAATGGGACGAGGACGACTCGCTACAGAGGACCCGCGCCGCCATTGCCAGGATCGAGGGCTGGCCCGAAAACCCGTGATCCGCCGCGCCTGAAGCTTCAATACTTGCCAAACTCATCGTCATCCAGCGAGATGATATCCGACGGACGGACGACCTGATCGTCAGGCTCTGCCCTGACGTTGAGTCTGCGTCCTTCGACAAGGCCGGGAACTTGGCGTCGATCGTCACCGCGGGAGATGCGGGGACCACGATGGGCGAGCTGGTTCTCGCGCAGGCGAAAGCGGGAGAGCATGTTACGCAGATCGGCGGCCTGGCTGGCCAGTTCCTCGGCCGCGGAAGCAGTCTCTTCGGCGCTCGCCATGTTCTGCTGCGTGACACCATCGATCTGGTGCAGCCCCGCATTGACCTGAGCAACGCCTTGAGCCTGCTCTTCCGAGGCGGCGGCGATCTCACTCACCAGGTCGGAGACTTTGGTGATGCTGGTGACGATATCCTCCAGAGCCTGCGCGCTCTGCTGGGCAATCTCCATCCCATTGCCGACACGATCGGCGGAGCTTTCAACCAGCTCGGCGGTTTCACGCGCGGCCTTGGCACTGCGGCCCGCAAGGTTGCGAACCTCTTCCGCCACAACCGCAAATCCCTTGCCATGGCGCCCGGCACGAGCGGCCTCGACCGCGGCATTGAGCGCCAGGAGATTCGTCTGGAAGGCAATATCGTCGATGACCTTGATGATCTTGCTGATGCGCGCGCTGGCGGTCTGAATCTCCTCCATCGCGTGAAGCATCTTCTGCATCTGCTTGTTGCCGCCTTCCGCGCAGGTGCGGGCGCCGTCGGAGAGCTGACTGGCCTGAGTGGCATTTTCGGCGTTAGACTTGGTCTGAGAGCCGATCTGGGTGGTGCTGCTGGTGATCTCCTGGAGTGAGGCGGCCTGTTCGGTGGCGCCTTGGGAGAGGGATTGGCTGGAGTCGGAGACCTGCCGCGAGCCGTTGGAAACAGCCTCGCCGACATCTTGAATGCGCGCCAGAACGCTGGCGAGTTGGGCCGCCATGTTGCGGAGGGCTTTGCCGAAGATGTCGTGGTCAGAGGAGACGGGGATGTCGCGCGTGAGGTCACCGTCCGCCATGGCATTGGCAATGGCGATGCGTGTCTGCTGCATCTCGATCATCTCGCGCAGGGCCGCGGCCATCTGCCCGACTTCGTCACTGCCCGAGACGGTGATACTGTGTGAAAAGTCGCCGTGGGCCATCTCCTTCACGAGGCGGGTCATGTTGGTGATCGGGCTGGCGATGGTTCGCGCAAGGATGAGGCCAAGCAGTACGGCGAGGAGGATGGTCACGAAAAGGGCGCCCAGCACCCAAGTGAAGGTGCGGTCGAAGGCAGCGTTGATCGAGGCGGCCGTTCCGCTGGTTTCCTGCACGCTGGAAAGGACACCGACAACCCAATCCCACGGCGCAAACCAGACTCCGGAAGCAATCATCGGCTGCTCATTCTCTTCAGCACTCAGCCGCTGCACGCTCACAATACTTCCACCCGGTGTATTGAGCTGCTTGATCAGGCCCAGCTCCGCCCCAGTGAGCGAAGCGCCATGACCATAGGGACGTGGCGGCAACGCATCGTCCACGATACTCGCCTGGCGCTTGACGAAGAGAAAGCCGTCCGGCACGGCTATCTGGTGCAGGGCGGCTTCGATGACCTCCAGGCGGTCAGCGGCATCGATGGTGACTTCGAGCATGCCCTGGAGCTTGCCGTCGGCGCCATACAAGCCACGGATGGCCGCGAAGAAAGCCGTACCGCTGAGCAGGCGTCGCCCCACCCAGCTCTCCTGGGACTCCTTGATTTGGCTCAGGATCTCCTGGTCGGCCGCGGCACTGGGGCCGCCATCACGCATCAGGACGCTGATGTGGCGCTGGCCGTCAACGTTCACGTGGGTAGTGGCGACGCGCAGCATATTACCTTCGAGCGTCGCCTGGTAGAGGGAGCAATCGGCGCCGGTCACCTCCCGTACGCGATCGACCAGGATGGCCGGGCGGTCGAAGTCGCGGAGGGGCTGGAGAACGATGTCGCCGATCCGCAGCCGGGGCAACGGGTACTGCTTCTCCTTGAGGACCCAGTCGGTCCATCCTCCATCGGGGTCCTGGCGCAAGCCTCCGAGCGCCTCCAGTTCCTGCAGCGCCACCCGCAGCTTGATCCGCAATTCCTCTTCGATGGCAACATGTTCACTCGCGCACAAAGACTGAACATTGCGAACGATCGATTCATTGAAATCGCGGGCATAGCTGGTCTGTGCTCCCTCGACCTCCTCGCTGAGGTTGCTCACCTGCACGACAACGCAGGTCACGATCACCGCGGCTGAAAAAAGCACGCTTCCCACCAAGGCCACCATGATCTTTGCCCACAGTCTCATGCTTCGTCCCTTTTTGTTATGGCATCCGGGCTCACCTGCGCCAGGTGCTCCACGTCGTCTCCAAAGACCAGTTCATCGGCGCTCAAGAGGAGCTTGACGCCGTCATCGGCCCGCCCTACCCCGTAAAGGCAGCGAGCGGTCGGTCCGCGCGACAAGCGCGGCGCCGGCGAGATCTCCGTCGGAAAGATCGTGACAACATCGTCCACCTGATCGACGATCAGCCCGATCGACATACCCCGCAATTCCGTGACGATGACGCAGGTGCGTTCATCATAGGGGCGTTCGGCCAGGTTGAAGCGGCGGTGCAGATCGATAACCGGCAGCACCTGCCCGCGCAGGTTGATCACCCCCCGTACATAAGCGGGCAGATCCGGCACTTCGGTGATGGGCTGCAGCACGACGATCTCGAGCACGTGGCGGATTTCAATGCCATAGGCATCGCTGTCGAGAGAAAAGGTGAGATAGCGATCGCTGAGAAGATCCTCGTCTTCCTCGTCGGGCTGGTCGGCATCTGGCCAGTAATGTCGGTGTGGATCGTCCATGACTGCAGCTCGTTCCGGGGTTGCCGTTGCGCTTCAATGTACAGCGCGGGAGCACCATCGTCTACCCGTACGGAAGCATCGGCAAAGCGCTACTGGTAGTAGATCTGCACTTCAGTCAGGTAGCGATAGAGCTCGTTGATCCAGTAGAGGACATAGTCGCCGTTCTGCTCGCCGGCGGAGGCCTCGATCTCGCGGCCGATATCGGTGATCTCGTCGAAACCATAACCGCCGCCAATGCCCTTGAGCGTGTGGCCAATGCCGCGGATAGCCTCGAAGTCATTCGTTTCCAGGGCGCGGACGATCTTCTGAATGTCCTTGTGCCGATTGGCGAAGAAATCTGGGACCAGCTCTTCCAGTTCACTATCGACATAGGCGATGTACTCGCGTGGCGTTTCAGACATCGTGGTTACTCCTGTCGTTAAACATCTTCCGCCGACACGCTGGAGGAATTCGCGGCGGAATCGGTCTGGAAATACGCCGTAAACATTTCTTCGATCTCTTCCAGAGAGTCCGACTCGACGCTGATCGCGGTAATCGAAGCGAAACAATCCAGCTTGGTCAGTGCATTGAGGCTGGCGTCGCGGGTGGTCACCTGCGAGAGGCGGCGCGATATGTGTTCGTTGACGACGTTGATATCGTCATAGATCCTGACCAGATTCCGCAGTTGCCAGTCGGGCTGTCCGCCCCGGCGATTGACAAAGAACTGGGCGAGAAGATAAGTGCTGATGGCCCGGGCGATGGTCTCCTGCTTGGAGGCAAAGGGAAGATGGGTGTGCGCCATCGGCCGCAGGCGGTCCAGATAGGGACAGCCGCTGGTCACCATGATGAGGCCGATCATCGAGCTGAGCCCCTGGGCGAGCGGAGCCCGATGCCCGTAGCTGCGGTTGTGCGTCCGGATCACAATCTCCACCTCGTCGGTAGCCACGCCATCTTTGAAGGTGTCCACCACCTCCACGAGGTTCGCGGCCAGCGGGCAGCGGGGACTGGACGCGGCATTCAGGGGGCAGTGCGGGCACTTCTCATGATCCAGCGCGGTCCACGCGGGCAAGTCGTCCTGCCGATGATTGGCCAGCGTGAGGCCGGGGGTGCTCAGCTCCAGATCGAACTGCAGGCATTCGCCATTGCTGAGGAAGAAGCGGTAGTGAATCTGTCTGGAATCCCGCGTCGGCACGGCACTCTCCACGTCAGGCTTTGGACCGTTTGTACACGGCTCGCACACGCGCGGGCAATGTCTTGCGGTTGAAGGGCTTGCGGACAAAATCGTTGGCGCCTGTCTCCAGGCTGCTGATCTCCGCATCTTCCGTGGCATCGGCGGTCAGGACGATGACCGGAATGTGTGCCGTCTTCGGATTCTCACGGATCTTACGGCAAAGGGTGATGCCGTCACATTTGGGCATGTTCACGTCGGTGATAACCACATCGGGCGGGTTCGCGAAGATCATGCTCAGAGCGGCCTCGCCGTCCGAGGCGGCGTAGACACGCGCCTTGAGCGGACGAAGCGCCATCTCGATGAGGGTCTGGATCTCGGGGTCGTCATCGGCGATGAGGATCGTCTGCGGCGTGTCGCCATGGACATGCTCGACGACGGAACGCGGGACGTGCCTGGCCATCTCTTCCAGGGTGGTGACGCCCTGCGCCACAAGCGTGAGGCCGGTCTCCCACATGGTCCGCATGCCGGATTTGCGCGCGGAGTCGAGGACTTCGTTGGTACTGGCGCCTTCGACGATCTGGGAGCGAATGTGGTCGTCGATCACCAGCAGCTCTGTCACCGCAATTCGGCCGCTGAAGCCGCTGTTGTAGCATTTCTCGCAACCAGCGCCGCGCGAGAGGGAGTATTGCACTTCCGTGCCGAGCACCGAGAGGGCGCGTTCTTCGTCCGGGCTGGGGACGACCTGGTAGGCGCATTCGCGGCAGATGCGGCGGGAGAGGCGCTGCGCCAGCACGGCGGAGAGAGAGGAGGCGATGTTATAGGGCTCGATGCCGATGTTGATCAGCCGGGTGATGGCGGAGACCGCATCGTTGGTATGGAGGGTCGAGAAGACCATGTGCCCCGTCTGCGCCGCCTGAATGCAGGTCTTGGCCGTCTCCGGGTCGCGGATCTCACCCACATAAACGACATCGGGATCCTGGCGCAGGATGGCACGCAGCGCTCCCGCGAAGGTCATCCCCTGCTTCTCGTTCACGCCGATCTGGTTGACGCCCGGAATCTTGTACTCGATCGGATCTTCCACCGAGACGATGTTGGTCACTTCCGACTTGATGGAATTGATGATCGAGCAGAGCGTCGAACTCTTGCCGGATCCAGTCGGTCCGGTGACGATGGCAAAACCCTGCGGCGACTTGGCCAGCGCGACCAGACGCTGGGCGATGTCGGGCAACAAGCCGATCTCGGAGAGCTGGACGCTTCCTCGGTTCGGATAGAGGAAGCGGATCACGATCTTTTCCCCAAAGGGCGTGGGAATCGAAGAGACACGCAGGTCGCACTGCTGTTTCTTGGTCTTGACGGTGAGACTGCCGTCCTGCGGACGCCGCTTCTCGGCGATGTCCATCTTGGCGAGAATCTTCAGGCGGCCGATAACCGGGATACCGGTGGAGAATGGCAGCTCACATACGATGTGGAGTTCACCGTCGACGCGGTCGCGGATGTAGACCTTGTCGCGGCGAGGCTCGACGTGCATGTCGGAAGCGCTGCGATAAATGGCATTCTTGAGCAGTCGGTTGGCAATCTTGATGGCGGCATTTTCAGCCTCGATATCGTCGAACTGCAGGAAGTCCTCGGCCTGGTATTCCTCTTCCTCGTGGTGCTCTTCCTCGTGAGTGACCTCGAGATCGCCGGAGCCGAGATCGCCGCCGAGGATGTCATGCAGCGTCTCGATGATCTGGCGCCGTCGGGCCAGACGCTCGATCACCTGCCGGTCGGTGGCGAAGGCAATATCGTCGATGACGAAGATGTCACCCGGGCATGCGGTGGCGATTTCAATGGTCTCGCTGTCGCAGGCGAGCGGGATGACCACGTGTTTCTTGAGGACCCACGGAAGCACAAGGCGAACGGCAAAGATGGAAGGGATCTTGATATTCAGGTCGACATACGGAATGTCGAGCATCTTGGAGACGTTGCCGTAGATCTGGTGCTCACTGGCGAAACCGAGCTTCTCCAGAGCCTCCTCGATGAAGAGGTCAGGATAGGTGGTCTCGGCCATCTCGAGCTGCACCTCGTCAACGACCTGGGAGTCCAGAATATACTGCCTGAATAGTTCTTCGTTCATAACAGCCGGCAAGCTCTACTTGCAGAAGTCTTTGGGGTCGAAGGGGTCTTTGCCGATGTACTGTCGGAAAGCCCCCCGGATGTAGCGCGCATTGTCTGGAGTGATACGCAGAAAGTGCTTGTCCACGAGTGCATCCAGATTTGCATCGTCCGGCACGGAATCCCGCCTATTATAGGTGCCCTTGGAAACGAAGGCAAGGTCAACTTCCCCACTCTCGACCATATCCAGATACTCCGTCAGCCGCGAGTCGATCGTGAAGACGGCAAGAAAGTAATTGCGGTCGCGTCGGCCAGGCTGAGTGCGAATCGCGCCGGGATCGTAATTGGCCAGGCAGATCACCAGTTGCACCTCGCCCGCGGAGCGCAGAATGTCGCGCAGATCCTGAGCACGTAGTGAATGATCGGCCCCCTCCTTCGAGCGCTCCGAGACCAAGTCCACGCTCGCTCGCACCGCCTTGATCTCGAAATTGTTGGCGCGCGTGAGCACCTCACGCAAGGCAATGATTTCGCTTGGATCCTTGATCTTCTCCTTCTCCGCGCCCTCGGCCCGTTCGCGCGCCGCCTCGGCACTCTGCAACTGGCGATAAAGCATCGGCGGCAGCACCAGCAGCACGGGAGTCCTCTTTTCCTTGAAAAGCTGGTTCGCCGTCAGCACTTCGCTCATGTGCCGTAAGGCGACATGCTCATAGCTGTTGGAACCGTCCGAGGAGGATGCTTCATGAAAGAAGATGAAATAGAAGACCAGAATGACCGTCAGGCCGATGGCGAGCGTCATGGGCAGCTTGGTCGGCGCCTGAGAGTAATCCCTCTCGCCATGGTCGTCCTCATCCAGGGAAAGCACATCTTCCTGGTTCCCATGGCCGCCCACGCCACGCCCCTGGTGATACAACCGCTGTTGATGCTTCTTCAGCATCCACTGATAGTGAATCAAGGTGCCGATCGTCGCCAGAATGGCGGCAATGATGATATAGATGAACATGACCCCACTCCTTCTCTCGCCAGCAACCAGCCAGCCCCCTGAACCGCCCGCGCTTACCCGTACAGCCTCGAAGCCACCAGTCTGCCAATTGAAAAACCGCACGGAAAGGTAATGCAAAGCGGCTCCAATACAAGTCATGGAAATCTTCCGCTGCCAGACGGCGCTTGAAAAGGCCTGTCGATGATCGTATTCTTTCTCCATTGTACCTTCACCGCGGTTCCTTATGCGCATCTCTCCAACTTCATCTCGCCATCACCCCTTCTCGCTGGTGGAACTGCTGCTCACCATGGCCGTGGTGTTGGTCCTCTTTGCCATCTCGATTCCCACCATTCGCGGCACTCTCCGCGCCAACAAGGTAAATGTGGCTGCCAGCACCGTGGCCCAGGAGCTGCGTCTTGCCCGTGCCCGTGCCGTCACCAGCGGCCGCCACGTCGCCCTCCTCATACCGACCGCCGAGCACAGCGACGCCGGCGGCTTCAGCGCCCCCATGTACAAGGCCAGCGCCATTCGCGCTTGCTACCTCACCGGCTCGCCCATCACCAGGACGGATGCCTACGGCTCATGGTACGAAGGCACTTTCGATAACTATATCGAGGGTACCAGCTGGACCTTTCTGCCAGCCGGCACCTACGTGGGTTACACCGAATCCTTCGGCCCCTTCAGCAAGCAGTCCGTCGAATACTCCCGGCGAAGCTGCAACGTCGTCAGCGGCGTGCTCTTTCCCAACGTCTCCAGTCCTCTGGCCCCGATCACCAATGTGCGCGCCATCGTCTTCACCCCCACGGGGACCATTCTGCCCGCGCCGAAGACCGGCTCTCACACTCGCTTCTGGGTCGTCGAAGGGGTCATCAAGTCCGGTACAGATGAGCTTCTCCACGATCCCTACAACTTCGTCGGTGCCGAAATCAATCGCTTCACCGGCAAGTTCCGCTTCGTCACCGACTGAGCCCTCCTCCCGCCCGGGTTGAGATAAAAATACCAATAGTGGACCTTGACATCCACTATTGCATGGCGTAAGGTAGATCTCATGAAAGCGGACATCTGGATGCAGATTTCCAGATACCTGAAACAGAACGCCAGACAGGGAGCATCACCCACATGAGCACACTCGCCACTACGACCGTTGGGAATCTTGTACGTCGCGCCCCGGCCCGCGCCAGAGTCTTCGAACAGTACGGCATCGACTACTGCTGCGGCGGCAAACAGCCGCTGGCGGACGCCTGCCGGGCGAAGGATCTGGCGCTGGAAGAGATCCTTGCCCAGTTGGAGCAGGTAGACGCGCAGGCATCCGGCACCGCCGATCCCGACAGCATGTCCATGACCGAGCTTTGCGACCATATCGAGGCCACCCATCACCAGTGGCTGCGGCGGGAACTCCCCCGCCTCGACGGCCTGCTGGCGAAGGTGCAGCGGGCTCACGGTGATCGCCACGCCTGGCTGGCGCCCCTGCGGCAGACCTTCGATGCACTGGTCGACGAGCTGACGCCGCACATGGCCAAGGAGGAGCAGGTGCTCTTCCCGATGCTGCGGGCGATGGAAGCGGGTGACGCGCATGCCGGCTCGCATTGCGGCGGTATCCAGAACCCAATCAGCGTGATGGAGTTCGAACACGACAACGCCGGCAACGCGCTGGCCCGCATGCACGAACTCACCAACGGCTACGTGCCTCCGGCCGAAGCGTGCAACACCTTCCGGGCGTTGCTCTCCACCCTCGCGGAACTCGAACTGGATCTTCACACGCACATTCACAAAGAGAACAACATTCTCTTCCCGAAGGCCATCCAGGCCGCGGGCTGACGAAGCGCTCACGCGTCATGCCGCCCCTGTCAAATGGCCGGCATGGCGCGCCAGCGGTCGATGATCGTGTCGTACTCGGGATCGCTCTGCCAGCTCGCGATGCCGTCGTGGTCGGCAAGCCAGCCGATCGTGCGGCGGACCCCCTCGACGAACGGGATGCTCTGGGTGAAGCCGAGTTCCCTCTGCGCGGCGCTCATGTCGTAGATGCCGGGATACTGAAGGCTGCGTAAGACCTGCGCGGCGCGGGTTGGCGCCAGTTGACCAAGCACCTCCGCCGGGATATGCACCAGTTCCGGCTCTTGGCACGACATGGCCGCGGCGATACCGGCATAATACTGGTCCCACGTCATCCACTCCGTCCCACAGGCATTGTAGGTGCGACCGTAAGCGACAGGATTGCCGGCAGCGGCTGCGAAGATGGCAGCCACATCGTCGGCATGAAGGGCGGACCACAGCCCGTTGCCATCGCCGTGCACCACCAGCGCCTTGCCATGGCGGATGCGATCCAGCATGGCCGTCGTATTGCCGAGGCTGTGAAGGATGTTGCCACCCTCGCCATAGGTGTGCCCCGGGCGAATGATCGTCAGCGCGTACCCGCCGTTCTTGTCCATTCCACGGTGCAACACCTCGCACATACCCTTATCGATGCCGTTCTTGTACGTGACCCCGAAACGGTGATCTTCGCGCACCGGATAGCTGTCCGGCGGCTTGGCGTAGACATTGGTGGTGCTGCAGAAGATCACCTGCGTGGCGCAGCCCCGGCAGCCTTCGGCAAGGGCGCTGGCATCGTCGGGATCGGAGCAGATCATGTCGATGACGCAATCCCACGGTCCGGCTTCGCGGATAGTGGCCGAAAAGGCATCGCGCTCAGTACGGTCACCGACCAGAAGCTTGCAGCTGCCGGTGAAACGGCTTGGGGTGAGCCCCCGGTTGAAGAGGGTCACCTCCTCGCCACGATCGATGAGCTGCTGCGTCACGGCCGTGCTTATCAGGCCCGTTCCGCCGATAATCAGGATCTTCATGAAATACCCTCTAAGGTTGGATACTGGAGTACCCCTCGGCCTTCAACGCAGACCGAAGGTTCGCAAGGTAAAGCTGTCGGTTCGGAAGGGAGAAGCGGGAAGGCCACTGCCGTTGTAGAGGTTGACCGTAGGATTGTCGGCCCAGCCATAGCGCACCGCAACTGGTTCCGCAACCTTGTCTGACCAGACCAGAACCGAATCGCCGTCTATCTCGGCCTCTGCCCAGACCCACTTCTGATCCACGCCGCAAATGGCGAATCCCTCCAGTTGGCTTGTCGGAGAGTTGCGCAACAGAGGCGCCCGCCGACCCGCCTGAATGTAGACATCATGCGTGGCTGGTATCGCGTGGGCGACAAGCCCCCCGTCCGTATGCTCGAACCCGATGCGCATCTTCCCATCCTCCACGGCGCGGGAGGACCACGTGGGACCTGACCATGCAAGCTCACGCCCATAGCTCTTCGCCAGGGCAATGCGCGCCAGTCGTTCCCCCGCCGCCTGCTTGTTCCACGGATGGATGTTGCCCGCTTCGCCGATATCGATCAGGACCGCCTGCCCAGTATGCGGCAGGGAGAGGGCCAGCCCCTGCGCTTCCCGCAACTCGGCCCAGTTGGACTCCGCGGGCTCCGGCAGCTTCGGCCCGTAGTTGGCCAACTGGCAGTAGTAGAAGGGCATGGAGGGCGTATTCCAATGTCGCCGCCAGTTTTCGATAAGCATGGGAAAGAGGGTGCGATAACGCCAGGCGCGAGTCGCATTGGACTCCCCCTGGTACCAGATCACACCGCGGATCGAGAAGGGTACGATCGGATGGATCATGCCGTTGAAGATCGCTCCGGGCAACCCCTGCGGGTGCGAGAGTGCGGCGGGTGGGCGCGGCGCGGCGCGGACAACCAATTCCGGAATGGCATACTCCTGTCGCGTCAGCCATTCGCCCGCAAGGGAGAGAGCCCCCAGCTTCAGCACCCTGCCCACCAGGGAAGGCGACGCGGATGGATTGAAGACCCGAATCGCCAGTGTAGCGGCCCCGGAACCAACCAGATCGGCCGGGATCACGATCTGACGGGCGTACGGTGAACCGGGTAGCTCCTCCGGCCGCGTGGCGCCAACCAGCCGACCATTCCAATAGACCTCCTCGAAGCCGGAGATGTCGCCCAAAACCAGTATTCCCTGCTTCCCCGCCTGCCGCTCGCCGATCTCGACCCGCCGGCGAAACCACAGCGCTCCCGGAACGCCTGGAGCCTCCGCCTGCCGGGACAACGGCAGCATGATCGGCTGCCATGCCTCGACAGCAATCTCGTCACCTGCGTATACCGATGGCTCCTCCAGGCGGCGATCACCACGTCCACTCTCTTCCAGCCATCGAGCGAACTCAACTCTGTACTCCTCGATCAGCTTGGGATACGCCCGTGCGGCCTGCAGCCGCTCCTCGATGGCGGGGGCGTATTCCGGCTCAGCGCGCAAGGCATCCGGACTGATCCATGACTCGATGGCCGTTCCGCCCCAACTGGCATTGATCAGACCGATCGGTACCGACATCTCCGCCTGCAGCCGCTGCGCGAAGTAATAGCCCACCGCCGTGAAGTCGGGCAGGTGCTCCGGGTCGGCAATCACCCACTCGCCCCGGCATTCCTCCAGCGGGTCCAGTGACGCGCTCAGCTCGATCTTGAAATGACGGATCAGCGGGTTGGCGGGTTTGGCAAGCTCATCCGCCGCATCCTTGTCGCCCCGCATGGCAAACTGCATGTTGGACTGCCCGGACGCAAGCCAGACTTCCCCGATCAGCACATCCCGAATACGCACGGTATTCTGGCCCGTAACCGTCAGCTCGAAGGGACCGGCCCCCAGCCCCGTCAGCGCCAGGCGCGTCAGCCAGGCTCCTGTTGCATCCGCCTGCACCACCGCCTGGCGGTCGCCGATGGAGATCGTCACCGCTTCCCCCGGCTCCGCCTTTCCCCAGATCGCCGTCGTCTCGTCACCCGCCAGCACCATGTGGTCGGAGAAGATCGGCGGCAACCGGACTTCGGCGTGAGACCTGCCACTCCACGCGCAGGCGATCGCCATCAGCATCAGAAGCCTTGCCATGTTGCGCCTCATTCCTCCGGGGGGTCCGCCAGCAGGAAGACCCGATCGTAGCTGCCGCCGTGATCGAAGCTCTTGAAGAGGCGGAAGGCAATGGTGTTGCGTTCACCCGGTCGCACGTGGGCCGTGATGTCGAACATCCGGCTGTGATTGTAGTCCATCCAGAAGTAACTCGGGCCGCGCCAGATGGGATCGCGATACTCCCCATGATCGAAGGCGACCGCCTCACCGTTGATCCAGATGCGCAGCGCCCGGGCAATGATGCTCGGGAAGTAAAGTACGACCTTCTCACGCCCGGCAAAGCTGGCGGGCACCTCCACCTCCGTGCGATAGAAGTAGGCCGCGGGATCGCGCTGCGTCTGGTACTTGATGTCCGGCACCTGCGTCGAATCCCACTTCTCCAGGTGATCGACGGAGACCTCCGGGCGGTGCCAGCCCCGGGCAAAGGCCAGGTTGCTCGTATCCAGAGCGACGGCCATCTCGCGCGGCAGGACCACCGAGGCGGCCGCCCCCCCAATGGTCTCCGCCCAGATCCGATACTTGTTGAACCACCCGTTCGCACGATAGCGGCGAAGGTTGTGCACCTTGCTGCGATCCGGATCCGTCTGCATCGGATTGATGAAATGCGAGTAGTACTGGTTGAGCCGCTCCCGAATCTCAAAGGCAGGTTCCATCATGGCGGCGCCGGCCGCGAAGTCGCCCGTCTCGCGGGTATGATCGATGCCGTCGCACCACGCATCCATGGCCTGCTGAAAGAGTTCCACCGTCGCAAAATGCTCCTGTTCACGCTCGCCATCGACGAGTGGCTTGGCGGCCGCCAGGGCCTGCCGCGCGCTGGCGCGGGTGGCGGCATCGATGATCAGGTGATTGTCCCAGATCTCGTTGCTGCACATGTCCGGGATCTCGTCCATGCGCTGCTCGAAGACCCGGTAGTAGGCATGCATGGCCGCGGCGGCGCGCTCGCCGAAGCGGATGCGGCAATACTCGGCCACCAAATCGTTGTAGTCCAGGCTGGCGTCCCAATACAGGCGAATCGCGACCCATGCGGTCAAACCCATGGCGCCCCAGTCGTCGAAGCCCTGAGTCGTATGCCCGGTCAGTCCCATCTCGTGGAACCACGGATAATTGCGTCCCACGATCTGCCACTGCGGCGAGAGGATGAAGTTGGACCACTGGAAGCCGATCGGCAGATAGTCGTAGTAATAGGTCTCGGCGCCGACGGCGCGCGACTGCTCCATCCAGATCTCCAGCCATTCGCGGTAGGCGCGATTCGTCTTGCACTTGTCATCCCGTACATGGTGCAGCGGGCAGATCCCCAGCGGCGCCAGCACCAGCGCCATGGCCGGATGAACCGTCTCGATCCGCGGCGGCGTCAGGTTGTTCGCATAGACCAGAACCCCGAACTTCCGGTCGGGATGCTCCTCGCGGACCGCGTCCAGGTACTGCCGGTGGAAGAACCACATGCGATCGGTAACCGCATGCACCCCCGAGGGCCAGTCGTACTCGTTGCTGTCCAACTGGCGAACCTCCGGCCGATCGTCCAGAACCAGCCCGTCCTCGGCGGAGATCGACAGGTAATCCTCCATCGGCGAGTTGTAGAAGGCATGGCGATAGTAGTCCGCATGCAGTTGCCACGCCTTGGGATTGGTCATGTTCGCGAAATGCGTCACAATCTTGCCGTTCACCAGCGCGTAGTACTCGTCAGGCAGTTGGCGCACCTCCTTCTTCACGGTGATCCGTTCGGCGGGACTGCCATCCTTGTTGCGGATGATCTGGTTCTTCTCGTCGCGCCGAAAGTCGGGAGCATCGATGGTGACCGTGCTGCCGAGTTCCGTCTTGGCTCCCCATTCCATCGGCAACCGCGAAGCATGGGACTGATTGATCCGCGGATCGCCCAACGCCCGGTGCGCACTCCCCTTGTTGCGCAGCGTCCAGCGGTTGTACTCGGCTCCCGATCCCATCGTGCACCACCAGTAGCGCTGAATCGGATGCGAGGGATTCTCTGTCACCTCCAGCTCGACCGCCAGGTCTGCCGACTGGGGATAGATCTCCCCCAGGCTGCCGGGCATGATCCACCGGCACCCCAACTGCTCGAGCAGGGCATAAGCCCCGTGCAGCGTCCCGCGAGCCGTGCGGCCGGTCACAATCAGCCGATCCGGTCGCGTGCGAATCAGAAAGCCATGCGGATCGAGCGCCTCGATCTCCGCCGCCAGTCCTTCGGCGCGAGCCAGTTCGGCACCGAGCAGAATGCGGATACCGTCGGGCTGCGCCGCCCCCGCCTCGGGACGGGCTATCGTCAGCGTCACCCCGGAGATTTTCTCGATGAACTCGACCAACTCCTGGGCTGCCAGCACCTCGTCGTCCCCCGCCCGCTTGGCCTCGCGTTGCCGCAAGGCGGGCAGCTTTGCCACGACCGCCGCCAGTTGCTCCGCCGAAGCATTCGGAAAGCGCTCACGCGCAAAGGCCTCGATCTGTTCCGGCGTCGCATTGGCATAGCGATCCCATTCGGTTTCCGCCGGCAGAACGATCGTGGCGATAGCCTTTCCATCCCTCACCAGATCCACGCCGGATGCCCACTGCGCCGTCAAGCCCAGCAGCACCGCCGCCGCCAGCAGCACCGCCGCCGGATTGTGTCGTTTCCCCTTCATCTCCTTGTCCTCCGTTGGTCTTCGGTTTACGATCATGGTGACATTCAACTTGAAGATACGTCCAGATTGGCGCCGCGCGCGAGCACCACGCTCCGGACCTCGTCGGCCGGCACGTCGCGGATCGCGCACCGGCGGCTGGCGGCCATGGCGGCGGCGATGCCCGCGGCCTGCCCCATCATCGCCCCGGCCGGTGAAACCCGCGCCGTGGACTGCGCCAGCACATCCGCGGAAAGGCACCGACCCGCCATCAGCAGGTTGACCCCGTCTCGGGCAATCAGGCTGCCCAGCGGGATCTGGTAGGGAGGCACGCCCATGTCGGCGTGGCTGACGTGATAGGTACGCTTGTCGGTGTCGGGGCTGTGGGCATCGATGTACCAGGTGCCTCGGGCAACCCCATCCGAGAAGGCGCGGCCTGCCCGCACATCGGCCTCGGTGAGCAGGTAATCGCCCACAATGCGCCGCCCTTCCCGGATGCCGATGATGGGAGAGCAATGATCGAGAACCCACGGGCGCTTCTCCACCCGCTGATAGTAATCCAGAACGTGGGCAACCTGCCGGCGCGCCTGGATCTCCGCACCCGTCATGCTCTCCGTATCGGTCGATTCATAGCCGACAACCTTGATCTTCAGCGCTACCGAGCGTGGGCCGTTCGGCCACACGGTGACCATCGGCAGGTCGTCCTTCGACCCGATCGGACCGAAGAGCCCCTCGGGGATCTGCTCCGGCACATACTCGATATACTGGTCCTCCCACGAATACCGAAAGCGCGGCGCATTCAATTCCTCCGGCTCCACGCAGCGCATGAAAGCCATCATCGACATGGCCAGCGCCTTGCCGTCGCTTTCCCGGCCCTTCTTGGTGGCAAAACCGGCCGCATGGGCCAACTGCGCCTCACCGCTGCAGTCGATATAGACCCGCGCCCGCACCGCTTCAGGCCCCGATTGACCGCAGACGATCAGCTCCGAGATCTCCCCATCATGCACGATCGCATCGACAAAGCGGGTGTGAAGCAGCAGCTTGACGCCCCGCTCGAGCAACAGCTCCTGCAGGACCAGCGCCAGGATCTCATGGTCGAAAAGCTGCTCACGCGTATGATGCGGGCTCTCCCGCAGCGGCCCCAGCGCGTGGAAGCGCGACAACTCCGCCAGGATCCTGTCGAAGACCTCGCCGAGACCGCGCGTATCGCCGGAGAAGTTGGCGACTCCCCCCGTCGTGAGCACGCCGCCGGTGATGGCGAAGCGCTCGATCAGAATCACGGAAGCGCCGGACGCAGCCGCCGCGCAGGCCGCGCATACCCCGGCAATTCCTCCACCGACCACCGCCACATCTGCCTCATACCGCAACGGAACCTCCCGCGCATACGCGATACCGACTGACTCAGCCATCTGCTTTCCCCCTTGCCGGCAGCGTCAGTCGCCGCCGTTCGTTACCATGGATCAACTCGATCTCCCGTTCGCCGGGAAGAAGATTCTTTACCTCGACGGAAATCAGCTTGCCGCCCGAGATCCGGGCGCTGACCACCAGCCCATGGCCGGCATGAAGGTTCTCGAAGGCGACCTCACCCCACTCCGGATCGGCGCCGCTCAACAACCGCAGGGTAGTCGGTGTCGCGCTCGCCAGCATGCCGTTGACACTCCAGACCATCGCCGCGTGTCCCGTTCCGAACCAGTGGTTGTACAACTCGCCGTGGTAGAAGACCCGTTCCGGAATGCCCCCAAAGTAGTTGACCGACGCGAGGGCGTTCCGCAGCAGCGCCCCCGCCCGGGCATCGCCAATCCCGGCAAAGCAGCGCGCCGCCCAGAGGGTCGCCCACGGAAAAGCCTTCTCTCCATAGCGCGTGACGCCGTGGAAATTGTAGAGATCCATCTCCGGATCGTAGTTCTCCATCATTCTGGCGAGTGTCGGCAAGAGGGCCGGGTGCTCCGGAAAGAGATCGAAGATCAGGGAGCCCCAGTGCGGCAGCGCCCCGGTATGGAACGATTGAAGCACGCCATGCTCATCCACATTCCTCTGCAGACCGGCCGACAACCCCTCGATGATCCGATCGAGTCCGTCTATGGCGGCGGGTCGCGAAAGAAGCCGCAGCGCCTCCCGGTACTCGATCAGCGCCTTCAACGTGATCGCGTTAGTCCAGGTATCGTTCACCTTCTCGTTGTCGTACGATTCATCCAGACCCGCGCACTTGGCCACTACGAGATGATCCCCGCAATCCTGCAGGCAGTGATCCGTGACGAAGAGCAGCAGCGCCTCCACCATGTCGACCCGCTTGGCGAGCAGGGCGAGATCCCCAGTGTACGGATACGAGAGGAAGATCTGGTGCGCCCAGACCGCGTTGTTGTGATACTGGTTGCTCGGCGGCGTATACGGCGTCATGTCCCGCGACGTCACCGTCCATTCCAGCCGTTCGCCAGCGGCGCCGAGGCTCGCCGCCAGCTCCCGCGCGGGCTCGCGGAAGCGCGCCAGATGGTCGAGGATCCGCTCGGCCTCGGCCAGATTCCCACAGGTCAGAAAGGCCTCCCGGCAGAACGCCGAATCCCAGAACATGACCCCCTGCCAGAGGTGGGGGAAGATGCCCACCGGCTGAAAGCCACTCTCTGGATGGTGGTTCGCCCGCAAGAGGTAACGACTCACCTCGTAGACGTACTGCACGGCTGGATCGGGCAGCGTCACCCGGCTCGTCGCAAAGTAATCGCCCCACTCGCTCACGTGCCCGGCGCGCAGCTCGTCGTAACTCAGCTCGTGACACCGCCCCCAGATGCTCTCCAGGCGCGCCGCGGGATCGGCGGCGTCTTCATTGTCGACCACGGCCAGGTAACGGGTGACGCAGTCGCCCGCTTGCAGAGGGACGGTCGACATCCTGCCGAGGACCCAGCCCCGGCTCTCATTCCGCATGACGCTGCTGCCGGCAGCCGCGGCGGTGAACCAGGATCGTGCCCGCCCGCTCCAGCTGTCGACCGCATACTCGTACGCCATGCAGGATGCCCCCTCGTCGAGGTCGAGGCTGACCCGGTCCATCGTGACGATCGGCCTGTGGAGCGCCAGATAGGGCACCGATGGCGCCCCAAGGAAGAAGGCGAAGGCCGCGCCGGAGCTGGGTGCGGCGAGCACCTCGTAGTGCTCGACCAGCAGATGCTCGCGCGTCATGAAGGTCGTCACCTTCACCCGCAAGCGTTCCAGCGTGCGATTGTCGAGCTGCTCGATGAAGGTGTGCAGCGTGGCGGTCAGCGGATCGAAGAACTGCCGGCAGGTGCGGGGGACGATCGTATCGCCATTGAGGATGGGCGCGGAGGAAAACTCGAGGAGCGGAAAAACATTCCCATAGACGATATCCTCCCCCACCCGCACCCGCCGGTCCGACTTGAACCAGCCGACCGAACGCAGGAAGGAATAGCAGGCGCCCTTCTCCTGATCCCAGATCTCGGTGGCCGTGTCCCCCGACCCCATGATGTTGATCGAGACGGCATCCACGCCATTGGCCAGCACCATCGGGTAATACGGCCGCTCCGTGAAGCGCCCCCCCCATTCCGTGCGTTCGAAGCTCATCAAGCGATTCCTCCCGGGTGGTTGCGGCTGGCATGACCGTCGGCATCGACCTCCGCGCTCCAGATGGAGAACGCCTCGCGCAAGGCGGCGACCCGCTCCGGATAGAGGCTCGACAGATCGACGCTCTCCCCCAGATCGTCATCCAGATTGAAAAGGCCCTGGCCATGACTGTGCACGACATACTTCCAGGCCCCCTCCCTCACCGCGAACTGCTCTCCCTGGCGCCAGAAGAGGCGGCGGTGAACCAAGGGCTCCCGCCTGGTCAGCAGGGGCAGCAGGCTGAGGCTGTCGAGGTGGCGCCCTGCCGGTGGCGCGATGCCGCCAATCTCCAGCATGGTCGCAAAAAGATCGGTCAGCATGACCGTATCCGCCAGCGGCGCCTGTGGCGGAACAGTTCCCGGCCAGCAGGCTATCGCCGGCACCCGATGCCCACCTTCCAGCGTCGAACCCTTGGCGCCGTTAAGGGGATGATTGTCGCAGATCAGCTCGTGCCCCCCATTGTCGGAGGTGAAGAAGAAGAAGGTCTCCTCGCCGAGCCCCAGCTCCTCCACGTGACGGACGATTCTGCCGACGTTGGCGTCCATCGCTTCGACCATCTCACGATAGGCGCGCTTGCGATCGACGACGCTCCCGTACTTCTTCTCCGGCGCGCTATTGTCGACCCCCTTGGTGAAATCGATGGGATCGTTCGGCCCCTGCCACGGGAAGTGGACCATCCAATCCGCCACGTAGCAGAGAAAGGGCCGATCCCGGTGGGCGCTGATAAAGTCGATCGCATGGTCGCTGATCAGGTCCGTCGAATACCCCTCTTCGTTCTCGACCATGGTTTCGTCATGGTACCAGACACCCTCGCCCCAGCGATTGAAGCGGGAATGATGATCCATGCCGCCATTGTTTCCCCGAAAGATATCGAAGCCCATCTTGCGTGGAGACTGATGGGGAATGTGCCCCGTGTGGTACTTACCGAACATGCCCGTCGCATACCCCGCCTCCTTGAAGAGATGGGCGAAGGTCAGCTCATGCTCCGGCATTCCCGGCCACTTCACCGGATCGGGGCCCAGCACATACTCCAGCCCGCAACGCTGCTGATACCGTCCCGTCAGCAACGCTGCCCGCGACGGGCTGCACATCACCCCGTTGGAGTGGCAGTCCGTCAGCAGCACCCCCCGCGCCGCCAGCGCATCGAGATTCGGCGTCGCGTGCAGCCTGCTCCCATAGCAGCCCAGATCGTCGTAGCCCAGATCGTCCGCCAGGAAGATGATAATGTTCGCTCGCTTCTCCATCGGCACTACTCCTCCAGCGTACTTACTCACGGACAGAATCCCAGAATCGCTACTTTATGAATATGCCCATGAATATGCAAGAATATTTTCAGGAAATAGTTTGCGCCCTCCAACGCCTGACCTCCTCGCCGTTATCCTCAACGGCCGGCGTCGCCCCCAACTGGAGCCGCTCCCCGAGCGGCGCAGCCCCAATGTGGGAGGGGCTCTCCGAGCCGCGACTTGTGCAATGCCATCCCCCCACATGATCACAATTACCCCCGCCTTAGCCTCGGCAGGCCCGACAACGTGTGAGGTCCTCTCCGCGCCCCCCCCCGCTCCTTCTCTGCGCTCTTTGCGCTCTTTGTGGTTAATCCTCCTGCATGTCCCCCGCCTCCACTTCCCATCCCCATAGCTTGTCGGGATCTGGAGATCCGATCTCCGGAACCCGACAAGAGTATCGAGGGGTCTGGGGAGGTGCGCCTCCCCAGCGGGGTCCGGGGCAGCGCCCCGCTTCCGTCTCCGCCCCGCGTCCGTCTCCTCCCCCGCCCCGCTGAGATTGCAAACCAGTCACCAACCGCTATCTTCAGCCTGTCCCACACACCTCGGCACACAGAAGGATCGCAACCATGCATCTGAGCGCGAAAGACAGAGAGATCTTGAGGCCTTTGGCTGAACGGTACAGCGACATTGCGCACCTGGACATTCAGCAGGAGCGCACCGAGCGCTACTTCAGAACCAACGCTCTGGAGCAGGTCCGCCCGGTCATCCTGATCGACGAGGTGCCGTGGGGCGAAATCAAGGATGACGCGCTCACGAATGTTTGCGCGCCCGAGCTGGCATGGATCGAGTCTCACCTGCGACGCACCCTTTATCAGTGGGAGCATTTCCAGGTCGATCTCGTGGTGCCGCCGGTCTATCGCGTCAACAAGCACAGACGCCAGCTGCGCGACATCGGCGTACAGGTACAGGACCAGCAGATCAAGGGCGATACGGGTACCTACGCCGCCGCGCACGCCTACACTGATCAGCTCCAGACCGAGGACGATCTCGCCAAGCTGCGCGATCCCAACATTGTTTATGATCAGGCCGCCTCCGACGAAGCCCATGCCGTCGCCTCCGACCTCTTTGCCGGGCTCATGGACGTCGCACTCGTCGGACAGAATGCGCTGACCGCCAACATCTGGGACAGCATTGCCATGTACCGGGGCGTCAACAACCTGCTCTTCGACCTCGTCGAGCGCCCCGACTTCATGCACAAGACCGCCAGGCGCTTCATGGAGATCGCCCAGGCGCAGTTCAGACAACTCGAGGAGCAGGAGCTGCTCGATCCCCATGCTTACCTCCTTCATTGCACCCCCGCCTGCTCCCGCGAGCTTCCCGCGGCCGATTGCGCCGGTCACATCCGGCCAAAGGATGTCTGGGGACGTTGCGCCGCCCAGATCTTCTGTTCCGTCTCCCCCGACATGCACGACGAATTCGACCTTGCCTACAACCAGCAGTTGTTCAAGGAGAGCGGCCTCCTCTACTACGGTTGCTGCGAACCGATGGACCGCAAGATCGACCTCCTGCGCAAGCGATTCACCAATCTCCGCAAGATCTCGATCACCCCATGGGCCGACGCACGCCGGGCAGCGGAGCGCATCGGCCGCGACTACGTACTCGCCGCCAAGCCCAATCCCGCCTTCGTCGCCTCCCCCCAGTTCAATCCCGAACCCGTGAAGCAGGAAATCGCCCGCTACTGCGAAGCTTGCCGCGAGCACGGCACCACCCTCGAGTTTGTCCTCAAGGATATCAGCACCATCGCCAACAATCCCGACAACCTGACCCAATGGGCCGCCACCGTCAACGCCACCATCGACCACTACTACTCCTGATCTCGATAACCGCCCACTCTGCTGTGCGAGGAGACGAGAATGAGATTCCCACGCTTCAAGACGGTCTCGCGGTGGCTCCTTCCAGTTGCCATGTTGTTCATGGTTATCGGTTCAAATCGGTCGGACAGAGTTGACCCGGAGATTCCGGGTATCAGCCAGCGAGTCAACGATTTCACCATCGATCTCCTGAAACATCAGGCGAAGAGCGAAGACTTTCCCACAAACTCCATATTCTCCCCTCAAAGCATCTTCCACGGCTTGGCCATGAGCTACATCGCCAGCGATCAGGATACACGAGAGGAGCTGCGGCAGGTCCTTCACTTTCCGGAGCAGAACCAAGAGCTGCTCAAGGATCTCGCTGACCTGCGAAAGCAATTGCACCAGGCCGACAGCAAGCGAATCGAGATGACGATGGCCAATTCCGTTTGGCTCGACAATACCCACGCGGATTTTCGAGATGAATACGTGGATCAGGTGCAGGACGCCTTTGGCGCTTCCCTTCATCAGGTCACCTTTGCGCACAAGCAGCGCGTCAGTGACGACATCAACAAGTGGGTGTCGCAAGCGACTCGCGGCAAGATACAGAAGAGCGTCGCCCCAAGTGACTTCGAGCCTCGGAGCCAGCTTGGCATCGTTGACGAACCGGCTCTCGTCACGGTAAATGCCGTCTACTTCAAGTCGGACTGGAGCAGCCGCTTCGACAAAGCCTCGACCCAGGACCGGATCTTCCATACCGGTAAGGCAACCACGGTGGAAACTCCGATGATGCACCAGCAATCTTTGCTGCCCTACTTCGAGAATGACCACCTCAAGTTCCTTGAGCTACCCTATGTAGACAACCACTATTCCATGTATCTCATCTTGCCCAGGGAGATCGTCGACATCCGGCAGCTGATACAGACCATCACAAGCAACCAGATCGTTGAAATGCGGCAACGGGCCTACCGGCACAAAGTAGATGTTCTCCTGCCGAAGTTCGAACTGAGGACTCATCTCGGCGTAAAGGACGCTCTCTCCGCAATGGGCGTGCGTGCGGCCTTCAGCAACCGGAATGCCGATTTCGACAAGATGATAATCAAGAAGAATGACGCGTTTCGCATCCATATCTCGCAGATCTATCACGATGCCTGGATCGATGTACACGAAGACGGAACCAAAGCAGCGGCAGCAACATCGACAGGGCATTTCTCTTTCGGTTGCAGTGCCGCGCCGCTGCCGATGTCGGTGCACTTTCATGCCGATCATCCCTTCCTCTTCATGATCGTCCACAACGGCAGCCGCAGTATTCTCTTTGCGGGATGGATATCCAACCCAGAGAACTCGCACCCACCCGACAAGTGAGCCTGAGCCCCCCTGTATGAGTTCAAGGCAAGAGGCATTCAACCTTGCCGAGGTGGCATTTGCTCAATGTGGGAGGGGTTCTCCGAACCGCGACTTGGGCTATGCCATCCCCCCGCGTGAGCACCATTCCCCCAGCCTTCAGCCTCGACAGGCCCGGCAATGCAGGAGAGGTTCTCCAAACCGCGACTTGGGCTATGCCATCCCTCCACGTGAGCACCATTCCCCCAGCCTTCTGCCTCGACAGGCCCGGCAGCGTGGGAAGGGTCCTCCCCGCCGCGTGTCACTCTCGTGGCGGGATCCAAACCGCACACATTTCACCACGAAGTACACGAAGAGCACGAAGGTTAACCCAACTTCAGCATAAGTGACGGCTGAAATGGCGATTTTTGAGCCTTTTGTGCGGACCACAGGCTCAAGCGGTTTCATTTCTGGCGAAATAGTGACTG
>JAWLHB010000061.1:0-38286 GCA_041690595.1 Lentisphaeria bacterium
GCTCATCCTCATGATCTCCTGTAGGGGGTTCAAGTCACAGGAGATACTGTGCGCACGAGCAAGCGAATATTCACCATGGGGTATTTTTGACGCTTACTCTGAGAACGCTTTGTGTGAAGGTTAATCTCTGGTCGTGTGGCTGCATTCTAAGTTTCCTCTATCTCGCCCTGGCCGCTGGATGTGTGTAGGTTGTTCTTCGACGGCAACTGGACACGCCATCGTCACCCTCATGGAACGCCGCCACAGGACAAACACGTGTTTGCGCCCTCTAGGTCAGATAAAAATACCCAAGTATCGTCAGGTGGACAGCAAGCCCAAACCAACTAAAGATTTCATAGACCGATGGCTTCAATATGCTCAGGTTCCTGCGGAAGAGGAAGAGCATCGCGCACACAAAACAGATAGGAACTGCAAGATGAAGCAGTGAATACAAGAAAAGACCGGCCGCCATGCCGTCGTTGGCGAAGCCCATCTTCAAGCTCAAATACTGAAATGACTCCAAGCCGAAGTAAAGAAAAAGGCCCATAGCGACGACAAAGCTGAAACAATCCCTCATTTGTCATTCTCCAAAAATCAGAATCACGCTCTTCACGTACTGCTGGTTTTGCTTTGGCTCATGCAACCAGGCGGCGGGACGATGTTTTAAGCTTCAGGGTTTTCACTCAGGTATTGGGGCAAGCCTGGTAGGTCGGGGGCAGCTTGCTCTATGCACTTTGATGGTTCTCTGCAGCCTCGGCTTGGGTGATCATGGTTTGTTCGAGGGCTTTCAGGTGCTGACGCAGGTGGGTGTTGTTTGGCAGCTCTTCGGCAAACCGATGGTGGGCAAGCGAGATGGCGCTGACGCTGATGTGCAACCGCTCCGCCAGCGCGCTAAGGGATTCGCGAGCGATGCACCACTGGCAGAGCAGATACTGCAGCAGTCGGCGGGGCAAGCGATGCGGTGAACGACGGGCGAGAAGTGCGTCGGCATCGATGGCAAAATGGCGGCAAACGGCATCGATCACGATCTGGGGATCGATCGATCGCTGAATGCGCCGCAGTGCCAGATCTTCGCGGTTGTCGGGGTCACGCAGGAGCAGGTATTCCCGGCGGATCCGGTCGATCCAGTCTTCGCTGCCAAGGAGGCACTGCTCCTGAGCATCGGCAAGCGGATTCTCCAGGCGTTTGAGCAAGCCTTGCTCCACATAGGAGCGGTACGCCTCCATTCTGGCGCGCTGAGTGGTGCCCCAGGTCGAGAGAACCGGCTTGCGATCCAGCCATTCGGGCGCCTTGGCCTGCCCGATATAGGCCCGGTAGCTCGACCACGGATACCGCAGCAGCAATTCACGTCGCTCTTCGAACGGCAACTCCCGGGCGCGTTCGGTCTCCACCGGGTTGAGGTGAATGTAGCGCGACACCCGCGAGCGATACCGTTCGTCCTCGACAAGGAAGGCCTTGTAGCGGCCTTGGAAGAAATGACCGCTGGTGCAATGACGCCGATTACTGGCAACCGTTACGGCCGTGAGAAACGCCTGCATGAAGCGGGAGAGGTTTGGCTGCAGCGTCTGCAGATAGCAGTGGAAATGGTTGGGCATCAGGCAATACGCCCGAACGCGAACTTCGTAGGTGACGGCAGCGGCATCCAGCTTTTCGAGAAATCGCTCGTGATCGCGGGCATCGCGAAAGACAGTATCACCGCGATTGCCGCGATTCATCACATGGTAGCAAGCACCAGGATATTCGATACGCAGGGGACGAGCCATCAATGACCTCCTTGAATGCACTATCATACCGCAACCGCGAGAAACGGCAAGGCGAACGCATCAAGCGCTATGGAAAATCCGGAACCAGGATCTCGCGGCATAACGAGCATCCTCGGCATTTCAACGTGACTCAAGTGACAGAGCCTCATATGGGTGACCCCGGGCCTACCCTCAAAGTTTATAGTGTAGGTGTGACCCCGAGGGCCCCCCGAGGGCCGCGCCGTCCCCTTGTCTGGCGGAGATTCTGGTAGTGGACCGGCGCAGACGCCAGGGGGCGGACGGCGGGCAGCTATGAGAGGGGGTGCAGGTCGTGCCAGCCGGTGCCGCGGGCCGGGCGGGGATGGGGGGGGATCCTGAGGTAAAGGATCGCTTCCGCGTTGACGCCATAGGGGCCCTGCAGAAGCTCCTCGCCTCCGGGAGCGATGGCCAATGAGCAGCCGATGCAGTGTCGGCCGGACCAGGCGCCGGCGGTGATCGGCCCCACGTTGCTGACGCCGATGATCCAGACTTGAAAGTCACGAGCGACGGGTTTATAGCAGCAGCGCCAGGTGTCGCCATACGGCTCTGCGACGTTGTCGTGGTCGGCCGGCACGGCCCAGGCGGAGGGGGAGAGGATGACATCGGCGCCCATGTAGCAGAGACCGCGGGCCAGGACCTCGCCGGGGGCAAAGCCGTCGGCACAGATCATCAGCCCGATGGTGCCGAGTTCCGTATGGACGACATTCAGCCGGTCGCCTTGGTCGTAGCAGGCGTGGCCGCAGGTGAGTTCGTTGAGCTTGCGATGGCGGATCAGTAGGCGGCCCCGAGGATCGAGCAGTATGGCGCTGTTGTAGACGTGTTCACCATCGCGTTCGGTAAGACCGCTGCAGACGTAGACCTTGTGTTGCCGGGCGGCAGCCGCCAATTGGCGGCAGGGCCACCCGTCCGGGATCGGTTCAGCTTCCTGGCGGGCGCTGGGATGGAGCCAGCCGAGATCCATCGTCTCGGGCAGCAGGACCAGATCGGCACCGGCAGCACGTGCCTCAGCGATCAAATCCACCGCATGCGCGAGGTTTCGCTGTTTGTCGCCGGCGGTCACCGACATCTGGATCAGGGCCGCGGTGAACGCTCTCATGTGTCGATTACCTCCGGCGGATCAGCGTCTACGTGCGTTTGCGTGGTGTCACATCGAAGTCTTCGTCGCCGAATTCCATGTGCGGGTTGTGGCGCATGCGGTTGAGAATGAAGTTTGTGCTCGCTCTGACGCGCCTGATTTCATCCTGAAAGAACGCGCGGGTAGGATCGTGGAAGCGTCCTGGATCCGCATTCAGAGCCAGAAAACTGCCCTGCAATCCTTTGATATAGCGATCTCGGTCCAAGCCGCCATAGATGAAGATAGGCGGGTACATCTCGTACATGAGCAGCCAGTTTGTCGCCATCCGGCTGACTCGGCCATTACCGTCAACGAAGGGATGCACCCGTACCAGCTCATGGTGCAGATAAGCCGACCGCAGGACGGGATGCGGCAGCTCGGGCAGTACCGCAAAGATCTGTTCCACCAGCCCCGGCACCTGCTCGGGTGGTGGGGCGACGCACGGACCATACATGACCAACGTTCGCCGATAGGAATTGGCATGCCGCTGGGCTGCCTCCGGGGCGATGCAGCGAAACAACCGGAAGAGGTCCAAGGGGCCGACTATCGTTCGTTGTTCTCCAATTTCCGTTATGATGAGTTTCAGCGCCAGATGCAGGTGCTTAAGGTAAAGCTGTGCTTCATCCAGCGTCGTCGCTTCCTGCTGGGCATTCTTGGTACTCAACACGTCGCGCAGGTGCTGGACGGCTTCCTGATAGCGCTTCAGCAAATCCGTCTCCTGGAACTGCGGACTGAAGACAATCAGGCGGTACATGTCCTTGACATCTTGATCGATCTTGTTCAGCATCTTCTGGTCGACGTCAACCAGTTCCGGCGGCAGCAGTATCATCTATGGTTCACGCAGGGTTGAGGAGTTACATGCAGGTGGATAAGCTCGCGGCTCAGGATGGCGGCATTACCATAGTCCTGATAGCGCCAGGATTGAAGCGGCGCCGGTAGGGCAATGCGGGGGAATCGCCGCACACCGTAAACTCTGGTAGCTTTTCGACAAGGTTGGGGTGGGCAAGCGCCGTCTTCCAGGAGCCCCTGGCGCGAGAAGCTCGGAAGTGCATCGTGTAGATACCATGAGCCAGATGCTGAAAAGCGTCCAGCGCGATCCAATATCATGGTAACTCAAACCTCAACAAAGGAGTCTGGCTCATCTGGACTTGACAGGTCCCGGGCGATGGGGTTAATGCGCGTGGTGCCTGCCGAGAAGATCCATGGCCAGAGCGTGGTATTTCTCGTGAAAGCCTTTTCCAAGCTCTTCGGTCTCTATCTTGTAGAAGGCTTCCGCCAGAGCCTTTTTCTGGGGATCGCTGAGTCGTTCTGCGGCGCGTGGCCAGAGGTATTCGTTTTCCAGTTCAATGTGCCGGTCCATCAGTTGGGCGTATTCGAAGAGATAACGGCCCAGCGCCTGTGTATCTGTCTTGGGTTTGTCGCCGGTCGACGTCTTGAGCAGCTCTTCGATTCCCGCAAGGAGGATACGGCCTTCCTCATGATGTTTGATCAGCAGGTCGATGACGACTGGATCCACCTTCATCTCGCGCAGTGCGGGGAAGAGCTCGTCTTCCTCTTTGGCGTGATGGCATCCATCGGTAAAGTTCTTGAAGAAGTCATGAAATTTCGCTATGCGTTCGGCGTCTACGGTGTCGCTTTTCTGGATCTTCACGGCGTCCTGCTTCGCTGCGTGAGCCACCTTCTGGATTAACCCGTGCTCCTCGCGCAGGACGTCGGTTGGGTTCCGTTCCGCCTCTGTTTGCGCCATGGCGAGGCTTGTGGCTAGTGAAAGGATCAGGGCTATGACGTTTCGCATCTTCATAATGGTGTCCTTTGGTTGTTGGATTGCCAGGGGGTGATTCGGCCAACCTACTATACCCGCAGTTTCGGGTTGGGTGTTCATCGCTTGTTCAATGTCCGTCAGGTGTCGACGCAGGTTGTGGTCCAGTTGAGGGGGACAGGACGGAGCGGTGCGTTGATATCGGGGTCAATGTGCGTATGGTATACAAAGGTCTTGAACAGGATGGCATGGTACGGACGCGGGAGGCGTGAGGCGCTTGGCGAAGAAGCAGATAGTAGTGGAACGACTCAGCTACGGGCTCTACTCCGGCTGGAAGGCTGCGGGCAAAGAGCTGCCGAAGATCCGCCAGCATACGTGGTCCATTCCTGCGTGCGAGGGGATCGAGTTCGGCTACATTCTGCGGATCTGCAAGGCCCGCCGGTGCACCCTCACCTTCACCATCGAGCATCCACCGTTCACTGGTGAAGACGGCAAGGTGCTACCGGCTTTCGAGGGGAGTGAGATCATCCCGGCCAACATCTACACTTTCTTTCTTGGCGACTCGATCTGGGCTCCTGTCGAGGAGAAGCTTGGCGATTGGCGGCTGATCACGCGCATCGATGATGAAATCGTGGCCGACGAAACCTTCCACATCGTGGCGGACGAAGACCACAACTTTCCCTGATCAGAGGCGTTGCATGGAGTACTTTCTGGGCTTGGATGTCGGTACGAGCGGCTGCAAGGCGGTTGCCTTTGCCGCAGAAGATGGTGCCCAGGCGGCACACTTTCATCGTGAGTACGATCTGCAGGTGCCTCATGAGGGTTGGGCGGAGCTGGAGAGCGGAGAGGTCATGGAGAGCTGCCTGACCGTCATCCGGCAGTGCGCCGCGGCGCTGGATGGTCCGATTCGTGGGCTGGGGATTTCCAGCCAGGGGGAAGCCATCACGCCGGTTGCGGCCGATGGCAGGTACCTGGCCAATGGCATGGTCAGTTCCGATCAGCGGGCCATCGACTATGTGCAGAGTTTTCCCGCCGCTTTCGGCGAAGAGCGTCTCTATCGCCTTACGGGGCACACGGCTCACCCGATGTTCAGCCTCTTCAAGTTGCTTTGGCTGCGCGATCACCAGCCGGAGGTCTGGAGCCGGTCGGCCTCGTTCCTCTGCTACGAAGACCTTCTGCATCACCGTCTCGGGCTTTCGCCTGCCATCGGGTGGCCGCTTGCCGGCCGGACCATGCTTTTCGATGTGACCCGTCATGAGTGGAGCGAGGAGATTCTGGACGCCGTGGGGTTGTCGCCGGATAAGCTGGCGCGGCCACTGGCAAGCGGCAGCCGGGTTGGGGAGATTCCCGCGGCGGTGGCGGGGGCTCTGGGGCTGCCGAAGGGGGTCGTTGTGGTCACCGGCGGGCACGATCAGCCATGTGGTGCGCTGGGGGCGGGGGCGATCGAGCCGGGGCTTTCGATGTATGCTACCGGGACCGTCGAATGCATGTGTCCCGCCTTCGATCATGCCTCGTTTACGGATGACTTGCGCCGCGCCAACCTCTGCACCTACGACCATACAGTGCCGGGCATGTATACCACCGTCGCCTTCAGTCTGACGGGCGGTAATATCCTCAAGTGGTTCCGCGATCAGTTCGGGCAGGCGGAGATGGCCGCGGCGAGGGCCAACGGTTCCAACGTTTATGAGCTGCTCCTGGCGCAGCTCGAGGATCGCCCCACGTCGCTGCTGGCGCTCCCGTATTTCACGACTTCGGGAACCCCGCATTTCGACAGCAATGTGCCGGGGGCGCTTCTGGGGCTTCGGCTGAGCAGCAGCCGCGCCGAGATTCTCCGCGCGCTCCTGGAGGGGGTGGTCTTCGAGATGCGACTGAATCTGGAGATTCTGGAGCGCTCGGGCGGGGGCATCCGGGAGTTGCGGCTCATCGGCGGCGGCTCGCAGTCGCAGCTGTGGAACCAGCTCAAGGCGGACGTGCTCGGCGTGCCGCTTACCCGTCTCGATGTAACGGAGGCCGGCTGCCTGGGGGTAGCGATGCTCGCCTGCAGTGCGGTCACCGGCGAGCCTCTCGGATCGCTCGCTTCCCGCTGGATACGGCCCCTGGGGACGATACAGCCTCGCGAGGAACGCCGCGACTGGTACAACCGACGGTTTGCGGCGTATCGGCAGCTTTACCCGACCCTCAAGCAGCTTGCCTTTACCGGCGGGGAATCTGGATGAGCGTTTTGTCGACGAATTCCTCCATTGTCGTGGCCACTGCCGATGATGTTCTGCGCTCCATGCTGACGGGCTTCTTCGAACGGCTGGATTTCGTTGTCAATCTGCCGGAAGGGCGCGCCGCGGTGGAACTGGCGATCTGTGAGGATCACGTGCGAATGATCGTGCTGGATGATGCCATCGAGGGTGCGGGGGCGCTACTGGCGAAATCTCGGCGGATACGTTCCCGCGTTCCGGTGATCATGCTGGTGGAGACTAATGCCGTCAATGCGGCGGTGGAGTACATGCGCGATGGTGCTCTGGACTGCCTGACGAAGCCAGTCGATTTCGAACGGCTGGCGAAGCTGGTGAAGGCGAACATGATGCTCAACGTCAATGACACGGTCGACATGGGAGAGCCACAGCGGCAGTTGTCCGGGTACACGATCATCTGCGAGATCGGGGGCGGGAGCATGGGGGTCATTTATCTTGCGTCGAAGGGGGATCAACGGGTGGCGCTCAAGGTGCTGCGACCCACGACGAAGGATCCCGAGGAACGCGAAGAAATCCGCGCGCGTTTCGAGCGGGAGGCGCGGGCCATCAGCGAGATTCGCCATCCCAACATCGTGCGGATCCACGAATATGGCTTCTCGGAAAGCCGTGGCGTGCCCTTCATCGCGATGGAGCTGCTGGCGGGGATCCCCCTTACGGACTTCGCGCTTCGGCACTCCGCCACGCTGGATTATCGCCAGAAGACGCGCATCGTGCTACAGCTTGCCGAGGCGCTGGCTGTCATCCATAGCCACGGCATCTGCCACCGGGACATCAAGCCGAACAACATCCTTGTGGATAGCGAGAGCAAGGTGACGCTGACCGACTTCGGGGTGGCGTACATCCCCGGCTCCGATCTTACCGTGACTGGGGAGATGATCGGCTCGCCCGCGTATATGGCGCCTGAAGCTTTCCAGAGTCCGCGCATCGATGCCAGGGCGGACATCTTCGCGCTGGGCATCGTCATGTACGAGTTCTACGTGGGCACTCACCCCTTCATCGGTCGTGGGATCGCTGAAACGGCCGCGCGCATCAATCACGAGAAGCCCGTCGAGCCGCGTCAGCTCGACGAAGCGTTCCCGCCGCGCCTGCAGATCATGCTCGGGAAGATGCTTCGAAAATCTCCCCGCGATCGGTACCAGAGTATGTCCAGTGTCATCGCGGAGTTGAACGCCTACCTCGACGACGTGAGCGGCAGAGGGACCGGCGTGTGGAGCCGTTCGCTCCTGGATATTCGCATTGCCGTCCTCAAGCAGGACTGGCTCTGAAGGGGGCATGGGAGGGGCTGGGAAGAGGACGGAGAGGACGGGACGCAGAGGGGAAGAAGGGGAAGAAGGGGAAGCATGAAGTGGCTGACCCTTGGTTGAATCTCGTTCGCGGGGCTTAATTGCGGAAAAAAGCATGGCATCCGTTTGACAGCTTGCGGAACGGGTTGAAGATTATCCACAAGTAGTGAAGCTCATCGCGAAGGACCGTTGTGAAGGGAAGCTCACATGCCACCTACCGTGTACGCGTGCCGCGATTGCGGCAGAGTTATCAGTCAGGTTGAAGCAGAAAGCACCGGTATCTGTTCGCCTTGCCGCCGACAAGGGAGCGGCATTTCCGGCGCCAGATCGTCGGCCGATTCGGTGCTCCGCCTGCGACCGATGTCTCCGACCACCGCGTCGACCTCCGCGTCGACCTCACCCGAGGCTCCACCGTCACCTCAGCGGACCGCTGGTCTTGAGCAGCAGGCGCCCTTGCGCCCGATCCTGAAGGGCAACCAGCCTGCGCCGGTGGTGTCGGAGTCGCGTCTCCGGCCGAGGCAACCTCTCAAGACGGAAGTCCCGGGTAACGGCTCGCCAGGCGTTCAGGGAGAAGCGCCTGCAGCCTCGCGTCTGCGCCGACCGGTGGAACGGCCGAATCTCAGCCTGCGTCGGAGTCGTGAGCAGGAGGTCGAGGAGAGCCTGCGGAGCAGCCTTTGGCAAGTGCATCTGGGACGCCATGGCTTTTTTCGCAGACAGTGCATCCAAGGACCTTTGACGTGGGAAGAGCTTGGAGAACTGGTTCGCTGTGGGATATTGGAGCCGTATCACCGCGTGCGTCAAATGGGGACCGATCCGTGGCAGCCGGCGGATCTTGTGGATGGGCTGTTCACGCGGATCAATCTTCAGGCGCGTGAAGCCATGGAGGCGGCCGCGTTTCGCGCGCAGAACGTGGATAAAGCGGATGAAGGTGGTTTTTTCGGCACCGAGAACTGGGTATTGAACCAGATGGGGCCGTCCGGGGGGCTGCTGCTGATGGCGATTGCGGTGATCTGGTTCGTGGTGGGCTGGATGAACGGTTACATCTACTATTATCCACCGATCCTTTTTGTGGTTGGCTTTATCGGCATCTTCCGAAGCTGAGCGAGGACGCGGGGAGGTGGGTGATTGGCTGATGCATGTACTTTGGAGGAGCAGAGGGAATCGAGGGAATCGAGGGTATCGAGTTTGGCGTCGGTGCCCCCATCGCGCAGGTGCTGGGAGTGCGGCAGGAATGAGAAGAAGGGGAAGAATGGTAAGAATCGGTCTTCGACGTAGGAAGAATGTGGGGCAGCGCTCTGGCGCCGAGGCAGTCGGGGGGAAGGGGGGGACTCAGCGGGCCAGTTCGGCGATGACTTCGGGGGGGATGGCGCTGTGGAAGAGCAGGACTTCGTCGATGGTGCCGGAGAATCGGCTGCCGCCGCGGGAATCGGCGCCGATGCGCAAGGGCAGGGGAGTCTCCGTTACTTCCTTTGGCGACATGGGAGACTCGGCAGCGACTATGCCATTGATATAGATCCGCATGGTGCGCCCGGTCGTATCCAGGACCGCGGCAAGATGTGTCCACTCGTCGAGGGGGATCTTCTCGTCGGTGGTAAGGGTGCCGAACGGGGTGATGAAACGGACCCGGTTTTCTGGGTGCAGGTCGAGGAGGTATCCATCATCTTTCCCGACGGTAGTTTTGTCCACGATGCGAGCACCGATGGATGCCGGCTTGACCCAGGCCGCGACGCTGAAATGCGGGCGTAACTGGTTCGCGGGAGCGCTCGGCATTTCGTAGAACTGCTTTCCGTCGAGGAGGAGCCCCTGGCCATGCCTGCCCGGCCCGTGGTTCACATCCATCCGACTGTCGGGCACCTCGAAATCGAGCCAGAGCGTGAGCTGCCTGGCTGCGGGAATCGTGGCAAAGCGTAAGCGTCCGAACTCGGCCGGGCGATGAAAGGCTGGCTCGGCAAGCGGCGCCCATGTCGACTTGATGCCGCTCGCGCCATGATTGCGTCCGAGGTTGAAGCCCCACTCGGTATTGCCTGCAGGTGTGCCCAGCGCGGCCAGTGGAATCGATAGCTCGACGTTCCAGCCTTCCTGGTCGCGCCCGACAGTGCAGCGGGCCTCGAGATCTCGCGCCGACTGGTGTATACCATCCACCACCCAGGCGTCGTAGATCGCACCCGCGGCGTTGATGGCCAGATGCCAGTAGGGTCCGTCGCTGGTGGGTTGAAGGAAGAGCTCGATCGAGTCGTCCGCAAAGATTCCAGTGGCATCGCGGTAAGGGAAAGGCTCCGCCCGAAGCCGATCCATGGCCGGCTCGTGGCATCGTACCGCGAGGTAAAGGTTTTGCGCATCCCATGCCGCGCGCAGCTCCGTTTCCGGCTCGGCGGGGAACGCCGTTCCCAACTCCAGGAGTCGGGAGCCTGGAGGGGCCTGCTCCCACAGCAGCTCGTCGAGCAGGCCATCGATGACTGGTGCCTTCTCCGTCCGTGGAAGTACCTGTGTCGGCCGGGGGGGCAGTTGTCGGATGGGACGTATGGGCACGATGCGCGACTCTCTTGCCAGCGCTTCCCGCACCAGCTTTCGTGCCGGATTGCCGCCACCTTGGGAGATGCCGAGGAAGCCAAAGGAATGATGCCGGTCGAGGTACTCGTCAGCGGTCTCCGCTTCGTGCTTGTTCGGCCACTTCGGGCCGGATGCGGGGGCGACCTCAATCGGTGCGTCGACGTCAATCGGCGCTGGTGGCTGCAAGCGCAGAAGCTGACCGGGGGTCGTCTGGAGCAGGTCGATGGTGTGGGTCCACGGATTCATCAGGCGGCAGGAGCCGCCGAATCGGCTGGTGATGGTCACGAAGGGAATGTTGCCCTTGCGGTCACGGGCGGATTGCACCAGGAATCCACCTTCCGCCAGCAAGGTGAACTCTCCTGCCCATCCCTCGGGCATGGCAGGGAAGAGGTAGAGGACCTCGTTGTGGGTCTGCAGCAGAATCTCGGTCACCCCGGCGGCGACCACGCCTGAGGCATCGAGTCCGGGAGAATCGCCAAGTTTCTTTCCCCATTCCGGGGGAGATGCTCCCGGCGTTCCGGCAAAGCCTTGAGGAAACATTTGATCCGCCGAAAGGAACTGTCGCAGTGAGAGCAGGTATTCCTCACCGAGGCCCAGGCGGGCAGCCCAGATGCTGGATGGATCCCAGGCATTGCCGAAGCCCCAGCTGCTGAAGCGGCGTTTGCGGTAGGTCTCCCGCCAGAGCGCCAGATCCTCCGCCGACATGGCGAAGCCGGCTTGGCGCCAAGGGTAAACTGGGTCGAGCTCGGCGTTTTCGCTGTTGAAGCGCTTGCGATTGGCAGCCGTGCTTCGCTGCTCCTCGACCGGCTGATAGAGTTGCTCGGCCCGGGCGAAAGGTGTCGGGGGAAAGGTCTCCAGCATGATCGCGGGGGCGATCGTCCGGAGGTCGGGATCGAGCGGGTAGGGGGCCAGATGATCGAGGACTTCGCGCCAATGCGCCCGCTGATCCTCGTCCACGCCCAACCGCACGCTCTCCTTCAGCAGGATAGGCAGCACGCAGCGCAGGGCCGCCAGATCGGGCACGGCATCCTTGACGAACCACCAGGTCTCTCGTGAATTCGTCGGGTATACATGGTATAGCCCATCCGCTTCGCGATTGACGAAATGCAGATGATAGCGAACCGTCTCCCGCAGCAGAGGATAGGCCCGGTCGCGCAGATACTCCTCATCGTGCGTGTAGAGGTAGAGGGTGTACATCTGATAGGCCATCTCCGTTCCGGTGGTGAGGTAGAGATGGGTGAACCGGTTGCCGGCCTTGTCGCCCGAGCCATCAAAGCCCTGCATGGTCTCTTCGTAGCAGGCGCCGTCCACCCCGTACACGTCTTGCGCCAGTTGCCGTGCCCTTGGGAGGTGGCGCCAATAGAGATCGACAAAGGGGGCCCAGAGATCCGCGTGATCCGACGGCAGGAGCGACCAGTACATTTCTCGCGTGTTCTGGTACCAGTAGGCACCGCCCCAGGAGCGCCAGTCCCGGTGCAGCAGGTAGTTACCTCCATTGAACTTCGGCGCATCGCTTCCCCGGGAGCATCCCGCCATCCAGTAGAGAAAGAGGTGATAGAGGTTCTCCGTGAAGTCGGCAGTTCCATCCGCCGAGTGGAGCACCACCCCCGTCTTGTTCCAGAAATCGTGCCAGTAACGCTGGTGAAGGCTGCGCATGGCGTCGACATCCTGGCTATGGAGGAGGGTTGCCGCCGCCGCCAACGCTTCGGTCTCGCCGACGCTTTCGCCGATCACGACGGGATTCGCGATCAGCAGGTGCTGCCTGCGCCCTGTCGGCGTGAGCCGCACGCCGGCCTGATCGGGCGCCAGCAGAGCGACCTTGGCCGTGGTCTCCGTCTTCATGCTGAGGGCGGTTGCCCGCATCCCCGAGGCGCCGACGGTCACCAAAGAAACGGTGCCTTCTCCCGCGACGGCCTTCGGCGCAGGCTGATCCTGTGGCCTTGGCCATCCGGAAAGGTAGAGGCGCAGCTCTCCCAATGGCTCATTGCCCTCAATTTCCACGACCAGGAGGTCTTTACCTTCCGCGATCCACGCGGTCACTGTTCCTGCCTGATAGCGGGTCACAATGCGGCCATTGTAGAGCTCGAGCCGCTGTTCCAGAAAGCCGTCATGCCAGCCTGCGGGCAATTCCAGGAGTACCTCTCCGGAGCCGATCAGTGCCTGGTTCTGGTTGGCTGAAGCAAAGAAGTTTCCTGGGTAGAAACGGAAGCTGAGTCCGCCTCCGCTTCCTACCATCACGCCGAGCCGGCCATTGCCGAGCGGCAGCGCCTCATACGGCTCCGTTGCCGGCGCCAGGTAGACGACATCGTTGCGTCCGCTGGCTACTGATCGCTGAGGCGCCGGCCACTCCGCTCCGTGGGCCAGCAGCGCCATCGCCAGCCCCATCAAGATCGCTCCGGATAAGCTGTTCATCAACTGAGACTCCGAGGGGATATTGGAGCGAGAGCGGTCCTGAGGGATTTGCGTGGGCCGGTAGCTCAGCGGGTCTGGTCGCGGCGAAAGTCAGCGACGACCATCTCATGGAGTTTGTGATTGCTGACGTGTCCGTCGGCCCAAGCGATGTTGGCGCCGCCGCCGTGGTAGGTGGCGAAATGATCGATGTGGCGACTGAATGGTGCGTAGCTGTTGCCGTAGTAGTATTCATACCTGCCATGCTGGGTGACATAGTCGCCAGTCATGACAGTGCCACTGGGGTAGATGACGCGATTCATGGTGATGCGGCCGTGCGAGGCGGGATATGAGCCTGAATACAAGAGGAAACCGTCGCCGGAGCCCATGGCATAGGGAGCACCGTTCCAGCCGTAGGAGACGGCCAGTTGGGTTCCCCAGACATTGCGGAAGTTCTCGGAAGGGCATTTCAGCGGATAGTTGCGTTTGCTGTTGCGCCGGTTGTCGGTGAATCCGACATATACAGGTTCCTTCCAGCCGATCGGGAAATGGGTGATGGCATTGCGGGTCCACTCCGTGTAGTACGAGAAACCGGCATAGTGAGCGACGGCCCCGGACCAGAGCGGCATGTGGCGCCCCAAAGGGTCATACGTACCCGCGGGCAACCACTCGCCATGGTCTTCCATATACCCCATGATAGCTGGCAGGAACTGGCGCTGGTTGGCCATGCACAGACCGGATCTCGCCTTGGCGCGCGCGGTCTGCAATGCTGGCAGGAGCATGGAGGCCAGGACGGCTATGATAGCCACGACCACCAGAAGCTCGATCAAGGTGAAGCGACCAAGCGTTGTTGATTTGTTAGCGCTGCGCATGGCCATATGCACGCCCCCCGGGTCAAGTCATTGCTGCTTCGATGATGGAACACTCGGCGCACCGGTGCCGTAGTACGGCACTAGTGTATGCGGCCTGTCTGCCAATTTCAAGTTTAAATTTTGATAACTATACAGACGGGTCAGTTGTCGGGTGTGCAGCAGGAGGGGAGTACAGGGGCAGCTTCTTCGGATGACGCGGCGGCGCCATGGTGCTGGTGAGCAGCCCTGTCCTTGTCTGGTTGGACGATGGGGCTGAGGTAGGGGATGCCCAAGGCAAGTCCGCGGAGAATAAAGAGAATGGCCATGATGCCGATCATGGCGGGGGCGACCCGCCGGAAAACCCGCTTGGCGCCAAAATCGATGACCTTGCCGAAGAGGGAGACACTGAGCATGGCGGGGACCGTACCCAGGCCGAAAATGGCCATGAAGAGCATGCCGCCATACACAGAGCCGGTTGCCCCCGCTCCGGCGAGTGCCATGTAGACCAGCCCGCACGGCAGGAGGCCGTTCAGGAGTCCGATGACCAGCAGGCTCCGCGGGGTGCCGACACCAAAACGCTTCGCCCAGGCGATCTTGAAGCGGGTGATGAGGCGCGACACGAGGTGGAATCTGGTCAGGCGCAGCCAGATGCGCTTGGGAATCAGCAGCCCGAGCAGGATCAGCAATCCTGCTGCTATGGACAAGCCCTGCTGCCAGCCGAGCAGCGATATCGCCTGCCCGATGCTGCCGATCACGGCTCCCATGAGGACGTAGGTGAGTATGCGGCCGGCATTGTAAAGGATGCGGCCGAAAACGAAGCGGAGATTGGTGGTTTCGTCCTCTACGGGCAGTGCCAGGGCGATGGGACCGCACATGCCGATGCAGTGGAGGCTGAAACCGAAGCCCAGAGCCAGCGCGGCGAGGATTGTCGTGATCATGGCAGGTTGATGCTCTCTTCGTGGTAGTAGTCGAGATTGTCTTCGGTGGCCCAGGTAATCTTGAGGCTCCAACGGCCTTGGGGCAGATCCTTGACGTCTATCACCTGGGTACCATTGGCATCGAGCTCGAGGGGAAAGCGTTTGTCCATGCTTGAATCGGAAGGGCGGTAGAAGAGGATAGTCCCTTCGAGCTTCTGCCCGGCAGTATCGGTGGGCATGCGGATCATCATCTGTTTCTCTTCCTCCAGCATGGTCAGTTCCACTTTACCGGTGAGAAGTCGGGTACGATCCTGGCGGTCAATCTGCTGCTGATGAGCGACCCCCTGCTCATAATAGTCCTTGGTGACGAGGTCGCCGCTTCCACGCAGGTGGAGCGTGACGACGATGGCGAGAATGATAACGACAAAGGCGGTGATGCCGATGATGAGGCCGTAGGGCCAGAAGGATTTGTTCTCTTCAACTGGGGCTTGCATGCTGCGTCTCCGAGTCGTTTCAAGGAGCCTGAAAGATCGTCTCGACAGTTTTCAGCCGCTGGTCGCCCTGATAGACGCCGATGCGGATGGTGTTGCTGAAGGGGCGCAGGCTGTCCTTGGGGATGGTGATGAGAAGGGTGGAGGTACTCGCTCGTTCGGGCCTGGCGATGAAGTCGCCGCCGACAATCATGATGGAGCCTTGCGGATGGGAGTCGAGGGTGAAGGTAAGGGATTGAGCTTCGGTGGTCTTGTTGGTTGCCTTGGCGGTGTACATGTTCTGGATGGCCTGGTCCGCTACTTCACTATACGTCTGTCCGTGCGCATGCAGAAGCTGCACGTCGAGGCCCTGCCGGGTAGCGAGGAGAATAAGCATGACGGTCGAGAGGGCGATGAGGACGACGGAATAGATGATGACGCGTGGGGTGATCTGAAAGCTTCGGCCCTCGTCGATGCCGCTCTGTGAGGCATAGCGGATGAGTCCTTTGGGCAGGCCGACCTTCTCCATCATGAAGTTGCATGCATCGATGCAGGCGGTGCAGTTGACGCATTCCATCTGGGTGCCGTTGCGGATGTCGATGCCGGTCGGGCAGACGCGGTGACACATGCCGCAGTTGATGCAGTCGCCGGTCCCCCGCTCGGAGCGGATTTCGCGCGTATCTCCGCGCTGGAAGCGGCCGCGGGACTCGCCGCGCTTGTAGTCATAGGAGACGACGAGTGAATTTTCGTCGAGCATGACAGATTGTAGGCGGCCGTAGGGGCAGATGAAGCAGCAGACCTGCTCGCGAAAGAAGGCGTAGATCCAGTAGAAGATGCCGGAGAATATGATCATGACGGCCAGGCCGCCGAGATGCTCGCGGGGATCGTCGGTGATGATCTCGAATAAGGCTTCGCTGCCGATGATGTAGGCCAGCAAGACATTTCCGATGACGAAGGCGAGGCCAAAAAAGATGCCGTGCTTGAGAAGGCGTTTGACGAGCTTCCGCACGCTCCATGGTGCCTGCGCCATGACCCGCTGCTGTGGGCCGTCCCCGTCGATCCAGTATTCCACCTTCCGGAAAAGCATCTCGAGGAAGACGGTCTGCGGGCAGAGCCAGCCACAGAACAACCGGCCGTACACGGCGGTGAAGAGAATGATGAAGACGAAGAAGCAGAGCATTCCCAAGGCGAAAAGGAAGAGATCCTGCGGCCAGAACACCTTGCCGAAGATCACGAACTTCCGCTCGATGATGTTGAACATCAGCAGGGGCTGTCCCCCAATCTTTACAAAGGGGGCGCCGAGGAGAAAGGCGAGCTGGAAGATGCTGACGATGCTGCGCCATCGGTAGAGCGGGCCGGATGGCTTCTTGGGGAATACCCACAGGCGCCGGCCTTGCTGATCGGCAGTTCCCAGAGAATCGCGAAAGTGGTCATTCGCGGCAGACTTGTCATCCGTCGAAGCGTGTGCTTCGGTCATTCGGTCATCTCTCCCTGTGGCGGCAATGGATTGGCGGGGGTGGTGCCCTGCAGCGTGTGCACGTAGGAGGCCACCTGATGAATCTTTTCGGGGCCCAGTTTTTCACCCCATGCGAGCATGCCCTTGGCGGGTACGCCGTGGACAATCACCTTGACCTTGTCGGCAAAGCTGTTTCCGTGGATGGAGACTTTGTCAGTGAGGTTGGGGCCGGTGCCGCCGCCGCCGTCCGCGGCATGGCAGACCACACAGTTGGCATCAAAGAGCTTCTTGCCGATGGTGAGATCGTCCTGGCTGCTCAAGGGTTCCGTGAAGGTGATATCAAGCTGGGGCGATCCGGCCATCACCTGCATTTCCTGACCGCTGCGCAACAGGGCATTACGCTGATCGCGGGCGGGAGAATGCCACGGCGCCCGATATTCCGGGGCAAGCAGCGTCAGGGGATTGTGGCTCACATCGCGCACATAGTGCGTATCGGTTGCGGCACGGTATTCCTCTTCCTGCAGATAGCCGAAGCGGAAGACATGGTAGTAGAGCATGTACAGAAGCGAGAAGACAATGCTGATATAGAAGAGATAGAGCCACCAGCGTGGCAGGTTATTGTCCAGCTCGCGGATGCCGTCATACTCGTGTTCGAGCAGTTTGTCCTGGTGATCGTCAGTCATGGGGTGATTTCCTTTATGATTCAACGGGATCGTCGGCGGAGGAGTCGTGGTCCAGTGGCAGATGGCCCATTTCCTCGATGTAGTCATGACGCAGGCGAATAGCCCAGACCAGCACACCGACAAAGAAGGTAAAGAAGAAGAGGAGGGCGATGAGTGGGTATATCGATATTCCTTCGATAGCTCGCAGAACATCCTTGTACATGATCAGGGGCTTCCTATTTCTTGATGTCGGTGCCGATGCGCAGGAGATAGGCGATGAGGGCGATGATCTCCTTGTCGGGATCCGCTTCCGGGACACCAGCTTCGTGAAGTTTCGCGACGATTTCGTCTGCCTGGGCCTTGAGAATCGCGTCCGCGTTGGCGATTTCCTCATTAGTATAGGGAACGCCAAGTTTCTGCATCACTTCGAGCTTCTTGCGGATATCGCCGGTCTTGAGATCCTGCCGAAGGAGCCAGGGATAGGGAGGCATGATCGAGCCCGGCGAAGTAGAGAGCGGGTTCTCCATGTGCAGGTAGTGCCACTTCTCCTGAGGCAGTCGTGTGCCGACTCGCCAGAGCTCCGGCCCGGTGCGTTTGGAGCCCCACAGGAAGGGACGATCATAGACGTATTCACCGGCCTTGGAATAGTCGCCGTAGCGTTCCACTTCGGAGCGGAATGGGCGGATCATCTGCGAATGGCAGTTGCTGCAGCCTTCGCGGATATAGAGATCCCTGCCTTCCAACTCCAGCGGGGTGTACGGTTTCACGGCCGGAATCGTCGGTACATTCGTACGGACCAGATACATGGGGACGAGTTCGACCAGACCGCCGATCAGGATGGCGATGGTGGTCAGGATGATGAAGATGATCGGGCTTCGCTCGAGCCACTGGTGCTTGTAGGGATCGCTGCCTGGCTTGCCGCTGCCGGCATTGCGGATCAGCGCAGGCGCTTCGGCATCTTCGTTGGCCACAAAGGTGCCGGCCCGCATGGTTTTGAAGAGGTTCCAGGCCATCATTCCGGCGCCGACGATGAAGAAGGTGCCGCCGACGGCACGCATCGCGTACATGGGGATGATTTTCGTCACCGTCTCCAGGAAGTTTCCGTAGGCGAGCGTTCCCGCTACCGGGTCGAACTGCTTCCACATGAGCCCCTGGGCGATACCGGCCCAGTAGAGCGGAATGGTGTAGAAGAGGATGCCCAGGAAACCGATCCAGAAGTGATAGTTGGCCATCTTGACGGAATGGAGGCTGGTGTTCCACAGGCGTGGGACGAGCCAGTAGAGAATGCCGAAGGTCAGGAAGCCGTTCCAGCCGAGGGCACCGACGTGTACGTGCGCGATCGTCCAGTCCGTATAGTGGGACAAGGCGTTGACGCTCTTGATGGAAAGCATCGGCCCCTCGAAGGTGGCCATACCATAGGCGGTGATGGCGACGACCATGAACTTGAGCACGGGATCCTGGCGCACCTTGTCCCAGGCGCCGCGGAGGGTGAGCAGCCCGTTGAGCATGCCACCCCAGGAGGGAGCGATCAGCATCAGCGAGAAGACCATGCCGAGGGACTGCGCCCAATCCGGCAGTGAGGTGAAGAGGAGATGATGTGGCCCTGCCCAGATGTAGATGAAGATCAGTGACCAGAAGTGCACGATGGAGAGCCGATAGGAGAAGATTGGCCGGTTGGCCGCCTTCGGCAGGTAGTAGTACATCAGGCCGAGGTACGGCGTCGTCAGGAAAAAGGCCACCGCGTTGTGGCCGTACCACCACTGTACCAGGGCGTCCTGCACCCCCGCATAGACGGGATAGCTCTTCATGAGGGAGACGGGTATTTCCACGGAATTGACGAGATGGAGGACCGCCACCGTGACGACCGTGGCGATATAGAACCAGATTGCGACGTACATGTGGCGTACGCGCCGCTTGATGATCGTCCCGAACATGTTTACGGCGAAGGCCACCCAGACGATGGTGATCAGGATGTCGATCGGCCATTCAAGCTCGGCATATTCCTTGCTGGTGGTGAAACCGGCCGGCAGGGAGATCGCCGCGCAAACGATGATCGCCTGCCAACCCCAGAAGTGGAACCAGCTGAGCTTGTCGCTCCACATGCGGGCCTTGCACAGGCGCTGCAGAGAATGGTATACCCCCATGAAGATGCCGTTGCCCACGAAAGCGAAGATGACCGCGTTGGTGTGCAGCGGGCGGAGGCGCCCGAAGCTCAGGTACTGCCCCAGGTTCATCTGCGGCAGAATCATCTGCGTCGCGATCAGCAGACCTACCGTGAACCCGACCAGGCCCCAAGCCGCCGTTGCCAGCGCAAAGTATTTCACGATCTTGTTGTCGTAGCTGAATTTCTCCACTGCCATGGGTTACTGCTTCCCGCTTACTTGATCTTGTGAGTTGTCATCATCCTCGATGAGAAGACGTATGGAGGGGGTATAGGTATCTTCAAACTGGCCCGATTTGACGGCCCAGATGAACGCAATGAGAAAGGCGCCCGCCAGAAGCAGACTGGCGCCGAGCAACACAAAGACGACTGTCATGCCTGCCTCCTATCGGTAATTCGTTACCTTAATCCCGAATTGTAACAATTCTAATTCTTGACATGAAAAAATCCCCATGAATTTGGTCAACTTTTCAGGACGACAAAGCCATGCCGATGCCCCAGCATTCGGGTGGCCAGGACGGTGAAGCTGACGACGGTGATCGAACTGATCGGCATCAGGACCGCGGCAATCCAAGGTTCGAGCAGCCCCTGCACGGCCACGCCGATCCCGATGACGTTGTAGAGAAATGAGATGACGAAGCTGGCGACGATGATCCGCATGGCGGTGGATGAAAAGGCGAGGATTCTGGTCAGCATCGGCAGCTGGTCGCCCGCCAGGATGGCATCGCAGGCAGGGGAGAAGGCGCTCAGGTCGTCGGAGACGGCGATGCCCACGTCGCTTTGCCGCAAGGCGCCCGCGTCGTTCAGGCCGTCGCCGATCATCAGGACTCGTCGGCCCTCGTCCTGAAGCTGACGCACGAAGGCGAGCTTGTCCTGCGGGCTTTGCTGGAAGCGGAATTCAACGTCTTCACCGAAAAGGTCTCGCAGCTCCGTCGCCTGGCGGTCGGTATCTCCGGAAAGTAGGCAGAGACGGCTCTTCTGTTTGAGTTGGCCGACCAACTCGGGAAGGCCCGGTCGCAAAGCGGCTCGGAGGACCGCGCATCCGCGCCAGAGACCATCGATGGCAACGTGCACGGTGGGGTGGGGGGATAGAGCATCGTCGGGCGCCTCGGTCCAGGCGGCGGAGCCCACGCGCAGCCGATGGCCATCGACCGTCGCTTCGAGCCCGAGGCCTGGCAGCTCGTTGAAGGTGGTGGCCCGGGGAGCCGGCAGGGCGCCGAGGGTATCCGTCAGGCGGACGCTGAGGGGATGGGTGGAGTGGCGGGTGAGGGCCTTTACCATGCCCCGATCGGCATCGGTCAACTCGCCATGCCACTCTACCTGCGCATGCTTGTCGGCGGTGAGGGTGCCGGTCTTGTCGAAAACGATGGTGTCAACCCGCGCGAGAGCTTCGACCACGGCGGCATTCTTGACGAAGCAGCGTCGGCGCTCGAAGAGGCGCATGGCGGTACCCAGGGTGAAGGGGGCAGCGAGGGCGAGGGCGCACGGACAGGCGATGATCAGAACCGAGGCGAAGACGCGCAGGGCCATGGCCGGATCGGTGCGCAGCCACCAAGTGGTCGCGACGGTCGCTGTCGCGATGACGACGATCGTGAACTTCTTGCTCATGCGATTGGTCAGGGACGCCAGGTCGCGGCTCTCCGCTTTCTCGAAAATCGGATTGTTCCACAGCTGCGTCAGGTGACTTCGGGAGACAGGGTTGACGGTGCGGTAGGTACCCGCCTCCCCCAAATGGCGACCGCCGGCATAGACCAGGTCGCCGGCGGTTCGGAGGGCGGGATCGGACTCGCCGGTCACGAAGCTGTAGTCGATCTCGGCCGCCTCGCTCTCCAGCACCGCGTCGGCCGGCACGAGTTCGTGATGGCGCACCACCATGCGGTCGCCGACTTCCAGCCGGTTCAGCGGTATGCTCTGTTCGCTGCCATCGGCGCTCATCCGCATGACGTTGACGGGGAAATAGGAGGTGTAATCGCGGTCGAAGGAGAGCGCGTCGTAAGTTTTCTGCTGGAAGATGCGTCCCAGGAGCAGGAAGAAGATAAGCCCGGTAAAGGAGTCGAGGTATCCGGCCCCGCTTTCGCTGAGGATCTCGAAGAGGCTGTGCGCGTAGAGGGCGACGATGCCGATGGCGATCGGCAGATCGATGGTCACCACGCGCCGCCGCACCGCCACGATAGCCGCGGCGAGATAATCATTTGCTCCGTAGAAGAGGACCGGCAGGGACAAGGCGACGCTGAGCCAGGTGAAGGCCCGCATGAAGCCGGGATTCTGGGCATGCGTCAGGCCGAAGTAACCGGGAAAGCTCAGCAGCATGATATTGGCAAAGCAGAAGCCCGCCACCCCGAGCTTGATGTATAGCGATCGGTTTGGATGAACCGCCCGCGACTTCTCCAGGGATTCCAGGCTCAGCTTCGGCTCGTAGCCGATTCCCGAAAGGAAGCCTACCAGTTGGCGCAGCGACATCATCGACTCGTCGAAGTGGATCAACAACTCCTTGCGGGGGAAATTGACCTGGGAGCGGCTGACGGCCGGCTCCAGCTTGTAAAGGTTTTCCAGCAGCCAGATGCAGGCCACGCAGTGCATGGTCGGGATGCGGAAGGTGACAATGGCGTGCGTGCCGTCGTGAAAGTCGAGGACCTGCTCCTGCACCGCGGGATCGTCGAGATAGGCGAATCGATCGCGTCGGCCGCTTTCGCCGGGCCGCGCTCCGGGTGCCGCGTCGAGCGAATAGTACTTGCCCAACTGGTTCTGGTTGAGGAGGTGATAAACCGACTGGCAGCCCATGCAGCAGAAGGCCTTGCCGTCGCTTTCCACCAGATCGCGGCATGGTTCGCCGCAATGAAAGCAGGCCGGATCCGCATGGTCATGGCCCAGTTCGCTGCTCTGCGTGCTGCTGATGATTGTCATGAAAGTGTCTGGGCTCGCTCAGTGCTCCGCGACGTCACCTTGCGGCTCCGGCAGCGGATGCTCGTGAAAGAGGTAGTCGGCAACCGGCTGGCCCCCGATCAAGTGCTCCTGGATGATCCGCTCCAGAACTTCGGGTGTACACGAATGGTACCACGTTCCATCTGGATAGATGACGGCGATGGGCCCCTTGGCGCATACCCGCAGGCAGTTGGCCTTGGTGCGGAAGATTCCGCCGGCGCCCGCCAGACCAAGCTCCTCCAGCCGGCCCTTCAGGAACTCCCACGATTCCAGGCTCTTTTCCTTACGTGAACACTTCGGCTTCGTCTGGTCGCAGCAGAGAAAGATGTGCTTGCGGATCGCCCCCAGATGAAACTCCTCCTTCCTCTTCTCCAGAATGTCACTCATCAACCAGGCTCCGGCAGTGCGGGATTGGCGGTATTTCGGAGCCGTACTCTATCCGCCTTCCTTCCTGATTGCAATGGTCTCGGTCTGCTCCAGTTATCGCCTCTCGAATCCGGTGAGGAGGGATTCCAGATGCAGCACCGCTGCGTCGAGATCCATCTGGTCCTGATTCATCGCCAGCGTAAGGAGATCGATCGTGCAGCTTATCGTGCTGGTTGTGTAGAGCCCATCGTCTCCAGCGTCGTCGATGTGCCCCCAGATGTTGCCGCTCAAGCTCACTGGCAACGCCTGTGGGGCCTGCGACGGCAGCCCGATGTCCACCCTGCGCACGGCTCCGTACAGGAAGCGGAAGAGATGGCCGCCGGTCACCGCTTCGCGTCCGCCGATGATGGCATAATCGCTGCTTCCCTGCGTCAGGAGGTAGGCAACCTGCTCAGCCGTCTCCCACTCGTCGATGGTGTAGACGAGGGTGGTTCCGTCGCGCCAGGCGCGCAGGACGCGAACCTCTCCGGTGGCCAGGTCGAGCAGCAGGAAGCCGACATAGGAGAAGCTCTCGACGGCACCTTCGCCGCCGTTCGCGCCGCTCCAGCGAAGGTTGTAGCAGGCGATGCCTTCTCCGGCGAAGCTGGCTTTCGCCTCCGCCGCGGTCGTCTCCCGCGGGGCGACGCCGAGGTCGATGCCTCCTTCGGCCGCCAGCTTTGCCAGCAACGACTCGAACGAGGTCTGGATGGCGTTCTCCTGGATGCTGCGCCGGTAGTCGAGGCGGGCGCTCATCTCGCCAAGGTCGGCCGAGGGCGGGGTGCCGTCGGCTTCACCAGCGCGCCAGGGACCGGCAAAGGAGACCACGACATGCATCGGTTCGTTGCTTCCGATCGGTACGGCGCTGGGATGCTCGGTTCCGATCATGTGCCCATGGCTGAAAGCTGTAGCCGCCAGTGTCTCCGGCTCGATGGCGGTGGTCGCAAGTACCCACAGCTTGCTCGCGCCCAGATCGGCAATATAGGTGGTCGGGAAGTCGATCCGTTCGCCGTTGCCGTCCGGCCGGCGTATGATCGCCGAGGCGTCGCCAGTCTTCAGATCGAGCACCATGTAACCGACCCCCGCCACGGGCTGGAGACCGTTCCCATAGCGCGAGCCACGCAGGGTGAAGCTGTACACCAGATTGTCCGGCTGCTCGTCGTCGAAGACCCGGATGATCGCTTCCGCCATTGCATGCCCCGCGGCTGACGCCGTGATGGTCACCTCCACGGTGCCGTCGAGGTCTGGATCGTCCACACCGGTCACCGTGAAGGTGGCGGTGCTGCTGCCGGCGGCCATCGTGACGTTGGTCGGGACGATGGCTTCGCTCGTATCGCTGCTGGTCAGGTCGACCGTCAGTGGCTGGCTGGTGTCGCTGTTCCGTGTGACCGTCGCGACGGTGGTTCCCCCCGCCTCGTTGATGGCGTCATCAGCAAACGAGAGGCTCAATGCGGGTTGGTCGTCATCAAGAATGGTACCGATTCCCTCGCTGTCGGCCAAGATGAGGTTCGAGGGGTTCGAAAGGGTGAGGATGAAGCTCTCGTCCCCCTCGTCCAAGTCGTCATCCAGGCTCTGCACAACGACCGTCGCCGTCGTCTGGTTGGGGGCAAAGACCGCCGTGCCGGAGGTCGCCGCATAGTCGAGCCCGGCAGTAGCCGTGCCGTCGGAAGTGGCGTAGGCGACACTGCCCTGGAAGGGGCTTGGCTGGCTTAGACTGAGGGTGAAGGTCAGGCTGTCGCCCTCCGCGGCGGTTGCGTCGCTGACGCTGACCTGCGCCACATCGTCGTCGAGGATGGTCACGATCGCCGCGCCCGTGCCGGCGATGTCCGCATTTACCGCGCTGCTGAGAAAGAGCTCGAAGCTCTCATTCCCTTCTACAATGGCGTCGTCAAGAATCATCACCGTAACCTGCTGCGAGGTGATGCCGGGGGCGAAGACGACTTGGGTGAAGCGACTGACGTAGTCGCTGCCGGCAGTCGCGGTGCCATCTCTGGTCGACACGCTCACTGTCACGTTTGCCATCGCCGACGGGAAGAGGGAGATGATCACGTTAACGTCGCCAGCCGACTCGAGGACCTGGGGGGCGGCGATGGCGAGCGTCGGGGTCGCCTCTCCCAGTTCCCAGTTCAGGTTGATCGGGCCGACCTGCGGGCCGCCTCCATTGTTGTGACCGTCCACCGCTATGTTGTAGGTGGTTCCAGACTCGGCGAGGAAAGTCACTTCGCTGAAGCCTCGGGAGGCCCCGTCGGCGTCGCTGGCCACCATGGTCAGCGCATCGACGCTGTTGCCCGTATAAACGGCGAGCAGAGTATCGATGGCGCTCTGCCTGGTATCGAAGGTGGCGATGCCGGTGGCTGGCGCGGTCCATCGCCACCAGACGGAGGCGCCGCCCGGGTTGCCGGCATGATGCGGTTCACCCGCTTCCTTTGTCGCCGCGCTGTTGTTGCCAGCGATGGAGCCGCTTTCCGCGGCGAGGATCAACGCGTCCATGAAAGCATCGTTGTCATCGTGCAGGATCCATTCCAGGTTGAATACACCGCGTGGAATCGTGGTGCCGATCTCCTTGCTGTCCACGGCGATGCGGTAGGTGGTGCCCGCTGTTGCCTGGAATTGCACCAGGCTGTTGGTGGAAGGCGGCCGATTGTCGTTGCTGGCCACTTCGGTCAGAAAGCCGACGCTGCTCCCGGTGTACACCGCCAGGAGCGAGTCGAAGGCGACCGTCGAGACCGCCATCTCCGCCAGCCCGGAAGTCGTAGGCGTCCAGGCAAACCAGACGGAGGCGCCGCCGACCTGTCCGGCGTGATTCGGTTCGCCGATCTCCCGGGTCGCCGAGCTGTTCTCACCAGTGAAAACGTTGAGCCTTCCGGCGATCGGGAGCGCATTCGCGAAGTTGTCGTTGCTGGTTACCAGCAGATCCAGGTCGAAGGTGAAGAGGCCGGTCGCGCCACCATTGCCATCCACCGCGATGACGTAGGTGGTGCCGGCCACGGCTGCAAACCGGACCATGCTCCCGTTGAGCGGCTGGCCGGTAAAGGCATTGTCGTTGCTCGCGACTGGCGTCAGCGAATCGACCACCTCGCCGGTATATACCGCCAGCAACGTGTCGAAATCCCCGTCGACGAAGATTTCAACCTGCGCGCTTGCAGGGGCCGTATATCGCCACCAGACGGAGGCGCCGCCGACGTTCCCCGCGTGGTTCGGTTCGCCCACCTCTTTGGTGGCATTGGCGTTGCTCTCGAAGGTGCTGTGCAGCTCGGACTGGATTTCGCGCGCGTTTGCCAGATCGTCGTGGTCTGGAGGCGCGACCTGAGCCGACGATCGGACGCTCAGCTGCAGGACGGTACACATGACAACGAAGATGATGGCATGGCGGGTACAGGTGGCGGGTGATGATTGGGCCTTCATGATTCCTGACGTTCCTCGTCCCAGCGTGATGGTGGAGATCTCTTCAGCAGCTCAGGCGGCGCTCTTACGTCGTCCGCATGGCCTCTATTCAGCTTAGACTGGGTCCATGGACAGATTCAATCCAGGCAGCAGCGAACCTTGGGAGTTGCCCAGTTTTCGTGGCTGTAATTGCATCGTTCCCGACATCTCATGCAACAGGAACTCTTGCAATATGGGGAATGCCCGTTAACTTGCTTCAGGTGGGGACAAAGATCGGGTTGGGGGGCGAATCGCATGAAGTAGCAGAAGAACGCTGCAACCCCGGGGAGCAGAGACCAGATGACCACTCATCCCGATGCCGAGGAGTTCCTCATCACCGAAAGCTTGCGGACCCGTCCTTTCCGCGAGCCGGATTATGAGGCGGAGAATCGTGTCCTGGCCGAACTGGCAGAGGCGTACTCGCGCAATCCGCTCGACGTGCTTGAGAAGCTCGTCGACAGCGTTCTCGCGCTTTGCGGCGCCGATTCCGCGGGTATCAGCATTTTTGGCGTGGAAGCCGGAAAGAGAGTGTGCCATATCGAGGCTGTGGCTGGAGCTTTCGCAGGTTTCAAGGATGCCTGCCTGCCCCTCGATCAGTGTCCCTGCGGCATGGTACTCGAGCAGGAAAAGACACTCCTGTTGGAACGTCCGTGGCGCCGCTTCCAGCTCTTGCGCACCTTTGAACCGCCGATCTTCGAGAACCTGCAGATCCCATTTGCCGTTCAGGGGAAGCTCATCGGCAGCTTGTGGGCACTCAGCCACAGTGCCGACAACCACTTCGATTCCGAGGATGCGCGTGTGCTGGAAAGCCTCTCCCGGTTTGCCGCGGCTGGATACCAGATGACGGATGCGCTCCAGAAGGCCGATCGTGCATGGCATGAGTCCGAGCGCCAACTCCAACTCCTTGCCCAGAGTCATGAGGCGCTCCGCCGGAGTGAAGAACGTTTCCGCCTTACCGCTGACAACGCACCCGTGCTGATCTGGATCGCCGATATCACCAGCGCCTGCGTCTGGTTCAACCGCCCATGGCTCAGCTTTGTCGGCCGCTCCATGGATCAGGAAATCGGTGTCGGCTGGGCCGACAATGTCCACCCCGATGATTTTCAACGTTGCCTTCAGGTCTATACAACCTCCTTCGAGGCGCGTCGTTCCTTCACCATGGAATACCGCCTCAAGCGCCATGATGGCGACTACCGCTGGCTGCTTGACAACGGCATCCCGCTACAGGAAGAGGATGGCACCTTCACCGGCTTCATCGGATCCTGTGTCGACATCACAAACATGAAGAATGCGGAACACGCCTTGCAGCAGGCACACCGCGAACTGGAAGAGCGGGTCGTCCAACGTACCAGTGAACTCCAGTATCGAGCCGATCAGCTTGCGAGGCTCACCTCCGAGCTGACCCTCTCCGAACAGCGCGAGCGCCGTCGGCTCGCCAAGATTCTGCACGATCATCTGCAGCAGCTTCTCGTTGGCGCCAAGTATGGCCTCGATGTTCTTTCCCGCCGCCTCAGCACCACGCATGGCCGCGAGGTCCAGAAGGCAATCGAGCTCCTCGACGAAGCCATCAGCACCTCCCGCACCCTCACCGTCGAGCTCTCCCCTCCCATTCTGCATGAGGCTGGTCTTGCCGCCGGTCTCGAATGGCTGGCCCGACGCATGAAGGAGAAGTACGACTTCGAGATGCTCCTGCATGTCGACGAGCGGGCAGTACCCCCGCGTGAGGATCTGACGGTCCTGATCTTCGAAGCCGTTCGCGAACTGCTTCGCAACTCTATCCGCCATGGCCAGGTCAACTCCGCGTCGGTGGAGCTGGTGCTGCATGATCCCGAGCGCCTGCGCGTTGTCGTTGCCGACCAGGGACATGGCTTCATGCCGGACGACGTCTTGTGCGATAATCGCCGGGCAAAGGGCGGGTTCGGTCTGTTCAGCATCCGCGAGCGGCTTACCTTGCTGCGCGGGCAGTTCCACATCGACAGCGCTCCGGGGCAGGGCGCCCGCATCACAATCATCGCTCCCCTGCACCAGAAAGATCAATCCCCTGATGAAGCTGTCGGGCTCCAGCCAACATCCCCCCCTCCCGGCGAAGCCAGGCAGCAGCCGGAAAGCCTGCCGCCGGTCAGTCACATCCGCCTGCTGCTCGCCGATGATCATGTTGTTGTCCGTCAGGGACTGACCGCGGTTCTTGCCGCTGAGCCGGATTTGACCATCATCGGCGAAGCAGGCAACGGCATCGACGCCCTCGAAAAGGCGCAACTCCTCAACCCCGATATTGTGCTCATGGATTTCTCCATGCCCGGCATGGACGGCGTCGAGGCAACTCGCCGACTCCGCGGCAAACTGCCCCACATTCAGGTCATCGGCCTCTCCATGTATGAGGAGCCCGATCGCTCCGCTGCCATCATCAAGGCCGGCGCCGCCGCCTACGTCAGCAAAAGCGGCCAACCGCAGCATCTTGTCGAAACCATCCGCAAGGTCTATTCCGAGACCCGAATTGCCGAATTGCCTCAGTAGACGTTGTCCGGAAGCGGTGGAAGCAACGCCTTGCGTCGCAGGACAAAGAGGTGGTGCTCCTGGTGTATGAGGTCGAACTCCCCCGTCGCCAGCAACTCCGCCACGCGCCTGTGCGTATCCTCCGGCTTTGTCCCCCATGCTCCTTCCAGAAAGGCATGATAGTTGGTCGGGCGATCATGAAAGCCGTCCCGCGCGATAAAGCGTCGATCCGCCAGAGCGCCAATGCAGCGATCATCCGCGCTCACCGTGGCATCCATCGGTACCACACGCCGCAGATCCTGCCACGCCAGGTGCAGCACTTCGCAGGCATCGCTGCCGGGCAGCATCGCGATCGTCGGCCGCGAATACGGATAAAGCCCCAGGTAGATGCTGGCACAGAAGCCTGCTCCCAATGCCCCGGCCAGCCAGGCTTCTCGACGCGTCCGATTCAGACGGCGAACCATCCCCTGCACTGCCCTCCCGATCAACGGCCAGCTGAACTCCTCATGCGGCGCTCGAATCACCGACGCCAGCATCCCGCTGAAGAGCACCCCCATCAGCGGCACGTGATAGTGCATCGCTATCGACGCGAAGCCTGGCGTCCCCGCGGCCAGCCCCAGCACCACGAAGGGGGCCAGCGCCACCACGTAACGGGGCGCCAGCAGGATCGTCAGGAAGATCGGCAGCAGCATCTGCGCCAGGAAGCTCCACGAATCCGGCCGCAGGAGGTTTCCCCAGAAGACCGTCGGCCGCAGCAGTGGCGAAAGGGCCACCTCGACCAGATTTCGGCCCAAGGCACTGTAGGTCATCGCCTGCCGGTAGCCATCCGCATCCAGCGTTGGCATGTAGAGCGTCACGATCCCGACCATATAGCCCATCGAAAGCACCAGCAGAATCATGCCTGGCCGCCAGCGCCTGCTAAGTGCCAGGCTGATCCACATGCCCAGCAGGTAGAGCAGCATATACTCCTTCATCAGGGCCACCATGGGCAGCGTCACCCACAGCCACCGGTACCGCCGCGTGTCCACCGCATAACACGAAAGCACCACAAATGGAAGCGCCAGGGTGTTCGTGTGGAAGCCAAGCGAATACCCGAAGCTCGCCTGGCTCACCCCCGGATAGACAAACCAGATCAAGCCGAGCAGTAACGCCCGATGTGCCGGCGCCTGCTCCCGTCGCGCCAGCCAGAAGAGCAGGACCCCCGTCCCGCCGAGCATCAGCGCCTGGGCCGCCATCACCGTCTCCATTCTCGGCACCAGCGCAAAGAACGGCAGCAGCACCGCCAGCCCCGGGCAGAAGTGGTCCCACCAGCGGGCCTTATCCGACCACAGTACCAGGAAATCCCCGTGCACCATCGTGTTGTGCAGCCGCCTGTACCAGTAGCCGATGTCCGAGAAGCCCAGAAAAAGCCGCTCGTACATGTACTGCTGATACCAGAACGACCAGAGGCAGTAGAGCAGGGCCGTTCCCCCGATCACCATCCACGCCAGCCGTGGCGACAGTCGCCAATCATGCTCGCCAGGGACCTGCCGCACCAGCAGAAAGCAATTCAACCCGCAGGCGGCAGTCAGCGCGTGCAGGCTCCACATCCCCACTTGCACACCTCCCGCGAGCAGCGCCAGGTGCAGCCCCAGCAGGCCCGCCAGCGGCCACGCCGATCGCGCCATGCGTGCCACCGGCACCCGCCAGCGGTACCATGCATGCCCCCACAGCAGCACGAAGCCCCCCATCAGCAGAACCGCTGGAAGCAGCGAGCCGCCGATCGGATGCACCTCGTGATGCAGGATCTCATGCAGCAACCCAGACTGGCGCCATCCCGCCAGACCCAAGCCCGCCAGCCCCCCAGCCAGAAGCACCCACTCGCCGATGGAGGCGGTTCGATCCGATCCCTGTGGCGCCAGCGATTCAGTCATATGGCGGCATCTCCCCTTGCTGCCGGCAACCGCTCATCTTCCAACCATGCTTCCACACGTCCGGAAGCAGTGTATAGTACAGAAACAATCCAGGCAGGGAGAGCAAGATGAGCATACGCATCGTGATGGTTCTGGCAGCGACGATTCTCGTCGGCAGCGGGTGTCGGTCGACCTATTACTCCATGATGGAGTCCATGGGGCAACACAAGCGCGACCTCTTGCGCCGCAACGTCGAGCGCGCCCGAGACGAGCAGGCAAAGGCCGGCGAGCAGTTCAGCAACGCCCTTGACCGCCTGCGCACCCTCTACGGCGATACCGGCAGCGATCTTGAAAAAACCTACGACCGCCTCCAGTCCGTCTACGAGCGCAGCGAATCCCAGGCGGAAGACGTCCGCGAGCGCGTCAAGGAGATGGATCAAGTCGCCAAAGACCTCTTTGTCGAGTGGGAGAAGGAGCTTGACGAGATCGGCAATGCCCGCCTCCGTACCGACAGCGCCTCCAAGTTGCGCGAAACCCGTTCCAGATATGACGACCTCTCCCGCTCCATGCATGAGTCTACCCGCCGCATGGATCCCATTCTGGCCAAGCTCAAGGATCAGGTCCTCTACCTCAAGCACAACCTCAATGCCCAGTCCCTCGGCACGCTCCAGGGCGAAGCCCAGCTCATCCAGGCCGACATTCAGCGCCTTCTTGACGAAATGGACTCCGCCATCGCCGAAGCAAACGCCTTCGTCGAAACGCTCTGAAGCACCCCTGGCGACGCCCCTGCGCCCCGCATGGCAATGAGCTGACATCACCTCTCCCATTCATCCATCCAGCGTGTCGCGAATCGCACTGGTCAGCCCGCTCACCGTGAAGGGCTTCCCGATCAGCGGCACCCCTTCCTTGATGATGCCTCGGCTGAAGATCGCCGTCTCCGCATAACCCGACATGTAGAGCACCCGCAATTGCGGATGCGCAACGAGCAGCTGCTCGTACACCTCACGCCCATTCATCCGCGGCATCACCACATCCGTCAGCACCAGGTGGAGTGGCCCCTGATGCCTGGCGCACTGCTCCAGCGCATCCTCACCGCTCTTCGCCGCCAGCACCGAATAGCCGTACCGCTCGAGTATCCGCCGCGCCAGCGAAAGCACGTTGTGATCGTCTTCGACCACCACAATCGTCTCGTCGCCATGCGGATCCAGCTCCTCCAGGATCGTCGTATTCCCCGCCTCTTTCTGGCTCATGTCGCTGGGCAGAAAAATACTGAAAACCGACCCCTCGCCCACGGTACTGTCCACCACGATGTTGCCCCCATGCTGCTGCACGATGCCATGCACCGTCGCCAGACCCAGCCCCGTCCCCTTGCCCCGCGACTTCGTCGTGTAAAAGGGATCGAATATCCGTAGCTTCGTCTCCGCATCCATCCCATGACCCGTATCCGTGACGGTCAGCTTCACGTATGGACCGGGCTCCAGCCCCGGGGTCAATCGCACATCCCCGCGACTCAGCACCAGGTTGCGCGTCTCGATGGTGATGCGCCCATCCCGCGGCATCGCATCCCGCGCGTTCACGACCAGATTCATCAGGATCTGCTGCAACTGCGACACGTCCGCGCGAATGGCATCCAGCTGTGGCTCCAGGATCGTCACCAGCTCCATATCCTCGCCGATCAGGCGCCCCAGCATCTTCCGCATCTCCTCGATCACCTTGCTCAGATTTACGCTCTTCATCTCCAGCACCTGCTTGCGGCTGAAGGCGAGCAGCTGATTTGTCAGCGCCGAGGCCCGTTGGCCCGCATCCCGTATCTCATGCAGCATCTCGTGCAGCGGCTCGTCCTCCGTCACATTCGCCAGCGCCATGTCCGCATAACCCAGGATCACCGACAACAGGTTGTTGAAATCGTGCGCCACGCCCCCCGCCAGACGCCCGATCGACTCCATCTTCTGACTATGCCGAAGCTGTTCCTCCAGCTCCATCTCCTTCGTAATGTCTCGCTTCACCGCCACATAATTCACAATCTGCCCATTCGGATCACGGATCGGCGACATGATCGCATCTTCGTGCAGCGGGCTGCCGTCCTGCCGCTGCGTCATGATCCGGCTCGACCAGACCTCCCCCGCCCGAAGGGTCCGCCAGATGCTCTCATAAAACTCGTCGCTCTCCGTATGCGCCCGGAAGAAAGGCATCGCCTGCCCGATCAACTGATCCGCCGAATACCCGCTGGTCCGCTCGAAAGCCGGATTCACATACTCCACCCGCCCATCCAGGTCCGTAATGCAGATCGATTCCGCGGCCTGCTCGATCGTCGTCGCCAGCCGCTTCAATTCCCCCTCCGCCGCCCGCCGCTCCTCCTCTACGCCAATCGCCGAGGCCATGATCGCCAGCAGCTTCCGATCGTTCTCCGTCGGCCAGAAACTCTGCTGAAACAACGCGCAGATCGCTCCCACCGGCCGCCCCCGATACCGCACTGCCCGACCGAAGAAGCTCCGCATCTGGTACTCGCGCACATAGTGGTCCGTATCCATGTAGAAGGTCTCCTGAAGGTCCGGCACGTGCAGCTCGCCCCCCTTCTGGATGACATCGTTACAGATATGGCCCCGCGGCGGCTGCGACGATGGATAATCCGCCGGCTGGTTCCAGTGGCCCCACGTGTGCAGCGCATTCCCGTTCTGCCGATGATAAAAGGCCGAACTCGCCCCGAACAACAGTCCGCAAAGCTCCGTCACGTGATTGATGTTCACCATCGGATCTGGACCAAAGTGCAGAAAGCAGTCGTTGAGCTGGCCGATCTTCGCTTCCCATTGCCGCCGCTGCAGAGCCGCACCCAGTATGCGCGCCGCCGTCGTCAACGCATCGATCTCTCCCTTCGACCATTCCCGCTCCCGCTCGCACTCGTCAAAGCCGATGAATCCCCACCAGTCGTCCTGCACGAAGATTGGCACTACCAGGATCGAGCGCACCCCCTGCGGCTCCAGTATCGTCTGCTCATGCTCCGAAAACTCCGCCACATTTCCATGCACCGGGTGTTGCTGCTGAAGATGCGCCCGCCACTTCTCGAAGCCGCCCGTGTATGGCAGTTGCTGCAACTCCGGATTGTTGATCTGTGGCTCCACCCCTTCGGCAACCCACTCGTACATCTGGTTCATCACCAGTTGGCCCTGCTCGTCTTCAGTATTCGAGAAGACATACACACGGCTCACCTCCGCCGCTATCCCCAGCCGATCCAGCGCCGGCTGGATATGCAGCGAACTCGACGTCGACTGCAGCAGATCCTGCGCCGCCTGCGCCACCGCCTGCAGAATCGCCTCCCGCCGCCGAAGGATCTGCTCCGATTGGCTCCGTTGCGTGATGTCCCGGTCGATCCCCCGGAAGCCATGAAACTGACCCTCCCCATCCACGATCGGCACCCCGCTCGTCTCCAGGATCACCTGCCGCCCCTGCTTGTTCAACACCGCATTCTGCCAGCGCGAAAGGGGCCGACGCGAGGCCATGATCTGCTGAAAGCGCGTCACCTGCCGCTCCGCCTCGGGCCCCGTCATGAAATCATAAACCGAGCGCCCAAGCAGTTCCGACGGCGAATACCCCAACATTGACTGCACCTGCGGGCTCACATACGTATAGATCGCGTTCGCATCCACCTCCCACACGAAGTCGCTCGTCGAGCCCGTCAGCGCCTGCAGGCGCGACTCGCTGTTCGCCAGCTCCGCCTCCGCTATCTCCAGATGCTGATGCAGACGCCACGTCGACAGCGACCGCTCCGCCAGATGCGGCAGGTCATGCAGCGTCCCCGGCACATTCAGCAGATAGTCCCACACCCCCTCCGCCAGCGCCACATCGATCTCGGGATCCGACAGATCGTTCACCAGGATGATGACCGGCGGCGCCTGCTCATACGGCATGAAATCCAGCAGCCCGCGAAGCGCGCCATCGCGCACCACCGCTTCCCCGATGACCATGTCCACCACATACTGCTCCATCACCTCCCGCGCCGCTGCCAGTGTCTCCACGCAGCTTGTCGGGATTGGCGGCACCACTGCATTGAAGGCCTCCCGAGCCGCTGCCAGCGCACCCGGCGCACTCGCCACAAGCAGGATATGATTAATGGGATTGTTCATGGACCTTCGTGTGTTGTAAATCCGCGGGCTGCATAGTATACACCAGTGCTGCCATGCCTGCTACCGCCCCTGTGAATCTGCTCTCTGACCACGGCGTATCAGCGTAAAGACCGCCCCCTCTCGCCCGATCGTATGCACCACCGGCAGTTCCGCGAAATACCCTGGCAGGTTATACCGGTTCAGCGCCACGTAATAATCGAACCCTTCTGGATACTCCTCTCCCGATCCCGGCCAGAAGCTGTGCAACTCCACACCGGCTCCCGCGAAATGCGACGCCGTCACGACATTGTTGCGATTCGCCGCCACCAGCACCCGAAGCGGAGCCTCGCTCTCCGCCGCCTGTGCATTGATCCAGCCCATCGCCTCCTTGTAGCTCGACGACCAGTAATCCGTCTCGTACGAACGCCAGGCGCCACGCACCCCGCCCACCAGCGCATTGTAATACGTCATCTGATACGGATGAAGCCGCACCAGCGAAACCACCGGCAGGATCAGCGCCACCACCGTCAGACTCACCGCCGCCCATCGCGCCCACCGCTTCCCCAGCCCCTCAGCCGACAGCGCCCCCGCCGCTCCAGCCAGCACCGCCAGCGCCGGCAGCACAAAAAGAAAATGCCGAATCCCGTCGTAGATGTTCGGCCGCGTCAGCATCACATACCCGATCGGAAAGCAGAGCCACAACACCGTCAGCGCCACCAGCAAAGCCTGCCGGCTCCGCCAATCCCGCCGAAGCACCACAAGCGCGCCGACAACGCCGCCAATCAGCAGCACCAGGTGCGCCACCGGCGTCGTGATCCCCAGCATCCATGGCAGATAATGACGCGGCAGCTCGCTGCTCAGAATCGGACTCCCCCCGAACATCACCATGTACGCGCTCGAAAAGCCCGTCGACAGCCGAAACGCCTGCCACGGATGCACGATCGGATTCTCATGCGCCCACGGCCACGGCAGGACCATCACCACCCACGCCACCAGCCCCATTGCCACCACCTGCACCGCCAGCCGTCTCAGCCCCGGCACCCGCCATTGCCCCCTCGCCAGCCGTCCATCCTGCGCCAGCCGAAAGCACCCGCCGGCAACCAGAAAGGCCGGCAGCAGCAACGCCCCCATGCGCAGCGCCAGCGCCCCACCCACCGCCACCCCGCACACCAGAAAATCCCGCCACCGCGGCCGCTCCCTCGTCAGCAGCCACCCGATAGCCACCATCCCCCAGGTGAAGGCCGCCGCAAAGGGTATATCCTTCGAATTGAATGGCGCATGACCATAGAAACGCGGCAGCATCGCCAGCGCCAGCACCGAAAGCAGTGGCAACCACCCCAGACGCCAGAGCCGCGCATACATCACCACTCCCGCCAGCGCCGCCACCCCCGCCAGCGCCGAAAAAACATGCCGCACCAGAAACTTGTCCCACCCCGTTACCGAATACGCCAGCGCCGTCAGCATCTCGAACGGCGGACCATAAAAGCGCAGATTCAGGAAGTCATTCACCTCCCCTTCCCGCCCCCCCGTCGCGAAATACTTCAGCGCCAGCTCACCATAGATCGACTGCACGCGTTCATCCCACGTGATCCCATAGTCGCCAATCGTCACCAGCCACCCAATCCCCACCACCACAACCACGCCCCAGGCAGCCAGCAACAGCCCCCGTTCCCGTCGTGACTTATCCCATATCCACACCATAATGACCCCCAATGCCACGTAGTATAGGCTCCCCCGCCCGATAATCAACAGTATCCGAAGCGTGGGAGGCGGAGACAGAAGCGGGGCGCTGCCCCGGACCCCGCTGGGGAGGCGCACCTCCCCAGACCCCTCGATGCTTCTTGTCGGGTTCCGGAGATCGGATCTCCAGATCCCGACAAGCTATGGGGATGATAGGAGAGGCGGGGACGGAGGGTTAACCACAAAGAACGCAGAGAGCGCAAAGATTGGGATGGGGAGGCGGGGAAGTTTACCACGAAGAGCGCGAAGGGCCACGAAGGAAGCAGCTCAGGGGGTTAGCCACAGAGAACGCAGAGAACGCAAAGATTGGGACGGGGAGGCGGGGAGGTTTACCACGGAGGCACGGAGACACGGAGAGTGCCGCATAGGGGATTAACCACAGAGAACGCAAGGAGCGCAAAGATTGAGATGGGGAGGCGGGGAGGTTTACCACGAAGCGCACGAAGGGGCACGAAGGAAGCAGCAGGGAGCGCAAAGATTTGGCGTCATGAGGTTCACCACGAAGAGGGCAAAGGGAGACGAAGGATGGAGGTGGGGCGGGGCTACGACCGGAACATTGAAAGGAAAGGTCAAGAGAATGGATCCGGTAGAGCTTGATCGCTTGCTTGTCGGCGACGACGAGGTAGACGATTCGCAAGAGTTGTGAAGCGGAACAGCCGAACTACGCTGCCAAGCTCTTGACTGAGGCCGACAGTCGGGCGTCTGCTCCAAATCCCAGTATAGCATCCTGTCCAAACGTCCAGGAGGCAGGAACGGAGGCACCGACTGCCTATTATACTCACGAGTTGCAATCCGAATTTGCTTGCCTATCTTGTGCTGATCGTGAAACACATAGCAGAGGTGCAGGGACGCCGCCTCGCTGTTGAAGCGGTCATGAAATGCCATCAGATTTTCAGGAAAGTCATCCATCCTAAACACTACATGTTGCGGTGCCGGGAGTCAAGTGCATAGCCCAGTAATTGAATTGAAACAATGGTGTCATTATGAACTGGCGTGAACGTTGGAAAGAGGCAGAGAAGGTAGAAGGAGGCGCTCAGGGGCGATGCTTCAAAGTAAAGCCACGTGATGGCGACAAGCGATATTTTCTAAAAGAGTTACGCGATGGGGGAAGTTCTGAACGACGTCGGCGATTTTTTACGGAGACAATGATTCACCAAGCCTATGATATTGAGTATACGCCCTCGATAATCGAAACGAATGCTCAGCTGTTTGCGGATAGCGAAGCGAAACTATATTACGTGGCCGATCTCATTGAAGGGAGTAGGCTGGATAAATTGAGAAGCGCCAACAACTTAGAAGAACCAGATATACTGGGAATCTTTCGGCAGCTCCTTTGTATCCTGAGGAAGTGCCATAGCGTTGACATCGTGCACCGTGACATTAAGCCCGAGAACATTCTGATATCCAATGATTGCGTATATCTTGTTGATTTCGGCATCGCATATACATCCTTGTATGACAGTGGTACGATCGTCAGTCAAGAGATGGGAAACAGATTTCTCAGATTGAATGAATTAGCAGCTGGCTCTACAAATAAGCGAGATGTGAGAAGTGATTTGACGTTGGCATGCGGAATTGCATGCTATTTGATCTGCGGTAACCAGACCTCAGTGGGATAGGCTCAGGCGTCTGTAAAGTTGGTCGCCCGGATTTCGATGGCTTGCTCATGGGCGCTGGGGGCCGGAGGTGAGGCCGAG
>JAWLHB010000062.1:0-37674 GCA_041690595.1 Lentisphaeria bacterium
TTTGCAGAGGTTCTTATCACTGTACCGGTAGCCCGCCCGGTTTGCCTCATGGCACGAAAAAAGCGGGCGTTCTATTTTACAGCTTTACTGAGGTCTGGTCTCTGGTTTGACTCCGAGGCTGAAGATGCCGCCAATTTTTATATTTCCGTGTTCAGCAACGCCAGGATCCTCCGGATTCTTCGCTATGGCGAGGCGGGTCACGAGATACATGGTCGTGAGGCTGGCAGCGTCATGACCGTGGACTTCGAACTGGATGGTCAGCGCTTCACCGCGCTCAACGGGGGGCCGCGGTTCACGTTCACCGAGGCCATCTCCCTGATGATCGGCTGCGCGACGCAGGACGAGGTCGACTACTTCTGGAGCCGGCTTTCTGCCGGTGGAGAAGAGGGGCCCTGTGGCTGGCTTAAGGACAAGTACGGCCTCTCATGGCAGGTGGTGCCGACTCGTCTGGACGACATGTTGAACGATCCCGATCGCGAGAAATCGGAGCGGGTGATGACCGCCTTACTGCAGATGACCAAGCTCGACGTTGCCGCGCTTGAAGAGGCCTTCTCGGACGGCTGATCGCCTGGGAGGAACCGAATCGAGCTATAACTCGCATCGGCTTCGCTCACCGCCATCCATAGATTCACGAGACGAGGCTTTTGTGATCGAGGTTAGATTCTTGACGACATCTTGAAACAGCTATTGGCAAAGGATACCTTCCCAGGCATGCATAACTTGTGATCTTCTGCATGCGCTATGAATTTATAATGCTTCTAAGTTTGTTTATTTTTCCCTTTCATGATGTGCATTCCCGTCGCCAAAAATGAACATTAACAGGGAGCCATAGATAATAGACCGTGATTCTTTCATCAAGCAGAGAGTAGTATCCTTAAGCTATTGGAGCTTTTATGACATTTTCTTCATCAAAACAATGGAAGAGCCGGCAGTTCACGTTGGTCGAGTTGCTGGTTGTGATCGGCATTATCGCTATTCTGGCTGGCATGCTCCTGCCAGTGCTCTCGAAGTCAAGAGACAAGTCTCGGCAAACGATCTGCATCGGAAACATGAAGCAGATCATAGGTGGTTTCACGATGTATCAAGATGAAATTGACGGCTGTTTCGTCAGAGGAGGCACACCTTCCTGGGGGACGTTCGATTCGTATCCAAATGGGAGAGGTGGCGGTTTTGTCGATGATGCCTTGTGGAGCTACGCAAGCAGCGCCAAGCTCTACTTGTGTCCCATGGATAACAAGTACGACTGCCTGACGACGAACTCTGGGGGAAGCTGGTCGAAATATCTGGAAAAGATCGATAGATCTGCCGCTCCGCCGAAGAACGTCAAGCTCAGCTACGGTTACAACGCTTTTCTGGGTACGGCTGGTATGCGCAACAGCGACGTGCCCGAACCGGATGTAACGGTCATCTTCATTGACATGAGCGAGATGCCATACTTCCAGATATCCAATGAAGAGGGAAACATCCTGCCTGTGCGCGGCGGACCGCCGCTCTACCTCGATGGCGGTGGTAACGAAGGCCCTTATCGTATCACCAAAGGCGCCCGGCATAATGGCAAAACCCAAGGCGCTGCAGCTTATGCGGATGGACACGCGGGCTCTGTCAGCACCAGAGATATCGAGGCCCGCAATATCGTCCGCGGCTGGTAGCGATCCCAAGGTGCTCGGCGCAGGTGACCTTCTACGTCCGGCGCTGAGGTATGGGCGGTACTGAGTGTGCCTGGCACGCGCGGTGTCGCCCTTATGAGGATTAGTCAAGGCAAGTGGAGGGCCTCCGCCCGAGAATCACAATCACCCTTCACAAGTCACCACCTTCGTCCGGCAACTGACGGGCTGTCTCGCGTTGCTCAGCTCGTGGTCCGATCCAGAGTGGAAATCCCGCTGAGCGGGGTGGTTTCCCATGTCTTTCCTCCCTCGCGGCAAGTTTCGCGCTTTGGTACCGGCCCGTGGTTTGCAGGCAGGTGGTCTTTGCGTTATCTTGGAGCGCGTACTTCATACCTGAGCGGGGTAATTGTGATCAAGTTTGTCGACCATGTCAATATTGTCGTTTCCGATCTTGAGCGATCGGTCTTCTTCTATACGCAGATCCTGGGACTGCGCGAGACGCGCCGGGCGCACCTGGAAGGGGAGTGGATAGAGACGATCATGGGGCTGAAGGGAGTCGTCGCGGATGTCGTTTACGTGCAGCCTCCTGGCGGCGGACCGCGCGTCGAGCTGCTGCACTTCCGTTCGCCTGAAGGTGCGGTGCTGCCGCAGGCAGCGTTGCCGAACACGCAGGGGCTGCGCCACCTGGCATTTCAGGTAGAAGACGTCGACGAGGCGAGCCGCAAGTTGCTGGAGGTGGGTATCAAGCTGCTGAGCGCGCCCTGCTCGATACCCGGCCGTACCATACGTCATCCCGCCGGCAGTAAACGCCTCTGCTATTTTCGCGATCCGGACGGGGTTCTGCTGGAGATTGCGGAATATCGGACGGAGGTTGATGGCCAGTGAGGTTCCTGGCGACGGCGGATGTCCATATCGGGCTTCGACCGGGGCGGCTTGCCGCGGAGCACGCCGAACGCTATGCCGCTTCGCGTGCCTGGAGGGCGTGCGTCGATGAAGCGCTCCGCCGCCGGGTGGATGCCGTTCTCCTGGCCGGTGATGTGGTGGACGCCGCCAATCGCTTTTTCGAGGCCATGGGCCCGCTCGAGCGTGAGCTGGCCCGGCTGGTGGAGGCGGGCATCGAGGTAATCGCGGTGGCGGGCAATCATGATTGTGACGTACTGCGCCAAGTGGCCGCGGAGCTGAAGTCGCCGCGATTTCATCTGCTTGGCGAAGGGGGGCAATGGGAGCGTCGGATCCTTGCCGATCGCGCTGGGGAGAAGGTCCAGATTGTTGGCTGGTCTTTTCGCGACCGCTCCGTGTACCGCAGCCCGCTGCACAGCTTTTCGCGGGAGCTGCTGGAGCCGGATCTGCCCGTGCTTGGTTTGCTCCATGGCGACATGGACAACGCGCAGAGCCGGTATGCGCCCCTGGCGGCGCATGATTTTGCCATGACCGGGGTGCCGCTCTGGGTGCTGGGGCACGTGCACAAGCCGGGGCCGCCGCATGCGGAACTGCCGCACATCTTCTATGCAGGTTCGCCCCAGGGACTCGACCCGGGTATCGGCGAGCGTGGACCTCACGGGCCCTGGCTGATCGAATGGGCGGATGGCGGCTGGCAGATCGAGCACCTGCCCCTGGCGCCGGTGCGTTACGAGGCGATCCGCATTTCGCTGGATGGTCTCGAGCGGTTGGATCAGGTGCGCCCGGAGGTGAGGCGCCAATTGGGAGAAGAGCTGGATGCGTTCTGTCGGGAGCAACCTGCCATGGAGATTCTGGTGGCGCGGCTGACCTGTGAGGGCCGAACGACACTTTTGCACCAGGATATCGCGGCCGAACTGGCGGAAATGCGCGAGTCGGGGCACACGGTGCGAGAGGTTCAACTGGTGGTCGATCGTCTCCAGATTGCCACGCGGCCACCGCTCGATCTTGCCGCATTGGCGGAAAGCGGCGGGATCGTCGGCGAGCTGGCACTGCTGATTCAACTTCTGGAGGGTGACCAGGCGCTGCCGGAGGCGCAACGGGAGTTGCTGGATCAGGTGGCTGCCGCCACGAACGGCATGATGGCCAGACCGGTTTTCGAGCCGCTGGGCGAAGAGGCAGTCGGCGCCCTTCGGCCGCTGCTGGCACGGCAGGCGTGGCGCTTGCTCGAAGCGTTGCTGCCCGGGGAGAATGCCCATGGCTGAGTCGCGTCACATTGTCTTTACCGAGCTGCATATCCGGCGCTTGCGGGGTATCGCGAGCGATGCCGATAGCCTTTCCTTTCGTGCCGCCGGGTCAGGTGGGTTCTCGCCAGGCATTGTCGTGGTGCACGGGCCCAACGGCGCGGGTAAGACGACGACGGCTCTGGCGCTCGAAGGGCTGCTCTGGCCGGATGGGCTCGACGCACACGCGACGATCAGTGGCAGTTTCAGTCTCGATGGGCGAAGGTATGCCCGGAGCATCGAAGGGGGGGCACGACTTCCGTGGCGGGTTGACGGAGCTGGGGGCACAGCGCCACCAGTGCCGGCCGCTGAGCTGGCGCATCTGTACCGGCTCTCGCTCCACGAACTTCTCCAGGCCGAGACTGGCGATTGCACGCTCGCCAGGCGGATTCAGCGAGAGATCTACGGCGGGATCGATCTGGCTGCAGCGGTTCGGAGCCTTGACCTGCGCACGACCGCGCCGTCCACGGCATGCGGTGAGTACAAGTCGTGGAAGCTGGCTGACCGGAATGTCATGGAGGCGACCGAGCGCCAGCAGAATCTGCGCCAGCGTGAAGCCGGCATGGCGGTGCTTCAGGAGCAGGCCGCGGCGGCGGAGGCGGCCCGGCAGTTGGAAGAGCTGTGCAGGCTCTGGCTGGCGGCGCGCGCGGCCGAGGCGGGAATCGAGCCATTGCGAGCGAGGGTGGGGCGGTATGACCGTCATCTGGCCGACATGAGTGGTCAGGAGGCCGAAGAGTTCCGCGCACTCTGTCGCGAACTCGATCAGGAACGGCAGGATGCGGCGCGTTGCCGGCAGCAGTTCCAGGAGGCGCACATCGCCATCGCAGCGACCGGGTTGGCTGATGCACCGATCGATCGGTGCTTGCTGGGTGAGTTGGACGAGCAGGTGGTGGAGATGCGGCGTCAGCGGGATATCGAACTCGAGTGCCTGAAGCAGCTGGCGCCGCTTCGCGAGCAGGAAGAGCGCCTGCGTGCCACCTTGAGCGGCGCTCTGCAACCCGAGCAGGTACGCATGCCCGAGAGCTTGGAATTGGAACCTATTCGCGACTATGGCGAGGCAGTCGAAGCGCTGCGCTGCAGGCGCGACGTTGCCAGGCTGGCAGGTGAGTGGCTGCCCGAGACGGCACCTGTCGATGAGGCGGAAATCGATCGCTCCAAGCTGGCGGTGCAGGGGCTGCGCGACTGGCTGTGTACGCCCCCGCCCACGCCGGTGGAATCACCGCATCCAGTTTGGGTCCTCCCGCTGTTGGCCGGAGTGGCCATGGTGCTGGGGTTGGTTCTGACCTTCAGTCTTCATCCGGTTTTCGCGCTCTTTGTATTGGTGCCGCCCCTCATCCTCGTTCTGGCGCGCCGCGGGCGTGAGGAGAGCGCGCCGGATGGACGGGCCGTGTTGCGGCAGCAGCATGCGGAGCGCCAGCTTCCCGCTCCGGCAAGCTGGACGCCGGAGGAAGTTCGACAACTTCTGGAGGCGCTGGAAGGGCGGCTGGCGCAGGCGCGCATCGACAGTGGTATCCGGCAGCGGCGCACGGCTTGCTTTGACCAGTATCGTCAGGAACTGGCGGCGTGCGAAGCGCGGGAGCTTCGGCTGCGCACGATTCTGCGGGAGCAACTTGGGGTTGTGCCGGAGATGCACGAAGGGGCTCTTCTCGAAGCGGTTTCGCGTCTCATTCGCTGGCGGGATGCCAGGCAGGCGCTCCAGACGCAGGAGGCCATCCGCACGGAGGCTGGCCGGCTCCTTGGGGAGGCGCTCGATGCCTTCAATGCCCGTGTGGAGCCGCTCGGTCGCGGAAACGTCGACAGCCTTGCCGGTGCCGCGGCGCTGCTCGCCGAACTGCGGACGGATCATGAGACGCTGCTGCGGGAGCGGGAGGAACATCGGCTGGCCGGGCAGCGGATCGAGGAGTTGGAGGCGCGCATTGCCCGTCTTCTCGCGCGTCGCCTGCGTCTTTTGGGCAGCTTCGGCCTGGAGGACGAGGATGCGGCCATGCCGGAACATCTTCGCCAACTCACCGACTGGTGTGAAGCGCTGCCGGCCTATCGCCAGGCCGTCAAGGAGGTCGAAGAGGCGGAATTTCGCGCGCGGGAGGCACAGCTTCGTCTGATCGGACATCCTTGCTGGGGGGCGGAGTGGGGTGAACTCACCGCCGACGAGGTCGAGCGGCGCGCGGCGGAGTGGCGCGCGCAGGCCATGCAAGCCGAGCGGCTGCATCAGCAGATTGGCGAACTGCGCCGCGAAGTGGAACTGGCGACGAGCGGGCGGACGTTGAGCGCGGCCCTGCAGCAGCGCGAGGAGGCCCTCGATGGGCTGCGGAAGGTGCGTGAGGAGCTGGTCGCCGGCTGCGCCACGCACCTGCTGGCGGAGCACATTCGAGGTCGCGGCCAGCAGCAGGCATCGGGAGTGCTGCAGCGGGCCAGGCACATGTTCGGGGCGATCACCAGCGGTCGCTATGATCTCGACGTGCGCGCCGAGGATGCGGACGCGGCTTTCCTGGCGCGGGACACGCGCACCTCTCGCATCCACTCGCTGGATGAGCTGTCGAGCGGCACACGGGTGCAACTGCTGCTCGCCGTTCGCCTTGCTTTCCTGGAAGAGATGGAGGGCGACGGGCCGAAACCACCCCTATTCCTCGACGAGCTGCTCGCCAACAGTGACGACCGTCGTGCCGACGCGATTATCGACGCCGTTCTGGCCATGGCGGCGGGGGGGCGGCAGATCTTCTACTTTACGGCGCAGGAGGATGAAGCGGGCAAATGGCGTGCCGCGGCGGCCCGATCCGCGGAGGTGCCGATCACCTTGATCCGTCTGCAGCGGGGCGAGCCGGAAGCCGTCCTGCCGATCGAGCGTCCAGTTCCCGCCGTGGCGCCCGCCCCGGAAGCGGGCGAGAGTTATGATGACTATGGTCGTCGGCTGGGGGTGCCGCGATTCGATCCCTTTGCCGACGTCGGAGCGCTGCACCTCTGGTATCTTCTGGACGAGCCACGGGCGCTTTATCGCTGCGTTCGCCACGGCTTTGAATGCTGGGGGCAGGTCGAGCAGCTCATGCGCACAACGGCACCGCGACTGCTTCTGGATTTGGACGCGGTCCGCACTGCCGATGAGCTGGCTGTGATACCGGCGCTGGCCGCTGCCTTTGCCCATGCCGCGACGTTGTGGCGACAGGGCAGGGGCATTCCCGTCGACCGGGCTGCCTTGGAATCCTCCGGCGCCGTCAGCGAGACGTATATCGAGGCGATAGCGGAACTGGCGGTGCGTTGCGGCGGCGATGCGCGCGCCATCCTCGCGGCCATCGACCGGAAGGAGCTTCCGGGCTTTCGCACAGGCAAGCGAAACGAGCTGGAGAGCTGGTTTCTGGAGCACGGGTACCTTGACGAGGAGCCGATCCTGTCGCCGGAAGCGTTGCGCCGTCAGCTTGCCGCGGTGCTGAGCGCATCGGGTGAGACTGGGCGGCTATCGGCCGAGGATCTCGACCAGGTGGTCAGCCATCTCGCGGTTTTGCCCGCTCAAGCATCGGGTCAGGAGCGACGACCACGGGCGTGGGGTGCGGGTGATGCGAATCGTGAGCATGGCGCATGAGGAGCTTGCCCGCGGCAATGGAACTGCACTCGATGGTCTCGTAGAGGGCACGCGAAAGCCAGAAGATCGGCATCCAGAGGGCGAGGCAGAGCGCCAGCATGACCAGCGGATGAAAGGCGGTATCGGGCATGAAACGATTCAGGACGCGCGGCACGAGCTTGAGTATCGGCTGGTGTACCAGGTAGAAGCTGTAGCTAACGAGGCCCACGGTGCGCATATGGTTCACCAGGCGTTCGCGACCAGGATAGGCGGGTGTCTCCCAGTTGCCGGAGAGGGAGCGGGCGATAAGGATGGTGGTAGCCAGCGACCAGAGCAGAAAGCCAAGTGGCGCCAGCGGCCGGAACATGCTGGCCAGTACGATGGCTATGGCTACCGGCAGCAGCGGCATTGTGGCGAAGGGCAATCGCTCGTTCCGCAGGTAAGACTCCGCCAACCACGCACCGAGCGACCAGCTCAGCCAGTAGGCAAACGGCGTGTAGACCACGAAAGGCGAAAGATTGGCGTGACCAAAGATCGACGAGCAGAGGCGAATTGGCAATTCAACACAAAGGCAGACGAGCATGGCGCGTTTCCAGCCGATCCGCGAGGCGATCGCCAGCAGCAGTGGATAGACAAGGTAGAGCTGCCACTCGACCGCGATGCTCCAGAACGAAGGATTGACCCCGAAGAAGGTCGTGCGATCGAAGTTGTGCACCAGCAGCACGTGGGTGACCAGCTGCTTGAGCCGCATCAGGTCGATATTGAGCGACCCCCACGGATAGAGAAAGAAGAAGAGCAGCAAGGCGAAGAGGTAAGGCGGATAGACGCGGAAGAAGCGCTTTGCGAAGAAGTTGCCGAAGCCGGGGGTATGTGATTTTCGGTAGCTGAGATGTATGCAGAATCCGCTGACCGAAAAGAAGATCGCCACCCCCGCACCGCCGTAGGTCAGCGGCAGTAACCAGAGGAATGAGCTTTGAACATTGAAGTCACGCCAGAGTCCATTCCAAGCCAGCTTGTCGAATCCATAGCTGGTACCGAGTGCATGGAAAAGGAAGACAGCCAGGATGGCTATGCCGCGAATCGTGTCGAGGATGAGCAGACGCCCGTTCTTGTCCATAATTTCCCTTGACCCGAGATGCCCGTGGTGAAAGTGCGCATTGTGTACCAATGAAAGAGGTGATGGCAGCGGATCAAGGTGTTGAGCGGTTGAAGCTGCTGCTGCGCTCAAATTTCGGGGTGAATTTATTCTGGAACTTTTTGGGCGGCGCCGGAGGAACGCCGTCGTACCTTGCAGATTGATTGGCGTCGCTTTACCTTACAAGCGCCTTGAACAATGTTTGAGATCACTCTATGTGGAGGACGAATTGGAATGAAGAGCGGAGTCTATCGTCGAATGGTTGGCGCGGCGGCTTTGGTGGCTGCGGTGGCGGGCATGGTGCTGGCGGTCGGTTGTGGTTCGGAGGCGGAAGAGGGAACCATCCGCATCGGCGTGATCGTTCCGCTGAGCGGCAACCTGTCGCCTCTTGGCAGTAGCACGCTGGAGGGGATCGAATATCGAGTCGAGCAGATCAATGCGGCCGGGGGCATCGACGGTCGGATGTTGACCCTGAAAGTGGAGGACAATCGGGGCGACCAGTCCCAGTCGATTTCCGCCTTCAAGAAGCTGACAGGGCTTGGGGGTGTCACGGCCGTGATCGGGCCGATCACCAGCACCAACGCTCTGGCTGTGGCCAATCCGGTAACGCAGGCGGGCGTGCCTACGGTTACGCCGACGGCGACCAACGATCAGGTCGCGCCGGCGAGTCCATTTCTCTTTCGAGCCTGCTTCAAGGATTCGTTTCAGGGTGAAGTCGTGGCGCAGTATGCCCTGGGGCAGGGCATCACGAGCGCGGCGACCATGACGGAGTTGTCGAGCGACTACAGCATCGGGCTGGTGAGGAGCTTCATGCAGGCATTCCGGAAAGGGGGAGGCACGATCGCGGCGGAAGTGAGCTACCAGGAGAAGGATACGGAATTCGGTCCGCAGTTGTCGCAGATCAAGGAGAGCGGCGCGAAGCTGGTATTCGTACCTGGTTATCCCGGGGAGGTGCCGCTGATCCTGAAGCAGGCAAAGGTCATGGGGCTCGCGGCGACCTTCTGTGGTGCGGACGGATGGGATCATCAGGATATCATCCAACAATCCGGCGATCAGATCGTCGGAGCCTTCTTCTCTGGCGCCTTTTCGCCGGAAGACCAGCGGGAAATCGTACAGAACTTCGTCACGGCAATGACGGCACGCACGGGCACCGAGCCAGGCTCCTTCGAAGCGCTCGGGGCGGACTCCGTGACGCTGATTGTCGAGGCAATCAAGGCGGCCGGTTCGACGGAGGCAACGGCTGTGCGCGACGCCATGACCAGACTGGAGAAGGTGACAACCGTGACGGGGCCGATCACCATGACCGCCGACGGTGACGCGCGCAAGTCGGCGGTGGTGATGGGGGTGGTGAAGGCTGGAGACGGTTACGACAAGAAGTACCTTGCGACCATCCAACCCTGACCGACGGAGCGCATGGATCTCTTTCTGTACTATCTTGTGGAAGGGATCTGCAACGGGGCGGTCATCGCCCTGATTGCACTTGGCTATACGCTGGTCTATGGCATCATCAAGCTGATCAATTTTGCCCATGGGGAGTTCTACATGGTTGGTGCCTACGCCGGTTTTGCCATGTATGCGGTGGTGCCGTCAAGCGTGCCGGTGTGGCTGACGATTCTGCTGTTGCTGCTGGTTGCCGGCATCGCGGGTGCGATCATTGCGATCATCACCGAGAGGATCGCGTACAAGCCGATCCGCGACAGCAGCCGGCTGGTGGCACTGCTCACCGCCATCGGCGTCTCCTTCTTCCTGCAGAACCTCTTCAAGTTTGTCAACAGCGGCAACCGCCTGGCCTTCGGCGGCGCGGTGGCGGAGGTGACGCAGTTTTCCGTGCGGATCTTCGGGACGGGTTTCTACCTCAGCAAGTTCGTCTTCATCCTGGTGACGGTGCTGCTGATGGTCTGGCTGTGGTACCTGGTGGCAGCGACACGCTTCGGGCGGTCGATGCGAGCGGTCAGTCAGGATCTCGATGCGGCGCGGCTGATGGGGATCGACGTGGACAAGACGATCATGATGACCTTTGCGCTGGGCGGCTTCTTTGCCGGGGTGGCGGGGATGATGGTGGGGGCGATCAAACAGATCGATCCGATGATGGGCTTCATGCCCGGCCTGATTGCTTTCGTGGCGGCCGTGATCGGGGGCATCGGGTCGGTACCCGGGGCCGTGATCGGCGGCTTCCTGATCGGTATATTGCAGACGATGGTGGTCTGGCTGGGGCTGCGGCTGGGTTATGCGGAGGCGGCAAACGCCTACAAGGAGGTCGCGGTCTTTCTGCTGCTGATCGTGGTGCTGGTGGTGCGCCCGCAGGGTATTCTGGGACGAGCCGAACGGATCAAGGTGTAGGCCAGGCATGTCATATTATCTGGACATTCTGGGTAACATCGGGATCTTCATGATCCTGGCCATGTCGTTGAATGTGATCTGTGGCATGACGGGGCTGCTGCAGCTTGGGCACGCCGGCTTCTTTGCCCTTGGCGCGTACAGTGCGGGGCTGGTTTCGATCTACTGGCAGTTGCCCGGGCTGGGGATGGTCAATTTCATTCCCGGTGCGCTGGCGGCGATGCTGGTCGCGTCGCTCTTCGCGGTGCTGATCGGGGTGCCGTGCCTTCGTCTGCGCGGTGACTATCTGGCGATAGCCACGCTGGGGTTCGGGGAGATTGTGCGGCTGTCGCTGCAGAACCTCTATTTTCCGGCGCCACCGGCTCTTCTCGAACGTGGAGTCGAGCGAATTGGCGGGGCGACCGGCATCAGCCTGCCGGTCAATGCCCAATACGGAAGCTGGTGGTTCATCTGGATCTTTGTCATCATCACCTACGTGCTTCTGGTGAATCTGAAGCGCTCGGCGATAGGTCGGGCTTTTCTGGCGATTCGCGAAGACGAAATCGCGGCGCGGGCGATGGGGGTCAATCTTCCCTACTACAAGAGCCTCTCCTTTGTGCTGAGCGCGGCCTTCGCGGGGCTGGCGGGAGCGCTCTATGCCCACAAGCAACTGACCCTTCATCCCGGAGATTTCGGGCTCCTGCGTACGATCGAGGTGCTGCTGATGGTGGTGCTGGGCGGACTCGGCTCATTCAGTGGCGCGGCGCTGGCGGCGCTTCTCCTGATCGGTACGCGCGAAGCTCTCGGGCAGATCCCCTATATTGGCCCAAATCGCGAACTCTTCTTTGCGCTGCTGCTCATTCTGATGATTCGGTTCGTACCGAACGGCCTGTTCGGGCTCAAGGAGTTCGATGGCGTGGCTCGGCAACTGGCGAGGCGGTTCAAGAGAGCGCGGGAGGACGAGCCCCATGGTTGAGCAGAGAGAAAGCGTCGATCGGGCAGTCAACGAGGTGCGGCATGAATTTGACCTGTTGCGGGTCGACGGGCTGTCGAAGTCTTTCGGCGGCGTACGGGCTGTGCAGCAGGTGTCGTTCAGCGTGAAGCGGGGCGAGATAGTCGGGCTGATCGGGCCGAACGGAGCCGGCAAGACGACGGCCTTCAACATGATCACTGGCCTGGAGGTCGCGGATGCGGGAACCATCTACTTCGATCGCAGCTACATCACGGATCTCTCCGCCAACCAGATTGTTCGCCGCGGTCTGGCCCGTACCTTTCAGAATATTCGCCTGCTCGATGAGTTGAGCGTCCTCGACAACGTGAAGATCGCCTACCATTATCATTTCCGGTACCGGATGATGGATGCGATGCTGCGATTGCCACGCTTTTTCCGTGAAGAGCGGGAGATCACCCGCAAGTCCATGCAGTTTCTACGGCTCTTTGACCTGGCCGACGTGGCCGACGAGGCCGCTGAATCGCTGCCCTACGGGAAGCGCCGCAAGCTGGAGATTGCCAGGGCGCTGGCCACCGAAGGGCAGCTCTTGCTGCTCGACGAGCCGGCGGCGGGAATGAATCCGCGGGAGACCGAGGAGCTGGTCGAGATGATCCGCCGCATCAACCGGGAGTTTTCGGTCAGCATCCTGCTGATCGAACACGATATGCGGTTGGTGATGAGCCTATGCGGCCGGATCATTGTGATGGACCATGGCGCGGTGATCGCCGAGGGGACTCCGGCGGAGATCCGCAATGACCCGCGGGTGATCGAAGCCTATCTGGGCGCGCGGCGGGAGGACGGAGCATGAGTTTGCTGGAGTTGCGGGATGTTGGCGTCGCCTATGGGGCCGTGAAGGCGTTGAAGGGGATTACACTTCAGGTGGAGGAGGGGGAGATTGTCGCGTTGCTGGGGGCGAACGGCGCCGGCAAGAGCACGACCCTGCGGGCCATCTCGCGGGTGGTGCGGTGCACCGCTGGCCATATCCTTTTCGACGGCAGGGAGTTGGGCCGGCTGAAGGCGCATCAGGTGGTGGCGGCCGGGGTGGCCCATGCGCCGGAAGGACGGCGGATTTTCCCGGAACTGACCGTCGTCGAGAATCTGGATATGGGTGCCTACTGCGTGCGGGATCGGCAACGGTGTCGGGAGCTGCTGGAGCGGGTCTTTCATTTCTTTCCACGGCTTGCCGAACGCCGCAAGCAGAAGGGGGGTACCCTCTCCGGGGGAGAGCAGCAGATGCTGGCGGTGGGGCGCGCGCTTATGAGCGGCCCGAGGTTGCTCATGCTCGACGAGCCCAGCCTGGGGCTGGCGCCGCTCATCGTGGAGAAGATCTTCGCGATCATCCGCCAGATCAACGAGGAGGAAGGGGTAACCATCTTCCTGGTAGAGCAGAATGCCAATGAAGCCCTTCTGCACGCCAATCGCGCCTACATCATGGAGACCGGCACCATGTCGATGTCGGGCGATGCCAGAGATCTGCTACGCGATCCGCGGGTCAAAGCCGCCTATCTGGGCGGCCTCTGATCACTCCGCAAGGTGTTCGCCCCCTTCCAGTTTTTTTCCGCGGAGGGGCTTGATATGCATGGGGAAAACGCATAATCTATAACCGTATACTTTTATAAGGAGTGATGCGATGTCGGTGAAGAAGTACATCCAGGCACAGCGGGATATCCTGGTCTATATCGTCAATCAGAACGTGCAGGTTGGTGACTGCCTGCCGGATGAAGCGTCGCTTTCGGCCCAGATTGGAGTCAGCAGCATTACGACGCGGCGGGCATTGAAGGAGCTTGCGGAGGCGGGGATCATCGAGCGCCAGCAAGGGAAAGGGACCTTCCTGCGCAAGCAGATCAGCCAGGGAAAGCCAAGCGCGATCTTCCTCTATGTGAAAGTGGTGGATGACGCGGGATCGTCCATCAGCTGGGACAACGATCTTGCCGACGTGACGGCGCGCTATGGCTACCGCTTGAAAACGATCTCGTGTCAACGGGGTCGCTATGAGCCGCTTCTGGAGGAGTTGACGAATGTGGTCGGCATTCTCTTCAGTGGGCCGATTGACGCGGACTATGCCAAAGTGGTTCGCGCGACGAATCTGCCCTTCCTTGTCATCGGGGACGTGCTGGCATCGGATCTCCTGCCCAGCCTGCGGGCGTTGGTGATCGCCCACGACTGGCAGGGCGCGGGGCACGATCTGACCACGTACTTCATCGAACGGGGGGCGGAACGGATCGCCTTGCTCAATGGTGGCCGGAGCTATGCGCCGGCGGTCCATCTGGCGCAAGGCTACCGAGCGGCGCTCGCGGCGGCGGGGCTGGAGGTACGTGAAGAGTGGATCTCCTGGTCGAAGCAAGGCTACTGGGGAATCCGAGTCAATGAGTTCTTCACCCGGAATGACTGGCACCAGTTCGATGCCGTGCTTGCCGAGCCCGGCGCTTTCCCTCACCTGCACACCTACATGCTCAGCCAGCCGGGCATGCTGGAGAAACTCCCGGTGGGTGTCTTTCGTCTGCAGAACGATTTTCATCCCGCCCATGCTGAGATGGTGCAACTGCATTTCGCTGGTACCCTCGCCTCGCGCAGCGTCGAGGCATTCGCCGATCTGACGGCCGGTCGCCTTCGGAACGCGTATCAGCAGATCCTGATTCCTGTCCACAACATCACGGCAAGCAAGGGACTCAACGCATGCACGACCTGAGTAAGCACCCGTACTTCGAGGCGTGGAGAGACCCGCAAACCGGGGTTGTCAGTTACGTTCTGAGCCAACGCGTTGCCCCGGGGCAACAATCGTTTTATTTCACCAATTCCGCCGTTTCGGCGGACGAGCAGTGGCTCTGGTTCTACTGCATCTTCCCGCCGAACCGGGGTCGCACGCTGGGCGTCGTTTCGCTGGATCCCGGCAAGCCGCTGATCCGCCACTTTCCGCAGGCGGGTTTCACGAGTGCCTCGCCCATGGTGGCGCCGGAGGGCTCCGCCGTCTACTTCTGCATGGCCGGCAGCGTCTACAAGATGACAATCGACGGCACGGTAACCGAGGTCTGCACGCTCAGCAAGGGAGATATTGGCTATCGTCACCTGGGTTGCCTGGCCACGCATCTGACCCTGTCGGCGGACGGCAAGTACCTGCTGCTCGATGGCGACCTGGGAAACACCTGGCGGGCAGCGCTGGGGAATATGGAGACCGGTGAGATCACCGTTCTGCGAAAGTTCACCACCTGCCACGATCATGCGCAGTTCTCGCCGATCGATCCGAAGCTGTTCCTGATCGCCAGAGATAATTGGAACGACAAGATCACTGGCGAACGCTTCATGCTGGATCACCGAATCTGGCTGATGGACGTAGAGCAAACCCGCTATGAGCCCCTCAGGCCCAAGGACTGGTATGCCCACAATTCCAGCACCACCCACGAATGGTGGTCGAAGGACGGCTTGGTCTGCTGGACCGACTACGAAAAAGGCACGTTCGAGTGCAATCCGTATACGTTGGAAGCAACTCGTGTCTGGCAGCGGACACTCTGCCATTCCCATTGCTCTTCGGACCGGCAGCTCTGGTGCGCTGACGAGAATCCTTACAAGTGGGCGACGGAACCGGTGCAGATTCTCTTCTACGACCGGCGCACGAAGAAAGAGACGGCCATTGTCTCGGCGATGCCCCAGCCGCCCATGTTCCGCGACCTTTTCCGCCTGGATCCTCCCTACTGTTCGCGCGACATCTACCACCTCGACCCGCACCCGCAATTTTCCCCCCAGGACAGCTGGGTGGTCTACACCAGCATGGTGCGCGGACAGATCGACGTGGCCTTAACCCCCGTTCAGCAACTGGTTACCCAGGCATAGCATGGATCTGAGACCTTCACCAAGCTGGTTGGACCGAGTGGCCGTGCTCCTTTTTGCCTGCGGCCTCATGATCCCCGCGCTGGCGGCGCGTGAGGTGGCGATTGGAGAACTGCCAGTGGCGCCGCTGACGCGCTACCGGCTCACCTTCCGCGCCGAGACCCCACCCGCGTCCACGGCGCGCTGGGAGGTTCGGATCACTACGGCCGAGGGGCTGCTGCCGTACGAGGGGCTTCTCAATGGAGCCTGGCAGCAGCTCACGGTCGGGCAGCGGTCATATTCGCACAGCTTCCTGACCTCGCGCGATGGTGCAAAGCTGGCCCTGGTGGTGATCGGGGATGACGCTTTGCCCACCGTTGACGAGATGGCGCTGGAGCAGCTGGTCGACACGCGCATGGTCATCAATGGCGACTTTGCCGCCGGCGCGGGCAACTTCTCCGGCTGGACGACGCGGAACCTGGCGGTGCTGGTGGCCAACGAGCAGGGGGAGTTGGAGTTGCGTTGCGCCCCCACAGGTTATGCGTTGACCGACCCGATACCGGTAGAGCCGGGAGCAACCTATCGCTTTACCGCCGGGTCGCAGCCCGGACGCGTCCTGATCTATGACTACGACCTTCTGCGCATCGACTGGATCGAGGAGCCAGCCACGACCAGAGAGCCGCTGTTTACCATGCCGACGGACGCCGCTTTTGTCCGCATCGAGTACTGCGACGGCCGCCCCCATCGCACGCCGGTGATCCGGAGCGTGGATATGGAACTGGTGGAGGCGGGGGCGAAGGTGGAGGATACGGTTTTTCCAGCTTATCCGGGCGAGATTGTGGTGGGTGGTTCGGCGGCCTTGCCCGAGGTGCGAGCGGCGCGCGAATTGCAGCATTGGATTCGGAAGATCAGCGGCAAGCGGATTCGCGTTCTGGCGCGACCTTCCGGGTTGGCAACCGCGCGCTTCTTCATTGGTCGACATTTCGCGGAGGAGCATTTCGCGGACGATCTTGCTCGCCTTGCCGGGAGCGACGGCTTTGCCATCCGTTCGAGAGGGGGCGATATCCATGTGTTTGGTGCTCGCCCGGCGGGTGCCCTCTTCGGCGCAATCCGCCTGTTGGAGATGAACTCGGACATCATCTGGGCGCGCCCCCGCAAAGCGTTCGGAACGGTCTATTCAGCCAACCCGGAGCTGGCCTTCGCGTCGACGGATGCCTTTGAACGCCCCGCCTTTGCCTACCGGATGCCCGGAACGCCTTACGCGCAGCGATCCGATGACGGCATCTGGCAGGGGCGCATGGGGATGAACACAGCGCCCTATTACTACAACGGCTTTCGGCGCGAGGAGATGGGCGGCGCCCATGTCTACGAGGGCAACTACATGGCCACCATCGCCGCCAATCCTGAGTTCGCCTACGAGAAGTGTCGCCTGGAGCACCCCGAGTTCTTCGCGATGATCAACGGCAAGCGCGAAATACGTCCCCAAGGCTACATCTGCTACACAGCGCCGGGCATTGCCAAGGCGCTGGCGGACGGCCTTCGCACCATCATGGCGCAGGCCGAGGCCGAGGGACGTTCGCTGGAGCATCTGGCGATCCGCACCCGCGACGGCTGGGCCGTGTGTTCCTGCGAGAGCTGCATGGCCCCCATTCCCTTGCCGGACGGGACGCTGCTCAAACCAAAGTCTGAAACCTCCATGGGCGATCCGCTTTTCTTCTCCACGCGCATGACGCTCATGCTCAACGAGGTTGCCGCCGAGTTTGCCAAGAGCTACCCGGAACTGCCCATCACGGTTCCCGGCTACATTTACGCAGCGGAACCGCCGGCGATCCCGCATGCGCCTTCGCTCATCCCGATCTTCTGCGCCTATGACACCTGTTCGCTTCGTTTTCCCATTCTCGAAGGTCAGCATAACCACGCCGGCAGCGGCACAATCTGGGCTGACCGCTTCCGCGAATACCTCCGCCGCAATGGTCAGGAAGGTCGCCGGCTCTCCATGTTCACCTACTACTATCCGGCCTCCTTTTCCACCGTTGCCACCAATGCCGGTGCGGATTTCAGTGCGCTGGTGGAGTCAGGCGGCGTCCATGGCGTGCATCTCGACGGCTTCACGCCGGACATGGAGAACGACCGGCGGGCCGCGATGTACCAGCACATGTGGGACTACCAGGCCATCGAGCGCTGGATCATCGCACGGCTGCTCTGGGATCCCACCCTCGATCCCCAGGCGCTGCGTCGCGACTATATCACCCGCGCCTACGGCAAGGCCGCGCCCGAGATGTTGGCCTTCCATGAGATCATTCACCACGACTGGACCGATCCGGCCATTATCTTCGGACCCAGTTGTCATGCCACCAGCGCCTCGCTCTTCGAGACGTTGATCGTCAAGACCAATCGTGAAGCCAAACTGCGTGCCCTGCTGGTGGCGGCGATCGCCAAGGCCGACAACTCCAACTCCAGGGTCCTGCTCGAACGTACGCTCACTGCCTTTGACCGACTGGCCGACACGCTCAATCGCATCTATGTGCCACGTCTCGACCAAGCCACCGAGGAATGGCAACTCGCCGACTCCACCCTCTGGATGCAGGCGCTGAAACTGGGGGATTTCAAGCGGGTCACCACCTGGGATGACCATGGGCAGGCTCCTGCTCTTCAGCCGACTCAGGTGGCGGTCATGCGAGATACAGAGCATCTCTACTTCCGCATCGAGGCGCGGCAGGCGGCCAGACAGGATCAAGTGGAGCTGGTGCTGCAGGCAAAACGTTTCGCGCCGATGCTCTACGCTTCCATGACCCGCGCCGGAAAGCGGTTGACCATGCGCAACTTCCGTCCCACGGCGTTCCCAGCCCTGGATGCAACCGTGGAGGATGGCGACGATAGCTATACGGCGCTCTTCAAGGTGCCGCTTGCCATGATCGAGACGCTTGACACCTCCGGGAAGGAAATCCAGCTGTACGCCAAGTTCTGCCGTCTGGTTTCCACCGGAAACGACTGCGAGGAAAGCTCCCTGACTGGGCAGTCCATCACCATGACTCACTACATGAACTACTGGACGGCGCTCTCCATCGTGCCGGAGGACGATTAGCATGCGTATGCCACCTCACATTATCCTGGCTCTGACGGTCCTGCTTGTCTGCTCCCGCGTGTCATGGGCGGAAGCCCTGTACCGATCCACCGACCTGGTGGAAACGATCGAAACGCAAGAGCTGACCGCCGAACGCATTGCCATCGATCCGGCCAGAAAGCACCAGCTTCTCTTCCTGGCCAAGACCACCGGCGAGCACACCTTGGAGGCCAACGTACGGATCCGCCTGACCAACCACCCGTCCATCAGCCGGCTGCGCTTGGCGTTCCTCGACCAGGACAACCAGCCGCTATCCGCCGGTCGGATCGAACTGAGGGTGCTCTCCAGCGAATGGTATCGCTATTCTCAGGCGTTCTATCCCCCGGCCGATGCCCGCGCCTTGCGGCTGGTGCTGTTGCCTGGCGGCGAGGCGACGCTATCCGTCAAGGAATTGGTCCTGACAACGGAGCTGGCCGTTGACGAAGCGAAGACGCTGAACCCCAACCCCGTCTTTGAGTACGGCGACCTCAACGGGTACGGCTACCAGTGCGGCAACGGGGGGCGATTCTACACCAGGCCCGACGGCACGACCATCTGGAAGTCGGGCTTCTGCGGCGTTTCGCCTCAGTTTCGTGTGGAAGACAACGCCTGGTACTCCATCGTCTGTGTGGGCAAGCCGTACCGCGACCGCAAGGCCGCGATCTTTCTACAGTGCTTCGAGGCGGGGGCAAGACGTCCATTCAAGTCGATGCGGGTCGCCGTGAGCGAGGCTGGGGAGTCCACCGATCTGCTGATTCCGGAAGGCACGGAGTCGGTCAGTCTGCTCTGTTATTTCATCCTTTTCGAGAAGATTGCCATCACCCAACGACCGAACCCCATCCTAACGGAGGAATGACCGTGACAGCACCTAACAATCCCATGGAGATTGCACCGCGGGCCGGTGAAGTCGCCTCTCATCACCGCCACTCGTTCACCTTGATCGAGCTGCTGGTGGTGGTAGCGATCATATCGATCCTGGCAAGCCTGTTGCTGCCCGCACTGACGAAAGCCCGCAATCGTGCCCGCCTTTCCGCCTGCCAGAACAATCTCAAGCAGGTGGGGCTGGGGATGATCATCTATGGTGATGAACACGACAGTTGGGGGCCCTTTGTCAGCTGGCAGTTCGGCAATATCCTCCTCTATTACAGCTCGATTCGCGATGCCCTTGGCCTGCCCGTTCTGCCGGAGAAGATGACGGCGGAGGGGGGAAGCCCATACAAATGCCCCGACTGGAGGTCAGAGAGTGAAGTTGTCCTGGGCAAGCCGCTCACCCACAACGGTTTCGGCGCCAATTCCTTCACCATGGGCTATGCCCTCTCCTTTGGCAGCAGCGTCAAGAACTACAGCGCTTCCACCACCGCCTACGGCTGGTCCCTCCCGTGGACGGTGCAGAAGGGCAACGGCCCGTGTCCAAACACCAAGTTCCTGGGCGCTTCGTACTTCAGCGACGACGGATCACATGGCGTCTTTCTCAATGAACCCAGTGCTCAGGCGATGGCCGGGGACGTGGTCCGGCACAAAACGATCCCCGCCTTGGTCTATGGGCTTTACCCGGCGCCCCACGATGGCGCTTCGAATATCGTCTTCTTCGATGGGCATGTTCGCACCTATCCCGTGCATGTGCAGACCAACCGCATCGACTATTGGGGTGGATTCCTGCGCTGGGGGGGCGAATAATGCGTAAAGTATTGCTGCTGGCACTTATCCTGATGATAGGCGTGGTGGGCTCGGCACCGGCGGCGGAGCAGGTGGCATGGCTGGTGAGGGATGGTCAGGTGCAGGGCCATCTCTTTGTGCCGCGCACTCTGGGTCGCCCGCTGCTGCTGGCCATAGAGGAATTGCGCCACTACATCGCCAGGATCACGGACGAGCAACTGCCCCTGGCGTGGCGTGATCCAGTGCTTGGCCCGAAGAACGATGTGGGCATCCGGCTGGTGGTACGTGATCCGGAGTCCTGGCACGGACGTGAATCGGGTCAGGCCTTCACCATCACCGAGGATGCCCATCTGCGCATGGTGACCATCGCCGGCAACACGGAGACTGCCGTTCTGTATGGGGTCTACCAGTACTTGCACGAGCTGGGCGTGCGCTGGTTCAGCCCTGGCGAGATCGGCGAGAATGTGCCGCGGCTTTCAGCCATCGAGATCGGCAACCGGGAGACCGGCTATCAGCCCTCCTTCATCAAGCGCGGGCTCAGCTTCTCCGGCGTCCATGCGAATCATTTCGACACCTCCGACCCCAGTCGCTATCGCGACCAGATCCACCATGAGTACGACCTCTGGACGTTGCGCAATCGGCTCATGTTTCAGCGTTACATCCACCGGTCGCACTGGCTCGACTTCGGTACGGTCTCCCAATCGGGCGGTCATGGTATTCTGCAGGTGCTGAAGGGGGTCGACTTGGCGAAGGAGCCCGAGCGCTTCGCCATGGTCACTCGCGACGGGGTTCGGGAGCGGCGCGACAAGGGCGCGCAGATTTGCTTCACCCACCCGGCCAACGTCAGCGAGGCCATTCGCCTGGCCGTCGCCTTCTTTCATGACCTGGAGGCCACCAAAGGCCAGCGCAACACCGATTTCGACGATCTGACGGATACTTTTCCTCTGGGGCTTTCTGACGCCTCCGGCATTTGCGAATGCGACACGTGTGCCAAGGTGGCGGGCGATGATCCCAACGCTCGCGATCGTCTTGTCTGGTCCTTCTATAATCAGGTGGCCCGCGGTCTGGCCAAGGAGCTGCCGGGCAGGAAGGTCGGCCTGTACGCCCCGTATTTCGAGCTTACCCGGCCGCCGGACGACGTGAAGCTCGAGCCGAACATCGTGGCGGTCAGCTGCCGGGCTCTGAGTTGGAGCGGCAAACCGCAAGATGCGACTTCCTACCCCTTCACGAAGAGCCATCTGGAGAATCTCCAGGCGACACGCCGTGCCGGCGCGGAGCTGCGCAACTACGACTATGTCATGTGGCTGGGTACTCCGCAACCGCTCTCCATCCTCGACGCCGCCAAGGCTTATCGCGAGCTTGGGTTACGCCATTATCATGCGGAGGTGATGACCCGCAATGAGCAGATCTGGCCGGTTCTGTGGGCGCTGGCAAGCTACACCTGGAACAGCGAGCAGGATCCGCGGGAGCTGCTGGCATCCTACTGCGAGCAGTACTATGGCGACGAGGGGGAGCTGATCCTGAGGCTCCTGCGGCAGATCGACGACGCCGGCCGCGGAATTCCGACCATTGGCTACGGTGGCTATCACGACACCGCCACCATCATGAACGACGAGCTCAGCGCCCAGGGACGGGCCGACCTGGCGGCGGCGGTGGAACGTTCCGGCGGCAAGCAGCAAGCCCGCCTGATTGCTTTCCGCGACACCTTCGAGATGTTTGCCGCCACAGCCGAGGTCTACCGCACCTATTCCGCGGCGCTGAACGAGCGCACCCCGGCAGCCATCGCCGCCGCAAGCGCGCAATTTGCCGCATACGAGCAGTTATGGATCGACCGCCGGTTCAGCGCCACCTGCTCACCACGCACGCTGGTGGGCATTCAGAAAATGGCCAAGGTCGTCATCACTCCGGAAACCGTTCCCCAAGGGCGCCCGGAGCTGGCCGATGAAGAGGTCTGGATGCGAGAACTCTTTGCCTTCGACGAGGTGCCGCCGGTGCTGCCGAACCTGTTCGCTCTCCCGGAAATCTGGAGCTTCAAGCTGGACTTGAGTGACCAGGGGCTGGCGGCGGGTTGGCAATTGCCGGAGCTGGCCGATACCACTGGCTGGCACCCAATCTCCACTTGGAACTTCTTCGAGCGCCAAGGCTACGTCGATATAGGCGGTTACTTCTGGTACAGGCTGACGACGACGGTGCCCGATTTTCCCAAGAACAAGCGCATCTTCATGCGCATCGGCTCCCTCGACGATGGCGGCGACATCTACATAAACGGTCAACTTGCCTTCTCCCGCAGCCACGATAATCCGGACGATTGGCAGTCGTCTTTCGCGTTCGAGGTCACCGACCTCATCAAGCGTGGGCTGCCCAACCTTATCGCCGTGCGCGGCCATGATGCCGCCGGCGCCGGGGGCATCTGGCGGCCATGCGCCCTCTATACCGATTGATCGGCGAGCAACGTGCACCCAAGGCATCCCACTGCATGACCCCTATCCTACCCATGAAACGAGTGCAAATGGGCCCCGTCCCCGCGGTCGACCAGACCACCTCCATTGTGGTGGGTGGCGACTTCTGCCCAGTCGGTCGCTTTGGCGACTGTTTGGACGCCGGACGGGAAATTTTCCACCCGGCACTGGTCGAGCTATTTCAGACCAGTTACTCGCTGCTCAATCTGGAGACGCCGCTCTGCCGGGACGATGTCCCCGCGGACAGCCCTTCAGGGGTGGGCCTGCGTGGCGCGCCCGCCGTGGCCGATTACCTGGGCCGCCTCGGCATCGATGCGGTTTCCATGGCGAATAATCACGCCAGGGACTTTGGCGACGAAGGGATCCGGCAGACCATGGCAAATCTGGACGCCGGCGGCATTCGGCACACGGGGGCTGGGGAAACCATCGCCGAAGCGGAACAGCCACTGGAGTTGACCCTCGATGGCATCAAGGTGACCATCTGGGCGCTGGCCGAGAAGGAGTTGAACCTGGCTGACGATCACCGGGGCGGCACCGCCTTCTTTCATCCCGAACGCAACCTCCCCGTCATCGCCCGGCTCAAGGAGCGTTGCGACGTCCTCCTGATCGTTGTCCATGCGGGGCATGAGTTCATCTCCATCCCTTCCCCCAGAATTCGCGATGCCTACCGGGCCTTCATCGATACGGGGGCCGATGCCGTCATCGCTCATCATCCCCACGTGATCCAGGGCGTGGAGCGGCACGGCCACGGCTTCATTGCCTACAGCTTGGGCAACCTGGTCTTCGACACCCCGTACGTCTCCCGTTACGACGACACCGACTCGGGCTACCTCGTGCGCCTCAATCTTGCGGCCAGCAGCCTCAACTCGGTGGACATTATCCCGTACCAGATGACCTCCGGAAGCCTTGTGGCACCACTAACAGCCGCCGGAATGGCTGAGTTCGAGCGCCGCTTGGCGATGCTCTCCGACAACATCTCCGACAACGCGCGGTTCCGTCATGAATGGGAGCAAGCGGTGGCCTTTCGGTGGACGACGGAGTACCGCCGCATCCTGAGCGACTTTTCCAGGAACCTGAATTGCCCCGGCAATCCCGACTACGCCAGGCGAAGCCGCAATCTCTTCACCTGCCCCACCCATGTGGAGATGATCGAGAGCATCTTCCTGATGCTCGAGTCGGGCGCGCTGGCGTGGGAGCCCGCTGGCCGGTAATTGGGACTGGCTGGTACTGCGCCGCGGAAGTCTTTCGGCAATAGAAGTTAAGGACAGAGTCGGGTATGGATGCAATGTCCGCGGCAGTGCCTCAATAGCCCGCACCAGCAAGCTGTTCATGTCTCGTTCTTGAACGCGACTAGGAACTGGTTAAGATTCAGGATTCCATTTGCAGTGGAGCGTTCCTACATGTAGTATATCTGTATAGCTTGAAAAGAGGACATGTACAAAATAGGCGATGGCAATGCCCAGGTACAACGATTTTCGCCAGACAAAGAGCCATGAGGTGAGTCGGCGTCTGTACGAGTGGATCGAGGCGGGCCGGTTGTTGGAAGGGGAGATTGTGCCGTCGGAGAAGCTGCTGGCTGCAGAGCTGGAGATGAGCCGCGGGACGGTTCGTCGGGGACTTCAGGCGCTGGTGGAAGACGGGATGCTGCTGCCGCGACCGGGAGTGGGGTATGAGGTGCGTTCGCGGCGGAAGTGCCCGATCATCGGCATGCTGTTCAGTTCGTCGCGGTTGCAGGTGTTTCACCATCTGCTTTACGAAGCGTTGCTGCATGAGGTGAACGCCCGCAGCCTTTCGCTTCGCACTTACCTGGGCTTCAGTACGGCGGAAGCGCACTATTTCGAACACACGCAGCTCTATGAAGACTTGCGCAGCCGACAGATCAGCGGCTTGATCACCTGTGGGTGGCGCGGTAATGAGAGCGATCGCGATAAGCGGTTGAAGGCGACGCTGGAGGAGTTCGACGTCCCGCGCGTGCAGTTTACGTCGCGGCCGCTGCCGCATGCCATCGGCATCCGTTATGGGGAGATGGCTGCCGGAGCGACTCGGGCGCTAGCCGCCGAAGGGCGACGGCGGATCGCTCTGGTGATCGTGGGCTATGGTCCGCAGGATGAGCCGGGTTACTTCGAGGGATACTGCCGAAGCATGATCGCAGCCGGGAATTCGGTTGATCCTGGCTTGGTCTGGCATCTGCCCACGAGTGCCGGCGAAGGGCTGGCGTATGGGGAGTTGCGGCGGCGCTGGGGCGATGGCTGTCAGCCGGATGCGTTGATCGTTACGGATGACATCGCCGGCAAAGGGATGGTGGCGGGAGCGGTGGATCTGGGGCTCGAGGTGCCGGGACGCTTGCGTATTGCCACGCTGGTGGTGAAGGGGAGCAAGACCTTCTTTCCACGTCCGGTCATGCGTCTGGAAATCGATCCGACGGCCTGTGCGAGGGCGGCGATGGATCGCTTGCAGGCGATGCTCGACGACGGTTTCGTGCCGACGGAGAAGCTCTACCTGGATTCGGCAATCATCGATGAGGCAGGCGAATGTGTGAATGGAGCAGAAATTCTGATCAACCAGGATGCAGGAGGATAATATGAAGGCTGTACGGCATGCCAGGCTGGGTACGTTTACCTTGATCGAGCTTCTGGTGGTGGTGGCGATTATAGCGATACTCGCATCGTTGTTGCTACCGGCGTTATCGTCGGCCAGGGAGCGGGCGAGGGCCATCTCCTGCACGAACAACCTCAAACAATTCGGCACCGGCACCTTGCTGTATGCGGACGATTTCGATGACGCCCTGGCTTATCACCACATGGCGACCTGGAAAAGCGCGCTCATCTTCCTGCGCGAGGGGGACTACATTCCGCCCTTCAAACTGGGGGGGATTACGCAGTGCCCGAGCGTCTATGGTCCGTACATGACGCAACCCTCTTTTCGACTTGGGGGGGTGCTGCCGCACTACTTTTATAACGCCCGGATCGGGCTGGTCTACGCGTCGACCACTCTTGGGGTGGTCATGGCGCCCAAGAAGCTGTCGCGTTTGCCGGATGCTTCGCGTGGGGTAATCTCCGGCGATACGAGCCAGCATCTGCTGCCAATCGTCGACTATGCCTATTACGCGTTGTCCTATGACTATGCGTTGGAGGCGAAATTCGGGAATGTCACGCGGCACAGCGGCAAGTTCAATGTGGTGTATTTCGATGGGCATGTGGATGATGATCGGCCGCATACTTTTCTTTACTCGAAATTCTAAGGGGGGGAATCATGAAGGCGCAGAAAGCCGTGGTGATGTGTCTGTTGTTGGCGGGAGTGGTTTGCGGTCAGGAGGAGAAGCCGCTGGTGCTGGTGGCGCAGTCAATTCCGTATGCGCGCATCGTGGTGGCGGATATGCCGGATCATATGGGCATCAGCGAACAGGTGTGGCGACTCGACCGAACGCGAACCGTGCGGCACGCGGCGGAGATCCTGCAGGATTACATCCAGCGTTCGACGGGGGTGAGGGTGCCCATCGTCAATGCCTCGGCGGTCAGCGCGGGGCGGCCGTTGATACTTGTCGGGCGCAGCTCGTTGACGGACTTTGTCGAGAAGGAGCGCAGCAAGCTGGCGCCGGAAGGCTATCTGGTAAGGCGCGAGGGCAGACGCATCGCCATCGTCGGTGAGGTGGCTGGCGCGGATGCGCTATCGGAGTACCGGGGGGCCGACCGCGGCACGCTCTTCGGCGTCTATGCGTTTCTGGAGCAGACACTGGGCATTCGGTGGTACTTTCCGCATGAGCTGGGCATCGTGGTGCCGAAGCGTCCGAACCTGATCGTGAGCGCCCTGAAGCTGACGGAGGCGCCCGCCTTCCCGATGCGTACCGGCGCGGTCTATGACGATCCGGATGAAGGGGAGGCTGGTTTGTCTCTGCCGGTGGTGCGTCATGGGAACACGACCGGCTTTCATGCCAACCATACCTGCTACCACTGGTATAAGTTCGCCGAGTCGCATCCCCAGGTCTTTGCGATTGGCCAGGACGGCAAGCCGATGATCAACGCCGATGGTCCCGGCGGGAACAAGTGGAACCATCTCTGTTACAGCGAGCCGGATACGCTGGCGTTGGAGATGGAGCAGATCCGCTCCTTCCATGAGCAGGGGGTTCAGTATACGGAGCTGTCGCTGCTGCCGAACGACCGCTACATTCGCTGCGTACCCAAGGATATCGAGAATATCTATCACTGCAACTGCGAACGCTGCAAGGCGCAATGGCGGGAGGATCCGCCGGACTCGAAGCTCTCGGAGGTGATTTTCGGCTATATGGCGCGGCTGGCGGGAGAGATCGATGAGGAATACCCGGGCAAGCGGCTGGCCACCCTCGGATACTGCGGCTTCCTGCGGCCGCCCCGTTCGGTCGAGGTGCCTGACAATCTCGATGTCATGCTCTGCACCGTCATGGGCAACATGAAGCTCGTGTCGCCGGGACACTGGCAGGAGACAACGGGGGTGATCGAGGAGTGGTACACGGCACTGGGCGAGGACGCGTCGCGCCTCTTCGTCTTCGAATACCTGGTTTACCCCAGCAGTGATGCGCCGATGCTTTATCCGCACAAGCTGCAGGAGTGGGTACGCTTCATGCGCGGCAAGACTTCCGGTGGTTTCAGCAATGGAAGCCGACCGCGGGCCGGGACGGCGCGACATCGCTTTGCGCTGGTCAATGGCTGGTTCTGGCACAAACTGCTGTGGAATCCGGATGCCGATGTCGATGCCCTTCTGGCGGGTTGGTACCGCGACCTCTTCGGGCCGGCCCGGGAACCGATGGCGGAGCTTTTTAACTCGGCGATCTCGGCATGGGAAGGGGCTCCATGGGGCAACAGCGTGAATCCGGGCGCCGTTTCTCACGTGCACGATCGCTTCATGTACGAACACGTCTACTCGGCCGAGCTGGTGTCGAAGATGGAGGCGCTTCTGAAGCAGGCGCGTGATGCTGCCGCCGGTGACGAGGAGGCGCTGCGGCGGGTCAACTACTTTGGCGAAGCTTTCGAGGAGTTCTTCGGCAAAGCGCACGAGTTTCAGGCAGCGGTCGGGCCGGCGCCCAGCCTGACTATTCCCTTGCTGCGGGAATCACCCGTCATCGATGGCGAGGGGGGCGAAGCTGCCTGGGAGGGGGCTTCCGCAGTTGACCTTCGTGAGCGCCGACTGGGTGGCGATCCGGTTCTTGCTACCCGCATCCGCCTTGGCTATCGCGACCAGGTGCTGTATGTGGCCGCCACCTGCGCGACGGGGGGCGATCCGGTGCAGGCGGAGTCGCGCGCCCATGATGACGAGGCGATTCTTGGCGATGACTGCATCATTGTCGACCTTGCCTTTGCCAGCGAGAAGGTGCTGCTGTTGCCCATGTTCTATCGGATCGCGGTGAACGCGATGGGTGCATTCGCCGACGGCACACAGATTGTGCCGCTTGTCTATGAGGGGCTGCATCATACGCGTTGGAGCCCCTATTGGACACCGGTGGACCTTCAGGCCGCGGTGAGTTCCACTGAGGATGGTTGGCAGGCCGAGGTGGCCATCCCGCTTTCGACTATTCCTGAATACACACCATCCTCCAGCTTTCGCCTGCAGGTACGGCGGCAAGTTCCTAAGCCGCGTCTGCAGCTCGCGTGGTCGCCCGAGCTGGTCGAGTCTTACGAAGTGGATCTCCAGCGCTTCGGCCGGATAGCGCTGGCCGCGGAGTGAATCGAGCTGCGCCTATGCTGGCGCTTGGCGCAGGAAGCTGGAGACGTGGTGATGGAAGGCTTCCGGTTCGTCCGTGGGGATCAAATGTCCACTATTTTCCATGACGATGAAGTGAGCGCCGGGGATGCGGTCTGCCATCACCTGACCTTGGGCCGCCGAGGTGATCCAGTCGTGCCGGCCGGAGAGGATCAGGGTGGGGCAGGTGATCTCGTGCAGTCGTGGCCGCCAGTCGAAGTGGCGGAGGAAGCCGCCGAAGCCGAGGTTGAGCGCGTCGAGATTGGTGACGTTTGGCCGCCATGCGGCGGCGAAGGTCTCTTCATCGAAGGTCTGCGAGTAGAGAGGCCCCATGAGCCGATAGTACTCGCGCAGTTGTTCATCACTGGCGAAGGTGCCATCCCAGAGATGACGGCAGATCGCCTGCTGGGCGTACGTACCGTGGCTGGTGACGAACGCTCGGGCCTCGGTGATGAAGCCGTGGCTGGGTGCGGTGGCAAGGAGGATCAGGCGGGTCGTATGGCTAGGATGGCGAATCGCGTAGCCCTGTGCCACCATGCCGCCATAGGAGTAACCAAGGAGGGCAATGCGCTCCAGGCCGAGGTGTGCCCGCAGAGCCTCGATGTCCTGGATATTCTGCTCCAGCGTGCAACTCTCCCGCGGGGCGGGCTTGCTCTGGCCGCAGCCTCGGTGATCGACGTAGACGAGCTGCGCCCACTCGCGGAAGTCGAAGGCGGGAGTTTTGAGCCCGGTGTGATCGCCTCCGGGACCGCCGTGCAGCAGAAAGAGGGCCTCTCGCTGGGAACCGTCTCGCCAGCCGGCCCCATCGATGTCGAAGAAGAGGCGCGCGTCGGCCAATTGCATGTACATGGTGTACCTCATGGTGAAGAGCACGTAGTGCGGAGCTTTTCTCGGGTTAGGTTAACGATTCGCGCGGGGTTGTCAAGGAGGTGAAGATGGAGAGATCTTTCACGGAGTTTTTTTGCGAGAGGGGTATAAGTCCGCTTGCAGCCGATTACAGTAGTGGGCGAATGCCGTGGCGCTGCCATTTGTGTGGCAGACGCAAGGGATCATCACATCAACAAAGGCTTTTTTCATGGGCAAGGCACCAGCGGCGGCAGCCAGACGCTTCAGCGAATGGCGGTACGGTATGTTCATTCATTTCGGACTGTTCAGTATCATGGGGCGGCATGAATGGGCGATGTGCTATGAACGGATTCCATTCGAGGAGTATCGGCCGCTGATTGACCGGTTTGATCCCAAGCCGGGGTGTGTGCGCCGATGGCTCGAGCTGGCGAAGGAAGCCGGAATGCGATATGCCTGCCTGACTACGCGGCATCATGAAGGATTCTGCCTCTTCGACAGCGCGCAGACCGACTTCCAGGTGATGCATTCGCCGGCCGGCCGCGATCTAGTTGCCGAGTACGTGGAGGCTTGCCGCGATCTGGATCTGGGCGTGGGGCTTTATTATTCCGTGGCGGATTGGGGGGACAAGGGCTTCGTGGCGGGGCCGATCGCCGATCCCGGCGGCTGGCAACGCTTTGTCGATGTTGCCCATGCGCAGCTGGAGGAGTTGATGACGTCGTATGGCGAGATCTCATACCTCTTCTATGATGGTTGCCCGCCGCCGGAGAGCTGGGGGGCCGCGGAGATCAACGAGAAGATCCGCGGCTGGCAGCCGGATATTCTGATCAGTGACCGGTGCTCGCTGGACGAGGATGTGAAGTCCGCGGAAGGATTCACGATCGGGGATCCGGGGAAACTGTGGGAGTCCTGCATTACCAGCAACAAGAGCTGGGGCTTCAACTATGGCGATACCTGCTGGAAGCATGCGCGGGAGCTGGTGGAATTGCTGCAGGTCTGCGCGCACAACGGCGGCAACCTGCTCTTCAACATCGGCCCTGATGGCAGCGGCGAGGTTCCTGCTCCAGCGGTTGAGTTGCTGCGCGAGGCCGGCGCCTGGGTGCAACGCAACGGCGAAGCCATCTTCGGGACGGATGCCCATCCTTTCAACTATGCCGATCAGAAGCTTTCGACCGCCAAAGGCAACACCGCCTATCTGCCGCTGCACTACTACCACGGTCGTGAAAGTACGATCGCGGGTATCGCCAACCGGGTACTTGGCGCGCGGATTCTGGGGACGGATCAGCCGGTGGCGTTTCGGCAGGAGGGAGCGCGGGTCTTCCTGGATGGTTTGCCTGAAGCCGCACCGGACCCTTTGCTGACGGTAATCGCGTTGGATCTGGATGGCGCACCTGCCGCCATTCCGCATCCTTTGATGGGAAAGGCCAAGTACGAGGAGGTGCAGGAAGCATGAAGTATCCTGACCATGAGCGATTTGTGTGGTTCGAGGAGCATGCGCGGACGATCATCGGCAGTTGCCGGCGGGTGGCCGCATCGGTGCCCGGGTGGCGCGCGGATGCCGTGGCGGTCTATGTGCCGGGCGGGGATGACAAGTATCCGAGCTTCTGGATACGCGATGCCGTCATGCAATGCCGCAGCGGGCTGATACCGGAAGGGGAAATGCTCGACATGCTGCGCATCATGCTGCGTTTTCAGAATGGGCCGCAGGTGCGGCGGCTCGCCAATGGGTTGCGGGTGACGCCCTGGGCCTTTGCCGATCATATCAATCTGCCAGGGTTGGGTGAGGCATCCTTCACGCCGCCCGGCGCGGTTTTCTACCCTGGGACCTACCAGAGCGGCGATGACCAGGGCACCGGTCGCTTCGGCTTCCGGCCGGCGGATGACGATGTCTACGAGGTGATCGAGCTGACGGCATTGCTGACGGAGCAACTGGGCGAGGCTGGTGGCCGCGAGCTTCTGGCGGAAGAGGTGGAGGGGATGGCGGTGCTGGAGCGGCTGTTGCTTGGCTTCGAGGCCATGCCGGTCGACAAGGCAACGGGACTGCCGCGTAACCGGCCGGACGATTGGGCGGCTGCCAGCTTCCATGATGCCCTGATTCCGATGGGCTTGATTGCCTTCACCGGGGTGCTGCGGGCGCGTGCCGCGACTCGCTTGTCTCGACTCTGCGCTCTGGCAAGACGGCAATCGACGGCGATTGGCTATCGCCGGATGGCGACGTCGTTGGGTGAGGCGCTCGCCAGGGAACTGCAGCGGCCGGACGGCTGGCTCAACATGGCGACAGAGGTGAACCGCCAGCCGGATCTGTGGGCTACGAGCATGGCACTCTATGAGGAAGTCCTGCCCGAGGATGCGGCCCGAAAGGCGGGCGAGGCTTTGCTTGCGGCTTGCCGGGCAGCCACCATCGTCGATCCGACCAGCGGGTATCTGCGGCACACGCCCATCACCGCGGATGTGGCTCCTGGCCGTCGCATCTATGAACATCAGGTCGAAGACGGTCCCTGCGACACCTATCAGACGGGTGGCTACTGGCCGCAGTGCATCGGTTTTGTCTGCTGGGCACTGCATCGCGTGGACCCGCAACTCGCGAACGAGCTGGCGGTGGCCTTTATCGATCATACGCGCCGGCATATCGAGGAGGGGGCGCCGGTGGAATGGCTGTATCCCGGTGCTGAGCTGCCGGCGAATGGTCGGCTGTATGGCCCGTCCGCGGCGCTGCCGCTGGCGGCGTTTCGCCGATTGAGCCAGGTGGAGAAGCAGGTATGAATCTCGATTTGCCGTGGTGGCAGGAGCGGCTGTCACCGCTGGCGGAGGATCTCCGGTGGCTGGACGAGCAGGCGGTGGAGAGCGTGGCGGCGGCGACCCGGCACGACGGCGGCTACGCCTGGTGCGGGCCGGGCGGTCCCTATTCCAGCCTCTTCATCCGCGACTACCTGTACGTGATCGAATCGTGTCCCGAGCTTTTCGGCGCGGATAACATTCGCGGGGCGCTGGTGGAGTTGCTGTCGCTGCAGCGGGCCGACGGGGGGCTGCCGACGGCTTTCACGCCAGGTTCAGGTGGCGTTCCCCGGTACGTGACGCTGAGCGACGATCCGGAGGGGACGACCGATGCGGACAATGCGCCGATGGCGGTCAAGATTGCCGATGTCTGGTATCGTCTCAGCGCCGATCGCGAAGGGCTGCGGGAGATTTATCCCGCGCTGGTTCGGGCGATGGGGCAGGTGCCGAGGAATGCGCAGGGGCTGGTGTGGATCGACCCGCAACGTCGCCATACCGGCTATGGTTTCACGGACCAGGTCTACAAGACGGGGGCGGAGCTTTTTTCGAGCCTGCTCTTCTGGGAAGCGTGCGGTATGATGAGTCGTTTTGCCGAGGCACTCGGGCTCAAGGCGGATGCCGCCGGCTTTCGCGAGAGCATGGACCGGCTGGTGAAGGGGCTGGAGTGTCTGTGGGACGAAAAGGCCGGTGCCTATATGGCCACCAGCATCAGCGACGGGGTACCGGATGTATGGGGGAATGCCTACCTCTGCTGGCTGTCGGTGCCGGTAGGCGCGAAGCTGGAGCGGGTGCGACGCTTTCTGGTGAAGCGCTATGGCGACTATGCCTGGCATGGACAGGTGCGCCATCTGCTCCGCGGCGATCGATGGTCGCGGACGCTGCATGACGAGGTGATGGCCGGGCGCCTGCCGCGTGAGGAGTATCCCTGGCTCTTTGCCGGCAAGTACAGCGAGGGTTACTACCAGTTCGGTGCCTACTGGGCGCTGCCCTCGGGATGGGTATTCGAGGCGCTGCGCCACCTGGATCCGGAACTTGCCGTGGAGCATGTGTGTGACCTTGTGGCCGACTTTCTGGTTGACGGCATTTATGAGTGCGTCACCGCCGACTACAGCAAGGGGCCGGCAGGTTACGTGGCAAGCATCTGCCCGATTGTCGGAGCGCTCAAGCGGGCGCTTGGGCTGGACTGGTCGTCACCGCTGCGGGAGTGGGAGGGATGATCGTCAGTTGTTCACGTCGATGTTACTTGCTCGTTTCTGGGCCATGCGGCTCCACTGGTGATCGGGGTATCGGGTCATGAAAGCCGTATACCATTGCTGGGCTTCATTGTGGCGGCCGGAGCACTCATGGCTGAGGGCCAGGAAGTAGGTGCCTTTGGCCTGCCACCAGGCCTGGGGCCAGTGGCTCAGCCCTTCCTGAAGGAGGTCGGCCGCGCATTCGTAGCGCCAGAGGCGCATGTTGACGCGGCTCGCCATGTAGACGAGTCCAGGGGCCCACTCGGCATCGCGATGATTCGGCTTCATCGCGATGCGGGCGGCCTGTTCGCTGGCGAACGGCAGTATGAAGGCTCCGGCGAGCAATCCGAGAATGGCGACTATGATGAACAAGCGCATATGAATTTCCTGCAATCAAAGGGGTTATAACTCCCTTAGTAGCAGAGCAGATGCCAACCGAAAAACCGAGGTGACGCGGCTGGCGCGCAGTCCATTTGCAGTACACCGTGGACTCCAAACGCTACCATTCGCCCGTGGTTATTTGCGCTCGAGGACCACGGCCGACTCGAAGTGTGCAGTCTGTGGAAACATGTCGAAGAGGGCGAGCTTCGAGATGGTGTAACCAGTGCGGTCGAGAAGTCGTTTGAGATCTCGCGAGAGGCTGGTCGGATTGCAGGAGACGTAGAAGATGCGGGAGGGACGCCAGTCGGCGAGGGCGTCGATGACGGATTTTTCGCAGCCGCCGCGCGGCGGGTCTATGATCACCAGCGTCTTGTCCGGGTTCTTCATCTCGTCCAGGAGGGAGGGCAGGACCGACTCGACGGGGCCGCCTTTAAGGATCGCTTTCTTGAAATCCCACTGGCTCGCGTTGAAGCGGGCGGCCTTGACGCTTTCGCGATCACGCTCGATACCGATCACGCGCTGGGCTTTGTTGCCGATGGTAAGGGCAAAGATGCCAACGCCGCAGTAGAGGTCGATGAGCACCTTGGACGGCGCGGCCTTCGCCTGCTGCTGGAGCCAGCGGACCATGGCGTCGGCGACAAAGTCGTTGACCTGGGTGAAGGCGGTGAGCGGCACGTTGATGCGGTGCCCGAGGATGGATTCGCGAAGCCAGGGGGCGTGCTTGGCGCCTTTGCCATAATAACGGAAGACACGGTTGTTCTCGGCTCGGCGTAGGGTGAGGGGGACGGGGCGTACGTCCTGAGCCTGAAGGGCGTCGATGGCACTCTGCAGATGCGGGTTGGCGATGGGGCAGGTGGCGACGGGGATGATGCTGCCGCCGTCAAGGGTATGGTAGCCATAGGCGGGATTGTCTTCCGCATCGCGGGTGGGGTGGAGGACCACCTTGTTGCGATAGCCGTAGACTTCGTCGCTGGCCACAACAGGTTCGACGGGCGGCAGTTCTTCGAGATGGCCGATGCGCTGGAGCGCAGCCAGGAGCTGCTTCGTCTTGACCTGCAGCTCGGTGTTGGGATCCAGATGCTGATACTGGCAGCCGCCGCACGTGCCGTAGTAGGGGCACTTTGGGGTGGTGCGGCCGGGGCCTGCCTTGAGCAGCTCGACCAGCTCGGCGCGGGCAAAGCTCTTCTTGCGTTCGGTGAGGCGTATGCGGGCGAGATCGCCGATGGCGGTGAAGGGAACGAAGACGGCCATGCCGTCGGGAAGATGACCGACGCCGTCGCCGCCGTAGGCGATGTCGCCGATCTCGAGGTCAAAAAGGTCACTGTCAGGATTAGTCATTCGCTGGATCCGAATTGTTGACGACACTCGGCGAGCGTGAGCGGGGTGATGCGATTGCAGCCCTCCGCGTCAGCGCGCTCCGCCTCGGTTGTGTATCCCCACGTGCAATAGAGGAGTTGGACGTTGTTCAGTGCCGCATCGTCGGCTGTGGCTTGCAGCGTGGGCAGGCGGTCTTCGAAAAAGTAGAAGTTCTGGGTGTGCAGCTGTGGGTGCTTGACGAGCTTCTTGAGGATGAGCAGCTTCTTGCCGGCTTCGAGGCCAAAGACGAGCTTGGGCGGCACGTTGAGTCCGGCCATGGTGGCCAGAGCCCTGGCATAGCGCTGTTGCTTGGTGGTGATGATGCAGACGGTCTGCTTGCGGGCAATCAGGTCGTTGATCGTGGCGGGCATGCCGTCATAGAAGCGATGCAAGCCGAGCCAGGCGCGGGAATTTTCCTGGAGCTGGCGGTCGCGGGTGGCGGCGAAGGTCTCGATGAGTGCTTCCTGCTTGATGTCCAGCACCTCCATGAGCATCTTGGCCATGGCTTCGAAGTTGCCGAGGATCTGCGCTTCGGGCATGGCTTCGTGGATCATGCGGGTGAGGAGGATGCTTTGGTAGCCGACTTCGATGACAGGCCGGTAGCGACAGAACTTCTCGATGAAGCCTTCGGTGGCTTCCCCGGTGCAGAGGTTCGGCCACATGTCGGCGGCGGCCAACCAGGCTGAGTATGCCAGCTCCCGAGCGCTATCGCAGATGACGCCGTCGAAGTCGAAGCAGTAGACACTCATGATCGGCCCCTTTTAGTCTATCGCCCGATGGACGCGCGCGCCCTTGGGCGTGTCTTCAATCACCCAACCCTGGCTCTTGAGTTCATCGCGAATGGAGTCGGCGGCGGCAAAGTCGCGTGCCTTGCGTGCAGCCTGGCGCGCCTCGACCCGGTCCAGAATCGCCTGAGGGACGACTTCTTCGACATCGACATCGAAGACGCCGAGGATGGTATCGAGCCTGCGGCAGCAGTCGAGGAGAATGGTAGCGGCATCGCCGGCAATCCTGCCCTCGTCGAGCGCCTTGTTGGTGTCGCGCATGAAATCGAAGAAGACAGCGAGGGCTTCAGGGGTGTTGAGGTCGTCTGAGATCTTCTGTTCGAACTGCTCGCGGCAGGCGCCATCGAGGGCGGTGGCGACGTCAATGCCGACAGTCGGTTCAGTGGCGGCTTCCTTCAGGCGGCGGGTGAACTCGTCAATGCGGCGGAGAACGGTACGTCCGGCATCGAGTCCATCGAAGGTGAAGTTGAGCTTCTGGCGGTAGTGGGCGCTCATCAGGAGCCAGCGAATCTCGCGGCCGTTGTACCCTTTCTCAAGCAGGTCGCGAATGGTGAAGAAGTTGCCGGCGGATTTCGACATCTTCTGGCCGTTGACGATGAGATGGGCGTTGTGCAGCCAGTAGTTGACGAAGCATTCGCCGGTGGCGCACTCGCTCTGGGCGATCTCGTCCTCGTGATGGGGGAACATGTTGTCGACGCCGCCGGTATGGATGTCGAAGTGCTCGCCGAGGTAGGTCATGCTCATGGCGGAGCACTCGATGTGCCAGCCGGGGCGCCCTTTGCCCCAGGGGCTCTCCCACGCCACGTTACCGTCAGCGGGGGTCCACTTTTTCCAGAGAGCGAAATCGGCGACGGCTTCCTTTCCGTACTCGTCGGTATTGACGCGGGTGCCGCTGCGCTGGCCCTCCTTGTCGATCCTGGCGAGCTTGCCATAGTCGGAGTACTTGTCGATGGAGAAGTAGACACAGCCGTCTTCGCCGAGGTAGCCATAGCCCTTGTCGATGAGCTGCTGGATGAGCAGGATCATCTGGGGGATGTGATCGGTGGCGGCGGGATAGACTTCGGCGGGCTCGATGCGGAGCGCGGCGAGATCTTCGAAGAAGGCGTCCTTATACTTCTTGGTAAAGTCGTTCAGCTCCATGCCGGCGGCCTGGGAGTCGCGGATGGTCTTGTCGTCCACGTCGGTCAGATTCATGATCTGGGTGACGGCATAGCCGCAGAAGGTGAGGGTGCGGCGGAGGATATCTTCGAATACGTAGGCTCGGAAGTTGCCAATGTGAGCATAGTTGTAAACTGTCGGGCCGCACGTGTAGAGGCCGGCCTTGCCTGCGATCAGTGGCGTGAACTCTTCAAGCCGGCGCGTCATTGTGTTGAACAGTTTCAGCCCCATTGTCCCTTTTCCTATGGTTTCGGTAGCAGGCGGATGCCCTGGCAGTCTTCGGAAGTGAGCTAAAGTATGCCAGTGAATGAGCTTTTTTCAAGGTATGAGTCTCTCTCGCCGGGCGTCTTTCAGCCTGATCACGAGGAGTTTGTCGTGACGACGATGGTTTTGGCAAGGGGTGATGGCGGAGGTGGTGGCGGGGAGTGTGGTGCAGAAAATGTCAGACGGGGTCGGGGGGGCGGACGGGGTCGGACGGATCAGGCGGATCGGACGGATCAGGACGGATCAGGGGGATCGGGCGGGTCGGACTTGGCGTGTTAAGAATGGCATCAGAGGCGCCATAATAGATCACACGATTTCTTTTCAGTTTCGGCTTGAATATGAAAATATAGGCGTAATCTTAGCTATG
>JAWLHB010000063.1:0-33231 GCA_041690595.1 Lentisphaeria bacterium
TCTCGGCCTCACCTCCGGCCCCCAGCGCCCATGAGCAAGCCATCGAAATCCGGGCGACCAACTTTACAGACGCCTGAGCCTATCCCACTGAGGTCTGGATCACTCTGGTCAGGGAGATTCTCCGCGAGCGCCAGCCCGACACCCGACTGAGATACCACCTGGGTCTGCACAACCCGCGTTCCACGGCAGAACAATGGCGCCACAATATGCAGCTGATGCAGGCTATCGCGTCGTCCGTGGAGGCAACGTTTCTGGCTTACCTTCAACCGGCGGAAGCCTATGGTGTATACCCACCCACTTCAGGAGAAGATTATCGGGAGCCCGATGCGGCGGCATTGCGCTTTCTTGCCGTCGCACAGGAGGCGGCCGCGGAACTGCCGTGGTGCGTCGATCTGACGGCATGTCTGGCTGACAACAACGCCATGTTTGTCGATGGTATTCACCTGAACGAGGAAGGCAATGCCGCCTTGACTCGATCCATCATCGCCGATCTCGACAGCCGCGGTCTGCTCATCGGCAGCGCCGACGCGCGCGAACGCTGAGGGCTCACTCCGGGAGCTGAGCCATGACGGCGGCGATCACGGTGTCGGTGGAGATCTGCATCCATTCCGGCCGGGGACAGGGGTTGTCCGTCCAGTGCGGGCAGTGATCGCTGCTTCCTTCGGGGCGAAGGGGGCAGTCGGTGCGCAGGATGGTGACCCGGGGACCGAGGGGGCGGCAGTGCAGGGGGTTGGTTGGGCAGAAGAGGACGATCACCGGCAGGCCAGCGGCGGCAGCGAGGTGCGCGACGGCGGAATCGTTGGCGATGACCACTCTGGCGCCGGTCACGAGCGTGCAGAGATCGCCGACGGACAAGTCGGCGACGCCACCATGATCGAGCGTCCGTACCACTTCGCGGCAGAGTTCCTGCTCCGCGGCGGACCCGCAGGCAATCACCCGTAGCCCCTGTCGCTCGAGATGGGCGGCAAGTTCATGAAAGCGGGGCGCGGGCCAGCGCTTGGTGGCCCAGCCGGCGCCGGGGGCAATGACCGCGTAGGGACGACGGTCGGTGATGCCCATGCTGGCCAGGATCCCCGGAAGCTCCTCGCCGGGAGCCACGGGCGTCGGCAGGGGGGGGATCGTCAGGTCGGGGACGACGGCTTGAGCCACGCGCCACGGTCGTTCGGAAAGATGGGCTTCGGGACGCTCCGCATCAGGGACGCGGCGCGTATAGAGGCAGCCGAGTTCACCACCATCAAAGCCGATCGTGGAGCCGCTTGCCACCAGCCGTGAGAAGAGGGCGGAATAGCGGTTGCCGGTGAGGTCGATGACAAGGTCGAAGGTCATCCCGCGCACCGCGATGGCCCGGCGCAGGAAGCCGAGCGGGTGAAAGCGCTCCCGGCGGCGGTCGCTTACGATCTCGGGGAGAGGGAGGAGTCGTTCATCCGGCAGGTACTGGCGAAAGAGGTCGAGAGCGGCGGGCTTGGCGCCGACATGGAGCTCGGTATCCGGCCAACGCGCCTGCAATGCCGGCAGCACCTGGCTGGCCCAGAAGGTGTCGCCAAGCCAGTGGCAGGCGATGAGCAGGCATCGACGCGGCGGGATGGAGGGCGCGGTCATGCGCTCAAGCTCTCCCGGCGAGGCGCCGCAGGGCGGCATGAAGGCGGGGGCAGCTGTTGCGGAGACCATGGGCGAGCGAGTTGCGAAGATGGCGATAGCCAAGGCGGCCTTCATACCGCCAGCGCGGCGCGGAAAGCTTCAGCTCTTCGCGGAGGGTAGCCCAGTGCCGGCCAAGGAAGCGATGATTGTTGCGGATGCCCCACATGGCATACGCCCACTGACTGCCGCGGCAACCGCCGCCATAGTCGTGATACATGTGATAGGCTACCGCGTCGCCGCAGAAGAATAGCTTCGCACCAGCCGCGCGGGCATTCATGTAGAAGTCGGACTCTTCGCGCAAGGCATTGCCGCGATAGCCGGGATCGTAGGGGTGGGCAAGCCCGAAGTCGCGGCGATAGAGGCTACAGGCATGGAGCAGTGGCGTCACCACCGGCGTCTCCAGGCGTTGCGAATAGTTGCCGCTGAGTGCTTCCACCGCGATGAGGGGCTGAGGCGGTTCCTGGTCCGCCCGCGCCAGTGCCTCTTCCGGGTTTTCCCCATGGAGCAGGCCGATAAGGCGCCCCGCGACGATATCCGCCTGAAGCTCAAGCAGATGCGCGTAAAGGCGCCGCACATAGGCGCCATCCATGATGACGTCGTCTTCTCCCATGAGGATGTGCGACTGTGTGGCGTGGGCGATCCCCGCGTTGCGCGTGGCGGGCAGGTTCAACCGCCGGGGATTCCGGAGATAGACGAAGCGCTCGTCGTCGACGCCATTCGCCAACTGGGGTGTCTCGTCGGTCGATCCATCGTCGACCATGAGGATCTCCTTGACGGGGAGGGCAAGATAAAGGGGCAGCGTCAACCGCAGGGTATGCGCCCGGTTGTAGCTGGGGAGAATGATGGTGATGGGTAGAAGCTCAGCCATGACAGGAGCGGCTCAATCCGAAAGGTGATGGCGTCGCCCGCGCTGACGCAGAGCGAGACTCAGACCGCTGAGTTGACGAAGGGTGAAGCGCTCGATCCCTTCATCGCCGCTCATCAGCCAGAGGCGCGGCAGGGCGTGGAGGGTGTCGCGGTGAGGCGGAAAAAGCGGGGACCAGCGCGTCGTGACGGCGGTCACAAAGCCGGCATCGGCAGCGGCGGCGAATTCACGGGGTCCTGCCTCGCCAGGTCCGCCGTACGGATAAGCGAGATGATCGCACGCCCCCAGTTCGGCCACCATGCGCTCGCGGGAGTGCGCGAGTTCGGCGGCCAGCTCGGCCGTGCTTTCTTCTTTGAGATTGGCATGACTGACGGTGTGCGCCCCGAAGGTGACCAGAGGATCCTGATTGAGCTGGCGGATCTGCTCCCAGGTCATGAAGGAGTCGCATGAGCGCATGGCGTCGACTCCGTTTGCGGCACACCAGTTGGTGAGTATGGCCGAACGGCGGGCATGGGGCAGGTGCATCAGGCAGTGCGCCAGGCGAGCATAGGATGCCTCCTTTTCGGCCCGGCTGCTGTTCGGTAACGTCTGCTCATCGCCATCGAGTTCCACCCGAAGTGGCCCCTCCCGCAGCACGAGTTCATGCAGGGCGATCCACCACGCGGGCACCTTGCGATCGATGATCCCGGTTGGCAGGTAGACAGTGAATGGAACCTTCAGGGCCTGGCAGATGGGCAGCACCTGATCGGCCATGCTGCGATAGCCATCGTCGAAAGTGAGGCAGGCGATGCGTTCGGATGGGGCGTGCAGGGCGGCCGGCAGGGCATCGACGGGAATGAAAGTGTAGCCATCGTTCTGCATGTGCCGCAAGAGCGCCGCCAGGCTCTCCGCCCGGTTTTCCAGGCACCGCAGCGGGTGCAGATACTCCTCGTGCAGGCGGGGGACGATGTCGTGAAAACCGAGGATGCACCCCATGCCGCCGAAGCGTCGCCGGCAGAGGCCGAGAAGCCCCGTGCGCTGGAGCACTGGGTAGAGGAGCGAGTCGATGCTCATGGATCGAGTTGCTCCTTTTCGCCGACGCGGGCGGCGCGGGCATTCAGCCGATCGACCAGGCGCGTGGTGGCGCTCAAGCGCTCGCTGGTTCGCTTGGCGAACAGGTAGGCGCGGCCGGCGGCACTTACCGGCTCGAGGACGCGATACAACTCCTTGGTGACGTCGCTCCATTCGGTCTTGTAGGCTTCATCGCCGACGGTGAAATCGAAGTACTTCAGGCCATGCCCGATGGCCCATTGCAGGAGCCATTCGGTCAGCAACCGTCCGGGCGAATACTTTCCGAACTCGTCGTCGAAGGTGGGCATGTAATGATAGAAGCGATCGTGGCGGTACATGCCCATGTGGGTGGCAATGAGCTGGTCTCCCAGTCGCAGTGCGGAGAGCTGGGTATCCGGCATGGCAGGAACCCCGGCATAGAAATCGGCGTGGGACGTTGAGGCGAAGAAATTGCGCGCGCCGGTCTCGGTGTAACGGCGTTCCTTCTGGGCGCGCATGACGTCATACACCTGCTGCTTCTCCGCCTCGCTCTCGGCGATGAAGAAGGAAAGCTCACCGAGTTCTTCCAGCCGGCGCAGCCGACGCCGGGAATCGGCGCGAAGCTTGGTGGTCACTCTGGACGCATACCATGACTCCCATTCCTCACCCAGCGTACAGGTGAAGCTGATTTCTGCCGGTTCGCAACCGGGAAGCAGCAGGAAGGGATTATCGCGATCGGCAATGCGGGCCGGGCCGCGCGCCATGTTTACCACGTCCACGCCACCAATCCGTGACTTGACCTCCCGCCAGAGCTTGGCAAAGCCCTCTGGCTGGAAGGAGGGCGCGCCGCGGTGAAGGAGTGGCGCATGATAGTCGGTGACATCGCCGCCAAGCCATTCCAGGCGGCGAACGATGCGCTGGCGTATGCCCATCGGCAACAGCAGGAAGGGTTCGCCGCCATCTTCAGCGACGGTGACAATACATGGCTCGATCCCCTGCGCCCCACCGATTGTGGCAAACCAGTGGGAGAGCCAGGCATAGCGCTGGAACGGGTGAAAGAGGCCATCCTGCTCCAATTTCAGCCATGCCGCCCGGGCATCTTCAAAGGTCGTATAGAGTTGAATCTTCATGGTGCTTGAAGTTGCTGGAGGCGTTGAGTCAGAGCGTGAGAATCGAGATCGCCGGGAATGGGAAAGCATACGAGCCGCTGCCAGAAGCGATACGCGGCGGAGCTGGGGTCGTCGGCAAAACAGCGCGGCAAGGCAGGCCAGCCGTGAACGTTGATGCGACGATGCCATCCCCAGCCGAACCAGTTGCAGCGGCTCTCCGCATCGGGCGCCACGGCGGCAAAAAGCATGGGGGCCGCACCGTCGGCCAACGCAGGAAAGAGGGGCTGCAGGCCATGGGCGCTCGTCCATCGCTCCCATGTACCATATACCTCGCGCCGACCTGCCGCCAGTGCTGCCTGGTCGACTGCCTGAAGCTGCGTCCATACGCGCTCGTCCATCCCCCATTCCGGTAGAATCGCCTCGTACCAGATTTCGTGCCGGTCGTAGTCCGGCTGGGTGCGGTAACGCTGGAGGACCTGTGGCAGTTGATCGAGGAACCGGCCCCGGTTGGTGCGGTACCATTGTCGCCATGGCTGAAGAGGCGGCACCGGCGGCGAGGGGGCCTCGATATCGTCTGCCAGTCGCAACAGGCCGCCGTGAGGGAGCGGCAGGCATTTGCGGGGTGACCAGAAGGCCATCGCCCCCGCCTGGCCCAGCGGCCGGCCATCCGCCGTCGCGCCCCAGCAGTGGGCGCAATCCTCGATCAGCAGCAGATCCTGACTCCGGCAGAACTCCGCCGCCGCCGCGGTCGGCTGGGGCTGGCCGAAATAGTGTACCAAGAGAAAGCCTTTGGCGCTGCTGGTCAGGGTGGAGACCGCCGGCCAGTCGGGTGCAAGGGTATCGGTCAGCGGATAGTAGACACTCTCGATCCCCATCGCCGCCAGGCTCTCCGGCACCACCTGGCAGATGAATTCCGGCAGGAGCAGGCGATCCCCGCTCTGGAAGCCAAGCGCCCGCAGCCCCACCTGCAACGCGGTTCGTGCATGTGAATAGGCATACGGCTGCACGTCGTTCCGGTGGGAACGCGGCGGCCCGAGGTAGTGGCGCCATGGTATGAGAGGCAATGAACGAATCATGCGGAAAGAAAGCTCTTGGCCAGACTATGCCAGGTGGGCAGGTGAAGGGGCGATCTCTTCAGCGAGTCGAGCAGTACCCGCCGAGCGTCGCCGCGCCTGCCTGCCCCCAGCAGTTCGAGTGCATAGGCCCGGGTATGGGTGCGTCGTGCCCGGGTACAGACGGTTGAGACGGCGACGCGCTCCTCCGGCGTGAGCAGCTCGCTTTGCGGCAGTTCCAGCTCGAGGTCGGCAAGGGCGGTCATCATGCTGGCATGCATCATGTCGGCAGCCTGGCTGGTGTTGGCGCCATGGATGCGATAGCTGGCCAGCTTGTCGTCGACATAATCGAAGTCGCAGCGCGCAGCGAGGCGTACCCATAGATCCCAGTCCTCGACGCCCTTGCGGCCAGGGCGAAAGCGCAGACGATCCTGCTCGATCACCTCGCGCCGGACAACGACGGTGGAGGATGAAACGAAGTTGTGGTCGAGCAGCTCCAGCACCACGCGTCCGCGCAAGTACCGCACTGGCGGCTGGGGCAGTCGCCTGCCCTCGGCGTCGATGTACTCCTCACCGGTGTAGACCAGACCGACGCGCGGGTTGTCGAAGCGTGGCATCTGGCGTTCGAGCTTGGTTGGATGCCAGAGGTCGTCGGCATCGAGGAAGGCGACGAAGGGGCTTCTGGCCAGATCGAGTCCGGTGTTGCGCGAACCAGCCGGACATCCGCTGTTCTCCTGATAGTGGTAGCGGATGCGGGGATCGTCCTGCGCGTTGACCCACTCGCGTGTGGAGTCGGTCGAGCCGTTGTCGACGATCTGGATGACAAGCTCCTTCCATGTCTGCGCGAGGGCGCTGCCGACGGCAGCGGGCAGGAACTCCATGCCGTTATAGGTCGGGATGATGATGGTGATCTCAGCCATGATTCAGCCGCCACTGGAGCGTTCGTTCGATTTCGCTCTTCACGGGGAGGGGGAAGAGGTGGGGAGCGTATGCGGCCAGCCGTCGAGTCTGGAGGTGCCAGGGCGGTTGGCCGCCGAGGCGGTTGAAGGGCGGACGCATGGAGCGGCCCGCAACGTCCAGCGTGACCTCGCTGCCGCGCAGTGGGGCGGCCATCTCGGCCACCTCGATGGCGGCGTCGAGCAGGCGCACGGTCCGGCCAGATCCGACCAGCAGCCGGGTGTGCGGCGGCAGGGACGCATGATCGCGCACCACCTGCCGTACGAGATCCTGGAAGCTGTTCAGGGGGAAGAAGTCGCGCCAGGGGGTGCCGTCGGAGAGGAGCCGGATCACCCCGGCGTCTGCTGCCTGGCGGCAGAAATCGTTGAGCACCAGCTCCCACCCCTTGCTCTCCGCCAGACGAGGCGCGCCAAAGATGTTGCTCAGGCGAAGGACGACAGAGCGGAGCCCTGCCACGCGCGCGGCAAAAGCCACCGCTTCCTCCGCCTGCAGGTGCGTCAGTCCATAGTAGTTGTGAGGCGCCGCCGGGCTCTCTTCATCGATGGCGCCCGTCATATTCTGGCCATATACCTGCACGGTGGAGAGGTAGACAACCAGCTTGAGTGAAGGCGGTGGCCGGTGCAGCAGCCGCATGAGCGTTCCCACGTTGGCGGTCAGGCTCTTCAGCGGATCCGCGGCCGAGGCATGATGATCGAGCGCCACGCAATGGATCAGTGCCTCGGGCGCGCCGGCATGCAGCTGCTCTATCACCGGCTCGTCCCGCAGGTCGCCCAGGATCAACTCACGCCTGGTGAAGCGGGTTAGGTCATCGCGACCAGCTTGGGATGGAGCACGCGCATGCAGATGCAGATCGTGGCCATCCGCGTGAAGGGCTTCGGCGATTCGGCCCCCCAGATAGCCGGAAGCACCGGTAATGCGCACCATCATCTGATTGTCCATTGATATGGAATGGAGTCGTCGTCTTGCGGCAGCCGGTCGACTTCGTCGGGATCGTGTTCGAGAGTGGCACAGTTGGCCAGAAGAGCCGGCTGTCCACCGGGATTGGCAAAACCGAACCAGAGCATCGGGGGCACGGTGGCCAGGCGATAGGCAGACGGCTCCTCGCCCAGCGTGATTTGCACCACGGTTCCCCGGGTTGGCGAATCCGGCCGGTCGTCGTAGACAATCAGCAGTATCTCTCCCACCGGCACGGCGAGGTTGAGGGTCATGCGCCGATGGCGTTTCCACGCCTTGACCTGTCCCGGCCCGACCATCGAGAAGTAGACTTCGCCGAACCGGATGAAGTGGGGATCGGAAGCTCGCAGCATGTGAAAGACGCCACCGCGGGCGTCGCGCATCTGGCGCAGGTCGGTGAGGATGAGGCCGTCAATCTTCATGACTGATCCAGGGCTGGTGACGCGTGCGGGCGAGCTGCTCGTACTCGTCCAGTTGTTGCGCGGTGAGGTCGGCCATCGGTGTCTGATGACAGTAATAGCGGTTATACCATTGCGCGGTCAGGCGAGCCGTTTGCGCAAAGGTCATCGTCGGTCGCCAGGCGAGACGATGCATGGCCTTTTCGGAACTGAGTTGAAGCAGATGCGATTCCTTGCCGACGAGGGTGGCGGGCATGGCGTCCCAGGCGCATCCGGGCCAATGGCGGAGCAGCGCCTCGATCAGCTCCGCCACGGTGTTGCCGGGGCCGGGGGGCGGACCGAAGTTGAAGGCTTCGCCACGAATGCCGTCGCTTTCGCCGAGCAGGCGGCTCCCCGTCAGGAGATAACCGCTGAGGGGTTCGAGGACGTGCTGCCATGGTCGAGTTGCGCCGGGGTTGCGTACCGCCACCCGCTCACCGCGCGACCAGGCCCGGGCACAGTCGGGCACGATGCGGTTGTCGGCCCAGTCGCCACCGCCGATGACGTTGCCGGCACGCACCGAGCTGATGGCCGCCCCCGTGCGGAAGTAGGAAGCCTGATAGGCGTGTATGATCAGTTCCGCGGCAGCCTTCGAAGCGCTGTAGGGATCATCGCCGCCGAGCCGATCGTCCTCGCGATAGCCCCACTCCCACTCGACGTTGCGGTAGCACTTGTCGCTCGTGATGATCACGCCGGCGGCAACGCTGGGGGTATGGCGGATCGCCTCCAGCACGTTAGCGGTGCCGGCGACGTTGGTCTCGAAGGTGAGTACGGGTTCGCTGTAGCTGCGCGCCACCAGGGACTGAGCGGCCAGGTGAAAGACGATCTCGGGCTGGAAGGCATCGAAGGCCGCCTGCACGGCTGCGCCGTCGCGAACATCCCCCCAGGTCATCTGGAGGCGTTGTTCGAGGCCGGTGGCAGCGAAGAGGGATGGTTCGGTGGGGATGCAGTCAGCATAGCCTGCGAGCCTGGCGCCGAGGCGGTGCAGCCAGCTTGCCAGCCAGGCGCCCTTGAAGCCGGTTACGCCGGTGATCAGAACGCGGCGATCACGATAGCAGTCATTGAAAGGATTCATCAGTTGTCCCAGATTTTCCATGGTGCGCGGCCGGTATGCCAGAGCTTTTCAAGATACTCGCGCTCGCGTATATTGTCCATGCACTGCCAGAAGCCGTCGTGGGTATGGACGCGGAGCTGTCCATCGTGCGCCAGTTGCTGCAGGGGGCCGAACTCGAAGTCGCAGTCGTCGTCTTCGGTCAAGCGATCGAGGAAATCGCGCCGAAAGACGAAGAAGCCACCGTTGATGATGCTCTGGGAGAGCTGGGGCTTCTCCTCGAAGGTGGTGACGCGGTCGCCCTCCAGGCGCATTTCGCCGAAGCGCGAGGGGGGGCGCACCCCCGTCACCGTCCCGACGGCGCCGTGGCTGCAGTGGAAGCGGTAAAGGGCCTGCATGTCCATGGTGCCGACGCCATCGCCGTAGGTGAGCATGAAGTGCTCCCGATCGAGGTGTTCGGCGACCCGCTTGATCCGCCCTCCCTTGAGGGTATCGACGCCGGTATCGATGCAGGTGACCTCCCACGCCTGCTCGGCCCCTTTGCGGTGAACGACGGGCATCCGCTCCGGATCGAGGCGCACGGTGAAGTCGCTGGCCATAATCGGATACTCGAAGAAGAAGCGCTTGATGCAGGTCGATTTGTAGCCGAGGGCGAGGACGAAGCGTCGGCAGCCGAAGCAGGAGTAGTACTTCATGATGTGCCAGAGGATGGGCATGCCGCCGATCTCGACCATGGGTTTCGGCCGAAGCTCGGTCTCTTCCATCAGTCGAGTGCCTCTGCCGCCGCAGAGGATAACGACGGGGATTTCCCGCAGGTCGGGAAGGGAGTTGAGATCATCCATGGAGCTACCTGTCGATGTGAGGATTGGCGTTCAGCGTGTGGCTGTGAAGAAGTGCTGGTACTTGAGGAAGGGAAGGAGGCGTGGGAGATGGTCGCGCATCAGCCGGGGGAAGGCTCTGTAGAGGGGCTGGAGCAGCCTCCATGGCACCCGCGGGATCGTGCAGCCAAGCGGTTGGTATTGGATGTCGCGGAAGCCGATCTCACGCAGGAGCGCATGCAGTTGCCGGCTGGTGTAGGCGTACGAGAAGGTGTAGTCGGTCGCCTGCGCGAAGCGCTGGCAATGGATGGCCTGAATCAGGCTGAAGGCGTTGACGCGGGTGAAGATGAAGGTTCCTCCCGGCTTGAGCACGTCATGGCAAATCCTCAGGTGCAGCTTTGCCTGGGCAGGAAGAATGTAGCCGACGACGCTGGAGCTGACCACGCAATCGTACTGGATGGGCGCATCGAAGAGACCGTTGCGCGTGTGATAGAGGTTGGCCTGGGGGTAGACCTCGGCAATCGCCTGGAGTGCACCGCGGTTGACCTCCACGGCATCGACCCTATCGAAGCGCGGCCAATAGTCTTCCTTCCACCATGGCCCGCCGCAACCGTAGTCGAGCAGGGCTCCGCCACGGGGCATGCGCTCCATCATGAGCGCATTGAAGGAGCGGCGGACCGCCCCGACTTCCGGGCCGAAGTAGCTCTGCTCCAGCGTCTCCAGCGACTCGAGGATTGCCTCGCCTTCGGCATGTCGGCGCAGCTCTTCCATGTGGCAGAGGGCCTCGAGAATCGGCAGATCGTGACGTTCCAGAGTGCGGTCTTCGATCGTGGCCATCATGCCTCCAGATAAGGCTGAAGGTTTTCGTCGCAGACCGCTCGGAAATAGCTGCTTATGTACGCCATGCCTTGCTCGATGCTGGAGGCGATGGCGGCGGGCTCGCGGGTCTCGATGGCATGCAGTGCATCCCGGATGGCCGAGGCGGAGTCTGCCTGCCACTTGAGGTGTGGACACTGAAAGAGCGGATCACCCGCCGCGCCAAAACCGATGTCGAGATAGATGACGGGAATACCGAGCGCCAGGGCCTCCATGCAGACGGTGGTCTCCGAGTAGAGAAGGAGGTCGGCGCGGGCGAGAAAGGGGCCCATGGCTTCGCCGTCGCGGATCGTGAAGTTGTCGGGCAGCGGCTGACCGAGGCTGGCTACCTGCTGCGCCGTGGGCAAGGCCGGATGCGCTTTGACGTCGACCTGGTAGGTGGTACCGGCAAAGGCTTCGATGGCCATGCGCAGCACCGGCAGGTTGGTTGAGAGATCAATGGTGAGGGGCAGCGCCAGCCGTTGGACGGATCCGCTCCATGGCTTGGCCGGGAGCTGGCGGAGGTTCTGGAAGCGGATGGCGGCGCCGGGCCGCAGGCATCCTTCGGGAAAGGCGCCATAGTCGGCCAGGATGTCGCGGGAGCGCTCCCCGGTCGTCAGGATGCAATCGGGCAGCGGGGCGATGCCACGTTCCTCGGCGGGAGGAAAGAAGCGCAGTTGATTGAGAAGGACGGTGGTGTGCTGAGCGCCAACCAGCCGTGGCGGATGCTCGCTTCGGCGCGCGGCCAGGCAGAGGAGCCGCTCCCAAGGATGGTTCTCCCATGGCCAGAGGAGCCGCCTGGGGCTCTGCTGGCGAAGCAGCCTCACAAAGGCGCGCTGGTACATGAGGTGACGCATGAGGAGCCCGTTGACCTGCTCCTGGTGCCAGCGGTTGAGCAGGTACTCCGGCCATTCGTCGGCAAGGCCGTCGGGCAGGGTGAATCGCGCCGCGAGGGCGCCGGCGACCGCGCGGAGGAGATCGCCATGGGTCATGAAAGCTTCGATGGGAAAGATCGGGCCGCTTTCGGCGGCAAGGCGGGCCGCGACCAGATGCTCGTCGGCCACGGTGATGGCGACCTGCGCCCATCGCACCTTGCGGGCGTCGAGGTAGTCGAGCAGCGGTTGCCAATAGGGATCCCGCCGCTTGCCATGGTCATCCCAGCCGCGTTTGTCGAGGTAGGTGAAGAGCAGCAGGTCGCATGGTCCTTCCGCCTGGCACCTGTGCAGGCGACGGCGGAGGGCGGCCGGCGCGAGGAGGCGCAGCCGGTGAGCCTGTGCGGCGGCATGCTGAAGCAGGGTCCGCCGATCACCTTCCGGTTGGGGCATCTTTCCGCTCTCCAGAAAGGGGAGCAGATGGGGCAGCTCGTTGGCCCTGGCGGCCAAATCGGAAGCCCACCAGGCAGGATTGTCCACATTGAGGCGGGCAATGTTGCCGATCATGGAGCGGTATGCCTCGAAGGGTTCAGGCAGTGGCTTCACGCTCATTCCTTCTTTGTCTTCTGGATATGGGCCACGTATTTCCGGGTATGAAGCCGGCAGTTGTCGAGCGGCAGCATGCGTTTGAGGAAATAGGCGATGGTACCGGGAGGAGTTCGGGCGGCCAGATACTCGGTGACTTCGAAGCAGGCCGGCGAGATGTAGCGGTCGCTGAAGCGCGGATGGACCATGATGTCATCACAGAGGATGCGGCCGCCTGGACGACAGAGATGCCAGCCGTTGCAGGTGTCCCAGGCCGCTTCCGGATAGTGGTGACCGCCATCGACCCAGACCAGATCGAAGAGACCCTCCACGGCTCCGGGAATGAAGAAGGAGTTGAGCTTCAGGAAGCGGATGTTGGACTTGGCCAGGTTGAGGGCCTGACGCCGCGAGAAGGCGGCATAGGCGTCATCGCTCTGCCGATCGTAGGAGGAGCGCAGAATCGGATCGCTCTCGGGCAGATCGACGGTGACGATTTCGGATTCGGGAAAGAGGGCGGCGAGGATGGCGGTGAACTGGCCATCATAGGTACCGATTTCCAGGATGCGCCGCCATGGCCCGGGCTGGAGGCTGATGGCGCTGAAGAGGAGCCAGTGAATGCTGTCGTTGCGCCGGTCGAAGCTGCGTTGGAGTTGATCGTTGAGGATCAGATCGAGCCTCTTTCGTGCAGCCTCGAAGTCAAAGCCGAGCTGCTGGAAGCGCGCCTCTTCCTCTGCTGCCACTCTGGCTGGCGGATGCCGACGAAGGTAACGCATCAGGCATACCTTCTCGACGTAAGCGCGCGGATTGAAGTATTTGCTCAAGGTTGCCATGAATGGGACGGATCTCCTGCGGGTATTTCAGCGACAGCGCTTGTCTACCAGTCGGTATACAATTCCGCCAATTGAGGGGCGGGTCGAAGGATGAGCCCGAAGAATCCTTCCAGATCTTCTGCTCGCCACAACGATTTGGTCAGGCGCAGAGGATGACGGCGCGGGTACTGAAGGTACGTTTCCTGGTGTACGATCTCCCAGCCGGTGAAGTTGCAGAGGAGGCGAAGATCCTGGGGTGAAAGCTCAAAGATGTGGGTGTTCTCAGCAGAAGCCTTGCGGTGAACCGGGCCGCGAAGATGGTGCAGACCGATCCGGCTGCGCGCCACGTACGGTACTGTCACCACCAGCAGACAATCCGGCGTCGATTTGCCCAGATCGTAGAGGAAGCGAGCGGGGTTCATGAAATGCTCCAGCGTTTCGAAAAGCAGGAAGATGTCAGCGGCACCATGTTCGTGGTGCAGCTCCTCCGCCCGGCAGCAGACAGCCTCGAGCCCTTTTGCGCGAATTCGCTCTACGGCATGGGGATCCATGTTCACACTGAGGGTGTGAACATCGTGGTCAAGCAATGCCTTGATGTACCGCAGGTGCGTGCCGGAGGAATCGCCGATATCGACAATGAGGCGGGCATCCGGTTTGAGGTCGCAGGCTTTGAGGGCAAGGCGAGTCTGAAACGCATGTGCTTGCCGGATCTTCCTCGTGATATACTCAGAATCGAGTCGAACCGAGGTGTACTGATCGGAGATATCCGGAATGATCACTTCGAGTTGCCGCACGATGGCATCCAGCCCCTGCTCTCGGGCAGCCGCTTTCAGCGATCGCAGCCGGATACCGAAGAGAAGATCCAGTTTTCCGCCGATCCTGGCAAGCAAGAGATCAGACATTGTGATTTGCATGTCCCATGATCGCGTTACTCCGGTTCTTTTCCGAACAGGCGCAGCAGTTCTTCGATGGCTGCCCAGCCCATATTCTTGATGGCGCGGTTGCTGCTGCCGGCGATGTGGCAGGTGGTGAGCAGATGTGGCGTCGCGCCAAGCTCGGGGCTGGGGACGGGTTCGTCTTCGTAGACGTCGATGGCGGCGCCGGCGAGCCGGTTCGCGTGGAGGGCGGCCGCCAGCGCGGCCTCGTCGACCACTTCGCCACGTGAGGTATTGAGCAGGTAGCCGCCGGGCTTCATCCGGGCGAGGAAGCTCTGGTTGACGAGGTGGAGATTCTGGGGGGTCATGGAGATGTGCAGGGAGATGATGTCGCTCTCGCGGATCAGGTAATCCTGGGGGACGGCTTCGGCGGGAGCTTCGGCGTCGATTTCGAGCAGGTCGTTGACGAGGAGGCGCCCTACCCCGAGTTGGGCGAACTTGCGGGCGACGACTTTGCCGACGTGGCCATAGCCGATGATGCCGACGGTCATTTCGGCCAGCTCGCGGCCGGGAAGCTTGCGCCATTTGCCGGCGCGATATCCCTGGATGCTGTCGTCGATGTTGCGCAGCATCATGATGGTGAGGGCAATGACGAGTTCGCCGACGCTGTCGGAGTTGACCCCCTTTCGGTAGGCCACCTCGATCTGGGCGCGCCGCGCCGCGTCGAAGTCGACATTGTTAAGGCCGACGCCATACTTGGAGACGTAGCGCATGAGGGGGAGTTGCGCGATGACCTCGGCGGAAAAGGGCTCGGTACCCAGGATGAGGCCGTCGGCCTCGGCGAGGAAGGCGGCCAGCTCGTCACCGGCCAGCTTGCCATCGGAGGGATTGAGGAGAACGTTGGGGTAGAAGCGGCGGAGTTCACTGACGAGGTAGTCGTCGTTGCAGAAGGTCTTGGAGGTGACGGCGATGGTGGGGTTGCCGGTGGCGGCGCGGAGGCGCATGCGGGGGAGGACATCGAGGGTGCTGCAGTCACCGGCGGCATTGATGAGGCGGATGCCGCGTCCGAGGAGGAGCTGGCGGGTTTTGGCGAGCCAGTCGGCAAGTTCGGGGAAGTGGTAGTTACGGGCCTGCTCGACATCGATGCCGCCTGGTGCGGGGCGATAGAAGGGCTGGTCGGGGTTCTCGACGCTGCCGTCGACGCCGAGGATGTAGATGGGGTTGCATCCCATCCAGACGGCCAACTGCACTTCGATCTGGAGCACGTTGCTGGCGTAGACCTGTCGGGTTAGATCGAGGGAAAAGGATTTGGCGTGGCCGGTGGTGGAGAAGGTGCAGGGGATGGACACGAGGCGCCGGCGGATCTCGGCCGGGGGATCCCAGCCGCGGTTCTTCTCGAGGACGCTTTCGGGGACGACGACGATGGTGTCGAGCGCGTCGGCGATCTGGTCGCGCAGGGGGGCAAAGCGTTCATTGCGCTGGAAACAGATGTAGTTGAAGCGGCGCTGGGCGGCATCGACGAGGAGCTGATTGCAACCGATGGTGACGTGGTCGCGGAGGCAGTCGAGGTCGAGGCTGGCCAGATGGGGGGCGGTTCCCAGGCAGAAGCCGGGCTGGCCGGCATGACGGTCGCGCAGGTCACGGATCTCCATGGGTCAGGACTCCCGCTGGGGTTGACGGATCGCAGCCAGGCCGGCTCTGCAGGCGTTGCCGAGGAGGGTGATATCGAGGCTGTAGGCGATGAAGGTGTAGCCTTGGCGAAAGCGGCTGAGGACCTCATCGGGAAGGGGCTGCACGACGTGGATGCCGGTGGCGAGACCGGCGGCGCGACTGACGCTGAGGATCCGCTCGCAGGCCGCCAGATAGTCCGGGTGATCGAATTGTGCGGTGATGCCCATGGAGGCGGAGAGATCGTAGGGGCCGATCATGACGCCGTCCACCCCCGGCACGTGGACAATCTCTTCGAGTTGCTCGAGGGCGCGCCGGTGCTCGATCTGAATGCAGACGGAGATGTCGGCATTGGCGCGGGCGACGGCGGCCTGTATATCGTGTCCGTACGCATTGCAGCGTGCATAGCCGACGCCGCGCTCTCCCTGGGGTGGATACTTGACGGAGCGCACCAGTTCGCGAGCTTCGGCGGCGCTGTTGATGAAGGGGCAGATGACGCCCCGGGCGCCCGCATCGAGATAGCGCTTGGTGGTGGCGTAGTCGTTGCCGGGGAGGCGCACCATTGGCACGCAGCCTGGATTGCCGGCGCCGATCGCCTGGAAGATGGCATGGGCCTGGGCGAGGTCGACCGGGGAGTGCTCGGCATCGATGACGAGGAAGTCAAAGCCGGCCTGGCTCATCAATTCGGCGACGATGGGGCTGGCGGTATTGATCCAGGAACCGACGGCATCGCGACGTTCTCGCAGAATGGACATGGGCTTCATCCAGGGGGCTGATCGGTTTCAGTAACGGCAAAGGAGAGGATCGTTGGCCATGCGGCGCTCCACCTCGGCCAAATCGGCGGGGGTGTCGACGGCATGGGTATCGAACTCCACCTCGACCATACGCACGGGTATGCCGTTTTCGACAAAGCGCATCATATCGACGGATTCGGCGAGTTCAAGCGGGGTGGGAGCAAGTTGCACGTACTGCTGGAGGGCATCCCGTCGAAAAGGGATGATGCAGACCTGCTTGTAGCGGGGGATGTTGTCGAAGCCCTCGATGTCATCCGTGGGAATGGGCCGACGGGAGAAGTAGAGGGCATTGCCCTGGCGATCCATGACGACCTTGATGGTGTTTCGGCTCTCCCACTCCCCGCGGGTGGGGATGCGGGCGGTGAGGTTGACGCACTGGATGGCGGGATCGAGCTTCATGTCGCGGACGGATGCCTCGATCATGTCGGGGGTGGTCATCGGTTCGTCGCCCTGGACCATGACGATGATATCGGCATCGAGATTGGCGGCTGCTTCGGCGACGCGTTCGCTGCAGCGGGTGTGGGTGGCGGCGGTCATGATGGCGTTGCCGCCGAATGCTTCGGTGGCGGCGCGAATCTCCTCATCGCAGGTCGCCAGATAGACCTGATCGATGGAGGGGGCCATGGCGACGCGCCGGTAGACGTGCTCGATCATGGGGCGGCCCAGGATGGGCGCGAGGGGTTTGCCGGGGAAGCGGGACGAGCCCATGCGGGCGGGGATGACGGCAACAATCTTCATGATTCGATCTGCTCCTTGCTGATGAAATCGTCGGGGGGAAGATCCTTGATGGGCCGGGCGGGATTGCCTGCGGCCACCACATTGGGAGGGATGTCACGGCTGACGAGGCTGCCGGCGCCAATGACGGAGTTCTCGCCGATGGTCACGCCTTTGAGGATGATCGTCTGCATGCCGATCCAGACGCAGTTGCCGATGGTCACCGCGGCATCGGTGCCCTGAGGTGGGTTCATGACGCGATTATGCGGCGGCCATAGGGCATGAAAGTCTGAATCGACAATGGTCACGTTGGGGGCAATCATGACGTTCTCGCCAAGGCGGATGGTAGTGGAGCGGGCGACGATGGAGGTGCCATTCAGGCCGCTCCCGGCACCGATGATAATGCGGGCGGCGGGCAGGTAGGTGACAAAGCGCACAGGCGCATAGAGGGTCGACGCCGTGCAGCGGAAGGACGATGAGACGAGGCAGACACGATCCTCGATTCGGATGTTGCTCCCGGGGCATCTGCGGATCATGACCGGCCCTGCCGCGCGGACTTCCTGCCCGAGTTCCACACCGATCAACCGACACTTCCATCGCAAGCGCCATGTGCTCCACAGTTCGGTGCCTTGTATCCGCAACAGCTGGGAGAACCAGGCCATTCTATCTTGAAAGCGGGTCATGAAGCGTGCCGGTGGTTGACGGTGTGGTGCAGGGTCTCGCCAAACTGGCGCCAGCGTTCGAGGTAGTCGGGGCTGGTCCAGGCATACTGTCGGCTGAAGCTTGCCCGCGCGTGCTGAACCTGTTCGCTATACCACCAGCCCCGCGGGTCAGAGGAAAGGGTCTCGAGGTGCGCGGCAAAGGCAGCCGGCTCGTCATGGACGATACCCGCCTGGCGCAGCAAAGCCAAGGCGGCTTCCGCGTGTGGACGCATGGCGAAGAGCTCGCTGGGCCAGATGCCCACGCAGGGATAATTGAGGGCCATGGCTTCGAGAAAGCAGGTGCCCGGATGATCCAGAATGAGCAGCTTGCCGCATGACGGAAAGTCGATCATGCCACGGGTCTGATTCAACCTGCCAGGGAAATTCCGACGAAAGCTCTCCTCCTGTGGCCAGTCAAAGCTTCGGAAGAAGGGCCGATAGACGATCATCTGCTGAATAGATGGAGGGAGAGCCGCGTATGCCTGGTGGCGATTGCCATAGTAGGTTTCGGCCGATTGCGGATGATAGTCAGGCGCCAGATGTATGGGTCGCGGGTAACAGCTGTTGGAGATCCAGAGAAATGCGTTTGTTTCAAAGCGCTCGGGCAGCGCGTCAAGGCGGCTGCTGAGCGCGGAATTGGGCAGGGGGACGCACTGGTCTCGGGAACCGTAGCGGTCATCCTGCCAGCCCCAGGTAATGAAGCTGTCCGCCAGCCGGCGCTCGACCATCTCTTGAAAGAGGTTGGTCGCCATGCCATAGGCACCGCCATGTTGCTGGCCGACGATCCTGCCGCCGTTTTCACGGACGAACGCCATGATGAAGACGAGTGAGTACTCCGCGTACAGGCGTGCATCCAACCAGACGACCTGGTAGCGGCCGGCGTGACGCCGCGCAAAGCGGTAGTAGTCGGAGAAAGCTTCCACCAGGCTGATGGGCAGGGACCACGCCAAGTGTGCGGCGCAGCGGCGAGTATTGTCATCCTGAGCGGTCGCCACAACCTCTTCGGCAATGCGTCGACGCAGGTCGAGATTGAAGGTGATTGACGAGGTGTTGAGGCCGGCATAGCCACGCTTGCGCGTTCGGCCAAAGTGGCCGCAGACTGAGCGGACAGCTTTCGGATCCATGGCGGAGGGGATGGCGAGCAGTCCACTGGTGGTGCGGAAGAGGAGGCGCTCCAGCCAGCCGTCGGGATAGGTGAGCGCGGGCACCTCGAAGCGAAGCGAGACAGTCGGATTGTCGGTGGCGGTGAGGCAGTCGTAGTGCAGCATGCAGCTCTTGTGCCAGATATCGCTTGGATTATGAACGGCAGGTATGGAGAGGCCACCGGCGGCCAACTCAACCCGCGGAGGATAACCGCCGGCAAGCACGATCTCGACGTGTGCGGAGAGCCATGGTGCCAGCAGGCACTCCCAGAAGGCGGATGAATGCTTGACCTGATGCACCTGCCCCAGTACCCCCGCCAGACTCGTCAGCAGTTCATTGAAGATCCGTTGACCGAGGGCTACGGCATCGGCCCCCGGCGTCAGGGCGCGGGTTGGTGGAGCATATCCGCCGGGAAAGAGGTGGGGTGATGGCGACATGGGATTCAGATCCGCTGGGCGGCCAGGAGTTGGTTGAAGAGGGAGTCGGGGCGGGAGGCCAGCTCGTCGAAGCTTCCCTGCTCGGCGATCCGGCCACCGGAGAGAACGTAGATACGGTCGGCGCGGCGGAGGGTGGAGAGGCGGTGGGCGATGACGATGGTGGTGAGCTTGCCCTTCATCTGATCGATGGTTTCCTGGATGAGGCGCTCGTGCTGGCTGTCGAGGTTGCTGGTGGCCTCGTCGAGGATGAGTAGCGAGGGTTGCCGATAGAGTTCGCGGGCGATCTGCAGGCGCTGGCACTGTCCACCGGAGAGGGTCATGCCACGGTCGCCGATGAGGGCGCGGTATCCTTCGGGAAGCTCCTCAATGAATTCGGTGGCCCTGGCGAGTTCGGCGGCATGGCGAATCCGTTGCCAGCCTTCCCGATCCGACTCGTCGACGGCTTCCATGGCGATGTTGTAGGCGATGGTGTCGTTGTAGATGTGTCCTTCCTGGACAACGTAGCCCACGCTGCGACGCACTTCGTCGAGGTCGAGGGTACGGAGATCGCGGCCGGCGATATGGACGCTGCCGGCGGAGGGTTGCATGAGGCCGAGCAGGAGGTTGATGGTGGATGTTTTTCCAGCGCCGGAGGTACCGGCGATGCCGATCATCTCGCCCGGCTGAATCTGCATGGTGAGGCCGCGCAGCACCGGCTTGTCGCCGAGTATGAGTTCGACGTTGCGCAGCTCGACGGCATAGGCGCGCTCCGGGAGGGGATCGGCCCCGGTTTTCTCGCGATCCTCCTCGAAGCGGGCGGTGGCGTGGCTGAAGTTTTCCAGGCTGCCGAGGGTACTGTGGAAGGTCTGCCAATTGCTTTGAAAGACTTGAACCTGGCGAGTGGCGCGATAGAAGAGATAGAGCATGGGCATCATGGCCAGGAGATTGCCACCGTGGACAGCCTGGTCGACGAGAAAGAGGAGGATGGCCATACCCAGGGCAATCGGCTCGGCGAGTGCCGTGACCAGATGGCGAGGGCGCATGCGCAGGAAGTGAATCTCGGCGACCTCGCTAACCACCTCTTCCAGCCGTTTCAGCATCTGGGAGAAGCGGGCGGTGGCTTTGAGGTAACGGAAGGACTGGACGCTCTGGATAAGGAGGTTGTTCAGGCGGGCGTTGGCTTCCGTCATCAGGCGGGAGTAGTGGCGGCTGATCTTGAGCAGCGACTTGAAGGCATAGAGCACAGCCACGGACATGACGATCGCGACCACGAGGATGAGGGGACGGATCAGGGCGATGCCGGCCAGGTAGAAGGCGGCGGTTACCAAGGCCGCCAGTGCCAGTACGTAACACGCAAAGGCGGTGCTGACGGTGATGCTGTCATTGACGATGAGATTGGTGAAATAGCCGACATTCTGCTTCGCGTAGGAAAGGAAGCTGATCCCGGAAAAGCGGTTGACCAGTTCCATCCGCAACTTCACCATAAGATTCGCCATCATGCGTTCCTGCAGGATATTCTGCCAGTAGAGACAGATTCCCCGGACGACCACGATGATGCCGATGAGGACGAAGATGCCGACGAGCGACTGGGGGAGGTGGAAGAAGGTGAGGACGGCCATCACCATGCGGGTGAGCAGAGAGGAAGGCTCTTCCTCCATGGATTTGGTGGCCAGGTTGATGAGGGGGACGAGGGTGCCGACGCCAACGACCTCCAGCAGGGTGCCGAAGCCGGTCAGGAAGAAATAGAAGTAGATCCGCCCCCCAAGTCTTTCCCGATAGAATCGGAAGTAGTGCAGCAGGGTGGAGATCAGCGGGAGATTAAACAAGGTGCGCCTGGTGTTGTCGATCAAGTGATTACAGTCAAGTCTACATGCACGCGCGACACTACTGCTCAGAGGCTAATGTGCAGGGGGGAATGGGTTCGATACACATGGCGGCAGCTGAAGGTCGCCACTGGTTGTCAAGCATCAGTTCATGCTGCTGGTCGATCTTGCCGCTGACGATATACTCCCTCAATAGCTGAATTCCATCAATACCCTGCGTCGCATAATCTTCGATGAGAGGGAATTCATCAAAAGAAAATCCCTGAATCAGCACATCATTGACACGATCCAAGAGGGCCACTTCGTCATCAAAGACCAAGCGTCCCATGTACTCATGGAAAGGATGACGACGACAGCCCGTCAGATCAAAGTACAATCCTGGTATTCGGTTGGCCAGTCCAACACCAACAGCACTGTTCAGCGCAAGACCTATATTCAAATCTGCCGCGCAGACTGTACCGAAGAAATCATCATGAAGACAATCAAATAAATGTACACCATTGGCGCGCAACAGATCCCATTCACCCGCAAAATCAAAAGCTTTTGGCTTCAGGGCCATCCATGCCTGAGGGAAGCGTCGTCGGCATTCCAGAATAAGTTCAAGGAAGCGCTTCTTGAATGCTGTATTGAACATGAAGGTGTCGCTGATAGAATTGTCGTAAAAGACAAGCTTCGGAGCCTTCACATCCTTCATTGCAGCAGGAATAGACGGATAATTGTATTCACGATTAAATCGACAGCCAGCGATGTACAGGCGACAGGTAGAAACACGGTCGACCAAGGGAGTTGCGGCAAGCGGTCCCCAAACGAAGACAGCATCGATGGGACAATGGGAAAACATAAACGCCTCATACCCAACGAGATCCGAATAGAAATAGGTCGCTGTTCTGACTCCAAGCCACCTTGCCACAATTGCTTCAGCGAATGGTTCACATACCTGAAGATCATAATAGCAGCGAACATCGACATACGAAAAAACCTGAAGAGCATGAAATAAGCGCTGCAGCAAATCAGCGAATTTTGGCAGCATGGAGGGACGGGAAAGAAGGGTAAATGGCATAACGAGAATGATGGCACCCGCACCCCACAAGAGCGTTGCCCAGTATTCGCGTCCGAAATTAATCCGCCTGGAGCCGACCAAGTGCAACGTCTTATACTTTAACCTGCGGGCTTCATTAAGTGCGTGCATGCGGTACGGATCATTTTGCTCGGCACGACTAAAGAAGACAACGTCATCCGCAGTTATCAGTCTACCATCAATGAGAAAATCGGCACTTGAGAGGCTGTTGGCCTGAATGCGGTTCAGTTCCGTCAAAACTGTTCCTTTATGCCTATCAGACAAATGTGGTCTGGCCAGAAAGGCTCTCGCCGCGTTTCTGAGGAATGCAGTGCTATACAAGAGAAGCATCAACAGGGTAAGCAGTAGAGAAAATGTATAGCTCCTCCTTTCCAGGTTTTCAGCAGCGGCTATCCGAGCATGCCGCCAAAATGGCAGGATAAAGATCTCCTTCCTACCATCAACCTCCCATAGTGCGACTTCCCTGCGGAAGTTATAGAGAAAGACGTTGGCCTGATTGCTGAGATCATGTTCTACAATGTCGCTCTTCACCAACCGGGAAAAGAGCCAGGTGCACCATGCATCGCGCATGCGTAACTTGGGCAGCCAAGTTTGACTGAACTTGATATCAGCCTGCAGTCGAACGTGCAAGCCATGCACCAGACCAACGGTATCTTCCCTGACATAAAGACGCTTCATCAGCCATGAACTTGGTGGCTTTCCGGGGGGAAGACAGCACCGAAAAGATTTTCGGGTCAGCCACCCATAGAGTGAATAGGCAATCGCCTCGGAGCGCCTGTCTACTACAGCACGGAATATGTTAATGGATGAGGCAATTGCCAAGTTACAGCAGTCCTTTACCAGATGAGATTACATCCAGATGATCAACAAAGCAGGCTACTCTGCATGCCTCTCTACGAAACTGGTTTTTTCAATCGCCATTCACCATTTTTCTTCTCCCACAGATGCGGAAGACGATAGCGGTCAACTACTTCCCAGAAACGCTCCTCAGTGATATTGATATATTCGAGGAACTCGGCGAAATGACGAGCTGGGAATTCACCATCATAGCGATGCACGAGCGCAACACCTTCTTCACGAGTCAAGTGTCCATCACGAATCTCATGTGCGGCATCAGATGAGGCTCGCCCTAAGCCGAACTTGATAAAGCCGAGATAGAAGTGGAAACCATCAGTGCGGTCATCAAGACTTGCATATTTGGAATAGGTTCCCTCGGATCGGCCTGCGGGGTTAGCCTCGAATCCGGTATGCTCGGATGAATAGTAGAAGTTTTCCTGTGGTATCCACTTATGATAGTAGCTGAACCAGTGAAACTCGACTTGTCGCTGCTTGATCAGTTCAAGTGGCGGCGGCTTGTAGAAGGTCAAATCACTCTGTGTGTAATCGTCTGGGGTGATAATGCCGTGTTGCTCTCCCCAAGCGATGCAATCGTCGACGGTGGCGCCTTTGAAATAGGCTTCGGCAAAATAATCAAGGGGCATTCCCGGCAGATCGGCAGTTTTTGGATTACCGCCATACTCTGCCTCACCGTTCTCACCATAGAAAATGAGCTTGATATCAAACTGTACGGCAATGTGAAAGGCGAAAAACACCTGCCCATAGATGAAAGGCAGAAAATTATCGCCTACAGCTTCAAATCCAACTCGGGCAAGCTTGCGATGAAGTGCGCCATTGGGGAAGCAGGTCAGGTTTGTAAAGCCGGCATTCACAAAATTGCGATGATTCTGCAGACCGATATCTGAATAGACGAAAGGCGCATAGGTGATGGTAAGCGGATGCATGCCAAACTCATGTTTTAACCGATGAGCGACATACGAGGCATCTTTTCCACCGCTGCACGGAACAATAACATCGTAACGTCCATCGTCACGACGAAACCGGTCACACAGAGCGTGCAGTTCACTTTCTCTGGCATTCCAATCGATACCATGATTCTTACGTTCCGTGAATCGGCATGCACTACAGATTCCTTCCTCGTCAAAGACAATGCGAGGTCGCTGATTAGAAACCACACATCGTTTGCAGAATATGACCTCTTCTGGAAGTTCACTAAGCTGTTTGTCCAAGCTAGCAGTAATGGATTTAGCCATTCCTTTTCTCCTTGATTTCGTTGAGCCAATTTGAGTAGATAGTGAGGCCGTCCGGACCGCTGCGCTCTGGGTGGAACTGAACGCCGACCACGTTAGCGCTGCGCACGGCGCATGCATAGCGAAACTGTTCATAGCTCACGTTGGCGCAAATGATGCTATCCATGGTGGGCCGAACGTAGTATGAGTGTACAAAATACATGTACGGAGAATGCGGCAAGTTGACAAACAACGCATCTCGTGGTTCTGACAGGAGGAGCGGAGACCACCCGATGTGGGGCACCCGAATCGGGACGTTTGAGCAGGCATCTAACCTTATGGAGCGAACGTCGCCGGGAAGAATGCCAAGACCTTCCGTAAGTGAAAATTCATTGCTTTCGCGGAAGAGCAGTTGCATTCCGAGACAAATACCCAGAATGGGAGTGCCAGCGACAGCCAGATCTCTTATCGCCACATCGAGACCCTGTGCACGGAGTTGCTGCATCGCGTATGGAAACCCACCAACGCCTGGCAGAATGATGGCGTCAAATTGTTTGAGCTCCAGAGGCGTGGAACATAATCGAGCATCAGCACCAACGCTGCCGCATGCCTGCAATATGCTGTACACATTTCCCATTCCATAGTCGACGATGCCAATTTGGACGGAACTCATACTCATATGGGTCTACAGGAAATATCGCTCAAGGCGAGCGATTTTTTCAGTTCAGGGATACTGCAGGAAACAACGCGTTTTTGAATCAATTGTTTTTGCAGATAGTGAATATTGCCTTCACCTTCCAAGTCGAAATGCTTGGGGTGACTATTGATGGCCTGGTAATGCAACATGGAAGCGATGGCGACAGCGCTGACTTGAGCTTGTTCAATGACATGCTGAACATGTAAAGGGCATCCTGCACCGCCACCAGCGATTACTGGAATATCAACAGCAGTAGCAATGGAACGAACAAGGTCGAGTTCGAAACCCTTCCCGGTTCCTTCCTGGTCGATGGAGGTAATCAGAAGCTCACCCGCACCAAGTTCAGCGGCCTGCCTGGCCCATTCAATAGCGTCAAGATCCGTTGGTTCTCGGCCATTATCGGTATAGACTTGATATCTGCCGGCAGCCGTTCTCAAGACCTCAATGGACACAACAATCGTGGAGCTTCCGAATCGCTGAGCGGCATGCGAGATGATCTGCGGAGACTTCACGGCAGCCGTATTGAGGGCGATTTTGTCTGCGCCATTGGTCAGGACGTCCTGAATATCCTGCAAGGAGCGTAAGCCGCCGCCGACGGTTAATGGGACAAAAATCCGGCTTGCGGTGCGTTTGACGATATCCAAGAGATTGTTACGGCCATAGAGACTGGCGACGACATCCATATAGAGGAGCTCGTCAGCGCCCTCCTGATAGTAATGCTGGGAGAAGAACTCGGGCTTGCCCAGCACCCGTAAACCCTCGAGATGGATTCCCTTAACCAGATTGGGCCCTTTAATGTCAAGCCGGGGTATGATGCGAATTGGATGCACAGTCAGCTCAGGTATGGTATCCGCGGGCGAGTGCGAGGTCGGCATGTTGGCCGACGTCTGCCCAATCGCCGTCAATCAGATGAACCCCAACGGGTTCGTTTCGGCTGATAGCCTGCTCAATGAGGTCGGTAATCGGAAACTCACGGTCTCGTGGAACATGGTCCAAGACGGCTGGCGACAGGAGATAAATGCCGGCGTTGACGAGATAATGATGGGTTGGTTTCTCGACAAGTTGAACAACCCGCTGGCGATCGACTTCTATGACGCCATAGGGAATTTCGACAGCATGATCCCGGATACCGACAGTAATCAGGTTGCCGGCAGTCACATGGGCATCGACCAGATCGCCGACATTGACCTGCGTGATCAGATCGCCATTGAGAACGAGAAGCGGTCTGTCTATGGGCCAGGTATCGCGGAGCAGACTGAGGGCTCCCCCGGTGCCAAGTGGCTGCCCTTCGCGCAGATAGGTGATCCGGCAGCCGAAATCGTGTCCGTCGCCAAAATAGTCTTCGATGACATTGCCGAGATGATTGACGGCAATGTAAATATCCCGCACGTTGCTGCCGCTGAGGTGGAGGATGATGTGCTCGAGTATCGGCCGTCCGGCGACCCGCACCATGGGTTTGGGAATGGTCTCGGTGAGGGGGCGAAGCCGGGTGCCTTTGCCGCCAGCCATGATGACGGCGGCGACATCGAGCATGCCGCTGCCGAGCCAGCCGCCGAGGAAATGCAGGCCCACGACTCTGCCCTTGTCGTCGAGCACGGGCAACTGCCCGATCTCATGGGCCCGCATCAGATCGATCGCCTTGGCACGGGAGACCGCTTCGCGAGCCGCGATGAAGTTGGCCGACATGATGGCGGCGACGGGAATGCTGAAGTCCTGTTGGGCGAGCAGGGCTCGACGGATGTCGCCGTCGGTCAAGACGCCCAGGAGCTTCTTTTGCTCATCGACAACGAGGGCAATCAGGGCACCTTCCCTGGCGACGACAGCGACAGCGTCGAAGAGCGATGTCGTAGGTGGAATGCACAGGCCGTCCAGATTGAGTTTATTTCGCGGTCGGATGACGACAGCCGGTACTCCTGCAACGGTCAGGCCATCAGCGATGTTGGAGATGACGACGGCGCCTGCCCCAACGGTGCAGTCGTTGCCGACGCGAACATGATCGCGCAGCTTGGCGCCAATTCCAATAAGAGTGCAATTGCCTACCAGGCAGCCGCCGCCGGTCAGCGCCCCCGGAGCGATATGACTGTAATCGCCAAGTTGAACATCATGCTCAATCAGTGCCTGGGTGTTGACAATGCCATGGCAGCCGATTTTCGAGTTTACCTGGAGGACTGATCGGGCACCGATGAAGACGCCTTCTCCCACCGTGGCGTGGGGGGAGATCGTGGCAGTGGGATGGATGACCTTGGCCCACCGATCCTGTGGGATGTCGAATGCCTCCACAATGCCCTTGCGGCGATCGAGAGGAGCGCCCATGCCGAGTATGATCTGGGCGGAGGGATGGCGACTCAGCAGTTGTTCGAGGTCATTGTCGTTGCCCAAATGCGGCACACGGAAACGCTCTTCGGTAGATGCATTGGGTTCAGGGGCCAGGTAGCCAAGAAGCTGCCAGCCGGAGCTTTCCGCGGCATCCATGACAACCCGGGCATGTTCACCACCACCGATGACGATCAAGGAATGATTACTCACGCGAAGGCCACATCGTGAAAGTTCTGGTCGAGGAGGCTCTCCGGCGCCTGCAGGTGATGCAGAAGAGAGGAGCAGATCTGTTGCGCGGTATCGGCCTGAAAGTATGGGTTTTCCAGACCAGCGAGGGATGCCTTGAAGGGGTCGGAACAAGCCGTTGCCATGGCGGACTCGATAGCAGGTTGGTTGGCCTTGATGTCGAGAACGTTTCGAGCGCGAACGCGCCCGGCCTGGCGGGAGCCGATGTTGACCACGGGGAGGGAAAAGGATGCGGCTTCGATGATGCCGCTGGAAGAATTGCCAATCATGGCGGCGGCAATGCGCATCATGCTGAAGTAGCGAAGCTGCCCAAGACTTTCGATCAACCTGACGTGTGCCTTGTCCGCCGCCCATTGCTCAAGACGAAGACGAATGATGCCGCCGCCAGTATCGGCATTGGTGCCGGTGATGATGATGGGTCGTTGCTGGGATTCAAGCGCCTTCAGGAGCGCGTCGACCTGATCGAGAGCGGCGTCGGGACTTGTCGTTTCAGGATGGAAGGTGACGAGGAGAGGAGCCGGACGCAATGCGATGCCAAGATCCGTCTCAAGGGAGTCCAGATCCATGAACGAGAGATTGGCCAGATGCGAGAGGCTCAAGGCGCCACAGCAATGAATTCGCTCTGCTTCGGCTCCCAACTGCCGCACCCGCCGAGCGTACTCCTGCGTGGCGACATAGTGGAGATGGCTGAAGATCGTCATGGAGTGACGCAGCGGATCATCAATGGCGCCATGGGTCAGTTCTCCACCGTGAATGTGTGCCAGGGGAATTCGAAACGGCAGTGCCGCTACGGCGGCGGCATACATTTCGTAGCGATCCCCCAGGATGACGAGCAGGTCTGGCCGCTCCATGGAGAAGACTTGGGCGAAAGCACTGACGGTGGAGCCGATGCAATGGGCAACGCCCGCGGCGGAGCTGGAGGCATTGAGGGTATCGACTCTGGCGGCGATGCGAAAGCCGTCCTTTTCGATGCGGCTGACCGTATAACCATGCTGGTGCGAGAGATGGCTACCGGCGACCAGCAGCGCCAGCTTGACCTCATCCGTCTCCCTGAGCAGGTGCAGAAGAGGCGTGTAGATCCCATAGTCAGCACGGTTGGTGGTGGTAATCCACAGGCGCTTCATCGGAACATCTCGGGAGTCAAGATTGTGTCGCTCTTGACGTCACAAGTCAGGGTGAGACCGACCAGAAAGGGCAACTGGGAGGGAGGATAACCGGTGCCCGGGCGCTTGAGAGCAAGGTCCTTTAGAGTAAGGTGCGTACCGGAAGCGAGATCGTGCCGGGCAACGATGCTCTTACGGGCGACGCGAGCGGTGTCCAGTTCGCTCGGATGAGGGGACTTGACAGATGTGCCGAGAGCAGCCTCGACGTTGCGAATCCCCTGAATGAATTGTCGTAACTGCTCAACATCAAAGCTGGATGCATGATCCGGCCCTGGAAGAGTTCGGTCGATGGTGAAGTGCTTTTCGATAATTCTGGCGCCCATGCCGACAGCGGCGGCCGCAATCTCGAATGTTGTGGAATGGTCGCTGAGCCCAACCGGTACGGAGAGCGCCTGCTCCATATTCTGCATGGCGCGAAGATTGATCGAGCTGGGTGCGGCCGGATAGTCGCTGGTGCACTGCAGAACGGCGATGCCGTCACTGCCAGCATGGGTGAGGATATGGACAGCAGTGGCGGCTTCAGCGAGAGTACACATTCCCGTGGAGAGGATAACGGGTCGATACAGGCGCCCCACGGCCTCAAGAAGTGGAATGTTGGTGACCTCACCGGATGGAATCTTGATGAAATCCGGTTCCAGTCGATCCAACTCCTCAACAGCAAGATCGTCAAAGACACTGGCGGAGAATTGCAGGTTTCGCTCACGACTTCGTGCCGCCAATTGGCCAAGTTGGTCGCAGGACAGTTCCAGTTTGCGGATCAAGCTGTCCATGGACTGTTGTTTGCCGGTATTGCGTCTCTGGTAGTCAGCTTGTGGTGCATCTTTGGCGACAAGCTCGCTGGTATGGTAGAGCTGAAACTTAATTGCATCGGCTCCGACATCAGCCGCGGCATCGATCATCTCGAAGGCACGCCCCATGTCGCCATTGTGGTTAACGCCAGCCTCGGCAATGACCATGACACGATCATTGCGTTCCCACGGCAGGCGTCGTTTCCAGACCTCATTGGCGATGTGCAGGTCAAGTGAAGTATCGATGTCAATGCCGGCAGTGTCGCTGACGACGTACCCGCGCGTACGGCCCGGAACAAGCCAATGAGGTTGTTCTTCAATCCACTCGGCAGTGGAAACATAGACGCTGCCGGCAAGATCGAATTCCTCATCCAGAGATTGACGTTGAACGCGGAGGCTCTGGGGTGTTACGTGGAAAAGGTGACCGGCGTCATCCATGCGAAAGAGCCAGTTGCTGCCATGGGAGGGACGAACCATCGCAATGACGGGAGCCCCGTCCCCTCGCCTGAACTTGTCGATACTGCCGAGAATATCGGAAACAAGCACGAGGGGGACGGTCGGCTGAAGGAGGATGACTTCTGTATAAACACGCCCTTGTTCACGCAGCTTCTGAACCATATGAATAGCCGCGAGCAAGGTGGGGGAATCATCCTGGGCGAGTTCTTGAGGACGCAGGCAGGGAATCTCGGCACCGAATCGCTCAGCAGTCTGGGCAATTTCAGGACAATCAGTGGAAACAACCACATCACCTTGATTTCCCAGGCGGTGCAGCGTCTTCCGAGCGGCCAGAATGACGCGACCAATAATGGGTATGTTGCCGACCAGGCACAGGTTCTTGCGCGGAATGCCTTTGCTGCCACCGCGTGCCGGAATAATAAAGAGGGTTCTGTGCATGGTGTTCGACTGCATGGCGGAGAGGAAGAGGAGGTTCAGGAAGATTTGTGTCGAAGCAGGGGTGGAGCTGGATAGCTGAGGTAATGCCGTATCAGTTGGAGAATGACCGTAGTTGCCCAAACAGGCTCACATAGTATACAAAGGTGGTATTGTGTTTCAATGTCACCACGGCGGGAATCAGGCTGACTTGGTCGCATGGAGGACGAGGGAATCGGTGAGGTCCTGCTGGCGGAGCATGTCGCTGTAGGCGGCATCGAGATCGGGGGTGGTGAGATTGCGCCAGCGTTCATGGCCACCCGGCTTGCCGTGACGGAGCCAGTAGAGGTGGTTGGCGAGGGGATAGCGCTGCATGCCGTCGATCCGTTCCACGCGGAGGCCGGCGGCCTCGACGCAGGCGCGCAGGCTTTCGCGCGTATGCAGGATGAGGTGCTCGCTCCAGAAGGTGAACTGGCGGAATGTTTCCAGATCGTAGTGGGTGATCAGGGCATCGCGGGCATGGGGGACTTCGATGATCAGCAGCCCATCGTCGGCCAGGCAGCGGCGTGCCTGCTGTAGCTCTTCGATGGGGTTGAACATGTGCTCGAGGACATGAAAGAGGGTGATGACCTCGAGGTCGCTCCGCCGGACGTCGGCAAGTGAGGCCCAGGTGGGGTAGCCAAGCTCGTTGAGGTGGTGGCGGACCTGACGCTGCGGCTCGACGGCGACGGCTTCGGCGGCCTCAGGGGCAAGCATGTCGAGGATGCCGCCGGGACCGGTGCCGACATCGAGCCAGCGGCGGCCGCGGATGAGGGAGCCAAAGGCGTCGGCGCGACGGCGGTCGTCCGGACGGGTCGCCTCGATGGAAGCTTCCCGCGAGCCGGCTTCCCAATAGGCAAAGCCATCCTGCTCGACATAGTGATCCTGGGAGAGACGCTCCACGCCGTCAAGGAAGATAACCCCCGACTGGCGGCAGCGCAGGACGCCGATGTCCCGGCGGTCTCGCGTGCAGGGGCTGAGTTGCTCGACATCGCTCAGATCGGAGATGCCGATCCGGCGGAGGAGGCGGGCAATGGGATTGGCTTCGAGGTTGTGCATGGCGTTTGTGACTGCGGGGCAATGAGGAATGAGGGAGTATGGGCAGGCTACGCCCGGTCACGTAGGCATGACCGGAGCGGGAGGATGGGCTTCACATAGTATATAAAGGTAACGTTGCGTTTCAATTCGCATTGCCAAAATATTCGGCTTTGCGGCCATTGCCGCAACTTCGAGGTGCGGTCTCCATTCCATCCGCGGTATGGAGGCCCATTCGCTCCGCCTCTTTCTGAAGCTTTCCGTCGTCAGTTCCATGATGTTCCAAGCAAGGGCACAAAACTCCATTATTTTGTTGTGTTGTTGCTTGCACCTGGCAGGACCCGACTTTATTATACGGACATCAGCATCAAGCACATGTCACATTATGGGGAGGGACGTTGCATGTTCGTAGCTATTCTTACCGAACTCGTCGCTGCTGGTGCAGCCGCCGTTGCCTGTATAGCCTACTACCGTAAGCGAACGCAGATGCGGCGCAATGTTGCCATGTTCTTCCTGGTGATGACGCTTGCGGCCACGGCGGGGACCATTTTCCGTGGCACCATGAAGCCTGCCATGGCGATCAGCCCGGAGGCTATTGCCGGGAAAACCGAAGCGATCCAGGCGACGTGCCGCGCCATTGCTCAACATCTTGCCACCACCTACTCCGATGACCACGTTCTCCTGATCGCGTCAATCGACGAGTACTGCCCAATCCCGCAACAAGTCAGTGTGGACGCGTTCGAGGAAGCTTTTGAGGCTTGCGGCGGTGGGGTTGCCTCATTCCAGTGGTGTGCTGCATTCGGCGGTGGCGTCTGTCTGCCGAATGACTTGCATGCCATCCCCGACCTGCAACCTATTCAGAGCATGCAGGATCGGGCCGCCGTGCTGGACCAGATTCTGCGCGAGCATCCGGGGACGACGCTTATCGTGGACATGAGCGGGATTACCGTGGCCTTCGATCCCGACCGTTTCGGCATGGAGTCCTCGATCGAGCGGCGCCCTCGCGTGCTTCTTTGCGCCTTCGCCAGCTTCGACGGTGCCGAGCAGTACCTCCGGGCACGGTGGGTGGATGAGGTATTTGTCTCCATCCCCGATGTCCCCATCGAATCCACCGAACCCTGCGTCCAGGCAGGCTACTTCGTTACCTTCGATAATCTCGAAGAGCTTCGTCCCAAGATCCAGGACGCCTACAACGCTGCCTGCATGGGGCTTCCGTAGCAGCCGGCCAGTAGGCGCGGCGCATGATGGGGAGATGCTGTTGGGGGAGCGCGGCAAGTGGATAATGTCCCCGCCGAGGAAGCAAATAAAGCATTCCACCTGACTTGACTTTTGGGTTATTTGCGCTAAGGTGATGCGAAGATGGACGCCGCTCGGAGAGCGCCGCCGGAGGTTCGGGAAGGGAACACGGACAGGCACGGACGAACACGGACGAAGAGATCGAGAGGCTGTCCGTGGGAACGAGGAATGGACCGAGGTTTTCGGGCGACGCGCAGGAGGTGCCACTCAGGCGAGTGGCGTGCCCAGGAAGAGATCGGGAGGCTGTCCGTGGGACCGAGGAATGGACCGAGGTTTTCGGGCGATGCGCAGGGGGTGCCACTCAGGCGAGTGGCGTGCCGAGGAAGAGATTGGGAGGCTGTTCGTGGGTACGAGGAATGGACCGAGGTTTTCAGGCGACGCGCAGGAGGTGCCACTCAGGCGAGTGGCGTGCCCAGGAAGAGATCGGGAGGCTGTCCGTGGGACCGAGGAATGGACCGAGGTTTTCGGGCGA
>JAWLHB010000063.1:33331-33631 GCA_041690595.1 Lentisphaeria bacterium
TGCGCAGGGGGTGCCACTCAGGCGAGTGGCGTGCCCAGGTTTGCGGGCAGAGCGAGGGGTATGGGTGCGCTGGGACCGAGCTTTCGACCGAGGTTTTCGGGCACGGACGAACACGGGCTGTCCGTTGGAACGCGCAGGAGGTGCCACTCAGGCGAGTGGCGCGCCCAGGAAAAAATCAGGAGGCTGTCCGTGGGACCGAGTAATGGACCGAGGTTTTCGGGCGACGCGCAGGAGGTGCCACTCAGGCGAGTGGCGTGCCCAGGAAGAGATCGGGAGGCTGTCCGTGGGACCGAGGAATGG
>JAWLHB010000064.1:0-33618 GCA_041690595.1 Lentisphaeria bacterium
CACTATTTCGCCAGAAATGAAACCGCTTGAGCCTGTGGTCCGCACAAAAGGCTCAAAAATCGCCATTTCAGCCGTCACTTATGCTGAAGTTGGGCTAACAACAGCAGGCACGACCACAGATACAGGGACATATGGCAAGAAGGTAAGGGCTGAGGCCCGCCCCAGTGACAGTCCTGCGCTTCATCTGCTGGTTAAGTGTCTTGATCTTCAGGCGAAGGGCCTGGCTGTCCGGTGAACTCGATGGTACTTTGATGCCCACGGCGTGTGCTCCTCTTGTGTACTCGGTTTGGTCGACCAAAAACAGGAAAAACGCCATCTTACTTTGTCCAGATGCACCAACCGGAAATATACCCGAATCGTAAGATGCGCCGCTATTACCCCGATTCTCCCTGGACCGCCAAAGCTGCCCAGCTTCTGGGCAACGCTCCCTTGCCCACCCTCGTGCCTTAGCCGAAGGTGGCGGCGTTGCAGCCAGCACCGCTGCGCGCCTCCAGCGCGACCAACTCACTCATCGCAATCTCCCACACAGGGACCACACGGATGGGCTCGATGAGCTTGCGAATGGGCCACTCGTCGTCCTTCCTGCAGGATCAGGGTCTGAACCCGCGGGTACAGTCGGAGCGCGGGCCACCGTACGTTTCCTGCCGGGATCAGAGATACCGATGCTACCAGACGCGACAAGCCACATGTCTCACCACCCTCGCTTGCTATGACCTGCATGCACGTGCCATACACGTCTTCTTTGCCGCTCAGGGCTTGAGCTCGAGGACATTCGCCAGCGGCAGAGTGGTCCCCGCCGGAACAGAGACGGGTTCGGTGCTGAAGCCCTGTATGGTAGGCAGGTCGGCAATGAGCAGCCGTGTGGTGATCGCCGAATCGGTGGGATTATGGAATGCGACGCGAATCAACTCCGCCGAAATCGCCAGCACATCGAGGCGCAACTCCCGATGGTCACACTGGACCGGATGACCGGCGAAAAGCGCCCCGCCTACACGCATGTCCGCATGCGTGAAGAGGCTCCCCTCAAAGACCGGCCCCGCCACGAACTCACCATCGCCACGCATAATCCCCGCCGTCCAGCCCGCATGGAGCCCGTCGATGCGAAGCGGCACGCGAAAGGGCATGATTGCAGCAGGTGTTACATCGCCTAGCAGCACACCATTCTCGGCCTGGAAATGCTGCACATAGCCAGAGGCAATGGGCTCCCCGTCGCGTAGCGTGATTGTATAGGGTGCTTGGCCAAAGCCCATCCCGTAACGATAGAAATCCGCGGCTTCCTTCGGCACCTTTACGTAGCGACAACGAAATTCGGTGCCGACGGGGACGGGCAAGCCGTGGGTTTCCGGTGGTTTGAAGCCAAGACGACCATGGACACTGACACGCATCCCTGGTGAAAGCACAATGATGTCGTCCACGGCTGCGCCGACAGGAAGATCCAGGTAAGGCTCCGTCAGCCGTCCATTGGCGGCAGGTGCAGGTGCTTCTCCGAGGTCAAGAAAATCATCAGCATCAGCAGCGGTGGCGCTTTCTGCTTCTGCAGGCATGGCGTATTCCGCCGGTTTCCCGGTCAGGCAGACGGGCTGGACACTGACAATGGAGACGGTGGGAAAGACATTCCAGTCGGGAACGATCGGGATCTTGGTACGCAATACCACTTCGCGGACGACGCCGTACATGTTGTTGGTGTTGACGGGTTCTTTCGCCAACATGTTCTGGTGATTGTAGAATCGCGCGTACCCGTCAAATATACGAGAGGGGGCGGTGCCGTGGCTGGGGCGAGCATCCATCGCGATATCGTGGAACTTGGCATCGTACCATCGCAGGCCCAAATCTGCATGCGTCAGTGTGAGGCCATTGCCGACAACGGGGAAGGAGAGACGCGGTGCCAGGTTGACCCCCGTGGCCTCATTAAAGGCGGCAAAGATCCCCTCGCCTTCTTTCGACGCCGGTGAGCTCAAGATGGGATTGACGTCCGCCAGCTGGGTGCCGGTGTAGAAGATGCCGGGTTCGCCCAGCCAGTTCTGTCTATCACTGCAGCGATAGACACCGCCGGGCGTTCCGACCTGTCCGATCGATGGCGTAATCGCTTCTCCGCCAGCCGCGTCCACGACATGCAGGTACGCATAGGTGTTGACACCGCGGCGGACGAGGTAAGGCTGCTCGACACGCTGATCATTGTGCAGCCAACGTTTCCAGACCACGTAGTCGGACATCAAGCGGACTTCTTTGATTGGGGCTTCCGGCGATGCGGCGGTAAGGATGGCGCGATTGCGGTTCAAGTCCCGTACGAGAGGGCCTGAACTAACGAAATAGTGGGGAGGATTGTTGAAGAAAACCAGCGTATCTGCCCGCAGATAGAGTGTCGCATTGGCGGGTGTATCGGCGCGAATATAGGTTTGCAGGCCGGTTGCACCATGCGTCGCCAGCTCTTCTGGAGAGTATGTTTCGTGAACAGCGATGGGTAGGGGGCGGCTGAAATTGAACGCCGACCATTGGTAGGCCAGGAGCCCATTATCCACCATTTTCCCTTCGCGATAAGTCCGTACGGCAATACCGGAGTAGAACTTGTAGAGCTCATGGGGTAGTGGGGTGGTCGACGGTCGCAGGATTGCACTGAAGTGGTTGCCGAAGCCAAGCACGATATAGGGTGTTTCGACGATGCGCTTGCCATCGGCGTCGAGTTGATAAGGGCGCGGATAGTGGCGAGTCCCCGCGATGAGAAAGCGGTTGTTATAGGGATCGCCGATGTCGAAGCCCGGGAGGACTTTCAGGTCGTCATCCGAGGCGTCATCGCAGGCCTTCAGATAGGCTTGCCAGCCGGCCCGATCGGTATGCTCAAAGGTCTCCGCCATCACCAAAATACCATAGCCTGCCCGGCGCGCTGCTTTGGCATAATCGGCGATTGATCCAGTGCCATCGCTATAGGCACTGCGGGCACCAATAAAGAGCTTGATCGGCTCCAAGGCTGCTGCTTCGGGTGTGGAGGCTCCCCAAGGCGCCCCAGAAAGTGGCGCAGGTAGGTCTATGGAAGCGGCCGTTTCCGCGCTGTACCCGCCAAAGCCGCTGGCCTGCCCAGCTTCCGCCAGCCATCTCAACCCATTATGCACGAATCGCCATCCATCGCTGGAGTGATTCTCTACCCCTTTGTCCAGAAAGATACCGTCGATGATCCCCGTATGTCGTTCGTCGATACCTTCTTGATCCGTGGCCATGAAGGGGTGACTGAATATATACATGTCGGACATGCAGGATAGCAATAGGCGTCCTTTCCCGACCTGCCGAACTGCGACGATCACGGATTTCGAGCTCGCCTCGGGGACCGGGATCCAGCCGGATTGCAGGCCCCACGCTTCCTGGCTGCTTGGCATTGAACGGACCAGTGGCGTCCACTCTGCAGCCTCCAGGCGAAGGGGGACGGTGGAGTAGGCGTCGTCCCAACGCATGAGATTGATCGGGTAGAGGAGTGAGCGCACGCCCTCGGTGACCGGGTGCGGATGGATCTGGGTCGTCCAGGCATAGTTGTCTAGCTCGGTGGTGTGTGCGTCATCGCGCACTTGCCGTGGCAGAATCGTCGCCCCCCATTTCTTCAGATAACGGTTCCATGCATCTGCTGATATCGTGCCACCGCCGCCATGTAAAGTTGGCGTCAGCCATAGGCCGCCCCCCTCTCTCAGATACGCATCCAGCAAGCTCAGGTTTCGTTGCATGTTGCGGTAGTACTTGAGGAAATCGTCCCCATTCAGAATGTAGCGTGTGTGCGGTCCGACAAAGTCGACGACGACTACGGCCTCGAAGAGGCGGAGGTAGGCGGCGCTCAGTGGCTTCTCCAAGGGGCGCGAATGCGTTGCAATGCCAGTCTCCGCCAGCCGCCGCGCCATGGTCTCATCCAGCCCGTCGCGCCCCGCCAAGAACAGCACATGTGCAGTCGGTGCAGGGGGCTCCAGCACCATCGGGTCCGCCCGGACAATCGCACCCGTGGCCAATGCCGCCAACAGTAGCCATCGTCTGACTGTGCTCACTAATCGCTCCCGAAGTTGTAGAGGAGAAGTTTGCCGTCGTAGCTGTAGATATTGGCGGGCACGGACGGTAGCCATGTGGTGTGATAGAAACGGATGATGCGATGCAGTGGCTGCTCCGTTGGGTGAAGCAATCCTGCTTGTGTGTAGTACGAGCTGGTATCGTTGGCGGGATTACCCTTATTCCAGTCCAAGTCGTTGAAAGAATACCAGTTCACGGTGAGGGCGCCCGTCACCATATTCATGCCATCAGGGTGATAGGGCTTGGTAGAGGCACCCTCCCACACCCAATTGTTGTATAGAGTGGGAACCAAGCCATAGACGTCGTTGAACATGGCCCAGCGCGTCGGCTCGGCCAGTTGATTGCGCTTGATCGGGTGGGCCCACGTGTGATCCTTGGTTGGGTCGCCAGGTTCGTACCCGCCACCGTGATACATATAATCGTAGGCAGACGTCTGCGCGGCCGAGGGGCATCGCGTCACCTTACCGGTCACTCCATACTCCCGCAGTTTGTCGATCGGGAAATAGCTCGGCATCATCTGCCAATAGCCGTAGGCTCTTGTCGGCAAGACATCGTCCTGCTCATCGGCATAGATCTCGCTGGCCGTACCGATCTGACGCAGGTTGCTCATGCAGACAACGCGTCTACCCCGTTCCCGCGCTGCGGACAGAGCGGGCAGCAACAGAGCAGCGAGAATGGCGATAATAGCGATCACGACCAAAAGCTCGATAAGCGTGAAGGAACGATACAGTTTCATCTTCATATTTCTGGGATTCATCTCTATGCTCCTGCGATGAGAGGTTCTCGACGTCCTCTATTATAACTGCCAATTAACGGGCGTCAAGCACGTTTAAAATAGTTATCCATTATTTTAATACACTTGTTGCATTCTGTCCTTATGGTCACAAATTAAGAGCACACACTCGACGTCCTTCAGCCGACAACAGGAGCCTTCCCTCAATGGTGATCAGACTACCTCATGCCGAATTGGAACTGCACGAAAATGCTCAGGGGCAGTTTCTCGGCTTCGGCACTATCCAACTTGACGGTGTGTCGCTGCGTGATGGCAGAACGCCGTTGGCCCTGCGGCTGGACACGCCGGAGGGTATTCTCTACACGACGCTGGTTCGACGCGAGATTCGCGAAGCGGGCGGTGGTGTTGATCTGGTGCTCGATGCTCATGGTTGCGACTGGGGGCGCTGTGACTATATGGACGACTACGAGCAGTCGCTGATCGTGCCGTCCCGCCCGGAAGCGATGGTCGACGAGATCATCGTGAGTCTGCGTCCGGTTTCGCGGACGATTCGCGAGCGGGTGTTTCATGGCTTCAGCCTGGGGTTCCGTTTTCGCAGCGACACGCGGCAGATTCATCGGCTGCTGCTGCGTGGGACCTGGGAGTTGGGCGGCACCTTGGATGGCACCACGGTCTTGTCGCAGGGCCAGTGCAACATGCCGGTCTACACGGGCGGTGCCGAGGGGCTCTTCACCACGACTTGCCTCAATACGCTGGAGCGCTATGGTGATCCCTGCCAGGTCTCCTACCAGATGGGAGTGCGCGGTGGATTGGTCCAGCCGTTCGACTTCGAGTTTTCGGCGCAAGGCGCGCTATTCGCCTGGTGGCCTGAGCAGGATCAGGTCTGCAGCTGGTCCGAAAGTCCTCCGGGTGACCATCGTCTGCATGTTGCTGACGAGTGGCGTTTCCCATTGGCAGGCGATGTCACCGTGCCCCCCAAGGAGATCCTCTTTCACGCCGGTGAGCTGGCCGACCATGACGCGCGCAATCTCTGGTGGTCGGCGCGCGAGCTCGTCTATGGCGCCCTGCGCGAGCGCTTCGATGTTGCCCCTACACCAGCACGCCCCGAAGTGACCTTCAAGTACGAGACCGAGTACGTCGATACCCCCGCGGGACGCCGCCTGAAGATGAAGATCTGCGGCCAAGTCGTCCCCCACGAAGAGCTCCTCTACGCCATTGGCGACCTCGTCCTGCCGCGCCTGGCCAAAGTCGGCATCAAGCGCTTTCACTGCGAGTTCGTGCACGAGAGCGACGTCACGGTACTGGGGGACAAGTGCAAACTCGAGGATGGCGTGCATGGGGGAATGTTCTGCTCCAGCGTCTGCGCCACGCACCGCTTCTTCCCCTCGGACTTCTGGGGCGGCATCCAGGCTTTTCGCTATATGGCCGACAAGGCACACGATCTGGGCATGGAGATCGGCAGCTGGTTCGCCCCCCACTTTTCGCCGCGTTCTCCCTACTTTGTCGAGCACCCTGAGTGGAAGATTACGGGCCCAGCGACTCACCCCAACAGCGCCGGCTACACCTTTGCCAGCTTGATCAGCGCCGATTGGAATACGCCCATTTACGATGCCGTGCTCGCCGATCTGACCCGTTGGCACAAGGAAGGCGGACTCGACTACCTGTGGAACGACTCGTTCAGCAACCTCGGTGTAGGCATGGTCAACTACCGCGAGCGCATGCGCCCCAATTTCAGCGCCCTCGGCCGCCTGTACAGTGACCTGCAAAAGGTCGGCATCCGCTCCTTCGGCTACGAGTCGCTGTCGCCCTGGGGCATGCCGCAGTTTTCCATCATGGATCTACGCGGCGACCTGACAGAGGAGAAAGGCGCTGTCCCCGGTCAGAACGACTTCGCCTGGTACCTCGGCAATGAAGACATGCTCGTCAGTTTCAACGCTGGTATCCACGCTCGCAAGCGGGATGACGAAGAACTGCAGCGCATCCAATTCAAAGCTCACGCCGGTGGCGCCTGTGTCGACTGGAAGCAGAAGAGCACCCCGGCCTACCAGTACGACGCGTGGTACGGTGAGCTCAATCGCGCCTACGAAACCGCTCGCCCATTTATGCAGTACCGTACGTTGCTCCCAGAAGACCAGGGCGTGTGCTGGCAAGGCGGTAACACGACGGTCATGTGGACGTTCCAAGACAACACCATTGACGTGCCGCCCGAAGCCGACGTAGAGGTACTTCATGGGGCTCCCCCTGATCGGCACAGCAGCACCAGCGTTGCCCTGCCAGCCTGGGGCGTCTACCGCATCTCCCAAACCCTGATCCACCGAGAAACGCCATGACTACAACATCTCCCTCCGCCAACCTGCCAGCCGCTTCCGCTGAGGCCTTGGGTTCGCGCGTCGCCGTCGTCCACGGTCAGCTTCTGCGCAGCATCCGCCAAGGCGACTTCTCCCCTGGTGAGAAGCTCCCGACACTCGACGAGATGTCCGCGCACTTCGAGGTCAGCATCAACACCGTGCGCAAGGCTATTGCGGTGCTGGTCAAAGACGGCTGCCTCACGGCCCGCCAAGGCGCCGGCATCTTCATCCCCGAAACCGAGGGCAGCAGCGATGTCGCCCGGGTCGTCTCCGTCATGCAGCACTTTTCTTGCGAAGATCTCGGCGAGCTGCAGACCCACGCTCTCAAGCGCGAGGTGATCCTCTGCACGATTCCGCATGGGCTGACCCAATACGAGCCCGCCATTGAACGGCAGCTGCTGCAACAGGTGCTGACGACCCGGCAACGCGGCCTGCTCGCCAACTGCACGCCCATCCAACCACAGAACCTCGACCTCATCGACAGCATCCAGGAGGCGGGCATCCGCGTCATCCACATCAACCATTACGACGCGTCGCTGCCGCGGCAATGCTACCTGCTACCCGACTATCACAAGGCCGGTTACATGGCCGCTGTTCACCTGCTGATCCACGGCTACAACCGCCTCGTCTACTCCACGCACGAACGCCCCTGGCCAGCCGCGCAGGTCGTCTTTGCCGGCTTCCGCGACGCGTTGAAGGACTACGGTGTCGGCTTCGATAAGACGAACAACGTCCATCGCATCAAGACCGGTGAGCCCGCGGATCTGGCCAGCTTCCGCCGCCTGGTGGAGAGCACCGAGGGTCGACTCGGCATCCTGGCGTTGAACGAAGCGGACGGCGACGGCTTGCGCCGTGAAGCCACGGAATGTGGCTACGATGTCCCGGGACAGATCGGGATCGTGGCGCCTACCTACCCCGAGAACGCCCACCGCACTGGGCTTGATCGCGTCGCTTTCGACCACCTGCGGATCATCTGTGAAGCAGTCGACTTCGTGACCGCGGAGAACTGGACCGCTCCGCGAGAGCTTCGTCCCCCCACGCTCGAGCGCCACGGCACCGTGGCCAAACCCTGACTGTTACCCACCCCGTAAACTCTGGAGACCCACATGCACCTTCGCGCCTTGCTGCTTCTCGCCCTGGTGTTCGTCCTGATGTTCGGCTCTTCCTGCACGTCTCTGCCCCCCGCCGCTGCCCAGGCGGGGCCGATGGGACAGCCAGCTCGCATCCTGGTCATTCGCGACGGCTGGAAACCCGAACATTCCATCGACAAAAAGCTCCGCCAGACCTGGGAAGAGGCCGGCTTTGTCATCACGGTGCTGCACGATCTTGATGCAGTGACGCTGACCGCCGACTACCTCAACGGCTTCGGCGCGGTTATTCTTACTTACTTGCCGCCTGGCTCGGAAGTGTACAGCATCAGCAGTTGGAGCACGGCCGCAACCCGTGATACTAACCTCGCGGCATTGCATGCCTATGTGGAGGCCGGCGGGGGGCTGTTTGTCACACCGCTGTGCGGGGGTGGCGGACGTGCTATGGCTGCTACTTTCAATGCTTTTTTCGAACCGTACGGCGCCGGGTTCGAGGCATTGCAGGTACTGCCTGATGCCGAGTACAGCGAGAACTTCGCCAATGCTACGATCCAGGGCGATCACGCAATCACCAAGGGCCTCGAGCACCTTCTGTACCCAACGCGAGTGCTCCGCTGGGATCATCTCTACAGCACCATACCGGTTCAGATCAGCGGCAAGGATTGGCGTGTCCTGGCAAGCGCGGGTGACGACTCAGGTGCGTACTCCGCCAGCGACAGCGTTCATGTCTACCCCGACCGTCGCATTGAACAGCCGGTTCTCCTCGCCATTGGCCCGGCGGGAAAAGGCAAAATCGTGCTTTGCGGGATTCACGCCTTCTATCTGATCAGCCACGCCTACGCCCCCCCGGAGACCGTTTGGGTCGGCGAAGCACGGACCGGCCCGATTGATGGTACGGTGCTCAGTGGCCAGCCTGACCAGCCCAGTCAAGGCGGTGAGATCTTGCAGCGCTCGCTACGCTTCCTCGCGGCCAACAGCGCTAGATACGGCATCGGCGGAGGCTCTGATGTGGTTCCCGAGGAACCGCAAAAACCAACCGGCACACCGATGATCGACTGGACCAACGTGGAGCCGCCCCTCACCTGGCGCCATCGTGCACTCATCGAGCCCGACAAGGGGATCTACGATAACCATCCCGATCCCATGATCACCGGCGAGCTCCAGTACTTCAAGGCGCTGATTGGGCCGCGCACCGCCTACAGCAGCGGCGCCGGCACCGTCGCCGAATGGCGTGCCGCCGCCCAGGCTGCCGGCTACAGCGCCGTGATGTTCGCGGACACCTTCGAGGACCTGACGGTGGCTGAGTTTGAACAGCTGATCGCCGATTGCGCAGCCAACAGCGATGACACCTTCCGTTGCCTTCCGGGCTTCGATATCGGAGATTCACAGGGCGCTCGCTTCCTGATTCTTGGTGCCAGCCAATGGCCCGATCACGCCTGGATGACTGATGATGGACGCCACATCTTTCGCACCAACAACCTCTCGTTCGGCTTCGCCTTTTCCGAGCTTGTCGTCTACCATCGCGCTGGCCGCAGCCCGCTGGATCCACGTATGATCAAGCACTACCAGGGGATCGCCATCGCCACCTATGATCCTGCCGGCAAACGCGTCGACAATGGCATGTATTGCTACCAGTGGCAGGCCGCCAGCGACTCCAACCCGTTTCCTGCTACCGTCCACGAACTGACCGCCCCCAGTCAAGTCGCAACTGCCGCTGAAACGGGTTTCCAGCAGATCATGCCCAGCGATACCGTCATCCATGCTGTTGACTACTTTCGCCATGCCCACAGCCATTACTTCGAGACGCCGGTCCGCTACTTCATCTCCGAGGGGCCGATTATCGATGGCTGGAGCATCCACAACAAGGATCTGATGAGCGCCGACCTCAACCGCGATCGTTACCGCATGCGCATCGGCGTCCGTAGCGATGAGCCGCTGACCAGCGTCGTCCTATACGACGGCTTCGAGATAGTGCGCCACTGGAAGCCTGGCACGACCGCCTTTACGACCGACCTCGACGGTGTTCACGACGGACAGCACCTCTACCTCCTCGTCGCTACCGATGCCAAAGGCAGGCAGACGATCTCCCCACCGATCCGCACGGTCACCCGCAACTACCGGGCGCGCTGCGCCGACCGACAGAACTGGCTCGGCAGCATGCCCATCGGCTGCATTTACACCGGCTGGCAACAGCTCTACGGTAAACTTGAGATTCCTCTCCAGGTGCCACCGGAAAGCTTCGGCCCATGGAGCCCCACCGCCCCTGCACCGATTTTCGAATATCCCTTCTTCGGCAATCATTTCGTGCGCACAGACATTGACGGCTCCAAGCACTATGCCAACGTTACGGGCACCGTCTTCGGCGATGCAGCTCCGAACTACATCGTAGTGGATTCGCACTATCTCGACAACTATGTCGTGACCTGGCATACCCGCCCTGAACGCACCAACGATTTCGCCGCCCTCCTGGCGACCTCCACCTACACCCTCAAGCGCGATGCGGTGCCCGATATCGACAGTGCGGTTTTCCCCTATCTTGCCTTCCGTACAGCGGGCCCCAATCGTATCATCCTGCCTGGCAAAGAGCCTTTCCAGATCGCCAGCGACACCTACATTGAAAATCTTCCGGTCGGCACCTATGTCAACGGCAAGATCATCCTCACCCCCGGCCTGACATTGACCAAGGATCGGGTCGGCTTCCCAGCTCCTGCCAAGGGCAAGACCTTGCGTGCTGGCACCCAGTGGGAATTCAGCTACATCCAGACCAACGCCACCAGCTACCGTTACAACAACTACAAGCTCACCACGCCCTCCGAAGGCGAAGTTGAGTTCCTCACCCAGATGGGCTTCTGGGGCAAACCGCCGTACAGCTTCAACCTGAAGCAAGGCAAGCTCAACAACATCGCCTGGATTGCGGATCTGGACGCAGAGAATGGCGCCGTCGCCGGGCGATTCGAAAACCCAACCGGTGCCAAGCTGAACTACTTCCTGCCCCTGCGCATCCACGGGCTCAACCCCAATGTGCCTGCCGCCCTCTGGCGAGCGGATAGCGAGCACCTGGACTGGTTCGACATCTACCACGGCGCTGGCTATGTCACCATGAACACCGACGACAGCGTCGATTTCTATGCTGGCAACCTCTTCTTTACGCATCCGGATCTCATCGTCGAGATCGTGGCCTGGACGGCCGACAGCCTGCGCTTACGCGTCCACAACCCGACAGATGTCCTTATCGAGGCGTCCCTCAGCACCGCCACGATTCCCGGCCTGAGACAAGCCAATACGCAAATGACAATCCCTGCGGGCGGCATCATTCTCATTAGCGAATAAAGATACTTCCGCACTCATGATCCATGTTCTTTACATGAAGTAGCTATGACCTTAAACTTCTTGCTGAGGCCGATATGGATGCGCTCCTCTACCCTAAGCCATGCCACCGTCTACGTTACTGGCGCGAGATAACCCCTGACCGCAAAACAATCCCTTATGATGATACTCTCGACTTCGAATAAAATTTCTTTTGCTCGACTCGCCTGTGACTACTACCCATACCATGTCTCTCCATCGCTGTGGAAAAGTGACTTCAGGCGCATGCGCGCCTGTGGTATCGATATGTTCCGATTCTTGTGCTTTGACTGGGCGGCGCTTGAGCCCGAAGACGATCGCTGGACATTCGCCTGGGCGCATGATGTCATGCGGTTGGCTGAAGAACACGGGCTACAGGTTCAATTGACCATTCCGACCGCCGGGCCACCCTCATGGCTGATGCTTGAGCACCCGGAGATCACCCAGAACGGCTCCTCGCGACCTGGAACGCGCCGCGAATATTGTCCTGCGTCACGAACCTATCGCCGTTATTGCCGGCGCTTGGCGGGAAGGATCGTCGATGAGCTGGGCGGGTATGGCAACGTCTGGGGGTATCAGATCGATAATGAACTGGGATTCAATATCAGCAAGACCGTCGATTCGCACGAGCGCTGGATCGCCTGGTTGAAACAACGTCACGGAAAGGATATCTGTGACCTGAATGAAGCCTGGTTCCTGAAATTCTGGAGTCGGGAATACACGCAGTGGGAGCAAGTGCAGTGGGAGCATGGCGGGTCGCCCGAAAGCATCTACGACCTCAAGCATTTCTACTCCGACCTCATTACGGAATTCATGGAAGATATCCTCAGCGTCCTGCGCGAGAAAGCCCCAAATAAGGTCGTCTCCACTAACTACATGGGCAACTTTGACATGGTGGATTACTGGCGGATGAGCCGCGACCTGGACGTCGTCGGGTACGACTACTACAAGTGGATCTACACCCTGGAAGGCGGCGCGCTGGCCGACGACTTGATGCGCAACCTGAAGCAGCAGAAGTTCTGGCGATACGAAAGTGGTTGCGACACCTGCCTTCCCACCGAATGGCTTGTTCTCCAGACCATCAAAGGATGGGCGCGTGGCATGGAGGGCGATATGCGGTTCCCCTGGCGCCAGTTCCATGGCGGCTCCGAGCAGGTGCTGGCGGCCTTGGTCGATACCGCTGACCGCACCACCCGTGCCTGGGAGGCCACCAGATTGGCGGCGGCACAGCTTCGGGATCTGCCGGTCCTCACCATGCAGGATTTCGCGACGCGGGTAGCATTGGTCAACAACTGGCGGTGCGGCTGGGCGCTGCAAAGCCTGCATGGCCACCCCAGCGACTATTTCTATGTGGTCGAGGGCGTCTACAAGAGCCTCTTCCGCCTCGGTGTCCTCTGTGATGTCACCGCGCCTGGTGGAGACTGGTCAGCATACGACGTGATCTTCTTCCCCTCACACCCTTTGATCGATGAAGCGTTGGCAGACCGCCTGAAGCAGTTTGTGGCCAGTGGGGGCACGGTAGTTGCCATGCCGATCAGCTTCACTCACACCGATAAGGTGCAACTCGCCACCGAGCTGGCGCCGCTCGGCCTCGTCGATCTGTTCGGCGCCAGCATCCGCGAAAGTCACCTCGATCGCAACGACATCGACAACGAGACAACCCATCTCGGGCATGATGTCATGGCGATGACTGCGGTAAAGGTCGCGCCTCCTCTGCGCTACAAGCTGCGTTGCTCGACTCTGGCAGAGCTGGATGGTACACTGGCGGAACGCTGGTTTACCTGGCTGGATGCGGACGGCGCCGAGATCATCGCCACCTACGCGGAAAGCCACTATCGCGACCAGGCTGCGATTACATGTAGATCTCATGATTCTGGCGGTAGCGCGTGGTTGATAGGCTGTTTCCTTCAGGAACCAGCACAGCGGGCGCTCTTTGCGCGGATTATCTCTCGCCATGGGATCGAGAGCATACCGCCAAGCGATCCTGGCGTGGAGGTGATTCCGCTGAAGAGATATATCATCTATCTGAACTTCACCGACGAGTCGCGGACCGAACCTTCCCCCCATGGATCAAACGAAGAGGGCACCATCGAGCTGAATCCGTACGGTTTTGCCGTGATTGAACGCAATCGCACGATCTAAGGCGTATATCAAGGCCCGTCCTGTCCGACCTGGAGTGGCTACCGACCGCGTCCTGTCCGGAAACCCATACGGTCGGTTTCTTAAAGTTCTCGGAGTCGTTCGCGGTGGTGATCGCGCTTACCCAAACAGCCACGAGCGACCATTTCCGGCGACAGGTGGTCGTTGGCCGACGGCTCCCGCTCCGCCCCGTCAGTGATCACGCTGAAATCGGCTCCGGACATCATCTTCAGCCAAAGGACCAGTTCTTTCGCCGCCAGCTCTTCCCCTGCGCTTGGCTCAGCCGGCAGCAGGACGACATACCGCGCCTTATAGTCGTCGGCAATGAGCATGGCTGGACCGCCGTCGGCACCCGGCCGCAGACTGTTCATCCACTGCGGATGCGGACTCCGCACATGGTGACGGCGGCGGAAGTCCTCGTGCCGAGCCGCGGCGGCAGCCAAAGCTTGCTTTTCCGCTTCAGCGCGCGCGATTTCGTCCGCGGTCAGCTCGTCGGCACGCACGGTCACATTATCCAGGAACCAGCTGATGCAGGGTTCGAGACTTGTGAACGAGATGCTTCGCAGGGCGATTGAGTCATGCACGTTGGCGAAGCGCAACACCGGTGCCTCCGGGTGGGCGCTGGACCACAGCTCAAAGCCCGTGGCCGGGTCGAACTCATGCCTGAGGACTTGCTCTTCAGTAGAGAGCGCCGCTCCTGTCAGACTCACCAGATACGGTGGATTATCCAGGATGGCGAAGCCCGAACCTGAGTCCGACGCCCCGAAATACTTGCGGTTTGGCGACATGCTTACTCTGTACGTATGGCCAGTAGTATCCTTGACCGTCAGGTCAAAGCGATGGTTTCCGCTTGTGCCATTGGATTGTCTCAGCGTGAACTCGATCGAAGCTGGTCCGGCGTCCACGTCGCCCCAAGGCAGCGTGACGGTGGTGTTCCCGGAGCAACCGAGATTGAGGCTACCGGCCGTTGGCTCACGATTGCCGACAGACGTGCCATCGGTGGCCACCAGCCCCTCCTCCACTATCCAGACCGTGTTGTTGCGCGAATACTTCGGCGTGATTGTGTCGCCCGTGGTCGTCACACCCACCTGATTGGCGCTGAAATCGTCCGACACGAAGGTCACGACCTGGGCAGAGGCGGCAAACCAAATCAGCATGGCAATACTCAGGCTCATTGTAGAGATACGGAACATGTTATCCTCTGTCTGTGAAACCGTCAGCTTGAATCACTCAGCCTCTTTTGCCGAGATCACAGCCAATACGAACGTCTCCGGAAAACGGGCAAGGAAGGTGACGGCCACGACGCAGTGGATCAGTGCCAAGAATCTCATCATGGTTTCGTTCTTGTGCTTGACCTGGGTTGTGCGCGTCGGGCGTGCAGCTCACTGATTCGGCGGACACATCCACCAGCCAAGGCCGTAGTAGGGCACAAGCTGCTCCCAATTATACCAGCGGGCGCTGCCATCGTAATAGAGAGCATTGCTGCCGATTTTGTTGTAATGGGGTGCATGCCCGTTGACGCGGAGTAAATGCGCCTCCTTGCTCTCATTAGGGTAGCTGTGAACGCCCCAGTTCATCGTGATGTCGCCCATGAAGGGCAATCTGCTGGCCAAGCCGATCTCGAGGTTGTAGATGCTTCACTTCGCCCACTGCCACGGGATGTAGCCGATGGCATCCATGCTGGCGTTCGTGAAGTATCGGGGCTTATTGCGGAGGAACGGCGCCAGGTTGGGGCAGTAGAAACTACGCCAGGCGTCGCTGCTGTGGTTCACGACCATCTGTCCCCACCTGCCGCTGTGGGCCGAGTTAAAGCGCTGCATGTCCGACGCGTGATGTGTAAAATTGGGCGTGCCGTCCGCATATAGAGTGTTATAGACCTGCGGTAGCCGTGCGAAATCATCCTCATACATGGCTGCCACGCCGTAGCACTGCTTGAGGTTGGACAGACAAACTGTGCGCCGGGCCTTTTCCCGCGCCTGCTATAGCGCGGGCAACAGCATCGAGGCGAGAATGGCGATAATCGCTACGACGACCAGCAATTCGATTAGCGTGAAGGTTCGTACTCTGAGGCGTTTCATGGCATGCTCCCCTGTCTCTTTGGGTTCTGGCTCTGCTCGACCAATGCGATAGCAAGCATGGCCATGAGCAGTTGCAGGATGCGGTTCGTGTTTAAGTCCAGTGAACTCACCGTTGATGCAACGTGGGTTGAATAATGTGCCGCCCACCGGTGAACCCCTCGTCAAGATGGGTGGCGACGATGCGGGCAATCTCGTCTTCGTGGGGATCGATCGAGGTGATGCCGAAGGCCTCCGCCCACGGGGTGTTGCCGAAGCCGACAGCGTGGAAATCCTCGCCCTGGCGGAGGCCCAACTGGCGGGTCGCCCGCTTGACGCGGTCGTAGATGTGGTCGGCGTGGCAGAAGATGCCGTCGGCAGGCTCGGTGGCTAGCATCTGGGTCAGCTCTTCGGGCGGAGTGAGGTGGTCGAGGAATCGGCAGGGGGCGGCACCGGCTTCGCTGAGTGCCTGTTCCAGACCGTGGGCGAGCAGGTCGGAGGTCCAGCGCGGGCGGCGCTCGAAATTAAGCATGGCGATGCGCTGGCAGCCGCACTCCAGCAGATACTGTCCGGCCAAACGCCCCACCTTCACGTAATCGATCAACGCATAGAAGATGGGCGAGCCGGGCAGCTCCATCTCGTGGCGCTTGACCACGATGAGGTGGGTGCGCGGGCTGAGGTAGTCAAGTAGTTCCGGATTGAAGAGGCTGTAAGCATCGAGGATGAGGGCGCGCGGGCACGACTGCAGGAGCTGGCGGATCTCGTCCTGGGCGTGCCCGTCGGCGGTCATCCGTGTGTCGAGCAGGAGACTGAGCAGGCGGCGTTGCTGCAGTTCGGCAGAGAGGAGGACAGGGAGGCGGGTGTGCGGGTCGCGGGTGCCGTCAAGGATCATCACGACGCTGCGGCGGGTCTGGTCGCTCGGCAGGTGCGCGACAAAGGTGCCGCGGCCCACGTGCGACTCGATCAGCCCATCCTGGCTGAGGATGCCAAACGCACTCTGCACCACCTGGTTGCTCACCTGAAAGCGCGCCGCGAACTGGCGCACGGTCAGCAGGCGGTCGCCGGGCTCCAACTTGCCAGCGGTGATCTCGCGGCGGATCGCCTCGGCGACCTGGTGGGATTTCGGGGGAGCAGTAATGATCGGAACCATGCGGCCATCCATTATTGTAGTGGGATGTTAATAAGCTTAGAACAATCCACTACATTCGTCAAGCCCGGTCGGAGAAAAACTCGAATCAGGCGACAGTGTCAGTAGAAAAAGCCGATGAGAAACAGCGGGATGCGATTGGCAGTGCCGATGTCAATGCCGGTTCTGGATCCGAACTAAAGTGGTTGGAAAAGGACAACACCTGACTCTGCTGAAGTCACCGGAGATCCAGGAGATCCTGGCGCCACAGCCGCTGATCAAGCTTCTCCTAGACCTTGGCAGTTCCCCACTCTGGCTGCGTGAACTCTGCTGCCCCTCCATCATCTCACAGGGCACGTTTGACAGGCTGATGGTGGCGGTTTGGCGTGATGACGATCATGCGGTAGTCATGATGTGACGCCTTGAGCGTGATTGTACCGTCGACGTGGAGATCAATCACCTGTTCACGGTCCGGGTAGACATTAACCGGTTTGCCATCGTCGTCAATGTAGGAGTAGGTGGCGATCGCTTCCGCGTCCGTCACGCGCCAATGGGCAACTGGCGGCAGGGCAAGGGCTTGGGCATCGAGCGTGACGGTGGTTTCCACGGCGGATCGGTTGCGGGTGAAGGCGACGGGTATGAGCATGACCGCGCCATCGCGCACCCAGGCGGAGATCTGCACATCCGGATTGTCCCACTGGATTGCCGGATGCTTCTCCCAGTAGCCGATGAAGCGCGTGCCTGGCTCGTTGAAGCCGAAGCGGTGGCGTGCCTGGAACCACGCTTCCGGCATCTGGTAGCCGGTCATCGGCAGCAGGTCGTGAAGTTGCATGCCGGCAACGTACGAGCGCCAGAGGTTACTGAAGGTGTAGCGGAAGCCGTCCTTCCAGTGGCGGGCGTTGGTGAATTCCGTCTTATAGGTGACGGCGACACCCATGCCATGCGGCACCAGAGCACGGAGGCGATCGAGCGGCCAGGCGTCGAGGTACGTGCGGTTCTGCTGGGCGGTGACCGGGTTATCCTCGCCGTCGAGCGCGATGTCTATCGGCCCGAGCCACGGAGCGACAGGGTTGTGCGTCATGTGGGTGACGATCCAGCCCTGCTTGCCGTGCTCGGCGAAGACGGCGCGCATGCGCAGGAAGTAGCGGCGGATACCGAACATGTTGTAGCCCGGCTGAACGCGGCCGTCGGGCAGATAGTAGCCGCGGCCCGCTTCGACGTTATGGCAGACAGCGGGGTAAACGTTGTCGGAGTAGTAACCGTCGATATCGCACTGGGTGATCCACTCGTCAAGCTTGTAGATCCAGAAGTCGATCAGCGAGTCGTCGTAAAAGATGTGCCAGGATCCCTTGCTGTTCCAATGTTCGGCGAAGTAACGCGCCTCGGGAATGCGGTGATGGATGGTCTCATTATGGCGGCCGTAGGGGATGGCCGGCTGCGAGTAGAGGCTGAGCATGCGCGGACGGCTGCGGTACTGCTCGACCTGCTTGCGCGTGGCCTCCGGATCGTAACTCCACGGAACGGGCGAGAGCATGCGCGTAGAGTTGATGGTCTTGGCGGACTGCCAGTCCTGGAAGGAGTCGCCGAAGTCATAGATGCGCTGGCGCCAATGCGGGTCGAGCGGCTTCACCGGCGTCGCCTGGAAGGCAAAGGTGATGGTGCGCGGTGCATCGATGGTGAAGGGGCTGCTGATCAGATTGAAGATCAGGTCGACGCTCTGGTCGCTGTCGCGGCGGACGGTGATGGCGGGGGCCTCGTCGGAGGGCACCCAGCCGGCGTCGGTGTCGGCGAACCAGCTCAGACCGCGGTGCGAATCGCCGATCCAGATGTACGGCACGAACGAGCCGACGGTCATCCGCTGGCCATCGATGCGATAGGCGTTCCAGAGCTCGCCCTGCTCGTTGCTGAGCGGGGTGTGGTTGTAGCCCCAGCGGATGCCTTCGCCGCAGCTCGAGAGGTAGTGCGCATGCTCGGGGGCGAGCGGGACGACCATGCGAAGGTTGTCGACGGCTACCTCGCCCTCGGGCGTCAAGGTCATAGTGATCTTGTACATACCATCGAACTCGACGGAGATGTCGCTGCTGACGCTGAGCTTGCCGAGAGCGCTGGTGGCGTTGACGCTGGCCTTGTGATCGGCTTCAGAGAGCGTCTGCAGGTTCGGCTTGCCGGAGGCGGTGGCCTCACCGGTTTCGAGCCGGATGGGCGCGGCGAGGAGGTTCTCACCGTTGGCGACGATGGACGACGGCAGGCCGGCGGCGCCGACGGTCATGCTGCGCCCCCAGACGCTGAAGGTGCCGTCGCGCAGCTCAACTGGTGTCCACGGCTCGATGACACGGTCGATGCTGCCCTTGCCCGTCTTCCACCACGGGAATTCTTTCTTATGATCCTTCTTCTCGAATTCCGTCACCTGCTCGACCACGACCGTGCCGTCGGCGGAGATGCAGACGAGGCTGGCGATATACTTGCCCGGCGCCAGATCCGGCAGCGGAATGACCTCTCGCACAAAGGCGTTCTCGTCGATCGCGAACTGCCCGTCAGCGACGGCGTTGCCGCTCTTGGTCTTGACCGTGACGGTGGTCGTGGCGATCTCATCGCGGGCGTCGAAGTTGATGAAATCGCCGTTGACGCGCAGGTAGTCCTTCACCGGATTGAGGACGAGCGAGAGGCTGACCTGCTCGCCGAGATCGTCATCAAAGGTGGCATCAGCGATATCGGGCTGGCTGATACCGCGGCTCGCCAACCAATCCAGCAGCAGCGTCTCGCCGACGGTCACGTTGAGGCGGAAATCGCCTTGGCCGAAGGTATCGAGGTCGAGAGTGTCGACACCGAGCATGAATTCCCCGCCCCCGAGGGCAAACGAGCCGCTCTTGTCGACACCGCTGTCACTTTGAAACTGCCAGTTGATCGTTGCTTTGCTACCGAATGCCCCCAGTTTAAGCCCCAGCGTCTGGGCATCGCGGTCGACGACATCGAGCACATGGAGCGCCGGGATGTCCTGCTTCAGGACGAACTTGGTGTAGGTTGCGGTGTTGCTGAAGACCTCTGCCGATTCGATGCTGTTCTGCTCCCATGGGCTTTGAAGTTGCGGGCGAGCAGGCCGCGGATTTCCTGCCCGTCCCGGAAGGGCTCGGGCGAGAGAATCGAGGTGTGCGGAATCGCCACTTCCATCTCCCAGGCGCGGCCGTCCGGTGTTTCTGTAATGCGGCTGTGCGGCGTCCACCCGGTCTCGAAGGAGAGGCGGCGTGTGCCGACTTCCGGGAGATACGCGGCGTCGTACTTCTCACCGGCGTAGTTGCCGATGTACTGGATGTACGCGGCCAGCCCGCCGGCGAGCTTGCCCCCGGTGTCGAAGTAAAACTCGTAGCTGTCGTCCATGACCACGAACGGATCGCCGCCCTCGCCGCGGAAGCTCTGGATGGGGCGCTCGCCCTTGCGCATCCATGAGCGCATGGCGATATAGAGGTTGTCCTTGTCCCAACACAGCCAGTAGCGCGTCGGGCGCGCCGAAAGCTGGCCGCGGCGGGCGCGGAGGAGATTCAGCGAGACAGCGCCGATCCACTCCGCGTCGTCCACCATGCCGTCGATCTTCGGTAGTGTCGCGACATGCGGGACGACGACGGTTGGTGTCGAGAAAGTGGCCGCAATCGGCGTTTGCTCAGGTTCATCGGCAAAGGCAGTCAGCGCCAGTGCCAGGCAGGTGAGGAGTCGGCCCGGGTGGGTCATGTTGGTCTCTTATGTCTGGGGGTTCAAGATCGTGGGACAGGCGACGCGGTCGCCATTTACGATGAGCTCATCGGAGGCGCTGTCAGCGACGACGGTTGTGCCGTCATCGAAGGTGGTCTGGCGTTTATCACCGTCTTGGATGAAGCTGCTGATTGCCATGCGTTTGAGATGCCCGAAACGGGTGATGCAGAGATCGTACACAGCCTTGAGCCGGGCAGCACGGTCACCGTCGAAGACTGGCATGACGCCGGGGCGAGTCGACCATTCATCGCGTGGCACGCGGCCGAAGAGGACGCATTCCTGGACGTTCGCCCACGAGACACCGCCGCGCGCTTCGCAGACGGTCAGGCCGCTGAAGACGAGCTGCCAGATCGGTACCACATCGCCGTGCGCGAGCAGGCTGTGGATCGGCCAGTCGGGCTTCCAGTGCGTGATGTGCCACGGCTCGCCGCAGGTCGCGATGTGATCCGCCGCCACCGCGCACGGCATGAAGCCGAATTCCGTACCGCAGGCACCGAATACGCGGCGTGCCTCTTCGACAATACGCACCTGGCCCGCCGAGCAATCGCTGCGTGGCCCGCCGTGTCTGGGATGGTAGTTGACCTCGAGCGGCTTCTGCATGTAGTCGACATACAGCATCCCGCGAAGCCCAAACTCACGCATCCGCTCCATGTGCCCGCCGAGCCGTTCGTGTGGCAGGGCCAGCCCCCAGCTGCCGCATTCCGGGCCGCCAGCCCAATGGCCCTGGATCAGCGGCTCGCCGTAAATGTCCTGAACAACCAGATCTGGGTCGAATGCCGGGCTCGAGAGGTTATTCATCATGAAATTGTCGTGGATCTGCATGTGGTAACCGAGCGCATTGCCATGCTTGATCAGGCGGCGGAAGGCAGCCTCACCGCCGACGCGCGGCTCGATGGGGAAGCGCTCAGGATACAGGCCGTCGTGCCCGCGAGCGTTCCAGCCGACACTCTGTGTGAGGATCTTGTCGACGCCGAGATCGGAGAGCTTCCTCAACGCCGCGTTTGCTTCGTCGAAGGTCATACAGAGCTTGAAGCGCGCCTGGTTCTCTCGTCCCTGCATCATGTAGCCGTCGTTCTGGACGCCGTAGAAGAGCTTCATGATGAATGCCTCCAGCAAGTACGCCACTTCCGGCGACTCCGTCGCGCGCGCCTCCAGAGTCTTCTTACCGTGGTCATCGATCACATGACGACGGATGCGTCGGGCACAGGCCAGCACCGGGTCATCCGCCGCCGCAAGTGGGACAATGCGGATCTCGCGCGAGACGTGATCGACCGGATCTACCCATGTGCGCCGGAGCGTCATGGCAAAGCCTGTCTCGCCGCCACCGTCGCCATCGGCATTGAATTGACAACGCGCGTCGCATGCCCCCTCCCGCACCAGTGCCATCAGGCCGCCATCGGCATTGTGGGCCGCGCAGAACGGCAGCGTGGGAGTCAGCTCCCAGCGCGGCTGCTCACCGTAAATCAGGAACTGGTCCTGACACGCCGGCGCCTCGGTCAGGTCACAGACAAAGCCGGTATTCAGCGGCAGCACGAGCTTCGCGCCGGCGCCGCTCACCCGCATCAGCCCGGGGAGCAGATCCACCGCAAACAACCGGAACATCCCGGGCGCGCCTTCGTAGACCTCGATGATCGGCAACGACACCCGTAGCTCGCCCGCCTCGAGACGCAGCCAAACGCCCGCCTCGATGTCGCAACGCGGCATCCGCACCACGATGTGCAACTCGCCGTCTGCCTCCTCCGCCAGCATCACCTTCAGTCTTTCGTACCGCTCCTCGCGGCGCAGCGCCTTGTCGTGGATCTCCAGCGCCAGCAATGGCACCTTCGGCCACTCCCGCCCCGACCGCTCATCGCGCAGGCGGACCAGCAACTGCCCATCAGTTGCCTCCACCTTCACCACAAAGGCCTCTGATTTCAGCCAATACTCCATACAGATTTGATCCTATAGATAGTTGATTTGGGGCGAATGTTGAAGAAGGCCATAGTGGATTTTCCCGTCTCGGTTGATGAAGTGACCGTGCCGGAACTGCCGCTGTGGCGCGCGATCGGAGTAGTTGGCAAACGCGGTTGCCGGGCGCGTGGTCGTAACCAGCCGGTCAAACAGAAGCCGCTCCATTTCCCGAACCTTGTCGGCATGGTCCAAATCGAAATAGAGGTTGCGCCTTTCCCATGGATCGTCAGCCAGGTTATACAACTCCCCGAAACCGTCGGGATAGTCGACGGCAAACATTTGCTTGGGGTAATAGACGTAACGGTACGATCCTTGGCGCAGGCTCTTGCTCCAGGCGAATTCCGTCAGCCCCAGGGCATCCTTGTCCAGCGCCTTTCCTTGCAGCAGAGGAGTAAGATCGCGACCGTCACAGCTCTCCATCGCGGGAAGACCAATCAGGCTGCAGATCGTGTTGCACAGGTCGACGGATTCCACGACTTCGTCGACAACCGTTCCTGGGCGGCAGGCACCCGGCCAGCGCCAGATGAAAGGAACCCGCGTGATGGCATCCGAGCAGATGCCCGGCGCCTTTTCCATGATGCCGTGTTCGCAGGCATAGTCGCCGTGATCGCTTGAGTAGACGACAATGGTGTTATCCGCAAGTCCGTTGGCGTCCAACCAGTCAAGCAACTCGCCCACAGCGTGATCGACCTGACTGACGCAGCCGAGATACCCTCTGAGCTTTCGCAGACGTCCCGCTTCGAACGTGTGCGGCGCCGAGCGTGTCCACTTGCCATCGCGGTAACTCTTTGCCGTCTCGATCAGGTGCGGAGCTTTGCCCTCCATCTCATAGTCCGCATTGGGCGGCAAGTGAAGGCTCTGCTCGTCATACATATCCCAGAATTCCTGCGCTGGCGCATAGACCTGGTGCGGCTTTGGAAAGCTGGCATGCAAAATGAACGGGCGCCCTTCCGCGACCGATGCCTGCATGAAGTCGACACATTGCGTTACACACCAACCTTCGGCCGTGCTCCGGTAGGGAATCGTGGAGGCGAAACCGTCCAGGCACTGGTAACGGCCCTGTGGATCTCTTGTCGCGACGCAACGTTCAAGGTCATCCAGCAGGTCCATCTTTTCCACGTAGCGCATGTACTGTGGGTTGCTGCCGATGCTGCAGCCGCCACAAACTTCGAGGAACAGGTCGCTGTCGTCCTCGACCCAGTACTCGGGGCAGTGAATCTTGCCGATGGCAGCGCTGCGGTAGCCCTGTTGCCGCACGTGTCCAAGCAGCGTCGGCAACCCATCCGGCTTATGTCCGCAGAGCCCATAGTAGCCATGATTGTGACAATACTGTCCTGACAGGAAGCACATCCGGCTGGGCGTACAGATTGGATTCTGGACGATCGCGTTGTCAAAGCGGACCCCCTCTGTCGCGAGGCGGTCCAAGTTTGGCGTCTTGACATCGGGATGATTCTTGTGCCCCAGAACCTTTGCGTTGTGCTGATCGCTCAGGATGAAGAGAACATTCGGGGGCTTACTCATGGGACGTCACCAGGTAGTAAGAAGGTGGTCGATGGCTTGGCTGTAGGCATCCGGGGCGCCGTGCATGAAGCTATAGCCGATGAAAAGGTGTTTCCGGTCGGCGGGGAGGTTGACGAGGTTGTGCCAGGCGGCGAGGCCCCCCATGGCGTGGACGGTGGTGTCGCCGACATTGAAGCCGATATAGGTGGGGATCGTGATGCGCGGGCAGAAGTTGACGGCATCGTAGTAGCTGAGCGTGATTTTGAGATGGTCGAGCGTCTGGCCTTCGGGAAGCTGGCCGAGCTTGGGTCCGAAGGACCAATAGCTACTGAGGATTTCGTGGAATTGGCAGGCGGCTGGGCACATGGAGAAGCAAGCGTCGACGCGTTTGTCAAGGCCGGCGGTGACCAATGCGAGCGTCCCGCCCTGGCTGCCGCCGGAGACGGCGAGGCGATCCATATCGACCATGTCAGGGCGGGTTTCGAGGTAGTCGATGGCGCGCACCATGCTGCAGTACCAGCTCCGTGCCACATAGTCGTCGCGGCTGCTCATATCGCCCCACCATTGCGGGTGCTGCGGAATGTCGGGCTGATCCGGTTCGAAGCCGCGGATGAAGGGGAAGAAGCCGACGAAGTTGCCCGTCCGCTCGTGCTCGGCGGAGCCGTAGACGCCGTCCTTCTTCTTGACGGGATATCCCGTCATGTTCGGGTGCGCGGTGAGGCGGGCGGGGAGCGGGCCGGCGGCGCCCTTCGGGATCATCAGGCCGGCGTGAATGCGCTGGCGATTCCAGCTCAGGAAGGTGACGTGGTAGACCTCCTGGGTCGGGTGGTCGCGCAAGTGCTCGACCCGTTCGATAGTCGCGTCGAGCGGGATCGTCGCCAGCTCGTTCAGCGTCGCCTCCCAGAACGCATCGAAGTCGTCTGGACGGCGGATGTTCGGCTCGTAGGCTTCGGGCTCGTAAAGCATGCGGTAGCGATCCGTCCAGATGACATGGCCATCGGCGTCACAGAGTCTCCCCCAGACCTCGCTGATGCCGGGAATGGAGAACTCAGGGGCAAAGGCGACGCGGATCTTGCCGGTATCGTTGATCGTGACCTGCTGGCTGAAGTGGTCTTTGCCCAGCGAGTGGACAATGCGCAGATCGGCGAAACCGGTGAACGGCTTCCCGCCGCGCCACTCGAAGGTCATGCCGAAGTCGAGGTCGGTGGACGCGCGATAGACGGGGTTAATGACGCCGTCGGCAGCTTTATCGTTGGTGCGTTCTTTGGGATCATCGGAGCTTATGATGTCGAAGCGCGGATTGTAGACGAGATTGGCGGCGGACGGCGTTTCGGGGTGGAGAGTCAGCTTGTTATCGGCAACATCCGCGGAATCGAAGCCGATGGCCCAGCAGGTTGTGCCATCGATCGTGACCTTACCGGCGAGGCATGGACCGTCGACCCGCACCGCCGCGCCGCCACGGTGGACGACGAGGGCGGAGGGGACGCGTTCCAGCTTCTCGAGATCGACCTCGCGGGCGCGGTCGCCGACGCGTTTTGCGCCGCGGCGGATGGTCTGGACGTCGTCGCTGAGCAGGATCAGGAAGCGGTAGTCGCGATCGCCGTTGCAAACGCCAGCGACGGTGAAGCTGCCGGCGTGCGAGTCGGTCATGACGCGCACCATGTAGTTGCCGTCGTTCATCGCCAGGTGCTGGCCGACGAAATGGGTCGGCCCGAGGTTGCTCAGGAAGGCGACGTCGGGGAAGTGGGCGATTGTCTCCTCGCCCATGACAAAGCGGACGGGCGCGTCGTTGCGGATGAAGTGCTGGTCGCCGACGCTCAGCCCGGCGAGGGATTTTCCCGGGCTCATGGTCAGTGTCCACTCGGGCATGCGATAGTGCCAATCAGCGTTCGGCTGTTCGAGAAAGGTGCCGAGCATGGTCGGGGCGGCGGTGCTCATGGTGATCCATCCAAGGAGGGTAACAAGACTATATCTTATCACCTGCATGCGGCGACCGGATTTCGGCGGTTGGATTGTTCGCTGAACCAGGTATCGAGAGCGGTGCGCAGTTCGCCGAGCGGGGCGTCGGCTGGCGGATTCAGGAAGAGGTTGACGGCTTCACGAGGTGATTCCCTGAGGTCGTAGAGTTCGTAAACCGTCTGGCCCCTGACAGTGTCGCGCATGAGTTTCCAGTGATCCTGCACGACGCAGGCGTTGGTCAATTGCTTGAAGAAGGTGCACGGCTGCCAGGCGGCGTTTTCGTCCATCAGCAGGGGCAGGAACGAGTGACCCTCACCGGCGGTTGCATTGGCGTTGTGGAAGTCGAGCAGCGTGGCGTTGAGATCGACGAGGTTGACCGGACGCGTTTCACAACTGCCGTTGCGTGGGGAACTGGGGTGGCGGATGATCATCGGGACGTGGGCACTGCCTTCATAGCCGAGGCTCTTGAAGTAGTTGCCGAATTGTCCGGCGAAATCGCCGTGGTCGCTGGTGAAGACAATCATCGTGTCGTCCCAAAGCCCGCGCTCGCGGAGCGTCTCGAATAGCCGGCCGAGGTGATGGTCGATCATCGAGATATTGCCGTAATACGCAGCGAGAGCGCGCCGGTGGGTGGCTTCGTCCCAGCCCTGCTCCTTGCGGCGGCTGCGGCCTTCGGTGAAGAACGAGCAGTTCGCCATAATCGGCTTGTCTTCGATGGACGTGTGGAAGCTGGCGGGCAACTCGATGCCATCGGGATCGATCAAGCTCGCCCATGGTTCCGGGGGTGCATACGGCTGGTGCGGGCCGTAGATGGAGACGTTGAGGAAGAAGGGCGCGTCCGGCGGGTTCTCGAGGAAGCGGATGGTCTCGTCGACGGTCCAGGTGGTTGGGTGATCGGCTTCGTCGACAACGTTGGTGCCGACGATGAAGCGCCATTGGTCATTGGCGTACGCGGCTTCGTTGTTGCCGAATTGCTTCACTTTGTCGTCGACCCAGTCCTTGCCGTGGCGCGCTTCCATGTCGAGCAGGTAGGCGGATTCTTCCGCTTCGGCGGGCAGGTAATTGGTGTAGAAGGCGTCGCTGCGCTTGAAGGTGTCGAAGCCGAAATCGCGGTGGAACGGGTGCAGGTGCAGCTTGCCGACCAGGCCGGTGTGGACACCCGCGGCGCGCAGGTGATCGGTGAGCAAGCGCTGATCCGGCGGGTCGAAATCGTCGATCCCTTTGGTAACGCCGTGGCCGTCGGGGTACTTGCCTGTGAACAGCGAGGCGCGGGATGGGCCGCAGGGCGCGGTGGCCGCATACGTCGAGGTGAAGCGCACGCCCTCAGCGGCCAGAGCGTCGAGGTTTGGCGTTTGCACATAGGGATGGCCGAAACAGCCGAGGCAGTCCCAGCGGTGCTGATCGGTCATGATGAGAATGGTGTTCATGGTGTTTCCTCAAAGATGAATAATCGGAAATCGTCGCTTCGCACGGGGCAGGTCAGGACGCCGTCCTGCCAGATGAAGGCGGCGTCTTTGTTGCGGGGCTCAGTGTCGATGGCGTCATCGAGCATGGACATGAGCTCTGCCTTTGGCTTCGGCGTTTCAGTCTCGAAGCTGCGGATGAGTGTGGGGTCGACGTCGGTGACCTTCAACGTACCGGACAAGCCCATGACGTCGTCAGAAAGCTTCACCTTGGCGTCGAGCCGTTCATCGCCGCCGTTGACCAGAATAACGAGGCACTTGCCGGGGCGTTTCCAGGCGCTGATGTAAAATTCGTCGTGGCTGTGCGTGGCAAGGCCGTGGTCGTCCCAATACGGGATGAACGCGGTGTCCGGTTCGCGCAGACCGAATTCGCGATGGAAGACGCTCGGGCGGTCGTAGATGTTGTCGGTGTTGAAGCGCCATTTGATATCGTGCACCGCCAGCGCCGCGACGTAAGCACGATCCATGCGATACCCCCACTCGGGGAATTGCTTGCGACTGTTCGCCTCCTCCGCGCCGCCCCAGCTGAGCCAGGCGGTGATGATGCCCCACTTCGCGTGATGGGCAAAGCGAAGGCGCCCCATCGACCATTTGTCGAGGAAGGTCTTCGTTTCGGGGTGCTTCGTGTAGAGCCATTCGCCGTCGTAAACGACGTCAAAAAAGCTCATATACGGAATGTAGTAAGTGTTGGTATGGTGCGCGATGAGCTGCGGTGCGATGCCGTGGTCGAGGAAGATCTGGCGCATGCGCTTGTAGCGCTTGCGGTAGGCGCGCCACTGCCAGCCGGGTTGCAGGTGGCCGTCGGGCAATGTGTAGGTGCACGGACCTTCGAGCTGGGGCGACGGCCAGGTGTCGTCGATGTAGGTGCCGCGGACGAAGCCGTCGGTCTGCACGATCCACTGGGTCAGCGCCCAGGCGGCGAAGTCTTGAAATGCATCGGTGTAGGTTGCCCATGGACCGCGGTTGCGGTAGACGGTGGCCTGCCATTCCTCGCTATGCTCGGGGAAAGCGCCCACCCACGCCTGGTTCAGGTAGATGCCGGGCACGGTGACCTCGAGATGGCTGGGCTCCCGCCCCCAGAACGCCGTGAAGCGCTCGATCTCGCCCTGATAATCACGCCACATGCGGCCGGCGAAGTCGTCGGGGCTGTCCTTGCCGTAGGCGCGGGCCAGCACCGCCTCCCAGTCTTCGTCGAGCGGCAGTTGGTCGAAATGCGTCGCCTTGGTCGGGCCTTTGAGGCTGTTGCCGGTCTGGCCGTCGGGATAGGTGACGAGGCCGGCGTTCATGCGCCAGTTTTCGGGTAAGGCCTTGACCGGCGTCGGGTGCAGGCCGAAGGCGAAGGTGCGAGGGGCGTCGAGCGTGACGGGCTCGGTGATGATACGCAGGACGGTGCGCACGGCGCCGTGGTGGCGCTCGACGGTGACGGCGGGGGTCTCGGTCGACTGCGTCCAGCCGCGGTCACTCTCGGCGAACCACGCCATGCCGCGCTCCATACCGGTGACCATCACGTACGGGATGAAGCTGCCGCGCAGCTCCGGCGGCAGAAAGACCGCCTCGGCATCGTTGCTGCGGAAAATCACGCCCTCGCCCTCCGGCAGGACATCGCCAGTGTTGGTCGTGGTGAGGTGGCGGAAGGTGCGGCCGGCGGCGAACTTCATGTCGCCGCTCCACCAGTGGTGGAGATCGTCGGCGTCTTCGCTGTACGGGATCGTGAGTGTCAGAGTGTCGATGGTGGCGGTGTCGGCGTTCGGCGCGAGGGTGACGTCGAACCACATCATGCCATCGTACTCGAGATAGCCGTCGACCGTGGCGTGCCAGGTGTCGGAACGCAGGGTGCCGCGCCAGTCAAGACGGGATTCGGAATGGGTTGTGATCGTCAGCTCACCCGGTTGCAGAGCTGCGTCGGCGGTCAGGGCCACGGGCGCGGCGAGGATGGGTTTGCCGACGGACATGATTTGCTCTGGGAAACCGCTGCCGGCGAGCGTGATCTCGCGACGGCTGATGCGGACGGTGTTGCCGTCGACCTCGATCGGCGTCCAGCCGGGCATGACCTTGTCAGAGACGCCGAAGTTATTGTCGTACCAGGGTGGCTTCTCACGCGTGAAGGTGGTGCCGCCAGCGATGTGGTCGGCCGCGACCACAACCTCGAGTTTGCCGAAGGGCAAGGGCTGCGTCTCGAGCCGGGCGAAGCCGTACTGGCCGGGGATGAGCGTCAGCTCGGCGCGAGCGAGCACCTTGCCTTCATGGCGTAACTCAAGCGTGCCGGTGGTCGTTTCTGTCAGTTCCAGGGGCCAAACCCAGACCTTGAGCCAGCCGAGGACGCCGTTACTCTCAACGCGGACGTCGAGTTGCGGAGGGGGCGGCGCTTCCACCAGGGGAACGTGCGCGGCAATTTCCGCTGGGCTGAGGGCGCGGCGATAGAGGCGAATCTCGTCCACGGCAGTCGAGACCTTGTCGGAGACCGCAGTCTCCAGTACCGCCTGGCTGATGACCGGTTTGGCTTTGCAGACGACACTGAAGCCTCCTGCGGCCCTTGGCTTGCCGTTGACGTAGGTCAAGACGTCGTCGCCCTGCCACGTGATCGCGACATGCGTCCAGCGACCGGGCGTGAGCGGCTCGATGCCACTTCGCTCCGCTCTAGGGCGGATGAACGCGGCGACGGACAGTATGTCGCCGAGGCTCAAGAGCCGGGTCGACCCGGCCTTCTCCCAGTTACTCGCCTTATGGAGGTTGTCCCAATCCATGGGGCGCAGCCAAAATGCCAGCGTACCCGACGGCGCGACTTCGACGGTCTCCCGCAGCGGCGGAATATCCTTTCCGATACGGAACGCGCCGCCGTAAACGCCGGGCAACTCATCGGTCAGCGACGGTTCATCGCACGTCCAATGGGTGATTCGATCAGCTTCGGCGACAGAAGGCGGCGGTTGCGTGGGATCGACCCACTCGCGATGGTCCGCGTAAAAGGGTGTCGGCTTCCGCAGGCTGCGTACATCGTCGATGACGCCATCGAGCCCCGGGCCGATCCGGAAGGTTTCGCTGCGATGGTTGACCAGGCCCGGTGTGTTGGTCATGAGAATGAGCGTTTCGCCATCGAGCTGGATCTCGACATCGCCCTGCCAGGACTGATTGACGTACGCCGCGCGGGTCAACACAGCAAGATGCAGCCATCTCCCAGCAAGCACCACCGGCACAGTCTCGGCCTGGCGTATACCATAAGCATCCAGAAACAGGCGCCCTTCCTGGTCCAGCGCCACGGTCAGCGGCGTGCCGCCTCCCATCAGCCGCAGGAGTGGGGTCTTTTCTGCTGGCAATGCGTCCAGCCGAAAACTGAAGGCCACCGTTGCCTGGCGGGTGCTGCAATCCCCACTGAATGATTCGGAAGCTGTCAGACGCAGGCCATTGCCGAACCGACCATGGACATCCCCGTCGTCGAAGCCGTAGATCAGCGCCTCCGGATTCGCCGGGGCGGGCTCCCAGAAGATCGCACGATGCTGATAGGGCGCCTCAGCTCGACTGCATAAGGCCCCCGCCAACAGGCAGATGATCAAGAATGTTTTCACCGATCCTCCTTCTTTATCGATAAGCTTATTCAATAAAGCCGTTTGTCAAGTGGAGGGCTTGAATTTGGCCACATTATCGATACACTCTATCAGTATGGACATATCCAGACAAAACGGTTCGGCGGCAAGATCGATGCGTATCACGAAGTACGAACAATTAGCGGCGTACCTGAAGCAGGAGTACATCTATGGGAAAGCGGCGATGTCCCCCCTTCCATCGATTCCTCGCCTCATGGACAGCCAGGGCATCTCACAGGCAACCGTGGACCGTGCGCTCAGTCTTCTGGAGCAGGATGGCCTGATCGTCAAGAAGCCGGGGATCGGTTGTTTTGTGGCCAAATCGGCAGATCAGCTTACCGATGACGAGGCGCCGGATCATCTGTCCATGGAGATCGCCCGCTCGGGGCAAGTCCAACGGCCCCCGGTGCGGGCCGCGGTCTGCAGTATGCCTGGTGAAACCAACCCGCTGTGGACGGCATTGGCCGACGCCATGAGTGAGAGCGACATCGGTCTGAAGCTCGATCTCGTCTATCACAACGTCTCGCAGGAGAGCTATCGCAGCCTTCTGGATGCGGATCTGCCGGTGGACCTGGTTTACGCCTCCCCCGCGAACATCGACTGGCTCGTGAGTGAAGATCTGCTGATGGATCTGAGCGAGTTCGATCGTCCCTGGGAAGAACAGGCGGTCCTGCTGGATCTGCCCAGCCGGGTAGCTGCTCGCGTCGTACCCTATTCGTATGTAGCGCGCGTGGTGCTGTATGACCAGGCCATCATGGAGGCTCTGGGCTACGACTACTCGCGTGGCTGGTCGTGGGCCGATTTCCGCCAGATCTGCGTGGAGTTGCGTGAGGAAGTCCCCGCCGATCGCCCGGTCCTGCTGCTGGACGATTACCGTGCGTTCTTCAGTCAGTGGGGGATCGAACTCGTTGGTCCGGACAAGCGTGTCCAGTTCGACAACGACCTCGTCGCCGAAGCCCTGCACTATCTGCGCGATCTGTACCAGCAACTTCGGGCTTTCCCCCTCTGCAGCCAACTTGACCTGCAGGCCATCGTCGGACATCTTCGGGACGCTCACCCCGTGCTATGCATCGGTCGGACGCCATGGAAGACGCGGCTTGAGCAGATGGGGGCCAGTCGCCTTGGCATGTGGCCGGTTCCCCTTGGTGAAGGCGGCTTCCAGACCATGGCCATCAACTATCTGGGCATCTATGCCTACAGCTATTTTCCTGAACAGGCATGGGATGTAATTCGCTATATCTGCAGCGAAAAGGGCCAACGCATCATCGACACCACGCACCTGGAGTTCCCGCTCCATGCCACGGGGGTGGAGCACCCGCATGCTCAGGAAATGCTGCGCCGCTTCAGCAGCGCGGACGCTCAGCCGGACGCTTCCACGGTCCTTCATCGCTCCTCTCTGCCCTCACGCATCATGGATCAGCTGACCTGCAGCGTCCTCAACCCCGAGATCGAGAGCTTCCTGCAGGGCCACACAACAACCGCGACCTGCATGGGACGCATCACGCGCATCGGCAGCACCATGGTGCGCAACGCGATCGCCCACAGCCGCCGCATCGGCCTGCTATAGGACGGAATGGCATATGTTGATCGGAACGCAGTATTTCCGCCCGCCCAATCCAGAACCGGAGGTGTGGGAAACCGACCTGCGGCAGATTGCGGCTCTGGAGATGAGCCTGGTTCGCTGCTGGGTCTACTGGCGTTGCGTTGAACCTCGGGAAGGCGATTGGGGTTGGGACCATTACGATCGGTTCATGGAGTTGGCGCGGCAAAACGGACTGGACGTGGTCATGCAATTCATCCCCGAGTGCCAGCCAAACTGGTTTCTGCAGCGCCATCGCGATCTCTGGCCGCGCAACGAACACGGCGACGAATACGGGCAGGAAGGCTATGGCATGGTCACCATCGGCGGCTACCCCGGCATCTCCTTCGATCAACCGCCCGCGGCCGAGGCCATCGCCCGTTTCTACCGCGAGACCGTCAACCGCTACCGCCACCACCCGGCGCTGCATACCTGGGACGTCTGGAACGAGATCCAGCCACACGCCGGCTTCATCAGCTACGACGCCTGCACGACTACACGCTGGCGCGGCTACCTGGAGTCGACCTTCGGCACCATCGACAACCTCAACCGGCGCATGCTCACGCAATATGCCGCCTTCGACGAAATCCCGATGAAGCGCCCCGGCATCACCTTCACCGGGCCGCAGCAGTGGCATGTGCTCTTTCATGAATTCCGCCATTGGCGGGTCGAGGACGAAATGGCCCACCGCGCCGCTCTCATCCGGGCAATCGACACCGATCACCCCGTCGTTGCCCACAGCTCCAACACGCCGATGACCAACCTGGCGCAGAACGAATGGCGGTTCGCCAAACACCTCGACGGCTACGGCACCAGCCAATATCTCACCGAATACACCACCAAGCCGGCCGCCGATTACCGCTACGCCGCCATGTACGTAAGCGTCAAAAATACCCCATGGTGAATATTCGCTTGCTCGTGCGCACAGTATCTCCTGTGACTTGAACCCCCTACAGGAGATCATGAGGATGAGC
>JAWLHB010000065.1:0-31478 GCA_041690595.1 Lentisphaeria bacterium
TCCACCACTTGCCGGTTCACCACACCCGCAAGCCGTAGAAACGGTGGCCTCGTCAACCAAACTCTGCAAGTCAATGGGCATACATTGCCGTCACATTGGCTCCTCTTACGAGGGAGGCGGCGTGGTTCCACCAGTACATGACGAAGTCGGCGGATTCGGGAACGTCGGCGTGGATCCTGCGGAGGGTCTCGGTGTAGCCGTTCCCGAGGGCATCGCGCATGCGGGCGGTGCCGATGAAGGGCGGATTGCCGACGATGTAGTCGGCGGCGGGCCAGGTGGCTTGGCGGGGATTGAGGTAGCGGAGTTCCTGGACGCGGGCGGATTCGTCGGGGACTTCTTCGCCGGTGACGGGATGGGGCTTGGTGGTATGGCCGTCCCAGCGGGTGACGGGCTGGCCGTCGGTATCGAGGAGGGGTTCGACGGCATCGCAGGCGAGGAGGGCGTCGCGGCATTCGATGGTGATGACGTCCTTGATGATGGGCTCTGGTGGTCGGTCGATTTCGGCATGGGTGCGGAAGTGCCACTGGAGGTAGCCGATCCAGAGGACGAGGTCGGCGATGGCGGCGGCGCGGGGGTTGATCTCGATACCGTGGAACTGCTCGGGGTGGACGGTGAAGCCGTGCATGTGGAGTTCGCGGTTCTTTTCGCCGAGGCGGTCGAGGAGGTCGAGGATCTCCCCTTCGAGTTCTTTCATGAGGGAGAGGGAGACGTAGAGGAAGTTGCCGGAGCCGCAGGCGGGGTCGAGGATGCGCAGGTTGGTGAGGTGCTGGAGGAAGTCGCGGATGTCGGCGATGGCGGCATCGGGGTCGCCGCTTTCGGTCTGCTGGACGGCGGCGGCCTTGACGGCGTCCCACTGGTCGCGGAGGGGCTGCATGAGGGTGGGGACGACGAGGCGCTCGACGTAGGCGCGGGGGGTATAGTGGGCGCCGAGCTTGTGGCGTTCGCGGGGATCGAGGGCGCGCTCGACGAGGGTGCCGAAGATGGCGGGCTCGACGTCGCGCCAGTCGGCGCTGGCGGCGTCGATGAGGAGGTCGATCTGCTCGCGGTTGAGGGGAAGGGCGGTGACGGCGTCGAAGAGGTGGCCGTTGAAGCGGAGGAGGCGCTGGCGGATGGCGACGCAGTAGTTGCCGAACTTCATGGCTTGCCAGAGGTCGACGACGAGGTGCTCGAAGGAGGATGGATCGGCGTGGCAATCCTGGAGGAGCTTGCGGAAGCTGTCGGCGGGGAGGAGGTGGACATCTTCGGCGAACATGGTGAAGAGGCAGCGCATGAGGAAGGTGGCGACATCGTCGGGCGCATGGCCGTTGGCTTCGAGGGACTTGGCCAGCTCGGCGAGGCGCGACGCGATCTCGCGAGTGACGCGGGCGGCGCGGGCGGCGGGGTCGAGGGAGAGGGGATCGGTCCAGGCGGCGCGGAGGCGGTCGCGGACGGCGTCGAGGCGGAGGTCGTCGAGCTTGATGCGGAAGTTGCGGGTGTCGGGGAAGTGGACGTAGGCGCCGCCGCTGCGGGAGAACTCGGCGTAGAGTTCGATGGAGTGGCCGACGTCGACGACGATGAGGAAGGGGGGACGCCCTTCGTCGGCGGGGAGGGCGCGGATGTACTGCTCGGCCTGGCCGCGGGCCTGGAGCATGGCGGCATCCCAACTGCCGGTATGGCGCTTGGCGGTTCCCTGCTTGAGGGCCTTCTTTTTCGCGTAGGCGGGGGTGATGGTCTTTTCGGTGCCCTGCTTGGCTTCGAGGACGAAGCAGCCCCGCTTGTAGAGGTCGATGAAGCCGGGGGAGGTGGAGCCGTCGGGATGCTGAAAGGTGACGGCGCGCTCGAAGACGTAGGCGTTGGTGGCGCTCTCGGGGGTGGCCGGGTCGGGTCGGGGAACCTCGAGAAGTTCGGCAAGCTCGGTGAGGAAGAGCTGGTAGTTGGCGCGCTCGGCGCCGCCGGATGGCCGCCAACGCGCAATAAAGGCTTCTATCGTATCCAAGCTGGCCGTGGGCATGCCCGCTCCTGTGAGGTGATGACGTTTGGTGAAGAATACCGCCTGAAGTAACGAAATGGAAGCCGACGGAGAGGTTTTTTGGGGAGGAGGGGACGCAAAGACGCGGCAGGAATTAACCACAAAGAACGCAGAGATCACAAAGATCGAGAGGGGGACGGAACCGGATAGGAAGGAGGGAACCACGGAGACACGGAGTCACGGAGTCACGGAGACACGGAGAGGCGGAGACGCGGAGACGCGGAGACGCGAGGGGCAAAAAACGAGGGTTTTCTTACTTACAGCTTGACTTATGAGTTATTCGTGATATATTTGTTTGTTGTAGTCTGGTTATTTCTTGTATGTCTTTTTTTGGGGGGGGGGAGATGAGGAGAGTTGTTGAATCGGGGCTGCGCCGCTCGGGGAGCGACTCCAGTTGGGGCCGAGGCCGGCTGTTGGGGGCAACGGCGGGAACTGGGGCGATGAGGTGGCGAGGGGATAGGAGGGGAGCCAGGCGTCGGGGAGTGGCAATCTCCAACGCCGGAGTCCGTCGGTGGACGGACGTAGCCGCCCTTCAGGCGAGTGGCGTGCCCAGGATCGGCTCGCCGCTCAGAGAGCGGCTCAGCCGCGGTTTGGAGAAGCGCTCCCACGTTGGGTTAGTCTGCCAGGTTGAGGGGATCGAGCCGACCGATCTTTCGACCGATGTTTTCGGGGGTGGAGCCTCATCAGGGTCTGGCAACATTGAGGGCAGTCGAGGTTTGGAGAAGCCTGCCCACGTTGCCGGGCCTGTCGGTGGCAAGGTCCGGTGTGATTTTATTCATGGTGTGGGGAAGCAATACCCGAGTCGCGGTTTGGAGAAGCCTGCCTACGTTGAGGTTGTCTGCCAGGTTGAGGGGATTGAGCCGACCGATCTTTTGACCGATGTTTTTGGGGACGGAGCTTCATCAGGGTCTGGCAACGTTGGGGAAAGTCGCGGCTCGGAGAAGCCTGCCCACGTTGGCGGGCCTGTCGGAGGCAAGGTCCGGTGTAATTGTATTCATGGTGTGGGGAAGCAAAATCCAAGTCGCGGTTCGGAGAACCCCTCCCACGTTGGCGGGCCTGTCGGTGGCAAGGTCCGGTGTGATTTTATTCATGGTGTGGGGAAGCAATACCCGAGTCGCGGTTTGGAGAAGCCTGCCTACGTTGAGGTTGTCTGCCAGGTTGGTGGCATTGAGCCGACCGATCTTTTGACCGATGTTTTTGGGGACGGAGCTTCATCAGGGTCTGGCAACGTTGAGGGCAGTCGCGGTTTGGAGAAGCCTGCCCACGTTGGCGGGCCTATCGGAGGCAAGGTCCGGTGTGATTTTATTCATGGTGTGGGGGAAGCAATACCCGAGTCGCGGTTTGGAGAAGCCTGCCCACGTTGAGGTTGTCTGCCAGGTTGAGGGGATCGAGCCGACCGATCTTTCGACCGATGTTTTCGGGGGTGGAGCCTCGTCAGGGTCTGGCAACGTTGGGGAAAGTCGCGGTTCGGAGAACCCCTCCCACGTTGGTTCTTTGCGACCTCTCCGTGCCTCAGTGTCTCCGTGGTTTCCTCCGTCATCCCTACGTCCGAGCGTTCCTGCTCGATCTTTGCGGTCTCTGCGTTCTTTGTGGTTAATTGCTGCCTTGACAGCTCCCAAGGATTTGATATGGTATGGTTTGGTTTAGGTGGCGTAACTTCTGACGTGGCGGTGGATGTGGACGAGCTGTTCATACCGGATCGAGCATCGAACGTACCCTTGGCGGGTCAACTCGCGGAGGCGGTGCGGCGCGCCTTCCGCGAGGGTCGACTGGCCGTGGGCGATATCCTGCCGGCGGCGGGGGCTCATCCGCACGTTGGTCGCTCGACGGTGCTCGAGGCGTACCGGATTCTGGCAGCCGAAGGCATGGTGACGATGAGCCCCTCGAAGGGAACCCGCGTCATCGGCCAGGTGATCGACAGCCATTATGGGATCATGCTCTGGCCGGAGCGCTCCGGTCAGAACCTCTACCGCAGCCAGATGCTCGCGGAACTCCTTGGCCAACTGGTATACGAGGGCAGGCCACCAGTGGTCTACTACCTCACGGAGCCTTCTCCCACCACCGTCGAGGAGGTGGAGAGCGGCATTCCGGATCACCTGCGGCGAGATCTGGCCGAGAACCGTCTCAAGGGAATGGTTCTGCCCTTTTCCAACCACCCGCATCCCGTGGATTCATGGCTCAAGGCGCAGCGACTGCCGGTGGTCAGTATCGGCCTCGGGCAGGCGTCGAGCCACAGCCAGGTCATCCTCGATGTGCCTGGCGCCGTTCGTGACGGCTACGCTCAACTGGTCGACCTGGGCTGCCGCCGCATCGCCATCATCGACCATCATGCCGATGCCTACCTGCGCTCTCCCGGCGAGCATGCCGCCCTCCTGCGGTGGACGCTGGCGCCGGATGCCATCGTCACCGGCCGCCAGTTGGCGGCGCACCTGCTTTCGCAGCCTCAACTGCCCGACGCGCTGATCGTGCTCGATGACATTATGGCGCTGGGGCTGATCAACGGCCTGCAGGCGGCGGGGATCGTCATTGGGCGCGACATGATCGTGCAGCTTGCCGTCATCACCAGTCAGCTTTCTTCGTTCTTCGATTCCTGCATCCGCTGGTCATGTACCGTCGGTGCCTTGGCCGCCGCGGCTGCCGCCCTCCTGGCGGAAGCCCGTCGGAAGCCCATGCAGGTGCAGGATGTCCATATACCCCTTACACTGGAGACCTGAATCATGTCCGCCCTCTCACCTCTTGTCCAGGGACTGGCGCGCAACTGGCGGTGCCCTTGGATCTGGCCGAAAGACGCAACCGAAAGCCGCAACGCTTACGCCCTCTTCCGCCTCTCCTTCGAAAGCCCCGACGCGACCGACCTGACCCTCCATCTCACCGCCGACTCGTGGTACTGCCTCTATCTCGATGGTGAGTTCATTCAGCGGGGCCCGGTTCACGCCTTTCAGTCCTTCTACAGCTACGATACGGTGACCCTGCCGATCCCCCTGGGGCGACATCTCATCGGCATCCTGGCGCATCACGTCGGCGAAGTCTGCGCCACCTACAAGAAGGGACGTCCGGGTCTGCGCGTCAATGGCGAGCTGGGGGGGCGACCCCTCCAGGACTGTGCCTCCTGGCGCTGCCGCTCCGCCAGTTCCTGGCGCCACGATCTGCCGGAAGTGATGTCGCATTTCGGTTTCTGGGAAGATCGCGATCTTACCTTGCCCGAGGCAGCGTGGGCCCGGCCCGACTTTGACGACAGCGACTGGGCCGCCCCGGAGCCCGTTGCCGATGCCGCCGATACCTGGCCCATCCTTGCCGCCCGCGACATTCCCCCGTTCCGCTATGGCCGCGTGGACGCCACGCCGCATGCCCAGGGCATCTGGGAGGGCGACAGCCAGGCCCCCATTCCGTCTCGCCGCTACACCGAGCGCCTGCGCCAAGCCATCCCCCAGGCGGCCGGCAGCCTGGCGCACACCCCGCGCCATTTCCACACCTGGGATTTCGGACGCACCGTCACCGGTTATCCCCGCCTGCGCATCCGTTGTGCCGAGGCCGCCACGGAACTCATCGTCGCCTATGACGAGTTCGTACAACCTTGCGGCGCCGTGGATGCCGAGCGGAGCTACGTGCGCTTCGCCGATCGCTTCCTGCTGCCGGCCGGAGAAACCGTCGTCGAGCTGGTTCAGCCCCGCGGCTTTCGGTACCTCACTATCGACCTGGCCGGGCCGGCCTCGATCGACGAGGTCTGGATCCAGGAGGAACGCTATCCTTACGACGACGACGCCCGGAGCGCCTTTCGCTCATCCTGCGAGTCCCTCGACCGCATGTACACCACCGATCTGCTGACCGCCGATCTCTGCACCCTCGACACCTTCGTCGATTGCCCCAACCGCGAGCGGGTTCACTTCATGGAGGCCGTCCATCCCGCCGCGAGAAGCGCCTTCCTGGGATTTGGCGATACCGACATTGTTCGCCGCAGCCTCCTGCTCGGCGCGCAGAGCCAGTTACCCAACGGCGCCATCAATGGCTTCTCTCCCTCCGACCGCACCAACCTCGCCTTCGCCACCAGCAGCCTCCTCTGGCTGCACACCCTCATCGACTACTGGCAGCACACCGGCGACGAGCAGCTCATGGCTCGCCTCGCTCCCACCCTCGATCGCCTCCTGGATACCTTCATCGCCCACAGCGACGCCGACGGCCTCCTGAGCGGTTGGGCCGCCTGGTGGGACTGGTCGCCCTGCGAGATGAACGGCACGCTGCTCGTCAGCAACGCCTTCTGGCTCATCGCCCGGGAACGGCTGGCGGCCATCCCCGCGCTGGCTCCCTCCCTGGCCCGACTGCCCGGATCGACGGAATCGCTTCGGCAGCGTTGCCACGAGCGCTTCTGGAATCCCGAGCGTCAGCTCTATCGGACCGCCATACGTGAGGACGGCACCCCGAGTCCACTCGCCAATCAATTCGGCAACGCCATGGCGGTCCTCGCCGGCATCTGCCCGCCCGAGCAGCGTCATCGCCTTCTGCAGCGCCTCAGCCGCCCCGGCGACCTCTACCTGCAGCCGGTCGGCGAGTGCAACAACAGCATCGGCATTCTGCTGCCCTCCGCCGAACGGAAGATCATCCCCTTCGGCATGCACTATCCCGCCTCCTTCCTCGTCGAAGCGCTCTTCCAGAATGGACTGGACGCCGAGGCTCATCAGTTGATGCATCAGTACTGGGGGCCCTGCCTCGATCAGCCCACCTTCCCGGAGGTGATGCTGCCGGGGGGCAATTCCTTCCTCTGCCACGACTGGGGATGTGGCGCTGCCTACCTGCTGCAGGCCTATGTTGCCGGCCTGCGTCCCGCCACGGCCGGCTGGACGGAGATCCTCTGGGCGCCGCAACCTGGCCCGCTCACCGAGTGCCGCACCGAGCTGCGTACCCCCCGCGGCATGATCGCCGTCCAGTATCGCCGCGAGGGCGATTCGCTCCATCTTCAGGCCACCTTCCCCGCGGGGAGCCGTCTGCATGTGCGCGCCGGCGAGAATGCCTGGACTATCGACGAGACCACCAGTTGGGAGGGAACCGCCCATGCCCCGTTCCTTGTTGCTCGATGAACTGACCTCACCCGAAATAGCCGACCTGATACAAGGCGGCTATCACACCGTCATTGTGCCGCTCGGCGCCACCGAACAGCATGGCCCCGCCCTGCCGCTGCTGGTGGACAACCAGCACGGGCTCGAGACGGCCGTGCGCGCCGCGCGCCTGCTCGGCAACACCCTGGTGGGGCCCGTCATGACCATGGGCTGTTCGCCCGAGCACACCCGCTTCCCCGGCACGGTCTCCCTCTCCCGCCAAACGGTCGCCGGCATCCTGCACGACATCGCCGAAAGCCACGCCCGATCCGGATTCCGCCTCGTCTATTTCTGGGTCGGGCACGGCGGCAACTTCGCGATTCTTCAGGAGGTGCTCGACGAGCTTGCCGATCGGTGGCCGCCATGCAGAGTGACCGGCCTGCGCGACATCGCCGCCTATGTCGCGGAGACGTGGGATAGCCTCCCCGTCGCCGAAGGCATCGATCCGGCCGTCGCGGGTTCCCATGCCGGTGAGTTCGAGTGCTCCATGATGCTCGCCATGCGCCCCGAGCTGGTCCGGCTCGACCAGGCGCAGGCAGGCTCTCCCGAACCGCTCGACTCGGTCATGGCGGTCATGATGAGCGAGGGGATCCAGGCCGTCGCCCCCAACGGCGTCCTGGGCGACCAGCGCGGCGCCGATGGCGAACGCGGCAACCGCTACCTCGATGCACTCGCCCAGTGGCTCGCCCGGGATCTCCGCCGCCACCTTGACGAGGTGAGACCATGAAGCGCCTTGCCTTTGTCGGTCTCGGGCGCGTCGCCGACGTGCATTACGCCTCCGTCCAGCGTGAAGCGGCGCGAGCGCGGCTGGTGGCGGTCTGCGACAGTCGCCCCGAAGCCGTGGCCGAACGCTCGCGCGACTGGCAGGTCCCGGGTTATACCGATTTCGCCGAGCTGCTGCGCCATGAGCAACTCGATGCCGTCTGCCTCTTCCTGCCGCACGATCTGCATGAGAGCTTCGTGACGATGGCGGCCCGCCAAGGGCTGCCCATCTTCCTGGAGAAGCCGCTGGCCACCGATCTGCCGACCTGCCAAGCCATAGTAGAGCGTTGCCGGGAGCATCAGGTGCTGCTCATGGTCGCCCACAATGGCCTCTTTCATCCCGCCTTCGAACGCATGGTCGAGCTGGTCAAGGCGGGCGCCATCGGCACCCCCCGATTCGCCCAGGCCAAATCGGTGCAGTGGCTCTTCTTCAGAGAGTGGGATTTCCGCCTGAGCCGTCAGAAGACCGGCGGCGGCTGCTGGTTCGATTGCGCCGGCCACCTCATCTATCGGCTGCGCGAGATGCTTGGCGATGTCGAGGCCGTAGCCGGCCTGACCGGCAACCTGACCCGCCCCGAAATGGAGGGCGAAGACCATGCCGCCGCCGTACTCCGCTACACCTCCGGCGCCATGGCGCAGATCCTCATCAGCTACGGTCTCAAGCTCCCCGGTTACGAACATGACTGGCCAAACGGCTGCGAACAGAGCATCCTCCTCACCGGGGATCAAGGCGCCATCGAGTACTCCATCTGCCCCGAGTCGCGTCTCCGCCTCTTCTCGGAAGTGGACGGCTTCCGCTCGCCCGCTCTTCAGGGCTGGATCACTCAGGAGGTCCCGCTCGGCTTCGACCACAGCTTCCATCGCCAGATGAGCCACTTCATCGACTGCCTCGACGGCGTCGCCGCCTGCCGGGTCACCGGCGAGGATGCCATGGCCACCGTGCGGGCGCTCCTGCGCCTCTACGAAGGATGCACCCCATCATGACCTGGCTGGAAACCGTCGACTATATCGACCGCCTCGGCATTGCGTGTCACGAGCTGCGTGGCGCCGGTGGACGCGCTCTGGTGACCCCGTTGGGCGCCCGGGTGATCGCCCTCACCTGGGATGGCGAAAGCCACAACCCTCTCTATGTGCATCCCGGCCTGATGGCGCACCGTGAACAACTGGGCCAGCGCTTCGCCCCCGGTGGCGGCATGGGCGGCGACCGGCTCTGGCTCTCCCCCGAATACCGCTACTTCTGGACTGGAGAACCCCGCCTCGACGACTTCAGCAACTACCTGCCGCCGCCGGCCATGGACCCCGGCGACTACCGGGTTGCCGATCGCGACGATCACGCCATCACCTTGACCTTGACGGCGGAACTGCCGGGTGGCGTCCGCTTCCGCCTCTCCCGTACGATCGGCATCCAGGCTCCCCCCTCTCCCATCCCCGGCATTGGCCTCTTCGGCCTGCGCTATCGCCATGAACTCGAACTCCTGGATGGCCCCGAAGAGGCGCAACTGGGGCTATGGAGCATTCTGCAGGTGCCGCCGGACTCCCGGATCATGGTGCCCACCGCGCCGAACAGTGGCACCTCCTTGACACGCGTGGTCGGCGATCCGAGCTTCGTCACCCGGCGCCCGGAATGGCTCCTGTGCAACGTCACCGGCGGGGCCTTTGCCAAGGTTGGGGCTCCCATAGACGCCGTCACTGGGCGGGCTGCCGTCTGGCAGTCGCTGGCGGATAAGCGAGCCGCGGTACTGATTCGGGAATTTCCCTGCTATCCTCACCGGACCTATGGCGATGCGCTGGTCCGCGAGCAGGTTGCCCAGCAGGCCGTGCAGATTTTCGATGGTCTGGGCTTCGGTGAGATGGAAACGCATGCTCCAACGCTCGATCACGCCCACCCTTCCTACTCTGAAACCACGCTGCTCTGGGCGCTCATCGGCGGGTCCGAACCGATGCGCACGGCGGCCGAATCCTTCTTACAACGGAATTTGCCCGAATGATCATCAGGAACGTCGAACCCTTTATCCTTCACGTGCCCGTCACTGGCGGCCACATCGCCGACAGCACCCATGCCATCACCCACTGGGGCGTGGTCGGCGCCAAAGTCATCGCCGAAGATGGCACCGCTGGCTATGGCTTCACCGGTACCCATGCCCACCTGCCGAGCGATCGCCTCATCGCCGCCTGCATTCGCGACTGTTGCGGCCCCCTCGTCGCCGGCGCTTCCGTTTTCGACACTCGCGCCCTTTGGGTGAAGATGTCGCGCCAGCCGCCGGTGCAGTGGGTCGGGCGCGCCGGCATCACCCAGCTCGCCCTCGCCGCCGTCGATACCGCCCTCTGGGATCTCAAGTGCAAGGTCCTCGGGCAGCCGCTCTGGCAGTTCCTCGGCGGCCGAACCAGTGAACGCCTCGAAGCCTACAATACCGACGGCGGTTGGCTCAGCCTCTCCCTCGAACAGGTGGTCGCCAACTGCCGCCGCTTTGTCGAGGAGGAAGGCTACCGCGGCGTCAAGATCAAGATCGGCCTGCCGGATCCGCGCGAGGATCTTCGCCGGGTCCGTGCCGTGCGGGCCGCCATCGGCCCGGAAATCAAGCTGGGGGTCGATGGCAACGGACGCTGGGATCTGCCGACCGCGCTTCGCCTGGCCCCCGCCTTTGCCGATCTGGATCTCATGTGGTTCGAGGAGCCCCTCTGGTATGACGACGTGGCCGGCCATGCCGCGCTCGCCCGCGCCGCCTCCACCCCCATCGCCCTCGGTGAGCAGCTCTACACCGCCGATGCCTTCGAGCACTTCATGCAGGCCGGCGCCGTCCATTACGTGCAGCCGGACATGACCCGCCTCGGCGGCATCACCGAATGGCTGCAGGTCGCCGAGAGCTGCGCCTCCCGCCGCCTGCCGGTCGCCGCCCATGTCGGCGACATGGGGCAGGTCCATGTCCACCTTGCCTACCACCATCCGTCCTGCAACATCCTCGAGTACATTCCCTGGATCCGCCACTGCTTCGAGGAGCCCATCGCCGTCAAGGATGGCGACTATCTGCTGCCTCTCCAGCCTGGCGCCAGTACGACCATCACGGCAATGGCCATGCGGGACTTCGCCCAGCCCCTGACGTGATCGCCGCCGCCGGATCACTTGCCGGCGCAGCCGAGCAGCTCCCGGGCCTGGTCGATCAGACGATGCATTGTCGGCTGTCGGCCCGCGGTTGCGTGAAGCTGGTCATCGACTCTGGGAGCGATGACGGCACTCTCCCCCTTGCCTTGCGGCGGGCCCGGGTGACGCGCGATCAGGTCGATGGCGGCCATCAGCCAGGCGCGCGCATCGTAACCGAAGCGGGTGATCGGCAGCTTGCCGTGGTAGGGAAGCGGGAAGTTCCAGTGGCCGAAGAGCGCCGGGGGTGGGACGCCGGGCGGGAGCAGGCGGTACAACGCCTCCACGGCCGGCTCCACCAGGTGGTCGTCGACGATCAGAAGGGTCCGCGGGAGGGGGCGGCCGTCCGGCTTAAAGAGTGCCGCCACGGCGTTACCGACCCATTCCGAGTGATACGGGCTGGCGGCCAGGGTCCATTCCGGGCGCAGCCTCAGCCCGCAGGCGGCGCAGGCTTTTTCCAGCAACGGCGGGGTGAAGCCGGTCGTCGTCAGCACCGCCAGATCCGTCATGCCCCGTTCGGCGATCAGGGCGATGCCCGCCCGCAGGTAAGGTTCTCCCTCGATGCGGATCCCGAAGCCGGGTGCGTCAAAGCTGGGGTTGTAATGGACGATGGGCAGCGGTGGATGCGTGATCAGCGGATGCGTCTTCAGGTCATGCGGAGAATAGCTGAAGATGAGACCCGCCAGAACGCCATCCTCCACATCGCGCAGCAGGCGGGCCAGCCCCTGGCTCGGTCCCGCTTCACTGCTCACATCCATGTAGTACCGGAACTTCCAGCGATCCCGCGCCGCTGTGATCTCCTGCGCCACCCGCAGATTCGCCAGATAGTTGAGCGACCAACCGAATCTCACGATATCGCCCGGATGCCCCGGAAAGACCAACCCGATCTGGCACGTGTGTGGCGGATACGCTTCCAGAAAGCTGCCAACCGTCGGACGCGTCGTGATGTAGCCCTGATCCGCCAGCAGATCCATGGCCCGCTGCATGGTGACCGGGGTCGTGCCGAATCGCTCGCACAATTCCAGATACGCCGGCAGCTTCTGGCCGCCTCGCCAGTCCGCCAGCCATTCCTCCCGCAGCTCCGAGGCTATCTTTCGGTACCCCTTGCACCCACGCTTCGGCATGCCTTTACTCCATAGTATACTTTTATCAAGCTACTCAAGTATAACGGAAGCCCGCCTTCATGTCAAGCCCACCGCATGAACCCACAAAAAAGGTATTCTTGCTTTGACGCCCGGGTAAAGCGCCGCTACGTTGTATAATGATACAAATAATTCAAGCCGTAGTTCAAGAGGCATGAGATGAAGAAGTGCGCTCTCCAACTCGTCCGTAGTGTGCCGTTACCCAGGCAGATCGCGGATCATCTGCGCACCCAGATTCGCGACGGGATATGGCAGGCCGGCGACAAACTGCCGACCGCGCGGGAGTTTGCCGCGCAGTGGGAGACGGATCAGGCGACGGTCCATCGCGCCATGAGCCAACTGGCCAGAGAAGGGATGATCGACCGCAAGCCGCGGGCAGGCAGCTTCGTCCGCCAGGCGCGTCCACTCCTGACCACGGTCGGCATCTACCTGCGGTCGACCGTGATGAGCCCGGGCGCATCCCCCTTTCAGCAGGCGCTGGTCGACGCCCTGCGGGCCGAGCTTTCGCGAGCAGGCCTGGGGGTCCACTTCTTCGTCGATCCGCGCTCTGAGGCCGAACAGGCATCCCCATGGACGCAATTGGTCGATGGCGTGGAGCGACACGAGATTCAGGGGGTCATCCTGCCCGTGACGGATCCCACGCATACAGCCTGGCTGACGGCGCTTTCCGTGCCCATCGCCTGCCTCAGCAGCGGCAGTCGCCATACTCTGGGCGTCGATCACCGACAGCTCATGCGGTTGACGGTTCAGGCGCTGGTCGGCCAGGGATGTCGGCGCGTCGGGCTGATCGCCTCCACCGCGGTTCCACGATTGGACATGGCCCGGCTCTTCATCGACGAGGCAACAGACGCCGGCCTGGAGGTGCGTGACGGCTGGATCGAGGTCCCGCCGTTGCCCCCCCACGCACCGTCGGATGCCACTCACCATCACCGCTTTGGCTATGAATCCATGCGCCGCATCTGGGCGCTTGGGGAGCGCCCTGAAGGGTTGGCGGTCTACCCGGATTCCATGGCAAGTGGCGTAATCCTGGCAGCGCTGGAGGCCAACATTGCGGTTCCGGAGCAGTTGCGCCTGGTCCTTCACCGCAATCGCGGCGTGCCCTTGCTCTGCCCGATGCCGGCCACTTTCGTGGAGCTGGATACCGCCGAAGCCGCGGCCATTCTGGTGCGGCAGCTCCGCGATCTGCATGCTGGCAAACCGGTGGAGCGTATCTACCTCACCCATCGCCTGATCGAGAGGGAAACCTCATGAGTCGACGTCATCAAACCAAAGGAATATCCGGCATGTTTACCCGTAACGACAGGAAGATGCGCTTCACGTTGATAGAGCTGCTGGTCGTCGTGGCCATAATCGCCATTCTGGCCAGCATGCTCCTCCCCGCGCTCAGCAAAGCCCGCGCGTCGGCCCGGCGAACCAGCTGCCGCAACAACCTCAAACAGTGGGGTTTGTACTTCGCCATCTACATGGACGAGAACGACGGGTGGTCACCACCATGTACCTCGCAGGGCGCCACCTGGATGATTGATTCCTATGTGCCGCACCTCTGGTACCAGGACATCAGCACCGTCACCGGCAAGACCTATGCCGAATGGAGCACCGGCAACGACTTCGGCATCTGGCATTGCCCGGAAAAGGCCAGCCAGGCGTATCCGGTTGGCAGCTACCAGATCAACGGCTGGAACGGGCTGCCCGGCAGGTTCACCGGCACCAAGGATTCGGTGATGCTTGAGCCGGAGCGCCTCTATGCCCTTTTCGATGGCGAGTACTTCCGCTCGGAAGCCGCTCAGGGAGATGGGGCCGGTGCGGTGCCGTTTCTGGGGGTCGGTGTGCGCTCTGCCCGCTACCTGCACAATCTCGGCCTCAACATGCTCTTTGCCTCCGGCCATGTCGAGGATCGAAAGGCTCCACTCATGCACGAGGGTGCAAATATCTATCCGGGAAGCCACCGCCGCGACAGGCGCGAATTCGGTCGCAACTGGTACAGCTACAATTACTGATCTCGCCGCCAGACCTGGCGCAGCTCCATCCCCAACCACCACAAGGAAATCCATGTCCAGACTCATCGCCTTCGCTCTGATCCTTCTTCCCCTCTTCATCACCGGTTGTGCCTCACTCGGGATCAGCTCCGTCGCCGATGGCGACGCCATGGCCGCTTACCTTGCCGCCCAGGTCAACCTCCCCGTCATCGAGCGCAGTGACTGGATCAATGTCAAGACCGATATCACCCCCGGCGCGGTTGGCGACGGCATCGCCGATGATACCGCCGCCATTCAGGCCGCCCTCTCCATGCTTGAAGGGAGAAGACCGGCAACGCGCGCCGTCTACCTGCCGCCGGGCACTTATCGCATCACCGATACGCTGGTGGTGACTCAGGTGCAGGGTGGGGCCATCTATGGTCATGGCCGCGCCACCGTCATCGCCTGGGATGGTCCCGAAGGGGTGCCGGGGACGACGGCCCACGGCGAGTCCGTCCTTACCGGCTCCCGCATGTTCCACAGCAACGGCTTCGGGCGCAACCTCTTCTTCGGCCTCACCTGGGATGGCCGCGGCAAGGCCGCCGTTGGCGTTGATCACGACAGCAAGGGCTATTACGAAACCCGCGTCCGCCATCAGTACTGCGCCTTCCTCAACTTCCAGGACAGCGGCATTCGCGTCGGACACGATCAGAAGACCGCCAGCGCCGAGATGATGTTCTACGACTGCTATTTCGAAAACTGCGGCCGGGGCATCACCTTTCTCGCCTTCAACGACTACGACAACGCCATCGCCCGCTGCATCTTCCGCAACTGCGGCAGCGGCGTTCACTGCCACCGCGGCAACGTCTATGTGCGCGATTGCCACTTCGAAAACTCGCGGGATCAGGATCTGCTGCTGGCCGTCCATTCTCATTCGGTCCGGCGCTGCACCTCCGTCGGTTCCAATGCCTTCATCCGCTGCTCGCAACCCGGATCCTACGCCAACATGATCGCCGTACAGGACTGCCGCGTGAGCGACTGGCACGATCCGGCAGGGGCCATTCAGACCAGCAATCGCGGCCCCCTCCTCGTCTTCGACTCCATCTTCGCGCAACCCGCCGTCAAGGGCTCGCCGGCCATCGCCCTGCTTGACACCGAGTGGGAACAATCCCTCCTCACCGCCAATCTGGCCACCAGCGGCATGAAGATCCCCATCGTCAGCCACCGTGAGCACAACCGACTGCTCGACATCCCCCGCCACCAGCCTGACTTTCTGATCGCCACGCGCGCTCATCGCCGCTGGGAGCACCGCCCCCAGCTCCCCACCCGGATCTTTGACGCCAAGGTCGACTTCGGCGCCACCGGCAATAATGTCGACGACGATGCCGAAGCCATTCAGCGCACCATCGATGCGGCGGCTGCTCACGGTGACGGCGCCCAGGCTTATCTTCCCGCGGGCGTCTATCGGGTCGCCTCGTCGCTTCGCCTTGGCCCCGGCAACTACAGTCTGGGCGGCCCCATCGGTCGGCGCACCGAGCTTGTCTGGGCTGGCCCTGACGGCGGAACGATGATTGCCGCCCACAACACCGACGGGGCGATTCTCAGCCAGCTCTTTCTGGCCGCGCCACAGGAGGCGAAGGTAACCGGCCTGCACGTCACCGCCGACCGGCCCGGCGCCATCGTCCTCGACGGTATCTGGTCCGGCGGCAATCACCAGCCCGACTTCCGTGGCACCCTCCTCGATCAGCTCCCCTCCGGCTACACCGTCACCTCCAGCCATCTCGATGGCGAGCTGACCATCGACCGCTGCGGCGATGCCGATATTCTTCTCGACTACTGGTTCACCAGCATGGAGGGAGCACTGACCCTCCGTGGCACGACCGGCAGCGGCTTCATCGCCATCCATTCCGCGGCCGGTTCCCACAACAATCCGGACATGACCATCCTCGACAACGCCTCCATCGTCATCGGTGACTTCTATACGGAGCAGACTCTGCGCAGCCTGGTGGCGGCGGGTCAACCCGGCCAGCCTCCCGGCCGGATCACCATCTCCTACGCCAAGCTTGCCTGCCGCCAACCCGAAATCGTGAGCATCGACGGCTATGCCGGCCAAGTGACCGTCTCCCGCGCCAACATGATCTGCCGCCCCGGCCTCAACGCTGAGGGGCAGCCGGTCGCCATCGGCGAGAAGACCGTCTCCACGGTCTCCGCCCAAGCCGTCCTTCCCGTCGACAATGGCCAGAACACCGTCCTCCTCCTGCTGGGCAACACGCACCTCTTCGCACCGCCCGAGATTCGCGCTCCCGAGGCCACCGTCATTCAGCTTGGCAACAATGTCTGGCGCGGTGAGGATGAAGCCCAGAACCAGCCGCTGGTTCCCGACTCGCCCGCGGATGCCACGGCTGTTCGCGCCGTCAATGTCGCCCTCGATCACTTCCGCGAACTCTCCGAAAGGAGCCTGCGATGACCCCCAACATCCTTCTCATCCTCACTGATCAGCATCGCCTCTCCGCACTTGGCAGCTACGGTGAAACGCCCTGCCGGACGCCCAACCTCGACCGCCTCGCGCGGGAAGGGGTGCGCTTCCAGAATGCCTATACCACGTGCCCCGTCTGCAGTCCGGCGCGCGCCAGCGTCATCTCCGGCCAATATCCGCACCGCCACGGCGTCACGGCCAACTGCGGCTCGCCTCCCTGTGCCGTCTGGACGATCCCGGACCATCCACGCATGCTGCCGCATCGCCTGGCCGAGCGCGGCTATCGTTGCGGCTACACCGGCAAGTGGCACCTCTGCCCTGAACGCGGCTGCACCGAGTGGTTCAATCGTGAGGTTCCGCATCATGTTCCCTCCACCTTCGGCTTCGAAGGGCAGGACTTCATGGGCCACGGCGGCGGCGGCTTTCACTATCCCGAGTACAAGGCATACTTGGCCGAAAACGGTCTGACCTTCTCCTTGAAGCCGGACTCCGCCAATCCGCGCACCAACGGCTGGCCATCCTACGGCATCCAGGAGGGCCCGAAAGAAGCCACCGTCGACCATTTCCTGACCGACCACACCATCGGCCTCATCGACCGCTTTCGGGCTGACGAAGCTCCCTTCTTCATCTGGCACAACTTCTGGGGGCCTCACGAACCCTACTATCCCGTCGAAGAGTTTTACGCACCCTATCGCGACCAGCACTTCGCCCCGTGGCCCAACTTCACGGTTCCGGATGGTCTCATCCTGCCGCAGCACCTGCCGAAAGTCCATCCGCACAGTCACGACTGGCCATACTGGGAGGAAGCGCTCCGCCATTACTACGCCTTCACCACCCAGATCGACGATCAGATCGGCCGTATCTACGCCCACCTGGAAGAGACGGGCCTCCTGGAAGAGACGGTTATCATCTTCTCCTCCGATCACGGCGAAACCCTCGGCAGCCACGGCGGCATGGTCGACAAGGGCTACTCCCACTTCGAAGAGATCCAGCGCGTCGGCATGATCGTCCGCTACCCGGAAAAGCTTCGCCCCCAAGGATGCCCCCCCGGCTCCGTACGCTCCGAACTGGCATCGCTGGTGGACATCTACCCCACCTGCCTCGACCTCGCCGGCGTTCCGGAACTCGACAGTCAGGGCGCTTCCCTGCATGCGTTGCTCGACGGCCGCGCCGCGCAGTGGCGCGAGGAGGCCTTTGTCGAGTTCTTCGGCCTGCACGGCGCCACCGTCATGATTACCTGCCGCTATCAGGATTGGAAGTACGGCTGGAACATGAACTGCACCGACGAACTCTACAACCTCGCGGAAGACCCCCACGAGCTGCGCAACCGCATTGACGACCCGGCCTGCGCGGCTGTGCGCGCCGATATGCTCGACCGTCTCGCGGCTCACCTTCCTCCCGGACTCAGCGTTCTCCCGGGGCGCCAGAAATGAAGCAGAATCTCCTCTTTATCTTCGCCGACCAAATGCACCGCTATGCCCTGGGCTGCATGGGAACGCCCGATATTCTCACGCCCAACCTGGACCGCCTGGCTTCGCAGGGGACTCTATTCCGCAACGCCTACTCCAACTGCCCCATCTGCACCCCCTTCCGCATCAGCCTCTGTACCGGCCTCTATTCCAGTACAACCGACACGCTCGGCAATGAGGCGAGAATTCCCGAAGGTATCCCCACTCTGGCCGGCGACCTCAACCGGGCGGGATTCCGTACGAGCTGGGTCGGCAAGTGGCACATCGGTGGCGCCGGCAATATCCCCGTTCCCCCGGAGCTGCGCGGCGACTTCACCGATTTCATCGGTTACCAGTGCTACAACGGTTTCCGCGACAATGTCGTCTTCTTCGACGAAGCCGGCGATGCCCATCCGTTTGACCGCCACCGGACGGAGGTGACTACCGATCTCTCGATCGAGCGGCTGCGGGGGCTGGCCGACGATCCCTTCGCCCTCTTCGTCTCGTATCAGGCGCCTCACTATCCCGTTCAACCGGCCGAAGAGTATGCCGCCTTGTACGAGAATGTGGAGATCCAGCGCCGGCCCAGCTGCCGAGATATGGACCCTTACACGCCCACCTTCAGCCCCTTCAGTCCCCGTCCCCCCGATACCTGCCCCGACTATCAGCGCTACGGCAACAACCTGAGCGAGTACCTGCGCCTCTATTATGCCATGGTGACGCAGATCGACGCCAATGTTGGCCGCCTGCTGAACGAACTGGAAGCGCTGGGCCTGGCGGAGAATACGGTCGTCATCTTCACCGCCGATCATGGTGACATGCAGGGCAGCCACGGCCTGAAGAACAAGTGCCTGCCACAGGAGGAATCCTCCGGCATCCCGCTCATCGTGCGCGCCCCCGGCGGCGCCAGAGGCCAGGTCAGCGATGCCCTCATCGACAGCGTCTCCTTTCTCCCCACCTGCCTCGCCTTTGCCGGCGCGGAAGCCTCCGCCGAACGACCCGGTTTCGACTTCTCGCCGGTCGTCATGGGCGAAGAAATGGAGCTGAACGGACCCGTCTACTCCGAGTTCCACGGCTGGCAGATGATTCGCCAAGGCGAGTGGAAGCTGGTCGCCAACGATACGGGCGAGCGCCCCCCCACGCAGCTCTACAACCTGGCTGACGATCCCTTCGAGTTGAACAATTGCGTCGCCGACCCGAACTGCCACGAACTCCGCAGCCGCCTTCTCGATCGCCTTTACAGGCAATTCCAACCTCGACCGGAACCCAAGGGCTGACACATGGCACGCCGACCGCACATCCTCATCCTCTACGTCGACCAGATGCAGCATGACCGTATCGGCTCTGTTGATGGTATCGCCTATACGCCCACTCTCGACGCGCTGGCGGCGGAAGGCGTCCGCTTCAGCCATGCCATCACCCAGCAGGGGCAATGCGTACCCTCGCGCGCGGTGCTGCTGACGGGGCAGAGCGCTCATGAGTGCGGTGTCATGGTCAACTATGGCTTCTTTGGCCACCAGAACATGCTGACCCGCAAGCATCTCACCTTGCCCAAGGTGCTGAAGGAGGCCGGCTATGCCACCGCCTGGTTCGGCAAGGGCCACCTCGGCTCCCCCCTGGCGGAACTGGGCTTCGATCACGGCCAGGTCTATGACGGAATGGAGCTTCCCGCGGCCGAGAAGCAGCGACTCGGCTGCGATTACATCAATCCTTCCCTGGCGGTCGACTATAAGGCCGTCGAGGATGCCGAGGCCTTTCTGGATCACTGGCAGCCCGGCGCCGACCCGCTCTTCTTTGTCTTCTCCTGTAACCTGCCCCATCCCCCTTTCTTCCCCGAGCGCCGCTTCATCGACCGTTTTCCGGCGGAGCGCATGCCGCTCGCCGAGAGCTTCCATCGTGAGGACTTCACCGGCAAACCAGCCTTTCAGAAGGCTCGGGCCGAGGACCGGCACATGCGTATCACCGACCCGCTCACGCAGCAGCAGGAGGTCGCCAACTATTACTCTATGATCGCCGCCGCGGATGACCACGTCGGCCGCATCGTCGCTGCCTTCAAGCGCCTTGGCATCTGGGAGGATACTCTGGTCCTCTTCACCGCCGACCATGGCGATATGATGGGCGCCCACCGCATCCGCGCCAAGGGGACCTTTCCCTATGACGAGCTTTACCGTGTCCCCTGCCTCTTCAAGCTCCCCGCCCAGGCGCCAACGCCAACCCGTCGCGTCATTGACGATCTTGTCTCCTCGCAAGCCTACGCCGGAACTCTCCTCGAACTGGCAGGCGTGCGGATGCCGTCGTGCTTCACTGGCGGCAGCTTTGCCCAGGCCTTCTCTTGCGACGCACATCCTGACGGCGAGGCGGTCTTCTTCGAGCATTACTGCGCTCACTGGGGGTTCCATCCCTTCTATGGGGTACGGACGCGAGCCCACAAGTACGTTCGTTACTACGGTCCCGACGAGACGGAAGAGCTGTACGACCTCGCCCACGACCCCCACGAGTTGCGGAACCTTGCTCACGATCCCCTTCATGACGCGCTCCGCACCCGCCTTGCCGAGCAGGCTGACAACTGGTGGCGAACCACCAATGGCCGCGATGCCACATGGTATGAGTCCGACTCTTTCAAGGCCAATGCTCACAACCTGCCCTGAGCAAGCTGATTCGTCTCTCTTGCAAAGTGAGCTGCCTCACGTATGTTGGAGAATGAACGAAATGACTGTATGTTTATGCCGGTTCAAGCTCGGGAAGCAATCGTCATGATCCGCCTCAAGGTCTTCATCAGCTCGGTACCAGCAGCAAGCAACAATACCGCCTCTCGGTTGACGGTGAAGCTTTTGTGAATGCCGCAGCATGGTGATCGCGGATCACCCCGCAAGTCTGCCTGCTGGTTCTGAGCGTGGACCCCGCAGGTTTGCCTGCATGCACCCCGCAGGTCGGGGTTGGAACCCCGCAGGTCGATGCCGACTACCCCGCAAGTGCGTCGCGGGCACGACTGGACCAGTTGAAGCGATATGGAATTGTTATATGCGCAACTTGCATCGTGGCCCGCGGCGGCGTATACTTTGAGAAATGAGGAGGTGCAATCATGCCGATTTTGGAACGGGCAGGTCCTCGCGTGATTCAAGCGTACCGGGAAATGCGGAACCGGATCTCGCGTGGGGATTTCGAGTTTGGAGATGCATTGCCGTCTCAACGGGTGTTGAGCCAGGAGCTTGGGGTGAGCCTGGTGACGCTGAACCGGGCGGTGGCCCTGCTGGTGAATGACGGGCTGGTGGAGTCGCGGGTGGGGTCGGGGGTCTACGTAAGTCGACCGGCGGAATCGCTGAGTGCGTCCGGCATCATCTCGTACATGTACCTGGCGGACGGCGAGAGCCTGACGCATGTGCAGCAGGGGGCGCTGGCGAGGGGGTACCTGCTGAGCGTCTTTTCGCAATGTCAGAACAATTGGAATCCGAATGCGGAGCGTCATTTTCTGCGGAAGGTGAAGGAGCAGCGACACCATGGGCTGCTGGCCTTCTGTTCGCCGACGGCGCCTCGCAATGACGATCTGCTGCGGGAACTGGTGGTGGCAGGGGTGCGGGTGCTGCATATCGAGCATTACTGTGTCGACCTGCCGGAACAGCCTTACCTGTTGCCGGATTTCGAGCGTGCCGGCCATGCCGCGGTGATCAATCTGCTGTTGGCGGGTTACCGGCGGATTCGCTTTCTGAGCCAGGAGCCGCCATCGACGAGGGAGGTCCCTTTCATGCGCCTGCTGGCGAAAGGCATGCAAAGGGCGCTGGCGGACCATGGCGCGGAAAGCACGTCCATCGATGAGAACTGGCTGCCGTTTCCAAGCCATGTGGATCATGAGGAACGTCTGGCGGCCAGCCTGGCGGCGGTGGAGCCGGATACGGGTATTGTCGCTTATTCGGATAACGCGGCCAGTGAAGTTGTCGAGCACCTTCGCCGGCGGGGCCGTTCCGTGCCGGATACAATCGGCGTCATCGGCATCGACGTGGCGGGCAGCGCCAACGTCAAGGATGTGGACATCATGAGCTTCGACCGCGAAGCACTGCTGGATCGGGCCATCGCCATGATGACGGCGCCCGACTGGCGGGAGCCGCGGGAACTGGCACCGGCCAAATGGATCAAACAGGGGACCGTACGATGAGAATGTGGTTGATTATCACGATGGTGTTGACGAGCTGCCTTTCCGCCATGGCGGAGAAGGCGCCGGCGGTGATGCTGCTGCATGGAAGGGGGACCGACTGGGGCGCGGTGCGCGAGTTGGAGGCCCAAAGTGATCTGGTCTTCGGCGCCTGCGGTTTCGGCGAACTGACATGGGAGCGGTTGCAGGAGTTCAACGTCGTCATCCTCTTTGACATGTCGCGTTATGAGCCGGAAACGAAGGGCGCAAACGATGTGACGATCAGCCCTGATGGCTTCGAGCGGGTGGCAGGGTTGCTGGAGCGATTCGTGCGGGAAGGTGGTGGCCTCTATGTCTATGGCGTCTCGTTCACGCACATGGGGCAGGGCTGGGCAACGGAGACGCTGAACCGTTTCCTGCGGCGCTTCGATGCGCAGGTGCTCTTTGAATTGCTGCGAGACGAGCCTCGGGAGCAGCGACAGCCCGGCGGGCGGAAGCTCCTCTATGCACAGCCGGACGAGATCGTGTCGCATCCCGCCACTGCCGGCGTGAAGCATCTATGGTATGCCATCGGTCCGTTCAGCTATGGACCATGGACGCGGCCCTTGAAGCTCGGAGCCGACTGGCAACCGCTGATCTTCACCTCTCGTGGCTTCACCTCGACGCCGTTGAAGGATCCTGCCGGGCACGCTCAGCCCGTGACCGACGTGCCAACTGCCGTCGTGGGCGAACGGGCCGTCATCCTTGCGGTGCGAAGCCTCGACAAGGGACGCATCGTTCTCAGTGGCGGCGAATCGACCATTTCCTTCTATGGGTATGCCTTCAGTGAGTACGCCGATCGCGAGTGGCAGCGCATCGGCATGGAGAAGGGGTTGAACGGTATTCCCAGTGATGGCAGGCAGTTGCTGATCTCGAACCTCCAGTGGCTGGCGCAGCCAAGTCTTGAGGCGGGGGTGCTTGGAGGATTTACGCCGCCGCCGGTGAAAGCGTGGGAGCCTCGCCAGGCGTCGCCAATTGCCTGGCCCGCGCAGGACGAGGTGAAGGGGCGGCAACCATTCCGTAAAGGAGTGATCGGCGTGATGCCGGCCGGTTGCGGAGGCAGCGGCTCGGTGGCGGAATATGCCACCGCCGCCCGCGAGGCTGGTCTCGATTACCTGGTTTTCGCGGCTGATTTCGAGAGGGCGGATGAGGCTGCCTGGACACAGTTGCAGACGGATTGCGCAGCGGTGACCAGCGAGACCTTTGTCGCGACTCCGGCTGTCATCACCCAGGATCATCTCGACAACTGGTTTCTGCAGACCGGCTCACGCGCCTGGCCTCGCCATGAACGCCTCGATCCGGGCCAACCTCAACGGGTGCGCGATCATCTGGGCTACTGGATGGTGGACGGCAACTTCCCGATGCGCGTCGTCTTTCGCTTCAGTGACGGTGGCTACCCGTCGTGGCTGCACAGCGGATACGAGAGCTTTGGCGTACGGACATGGAAGGACGGCAAGATGATCGACCAGGACGTCGAAGGCTTCCTGCACAATCAGATGCAGGGGGACCGGGCGCGGATCGTCTCGATCAGCCTGGTGACCTCACCCGACCAGTTGGCTGAGGTTCGTGAACATACGTGGATACTGGCGCCGAATGCCGAGCGCCTCGCCGATGCGCTGGTGGCCTCCCAATTCTCTGGCGGCGCGGCAAGCTACGTCAGCAGCGGACCACGGGTGCTGTTCTGGCATGTGGGGAATGCGCGGCGAAATACTTTTGGCGAAGCCTATGTGGCGGGGACGGAGCGCTGGCGACTGAGCCTGGCCGCCGAGTCGGATATCCCCCTCAAGCAGGTCACCCTCTACGATGGTACGCGCCTCTTCCGACGTTTTGCGGTGGACGGCAACAGCTGCGAGCTGATGGTCGATGGTCTGCACGGGGAACGGCACGTGTTGACCGCGATGATCGAAGATGTGCAGGGAAACCAGGCGATGACAGGTGCCATCGAGGTGCAGGATGGTCGCTTGGTGCAGACTTTCTGCAGTGACCGGTGCAACATCATGGGCGGCAGTTCGGTGATCCGCGACCGTGACGGCCGCGAGACGACGGTACCGGCATCCGCCATGCTCTACAAGGCCGGTCGATTGAGCGCCAGCACCGTCGGCATCGGCGAAGCATTGCCGGGGATTGACGGATCGGGCCAGGGGGTCGAATATTTCCTGGGCAGCAGCCTTTTTCTGAATGCCGCCGACGAGCAGGGAGAAGCGCGGGGGCAGGTGCACCGCATCGAGCGGCCGTGGGAAAGCGCCGACGGTCTCATCTTCGATACGCCTATCGCCATGCGCTCACCAGTGAGGGATCACCTGATCTTTGGCCACAATCCGTACGTGGCGCTCGAGGAGCCCCGGGTCGATGCCCGGCTGACGCAGTATCATTTTTATCGTTCCCCCATGTATCCATCGCCGGCCATGGCCGACTTCTCACTGACCGCGCGTGAAGCAGTCACGCCGGTGAAGGGATGGCAGGGCTTCTCGGCTCAGATGGGCAATGCCTGGGGTAAGCATACCCGCTACATGGTGTTCAAGAATGGCGCGATGATAGTGGATGGTCCGAGCGAAGACGAAGCCATCAACACTACTTGGCGCGGCAACCTGGCGCCGGGGGATTTTGTCTACCTCCCCGACCTTGGCGAAGGCTTCTTTTCCCTGGGCCGAGCCGGCGATGCCGGTATTGACGTCGTGATCGAGTGCATTCCCTCGCGTGGCTGGTTTCGCACGTATGTAGGGCGCTTCGATCTGTCGCCGCTTGCCGCGGGCGAGGAGATCCGCTCGCGCGTTCTGCTGATGCGCTCGGCGTCACGAGGCGAAGAGGGGCTCCAGCAGTGGCTCGACTTCGCGCGCCGGTATGGCCTGCTTGGCGAGCCTGCCTACACGCTGGCGCTCACCCGCGGTGAGCGACTGAGCGACAACTACCTCCTCGATCTGCAGGCGGTGGACGGGGCCATCGCCGGAAGCTTCGACATCGCCATGCTGCCGCAGCGCCTCCCCGTGAAGGTCAACGGCATTCACCCGAACTGGACGGCGGCCAAGGTCGACAACGAGCGGCGCACCTGGCATCCACTGGGTGGCTGGGAGGGGGCGATCTATACGACGCTGGATCCCGCGCTCGGGCGTCAGGAACTCTTTATCGGCAATCTGCTCACTTGCGATCAGCCTGAGCTGCATCTTACCTTCCTGCCTCAGAACCGCGATGCCGGAGCGCATGTCGCCGTGCACAACCCAACCGCGACGCCGCTTCGCGCCACCGTGAAGGTGCCGACGGCTACTTGGCTGGCGCCGGCCCAATCCCATCTTCTCGATGTACCCGCCTTTGCCACCGTCAACCTTCCCCTTCAGCAGGAGAACCGTCCGTGATGCGACATCTGCTCATTGTCTTTTTCATGCTCCAAGCACTGCACATTCTGGCGGGCGATCAGCCGAACATCTGTTTCATCGGAAAGCCGCAGACGTACATGGAGGTGGCCTATCTGGATGAGCTGGAGGCCCACGGCTTCGTCGTCGAATCGGCAACCTGGAACGAGATCACGCCCCACGTGCTGCGCCGCTTCAACGCCATCGTCATCACCGCCTTTCAGGACGAAACCGGCAACGTGGAAGCGGGCGTCATCAATGGATTGACGACGGAACGCCAGCGCCTCGTGAGCGAGTACATGAAAGCGGGTGGCGGCGTCCTTGTTTACCTCAACACCGTCGGCTGCTATGGCAAGGAGAAGCTCGGCACCGTCCCGGAATGGCTGGCTACCTTCGGCATCACCTTCCTGGCGGAAGCGATCGTCGACAAGTCTCGCGCGGCCCAGATGGAGACGCCCTCCCTGCGGCCCTACAGCACCAAGGCCGCCTGGACGGAGAGTTTTGCCACCCATCCCGTGACGGCGGGGGTGCGTTCCCTCTGGTATCCGACAGGGTGGGGCGGACACGCCATGGCCGAGGCCGTCCCCGTTATCGCCAGCCACCAGTGGACAACCGTGGTCGAGACTAGTCCCGAGGCGGAATTGATCATTCGCGACGATGTCTGGTCGGATCTGTGGCGGGCGGAACGTCCCGGCGGCCCGCATGCGCTGATGGCGGTCGGCTCCTTCGGCTCGGGCCGCATGGCTGTCCTCGGCGGCAATCCAGTATGGACAGTCTGGACCCCCTATCACGAAGCGCTGGGCGAGATCATCATGAAAAAGGGCCAGGGCGGCAAGCCGAGCGACTTCTGGCGCCTCCTGGAAAACACCTACAACTGGCTGGCGGAGCCGTCGCTGCAGATGGGCGTCTATGGTATCGCGGCAAGCAAGCGACCGCCGGTGGCAGGCGATACCGCCGCACTCGACTGGGCGCAACTCACCATGCCCGAGGCGCCCAAGCGCTGGTATCGTGGCACGGTCGGGGCGCGCACCGCTCTCTCCGTCGGCAAGGGGAGCGTGGCTGAATGGGCGGGGGCGGCACAACAGGCCGGCTTCGACTTCATTGTCTTTGCCGAAGCCCTCGAAGCCATGAATGCGGAGAAATGGGAGACGCTGAAAAACGCCTGCCTGGGCGCCACCAGCGAGAGCTTCGTCGCCTATCCCGGCCTCACCTACCGCAATGCAGCGGGCACCCATGGATTTGCGCCCATCGGTTACGTCGACTGGTTCCCCGCCGATTGGCTGACCCCCGACGGAAGCCGCATCAACATCGACCGTGGCTGGAGCCCTCAGAAAGGCTGGGGGGCGACCCAGAACAAGAGCGGCCAGATCATGATGTTCCTCACCTACTGGAAGAACGGCTACTACAATTACGACGAGAATCCATCGCCATTCTGGGATTACAAGCTCTACGACCTGATGCCGATCTGGACCTTCAGCGAAGGGAAACTGCTGGAGGAGAACCTGGCGAAGTATCTGCAGGTCTGTGCGGCCCATCACAATCCCGCCGCCTACACCCTTGACCTGATGAGCGACCCGGCGGAGCTTGCGGGGGCAATCGCGGCAGGACGTCCGCACTTGGTGGTGCCGGCCGTCGCCGATCCTCGAGCACCGGAACCGGCCACTCTGCAGAACGTCTTCAATCGCTTTGTCGTGGATGATTGCGCCTACAAACTGGGCACCGGCGCCTATCGCGGCTGGCAAGGACCGGCGGCGACAACCGGGCCGGCCCTGCGCTGGATGTTCCGCGGCGGTTATCGCTGGGAAGGGGTGGAGTTTCCCCGCTACTGGATCGAGCGTCATGCGGGCGTTCAGCCCGAGGACTGGTACCTGGCAAGCTGGTATCGGCTGAAGCTTCGCGTCGATGCGGCCAGCGATGTTGGCCTTCGCGAACTGACGATCTACGATGGCGAGCAGGTCTTGCGCCGCTATGCCCTCGGCGATCAGCCCGAGGCCAGTATCGAGTTCAGCGTGGTGCAGGCGCCCACACGCCATCTGATCGCGGTTGTCACCGACAGTCAGGGGAGGCAGGCCGTCGCCAGAGAGATCTGGATGGAACAGCAGATGAACCTCTACAACTACTGCGGCGACCGCGTCAATGTGCCGATCAGCATCTACAGCCCCATCCATGGGCATCCCTATCCCGGCTTCGACAAGGGGCACGAGGCGCGCCGCTTTTACGTCGATCTTGTCTCGCCGGATCTGCTGATTGAACGCTATTCGACCGATGCCGTCTATCGGCACGAGGAACTCAGCGACACCTTCGGCTGGCACAACTGGGCACCACACTACGAGCGCGAGAACTACACCTTTGATCAGCGCGGCTTCGCCTGGTACGATCGCCATGGCAAACAGGTCAGCTACGGAACGCACCCCAGCCAGAATGTCCATTGGGACGGCTTCACGGTGCGTACCGCCACCCCGGAAGGGCAGCTCGATCCTGCCAAGCTCGAGCATTACGAGAATATGCTGACCCTGAAGCAGCCATACCCGCTTGACGACGACGGATTCCTCCCACCCAGCCTGATCGCTTGGCCGGCCGGCGAAGAGCCCCTGCGTCTGCTGGCGAATGGCGCGGTCACGGAGTTGAAGGCGGATTCGCCGCCCCAGGCCTTGGCCGGGGAAAGCATCCTCTCCCTGGGGCAGAAGAGCGTGCGCATCATTGGCGATGACTGGTTTGCCGTGCGCAAAGAGGACTCCGGTAAGACAACCTGGAAAATCGGCCTCCGACCATCGGTCAATGAGACCGGAACGATCCTCGGCTGGGGCACCGAACAACTGAATCGTGCCGCTCCCGAACCGACCTGGTTCCAGATCCAGCAGGGGGTGCTGCGCGGCCAGCCATTGGTCGAACTCCACGTGGATGCGGTTGACGGTGCGGCCGTGGCCATGATCCGGCAGGGCGCCAGCGATTTCAACTGTCAGCCGATCGTGGTGCACGGCGTCAGCCGCGGCAGCACCGCCGGCTACTATGAGAAAGAGACTGGCCGCTATCGTCCCATCGGCGTGTTGGAGGGCAAGGCCTATGCGCAGCTGCCCTCGTCACAGCAGGCAACGACGGTGGTGATCGGCAATCTGGTGCGGGCGGAGCATCCGGAGATCACGATCGAGATGATCCAGCAGACGGATGCCGCCGGTCTCCCGACCGGCGAATGGCTTCTTGATGCCCACAATCCGACGACCGATCCGATCGATACCAGGCTCAACTTCCCGGCTGCCTTCGCCGAGATCGTTCAGACCCGCCACCAGCAAATCTCCCTTCCTGCTGGCGGCTCGGTCGCCATCACGATTCGTTAACCATCCCAATCACGCGAGGAACCAACAATGCATACATCCACCATACCCGCACACCAAGCCAAAGGCTTCACCCTTATCGAACTTCTGGTCGTGGTGGCGATAATAGCGATTCTCGCCAGCATGATGCTACCCGCTTTGAGCAAGGCGCGCAACACTGCCCGCCGCTCCTCCTGCCTCAACAACATGAAACAGATCGGCATGGCGATGACCATTTACGGCGGCGATTTCGCGGACGCGCCTCCCGGCGTTGCCATGCGCTATGCGCGCGCCTTTGCCGACACCGCCACCTATCACAGCGGCTATGTCGGTCCCATGGGCGCGGGCTTCCTCCATAATTTGGATTATCTGCGCGGACCCGACACCTATTATTGCCCCGGGCGTGGAGCCGACAGCTTCTACAAGCACACCGACAAGCACCACGCGAATTGGAGTGGCAGCCTCAATGCTGGCTGGATCCACATTGGCTACTACCTGGCAACCGGAAACTTGGGTAATGACGGGCTGGATTTTGCCACCAACCCCGCTTGGCGCTTCTCCCGCTGGCACAATTTCGGCGGCAGCGGCAACAACGATCAGATCGTCCTCGGCATGGACTATCCGGCCAAGCTCAACCCCGGCACTGGTTGGCAGCCCGGTGGAGCGAGCAAGCACAGTCACGGCATGGGCTACAACACTGTCTACCTCGATGGGCATGCCGATTTCCTCCGCGATTCCGGCAATTACTTGGAGATCACCTATGAACCCTCCCAATTCCAGAAACCCTGGGCGTACGACAACTCCCACGGCTTCTACTGGATGTACCGCAACATGATTGGCTGGACCGACGCCAAGTATCGCGCCACCTTCCCAACCATGTAGTCCTGCGCGGTGGACCTGTTTCGGCAATAGTGGCGTAGAAGTCCAACACGGATACGGAAGACAAGCGGAGGACAGGCACCTGCGGTGCCCCCGGCAACGCAGCTGTCAGCTGTAACTTCCAACCCCAGGCAAGTAAGCGACCTGCGCGCCCTGAAGTCGCACAGATGATGCCCGCTTCCCATCTACTGGCGTCGCTGGCACCATGCGACCAGGCCCTACCCATGAGCAGCGCCCCCGTGCCGGGAAGGTCCGTCCCCCCGACGGGCACCTGCCGTGCACGCAGCAGGTCCGACCTCGTCCGACTCGTCCGACTTGTCTGACTTGTCCTGAGCTGAAGCCAGTGCCGGCCGCAACCCGTCAGTCCTGGCGCAGCCGGCGGAAGCTGTAGAGCAGCTCGCCGGAATCGGGCAGGCGTCCGCTTCCGAGGCGTTTCTTCTTGACGGCATCGCTGCCGTAGGCTGCACCAGCTACTTCGCGGATGAATTGCCGATCACCGATGATCGCGCCATCGCTCCAGCAGCGATTCCGGCGATCGGCGCGCAGGATCGGCACCGGACGCTTCTGCCCCTTCTCGCAGGCAGCCTGCATCGCGTTGGCATCGGCGTCGGCGGCCATGGTGCGGGCCAGGTCGGCGCGCAGTTCGGACTGAAGCCGCTTGGCATCCCAGCCATCGGCGCGATGGCCGAGGCTGCGACAGACGTGGGTCACGAAGTTGGATTCGAAGGGATGTCGACCGCTTACATGCCAATCCCCCCAGTCGCTGTAGCGATAGCCGGCTGGATCGTTGACCATCTTCGCGCGCACGGGATTGAGGATGATGTACTTGATGGCGTTCCACAGGGCCATGCCGCGTTGGAGGATGACGCTCTTGAACCTGCCGGCCCACAGCGCGCCGCGGCGCCGGATGGGGCGGCTCTTGTTGAACCAGACCGTGAAACGCTGCTGCAGATCGTGCATGAAGTGACTGATGTCATTGAGGCGCGGCGCCAGTTCGGCGGCGATGGGCGAGTCGGCGGTTATGGGGTGCCTGTCCTTGTAGAATTTGTTGTAGCGGCGGGCGGTCTCTTTCCGGCTCGGAGGTTCGCCTGGAGCAAAAAGTGTGAGGTGAAAATGATTGCACATGACGCAAAGACTTACGAGCTCCAGCGAATACAGCGTGCTCAAGGAATGCACCTGATTCTCGAACTTCTGCTTCTCAAGCTTACCAAAGGGCCGGTCCTTATCGCTACCCGCCGTTCGATTTGTCAGATGATAGTAGCAACCACCGCCCTGATGCTTCGTCCGCGCCATTCGCATCGTATACCCCCTTCTGTTGTAGGTATGGCCATAATCTTGCCGCCATAGTCATACTTGTCAATATCACACAGAATAAATCTGTTAATTAGTATCTTAATTATGTTGAACTTGGTTAAAGAGGTAGCGCATGCCGCATCTGTAGCCACCGACAGAGCTACCACACAAGTAAGTACCTGTCCCCTGGCTGAGGGAAGTACCTGTCCCCTGGCTGAGGGAAGTACCTGTCCCCTGGCTGAGGGAAGTACCTGTCCCCTGGCTGAGGGAAGTAGCTGTCCCCGGGCGAGGGAAAGTACCTGTCCCCAAGCTGAGGTAAGTACCTGTCCCCAGGCTGAGGTAAGTACCTGTCCCCAGGCTGAGGTAAGTACCTGTCCCCAGGCTGAGGTAACGTACCTGTCCCCAGGCTGAGGTAACGTACCTGTCCCCAGGCTGAGGTAACGTACCTGTCCCCAGGCTGAGGTAA
>JAWLHB010000066.1:0-29067 GCA_041690595.1 Lentisphaeria bacterium
CTCAGCTTCAATTTCGGCTTCATCGCCACCTCCCTGGGTTGCCATACCATAGACGATCAAGGTACCGCTGTCCATTTAAATAATCAAATCCCATCAGGGTTGATGGGTGGGTGCGGGATACCCAGGGTAGTCCCGCCTTTGGCGGCACAACCCTGGACTGGAGGACGATGCCCCGTCAGGGCATTTCTGGCGTGAGACGCGAAGTGCCTGTCCCCGAGTTGTTTCTGGCGTGAGACGCGAAGTGCCTGTCCCCGAGTTGAGGGCAATATGACGGTCATGGTCCGCTCCGGGAATCCCGACGGGATTTTGTCCCATAGCCCAAGGTTCAATCCTCTCACGTGTCGCCATTGGCCCCCTCCCGATGACGCGAAGAGCTGTTACTCGAATAGCTTTCCAGTCAACAAAGAGCTTTTTGGCAAAAAGACCAAAAATATTTTCATAGCCAAAACCCGCAGTTTTCAAAACGTTTTCATAACTCTCGCTCCGATGATATTTCAAGCTGTAACTGCCTCGATATCAGAGACTTACGGTCGCTCCGCGCCTTCGTCCAGGATTAGTCACTAGAAGCAATGTGGAATCCCTCTAATGCGACTATTTGCAGTCCCATGTCACAAGAGCGATTGGAACTCTATTCGGGAATACGCTACTTTCTCCGCGGTAACACGAACTATCTGCCGCCCCGAACCATTCGCCGCCGCCACACCTTCCCATGCACCACACCCCAGTCACAACCGCCAAGCCGATCGCCTGCCCCCTTACCAGCCCCTCGGGAAGCGCCGCGATCTACCCCGCGGTTCCCCAGTCAGCCTCGGTAACGCTGGGCGTCACGTATTGCCCGAACAGTAGTCGCTGGCATCAGCCCCACATCGCCGGTACAGCCCTCTACCGGCTTGTCCGCCAGCTTCGCGGTTTACGGTTACCAACCCATAGGCACGCCTGCCTCCTGCTCGCCCTCGCCCTTACCACGCTCTGCCAGGAAAGCATCGCCTCCACGGAGAGAGTTCCGCTCCCGCCAGGCTACGAGTACCCCGCTCGCCCCACCGTCGGGATTCCAGATCCGTTGTTCGATGAGCCTGGTGACAACTGCCACACCTGCGGCGGTGATGTCAACGGTATCCGCGCGTGGTACAAGGACTTCGCCGGCTGGCGACTCAATCTCGACCGGTATGCCGGCCACGCGGTGATATGGGAGTTTCTCACCTTTGAACACGGCTTCAAGTCCTGTTGGACAGGTCCACAACACGCCATCCGACTCTATAACCATGCGCTGAACGGCGTTCGTGTTGTCACTCGCCGGAAGCTCGTCGTCTTCGAGAAGCACATTGATGCCGATGGTGCCGCATCGCTGGTGTGCGCCTCCGATGATGACTGGTCGATCCATCGTGACGGTCAGCGAGTCGTCATCAAATCACCCGAGCGGTGGTGGGCTTTCGAGACGCCTGATTTCGGCGTCACCTGGCGCGTCGTCGAAAGCTCCAGCCATACCTTTCCCTTTCCCGTCAAACTTCATTACGATGGTCCCTCTCCTATCCTCCCTTCCGCCATCGAATACCCGGACGGCGCCCGAACCCTCATTGCCCCCGCCAAGGGCAGCGATGCCGTTGGCAAGATCACCTTGCCCAATGACATCGAGTACCACATCGCTTACGACCCCAACGGCTTTCCAGTCTCACTCGAGGAATATGTTCCGGGCGAACCGAAGAAAGAGCTGGATGGCTTCACGGTTGCCAACGTCGATGGAGAGATCAAGCAGGTGGTCCGCTACAAAACCACCGCCCAGATGGTGCTCACGCGCAGATGGTGCTGGGAGAATGACAGCCTCGGACGTGTCCGCCTCATGATTGGCCCCTGCGGCAACGAGACGGAAATCAGCTTCGCCAGCCGCACCACGGAAGAAGGCACCGAAGGGCTCGTCATTGTTACCGACAGGGAGACCGGCCGCTACCGTTATCTGCGCCATCTGGAGAAGGGCGCCATCTGGACCATTGACCGCGGACATGGCATCCAGGATCAGCCAGTCGAGGATGCCACGCTCGACAACCGGCTGGTCCAGCGAAGCATTCATCACCGCATGCGCACGACCGCCAGCACGGACGGGCAGACCGGTTTGACAACGACCACCGAATACGATCGAAAAGGGGTGCCGCAAAGCCGAGCCTGTACGGATGCCGACGGCAACGTTCTGTGGGAGCGCAAGGCGCAGCCCCAGCCCGTGCGGGACTATCGTCATACTCCGTTGCTGGAGCAACAAGGGCCGTGTGCCGCCACCAGTGCCCGCTATACGTATCGACGTGGTGTGCTGCATACCGCCACTTACCAGGGCAGAACCCACACCTTCGCCTTCGATTCGTTGGGCCGCATGCGCTCCGAAAGTACCCCTGAAAAGGTCACCGAGTGGACGTACACCACCGACAACCGGGTCGACACCCGCACGACCTGTAACCTCGACGCCACCGATGATTCCCCGCGGCAGGTCATCTCGTGGAAGTACGATCTCCATGGGCGTCTGAAGAGCTGCCAGACTAACAGCATTCGCTTCGAGTATCGCCACAGTTGTGAGGGAGTAACCCGGATCGACATGGGCAACATCTTTCGCCGCGAGTACCGGTACAACAGCAGCCGACAATTGACCATGCGCGCCAGTATGCCCTTGCCAGGAAACCTCGGCGGCAGCAGTCCCGCAAAAACCGAATACTTCCAGTATTCTCCTGACGGTCGGGTCCATGCTCTGAAATGCCGCATCGCACCGGATCCTGCGTTCATCGTTCGCTACAAATACGCCCCCAGCGGTGAACGCCTTATCGCCGCCGTGTCCGGCACGATACCCCCCGACCTCTTGAGCCAGGGCGTCCATCGACGGACCTTGAACGATGGCAGCACGGAAACGCTTGGCTCTCTTGGAACGATCATTCAACCTGAACCTGAACCTGAACCCGCAAACTAAACTGGGAGGACCGCTCATGTCACCACTCAATCGCCAGAAACGCAACAAAGGCTGGATTCGCACCTGGCAATGCTGGCTCGCACTGGGTGTACTCACCACACTCCTGATCCTGACTCAAAGACACACTATCGCGGAAGGCGTCGGCGGCGAAACTACCGCAAACTGTCCCGGCGACGGCGGCGGCTCCGGTGAATGCTACGTGGACACCGGTCAGGAATGCGACCAGACCAAGGACTATCCGTACTACAGCGACTGGCGCTGGAAATCCCACGGCACCGCTACCGCGGATAATCCGCCAGCTCAGTATGTCGCAGCAGGGACGGAACTGACGGCTTCTGCCTCCTATGCACCCAATCTCAACGTCTCCCCCGGCAAGAAAGAACGAGACAAGACCATATGCCAAGGTGGATCTGAACAAGTGCTCACACCCCCTGAGTCCGATAGCGCCGCTTACCAATCAGGTGAATATCGCTGGGCAAGCAATGGTAGCAGCACTATTATAGTTAGTACCGATACCACGCTTTCTCTGCAGGCCAAAATCAGCTGCACAGAATTCCTAGATAAGTCGACATGGGTGACGGTGAGTTCTGTGGAAGTTAAGATAATCACTCTCGATATTATCACTCCAAATCAAGATTACCTCAACCAAGGCGATACCAAAACCCTGACGGCCACTACTCAGCCAGCAGGGAGAACCATCACTTGGTCCGTTTCGCCGAATGATAAAGTTGATATTACCGAACATGGAACCCTGTTCTTCAAGCCTTACGGCGACACTTGGTTATCTGATTTTGATGTTACGGTAACTGCTTGTGATAGCGAAACTCCTGATACAAAAGACACGCAGCTTATCAATGTGATTGGATTCTCCAGGCCTGGTAATGCAGTATTCACTGACGAACTCGATCCCAACCAATGGGTATTTGCTCAGTCCGTAACTGCCCATGGGTATGCCGCCGAAAACTCGCAAGAAGCGGGGATCGTTAAAGTTCAATACCAATCTGACGAAGATAGATGTTCCGGACAGGTCACACAGAGGCGTTTAAAATATCACATAAAGACGCATGTTTATGCTTTTGCTAGCCTCTTGTGGTCTGATATAACATATGTATATGCCGCTGTTATGGTTGGATCATTGCAGAATGGAGTACCCAGCTTATCTGATAGTGTTGGTGTTAGGGAAGGTGATGGTTCTCCGCTATCAATAGGCATGAATGGAGCCGGATTAGTCACGGCGGCAATCTCTTTAACTGAAACCCAAGCGCCTCGAACAAACGATCAGGATCTGCTGATTATAGTGTCGGATTCAAGTCATATTTCAATTCACGCCCCAACAAGCTCCGTTAATCTGGAGGTTCCAGTTATTGGTTACGTTTCTACAAAAGCGTACGGCGGCTACGCTTCATTTGCTACTGCAAATGGTTATGTAGGAGGTGGATTGCAAAATCTACCTTCCAGCGAGTCACAATACAGCACTCTTGACGCGATCACATTCAAGCCAAAGGCCCCCGAAAGTCCATAGGATTGAATAACGAATTATATGTCAGTTATTTTATTGCGCTGAGTTGACTTCTGGAAATCTCCAAGTTCATCAATAGTGGTGGACGATTAAACAACCAAACTAAGGGTCTATCTTATGAAAACATATGCGGCGTTCGAAATGTTTCAGAGGACATTGATCTTATGCATTGCCGCTTTCTCTCTGTCGACTATCGCAGAGACGGAAGTTGCTATTACGACGAAGAAGGAACTAAGAACTTGCGTTCATGGTCGCTTGGAAATAATTCTCCAAGCTAGAGCTTCACAGCTTAGCCTACATAGTGATGATCGGATCAATGAGATAGTTGGTCGATGCACGGAATTAATCGAGCTGATACCTCAGGATAAGGTTAATGAGGAAATGGGCGCTTGGATATGTGACAGCTTGATTGATTTGGTAAGCCGCCAGGTTGATACTTTATTGCAGGGTGGAGATACGGCAGTTGGTTTACTCAGTAGTATCACAGCTCAGGGACAACGAACACTACCGCATCTTACTGAGAATGCGGCCATTAACTTACTAACAAGGCGGGCGACAATGCTAGAGAAGAAGCGTGGCTTCCATGCGAAGCTCTTATCATTAACTGCTGACAAGCTATCAAACGTTGAGCAGTTTAGGCTATATCCTTATGCAGACAGCTTATTGTATACTCTTTGTAGCGAAGTTGGGAAAGAGAGGGACAAAACCGCTGAGTACTCTGAAAGAACACGGAAATACAGTATTGCTCTTCATGATGTGCATAATAAGCTTCTCACCTTAGCTCTGGTTCGACGAGTAGCATCCGCTTTCAAATACTATGCCGATGCTGAAGAATTCACAATTAATAACTTCTTCTCTAGAGCATATGAACATAATTCTCCCTTCCAAGATCTAATACCGAAAGATTTTGAAGCTATTAGAAAGGAACTTGGGAATCTTTATGAATCCTACTTTTTAACAGTTGATGAAAATAATTTAACACAGATTAGTCTTGTTAGAATTCATCAGTTCTTAATGGCCGCTGAAGCACTACACATGGGCATAGAGCAACCCAACGGGGCACAAGTGAACAACGTGCCAACTGGAAGTCAAGATGCTTACGCAGACTTCGCGAACCAGCCTTCCATGTGGCAGATCCTTCAGGTTATAGATAGCCCAGTAGAGAGGCCATGGGAAGCGGGTGAAACTCGTCAGTTAGCCGCGTTTCAATCGGCCGTTTGACTAATAATTCCTGCATGCCGGGGCATAGTGTTGGTTCCAAGCATTAACGATTAACGATGCCTTCGGAGGTACGATACCCGGCATGCAGGAACATCAGACCGTCGCCAAAGGCCGCGATGAGGCCGGCGAATATTGGACCTACTCATGTCAATGAAAGTACAAACTAGCATACTGATCTTCTTTCTCTTCCACGTATCTATCACGTGGGCTGAGGAAAGCAATCTTGTACCCGATGCCATAAGAACGTGCATTGCGAATGGCGATGTAGTTTGCATTGAAGAGTACATTGAACTCCACGACGGGAAGCTGGGAAAGCAAGAGTTATCACAATTGATCGTATATTGTTGCAAGCATTTTCCTGCTCAAAGAGGAATAGAGAGAGGAGAAATAGTCGCAGAACTCCTTTACCTCTATTTTAATCCAGGTGATGGAAACTTGCCGTCTTTGTCTGATCGAGTCAATCTCCTGAAGAATGCCGAATGTCACCTATATATCGACAAAGCGAAGCATACTGAAGAAGAGATCGAGCAAAGTCAAGACGCTATCGCTCGGGCTATTTTGAAAACCATTGGTGAACTCTCTGTCGTTGCAAGAATGGATGTGAGGGAACCGGTACTGAATGTGTCTGTACCTGGCGAGGGATACCCGCCTGGCATCAGTCCCGCCGCGGTACGTGATCCAACCCAACAAAAGGAATACGTAAAAGCAATCGAGGAGAACAGAATTGTAGCCGAGGAATATATGAAGCATCGTCAACTGATCGACCCTTTCTCTAGCATAGTTCGTACCGCGGAATCGATGTTGGTCCCCTTCTATGTAGATGACTACGAGCATTTCTCGAATCTGATCTTCGAATGTATGGATAATGAGACGGCGGTCGATGTTCTGGATAGAATTCAGAAGGGATTCAGGCGCTATCATCAGATCTTTCGGCCCAACCCGCTCAAGGTCACCAGGTAGTGCTCACAGGGATTTATCAGGAGCAAGAACACAGCCTTTCCGGAAACATCTCGACGCCTCCTCGCTTGCTCTTTGCGATCTTTGCGTTCTTTGTGGTTAATCCTCTTGTGCCCGGCTCGGCGAGGCGCGCTCGGGGTGGCGGGACGGTCGGGGGCCTGCAGGTGAGCGCATTTGTGCGGGAGTTATTCTATAGTGTGGCATGGAAAACGTGGTAAACAAGAGAGGCGGGATGTTGCGGCGGGAGCTTGGGATCTTTGGCGCGGTGCTGATGGGGTTGGGGGCGATGATCGGGACGGGGATCTTCGTGAGCATCGGCATCGCGGCGGGGGTGGCGGGACCGGCCGTGATCCTGGCGACGGCGCTGGCGGCGGTGGTGGCTCTGTGCAATGGGCTGAGCAGCGCGCAACTGGCGGCCAGCCACCCGGTGAGCGGGGGCACCTACGAGTATGGCTACAGATACCTCAACCCCCGGTTGGGATTCACCGCCGGCTGGCTCTTTCTGCTGGCCAAGTCCGCCTCGGCGGCCACGGCGGCGCTGGGTTTTTCCGGCTACCTGCTGCATGCCTTCTCCTGGCCCCGCGCCTGGCTGGTTCCCTTGGCGCTGGGCGCGGTGGCGCTCTTCACGCTGATTGTACTGGGGGGCATCCGTCGCTCCCACCTGGCGAATGTGCTGATCGTGTCGACGACACTTCTGGCGCTGCTCTTCTTCATCGTGGCGGGGGTTCCTCAGATCAGCGTCAGCCGCTTCACGCCCTTCTTCGGCTCAGGCGGCGACAGCGCGCCGTGGAGCGCTCTGCTGCAGGCATCGGCGCTGATGTTCGTGGCCTACACGGGCTATGGACGGATTGCGACCATGAGCGAGGAGGTCCGGGATCCCGAACGGACCATCCCCCTGGCCATTCTGATCACCATGTGGGTGACCATGTTGCTCTATGTCGGCGCCGCGGTGGCGGGCATCGGCGTCGTGGGAGCGGAGGGGCTGGCGCAGGCGACCGCTACGCAGGCGGCGCCGCTGGCGGTGGCGGCGGGCCGGTTCAACCTGCCGATGGCGGCACAGGTATTGGCGATCGGGGCGATCACGGCCATGCTGGGGGTGCTGCTCAACCTGATCCTGGGGCTCTCGCGAGTCCTGCTGGCCATGGGCCGGCGAGGCGACATGCCGCCGCTCTTCGGGCGGCTCAACACGGGCGCCACCACGCCGCCGTGGGCCGTGATCGCCGTGGGGCTCGGCATTGCCGCGCTGGTGCTCATCGGCGATGTCCGGACCACCTGGTCCTTCAGCGCCTTTACGGTGCTGATCTACTATGCCATCACGAACCTCGCGGCGCTGCACCTGCCGGTGGGGCAACGGCGGTATCCGCGCTGGATTGCCTGGCTGGGGCTGGGGGCCTGCCTCTTCCTGGCCTTCTGGGTGCAGATCGGCACCTGGCTGGCAGGTCTGGCACTGATCGGCCTCGGCCTCCTCTGGCACCACATGGCGGGCCGCCTTCAGAGGTGATGATCGGCAAAGGTCATGAATTGTTCCCAGTCATACGGCGTGATGGCGTGCTTGCCGGCGCGCAGATGATAGCCGATCGTCGCCCATCGCGGATCGTGGACATCGGGCATGCAGCCATCCGGCAGCGGCTGTGCGCCGAGCAGCTCGTAGACCACCCCCGCATGCACCGCCGAAAGAAATTCGCCCCGCGGATCCGCCCACGGATCTTCCTGTGAACTGGCGACATAGACGGGGCGCGGCGCGATGAGTGCCAGCAGCTCATGCTGATCCACCGGCAGCTCGCTGTCCCGGCCGGCATACTCCGCGAAGCGCGAGCAGCACCAGTGGGGGAAACTCCTCGACATGGTGGCGATGGTTTCGCCGAAGCAGCGACGGAACAGTGCCGCGCCGCCACAGCCTGAATTGTTCGAGATCGCCATGGCGAAGCGTTGGTCGCAGGCGGCGGCCCACAGGGCCGTCTTGCCGAGGCGCGAATGGCCGATGACGGCCACCCGGTGGGCATCGACCCCGCTATCGATCTCCAGGTAGTCGAGGGCGCGGCTGAGGCTCCACGCCCAGGCGCCGATGGTGCCACAGTCGGAGGGGGCACCCGTTCTCGCGAAGAGGGGATGGACGCCATTCTGGAAGCCGTCGTCGAAATCGGGATCGGCATCGCCGCAGTAGAGGGTGGCCAGCCCATAGCCCCGTTCGATGAGGCGGATGACGGACCAGCGGCTGGCGTAGATGCCGCGCGCCGCTACCGTGGCCCGATTGTGGATCACGCCGGCGGCGGAATCCGGCCGCATCCACTGCTTGGAGAGATGAATGGTAGGATCGGGCCAGACGGTGTGGTTGCCGAAGAAGTTGAGGCCCAGGAAGGTGGGCACGGGGCGCGCGGGGCGATTCGGAATATAGATGAGCAGGTCGAGGTGCGGGGGAGTCTTGTCGGGGCCGAGCCAGATACGGACCTGGCGCCGGGTGGCGAGGCCACCCATCGCCTGCGAGGATTCCTCGAGGATCTGGTACCGCGGAACGACGTCGACCTGAGGCATGTGGCCATAGATGTGTTCGCCGAAGAGGTGCAGCAGCTCGGGCCGGCGACGCTCATGCCAGAGGGCGGGGGTGTCGACGCGAGTGCCGTCGTTCAGGCAAAGCGGATCCGGCAACTGGTAGCGGGGAACCTTGGCTTCGTCATAGTTAGGCTCGATCGTCAGCATGTCGCAGTTGGTGCCTTGCATAATCACGGTAGTCGATCCTGCTGTTGGCTAAGCGGCTGTATGTAGCTAAAGAGGTGGAAGTGCGGCAAAGAGACGGGCGAGGATGCCTTCATGATCGGCGTCACCGCAGTCGATGGTCAGATCGGACCAGGCTGCATAGAGCGGTTCGCGCTCGGCCGCCAGCTCGTCGAGGCTCTGGCCCGGGGCCATGACGACGCCGCGACCCGTGAGATTGCCCAGGCGACGGGCCAGTACCGCCACTGGAACCCGCAGCCAGACGATGATGCCCCCCTTCTTCAGGTGGCGCATGGCCGCGTCACTGTAGATGACGCTTCCCCCCGTGGCGATGACCTGGCCGGCGACCGACAGCTGGAGAATGCAGGCTTCTTCGATGCGGCGAAAGGCAGCATGCCCTTCCGTGGCGATGATCTCGTGCAGTTGTCGCTCCTGCGTCGTCTGGATGACGATGTCGGTATCGATGAAGCCGCGCGACAGCGACTTGGCAAGCAGCACACCCACGGTGCTCTTGCCGGCCCCGGGCATCCCCACCAGGACAATGTTGCCGCCGCTCATGACTGGCTTCCTTTTCGTTGGGCCGCCGCCGAGCGTTGCCGCACATCCAGCGTGTTGCGTTCCCAGAAGACTTGATCCGCATAGCCCTGGATGGATGGGTCCGCCGCGGCGAGAGCCAGCCGCTTCATGGCCAGCGCGCAATAGACAGGCTCGATCTCCACCGCGATGAAATGCCGATCGAGCTTGCGGGCAACGACCGCGCTGGTACCGACGCCGGCGAAGGGATCGAGTACCAGGCCGCCGACGGGGCAACTGGCCAGGAGCAGCTTGGCCAGCAACTTCTCCGGTTTCTGGGTGGGGTGCTCGGTGTTTTCGGGCATGGACCAGAAGGGGACGGTCAAGTCGGTCCAGAGATTCGAGGGGTGGGTGTCGCGGAAATTTCCGGCGCTGGTCTCCTCCCAATCCTTGGGGCGGCCATCCTGGCGATAGGGGGCGCGCACGACGCGGCGCAGCTTCACCTCTTCAACCGCGAAATGGTAGGTCGACGAGGCGGTGCAGAACCAGATATCTTCGGAGGCATTCTTCCAGTTGGTGAGTGCGCCGCGGCCCTTTTCCCGCTCCCACGTGATGCGATTGCGCACCATCAGGTAGCGGGCAACGACCCGGTGTACGGCGGCCGAACACCGCCAATCGGCGCAGATGTAGACGCTGCCATCGGGCTTGAGCAGGCGGAGGAGCGGCACCAGCCACGATTCGACATAGCTCTCGTATTCGGCCTCCGCCATCGCCTGGAAGGTCGTCCCGCGGAAGGACTTGGTGAGATTGTAGGGCGGATCGACGAAAAGCAGGTCGGCGCAGGCCGCGGGAAGATGCTCCATGGCGGCAAAGAGATCCTGACAGATCACCCGATCCCGCACGTGATCCAGCGACGCCGGCTCATCCAGCGTCAGACACTGCTGTCGATAGCGTTCCAGTTCGTCGCCTTCCAGCGACAAGCTTCTGTTCATACCGGCCATGGTTCTTCTCCCCTCCTCCATACATTCGGCGCAGACAAAAACAATACCACGCCCGTCCGCAATTGAAACTCCTCTTTCGGTCAAGATCTTCACCGCGGCATGAACACGGTGGCTTTTTGCGTCGGCTTGCATTTGCGGTTGACTTTGTCGCAGCGTATACTTGAGGCAGCTTCATGCTCAACAGTCGCGACAGTCACCACGATTAGCCTGAAACCATGCCGCCACCTTCACCCATTGCGAAAGAAGCCGCTTCCGCGCGCCAGAAGAGCATCGTCATCATCGAGGACGATGAGTTGTCGCGGATGCTTTATGCGCGGATCCTGAGTGCGCGCGGCTATACGATCAAGCATTGCGGGCGTGGGGATCAGGCGCTGGCGCTGCTGCGGCTGCAGCCACCCGACCTGGTGCTGCTCGACACGGAGCTGGCTGACACATCGGGGATGGATCTGCTGAAAGAGATCCGCAACGACAGCCAGATCTACGACATCCCCGTGGTGCTGATTTCGGCGCTGGCCACGGAGGAGGTTATCGAAACGGGGGTCTCCCTGGGGGCGGACGATTATGTGATCAAGCCGGTGAAGGCGGCTGAACTGGTGGCGCGCGTGGCGATGGTCATGCGCAAGCGCGCGCTGGTGGAGCTGCGCTCGGCCGGTTTCACCTACGGGGGGCTCTTCGGTGGCCGCTACGAGGTCGTGGGCACCCTTGGCACGGGTGGTTACGGGACCGTCTACCTGGCCCACGACACCCGTTGCGAAGAAAGCGATTCGCGGGTCGCGCTCAAGGCTTTTCACGTCGAGAAGACCAAGCGTTCCTACTTCGTCCCGCGCTTTCTCCGGGAAACGTATGCCCATACCCGCCTGGCGCACCCGAATATCGTCAAGCTCATCGACTTCGGCCACCAGGAGAGCATCTATTTTCTGGTGATGGAGTATCTGGACGGGCTCAATCTGGAACAGGTCAAGCTGAGCATGGGTCAGCTGGACGAGACGACGGCGGTGACCGTGGCGTACGAGATCGCCAAGGCTCTGGAGCATCTCTACCGCCACAAGACGATTCATCGTGACATCAAGTTGCGCAACATCATGGTCACCCATGATGGCGACATCAAGCTGCTCGATTTCGGCATGGCGCGTCAGGTTATGGAAGATACGCTCAGCGCCGAGGAATTTGTCGGTGGCACCCCCGATTTCATTTCGCCCGAATACATCAACAGCAGTGAGAATCTCGATATACGGTCGGACGTCTATTCGCTGGGCATGACGCTCTACTTCGCCCTGTCGGATCGTCTGCCCTTTCCGGACGGCAAGCCGATGGAGCTTATCCTGCGCCACCTCGAGACGGCGCGCCAGCCGCTGCGCGAAGTGGCTCCACACATCAGCCGTGAGTTTGCCGGCCTGATCGACAGGATGGTCAGCCGTGATCGCGACAAGCGCCCGACCACGGCGGCGTTGCTGGACGAGCTGGGTCGGCACATGATGAAGGAAGGGGTCACGGCGGAGCTTCCACCGCCACCGGCGCCGGCCAGGAAAGAGGCGCCCCGGCAGGCTCAGCGTCGGCCGCTCCGCGCTCCCAGATCCTGAGGTGCGCATGGCCATTCCCGCCGGATGGCCAAAGTTGCATTGCAGTGGCGCGATGTGCTTCCTATACTATGCGGAAATCGTATTTAGTCCCCATCGACTTTCCATAAAGAAATACTACCCATGAAAAATCTACGCCCCCCTCGTTTCAGCCTCGTTGAGCTGTTGATCGTGATCGCCATACTGGTGCTGCTCGCAGCCATGGTCCTGCCGATGCTGGCTCGTTCGCGAGAACGAACTCGGCGCATCGAGTGCGCCAGGCAGCTCCGTCAGATCGGGCTGGGCATGATGATGTACGCCAATGATTTCGACAATTATCTGCCCTCTATCCTTCCATCGCCGACACGCTACCTGGAGCCGCTGGCGGAGCTGAACTACGTCACGGAAGATCGCCTCTGGTCATGCCCGAGCAGCTCGGTGCAGGAGAACGATCCAGAGCTGTCCGCCTTCGCCTACCTGGGTAGCGGCATGCGCGACTCCTCACGGAATCCCAGTTCGGATTCCGTGATGCACGACATATACGACAATCATCCCGGCAACGAGTGGAACAACGTGCTCTATCTGGACATCCACGTCGAGGGTGGCAATCCCCTGCGCAGTCTCGATTTCCAGAACAAGTACGAGAGCTTCGCCACCCCGTAAGCGCGGCTCACCAGATGGAAGGATCGTCGACGATCGGCAGATCGACCGGAACGCCGCGTGCAGCGGACTGATACATCGCGAGCACCAATTCCACGGTGGGGCGAACGGAGGCAACCGGAATAATGACCTCCCCGTCATGGTTGACCGCGTCGATCATGTTCTGGATGACCACCTGGTGATCGGCGTGACCGAAGTCGGCGGCGCCTCCGGCGGCGGTCTTCTGGGCGGCGCTGCCGATGTTGCGAATCGCCTCGTCTTGCGGCAGCTCCTCTCGGAACTTCCACATCTGCATCTTTTCGCCGGTCATGATGGCGGTGCCATCGGTGCCGTTGATCTCGATGCGGATATCGGTGCCGGGCCAGAGAGCGGTGGAGGCCTGAACGATACCGTGGGCGCCGTTGGCATAGACCAGATGTGCCACGAGGCTGTCTTCGAGGTCGACGGTGGGATGGCTGAGATTGGTCATCTTGGCTTCGACCCGGGCAATAGGGCCGGCCAGGTACTGGAGCAGGTCGATGTAATGGAAGGCATGCTGCACGGTGACGCCGGCGCCGGAACGGCGTGAGCTGCGCCACTCGTCCATATGATAGTAGTCCGCCGGACGCCACCATTTCATATAGGTATCCGCATGCAGGAGTTTGCCGAAGCGGCCAGCCTCGATCGCCTGACGGATGGTCTGAATCGCTTCGCGCACGCGACACTGTACGGTGCATCCGAACTTCACCCCAGCCGCGGCGCAGGCTTCGATCATGGCATCGGTTTCGCGCAGGGACATGGCGGGTGGCTTCTCCGTGAGGACATGCTTGCCGGCGCGCGCACAGGCCATGACCGCGTCATGGTGCAGGTGATTGGGGGTGAGCACGTTGACGACATCGATGCGCGGATCCGCCAGCATATCGTCGAGGCTGTAGAAGGCTTCAACGCCAAACTCGGCGGCAAGCTTGTCGGCGCGCTCCCTGTTCATATCGCAGACGCAGATGAGCTCCCCCCCGCTGGCGTCCTGGATGGCTCTGGCGTGAAATGGCGCGACGAGACCCGCGCCGAGAAGTCCGAATCCCAAACTCTTGGCCATGTGAATATCCCCTGTTTCGGCTGATCGTACAGATGCGGGTACAATTGCGTACATGCTCAGGTTGAAAACGTATCACGTTTTCGGGCCGTGGCCAATGGTTAGAGAACCATTTGGCTCCTGATGGGCGGCTCAAGCGGTCGACTTCAGGAAGACCTGACGAATCGTCGAGGTGAGAAGCTCCGGCTTGCCGCTCTTGGTGAGATAGGCGGAGGCTCCCGCGTTGATCATCGCTTCGGAGCGATCGCTCTCTTCATACATGGAGAGGCCGATAACGCGGACTCCCGGCATTTCCTCGTGCAGCCGGCGGGTGGCCTCGACGCCATCCATTCTCGGCATGGAGAAATCCATGAGGACGACATCCGGATGGGACCGGCGGGCCTCCTCGATGGCCTGGACGCCGTCAGACGCTTCCGCGACAACCTCCAGATCCTGTTCTTCGGCGAGAAGCGAGCAGAGCCCCTGTCGCATGACTTCGTGATCGTCGACAACCAGGAGGCGGATGGTCCCCTTGCGTCGGGGGCGAGCCGGGCTCTCCGCCAGCTCCCCCCCATCCTCCTCATCTTCCGGCTCTGGAGGTATGGCGGCGGCCGCGGTAATCAGATCCCGCGGCGCCAGCGCGCTTGTCTGCTTCGCGTGCATGGGGGCAATCAGTTCGAAGGTGGCGCCTTCGCCGACATGGCTGGTCACCCGCATCATGCCGCCAAGCAGTGCCAGGCGCTCATGGATGCTGAAGAGGCCGAAGCCGCCCCCAACTCCCGTTCCTTCGCCAACCGTCTCGTTCGGGTCGAAGCCGGCTCCTTCGTCGCGGACGATCACGCGCAAATGGTCTTCGTCATATTCATCCATGGTGACCCAGGCACAGTTGACGCCGGCATGCTTGACGATGTTGAAGAGCAATTCGCGGACGGACTGAAAGACGAGGACGCGGACATCTTCGCGGTCAGTGGCGGCGCGAGGATCGGTATCGATCTCGACATCCAGGCCGTGCTTTTCCTTCATCCAGCGGGCGAGCCAGTGCAGACCGGCGTCGAGACCGGCCTCATGAAGGATGGGGGGCGAAAGCTCCACCGTGAGGGAGCGGGATTCCTCGATGGCTTCGCCAATCAGGTTCTTGATGCTGTCGACCGCGGGCTGATCGCCATCCTGCAAACGCCGCGACAGGACTTCCAGGCCCAGCTTGGCGCCAACAAGCAACTGCTGCAGATGGTCATGCAGAATCTGCGAGAGTCTGCGCCGCTCGCGTTGTTCGACCAGGGTCAGCTCGGAGGACATGCGCGCCAACTGGTTGGCTCGATGCTGCAGCTCGCGGGTACGCTGCTGGACCCGTTCCTCGAGTTGCGCGTTGACCAGTTGCAGGGCCTCTTCCGCGGCCTTGCGCTCGCTGATGTCGATGACGCTGCCAATGTAGCCGGCAAACGTGCCATCGGTGCCGAATCTGGGGCGTCCGGTCATCATGGTCCACGCATGGGAGCCTTCGCGTTGTCGCAGGCGAAATTCGAGGGTGAAGGATTGATGGCCCCTGCTGGCGGCATTGAATTGCCGGAGGGCGTCGATGCGATCGTCCGGATGGATGACCTCGGTCCAGCCGGTACCGAGACCCTCGCTCTGTTTCTGGCCGGTGAAATCATACCAGCCGCGACTGAGGAAGGAGCAGAGGCTGTTCTGTTCGGTGACCCAGAGCATGGCGGGTGCGGAGTCGGCCATGCTCTTGAACCGGCGCTGGCTCACGCGTAGCGCCGTCTCGATGCGTTGCCGGTCAAGGGCCTCGGCGGACTGTTCGGTAATGCGCCGCTCAAGCTCATCGTTGAGGCTTTGCAGACGCTTGCTCTTGTCTTCAAGTTCGCCATAAAGAGCGATCACGCCGCGATTGGTCTCGGCCAGCTCTTCGTCGCGCTGACTGACGGTGGCGGCGGTGTTTTCCAGCGCTGCCACCAGATCGAGACGGGCGCGATTCTCCTGTTCCAAAAGGTCACCGACGTCGAGGTCTTTGGCGATTTCACATGGAGTCATCGCCGCCACGCTTGCGTCCATGGAGCAGCGCAGGTGCAGATGCCCGCCCTCCCCACTGCATGACCAGATGGTGAAGCTCTCCGGCCATCGCTGCCGCAGAGCCGCCAGGCGCGCGGGCGCAGCCTCCGCCACACCGGTAAGGAGGACCAGCAGGTGAGGCGCGGGATCGGGCCTGAAGCGGATGGTCAGCACCAAGGGCGCCCGATCGTCAAGGAGATGACGAGCCAGCTCGCAGGTGGACGCCAGCAGACGGTTGCGGTCCACCTCGCCCAGCCCCGCCTGGCGCCCGGTCAGATCGACAAGCAGACGCATGCGCAGCAGGTCGTCGGGCGACTTGCAGGTCAGCTGGCAGATCTGGTGGGAAGTGTCCATCATCAAGCGGAAATCCTTTCGGGAGGAGGGGGTCGGCGCCGGAGTACGACAACGGTAACATCGTCACGAAGGCGACGCTGATCGCGATAGAGAAGGGCGGCGACAATGCCTGGATGGGCACGGTTGAGGCCGGGATGATCCTGAAGATCCCATCGGGAGTGGAGACCATCACTGTACAGTACCAGAAGAGCTGGAAAGTTCCAGTTGTAAAGCATGGGCCGAAGCTCCGGAAAGGACAAACCGACCGTACCGTGCTGGGAGAGTATGCCGTTACGTTTGCTGGCGTTGACGATGCTGCCGCCAATGTTGCCGACACCGGCATGATTCAGCGAGGAGCCACGCCGCTGCACATGCGTGATCGCCACGGCGGCGCCACGCGTGTGACGGAGCGCTTCGTGCATCTGCCCCAACAGCTCCGGTACCGGCTGTAGGCTTGACTGGAAGAGAGTCGCGGCGCGGCGCGACGCGGTGGCCGCTTCCGAACCGTGCCCCAGGCCATCCGCGACCAGCAGCATGACCTCGTCTTCCGTCATCTTGACGGACCATACATCCCCGCAGACGGTGTTGCCGGGTTTGGCCACGCTGAGACCTGCAAGTTGCAGCCAGTCAGGCAGAGCTCCCGGGGTGGCGATTCGGGCAAAAAGCAGAGTACCGGCATCGAGCTCCGTCCAGATGTCGAATTCGGTTGCCAGACGTCGAATAGCGCCGAGACCGTTGCCGGCGGTACCTCCCGTAGAAACACCGTCGCACATGCACGACTTAAGGTCGCGCATTCCAGGTCCTTTATCGATGGCAACGATATCCAGACAGATCCGGTCGCCAAATCGCAGATAGTTGAGCAGTATCCGCCCCCGGCCAGCATGCCGGACGATGTTGCGCGCCGCCTCCGTAGCAATGATGCCGACGCGTTCGCGCTGCATTTCGTCCATTCCCCCTCGATCGCCGAGAGCCTTGCCCAGCCGACGTACGTGGCCGACATCCGCTTCGGTGGCAACCTCGATGTCGAGAGTCTGGTTGAAGAGCGGGATTATTTCCATTGGGCAATGATCACCCGAGTGCCTTGCTGAGGCTGGCTCTCTATATGAAATTCGTTGACGAGTCGCTTGGCCCCGCCAAGGCCAAAGCCCATGCCGCTACCGGTGGACCACCCATCGGTGAGTGCCTGGTCGATGTCCGTGATGCCAGCGCCGCGGTCGATGAAGGTGAGGCGCAAGCCGTTGCGGCCGTTGGCCTCGATGCGCTCCATGAGGCATTCGCCGCCGCCGCCGTGGAGGAGGGCATTTCTGGCAAGTTCGCTGGCGGCGGTAATCAGCTTTGTCTGTTCCACAAGCCCAAAGCCGATGCGCATGGTCCATTCGCGACAATGCCGCCGCACCAAGACAATATCCGACTCCACCTGGATGGGAATGGTCTCCGACTCAGCTACCAGCATGCAAGCTTCCTCAGCTTCCACTAGTTATCGACTCGAGCAGTTCCATGGCGCAATCCATGTTCAGCGCCGTGCGAACCCCGCGCAAAGGCACGCCAAGCTCAACAAGGGTGATGGCCACCTCCGGCTTCACACCGACAACGACAGTCTCGGCTCCCAGCAGCCGCGCCATCGCCGCTGTATCGGAAATGGTGCGCCCGATGAAGGAGTCGATCATCCAGACGGACGAGACATCGAGCAGGATGCCGCGGGCTCCAGATTCGCTTACGCGCTGGGTCAGATCATCCTGCAGTTGCAAGGCGGTCTGGTCGTCAAGCTCGATCTGGATACTGACAAGCAAGGAGGCACCGACCTGCATGATTGGAATGCGATTGGCGGTCATCAGGAATCCACCTCCTTGCCGACCATTCGCAGTCCCATGCTGTCGAGAGCAACGGCAATGGCGTCCGCAAGAGTGGCTCTGGTGGTCACTTCATCCAGGCCGATACCCAGATGCACCATGGTCTGCGCGATGTTTGGGCGAATGCCGCAGATGATGCATTCCGCGCCCATGAGTCGCGCAGCCGTGACGGCTTTGAGCAGATGCTGCGCCACAAGGGTGTCGACAGTCGGGACGCCGGTAATGTCGAGAATAGCGACGCGGGCCTGTTCAGCGACAATCCGCGTGAGGAGCGACTCCATGACCACCTGCGTGCGGCTGCTGTCCAGCGTACCGATGAGAGGGAGAGCGACGATGCCATTCCACACCTTGATGACGGGAGTGGACAGCTCCATCAGCTCTTCCTGCTGCCGCCGTATGATGTCGGACTGGCTCCGTTGAAAGATCTCGGCGGCCCAGAGGCTGAGACGATCGAGCAGACGATTGATGAGGCTGATCATGTCGAGCAGATGCTCGGTTGTGCCGCCATCGAGGGCTTCGACAAGGGGCTGGCGTAACAGGGTGATGAAGCCAGCCAACTCCGCGGGCGAAAAACCCAGCTCTACCCACGCCTGCGTGAGGACGACCAGCTGTTCGCGTAATGGCCGCCAGGCTTCCTCCATCGTGGCGTTGGCTTCCATGGCATGCAGGGCATCCACGAGCTGTGCCAGAATGGCTTCGCAACTCTCTCGCAGTTCCTCTTCACCGGTCAGTTCCTGCCGAAAGCTGGCGCTGTCTCTGAGCGCGTCCAGCCAGCCCTTGAGTATTCGCTCTTCATGCTGCCGCACACGCTCGGCAACTTCTTCCGCCAATCCCATGATCTTCTCCTGAGTATGTGTCCCTTCAACCCCTACACACTATCGCAAACCGGCTGGAGAGTCAAATTTCAGCTCCATGCGGCCTGCCTGCCAGGCACTTGCGTGGTGGCTATTCCGGAATCAGGCGCACGATACGGTCCGGGCCGTTGAGCGCCACATACAGGTAACCGTCGGGGCCGGTGACGACCTCGCGGATGCGGCCGACGCCCTTGAGCACCACTTCCTGCTCCACGACCTTGCCGTCCTGTATGCGCAGGCGCCGCAGTGTCTGGTTACGCAGCGAACCGGCAAAGAGGTCGTTCTTCCACTGGGGGAAACGGTCGCCGGTATAGAAAGCCAGACCACATGGGGCAATTGAGGGGGTCCAATGAATGAGCGGCGGGACGACGCCTTCCATCTGGGTCTTTTCGGTGATGGGGGTGCCGTTGTAGTTCATGCCGTGGGTGACCAGCGGCCAGCCATAGTTGCCGCCGGGCTGCAGAAGGTTCAGCTCGTCGCCGCCGCGGGGCCCGTGTTCGGTGATATGGATGTCGCCATTGCGCGGATCGACGGCCATCCCCTGGGGATTGCGATGCCCGTATGTCCAGATGCCCGGCAGCGCCCGGTCGCGGCCGACAAAGGGATTGTCGTCGGGAACCCGTCCATCCGGGAAGAGCCGATAGACCTTGCCATTGGGACGCCACAACTCCTGCACTTGTGTGCCGCCGCCACGCTCGCCGACGATGAAGAACATGTAGCCGTCGTGGAAGACGATGCGCGTGCCGAAATGGACACCGGAGGTGGTATAGAACTGGTCGTCGGCGCGCCATAGCCACTGCTCGTCGACCCATTGGTTGCCGCGCAGTTTGCCGCGCACAATGGCGGTCTGGCAGCGTTTCCCACCGCCATCGAGGGGGTCGGTGAAGCCGAGGTAGATCCAGCCGTTTTCGGCATGGTCGGGATCGATCGCCACCTCCATCATCCCCCCCTGGCCGTGGTGGAGGACGTCTGGAGTTCCACTGATCGGCTCGGCCTGCAACTGGCCATCCGCCGAAACGATGCGGACGGCGCCCGGCCGTTCCGTCACCAGCATGCGCCCATCCGGGAGGAAGGCCATGCCCCACGGCAGTTTCAGCCCATTGGCCACCACCTCTTCCAGCTTGTAACTGTGATACTGGGTAGCCACGACCTTGCCGACATCCGCCCGCGGCAGCTTCGCCGCGCGATCGGCGGCCTGGCTCTCCTTTTCGCGGATATAGATGACCAGCGCCCGGACCTGCTGACTGTTCAGGGTCTCTTCAAAGGCCGGCATGTCCATGTCGGGGCGCCCCTTGGCGATCGAGGTGAAGATCGCCTCGGACGAGCCGCCGTGGCGCCATTCGCCGTCGATCAGCGAGCCGCCCAGGCCGCCATCCAGATTCTGCCCGTGGCAGATGGCGCAGTGTTCCTGATAAAGCGCCTCCACCTTCTCTTGCGACCTCGCGCAGGAGATCGTCACCATGAGTGCCATCATGACCAGCAGATACTGTTTCACACCCCTTCTCCCTTTTGAGGCTGTTGTGGACAAATGTGCCGCTTGTACTGTAGCCGCGGAGAGGAGGCAAAAGCAAAGATTGTGAGAGGGTGGTTTGCAGGAGAATGGTTGCCTCCATATACTATAGCAGATGGATAGCAGATGGTGTGTACGACCATATCAAACGCATACTTACCGGGTGACATGATGGAGAGGGTTTCGTGGGAAATGGAGGACGAACAGCTCCGTATACAGGTCGGCGCTGACGGCAGTCTTAGGGTCAGCGACCGGCGAAACGGCAACGAGTGGGCGACTCAGGGCACTCCCTTCGTCCTGCATGCATGGAACCGGATGATGGACCGCTGGGTCATCCTGCCATCGAGCGCCGATACCTGCACGATCGAGGTGGAAGGCTCGCCGAGCGCCGCCACCATTCGCGTCTACTGGCGCGAGGTGCAGATCGGCGTGGAGGTGGTGCTCAGGCTGCTGGAGAACGGCAGCCTGCAGGGACGAATCGCCCCCTCCGGCATTCGTGAAGACAACCATGCACATCTGCGCCTGATGAGCCTCGAGGTGTGGCCGGATTTCGGCGCGGTCGCCGCCGGGTCGACTGGGGCCATGCTTCTCCCCTTCGCGTCGGGCCTGCTTTGCCCGTTCGACGAGAAGAAGACCACGACGGAGAGCATCCGTCGTCGTATGTACATGGATCAGGGGGAGTGGGAATCGTGGACGGCGCTGCCGCTCTTCGGCCTTCAGCAGGCGCCGGATGCGGCCATGCTCTGCATACTCGAGCAGGGGGAGTGGGATGCGGAGGTGGTTGCGCAATTGAACGGAGGAGAGGGCCGGCTGCACAGCGTCCATGCGCACTGGCATTTTCGCGAGCGCAAGATCGACGCCTTCGATCCGCTCGAGCGGATCTTCCGCTACGTCTTCCTGGCGGATCGCGAGGCCGGTTACGCGGGTATGGCAAAGGCGTATCGCGCCTATCTGCTGACGGAGCGAGGCGCGACGCTGCTGGCCGACCGCGCGGCCGTCAATCCGGCGCTGGCACGGGAAATCCGCGCCCATTCCTGCAAGGTTTTCATGGGGTCGAAGAGCCGGCAGGCCGACGGCAAGGCCCCGTATGACCTCTTCACCACCTTCGATCAGGCGATCGAGGTCCTGAACGCTTTTCGCGAGATCGGCATGGAGGCGGTGTCATATCAATTTGTGGGCTGGAATATCGACGGCCACGACGGCCAGTATCCGACTCGTTTTCCGGTCGATCCGCGCGTGGGCGGCGAGGCGGGGCTGGTACGCTTCCAGGCGGCAGCCAAGGCGGCCGGGCACACGGTGGGCATTCACGACAACTATGTCGACATGTCGGTCTGTTCGCCGGACTGGGATCTCGGGCTGGTGGCCCATGACCGGGACGGGGAGCCGATCATCGGTGGCATCTGGAGTGGTGGCCAGACGGTCTATATCTGCGGATCGCGGGCGATGGAGATGGCGCGCCGGGAGATGCCCAAGGTCGCGCGGCTGGGGCTGGATGGCCTCTACTACATCGACGCGATGCCGCGCGTGTCGCGGGCGTGCCATGCTGCCGATCACGGGCATCATCCCGGACGTCGCGCCGATGGCGAGGGGGTGATCGACCTGCTCCGCTTTGCGGGGGAGATCAGCGGGTTGCCGGTCGGCTGCGAAAATGCCATGGGCTTCACCATTCCCTGGCAGGATTACGCCGGCCACCTCCCCCTGAATGCGAAATCGCTACCCGCCGCCTTTGCCGGCGAATGGGTGCCTTTCTTCCAGATTGCCGTTCACGGCTTGATCAAGTATCATCTGGCCGATCCGCGGTCGGGTGGTGGGCCGGAGCAGGCAGTGCCGCAGATTCTGCGGGAGATCGAGCACGGAGCGATGCCGCGATTCGAGTATCAGTACCAGGATGCACGCCTCGACGATCCGCTCCAGTTTCACTTTGGCGACTGGCGGCCATGGCTGCCGGTACTTGCCACCCAGCATCGCATCCTCTGCCAGGAACTGGTGGATCTGCAGACGGTGCTGATTGACGATCATCAGCGGACGGCCGATGGTATCAGCCTCACCACGTATGCCGACGGTACGGTAGTCCGCGTGGACCACGTCCGGCAATGCTATGCCCTCAACGACCAGCCATGGCAACCGGTACGCCTGGCCACTCCGGAGATTCACGCATGACGACCTGTCAGCTCAGCCTCGATACCGTTCGGCAACTGTCCCTGAATCCCGCCGTCGACGGCTCGGTGGAGGTTCCCTTCACGGCAGGGCCGGGACTCTGCCAGTTCACCCTGATCCTCGATGCCGATCGCATGGACTGGGAGGAGCTTTATGTCAATCTGGAGTTGTTCGAGAATCACGGCGCCCGCACCGGCCCCTGGGACTTCGACATCGTGCACCAGAATCGGCCGCTGGTTCCGAGCTACTGGGTGACGCTCGACGGCGAGCCCCTCGGCTTGTGGTACATGCAGCGGGTCTCGCTCGAAGACCTGGCGGCGCGGCGTTTCCGTGGGCGCATGGCCTTTCACCTGGCGACCGGCGGCGAGCATCGCCTGGCCTTCAAGCCGTACCGCTCTCTCGATGTCACCTGGCATGCGGCCACGCTGGAGGTCGATCCGGAAGATACCCTTGACTCGCGGCAGTTCGAGCTGAGCGACTGGGGCGAGCGCTGTCCGGCCGCCCGCTGGGCCGATCCCAAGTACTGGGCCGACCTGAAGGCCAGGCTGGAGACGACGCACGTCATCTATCGCGAGCCGCTGGAGCGGATGTATCGGTGGCTGGCCTACAAGATTACGCCGAAAGCGAAGGAAGGGGCGGCGCCGGGGACCTGGGGCTTCGCCTCCCCCGTGCCGACCCATCAACCGGACGATATCCTGCCACTGCTGGCGGAATACCGGCTGACGGGGCGCGAGGGGGCGCTGACCGAAGCGCTGGCCGCCATCGATGCCGTGATTGCCTTGCCGCACTGGGGCAATCCTCAGGAAGGAGCCTATGGCTGCGACGGTGACATGGGGGCCTCTCATTTCCTGCGCGCCCTCTCCTGGGCCTGGCATGCCATGCGCGACCTGCTCGGCGACGAGCGCCGGGAGCTGCTGCGCGCCAAGCTCCAACTCCAGGGCACCCGTTTCTTTCGTCAGTGCCTGCTGCACCGGGATTACTGGGGCGGCTCGGTGATACAGGATCATGGCAAGGTTTCGCTCGCCGAGTTCGGCACCGCCGCGTTGCATCTGCTGGGCGTTCTGCCGGATGCCGCCACCTGGACCGCCTATGTGATTCCCCGCGTGCAGCGCTCTCTCGACGCCATGCCGCGGGATGGGCACATCCCGCCAAGCTCCTACTCATCGCCTATCCTCTATCTCGATACGCCGGGCTATTATCGGGAAGCGCTGCTGGCGCTGACCGGCGAGGATACCTTCGACCAGCCCCAGTTCCGGGCGGTTGTCGACTACCTCTTTGCCGGCGCCGCCGGCTACGGCCGGGAGGAGCTGGTGGCGCGCTTCGGTAAGGGCCAATTGATGGGAGCGGCCCACGTGCTCAACCGCCTGGCTACCAAGTTCGGGGATGGTCGCGCTGCCTGGCTGCAGCGGCGGCGGCTCGATCAGCCACCGTTTGGTTTTGGTCACAACATCCAGGAGGTCGGTTATTACCATGCGGTCCTCATGGGGCTGCTGACGCACGACCCGCGGATCGAGCCGACGCCACCGGGCAAGGCCGATTTCGCGCCGCTGCGCTTTTACCCCGACAGCGGCGCGGCCTGCTATCGCGATCGCGGCCAGGATCTCGACCTGAACCTCGCCTGCGGCCCGTGGTGCGGCTACACCGCCTATCGCCAGGCGAAAGGTCCGTGCGACCGCATGGAGGTGCTCTCCGGCAGCGGCCATTTCTCCGTCAACGTGCGCGGTGAATCGGCACTGGCGACGCCGGACGGCGGATACCGCCTTCGCTATCACACGCGCAACCTGCTTCTGGTGGACGATCAGGGGCCGAGCGGCGACGTCGGCTATCCGATGTCGATTCCCTCCTTCACCGATCGCGGTGAAGAGATCGAGGTCGCCCGCTGGGATGACGAGGAAGGCGCCGGCTTCGTTCGCCTGCAACTGGCGCCGGCGTATGATGCCGCGCTGGGGATGCTCCGGTACACACGCGACTTCGTCCTGCGTCCGGGGCAACCTCTGGTCATCCGGGATCAGGTTGTCTTCGACCGTCCACACCACCTGGCCTGGCACTTCCATGGGCGACGCGATATCGGCGTGAAGCTGGTGGAGCCGCTGACGGCTGCCTTCGGTTCGCTGCTTCAGCTTGCCGCCGCCTCCGCGGAAAGCCCGCTGCAGGCAAGCTTGGCGCCGACGGAGGTGGTCTACAGCTACTCGAGCCAACGCCATACCTTCGACCATGTCCGCTTTGCCACGGCTGGCGCGGTGACGCAGGCGCTGGTGGAGTTCACCTGCAGCGTGATGCCCGACTAACGGCAACGCGGGGCGCGATGGTGGGCGGTGAGGGACTTGAACCCCCGACCCTCTCGGTGTAAACGAGATGCTCTAGCCAACTGAGCTAACCGCCCGCTAGTTCACGCGCTCAAGACAATAACGCCAACTCGCGCCCGATCAAGTCCCACCGTTGCAAAAGAGGCGGCATCGCGGTACTAGTTAGTGATGTAAGGAGGGACTGACATGGACATCGTCATCAGTTTCGCGACGTGGATCGTGGCGATCTATTCGTTTCGGCTGGCGATCTGGGGGAGTCCGACGTACAGCCTGATCCGGTCGGTGCCGTACCCCGTGCTGATGGAGGCGATGAACAGCATCGATGCCGCCGAAGCGCCGGATAGCGACCCCACGACGCGCTTTCTGCGTCGCTATTTCGCGATCAAGGTGGCTTCCCTGCTGATTGTGATGCTGGAGTTCTTTTGCCTGGCGTGGTTTCTCTTTACGGAGACCATGCTGGTACTCCCGCTCTTCCTGCTGCTCAAACGGGTCGCCGCGCTGCAACTCCTCTATCGGGTTCCAGAGGAGAACGACCAGCATGTGCTCCAGATAATTCGCGATCTGCCGCCGTGGCAGCGCCGCTGGGAACGGATCAATCACCTGATCACGGCCCTCGGCTTCGTGGTGCTCTTCCTGCGCGTAGAGAACTTCCTCTGAGCCAAGACCAGCAGGACGCGGAGACGCGGGGACGACCGGCGGGGCGCTGCCCCGGACCCCGCTGGGGAGGCGCACCTCCCCAGACCCCACGGTACTTCTTGTCGGGTTCTGGAGATCGGATCTCCAGATCCCGACAAGCTATGGGGATGATAGGAGAGGCTGGGACAGAGGGTTAACCACAAAGAACGCAGAGGGCGCAAAGGTTGGGATGGGGGGGGCGGGAAGGTTTACCACGAAGAGCGCGAAGGGCCACGAAGGAAGCAGCTCAGGAAGTTAGCCACAGAGAACGCAGAGAACGCAGAGATTGGGACGGGGGAGGCGGGGAGGTTTAACCACAAAGAACGCAAGGAGCGCAAAGATTGGGATGGGGCGGCGGGGTGGTTTACCACGAAGAGCGCGAAGGGCCACGAAGGAAGCAGCAGGGGGCGCAAAGATTTGGATGGGGGGGCGGGGAGGGTGGAAATGTGGACCATGAAGGACATGAAGATTTGGGCTGCGAGGGTAGACGGACGGGTAGGAACCACGGAGGCACGGAGATGGGGCAGGGGGGAGGCGGGGACGGACGGGTAGGAACCACGGAGGCACGGAGCTGTCAGGCGGCCTGCTCTTTTCCCAACTTCCGCTTGATCAGGAGTGAGATGACTTGGTACAAAATAAGCATCACGAACAGCACACCCAGCAAGGCGCAGGCATACCAGAAAAATGCATTCATCACAACCTTGCTCTGATTGGCCAGCGTCATGATCCGCTCGTCGACCGAATCATTCACCTCCTGCATCCCGTGTTCGAAATCCGGCGATCCTATCAGGTTTTCGACCCCCGTGAGCAGCTCGTTCATTTCTTCCACGGCGAGCGTCACGTTCTTGGCCATCTGCTCGTACTCGCGAATGTCAAAGGCCTGCCCCTCCTTGCCTGTCTTCGACGGGGCCGATGCCGCATGCCGAGTATACAGGGTATCCGCCGTCGTGAGCAACTCGTTCATTCCCTCCACGGCAAGCGTCACGTTCTTGGCCATCTGCTCGTACTCGCGAATGTCAAAAGGCTGCCCCTCCTTGCCTGTCTTCGACGGGGCCGAGGCCGCATGCCGAGCATACAGGGCATCCGCCGTCGTTAGTAACTCGTTCATTTCCTCCGCGGCAAGCGTCACGCTGTTGGCCATCTGCTCGTACTCGCGAATGTCAAAGGCCTGCCCCTCCTTGCCTGTCTTCGACGAGGCCGATGCCGCATGCCGAGCATACAGGGTATCCGCTGTCGTGAGCATTTCGTTGAGTGGTTCGGCCGCTTGTTTCAGGGACGTGACTAATGTGTTTGCCCCGTCTATAGTAGCCTTCACGTTGGCGATTGTCGCATCCGCATCCTGCAAACGATCATCGATCCCAGCGAGTATGGCTTGCCGCTCGGCCGCGATGTTTGCGGGTAGTTGCTCGATCTGATCGGTCACCGAGTGCATGTCAGCAAGCGCCGTGTTGAATTCAGGGGTGGCGACCAAGTCCGCCTTCACCGCCGCCGCTTTCCACTGGAGCAGCGTGGACTCGCGCTTAAGGCGGTAGAACGTTCGCTCGGCGAGCAGACGTGCCTCGTCGACGGACTGCCCCGCTTTCCCGATCTCGCTGAAGAGGCCCCGGGCCTCAAGTATCTGGTCGGCGGCCGATTTTCCCCGCCCGATGGCGAAATTTGAGAAGCGAACAAACGAGGCGCGAACGACTTTCGGGTTCTCCTCTCGCCAGTCCAACAGCAGAGAGTGGAGTATGTCGAGTTGTTCAGCGCTGAGCACACGAGCGGCGAGCTGCTGCGCTTCCGCTCTGGCTTGCGAAAGGGCGTCGGCCAGCGCCTGCCCTCGCTCGCCGAACACCGCCTCGGCCCTGCCGTCTTCGTCCCACTGCTGACTGACCAATGTCGTGACCACGACCAAGTCGAGCACACGGGTGAACGGGTCGGCGTTACTGGCGATATCGTAAACGTTGGTGGCGTTGTCCACGAGAAGCATCTGTGCCGCTCGGCGCTGCGCCGGATCAGGGTTATCCGTCCTCAACGCATCGCAGACGGAATAGAGCAGGCCGACGTAGCGGTCGGCAAAACCGCGAGTGAGTTCGTTCAGCTCTGCCCGGGTCACTCGTTCGCCGTGCTCCGCACCACCAAACTGGCGTGAGGACTCCTCTGTCGCTTTCCTCTGTTGCGTGGCGCATCCCCCCATTAGTATGGCGATACACATCCCTATCAGGACGATAGTGGTACGTGATAGTTGAATATTCATTGAACAGTCCACCTTGCTTGGGATGACGGAAAACGGATTTGGCGCCACCTGCGGCGAAGATAACGATACACGCCCAGAGGGCGTGGTATCAGGAAGCCCCCCTGGGGGGGGGAATGTGGAAACACCCGTTGGGGTTGTTGTTACGTTCTCAGTTTGATCCAAGGTTGAGTCCGTCAGAATCTTGAGCATCCTTGTCCTGAAGACTTTCTGCCGATACGTCGGAATCCACTTTTCTCGTGAGGTGGCCACTCGGCATAGGTGGAACAGGTGGAACTTTTGGGTCCGCGCCAGAGGACGTGGGTTTGGTTACTTACTAGGTAAGGTGTATCGGTGGCCAGTTCCAAATTTGGTCGCAGGAGTTCTTCGGATGGGGATGGAAGGGAGCGCGGTGAGGTCGGGGGCGGACGGGCAGAAACCACGGAGGCACGGAGACACGGAGATTCTTTGCGCAATCAGGATGATTGCGGCCACCGCGGCAAGCCTGGCGGCTTTGAGGTGGGGTGCAGCCGGGCAGTTCATGAAGGGCCGGACCGATGGGGTGGCGAGGGGATAACGCCTGCAGCCGGTGGCCGCCATTCTATGGGTTGGCCACCATAATGTGGGAGCCTCACTAATAAGTCCCGTGGAATTGAGTTCACGCGGGGAGGGGGCGACGGCGCGGACGCAACCCCGAATGGGGTTGATGTGTGGGCGGGCAGTCCACCCAGGGTAGCCTCAAGGGCAACCCTGGGCTATGGGACGCAGCCCCGTTGGGGCAAGAGGGCGAAAGGAGACGGCATGGACAGTATGGCGTTATGAAGAAGAATGTCCGGGCAACGGTCGGGTGGGGACTCTCACGTTGCCGGGGGATGACAATGCGCAAGTCGCGGTTCGGAGAACCCCTCCCAACTATGTATGCCTTCAAGTGTTCATGGCTAAAAGATCTCCAGATTTTTTGTGAATGGCTGCGACGAGTGCGTC
>JAWLHB010000067.1:0-28481 GCA_041690595.1 Lentisphaeria bacterium
CGGCTTCATCGCCACCTCCCTGGGTTGCCATACCATAGACGATCAAGGTACCGCTGTCCATTTAAATAATCAAATACCATAAGGGGTTGCGTCCACGGCGTCGCTCCCCCCCGCGTGAGGACAATTCCACGAGACTTCAGCCGCTCCCCGAGCGGCGCAGCCCCCTCCGTACTCTTTCGCCCCATCCACCTCTTCGTCCTCTCCGTCCTCTCCCCCCCCCCTGCATCAGCTCCCGATGACCGCCTCGACCTCCACCGTCGAGCCGGCGGCGGCATACGGCACCAGATTCGTCTGCAGCGGCGAGCCGTCGACCACGACTTTGACGCTGCCGGCGCCATGCCTGCCCGGATTCTTCACCGTAATGCGATAAGTGGCGCCGCGTACCCGGCGGGTGACGGAAAAGCTTTCCCACTCCGGCGGAATGCACGGCGCGATCAGCAGGCCGTTCAGAACGGGTCGGATGCCCAGGATGTACTCTGTGCCCGCCATGAAGACCCAGGCAGCCCCACCGGTCAGCCAGGTGAGCGCCGCATGGCCGAAGGCCTCGTGATCGGGGCCATAGACCCACGAGGCAAAGGCATAGGGCTCGCGTCCATAATGCTCGGCGCCCCGCTCGGAGAGGGTGTTGGGCAGAATCTGCGAGAAGTACTTCCAGGCTCGCCGTGGCCTCTCCTGCAGGGCCTCCGCGATGATCGCCCACGTATTGGCATGGAGGAAAAGCCCCCCATTCTCGCCGGCGCCGGGGGTATTGGTGTGGAAGCGCGTCACGCCATCCATCATGGTAGTGAAGGGCGGGGTGAAGAGGCGAATGCCGCACTCGGTATCGAGCAGGTCGGCCACGCGATCCATGGCCTTGCGGCTCTGTTCCTCCGGCATGGCGCCGCAGATTGCCGCCCAGCTCTGGGCGTTCAGGAAGATCCTGCCCTCCCGATTCCGGCTCGCGCCCAGCTCCGCATCCGAGTAGAGCAGCCGCTTGTACCACTCGCCGTCCCAGCAGGTATCCGATTGCAGTACTCGCGCAAAATCGGCGCTCTTGCCGGCCAGGAAGGGAATCTCGCCATCCTTGCCCACCTTCCGCAGGATCTCGCTCAGCAGGTTGGCGGCATGAATGTACTGCTCTGCCAGCATCACGCTTTCGCCGTCCGACCTCGCGTTCGCGAAGACCTGCAGCATGTCGTTCCAGTCGCAGTCGAAGAGCTTCGGCAGACCATTGACCCCAATGCTCTCGCCGGTGAAACGCATGCCCCGAAGCAGGTGATCGAGCACGCTGCCGCTGCCCTCATCGTAGTACGGAACCTCTTCCTCCAGAATCGCCATGTCACCGGTCTCCGCCAGGTACTTGTACACGGCGAAGACACCCCAGACAATGGCATCGCTGCGCGTATGAGCGGGATTGGGGCAGGTGAAGGAGATCGGATCGAGGCTGGTGACGATCCTCCCCGATGCCGTCACCGAGCGCATCAGCACCAGCATCGTCTCCCGCGTCTCCCGCGGGTAAAGGAGTGATCCCGGCATGATGTCCTGCATCGTATCCCGGAAACGCAGGGCGGTGCCCGAACCAGAGTGCCGATGCGAAATCGAACGCCCGTTGCGCATCGTGCTGCGGATATTCTTCGGCAGCCACGCGTTCAGCATCACATTCGCGTTCTCGTCCGGCGTTTCCACCTGGCAGTTGTCCAGCGTCCCGCTCCACCACGCTGCCAGCTCCCCGGCCGCGGCATCCACGGCAGCGAGAGAGTCGTACTTCGCCGACAGCGCCCGCACCGTCTCGAACTCCGGACCAACCGCCAGCTTGATGACGACCCGGTGCTTCTCACCGGGGGCAAGCTCGACGGCCAGCTTGAAGGTGCCGCAGGCATGGAAACCGCCGTCCTTCTGCTCCGAGTTCCGGAGGCCGCGCTCCAGGCCGATTGGGTTCGCTTCCGTGCGCCCACGACCGATGAAGAGGTTGCGGTTCAAGTCGAACGCCTCGAACGGCTCCGTCGCCGAGAAGAGCGTCTTCCCCTCGAAGGGAGATTCGAAGGCGAAGTAGTCGCTCATCAGCCCGCCGCTCTCCCCATCGCGGAAATACCGCACCTGGTTGCCGCAGACGCAGAAGGCCAGAACATCCTTGGCGTACTCATGAAGCGAATGATCGATGTACGGGTAGAGTTCCAGCTGCTTGCTCTCCGCGGATCGATTCTCCAGCGTGACGTCCCACAGGAGGATATTATCCTGCAGCGGAATGAAGTAGCTGACAGTCGCATGCAGATCCTTCCGGCTGGCACTGAAACGGGTATAGCCCATGCCGTGCCGGCACTGCCAGCTGTCCAGCCCCGTCATTGTCGGGAAGAAGGAGGGATTCCAGCACTCCCCGCCGTCCTTGACGTAGAGGTAGTAGCCGGGCGAGTCCATGGGCAGGCCGTTGAGCCGGTAGCGGGTGATGCGCCCCGTGTGCGGCTGCCCGTACCAGGCCGTGCCGCCCGCGCCATTCGAGATGAACGCGCTCAACTCCCCGTTCCCTTCCAGATAGTTGATCCACGGCTCCGGCGTCATCGGATCGGTGATCACATACTCGCGATTTGCCGCATCGAAATACCCATAGGCTGCAGTCATTGTGGTGGCCCTTGCGTCACGCTTGCCGCCTTCTTGGCGGGTTCTATATGAATGATGTAATTCCGCTCCGCGATCTTGACGTCGAGGAGGATCTCTTCAACCGTGTTCTTGCGGATGACCAGCGCCGGGGGCGCGGGATCTTTTCCCCAGGTGAAGGCCGCCAGGAAGGCCACCTCCGTGGTCTTGTCAGCGCGCGCGAAGGTGACCTCCATGGGTTGCCCCTGGTACCCCCCGTGCGTCAGCCCCCTGACCAGCTGAAAATCCCGATCCGCGACCAGCGTCATCGTCAGGTCATCCTTGTACCCCAGCACGACCTGCCGGCCGCAATCCCCCGCCTCCAGTTTCCCGATCGGCGCGTACTCGGGATGCGGCACCGCCGGGAAATCCGCCGGGACCGGGGAGAGCTGGCAGGATACCTTTGCCTGGCCCCGCCCGTACTGATAGCGGTCGATGATGTGCGGTTCATTTGAACGGATTGCGTCGAAGACGATGTAATTGTTCTCGATCAGCGCGATCGCTCGCAGCTGCTGCACCCCCGCATACAACTCGGCCCCGGGGACGGTCGCGATGACCGCGATCGGCGTCTCCGGATCCGGTACCAGAGCCACAAGGCTGCCATGCGCTTCGCGTTGATCCCCGCCATCGACCACGATCGCATTGTGCGCGGCCGTGGCGTACATGAAGCTTGCGTTCACGTCCCCATACGACATGCGCCCGGGCATCGTCTCGATCCCCTGACCATTCCGGAAGAAGAAGGTGGAGAAGCGGTCGTATTCGGTGCGGTCGAAGTACTTGATGTAGCTGGTTCGGATCTCGTAGGAGTCGGCTGCATTCCCCTTTCGCAGGAAGATGTAGCCGGCACCCGCCATGTGTTCCGTGGCAACTGGCATTTCGGATGCGCTGGCGAGGCCGAGTATGCCATGGAAGATGGTCTGTTCGTTCAGCCCCTTGCTCCGCTGTTCCTGCAGATAGGCAAGGTAGGTGGGCTCGCGCCACACCGCATAGGCCGTCTCGTACGGGCTTGCCAGCATCTCCCCGCCAGCGGTGATTGAGCCGTCGAAGACCCGCTTGAAGCGCGCCGTATAGAGATTCACGTTCTGGGTGAGCGCCAGAGTGCCGAGCAGGTCCATGGCATGAAAGATGGCCCGATGATAAGCACCCGCTTCGTGGGCGATGCCGTCTTCCGTGAAGGCCCGCTCGACCATCTCGTGCCAGCCGAATTCCCCTTGGATCGCTTCGCCCGCCAGCGGCCAGAAACCGGTGGCGATCGCGGTGCTACCATAGGCGCGGAAATGCTCGGCCTGCATGTTGGAGTACAGGATGCCATGCCGGGCAATCCGCAGACCTTCCTCGTTCAACGTCGCCTCGATCCGTAGACGCTGCTCCTCGTCCAAGCCCCGGTATTCTGCCAGGAAGAGCCACGCTTCGGCAAGCTTCGGCAGATCGTACGAGGACATCAGCGAACTGGCGCCGAACTTGGTGGCGCCGGAGGTGGAGCGCTCCCCGGCAACGGGCATGGCCGGATACGCCTCCGCCAGTGACAGCAGCAGCTCCACGGCCTTCGCGGCATAGGCGTCGTCTCCCGTGAGCAGCCAAGCCATCGCACAGTTGCGGACGGCCGTATTGCGCCGGCTGTAGTAATAGAAGAGGCCTGCACGATCCAGATCCTCATTGTTCTCATAGCTCTTCTTGCACTTGGGGCAGACGTGCTGATGGAACTTCATCGGATCGACGGGCTGCAACTGCGCCCGACACTCCGCGTCGAGGCAGCGATAGATACTCGGGTGCATGGGCAGCATATTCTCCGGCATCGGCCAGTCGTACCCCATCGCCTGATCGGCAATCGCGATGGTGCGCTTGCGCCACTCCACGATCCCGGGCAGCGCACTCTCCCGAGCGTCCAGAAAGGCCTGCATCGCCGCCGGCGTCCAGGCCACCCGGTTGAAGTTGGGCACGACACCCCACATCGGCCACCGCCGATACCCCATGAGCGGAACCTGATCCGAATCCGCTACACCCTTGACTGAGATCCTCGGAAGAAGCGGTTCCGCATACAGCGCCGGCAGACGCATCGCCTGTGGGCGCGACATGAAGAGGCGAATCGGCACTGTCCGCGCTTCTCCCGGCGCCAGCGTCAACTCCTTCTTCGCGTCGACCTGGAAAAACTTGAGGCTCCGGGCGGAATCGGGCTCGATCACCACGACCTGCGCCGAATCCGTGCGGTTCTTCAGGTGCAGCGGATAGGTGTAGACCACCTCGGGGCCCTCGGTCTCCATCTCGCACTCGACGAGGTTGAAACTGGCATAGACGGGATAGCGCACCAGGCGCGGATTGCGGATGCGCGCCTTACGCCACGACGGCTCGCCGGGCAGCCCCAGCTCCTGCCGAGACAAGGTCAGCGTCAGGCGACCATTGGGTATCTGCTGAAGGTCGGGATAGAAGCTGAAGAGGTAGACGCCATCGTCATCCACCCGCAGGTCGAAGCGTCCCTCGGTCCACTCACCCACTTGTGTACGGAACTTGGAATACCAGCTGCTGACATCCTCGTCCCCGGGCATTCCCTTGATCACCGCCTGCACGAAGACCAGCGATCCTTCCGGCTTCAGATCGAAGCGAAGCTCGTCGTACGTCCGTGGGTCGATCCCCATCGCGTTGAGATCCAGATAGAGCGACTGCGTCAGCCCGTCGGGCAGACTCCATTCATAGTCCCGCGGGCCAACCTGACGGATCTGCACCGCGTCCCCACCTTCATGGCGGCTCAGATCTAGGTGGGCCACGTTATCGGCTCCCCATGAAGGTGCTGTTGCCGCGGCGAATCCCAGAATCCCCGCGATGAGGGCCGACACGGCCCGTATTCCCTTGTACATATCCTCTCCCGATGTTCATGTTTGAAGCTCTCCGCTCCGTCACGTGTGCTTGACGATGACCAGAATGTCGCCCTTGTCGGCATAGCCGGACTGGTCTTCGAGGATGACATCCGCCTTCGGACCGATACGATGATTGAGCCACAGCCAACCGTCGACAGGCGAGCTGACGGGCAGCGCATCACCTGTAGTCAGATCGTGCAGTTGGCCGAGAAGTTCCCCCTCTCTCACCGGCGACTCGATGCGCGCGATCGGCACATACAGCCCTTCACTCGGTGCCCGCAGGATGATCTCCTTGGGATCCCGCAGGCTGAACTGACCGCCGGGACAGTCTTCCATCTCGCCATCGAGGATCCCAAAGTACCGGCAGGCATTGCGGATGGCCCGCGATCCACACGCCGCGGATGCTTGCCGGATGTGCCATTGCGTGCGCAGCTCGATCAGGTACCCGGGAACGCCCAGCACATGACTCGCATAGGCCGAGAGCCGGTCGCCTGTCGGCCGGAAGGGCGCTTCGTCGGATTCATAGAGAAAGAAGGGGACGCCCAATTGCCGGCCCAGTGGGATCTCGTCGCTGACCCCGGGATTGCCGCCGGGGATAGCGGCCGTGGCGGAGGTGCGCCCCCAGGCATGGAAGTTCAACACCGCGGCCACACCCGGCAGCAACTGGCTGGCGATCGCATGGCTGATCCGGTCAGCAGGATCACCATCCGGACGGCCAGGCCACCGCTTCCACGTGTTGTAGGGCATCGCATTCGTATAGCCCTCCCCGCGAGGTTGTCCCTTCGTGTGATGGCGATACGGCGGATTGGGCGGCGTGACCACCGGTACCGCGATGATCGCACCCCCGAACCTTGCCGGATCGAACTCACGGACGAAGCTGAAAATGGACGCTACCCCGTTCAACTCGTTGCCGTGCTCGCCGGCCGCAACAAAGAGCGTAGGGCCGACCTCCCGTCCCTGCAGGATGAAGTAGGGAATCGTGATCGATCCCTCCCCATCACCCAGATCGACCCGCAGGCACTCCTGATGAATTCCCGGCTCCCTCACGCTCCCGCTCCTTTCGTCCAATCTGGACGCACGCATGGTTGTCGCCGCCTAATGCAGCGCCTTGTTGTAAATCTTGACGGCATCGATCACCCCATCCCACGGATAGCTGCAATAAGAGCCATTGCCAATGTGCAGGTCGTAAGTGGGCGCGGGGGTGATGGAAGCGGGTATCGAGGCGGTGCTGGTGTACTCGGTGCCGTTGACGATCAGTTTCAGGTACTCGCCTCCCTTGAAGACGGCCACGATGTGGTACCACATCCCCTCCGTCAGCGTCGGCCCGCTCACCCCCGCCAGCGTGCCGTCCGGCCGTGGCACATAGAAAGCCAGTTGCTTGTGCCACAAACGGAGGCTGTAGCCGCACTTGGGATTGTAATACAGGCTGCCCTTGCCCAGGATCCAGTCTATACCCAGCTCCTGCAGCGTCGCCGCATTCGCCCAAAGATCGATCGTCAGCTCCGTCGAACCGTCGAGCGATGCATCCCGCCCGCAGTTGACATACTCCGACGCGCTCCTCAGCAGGTCGATCCCGTAGTTGCCGGCCACCCGCGCCCGCGTCAGCTCAGGGGTGTTCACCAGCGTGCCATAGTTGCCGTTCCACGAGAGGTCATCGACCTGGCCCGCGTAGATCGCCTCGAAATCAAGCTCGAGCAGCCGGTGCGCATGATCCGTGATTTCGTCCCGCGTCAACGCGCGATTGAAGATCTTCACTTCGTCGATGATGCCATCCCACGGATAGCTGCAGTACGACCCGTTGCCGATATGCAGGTCATAGGTGCCCGAAGCCGCGATGTACGGGGGAATCGTGGCGCTGGTCGTGTACTCAACCCCGTTGACGTACAGCTTCATGTACTCGCCTCCCTTGAAGACCCCGGCCAGATGATACCAGACACCCGCTTCCAGCGTCGGTCCGAAGACCCCGACCATCGCGTCGTTGGGACCAACCGCATAGAAGGCCAGCTGCTTGTGCCACAAACGCAGGCTGAAGCCGCTCTTCGGCAGATAGTAGAGGCTACCCTTGCCCAGGATCCAGTCCAGCCCCAGCTCCTGAAGCGTATCCGCCTTGACCCACATGCTGACCGTCAGCTCCTCCATGTCCGAACTGATGATGGCAGCCCGACCGCCATTCACGTACTGCGAGTAGGCCTTCGTCAAAGAGATGCCGTTGGCGATCTTGCCGGCCGCGTAGCCCGGGCTGTTGACCAGCGTCCCGTCGTTGCCGTTGCCGCTGATGTCCGCGGCCGTGGAGTTCAGGTTGTAGTAGGCAATAAGGTCGTTATCGTTCTCCCGCAGATGGACGAAGGTCCCCTCCTGGGAGACATCCGTCACCACATTGCCGTAACCAGGCAGGGTGATCGTGACACCCGTTCGCGCCTGGACGGGCGAATGCGCGTAGAGGAGCCATTCCCGGTTGGGCGCTTCGCCGATAACCCGCGCACACGCGAAGACCGGCAACTCGGTTGAGACGCTCCATGGCAGGGCCGGATCGAGATCCGTGTTGAGCATGAACCACCGCGACCGCGAAGCGAACTCCGCCGGTATCGCGATCTGGTATGGATGCGAGCGCGTGGTATTCTCCACCAGCTCCCCAAACTGCCAGAAGCGCTTGAGCACCGGATCCGTGTGCACCCGGTCCACGGCATCCATGATGGCGTCGAAGTACTCGTACCCTTCCTGCTCTCGCGATTCCGTCCAGCCGTTGAAGTGACGCACAACGCGCGGCGTCACCATGAACATCCCGAACTGCACCAGCCCCTTGTAGCGGTCGCCACTGTAGCTCTGCCCGATCGTGTCCAGCCAGGTGAAGTAGTCAGTGGAGCCATGCCAGACGCTCAGCTCGTGCCAGAAGTCCGGATTGTCGGCTAGCTGATCCGCCAGCATAAAGACGCGATTCTGAATCCCCACCTGCGGGCTCATGACATGGAAATCCTTCAGCCCGTTGTTCAGATAGTACGAGGCGGAGCCCCCGTCCCAGGCATTCTGCTCCCAGGTCATCTGGCTGCCGTGATGCAGCGAGTAGTTGACCCAGCCCGCCCACCGGCCGTAAAAAGACCAGGGGCCGCTGTTCAGATAACCGATGAAGATGGAATTGTTCTGCCAGTTGGTACTCAGTGCCGACTGCATCCCCCCGAGCATCTGCGAATAGCAGCCGGTCCACCCGGCGGCAAACTCCTGCCGCTTGAAGTTGTCCGTCTGACCATAGCCGAAGAGGTCCACATAGCGCTGCGAACTCTCCGCCTCCAGCCAGGTCAGCTTCTGTGCTTCGTTGTTGCCGCAGAAGATGACTTTGGGAGGTGCGGGATAAAGGCTCTGCAGCATGTCCATCCCACCTGAACCATCGATCCATTCGACGCCAACATCGTACCAGTCGCCCGGCACGGGCGGGAAAGGGGTAACCTTGTTCAGCAGCTCCTGATTGGTCGTATAGACGCGCGGGCTGGTCGCGGGAGGCAGGCTGATATACGGCTCCATCGTATAGAAGTACTGCTCGTACTGCGTGCCGCAGACCACGATCGGCTGATCCTTCAGCTCCAGATAATTCAACGCATCTTCCGCATAATCTGCCAGGTAGGTGGTGGGCGCGGTGGGACTGAAGTGGGGTAGGGTGGCAAGCAGACGGTGCTGCTGTTCGATCAGCTCGATGATGTAGCTCGGCTCGAACATGGTGCCGCCGCGATTGTCGCCCCAATTGTACTTGTACCAGCCCGTCTGCCAGGCCGCCGCCAGCGGCAACGCACGACCATTCGGGCCGTTGTTCGGCGCCACGGCTGTATCCCGGATCTCACTCCAGATGTCTCCACGCATCCCCTGCACCATGATGATGAAGACTACCAACATAAGAGACTTCTTCATTGCCCGACTCCTTCCTGGTGTTGAATCTTGACCCTATCCCCGGGTCCGCGTGACAGCCAGAATGCATAGTGCAACTATAGGGGTGCGTTCATTACCATGTCAAACGCAAGATCGTCCCATTTTCAAACGCCACCCTTGATTGGTGGAAAACATAGTACTATACTGTTACTATTAACCCCGTCTTCGGACTCTGGAGGAATCCATAATGAGAAGCGTGAAGAGCCGTAGCGACGCAAATCGCACATCGATCTTGCCGTTCACCTTGATCGAACTCCTGGTGGTCGTGGCGATCATAGCCATCCTGGCCAGCATGCTGCTGCCCGCCTTGACGAAGGCCCGCGAGGCAGCTCGCGCCACAGCCTGTCTCAATCAGGTCAAACAACTCGGCATGGGTGCTGCCATCTATGCCGATGAATACAGCTCCCTGCTCCCCTATCCCGCGATGGGGGCCAACTGGAGCTTCAATCAGTGGTACATCACGCTCGCACCCTATGTCGGTGCGGATCTGCAGAAGTACAAGGGCAGCGATCGCCTTTACGCCTGCCCCGCCAACGATCTGCGCGCCATTCCCGCCTCGTGGACAAGTGCCGGCAGGCCGAACGGCAACTATGCCATCAACGAAGAAGTGACCGGCAATTCCCACGAAGGCGTTGAAGATTACTGGCACTGGCGTCCAACCGCATTGACCGCGCTGACAAATCCCGAGACCGTCGCTATTATCTCCGATTCCTTCCGCTTGACGGATACCGGCGTCAATGCCGGCTTCACCTTCAACCGGTACAACGGCGGCGCAGGAGTGAGGCGGGGACTTGGCACACTCAATGCCGGCTTTCACAGCCAGGCAGGCAACGTGGCCTGGGCTGACGGGCATGTCGCCAGAATCACCGTCAAGGAAGCAGCCGCCGAGGATTGGATGAAGTATGTCTGGGCCAGGTAACCTTCAGGAGCCCGTAGCGCTCGCTACCGAGGATCGCCCCGTCAAAGGCAAGCAGCTCCTGCGGGATCGGATTCGCGATCAGGTCGTCGCCATGATCCAGGCGGAGAAGCTGGAGATCGGCGATCGCCTTCTGCCAGAACAGCAGCTCGCCAAACGCTTTGACGTCAGCTTCCTCACGGTTCGCGCTGCCCTGGAGGAGCTTGCCGGTCAGGGCATCATCGAGCGGCGGCCGGGCAGTGGCACCTTTCTGAAGCGCCGGCTCCTCCCCACGAACTCGCTCAGCACCGTGGCGGATCGTATGGTGGCGGTGGTCATGGCCACCAGAGGCCATTTCTACGACGACCTGAATCAGGGAATCGTCAGCCAGTTGCAGGCAGGCGCCTATATGCCGGTGGCCCTGGCGTGGGAAGAGAATGAAACGAAGGCCGAGCGGGAGGCGCTGGAAGCGCAGCTCCGGGAGCTTGCGGCCCTCGGCTGCCGACGCATCATCCTCGTCTCGCTCGTCAACACGGCCGGCGGCACAATTCAGAACGACGAATTGCGGGAATCGGTGCTCGCCGGCTTTGACCAGCGGGTGCAGGTCGGCAGCCTGACGCAACCGGATCCAACCCTGGGCATGCACTGGGTAACCTACGATGTCCGCGCGGGCCACCGGCAAGTGATCGAGCACCTTGCCGCCCGGGGGCATCGCCGCATCGCTTATCTCGCGGTCGATACAACGTGCGACCACATCTGCTACGAGAACAACCGCATCTATGTCCGCGCCTATACCGACGCCATGATCGAGGCCGGCCTGGCAGAGCATATCCGGGTTCAGCACTTCTCCGTGCTCAACGAAGATGAACGGTTGCGGACCGAACAGCTGCGCCTGCTGCTCGAAAAAGAGGCGCCGACCGCCATCTTCGCCATGATGGATTACCGCGGGCTCCTCGCCCGCAAGGCCCTTCTCGAACTGGGGCGTCGCGTCCCGGAGGAGATCGCCCTCGTCGGTTTCTACAACACCCCCTGGTCCAAGCATGAAGAGATGACGACCGTCGATGTCAATATCAAGGATATGGCCAAAGCTGTTCGCGACATGATCGAGCTGCCCATCACCACCCCGGCCCGCACCCGCCTCGTACAACCCTCCCTCATCGTGCGCGCCACGACCGGAGGCTGAACGGACGGCACCCCGCCCGGTGTCCGCCAACTTTTCATGGCTTCCCCCTCTTGATATCGGCCGTAGTAGCGCTTTACTATCTGAAAAGCTGTTTGTACACTCGAACACAGGAAGGGAACGCCAATGGATGCTATCACCAGTCTGCCCAAGTACGAGCGTGTGGCGGCGCGGGTGCGTGAGCATCTGGCGCGAAGCAACCTCATGCCGGGCGACCAGCTGCCGTCGCAACGCACGCTCGCGGACGAGCTTGGCGTGAGCCTCTCCACCCTCAACAAAGCGTTGTCGGTGTTGACGAGCGAAGGGCGCTTGCGCAAGGAACATGGTCGGGGCACCTACCTGGCAAAGGCGCCGGAGCCGAACCTCTCGCGGCCGATCGCCCTGATCATGGAAGTGGCCGTGGATCACCTCCAGGAACATGTCTTCTATGGAACCCTGTTGAGCGAACTGAGCCGGCTGGCAAACGCCAGAGGGTGGGGCTTCCAGTTCTTTCAGGTCACCCCCGCGAAGAACAATCCCCATCCCCTGACCGCCAACAGTAACCCGGCGCTGGCCCGCCTCATCGACGAGGAAGCCGTGGGCGGCCTGATCCTGCTGGCCTGGAACCCCTATCTCTATCTGCGCGACCTGAGTCAGCTTGCCATCCCCTATGCCTGCCTCACCAGCAACTGGCTGGAAGATGTTAACTGCATGGTTACCATCGATGCCTTCGCCCTGGGAAAAGCGGCCGGCAACTACCTGATCGGCCGCGGTTGCAAAAGCATCGCGCTCGCCGACAGGATGCCCCAGCTTTCGATAATCGAAGGGCTGCGGGCTGCATGCCTGGAGGCTGGCGACACCGTCTCGATCCGCTTCTTCACCAGCTTCGAGGAGGCGCTGGCGGGAGCCGACGGCGTCTTTCTGACGGATGACTACTATGCCTTGCAGCAGGCCCGCATTCTGATGGAATTGCCAAGCGTCGAGCGCATCGTGGTCTGTGCCAATGTCGGCATGCACTTCCCCCGCGAGCTGCCCCGCATCAATACCAATGGCGCCAATGTGGCCGAGGCGCTCTGGAAAAGCCTGGTCGCTCAACTGGATGGAACCGATCCAGAACCAGCGTCCGTCCTTGTCCCCCCCGGCCCAGTCGTCCTTCCGTCATGCGACAACCTGTAACCATCGAGGTAAAAAAATGATGACGAAAACCAAGGCTCTCCTGATCGCGCTTGTCGGCGTCTGGCTTGGCATTTCCATGGCCGTTGCCGAACCGGAACAGCCGGCCGACATCCACCCCTTCTATGTCGAGACCATCGCCACCTTCAATTCCGCGGTCTCGGGGGTGCCCCAGTTTGTCATCGACAACCCGAAAGAAGTCCGCACCCTGAAGGTTCACGGGGAGCGGGGAAGCACCAGACTCATCGCCGACGCCGAAAGCGACCTGACGGGCTGCCAAGGGCACTGGAACGGCACCATCCGACACGATGACGGCACCTACGCCATCTACTCCGTCGAGTCCGTCGACCCGGAAAGCCGCCAGATCGTCATCTATCCCCCCCTGCGGAAAGCGGCGACCAAGGGACAGTTGTCCAACACTTACGACGCGGACAGAGGCCAGCACTATACCGATGTCGGCTACTATGCACTTGCCCGCCACATCTACGGCTATGGACGCGAGACCGCCTACCGGGAATCCTTCATCTTCCGCGACAACGTCGACTCCGAAAACTCTGCCTGGACGACCTCGGGCGGCTGGTTCGGGCCCGCGCATCGACTCAATACCTTCAGCTATCGCCATCCCCAGGGCACCTTCTTTCACTCCACCGCCATCAGCACACGCCACTTCTCCGCCTCCCCCGGCAACCGCATGACCATGAACGTCGAACTTGAAGGCAAGAGCGGGTACCTCGAAACGACGGTCGGGCTGGCCGGCGGCCTCGGCCCCATCCACGTCGCGGTCACCATCGACGGGCAGACCGTCTATGACAACCAGAAGATCATCGGACTGGAGCGCATCACCGTTCCCTTCACGGCTGCCCGTGCGGGGAGTATCGAGATCGTCGCCGGCGGCGAGGCGGCTTCGCAGATACGCGTCGGCGCAACCACCTGGTGGAGCTACGGTGACCCCGATCGCTACCGGAACCGCCCCCTCTTTCCGGCCGACTCCAAAGTCGTCCTCTACGGCGACTCCTGGGGCGTCTTCTATGATTCTGCCCTCTTCCGCGAGCTGCAATCGCTGCTGAAGCAGGACAACTCCACCATCGTCAACAGCAGCGTGGGCGGCAAGACCGCGGCTTGGGCCATCGAGAACTTCGATGAGCGCGTCCTCGCGCACGACCCCGACATCGTTATCGTCGAGTTCTTCACCAACGATCATAATCAGGTCGATTTCGCGACCTGGAAGGCCAACATCCGCGACTTGTGCAAGCTGGCCATCTCCCACGGCATCACCCCCATCGTCATCCTGCCCGCACCCACTGCTTCCATCAGCCAGGCCCAGGAACACATTCGATGGAACGGCGAGTTCGTCAATATCGACTACTGATCTCAAATCGTCACACCTCAAGGGGGAAAACTATGCATATTCCGAAATGGAGCCTCTTCTATGACTTTCACACGATGCCCGCCTGCCCGGATGTCGGCAAGTACTTCGATGTCGAGGCCTTTGTCGCCCATCTGAAGGCGTGCGGCGTCGACTTCGTTGTCTTTCCCGCGCGCTGCAATCTGGGCATGGCCTATTACGACACCAAGGTCGGCATCCGCCATCCCTCCCTCGACTACGATCTTCTCGGCCGCCTGACCGCCTGCTGCAAGAAGAACGGCATCGCCATCTCGGCCTACATCAACGTCGGGCTCAGTCACGAGGAAGGCTCGCGGAACCGAGGGTGGCTCAAACTCATGCCCGAGGGCGAGGTCTACTCCGCCGACAAGATGAACAGCTTCTTCCGCCTCATGTGCTACAACACCGGCTATGCCGAGCACCTGCTCGAGATGGTGCGCGAGGTCGTCACCAACTACCCCGTTGATGGTCTCTTCCTCGACTGCCTCCACCAGAAGCCATGCGTCGGCGCCGAATGCGTTCGCGAGATGAAGGAGCGCGGCATGGACTGGAACGATCGCCGGCAGCAGGAGCAGTTCGCTCATGAGTCGCAGGTGAGGATCTGCCGTCGCATCTCCGAGGCCGCCCGCTCCGTGCGCGACGACCTCCTGCTCTACTTCAACGGGGTCGCCTTCGAAGAACAGGCGGACATTGGCACCTACGTCGAGTACGAGTGCCTGCCGACCGGCGGCTGGGGATACGAGATGCTTCCCTACTTCGCCCGCTATCTGCGCAATCTGGGCAAGCCCGTTCTCAACATGACCGGGCGCTTCCATGAATCCTGGGGCGACTTCGGCGGCATCCGCACCGAAGCCAGCCTCGAGTACGACCTGCTCTACGGTATCGCCAATTGCCTGCCGCCCACCATCGGCGATCACTACCATCCTCGTGGCGATGCCAATCCTGCCGTCAATGCGCTGGTCAGGAAGCTCTACACACGCCTGCGCAAGCTCGAGCCCTGGATGGATGGCGCCACCGCCCTGACCGACATGGCCGTCGTCTTCCCCCGCGGCTTCCACAGCTGCCACATGGAGGAGTTCGTACCCGCCGTCTACTCCGTCTCCGGTGCGACCCGCATGCTCTGTGAAGAAAAACAGCAGTTCGACGTGCTCACCGGCAACCTCGACCTCAGCGGCTACCGCCTGCTCATCCTGCCCGACGATGTCAAGGTCGATGACAAGCTGAAGCAGAAGCTCCGCGCCCATCTGGACGCGGGCGGCAGCATCATCGCCTCCGCGAAGTCCGGTCTCGACCTCGAAGGTAAAGATTTTGTCTTTCCGGAGTGGGGCGTGAGTTTCGAAGGCGAGAGTCCCCATGATCCCGCCTTCATCCGCGTTGGCGAGGCCATGAACGAAGCCTTCCCCGACATGCCGGTTGCCATGTACGACCGGGGCATCACCATGGGGGCGAATGACGGTACCGAAGCCGCCGCCACCATCGTTACCCCCTTCTACAACCAGCAATGGGATGGCGAGCATGGCTTTGTCTATCTTCCCCCGGATGCGGAGACGAACTCGCCGGCGCTGACCTTCACCGGCCAGGTCGCCCACTTCAGCCACCCGCTTTTCATCTCCTATCACCGGCACGCTCAGGTGCCCATGCGGCAACTCCTCGCCAACGTCCTCCGCCGCATGCTGCCCGAGCCCTTGGTCAAGGCTGAAAAGCTGCCCTCCTTCGCCCGACTCACGGTCACGGTCCAGGCCAGGCGGCGCATGGTCCACCTGCTTGCCTACGTGCCCGAACGGCGCGGCGACAAGATCGACATGATCGAAGAGCCGATCACCCTGCGCGACGTCAAGGTCGCCCTGCGTCTCGATGGCCGACCCCCCGCGAAGGTCTACCTTGCTCCCGGTGGCGAGCAGCTCCCCTTCGTCATCGCCGATGGCTACATTCAGGTCACGGTTCCAGAAGCGGCTGGCTATGCCCTGATCGTCTTCGAGGAGCCATGATCACCCCTGGCGCTGCCTGTGCCCAAGCCCAGGCAGCGCCAGGAAACTCCTGAGCCAAAGGAACCTGCATCAGCAAAAGCGACTCCAAGCTGCAAGGATGTGGCGTCCCGGCGCTGCACGTAGTCAGGTGACAACGCTAGCGGCAGCAGAGAGAGTCCATGGCAGCTTTATCATTTCGAGCGATCCACGAGGAAGTATTCGAGACCGTCGTCGTGGGGACCGGCTTCGCCGGTTTTGCGGCGGCGCAACGGCTCTGGCTGGCGGGGCGGCGTGTCCTGCTCCTGGACCATCGTGGACGCGGCGATCTCCTCTACGAATGCAGCCGCGCCTTCGCCACCGAGTTGCAGCCCTGCGAAGATCCAGCCTGGATGGCCCTGCTCGCCGACCTGCGGGCGGCAGGTGCGGCCAACCCCTCACGCCTGGATGGTGCCCTCACCGAGATTGTCGCCACCCGGTGGATCCGCCAACAGCAACTGCCCATTCTCTACTATACTGTTCCCATCGCCGCGGAATGCGACGCCGATGGTCTTCTTGCCAGTCTGGTCGTCGGTTCCAAGTCCGGGGCGCGCCGCATCATGGGCCAGCACTGGATCGATGCCACGGGTGAAGGCCTCCTTCCCGCCCTGCTCGGCCAGCGGCCGACCCTGACCCCCACGGGCTGGTGCGCCGCCATCCACCTCCAGGGCGGCACCTGGGATCTCGATGAATGGCAGCAAACCGCTCCGGAGATGACCCTTTCTCTCCACACTGGCCTCTGGCCGGAAGAGCGCATTCTGCAGGTGCAGTGGGACGACGACACCATCGACTGGTGGCAACGCATCGAGCCGGCCCTCCGGGCGCTGCACCTCGCCTCGCCCGCCGTGGCGCGGAGCAGCCTGGTCAGCCACCTCAGCAGCGAACCCTTGTGCAGCCACCGGCTGAAGATCGGCGGACACCTGCCGCCGAATGTCGTCGTGGCAGGCCTTGGCGACGCGCCGCCGGTCGGCCTTACCGATCGCTTTGTCTCCGGGCTGGACGCGGTCGATCGCCTGACTGACGCGCCGCCAGCCGATGCCCGCGCCTTCGACGAGCATCCCCTGCTGCGGACTCCCCCCGATGACATCATCATCTGTGACGTGCTGGTGGCCGGCGCGGGCACTGCCGGCGCGATTGCGGCAATCAGCGCCGCCCGCCACGGTGCCCGTACCCTCTGCGTGGAGCCCCTCAACTTCGCGGGCGGCATCAGTACCGGCGGCGGTATCCATTCCTATTACTACGGCTTCCCCGGCGGAGTGCAGAATGAGCTGGATGAACGCGTGCAGCAGGCGATGCCCCTCTTCGCCGGCAGCCGCAAGCAGGTCCAGGGCTTCCACCCCGATGCCAGAAAGATCGTCCTCCATGCCATGCTTCGCGAAGCAGGCGTCACCCTCCTGACCGGAGCGACCCTCATCGATGTCACGACCCGCGCCGGCTGGGTCGAGGAGGCCTTCGTGGCGCATTCCGCGCGCCTCCTCGCCATCCATGCTCATAGCCATATCGACTGCACCGGCGATGGCGATCTCGCCGCCGGGGCGGGCGCCGATTCGCTCTTCGGCCGCCAGGGCGATGGCAACCTCCACGCCTACAGCCAGTCCTCCGGCCGCCTCCGCCGCCTCGATCAGGAGCGGCTCGGCATGGTCTGCGTCAATTTCGATGCGGGCTGGGTCGACCCAACCGAGATCGAGGACCTCACCCGGGCGCGCCTCGACGGCATCCTGCACTACTGGGAGAAGACCTTTTCGGCCGATTCGCGGCCCACCTATATCGCCCCGGCCATCGGCTTGCGCCAGGGCCGTCAGATCGTCACCGATTATGTGCTCACCCTCTCGGATCTGGTCGAGCAACGCCACTTCTCCGACGCCATCGGGCGCACCGGCGCGCATTATGAGAACCACGCCGTCGACTACGAGTACGAGAGCGACGAAGCCCTCTTCTGGGTCTGGGGCTGCCACGCGTGGCGGCTGCGCACCTATTGCGAGCTGCCCTACCGGATCATGTTGCCGCGGGGGTTGGACAATGTCTGGATCGCCTGCCGCGCCGCCGGGGTGAGCGCCGATGCCCATCACTCGATGCGCATGCAGCGCGACATGCAGCGGCTGGGTGAGGCTGCCGGCATCGCCGCCGCCCTGGCCGTAAAGGCCAATCGAGGCTCCCGCGAGATCCCCTGGCCGGATCTCTCCGCGGCGCTGCACGCCACCGGCGCCCTCGATCCGCGCAAGATGGCCGACCGTCATGACTTCGGTATCGTCCTGTCGCTTGCGGATCTTCCCTCGTCGGCACAGGCCGCCGCGACACCCGAGCAGGTTGCCGCCGGCATGGAAGCGGTGCGCGAGGGTCGCATTGGCCCCGGCCTCTGGTACGTCTATCGCGCCGACCCGCTGCCGGCGGAGCTGGAGAGCCTCCTCGCAAGCGAGAATTCCGATACCTCCTGGTGCGCCGCTCTGGTACTTGCCATTCGCGGCAACTCCCGGGCCGAGACGCGGCTGCTGTCCGCCATTCGCTCCCTCGAAGATGCTCGAGACGATAATGGTCAGCGATCCGCCGATCGCCTGGCTCCCCGCTGGCTGGCTGCCCTCGGGCTCCTGCGCTGCTGCGGTACCGCCGCCTGCATCCCCGTTCTGGAGGAGTTTGCCCGCCGCCCCCGGCTGGCGCTCAATGTCCTGACCACCGTCGCCACCACGACCGAGCGACTGCTGCAGCGCCTGGGCGCCGCCCCGCTCCGTCCTCTGATCGAACTCCTCCTTCAGGAGCCGGTGGAAGAGCATCGCCTGGCGCCGCAACGCCCCTACCAGTTGCAGCGCCTCGAACCCCAGGATTCCCCAACGGCCGAAGCGCATGGGTGGCAGCTTGCCCTGATGCAGGCCCGCCTCGCCGCCGCCGTCGGCATCCCCGCCGATCCATGGCTCACCATCGGCCTGGCCGATCCCCGCGCGCTCGTCCGCCGCCAGTTCGCCGCTATCGACTCCCCTGGTACGTGACCCGCTCACCCCAGCTGCAGTTCGAGCCCGTCCCAGGCCAGGGCCACGCCGTCGGGCAGCGTCTCCGACGTTTCGCGGTGGCAGCCCATGTGGTGCGTGAGGTGGGTGAGGAAGGTCTGCCCTCCGCCCAGCTCCTCGGCCATGACCAGTGCTTCTTCCAGATTCATGTGACTGGCGTGACGCCACTCCCGCTTCCAGAGCGCACCGAGGATGATAACCTCCGCTCCTGCCACGGCGGCCCGTGTCTCGTCCGGAAGCTCTTTGCAGTCGGTCAGGTAGGCGATGCGCCCGGCGGAGCTGCTGAAAAGGTAGCCGGCAATGGGTTCACTCCCATGCTGCACGACCACCGGCTGCACCGTCAGCGAGCCGAAAACAAGCGGCTCCAGCCCGATCTCTCGAAGGCTGAACCGCGGCCGCGTCAGTCCCGCCGGCGCCTCGTGCAGGGTATAGCCGAAGAGCTGTGAGAAGTGGGGCGCAAACTGGCTGGGCAGGTAGACGGGGATCGCATCATGCTGAAGACGATTGTAAATGCGCACATCGTCCATCCCGAAGATATGGTCCGCATGCGTGTGCGTGATCAGAAGGGCATCGACCCGCGGCACCTGGGCCCGCAGGCATTGCTGGCGAAAATCCGGCGTCGTGTCGACAATGAGGTGCACACCCTCGTGTTCGACCCACACGGAGCTTCGCAGGCGACGATCGCGCGGATCGTCGGACAGGCAGGTTGCGCAGTGGCAACCGATTTCGGGCACGCCGAAGGAGGTGCCACTACCAAGGACATGCAGACGCAAGAAATGCGGGCTCCCAGTTGGAGGTTGTGACGAGGCAGGATACTATATGCCCATTCGAATCAACTGCGACTGACCTGCGCGCGGGAAGGAGGCATCGGGTGAGCGAGGCTTTGCTGCTCAATATCGGAAACACCGCCAGTTCCCTGGCCATCTGGGAGGGTGGGCTGGTCCGCTCCCTCCTGCGCCAGGAGACCCCCTTGCTGCTCGAGCCCGGCTGGGCGCCTGCCCCCCTGACCGCGAACCCCGCTCTGCCCATCGTCGCCGCCTGCGTCGTGCCGGCTGTCCGCCAGGCGCTGACCAGCCGTTTCGGCGACCGCATCACCTGGCTGCAGGCCGCCAACGCGCCGGGGCTCGACTTCTCGCTGGTCGACGCCCGGACCATTGGCGCGGACCGGGTCGCCAATGCACTCGCGGCGGTTCATGGGCGACCGTTGCCCGCCATCATCATCGATGCCGGCACCGCCATCACCTTCGAGACGGTCGATCAGCGGCGGCACTTCCGTGGGGGAGCCATCCTGCCTGGCCGTCGGCTTTCCCGGCGGGCGCTGGCGCAGGGAACCGGCCAGTTGCCCGACATCGAGCTGAGCGACGAGCTTCCCGCGGCTCTGGGGAGAACGACCCGCGAAGCCATTCTTGCCGGGATCGACCTCGGCACCCTCGGTGCCGTCGAACGCTTGTTGACGGCTACCCGCCGGGAGCTTGGCGAGCCCGAGCTCGCAGCCCTGATCGTCGGCGGTGACCGTCACTTCTTTGCCTCGCACCTGCCCAATGTCGTTCTTGGGCCGGAGGATTTCACCATGCGGGGACTGGGTGCGCTGGCGGAGACGCTGGCCGCTGCTGAATCCCCTTCCAACGGAGAGCTGCTGCTGTGAATATCATCTGTCTTGGCGATTCCATCACCTTTGCCGGAAATGTTGCCGAAGGGGACCGCTGGCCGACCATCCTCCATGGCCTGCTCGACGAACGGCTCCCCGGCCTCTGCAAGGTCTGGAACCGGGGGGTCGGCGGAAATACCACTTCACAGGGGATGGAGCGGGTGACCCCGAGCGTGCTCCCCCTGCTGCCGGGGCTGCTGATCTGCGAGTTCGGCTTCAACGACGCATATTTTCATCCCTGGGCGAACAAGGCGCGGGTCGGGTTGAACGAATTCCGGGACAACCTCGGCTCCTTCCATCAGCTCGCCCTCGACCATGATTCCACCTGCGTCTTCATCGTCAACCACACCATCGATACCCCCGCCGAGCCGCAGTGCAACGGCAAGTTCTACGATGAAAATTATGCACCCTACACGGTCGCCATTCGTGAAGTCGCCAAGGCGCTCGCCGCACCCGCCATCGATCTGCCTTGCATGATGATCGAACGGGGACTCGTTCCCGCCGATATCGTTACCGAGGACGGCATTCACCTTACCGCCGACGGGAATCGCCACTACGCCGAGATGGTCGACGAAGGGCTGAAGGCGGCCGGCCTGCCCGCGGCCTGAGATCAGCGCTCGCGACCACCCGGCTTCTGCACTTCCGCGGTCAGGTAGATGCCCAGCACGTTGCTGCGCTCCTGCCGGTTGTAAAGCTCCGGCCCCAGCAACTGGCGCATGAAATCCTGTGTCGCTTCAGTATTGCCGCCGATATGCACCCGCTGCCCCGGCTGCACCACCAGCGAGCTGCGCACTTCCTCGACCCGGAAGGAGTGGCGTTTCCCCTCCCGGTCATGATAGGTCACCACCGGATAGAGGTCGACGCTGATCAGGCCATTGTCCTGATAGACTGGAAGGACATAGAGGGAGGCTCCCACATCACGCCACTCCGTCGGCGGGATCTCATGGCGCACGATAACCGTGGAGTGGGGGCCCGCGTAGAGGGGGCGGAAGGTGAAGCGCCGTAGCCAGGTGGGATCCGGAATCTGCCGCCCCACCCAGATCTGGGCGGGAGAGCCGCTGAGGGTGAGGATCTGTTGCGTCGTTCCGCGGCTTCCTTCGCGGCTTGTCTGGTTGCCGGTGATCTCGACCTTCTCCGGCCAATGCACCTTGCCATCCTCGATAATCACCTTCGGGCCGCCCGGATCGTCATCGAAGACCGCCCCCAGATGCGTGCCCTCCTGCATGTAGTCGTTGGCGAACTCCACCGTCAGGCGCACATTCACCGCCTTTCGGTCGATGCTCTCCAGAAACGCGCGCACCTTGTCCACCACCTCCTGGCGATCGTGCACGACCAGTGAATTGCGTCGTCGCAGATAGCCCATCATCCCCTTCGGTGACAACATGGGACGGATGAAGGGCTCCGCCTCCTCATAGGTCAGTGATTCCAGGGGAATGAAGACGGATACCTCCTCTGACCCCGGTTCCGGCTTGAGCACGATGATCCTTCGGGGTCCATCTTCCGGCTCTCTCATCGGCTCCGGTTGCGGCGCCGGTTCCTGGCCCAGCACGAAGGGCATGACCAGCAGCAGTAACAACAGGTATCGCATCGCAAACCTCCCGGCGGCTATCGCCATCCAGACTACTATACATCCCCTCCCACGAAACCGCCCACTGGCACTTCCCGCCGCCACTGCCTCCCGCCGCGCCATGCCAGCTCCCTGCCACCTCTATCCAAGGCGCCGCGCGGACGGCTGCTGCCGCCATTGAGTCGGGGAGACGCCGAAGCGGCAGCGAAAACGCGTAGCGAAATGATTCGGATCCTCGAACCCCACCTGCCAGGCCACCTCTTTGATCGTCAGGTTGCTGCGCACCAGCAGATGCTGCGACTGCTCCAGCCGAAGCTGCTCCAGAAAGTGCATCGGCGGTTGCCCCACCTGGCTGCGAAAGAGATGCGCCAGGCGCGAGGCCGACAAGCCCACCGCCGACGCAATATCCGCCACCCGCAGCGGCTGACGATAACCCCGCTGCAAGAGATCCACCGCCTGCTGCACACGTTCGTCCAGCGGCGTCTCCCGCGCGCTGAGATCCAGGGACGACGCCAGGAGCAGCACCCGCTCCAGCGCGTTCTCGGCCAGCGCCTGGCCCACCGGCGTCCCGGAGACGAAGAAGCGATGCGCCTCCGCAAAGGTGGCGACGATCTCGCGGCGCTCCGGACCATTCGACAGATACAATTGCGGCACCCCATGGGGCCCGACCGGCCATTCTACCACCCGCAGCAGCTCCTCGCGTGGGGCAAAGATGGCCCACAGCTCCCGACCCGCGCTGCGCCCGCGCAGGCGAAACGGCATCTCCGGCGGCGTCAGGACCAGGCTCCACGGCTGCTGCGGGCGGAAGCGAGGCTGCACCCCCGTACGCCGATCCATGCTCCCGCTGGTGATCAGCTCCAGCGTGTGACACGGGTACCCCTGATCCCGCTCATGGGCATGGTCCGCCGCAAAAACATGATCGCCTGTCGAGACTATCATCGCTTCACCGGATTAGCAGAATTATCAAGATGAAAAGCAGAACTATCGCCTTTCATGGGAAACTTTCCAGCAGTATTCTAAGGTATGTACCCCGAACCCTTTCCCAGGAACTGACCATGAGCACGATGACGAGCGCCAAACTTGCGATCCACGGCGGCACCCCCACCGTCCCTGAAAACTTCCAGTTTCACCGCTGGCCCCCCATTGACGAGAGCGACGAACAGCTGGTGCTCGAAGCGCTACGGCAGGGGAATCACTCCGGCGGCGGCCCCCATGTGCGCCAACTCGAACGGGAATTCTCCGAGTGGAACGGCAACCGCCACGTCATCGCGACATGCTACGGCGGCGCCGCTCTTCACATGTGCATTGCCGGCTGCAATGTCGGTGCCGGTGACGAGGTCATCACTACCTCCCTGAGTTGGACCACCAGCGCCACCTGCATCCTCCATCACTGTGCCATCCCCATCTTCGTCGATGTCGACTGGCAGGCGATGCACCTCGACCCCGCCAAGATCGAGGCTGCCATCACCGATCGCACCCGCGCCATCCTCGTCGTCCATTATTGGGGCGTCTCCTGTGACATGGATGCGATCATGGCCATTGCCAAGCGTCACAATCTCATGGTGATCGAGGATGCCTGCCAGGCGCACGGAGCCCTCTACAAGGGACGCAAGGTCGGCACCATCGGCCACTGCGGCGCCTTCAGCATGAACCAGAACAAGAACCTCTGCGGCGGCGAAGGCGGCTTCTTTGTCACCGACGACGATGCCATCCTCGAGCGCGGCAGGGCTGTCATGAGCTTCAGCGACATGCGTCCCGCCGATGCCGGCCGCGATTACCACCAGTACGGTCTCGGCTACAAGTACGGTCACGGCAATCTGCCCTCCGCCTTTGCCCTCTCCCAGCTGCGCAAGCTGACCAAGACCAACGACTGGGCTCGGGAAAACTGGCAGCGGCTGGACAGCTATCTGACGGATTGCCCGCACCTCGTTCGTTCCTACTCCACCGACGAACGGCCCACCAACGGCTATGCCTACGTTCTGCGCGTCCAGCCAGAGTATGCCAGCCAGCGCGGCGTCGCCCTCTCGGATATGACCAATGCCATTGCGGCCGCTCTGCGCGCGGAGGGCACCCCCTTCAGCCGCGCCAACTGGCTCCTGCCCGCGCACGGCGTCTTCCAGGCCAAGAACGCCTTCGGCAAAGGCGCCCCGTGGACGCATTACGCCCGCCCAGAGATCAGCTACGCCCTCGGCCAGTGGCCGGTCGCTCAGGATTGCGTCGATACCTGCCTGTGGAACATCAACCTCCACCGCCCGCCCAACCGCCAGGAGCAGGTCGACCTGCTGGGCATCAGCATCCGCAAGGTCTTCGAGAATCTCGACCAGCTCGAAGTCTGATCCGCGGATTCCGATCAGGCTCCGGTGGTTGCCCAACGAGTGGCGGCGCCGGAGCCTGTACCCTAGTTCGCTCGCGGGTGCGCCTTCTCGTAGACCGCCAGAAGACGCTGCGGCGTGATGTGGGTATAGATCTGCGTCGTCGACAAGCTGGCATGCCCCAGGAACTCCTGCACTGTGCGCAGATCGGCGCCGGCTTCCAGCAGGTGGGTCGCGAAGGAATGGCGCAGCGCGTGTGGGGTGAAGATATCCGGAAGCTCTGCTTCCGCCAGGTAATTCTTGAAGGTCCGCTGCACGGAGCGCGCCGTCAGTCGATCTCCCTTCTGATTGACAAAGATCGCCCCGCGGGCCCGCCGTTTGCCCAGGTGCAGCCGTTCCCGCTCATTCAGGTACGCGCGGAGTGCTTTCTGTGCGGGCGGCCCCATCATGCAGATCCGCTCCTTCCTCCCCTTGCCCCGTACGCGAAAGCTCCCGGAGATGAAGTCGATGTCCTCGTAGTCCAGCCCGATCACCTCGCTGATGCGCAGGCCGCCGCTGTAGATCACCTCGAGTATCGCCGTATCCCGAGCCGCGCAGAAGGCCGTGTCGCCCTGGTTGACGGTCTTCGTCTTCGACAGACGATCCCAGTAGGCGGCGGGCGCATCCAGCAGCGCGCTGACCGCCGCCTGCGACAGGAACTGCGGCAGCTCCCGGCGACGCTTCGACGACGACAAAGCCATGAAGGGATTGCTCTCCAGCACCTCCTCGCGCACCAGAAAGCGGCAGAATGAGCGCAGACTCGACACCTTGCGCATCATGGTGGTCCGTGCCATCCCATGGGCGCTCAGCCGCAACACGAACTGCCTCGCCGCCGCCACCGAAAAAGTCTGCTCCGTCACGTCGGTGGTGCCATAGAGCGTCTGCAGCATGGTAGCGTACTGGGCTATATCCATGCGATAGCCGTTCACCGTATTCTCCGTGGCATTGCGCTCCGCCCGCATGTAGCGCAGAAACGACTCCACCCGCGACTCCAGTTCCGATCCGCCCTCTTCACTCACCATGCACCTCCTGTGGCTGAGCCATAATCTACGACACGATTCTCCATTCCGCCATTATTTGCGCCAATTCGCGCGCCACACGATTTGACCTTTGACGCGCACGTATTAAGGTAGTCGCCTTACAAGCTGCAGTATGCAGTTCCATGTGCGGCCAGCTTCTGCGGAGAGGTGCCTGAGTGGCCGAAAGGAATGGTTTGCTAAACCATCGTAGGGTTAACGCTCTACCGAGGGTTCGAATCCCTCCCTCTCCGCCATTTTCCGAACGCTAGTGAGAAAACTGGCGGCGTGAGGGATGAGAACCCGACCAAAGGGGTTCGACCGCCCCACTTGCGCTCGGTTTTCCCTGCATGCCCCGCGACCAGAGTCTGGCGTGCTCCACTGGGCTGGATCCTGCATTTGATCCGACTGATCCGACTGATCCGACTGATCGGGGTCGCTCCTCCCCTGGTCGCTGCTTCCTTGCTCCAACTGATCGGGGTCGCTCCTCCCCTGGTCGATCTTCCACGACGCTTCCTTGCTCCACCGGGCCGCACGTGTTGGAGTGTGCGCACCGGTGGCGGCCGTTCATCGACCCGCAGCGACGCAGATTTCAACCTTTAACCCTTTTCAATATTATTGAAATCGATAGAATATTGAAAATCGTGAGAGCGATTGCCAATGCCGCAGCTGGCATCTCACGTAGGTTGACTCCTGCGATAGAGGCCGGATAGTGTCCACGGATACGCCTTCCATCAACTTCACCGACCATCAGGAGGCGGATGTTATGAAAGAGAATGTGACGCTGGCGGTTCGTGGGGGGCTGGTTCTTCTTGTGCTGGCTGGTCTGTTTGCGTCATGCAGGGTTGGCAAGTCCACTGCCACATGTTGGTCCACGCATCTGGGAATGGCGCCCATTGAAGCATGCTATCCGGTTGCACCCCTTGTTGAGGAGCTTTCGGAAGACCCTCTTGTGGTGTATGCTGGAAACGTGAGGCTGTATCGCCCGCTTGCCAGAATTGCCGTTGTGGGACGCACCAGCGAAGAAAAGTTGGAGGCGCTGGCAAGAAAGCGTGATTACTTGTGGACAGAGACGCTTGATGGCAAGGCTGAAGTTGCCTGGCCGCTCGAAAACATAGGCTTGACGTCCTTGTACTCCTCGCTGAAGTTTGAAAGCGGTGATCCGTTCGTCACGGGAACTGCGCCAAACGACGCTTACCAAGTCGGCATCCGCTATAACCGGAGCACGGGATATGTCCTCATCGTAGCCACGGGCTATGAATCGTCCGCGGAAGAGAACATAAGGCAGGTTGTTAATCTCCCGCTCCGCGACTAGCGCATTGTCGGTCAAGCTCGTGCTGCTCAGATCTTTTCTACACCAACACAACTGGCCTGGCACTGACTCGATCGTGAATCAGCGACCTTGCACCTCACGTTCGATCCAGAACCACCAGCCCGAACCATAGTCGTGGCCGGTCTTCCAGTTGCGGTCGCGGAGGGTGACGTCGCCGACCCAGCTGTTGGGCAAGCCGAGGATGTCGGAGGTGGGGCCGAAGGCGTGGGGGCGAGTGATGACACTGCCGTCGAAAAAGAGGAGGTTGGCGGCGCCGCCGTGGGGGATGTCGGAGGGGTTCTGCCGGTATTCGTTGCGCGTGCGGACATCCGCCACCAGCACGCGGCGCCCATCGATGCGGGGGATGCCGCCTGTGGTGACCGGCATTTCTTCCATGAAGTAGCGCAGCTTGGGGTATTCCCGGTAGTAGACGTCGCCGCCGCGGCCGGGCCAGCCGGTTACATAGTCGCAGTTGTTGCCGGTGCCGTGCTCGTGGCGGCCGGGACAAGTCAGAGTAGCGAGGTCGAGCCCTTCCTCCAGCAGGTAGCCGAGGCCGAAGGGGATGGAAGAGTCGCTGTAGCTGGTCAGCATGTTGCTGGCGCGGTCGCCGGCTTTCGTCGGATTGGGTGGGAGGTTGTCGTCGGCGTTGTCGACGTACATCATCATGGAGAGGCCGATCTGCCGCGACTGGCTCATGCAGGCGCTCGTCTTGGCTTTGATGCGCGCCTGGCTGAGGGCGGGCAGAAGCATGGAGGCCAGCACTGCGATGATTGACACGACAACGAGCAGCTCGACGCGTCAAGACCTGGATGCCGAAGGCGTCCGACCAGGGTTGACGCGGCAGGATTCGTTCCACGAAGCCGTCTTCGTTGTACATCCCGAGGTAGGCGGTTGCGATCAGCGTGCCGCCGGCGTCGACCCAGTTCAGGAGATTGGCGATGACGGTATCGCACAAGGCCGTGCGCATGGGGAGAAACAGGAGCCGACAGTGGTCGGGTACGCCTTCCGTTTCCAGGTTCAGGGCGTGGTGGATGTCGACGGGGAGACCGGCTTCCATGAGGCCGACGGTGAGTTCTTCTGCCGCCCAACCGGCGGATATGCCCTGCTTCACCCAGTCCTGCCCTGCCTGTTCGCAGATCAGCGTACGGTGGTCGGTGACGACTCCGATGGCGGCAAGCGGAGCGGCGGCGCCGATCAGGCTTTCACGCTCTCGCCTGATGGCGGCGGTGATATCGGCGACGGCGTCGGTGGGCTCGTTGCAGGAGCCGTCGATATTGACGAGCCCCCAGCTCGGTGCTTCCTCGCCGAGGCGTTCGTTACGATATTGCCAAAAGATCGCTGCTTGCGCGCCTTGGCCGAGGGCGAGCAAGAGGTTCGAGCGGATCTCGGCGGCGGTTTTGCCGGCGTGGCCGTACTGGTAGTAGATCGGGCCGCCAGCGTGTTCGCTGAGCCACATGGGCTTGCCGTGCGCCATGGAGCGGGCGACGGTGTAGTACATGGGTAAGCGTCAAAAATACCCCATGTTGTTTTTGGGGCCAGACGCCTACGCGGCTTGGGCCTTGGCTTCGCGCTTTGCTTTCCAGACGTCGGGGAGGAA
>JAWLHB010000068.1:0-27389 GCA_041690595.1 Lentisphaeria bacterium
AGTGGTATTGAGAGCACGCGGGGTGATGGCGATGTCGCTAGTCGCGGTTCGGAGAACCCCTCCTACGTTGCCGGGCCTGTCGAGGCTAACGGCAGTGGTATTGAGAGCACGCGGGGTGATGGCGATGTCGCTAGTCGCGGTTCGGAGAACCCCTCCCACGTTGCCGGGCCTGTCGAGGCTAACGGCAGTGGTATTGAGAGCACGCGGGGTGATGGCGATGTCGCTAGTCGCGGTTCGGAGAACCCCTCCTACGTTGCCGGGCCTGTCGAGGCTAACGGCAGTGGTGTTGAGAGCACGCGGGGTGATGGCGATGGCAGGGCCGTTGGGGACAACGGCCCAAGTCGCGGTTCGGAGAACCCCTCCCACGTTGAGGCTAGTCGCGGTTCGGAGAACCCCTCCCACGTTGCCGGGCCTGTCGAGGCTAACGGCAGTGGTGTTGAGAGCACGCGGGGTGATGTCGATGTCGCTAGTCGCGGTTCGGAGAACCACCCCTCCTACGTTGAGGCTAGTCGCGGTTCGGAGAACCCCTCCCACGTTGAGGACAAGACGACCGAGGATTGGACCGATATTTTGAGCGTGGGAGGGGAGGCGGTATGCTTCCGCGAAGCTGTCAGTGGACAGAATCGCCGCGGCCCCGTATAGTTGCACGGTCGCGAGACGCGGCAGCGCGCCACTAATCACGCATTCAAATCAGACTTGTGCTGCTCCAGGTTCGCCATGCCCAAATCGACTATCCGCCTACCGCTGCCATCCGCCTTGAGGATGATTGGAGACTATTTTGTCTCACGGCTGCGACAGCAGGTACGGTCTGTCGCCTTCATCGTGATCTACATGGTCGCCTTTCAGCTCCTGATCTTCGGCCGCGCCCCGGCACAGGCGTTGACGATCGCCGGGGGCATTGCCCTCGTGGTGGTGGGGCTGGCGTTTCTGCTCGAGGGGCTCCTCCTGGGGCTGATGCCACTCGCCAGACAGGTGGGGCTGCACCTTTCCGCCCGCGGTGGGCTGAAGATCATTCTGCCGCTGGGTCTGCTGTTGGGCATTGCATCGACTCTGGCCGAACCGGCCGTTGCCGCGTTGCGAGCCGTGGGGGGCGGCATCGCAGCCTGGGAATCTCCTTTGCTCTTCTTCCTCCTCCAGACCAACCCCGACCTCCTTATCCTGGCGATCGCCATCGGCGTCGGCGTGGCGGTTGCCATCGGGATGGCCCGATTCTACATCGGCTTTGCCCTCAAGCCGGTGATACTCCTGAGCGTTGGTCTGCTGGTCGTCGCCTCGCTCTTCTGCTCCTATTCCGATGCGCTCGCACCCATTCTGGGGCTGGCCTGGGATGCCGGCGCGGTGACGACGGGAGCGGTTACCGTTTCGGTGGTGCTGGCCATTGGCATCGGCCTGTCGAGATCGTCCGGCAAGAGCCAGGGGGCAGGGAGCAGCTTTGGCATCATCATGCTCGCCTCTGCCTTGCCGGTGCTGGCGGTCATCATCCTGGGGATGATCCTGGTGCCGCGGCTGCCGGCGCCGACCTCCGCGACGAACTTCTTCTCGGTGGAGATGCGGGAGCAGGTCTTACCCCTTTTCGAAGACGAAGACGCGTTTCAAGACTATGCTCAGGAGCATGTGGGGGCTGGCCGACAGGTGGAGCAGGTCGACGGCGCCCCGACACCCATCGTCAACGAATCTCCGCGGCGCACGACCCAGCCCTCGCTGCTGAAAGTCCTTGGCACCGAGTCCCTGATGGCCTTGCGGGCGGTTCTCCCTCTGGCCGCCCTACTCGGGATCGTCCTCCTCTTTCTGCTGAGGGATCGCCCGCGCCACCCGGATGAGATCGTCATCGGAATCGTTTTCGCTTTTGTCGGGATGATGCTGTTGACGACGGGCATTCGCATCGGCCTCAGCCAACTGGGCAACGATGTCGGTCGGCGCCTGCCGCAAGTCTATGGTGAGGTGCGCGTGGAGCGCGGGAGGATCGTCGTCAACAATTTCGACCCAGCGATCGTCTTCAAGGCCGCGACTCCCGAAGGCGACACCATCGAAGCCTTTTCGATCTTCGATGGCGATACCTTTGAGACCGTGACCTACCGCCCCGAGTGGTACGACCCGGAACGCAAGATCTACATCCACCAGATTCATACCTCGCCGCTCACTCATCCGGTCCTCTCCCAGATCGGTTTGCTGCTCATTCTCCTCTTTGCCTTCGGCATGGGGTATGGCGCCACCATCGCCGAGCCCGCCTTGAACGCGCTGGGCAAGACTGTGGAAGAGATCACGGTGGGGACGACGAAGAGTGCATCCCTGGTGCGCGCCGTCGCCGTGGGTGTGGGGATTGGCCTGGTCCTCGGGGTGATCCGGATACTCTACAACCTGCCGATGGTCTGGATGATTCTGCCCCCGTATCTCCTGCTCATTCCACTGACCCTGGCAAGCGACGAAGACTTCACCGGCATCGCGTGGGACAGCGGCGGCGTCACCACCGGCTCCGTGACCGTTCCTCTGGTCATGGCCATGGGGCTGGGCCTCGGAACGCAGTTGGATATCGTGGACGGATTCGGCATCCTTGCCATGGCGGCAGCCTATACCGTTGTCACCGTCCACATCTTCGGGCTGATCGTGCTCGTCCGTCAACGCCGCGTGGCACGCGCAACGGCAAGGGAACACGAAAATGGCTGAAACACCCAAATCTCAAACCGTTCATCATGTCACCTTCGCTCTTCCCAAAAGACTTGGCGACAAGATGGCGCGCCTGCTTGCCGCGATGGAGATTCCGCTCGCCCTCGCGGAGAATGCACGCAGCGTGCGGCTGCGGCAGTTGCCGCGCCGGTTCGGCTTTCTCGGCCCGAGCAAGCGGAAGGAGGACAGCCCATCCGAGATCTACACCTTCACGCTCGAATCAAGCTCGTCAGCCGCGGTCGTTGGAGCCCTCGCATCGGAGTTGGGAATCGACCGCCCCGGCCAGGGAAGCGTCCACGTTCAGGAAGTCTCCGAGTATGTAGCCGCCACTCCGGCGCCGATCCTGCCGGCAGCCGGGGGTAACGAGGCGCCTTCAGGCTTCATGCGGAATCTCGCCGTCATCACCTGCATTCTTTCCCGAAGCGGAAGCGGCGAAGAGCTTTCGCGGCTGGAGTTGGAGCTGGGTACGGGAGTCCCCATCGTTACCTATGGCTCCAGCACCGGCATGCGCGATCGGCTCGGTCTGCTGCGCATCACCATCCCCCCGGAAAAGGAGCTCGTCCACCTCCTCGTTCCCGCTCTCGACGCCGAAAGCGTGATCCACATGCTGATCGAGAATGGCAGACTCAATCGGCCTGGGAAAGGGTTTGTCTATTGCGAGAGCGCCAGCTTCGGCTACTTCGATACCAGCTTGCGCATCGGCCATCAACCGCACCTGGCCAGCATGGAACAGCTCATCGCCGCCGTCGATCACCTCAAGGGCAATACCGACTGGCGCCGCCTCGCCGAACCCGACGCCGAGGCTACCTTCAGAACGAATCGGCAGTGCGCCGAGATTGTTCTCCTCTGCCCGCCCGAGCACTCCGCTCGCTTTGTCGATGCCGCCATGCAGGCCGGCGCCGAGGGGGCGACCACCATGCTCCTCCGGCGACTCACGACCAAGACTGACGAAGGCGGCGCCTGCGAACGCTGCATACTGATCGTTCCCAGAAGCATAGCTGAGCCCGTGCTCGACTCCATTCTTCACGCTGCTCAGGAGTATGGAGGAAAGCTGATGTCCCTTCAACTGCAACCCCTCCTGCACGTCTTCTCCCACCGCTTCGGGCAAACCAGCGATTCCCTGGATGGCTGAACTCACGGCAAGCGGTTTGACAAGCGGTGCGACAACTGGGCCGATGGCCCGTATACTTTCATGACGAGACAGTCGAAGCTTGATACTCAACGATAGGACGACATGATGGTCTGGAGCCATACCAACCGAAAGGGGCATGCCTGGTACCTGTACGAAGGCAGAACGAAGCACGGCAAGGTGCGCTACACCTGCAAACGATCCAAGGAAGAAGGGGCGCTGGCGGAACTGCCGGAAGGCCATGAGGTCTATGAACTGCCCAATGGGCAAGTCTTTGTTCGCCGGTGTCAGCCCAAGCTTTTCACCCCGAATGAGCTGCGGACCGTCGAGTTCGCCCTGGACTCCCTCGGCTTGGCTAAGCGCACCATCATCGAGTGCAAGGGAAAGGCTATGATCATCCACTACGCGGATCCTCCCGAGCTTCCCGACCTCGGCATACCCTTGCCCGAGCATCTGACGAGAAAGTACTTGGAAAAGCGGGAGGCGAAAGCCATCTTCCTTCCCATGCTGAAGTTCGAACTCCTCGACCCTGTGAAACGCACCTTCTCCGCCTCCCTTTGGTGCTCTTGCGGCCCCACTGATGGCTGGACGGCTCTCCACTCCCGCACCCAAGATCTTTTCTCCCTCGCCGGTCGCTTTCTTCCCTCTCTCGCAAACGACTCCTTTTACGAACTCATGTAGGCGCCCGATCACTCACCATAAGCGCGACAGAAGGGCGTGTGATGCTGCCTCGAACGAGAGCCACAGCCATGGCAAGAGCAGCAGGATGCAGACATAGGGCCGATGGCTGGTCCTGCTATCCGCATGGTGGCCAACATAGAGTCCCCGCAAGGCAACACCAAGACACACAGCGATCTGAAGCGAAGCACGCGTCAATGTCCGCAAATCCGCCACCTGCATGAAGAGCAGCAACAGCAGAATCGACAGCGTCGCGGTGGCTAGAATCTCGAGTTTATACCCATCCCTCATGGCAGCAGCCCCTCATGCTGATCGTGACTGGTCGCCGCAGGCCGGTCTCTGCTCCGAAAGGCCGGGACTACGCGGGCCTGAAGCGGATATCCAGCAGACCCTCGGCCACGTCCACGATGGCCACGCCCCCCTTGGTAAGTTGACCAAAGAGGATGTCGTCGACCAGACGCTCCTGGATCTCATGCTGGATGAGCTTTGCGATCGGTCGAGCCCCATACTTCGGATCGTAGCCATGCTCCGCCAGCCAGCGACGGGCTGCCGGCGTCGTCTCCAACCGCACATTCTTATGCGCAAGCCGTTCCGAAAGCTCACCCACGAACTTGTCGACAATCCGCTCGATCAGCGGCATCGTCAGCGGTTGGAAGTAAACGATCGCGTCGAGGCGGTTGCGGAACTCCGGCGTAAAGAAGCGTTCCACTGCCCGCGCACTGTCCGCCGGCATGGCCATTTCATTCTGGAAACCGATGATGTCGGCGGCCAACTCCTTCGCCCCCACGTTCGACGTCATGATGACGATCGTATTGCGGAAGTCAGCCTTTCGCCCGTTGTTATCGGTCAGCGTGCCATAGTCCATGATCTGCAGCAGGACGTTGAAGATGTCGCTGTGCGCCTTCTCGATCTCGTCGAGCAGAAGAACGCAGTACGGTGTACGGTTGATCGCCTCCGTCAGAAGGCCACCTTGCTCGAACCCGACATATCCTGGTGGCGCACCCACGAGCCGGGAGACCGTATGCTTCTCCGCATACTCGCTCATGTCGAAGCGGATGAAGTTGATACCCAGCACTTCCGCCAGCTGCTTGCTCAACTCTGTCTTGCCAACCCCGGTAGGCCCCGCAAAGAGGTAGGATCCAACCGGCTTCACCGGGTCACGCATCCCGGCACGGGACAGCTTGACCGCCCTCGCGATTCGCGCGATTGCCGGATCCTGGCCGAATATCACCTCGCGCAGCTGCTCTTCCAGCCCCCTCAGCCGCTCCTCCTCCGATGAGCTCACCCGCGCCGGCGGCAGGTTCGCGATCTCCGCGATCATCTCCTCCACATCGCGCACGGTAATCGTCTTCTTGCGCTGACTGGGAGAAAGCAGCGCATTGGCGGCCCCCGCTTCATCCACCACGTCAATCGCCTTGTCGGGAAGAAAGCGGTCGCTCATATGCCGGGACGCCAGTTTCGCGGCAGCCTCGAGAGCGGACGGGTTCAGGGTGATCCCGTAGTGCTTCTCATAGTACGGCCGAAGCCCCATCAGGATCGCCACCGTCTCGTCCACGGAAGGTTCCGGCACATCGATCTTCTGGAAACGGCGCGAAAGGGCCCGATCGCGAAGAATATGGTTCTTGTACTCCTGGAAGGTCGATGAGCCAATGCAGCGGATAGTGCCGTTAGCCAGGACCGGCTTCAGGATATTGGCCGCGTCCATCGAGCCACCCTGCGTCGCGCCCGCACCCACAATCGTATGCAGCTCGTCGATGAAAAGCACCGCGTTCGGATTCTGCTGCAATGCCTGGATCACCGCCTTGAGCCGCTCCTCGAACTGACCACGAAACTTCGTCCCCGCCAGAAGCGCACCCAGATCCAGCGCGTAGATCTCCGACTCCAGCAGCGCGTCCGGCACATCCCCGGAGACCACCAGCCTCGCCAGCCCTTCCACGATCGCCGTCTTCCCCACCCCGGGTTCTCCAATCAGCAGTGGGTTGTTCTTGCGCCGGCGGCAGAGGGTACGCATCACCCGCTTCAACTCCAGCTTGCGCCCGACTATCGGGTCGATGCGATCCTGGCGGGCAAGCTCGGTCAGATTGCTGGTGAAGCGCCGCAGCACCCGCTCGGGGGTAGGGCGGCCACGCTCTTCAGCCCCCTCCGAACCGTCGAAATCTTCATCCTCTTCGTCGTCCAGTCCGTCGACGTCATTCTCGGCATCGAGGCCAAGGTCGCCAAGGCTCTCCTCGCGCTCGCTCACGCCATGCGAGACGTACTTCACCACGCCGAAACGCGTCACTCCCTGCTTGGTGAGAAAATAGACCGCAAACGACTCTTCTTCCTCGAAGAGCGCCACCAGAATATCCGTCCCCTCCAGCACCTTCTTTTCGCAACTCATCACATGCTGAAAGGCCCGCGCGAAGATTCGCTGCACTGCAATTGTCTGCTGTGGAAAATAGTTCTCCGGCGGTTCCGCCAGCGCTTCGACACTCGACTCCAGGAACAGCTCCAGTTCCACCTTCAGCTTGTCGATGTCACCACCCGCGTGGAAGATGGCTTCCCGCGAGTCAGGATCATGAAGCAGCGCGTATAACAGATGCTCTACCTGCAGGTACTCGTGGTGTCTTTTACGTGCGAGGTCGACCGCCATTTCAAGCGTTATCTGCACGGCCGAACTGAGTGTGGGATGGTCTGGCATGAAGAAGAGTACTCTGTGCTGGAGCAGAAGGTGAGAGGAATGGAGGTGGTGTCGAAAGCTTGGACCGGTCCGCCGTCAGTCGGGTTCCATCGAGCATTGGAGTGGGAATTCATGGGCCTTGGCCAGTTCCCGGACGCGCTGCACCTTCGTCTCCGCGACTTCACGCGAGTAGACGCCGGCCAGACCATGGCCTCGCCGGTGCACTGCCAGCATAATGTGGATGGCTTCCGGCTCGGTCTTGTGGAAGACCTCCACCAGTACCATCGTCACAAAATCCATGGGCGTGTAATCGTCGTTGTGAAGGATTACCTTATACATGCGCGGTTTCTGCGCACGACTCTCTTCTTTGGTCAGCGTATCTTCGCCGTGGAGGGGATTCGGATCAGGCATCGGGTAGGTAAGTCGGGGGCTGAGCGCCTCCTCGCATCATCTCTTGACACGGGTACGCGCTTGATGGTATGTACAAATATGACTGGTCGCGAACGACTGGCAGAATGTTAATCTACAGGAAGAATGAAGGATTTCACCAATGAAGATCGCGGTTTTGTTCGCTCTGGGCTTCGAGGAAGTCGAAGCCATGTCCATCGTCGATGTCCTGCGACGCGCTGAATTCGACGTCATCACCGCCGGCGTCGGTGGAACCTCCATCACCGCCGCTCATCAGGTTACCATCCTCACCGACACCATCGTCGAAAAGCTCGATGCAGCACAGCTCGACGCCGTTGTCCTCCCCGGCGGCATGCCCGGCGCCGCAAACCTGCGTGATTCCACCATCGTCATCGACCTCCTCAAGGAAATGGCCGCCGCGGGCAAATGGATCTGCGCCATTTGCGCCGCCCCCATGGTCCTGCAAGAGGCGGGCTTGATCGGCAACCGCAGGTTCACCTGCTACCCGGGCTTCGAGAAAGAGTGCGGCGATGGCATCCATACTGGCGAACGCGTGACCGTCGACGGCAGACTCATTACCGGCAAGGGGCCAGGAGCCGCCCTCGAGTTCGCCTTGGAGTTGGTTCGCCAGTTCGGCAAACCACAGATCGCGGCTCAACTGCACGATGGCATGCTGGTAAGCTGAAGGGATCATATTGCAGCTGGTGCCGTAGCAGCTTATTGTAGACGTGTGCGGAGGCGCAACCCCATCAGCCAATCCATTAATGGAAAGGTCATATACATGAAGACGACGACCAGGCGCATTGTGGCAGCGGCTGCAATCGTGGTGATCCTGCTCATTCTCGCTGGTTTAATCACTCTGTACCTCTCCCTCAATCGCATCGTCAGGTCCGCCGTCGAAACCGTCGGTCCACAGATGACCGGCACTGCTCTGACGATTGGCGACGTCGACGTCTCGCCTTTCCGGGGCAAGCTGAAGCTCCAGGATCTGCTGGTAGGAAATCCAGAAGGCTTCCGCACCGACAGCGCCTTCACGCTTAAGTCCGTCGAAGTCCACATGGACCTTCGCTCCCTCACCCGCGACACCATCATCATCCACAAGATCGTGGTGCACGTCCCTCAGATCACCTACGAAATGGGCATGGGCGGCTCCAATCTGGCCAAAATACAGCAGAACATCGAAGACTTCGCACCAAAGCCCGCCACCACCGACGACGAACCGGAAGTCGCCGGCAAGAAGGTCATTATCGAACTCTTCGAAATCACCGACGGCAGCGTCCGCCTGAGCGCCAGCCTCCTTCAGGGACAGGCCGCTTCACTCCCCTTGCCCGATGTGCGAATGGCCGACATCGGCAGCAATGACGATGGCACCGAAGGCGCCACTTGGAAGGAGGCCGTTGACGAAATGTTCGGCCTGCTCCTTGGCTCTGTGCAGAACGTCATGGAAGGCGCCGGAGCTTTGCTGAAGGAAAGCGGCAAGCGCCTCGACGAAGCTGCAAGAGAGGTCGGCGAGGGTATCAAGGGAAGCACCGAAGGCGCACGTGAGGCCGTGGACAAGACCCTGGGCGGCATCAAGAACATGTTCGGTGGCCAGGCAGAAGAGGACAACCAGGAATGACCATGAAAAATCTATCCGCATCAGGAGATACCACCATGCCCCCCAACGCCCGCCATTTCCTACCATCCCGCTTCCGCAAGTTGCTCCCCACGCTCCTCCTTCTGGCGGTGGCTGCCATCTTCACCGGCTGCGTCAGCGCTCCCATCACCGGAAGAAACCAGCTTATCCTTGTGCCCAACTCTGAAATGCAGGCGATGGCAACCGCGCAATACGGGGAAGTCCTCAGCCAGTCCAACGTGGTCACAGGCACGCCCGAGGCGCGCATGATCGAGGACGTCGGGCGGCGTATCGCTTCCGCCACGGACGAGTATGTACGCCGCTCTGGCCTCGACATGCAATTCGAGTGGGAGTTCTCCCTTATCCAGAGCGATGATCTCAATGCCTGGTGCATGCCCGGAGGAAAAATTGCCTTCTATACCGGCATTCTCCCCGTTTGTCAGGGACCCAACGGCGTCGCCGTAGTCATGGGACATGAGGTCGCACACGCCCTCGCCCGGCATGGCGCTGAACGTTTCAGCCAAGCCCTCGCTTCACAACTGGGCGTCGTCGCTCTCGATGTCGCCTTGCGTAACCAGCCCACCGAAACACGCCAACTCTGGATGACCGCGGTCGGCGCTGGACTCACCTTTGGCGTTGTCCTGCCATACGGTCGCAAACAGGAGTACGAAGCCGACCATATCGGTCTGATTTTGACCGCCATGGCTGGATTTGACCCACGCGAGGCGATACCTTTCTGGCAACGAATGGGACAGGCTGGAGGTGGACAGCCGCCCGAGTTCATGTCCACACACCCCGCCGGTCAGAACCGAATCAAGCAACTACAAGAGCTTATGCCCGAAGCGCTCAAATACTATGATAACCGCGCCGCCGGCAGTGGAGGTAGCCGCCAGTGAAACGACGAAAACTAGGACCTGCCTACGAAAGAGCGCCTGCAGAGGTCGCTGGCGACTGGGTGCACCGAAACCTGCTCGTCCTCGCTTCCATCGTTGTCTTCAGCGTCATCTTCCTCATCCTTTTCAACGTCTTCGTCGATCAGGGGCTCAACTTCATCGCCAGCGGCGGCGACGAAGCGACCGCTTCCCGATTCGACTCGAATCATCCCACCGCCGTTGCCGCCAAAATCATCGGCGTTATCCTCATTTCCGTCCTCTTGATCAAGAGCAGAGCCAAGTAACCAAAACGTTCTGATAGTACCGGAGGTTTAATTTTACTTTAATCTTGCTATCTGAAAACTAGTGGCTAATTTACCATTAGAGAGACAGGGTCGAATGCCCCCTGATTGTCAGGGACTGCATCTCGACAAATCGCTCATCAAGCTGATGTCCTAAGGGAGGCATGTCATGAAAATTCTGCTTTACGTGTTGATGATCCTCGCCGCCGGCGGGATGCTCTTTGGAAACAAGAAATACAAGGCGAAAGGAGTTGCGTGGGGACGGCCCTTGGCTGGCGCCTGCGGTGTTCTCTCGCTCGTCTTCGCTATCTGGCTGATCGCCATGCAACTCACCGGCAACCGCGGCCGTGTCGAGGGCATCATCGCCAATGAGAACAAGTACTATTCGGCCAAGCTTCAGTTCCTGGCGGATTACCTCGCCGATAAACATGGTGACAAGGAATATCTGGTCATCATGAACCCGCCCACGGAGTACAACGCTGAGCGTGACCAGTTACTCAAGGACGCGCTCAGGTCGCTGAACGTGACGGAATGGTACGTTCTCGAGCCGGAAATGCCCGTGGGCATGCTTACTGGTGATATCCCCGAGGAAGCCATGATGGACCCCATGATGGAAGAGCAGCTCACGCCTGAGCGCTTCAACAAAATCCTCCATGAATTCCCCGATGTAGACGCTGTGATCTCCACCATCGGCCTCCCGATGGAATATCAGGGCCTGCTGGTCTTCAGCCAGAAGCCCTACCAGGAGTTCAAGGATAAGCACGGCAAGGAGCCACCGGCTCTCGTTCTGCTCGACGCCTACATCTACGAACTCAAGAACTCCATCAATGGAAAGCAGATTCTCGCCGCTGTTACCTATAATCCAGGCGCCGACTATCGCCCGGACGAGAATGTTCCCAAGGATTACAAAGAAGCATTCGAGAAGCGCTACCTGCTCATCACCCCGGAGAATGTCTCCGAGATGGCGACCACGCATGAGAGCCTCTTCGCCGCTGAATGACCGCAAGTCCGAGATGTTCATTTCTTGAACGACATGCCTGATTCCATCATCGCCCTCCAATGGGCAGTACAGCCGGCCACGGCAGATCGCCTGAGCGAACTCCTGGCCGGCTTCGCTTTGCAGCCATCCGTCTGGCACCATGTCCAGGAGCCATGCGCCGTCCTCTCCCTCTACTTCGAAAGCCCAGAGGAAGCAGAAGCCTGCTGCCGGCAGCTTAGCCCTGCTCTCGCTGAATGGCAGGAGCTCTTTGAGGAACCCCTCCCTGAAGCCCGTTCGTCCGTGCTGGCGCGCGAAGACTGGGCCGAAAGCTGGAAACGCTACTTCAAGCCCCGCCGCGTTTCGAACCATGTCATCGTGCGTCCGTCATGGGAAGCGCTCCCCGAAAGCCGACTTGGTGATGTCGAAGTGCAGATCGACCCCGGCATGTGTTTCGGCACCGGCCAGCACGGCACCACGGTCGCCTGTATCCGTTTTCTCGATCAGGTGGTGGAGACCCACGCGGGACAACCGGTTCTCGATGCCGGTTGCGGCTCGGGTATCATCGCCATCGCCGCCGCCAAGCTGGGCCTCGCTCCTGTCTTTGCCTTCGACATCGATGAACACGCCGTAACCGTGACCCGCGAAAACTGCGCCATCAATGGCGTGGCCCATCTCGTCACCGCGGAGAGCATCGACCTGACGGAATGGACGTCGCACCGCCAGTGGCAGATCGTTGTCGCCAACATCCTGGCCGAAGTCCTCATCGCTCAAGCGGAGCGCCTTGCGGCGGCCGTCGTGCAGGATCAAGCCGCCAGGCTCATCCTCTCCGGCATCCTGCATGGCCAGTTCCCCGCCGTCCGCGAACGCTACAAGAGCCTCGGCTTCGATCTCAGCGCCACCGAAGTCATCGACGAATGGACCAGCGGACTCTTCATCCGGCGCTGACACCGCGCATCAGAGCTTGTTCAACTCGTACAGCTCGCGGTACCGTCCTCCGAGCGCCAGCAGCTCATCGTGATTGCCCTGCTCGATGATCCGGCCCTTGTCCATGACAAAGATGCGATACGCATGCCGGATCGTGCTGAGTCGGTGCGCAATCGCAAATACGGTACGATTCTGCATCAGTGCGTCCAGCGCCTCCTGGATCAACTGCTCCGTGGCCGTATCCAGAGCGCTGGTCGCCTCATCCAGAATCAGGATCCGCGGGTTGCGGAGAATCGCGCGCGCGATTGCCAACCGCTGCCGCTGGCCACCACTGAGCACGAAGCCCTTCTCACCGATGACCCGCTCGTAGCCAAAGTTCTCGCGCATGATGAACTCATGCGCGTTCGCCTTCCGCGCTGCCGCTTCGATCTCTTCATGTGTGGCACCGGCGCTGCCATAGGAGATGTTGTTGGCTATCGTATCGTTGAAGAGAATCGTCTCCTGCGTTACCACACAGATGAGGCGGCGAAGCGCGTCCATGTCCATCTCGCGCACATCGACCCCATCGATCGTTACCGACCCGCTGGTGACGTCGTAGAAGCGGGCGAGAAGGTTGGCCATCGTCGTCTTTCCGCTGCCCGATTCCCCCACCACCGCGATCACCTTCCCCTGCGGAATCTCCAGGCTGACGTTATCAAGCACCCACGGTTGCTCCGCGCCATACTGAAAACGTACGCTGTCGAAGACGATCTTCGTCTGAAAGTCGTCGAGTACGACCGGATTCTCCGAGATGGGCAGCGCCGTCTTGGTGTCGAGCAGTTCGAAGATGCGTTCCGCGGAGGCCATGCTCCGCTGGATCTGCGCATTCAGCTTCGCCAGGCGCTTGATCGGATCGTAGGCCAGTATCGCCGCACCCGCCAGCGAGACGATTTCGCTCAGCCGGATCTGGTTAATGAAGCAATAGGCCAGCAGCAGACAGAGCAGGATCACCGTCAGAAACTCCGTGATCGGCGCCATGAGCAGCTCCGCTCGAAGACCGCGAAGGATGTGCGAGAAGTAGCTCATGTTGATCTCGCGAAAACGAGCTTCCTCAGACGCTTCCATGTGAAACGCCTTCACCACGCGTATCCCCGTGAAGTTCTCATGCATCCGCGCCACCAGATCCGATACACGTTCGAGCGACCGGCGGCAGTACATCTTGATGCGCCGCCCGAGCACCACAATCGGCAAGATGCACAGAGGCATGATCACGAAGATGGCTATCGGCAGAAAGTAGAGTTCGAAACGGATGCTGCTGTAGATGACCGCCGCGGTCAGCGCAACAAGCTCGGCGGGCGCCCGCGTCAGATCGGCAATGTTGTCCGCCACCGAACGCTCCACGGCGGCCGTGTCGTTCACGCAACGCGCAATCAGGTTCCCGATGTCCGTCTTGCCATAGAAAATGAGCGACTGCTGCTGAAGCGAGTGAAAGAGTTCGTTTCGCAGGTCCAGAATCACTCGCGCCCCGACCCAGTGCATCAGGTAGCGGTTGAGCCACGTGCAGAGCGTCTTGGCAAAAAAGAAAACCAGCAGCAACACCATCGTCGCGATCATGAACTGCCAAGTCATCGTGTCACCCTGAGGTGAGAGATGCGCCACGCCGAGTTTCTGCGCCACCGGGCTCAAGATCCCCGGTTCCGCGGCTGCGCCGGTGGGCTCTTCGAAGACACGAATGATATTAGGCAGAAGCTGCAGAATACCGAAAAGACTGCCGCCCGCAAGGAACCCGCTGACAATGCCGACGATCAGCCGCTTCCGATAGGGTAGCGTGTACTTGAGCAGCCGGCTGTACGTGCTGATGAGCCCGTCCTTCATGAGCCGTACCCCCCCAGCAGATTCACGAGCCAAATGCACGCCACGCCGACAGCTACGCCGCGGCGCTCCGGCCTATCCCTCAACATGGTCCCCGACTGCTCAACTTCCGGCACGTATACGTCCCAGCCCCTTGAGCATGAAGAGAAGCATGACACGAAAGTCTTCGCCATTTTCCTCGAGCCGAAGGGCAGTTTCCCAGCACTTGCTTTCCCGGGTCAGCTGATACATCTGCTGCCCCAGCTCCCCGCGGTCCAGGTCGAAATAGTGCTGCGTTTCGAACCGTACGCTCGGCGTCAGATTGATCCCGAACGTCAACTGCAGGTTGTGATTCTCGGTGTACGAATGAGGAATCGTCTCGCTGATCACCTCCGTCAGATCGCTGCCCATCGACGTCAGGTACCGGGAACGATAGTCGTTGCGCAAGAGGTAACCAAGCCCCACCCTCCAGAAATCTTTGTGGTAATAGGTGGCTCCGACATTCAGCACATTCATCCGCCAGTCGTCATAGCCCACCAGGCTCTCCAGCCACAGACTCACCTGCTCCACCGGGTTGACCTGCAGCACCGTGCCGATATCCCCCTCCCGCGGAAGATCATCCTCCTGCGGATCGAAATGGAAGTCGACGTAGTTCTCGAGGCGAGCGAGGGTGTAGATCCGCTGGTTGCGCCGTGTCTGCAGCCTCTGCTTCACCCCGGCACGCAGCATGTTCGTTTCCAGAATGCGATCCACCTGATCGAAGTAGTAGATATGCTCCCGGTCGTCAGGATCGCTGATATAGGTGTAATTGAGGTACGGCTCCACCACATGGCGCAGGCCGTCGATCCGCCAGCGCTCGCTCTGGTAGTTGTGCATGGTGCGGCTGGTCTTGAATGAGATCTCCGTGCCCAACTCGAGGAGGGTTCGGTTTAGCGTACCGCCGTCATTGTCGAAGTTGAAGACCGTTCCGTTCTCGTTCATGTCCGCGCGCGGATCGTCCGCCGTGAAGCTCTGCTCGATCTGCAGATCCGAGAGCGGCGAGTAGCTGCTGTCGCTGTAGCGCGTATAGCGCACGCCGGCACGCGGCACGATGTTCAGCCAGTCGAGCCGCAACGGGTAGTAGAACATGTGAAGCGTGTCGAAGCGCCACGCATCGTAATCGTCGAACTCAGCGCCATCGCTCCGTGGCAGGTCGTAGTCGCGCCACTGCGCGTGCAGCCGCGCAAAGCTGGTCGATCCCTGATAATGCAGGTTGCTGCCCAGCAACGCCTGCCGCGGCAGGTCCAGCCGCAGCTCCGGCAACCGCTCCACCGAGGTGAAGAAGTCGTTGACCCGTTGCCGATAGTGAGCCGACAGGATGAAGCGGTCATCCAAATAGGTGAGGTCCGCGAAGGAGGCCGGCTCCGGATAGATATCGTACTCGTCCCTGAAGAACTCCAGGAGCATGTCGTTGTCGCTGATCGCATCGATCTTGCCGCGGAACATCAGCCCGGGCGTGAAGCTCTGCTCGTGGTACAGCTTCAGGCGATACCGCTCCTCTTCTGCCTCAAAGCGATTGTTGTAGTCCTGGCCGTTGATGGTCCTTTCGGTGAGCGGATCGCTGTCCAGCATCCCGTAGGCCAACCACTCCGTAAAGCTATTCTCGGTCCGGATGGTAGTCTCGTTGCGAAGAGCAACCCCGCGGGCTGTCCGGTACTCGATGCCCAACTCCGTCTCGCCAAGCTCGCCAAGCTCCCAGGCACGCGCCAGCATGATGTAGAAACCCCAGTCCGATTGATGCCCCGCCCGCAGCCGCCAGCTGCCAAGCTGATCATTCGTGTTGCCGGTCAGCACCGGCAGGTACATCAGCGGTGCGCCCATCAGCCGCCAGGTTACGTTGCGCGCACGAAAATCTCCATTCTCACGGTGGACAACTTCGCTGGCATGCAGCCACCAATCTTCGCACATGCTCATCGCCACATCACGCACCGTATAGGCCCCGTCCGGCGTGCGGCTGGCTCCCGTCCCTTTGAAGGTCCACTTGCCGAAGGTGCCCTGGAACGCCGTAAACTCGAATCCACGCGTGCGCAGATTGCCCGTCGCATGGTCGCCATACGTCACCGCATTCTCGTGCAGGATCCGCACGTTGCCGATCGCTTCCACGTCCAGCGTCTCACGATTCAAATGTGCCTCATCCGCATGCAGCTCGAAACCCTGGTAGTTGACCTTCACGTTGCCGCGGTAGATCGCCAGGTTCTCCTCCACACGAAACTCCAGCTGATCCCCCTCCGCAACCAGATCCGGTATCGCATCGGTTCCCTCTTCCTGAGCGCCCACCAGGCTCACTGCCACGATTCCCAGCGCCACAAGCAATGCCCGCGCACTCCGACGAAACTTCTTCTGCATAGCGCTTCCTTACTTCATTATCGCGACATAAAGGTGTTCATTCGACGAATGGAGGTCAACGTACCGTTTTCCCCCCGCAATACAAACGCTTACACTGCCAATTCCGAACCACCCCGCCTCTAGATTACGCCCATCACCCGAAGCAACAGCACCAATACCAGCACCACCAGAATCCCGCAGGCAATGTACAGCGCCTTGACGTTGCCATCCTTGACGGGCACTGGGGCAATGCTCGCTTCCGTCTTTCCCTTGGCCTTCCTGGCTGGCTTGGTCGGAGCAGGCGCCGGTGGTGCTGCCTGGGGTGCGGCCGGCGCCGCGGCTGCTGGTGCGGGACGTGGCGCTCCACCATCACCGCCCGAGGCCGGCGTACCCGGTGGCATGATCACAAACTCCATGCCGCAGTCCGGACATTCCGCCAACGCCCCATAGACCTCCGGCGGTACCTCGTAGCTCTCCTCGCAATGCGGACATGCCACAAAATTCCCCTCGACCACGGAATATGGCCCCTGTGGGAGTGGCGCTGCGTTCGGCGCCTGCGGCTGCGGCCTCGGAGGCGGAGCGGATGGTGGCGGTGGGCGGCGCTGCGGACGCGGCCGGGAGGCTTCCCGCGGACTGGGCTCGTCGGCGCCGCGCTGGCGCTGCTTCATCCCCATGCCCTGCCTCGAAAGCGTCACGGTACCGCTCATGCCCACAGGTGCCATGGACCCCTGCTGTACGTCGATACCGCTATGATTGGAGCTCCCTCCTTCTTCCTCGGGCAGGCGGGCAGGACGAGGCACAGGCGGCTGTTGCGGTACGGGCGGCTGCTGACCACGGGCGCGAAGATTCTGGCTGCGAAGAGCCGCGGGAGGCATCGGGCGAGCGCTGTCGCGCTGGATCTCGATCGTCGAGAGCATGTTCGGATCATTGACCAGCGGCGAACCGGATTCGATGCCGCTGTTCGGGCGACGCGGCACCCGCTGGCGTACGCCATCAGGCGCCTGCTGCGGCGCGGCCGGCGTGGCTGGCTGGCTGCTCGGCACACCGTCGCCGCCGATACCCTGCCGGAGACGATCGACCACGCTACCCTCTTCCCGCTGGATCTCGATCGTCGACATCATGTCACTTCCCGCATTGTCGCCAGTGTTGACCGAGATGCCACTGCTGGTGCGACGTTGTGGGGAAGGTGGCGGAGGTGGTGGCGCGTACTGCTGCTGAACGGGCTGACGCTGCGGCTGAACCGGTGGTGGAGCTGGTGGCGCGTACTGCTGCTGAACCGGTGGCGGCGGTGCTGGTGCTGCCGCCTGAGGTACAACCGGCTGCGGACGCGACACCCGGCGCGGCGGCGGCGGCTGCCGACGACGACGCGGGTCCACATTTGCCGGCGGACGATTGATCTCGTCACCAGACGACGACGGGGGCGGTGGCGCTGACTGAACCCGCGGAGGCTCCGGCGGCGGATTCGGCTGGAGTCCCTGCCGCAGACGCTCGGCCGCACCATCCTCAGGGCGCTGAAATTCTACCGTCGACATCATGTCGCCGCCGCCCATCTCCTCGTCCGACAGCCGTTCGATGCCGCTGCTCGGTCGGGCTGGAGGCTGCGGACGACGGGCCGCCACGCGTTGCGGCGGCGTGGGGCGCGGATGATTGATGGTGGTACTGCCGCCGATATCCGCTTCGGGAGGGGTGGCTGCCTTGGGCTGCCGCGGTGCTGGTGCATGTGGCGGGCGTCCTTGCGCCGGCGGCGGTGGCGGCATACCTGGCGGCGGTGGCGGCGGTGCCGCGTGACGCCCCCTCGGCAAGTCGACAGGGTGCTCGACACGTGCCTCCTCCGGCTCCCGGATGCGCGACATCGGCGGCTGAGGAGCGGGCGACGCGGCGGTGGGAGGCGGAGGCGCATTGCGCGGCTGCCTTGCTTCCATGGTCGGCATGTCGTCCTCATCCAGATCCAGATCGATCACTTCCGGCCGGCGCTCGGCTCTGGGCGGTGGCGAAGGCGCGGCAACAGGCTGGGCAACCGATGAAGGCATCGCCGCCACAGGGGGTGTCGGCGCCGGACGCGGTGGCAGATCCCCCTGCGAGGCTTGCGGCAGGCCCGGGCTGCGCTGGGCCGTCCCCGTGGGGATCACCGTGCCGACGGCCTTGGGCGGCGGCGCACTGGCTTCTTCCCGCGGGGGGCGATAGGGCGGTGTGCCGGGAGGTTTGATCACAAAGGTCGTGCTGCATTCCGGGCATTCGGCGATCGCATGGTAAAACTGAGGCGTGATCTCGAACTCTGCCTCACAGCGCGGGCAGTCCACGGCGTCCTCTTTGGCCACCGAGTAGATCATGTTCATCACCGCTTTCGGCGGCGGCGGAGTCGGCAGAGGGGTACTGTCCCGCCCGCGCGCCCCGATCCCCATTCCCTTTCTCGAAAGAGTCACGGTAGAGGTCAGGCCAAAATCGCCGCTGAGAGGGTCGACGGAAATACCGCTCGAGGTTCGGCGGTGCTCTGGATACTGTTGATCAGCCATGTCGAAAAGCGCTGGATATCGCCGTGCCCAAGGCGTGGCGCGTGTCGTTAACAGGTGAGTTGACGGCCTTAAAGTCCCATAGTATAGCACGCGGGTGCAGGTTCATCCACCTATTTCCGCGCCGCCTCGTGGAAATAGCCCTTTCCACGCAGTATGGTTAGTCACCGTGCGGGTTGATTTGGAGCGTTTTTGCAACTGCCCGGTTGGGAGACGTCTCTCTCCTCCTGCCGGCAGTCGGCCATGCTCCGGTTGCCTTTCATCTCATCTTTATCAGTCTGTCATTGCAGGGACATGCGACGTGTATTTGCACCTTGCCGCCGTTTCCCCATTTTATGCGTTCCAGCAAAGCGATCTCGTCGGACGCATCATCGTCCTCATCCTCTTCCTGGCATCTGTCTTCGCGTGGACGATTATCGCCGAGAAGTGGCTCTACCTACGTGCCGTCAGACGCCAGGTTATCGCCTCCATGAAGTTCTTTCGCGAATCCACCGGCCCACTCGAAGTCCTCAGCCATATCGACTCCCTCCGCGGTCCCATGCATCGCATCGCCGATGCTCTCCGCGATGGACTCGCCGCCGGCAGGCGTCAGACCCCCGCGCTTCTGCTGGCCGAGCTGCGATCCAAACGCAAGCTATCCGCCCTCAATTCCGCCGAGACCGATCGCCTGCGTGCCTTGGCCGAAAGCGCCGTCGACAACGAGATCCTCCGCATGGAGGCCCGTCTCGGGCTGCTCGGCTCCATCGTGGGTGCCAGCCCCTTTCTGGGACTGCTCGGAACCGTCTGGGGCGTCATGATGGCCTTCACCGGCATGGCCATGGTCGGGCGCGCCGACATCGGCGCCATCGCGCCAGGCGTCAGCGGTGCCCTCCTCACTACCGTCGTCGGTCTGCTCGTCGCCATTCCCGCGCTAATTGGCTACAACCTGCTGGTCAACAACGTCAAGCTGCTGTCGATCAAGATGGACAACTTCGCCGCGGAGTTCATCAGCTGGCTCCAGTCCGAGAACAGCCTCGAGGAGTAGGCCACCATGTCCCGTCGTCGCCATGACAGCCTGGGCACCATCGACACGATCAACGTCACCCCGCTGGTCGACCTTACCTTTCTGCTCCTCATCGTCTTCATGATCACGGCCCCGGTCCTCGAATACACCGTCGAAGTCAATACGCCCGAGCTGACCGCGCAACAGGTGGATCAGCAGGAGCATCGCATCGTCTCCATCGATGCTTCCGGATTCCTTTACTTCGGCGACACTCGGATCTCCATGGGGGAGCTCGGTCAGGCCCTCACCCTGCTCGTCGGCCAGATGCCCACCATTCAGGTCTTCATCCGCGCCGACGAAAGCCGTCCCTACGGCGAAGTCATGGCCGTCCTCCGCACCATCAAGCGCTCGGGCGTAACCAATTTCAACCTCGTCACCAGTGCCGAGGAGGATTGACCACCATGGTGCATGAGTTCTATTTTCAGCGGATGAGTCGCCGGATGTTCTCCATGGTTGCCGCCGCCCATGCCGGGCTGGTTGTGATCCTCCTGCTGGTCGCATGGATTCAGCCAACCCCCCGGAAACCCAATGAAGCCGTCCAGGTGCAACTGGTCCAGCTGCCTCAGGTTGGCTCACCTGCCGTTGGCGCTCCTTCCGCCCCCACTCCTGCTCCAGAACCGACTCCCGCCCCGCCGCCCACCCCCGCGCCCATCGTCCCAGCTCCAACGCCCAAGCCGACTCCCACGCCCGCTCCAGCTCCCACCCCGGTCGTCGTTCCCGCTCCAGCCCCCTCGCCAACGCCAGCCCCCAAACCCATGCCCAAGCCCCCCGAACCCAAGCCAAAACCCAAACCTCCCGAACCCACGCCACCGGATCCCAAGCCGACTTGGAAGGCCAATTCGCCGGAAGAGATCCGCAAGCGCATGAATGAGCAGAGAACTACCTCGACACCCACCACCAGGACCGTGCGGCAGAGTACCCCAGCGGCCCCGGTCGTCGATGCCGAACGCCTCCGCCAGAGCCTCTCCAATCAGGTGAACACCCAGATCGACGTTGGCGACTCCTTCGGCGGGGGGACCCGCAGTGACTATGACGCCATCCTGAGCAGCAGCCTCTACCGCCTCTGGCAACAGCCGAGTCGCTCGGAAGTGCAGAATCGCGATCTCGAGGTCATCATACGCTTGAGCATTCAGCGGGATGGCCGCGTCACCGCGAAAGCAGTCACCAAATCGAGCGGGCATGGCGCCATGGATGCCTCCGTGCGGCGCATGCTGCAGGAACTTCACGAACTGCCCCCCTTCCCGGCTACCTTGCGCGTTGAAAACCTGAACGTCGATGTCCGCATGCGCTTGACGCGATAGGTGGCGAGCGACAGCCGCCGGGGGGTTCCGGATTCCTGCGGCTGTCGCTCGCTGTCGTGGCTGCACGCGCGGTAGAGGGGGCGGGGCGCGCCGTGCAGCCCTCAGGGATGAAAGGTCTACGGATACTGCCGTTCGACCCGGTACTCGTTCAGGGACTCCGCCGTGGCATCCCATTCCTCCACGGATTGCCTCAGCTCGGCGTTGTCGGGGAATCTCCGCGAGGCATCCTCCAGCAGCGCCAGTGCCTCCTTCTCACGCCCAAGCATGTACAGGACGCTGGCCTCGTTACGTACGTCTCGCATCTCCGCCGCGGTGCTTTCATTCAGGAGCTTCAGCGCCGCGCTGTAGTGACTCTCCGCGATGCCGGGATTTCCTGCTTTTATTGCCGCATTGCCAACGCCCACATGATATTGCCAGGTGAGCGGTTCCCGCAGTGACGCTTCTTCGTACAGACGTTGCGCCTGCAGGTAATCTTCTTCCCCCATCGCCTCGTTGGCCATATCCGCCAGGTCGGCGGCCTTCTTGCTCTTGCTGGTCGCGCAACCGCCAACCACCAGTATAACCATGGCCAACACTCCTGCGAACAAACTTTTCATCGTCGGGACTCCTGGTTGATCGTGACTCTTCGCACCATGCTTTACTCTATGCGCTCCGCCATGCGGATTGCCACGATCATCCTCTAAAGCACCCCATTTCCGCCTCAAGCATCACGTTCTGCATTTTTTGCGAAGCGTCATTCCGCCTGAACGGCGCAGGCGAGCAGCAGCCGGCAGGCCTCCAGGTACTCGTCGATGGCAAGGTACTCATCCGTCGTATGCAGCAGATGCGCTCCTGCCCCCACGGTCACGGTGGGGATGGCGTGCAGGCGATTCAGGTTGTTCGCATCCTGCGCGCCATTGCTCACCCGGTAGATCGGTTCCAGCCCCAGCCGCCCAAGCGCCTCCAGCAGGCACCGTACCGGCGCACTCGCCCGGTCGAGCACGAAGGCCGGATAGCGGTTGCGCTCCACCAGCTCCGCCGTCGCGGCCTTCCCATGCACATTGGTCGTCGCCGCGGCCGACTCCGCGAACGCCTGCCGATAACGCGCCAGCAGCACCTCGAGAAACTCCGGATCATGGCTGCGGCACTCTCCGTCCGCTACCAGGCGAGGCATCACCACATTCGTCGACTCACCGCCATGCAGCATGCCGATATTCGCCTTGCCCTCCCGTCCATCCTGCCGCACCGCCCCATGCCATCCCCCCGCCACCAGCTCGCCCAGCCCACGCGCCAGCACCGCCGCGGCCGAAATACCTTCCTCCGGATGCACCCCCGCGTGAGCGGCGCTTCCCTCGATCGTCAGTTGCCACTTGATACCGCCAATGGCCCCATGGCAGATCTCCCGAGCCAGCCCGCCGTCCACGTTGATTCCAAAGGCCGGTGGTGCAAGCAGACTACCATCCAGCTCCCGCGATCCCACCAGCCCGACCTCCTCCTGCACAAAGAAGATCAGGCTAAGCGGCCGGTGGTCCAATTCCTGCCGGCGCAACTCCCGGATCAGCGTCACGATCGCCGCGCAGCCGCTGCGATTGTCCGCACCAAGCGCCGTGGTCGAAGCTTCCGGCACGAGCCGATTGCCCTCGCGCCGCGGCACCGCCCCCGCGCAGATCGGCACCGTATCCATGTGCGCCGACAGCAGCAGACGCGAAGCCGACGCCAGCGCACCCCGTCCCGGCAGGTTTACCACAAGGTTCCCCTGCTCACCTCCGAATGGGCTGCGTCGATGTGCCTCATCTATCGCCATGCAAGCTGGCGCAATCCCGGCTCCCAGCAGATTCCCCTGCACCGCCCGGGCAATAGCGCCTTCTTCTCCTGAACGCCCTGGGATCGCGATCAACTCCATGACCAGCGCTATGGCCGCTTCCGTATCCAGCGAGGGAATCTCACACATGCTCCGCCTCCGTTGTCAACAGCGTGAAGACCACATCCACCCGCGCCACGGCTTCCAGCGGGGTATAGCGGATGTGGACGAATGGCTTGAAGCCGCTCGCGCTTGCATACGACCAGACGACCGCCGTCTCCCGCTGCTCGGCCTGAAGCGGCGTCGAACTCCGGGTCGGCGTCAGCGTCACCCCCCGCTCGCCGCCGAAATGCCCTGTCGTGCCCGTGAGCCGCAGCCCCAGCTCCTGCTTGGTGTGAAAGTGCCAGGCGATCTGGCGTGGCGCATCCAGCACCAGATGATCGTGCAGCAGAATCCGATCCGGCAGCAGATGAAACTCCCGGCTGAAGGCCGCGACCCCAAGCTCCTCCGGATACGCCCGCTGAAGATCCAGGCGAACGATCCACGAATCCTCCCCCACCTGACGCACGTCGCTGAAGTGATCCCCGAAATCCGGCGCCGATGGCAGCGACATCGGATAGCCGATATCCCCCTTGCGCCCAACCCCGTCGATCAGCACGCTATTGCGGACCGCCGCCCGCATGGCGTACCCATGGTCGGGGCTCGCCAGCACCGGTTCGCCATGACGAAGAATCGAAAAGTGCCCCACCGCCGGCGAGACCGTCATCCGATCGCAGGGGCCGGTGGTGGCATGGTAGGCATGGTAGCCGCACCAGGGGCCAGCATCGACGGTGAAGCTCAGATCGCCCCGCACATGATGCACCATCGCCGTATCCGGATAGTAGCGCAGCCTGCTGGTTGGCCGCTCGGGCGCTTCTGCCTCCGTCCCCGCCCGATGCGCCACGAATGCCCAGGGCAACTCGTTGAAGAATGCCGCCATCTGCGTGCCATGGTAGAAGCTCTCCGGGCAGTGCGCGAGGAACTGTCGACTCAGCCAGGCCGCCCGTCCATCCCCGTAGCTATCCGCCATATGCTCCAGATAGAGAAAGCCCCCCGTCGGGGCCACCCGATCGCTCAGCTCCCCCGTCACCAGCACACCGGCCACTTCATCGTACATGTCCACCATGTAGTCGACCGTCTCCGCGAGCGGCGCATCCGCATAGAGATCTCCGCCGCCCTGTGCGCGCAGCGCATCCCGGTGATGCGCGACCAGATCCAGATAGAGGTACGGCATCCGGTAGGAACTGGCGGGAATGGCGCCATCGCGCGGAATCGCCCCCAGCGCGCGGCGCACACGCGGCAACGCATAGCGCAGCCACTCCGCCGCCTCCGGGATCAGGCCATACAGCAGCAACGCCGCCGTGCCGAACCCCCAATGCGATTTCCAGCCATGATCCTGCAGCACCGAGCCGCCCCAGTAATCCCGCGACAGCAGCGCCTGCTCCAGAAAACGATCTCCCTGCCACGCCAGCTTCGCCAGCAGCTTGTCCCGGCGCTCCTTACCCAGCTCCTCCCCGAAAAGATGCAGAGCCCGGGCGCCGCCCAGCAGCATCCCCATCGCCCCCATGTCCCCGTTGTGGCCATACCCATCCTCACGCGGATTACCCCACGCAGGCAAGCCGATGGCCCGATCGATCACCCCGATGGCACGCTCCACCGCCAGTTCACCATCCAGCAGCCGCTCCCCGAGCACCAGCAGATGCAGATCCCCCAGCCCCAGGCTCTCCGCCTTCGCCACTCGTTCCACCGCCCGACGCAAATGCGGCTCGAAATGCCGATGCGTGCCCGCCAACCGCCGCTTCTGCTCCAGCCAGAACTCCGTCTCGCGCCACGGAGTCAGGCTGCACCGGTCGCTGGCGCTCCGCAGCCCTTCCGGTAGCGCTTCCAGATGATCTTCCGGGTCTACCTCCAGCCGAACGTCGTGCCAGTCGATCGCCATCTCCCTGTACGGCTCGAAGCTCAGCCGATGCTCACCCCCCTCCCGCAACCAACACGCCAGCCGTCCCCGGAAGCGATGATGCGCCAGATCGTCCAGCGAGATACGCTGAAAGTACCACAATCCCAGCCGCCGCCCATCCAGCGACACCCAGTACGCCGGCACCAGCGGCACGTTCCCATTCCGCAGATCGAAATCCCACGGCCCCGACCGCACACCCTGATTCCCAAAGAGATCCAGCTTGAAGTACAACTCCTCCTGGTCGAAGCGGCTTCCATCCGCAATGATGCTCAGTTGATACAGCCCCGGAGGCGCCGCAAATCGCAATTCCGGGTGACCGCCCTCGTCAGTGAGCGCGCCTTCAGTTATCGAGCCGTCTGGGAGCAGCAGGGAAAGAGCATGATGCATGGCAGGATCATCCAATAGGTTGAAACAACGTGAAGCCAAAGAGTACCTCCCCCCCGCCGCCTTGCAAGCCTTCCAATGCCCGGTTTCAGCAGAGGAGCTTCATGCCTTCACCACCCGCGCGGTTCTCGTCTTGGAAAGCAAAGGGCTTCGCAGTCGCGACGCGGCAGTTTGGCGGCATAATGCCGAACGTGGCGACGATTCTTTGCGCCGAGAAAGTGGCGTGTAAAACCGGGATTCTGGCCGCATCGTCGGTTTTTCGGCATTTTTTTCAAGAATTTTTCGCGGCAAAAGCAGCGATTTAAATCCATAGCGCCGACTAAGCATTTAAGCGCCAAAAGTCGTAAGTGCCTCCGGTAGAGATAGTTAGAAAGCATACTGAAATGATCATGTTAATGAGGCAAAGTGGCAAAGTAAAGTAATGGAAAGGTTTTCATATCGTAAAGTGCGCTTGACAGCGATGATCGGTGATGATAGCCTATCGCGAATTGCCGGAAGTATCGATAAGAGTACCTAAATGGGACAGGATACGGGTAGAAGGTAGATTTCATGGTTTATAAGCATTCCAGGTTCAGCGTCTGTTTATGGACCGTCATTGTCGGTGCCGCTGCCTGCCTGGTCTGCGGCGGGGCGCGGGTGCCGTTACCGGCGGGGTACCAGTGGCCGAGGTTGCCGGGGGTGAGGCCGCCGGATCCGGAGGCGCCGCCCATTGCCTGCCACATCTGTCCGGCAGAGGCGGAGTTGTACCACAGTCAGCGCGGCAAGGTGATCTTCGAGAAGAATCTTGATCTCTATGCGCCACAATGGTCGGGCTGCTTCTTCGACCTGCTCTGCGGCCATGAACAGCCATGGACGCCGCGCGACACCATTGGTTTGTATCCCTCGGGGATCAAGCACCGGCCCAACCAGCTGGTCGTCATCGTCAAGCGCAAGATCGTCATGTTCGAGCCGGTCACCGACGATGCGGGTGAAGTCACCCTGCGCAGCATTGCCTTCCCCGAGTACACGCTCGAGCGCGAGGGGAGCATGGTGGTGCTGACCGAGCGGGATCGCTGGCGCTGGTACTTCTCCACGCCGGATCAGCTCGGGCTGGCCTGGCGGCTGGAGAAGATCGCGCCGGCGTCGCACCCGGGGCGCTTCATGCGACTGCATTACGATGGCGAGTTTCCCAGCGCGGTAGAGTATCCGGATGGGGCTCGCGCCGCTCTCGTTCACCAGGATGGCCTGCTGGCGGAGATCCACTTTCCGGGGGATCGAGCGGTCAAGCTCGAACGCGATCTCAACGGCTTCATCGTGGCGGTGCGGATCGGCCGGCTCTATCGCGAGAAGAGTAAACGCCTGGGCTGGTACACCTCCGCCACAGTGGGCGACAAGGTCGTAACGGAGTCAAAATACATCGAGGAGAGCGGACCGGAAGCGTGGAAGGTAGACCGGCAGTGGCTCTTCGAGCATGATGCCTCCGGTCGCCTGGTCACCTACATCTCCGCCTGCGGCAGCCACCACAAGATCGAGCATGCCCAGAAGCATGAGGAGGGTGGCACCCAGTATGTGACCGTCGTTGACGATACGACGCTGCAACGAAAGAGCGTCTACGTGCACCAGGAGCAGCCGGGCGGCGCGACCTTTACCCGCAAGGAAGGCCCCAGCCATCTGCCCGTCGAGTTGCTGCCCGAGGTTGAGAAGACCGTCTACAAGGTTATCGACCGCGAGTTCCTGCCTATCGAGAAGCATAATCTGGTCACCGGCCGGAGCCGCTCCTACGTCTATGACATGCAGGGCGAGCTTGCCGAGTTCACCAATGCGTATGGCGTCGTCACCCGCTATGATGCTCCCCCCGCCACGGAGCCCTCGCTGCGTCCGGCCACCCGTAGCGCCGTGCATCAGGTTGACGAGAAGACGGGCTTGCTCACCGGGATCGTCGACGCCAACGATCGGGTGCATCGCTTCAGCTT
>JAWLHB010000069.1:0-24203 GCA_041690595.1 Lentisphaeria bacterium
CCATAGTACGAGGGGAAGTTCCGGATCTCCCCCTCAACCTCGCTTCGAGGCATTCCGTAACATTTTGAATTCAAGAGGAATAATTGGAGGCTGGGGTCGCCTTCGAACAATGCCTATTAGCGCGGTATTCGGGCTGTTCCTGGAGAAGTTACCCGCATATCTACCCGCACGGACAACTTGCATCGCTGTGATGATCGCCGGAGCACACATCGCGGGCTCAGATCCAGATCCACACGGCTGGTGTCGCTGTCGATCCCAAGATTGGAACCGCTAACCGACCTCTGTTCCTGTCAACTCCGGAGTCTGAGAAAGGGCTTCATCATCATCCGTAGCTGATCATACTGGTCCCGCAAGTCATCCATTCGGGCCGCGTGGGCGTCCGCTGACGCTGCCCCGCCAACGTGAGTCGAATGCACCTCGAGAAGCGTTCGCCACAGCGTTTCTTCCAGGAATGTGGAGACTTCGTCGTCGAATAACCACAGGGTCTCTTTGATACCGTTCAGGTAGTCGATCTGATCGTCTCGGGTAAAGTCGCCATTCGCCATCGCCGCGCCGATGCTGGCCATCACCGCTTTGTAGACCCTGTACCGCCGCTCCCAAAGAGCTTCGCGCAACCTCCACCTATCGTTGCGCCATTGCCTCCAGGCGACATACGCGACAGCACCAGCAACGGCTGTCGGGCCGATTGCTTCGACGTATTGGATCCAAGTGGGAAGGGAAGGCTCCATCACGGCAAAGATAGCCAATTGCGTCAATTCCTCGATGCGAGCCAAAGGGTCCGACCCGCTGCCGTGCCGCCAGGAGCTGATGCTCAGCCCGAGACCGTCACAGCTTGTCCGCGTCGCTCCTGGCCACAATGTTACATTCCTTTACATCCGGCCATGCGTGAGGCCGATAATATCGAATGGATTCGCGGAGGGGGAGCAACATCCATGAGACTGATCCTGTGCGCGGCAGCAGTGATGGCCGGCTGCGCATTCACGCCAATGAAGGTTGAACTCGCACCTGACACAGGAGTTCCAGTCAGCAACATCGGCGAGGGCCGAACCGTTTATCTCGCGGTGAGCGACGAGCGACCTACCGAGAGCATAGGTAACCGCGGCTCTGCCTACATGACCGGCGCCCAGATCACGCTAGGAGAGGATCTGACAGCGGTCGTGCAGTCGGCCATGGCAGAGATGCTTGGCACCAAAGGATTTGACGTGGTTTTCGAAGAGCCTGAGGCCCCTCACTCGAACCTTCGAGTTGATATCCGCGGCCTCCAGTACGACACATCGACCGGCTTCTGGACTGGCGGTGTGGAAGTGACCGCAGCTCTGAAGGCGACCGCAGCGAATGAGTTTGAAACATATGAGAACTTCTACCGGTATGAGGACGAAGACCGTGTAGTCTTTGTGCCTGGCGCGGAAGGAAACAGTCAGCGGATCAACGCCGCCTTGAACGATGTACTGCACCAGGCCGTAGCGGATCGAAAGTTGCTCGAGGTCTTGGCTGGCCGTTAGCCCCCCTGCTGACGCGGCACAATCGAACCAACGGCCGATGGATGTGACGCTCGGGTTCATCGCTCAGCTCGCGAAGCTGAGCCAGCCTGTCTGGTTCGCCTTGGCTATCGCGACGGCTGTCGTCCTTTTCGCTCCGCCTGAGCTTGCGGAAACCCTCGGCATTGATCGCATCCGAGCCGAGCATACTGCCGTTGTCGGCCTCACCTTCGTCGTCTCCACCAGCCTGAGTCTCGTCTCAGCGGGGCAGGCACTGCTCAGATTCGCTCGATTCTTATTGCGAAGGGTGGAGTTGAAGCGCCAGCGATCCGGATACCTGCGCTCCCTGACTCCAGCTGAGCGAGCATACCTGATTCCGTTTATCCGGGACGACGAGAACACCCAACTTTGGCCGATGGATGATGGCGTCGCCGGCGGTCTCCTGCGGAAGCGAATCGTGTACCGCTCCAGCAACGCATTCAACGTCCTGGATGGAGTGCCGTACAACCTGCAGCCCTGGGCGCGGGAGGCCCTCCAGGAGCAGCCTGAATTACTGGACAGCTACGATCCGCATCTCTACCCGCGCCGCTCCAACGACCCTTGGAGGATTTGACCCAGGCATGCATGAGAAAGAAGCGGAAATCCTGCGCGCGCAGGCCACTGAGATCGCTAACGATCCCATTACTCTGCAAGAGACAAAAACATGGACCGATCTAAACCTTGCTCGCTTCGAAAGTTCAATCGAATTTGCCAGAGCGCTCGCTCGTACGGTTCTAGCAGTCCCATTCGAATCACTCCCAGCGGAGGGGGCGAAGCCAATCCAGCAAGGCATTCGGGAGATTCACCACGCTTTCAATCAAGTCCGGCAACTGCATGAGCGGATGGATCAGAATCAGATTGTCGCTCCACTGAATGCCATTGAACAAAAATCTGGTCGAGTGATGCCTCAGATGGCATCAGTCCTGACGTTCCTCCTACACTTCAACGGTCAACTGGACGCGGAGGTGGTACGGTTGCGACAGACCGTCGCTGCCAACATTGAACAGCTTCGAAAGGCAACTCAGGAGGCGGAGCAACAGGCGCTTCAGGCCAAAGAGGATATCAGCGAGCTGATGGACCTAGCGGCCGGGCGAGCCACTGACCGAACCATCATCACTTTCGGACAAAGGTTCGACGAGCAGGCAAAAAGCCACAATCGTATTTCCCTCTTCTGGCTGGGGATTGCGGTGGCTCTTGGGGCGGTCACCTTGTACTCCGCCGCGTCTCTGATGGTCGGCCAAGTCCTGTTTACCGGGATCTCCCTGCCGACACCAAGCGGTGACGTCGCCGAAGCAATTCAGTCGCTTGGGACGAAGCTGGTTTTTCTTGGCCTGCTAGCCTCCGGCACGTTCTGGTGCACGAAAAACTTTCGGGCTAATCAGCACCTGAAGACAGTCAACGAGCATCGCGCGAATGCGTTGCGAACCTTCGAAATCTTCCGAGATGGTGCTCACGATCCCGTGGTGAAGGATTCGGTGCTGGTTGAGGCTACTCGGGCAATCTTCTCGCAGACCGACACGGGCTACCTTGAGCTCAAGCAGGGTGACACGTCGATCATCAACGCCGGGATCGAGCGAATGATTCCAGGCCGGGCCGAGTGAGAAGGAGAGGACCACGTCGCACCGGTGCGGCTTTTTCCACGGGGTACCGGTACCGAAATTTCCGATCTGTCCATGGGCGTGGGGAGCGGGAATCGGCAGCCGCTGCCGACTTGAAGGTCGGGTCCATCCTGCTGGTTCCTGTTTGGAGCCGGTAACCCGCTCGGAACCAGTTACACCTTCAGCCCCCTTGGGTACCCCTCCGGCTTTGCCGATGGCTTTACGCTCTTTCCAGGACGCATACGCCATCGAGTGGCGGATCAGGTGCACGATGCAGGTCTGGACCAGGGCATCCGGGAACGCCGTCTCGATGGCCTCGGGGAAGCCCCTTGAGACCGTCCACCACGGCGACCAGCGCATCCGTAACGCCCCGAGCCTTGAGCTCGTTCATGACGCTCAGCCAGAACTTCGCCCCCTCAGTCTGCTCGATCCACAGCCCCAGCACATCCTTGTAGCCGCTGCAGGTAACCCCGATGGCCAGATACACGGCCTTGTTGCGGACCAGTCCCTCATCCCGGATCTTCACCCGTACGGCGCGAAGTAGATGATCGCACATATCGTGTCCGGCGGCCGCGACTGCCACTCTCGGACCTCGTCGTGCACGGCGTCAGTGACCTTCGAGACCAGCTCCGGGGAGACGTCCACGCCGTAGAGCTCGCGCACATGTGCCTGGATCTCCCGCGTTGTCATGCCGCGGGCGTACAAGGCAATCACCTTCTCGTCGAAGCCGGGCAGCCGGCGCCGGTACTTCGCGATCGGCTGGGGGTCGAACCGGCACTGCCGGTCTCGGGGGATCGACACCTGCATCGCGCCGGTGTCGGTGAGCACGCGCTTGCGGCTCTTGCCGTTGCGATGGTTGCCCGCCGCCTGCTCCTCGTCCTGATCGAGATGCAAATCCATCCCGGCGTTCAAGGCCCGCTCGGCGATCGCCTGCTTCAGATCGTCGATCAGGCCGCCGTTGAGAAACGCTTCCTTCGGGTCCTCACCTCCCAGCAGCTCGTCGAGCCAGCTCGCCCGTAGTCTTCTTCTCGGTCTTCGGTTCGTTCGCCATAGCTGTCCTCCCGTGAACATCTTATGGCTCACAAACACAAAAAGCGCTTCACGGCCTGGAGCCAGAAGCGTTCAGTAGCGTTGACGCGACTGTGCGGAACCCGTGGGAGGTCATATCGTCGGTTCCGTAACCCATGCGGCGAAGGGCTGCGTTCAGCGTGTTCTCGCTGATGGGGCGCTCCCGGCTCCGGAGCGACGGGAACAACAGGCGCCCTCCTCCGGTGTGCATCTGCAGCTCTTGCAGCACAGCGAGGGACTGGCGGCTCAGGGGCACGATGTGGCGCTCGTCCATCTTCGTCCGCCCGGCAGGGATCCGCCACTCTGCGGCATCCAGGTCGAACTCGCGCCACTCTGCGCCACGGAACTCACCAGGTCGGACGAACACCAGCGGCGCGAGCTTGCGGGGGCGCTGCTGAGGGCCATAGACTGCTACCAAGGGTAGCCTGTGGTGATGTACGCCCCGACTTCCCGCGGCTCGACGATGGCGGCGAAGTTCCGGCCCTTCACCGGGGCAATGGCCCCCCTTCAGATCGGCGGCTGGGTCGCGCTCAGCGCGGCCGGTGGCGATGGCGAACCGGAAGACCCGGCTCACCACAGATCGCACCCGGTGTGCCGTCTCGATGGTTCCCCGGGTCTCGATCCTGCGCAGCAGCTTCAGCAGCTCCGGCGCGGTCACGTCGCCAATGGGCCAGCGGCCGAGGTAGGGGTTCACAATTGAGCCATAACCCGTTGTTGAACGACGCTTCAAAGCGCCAAGTCAACGAATTACCCGCATCCTTACCCACGCGGCGAAAAGCCCAACGTCCGCGTTAGTAGGCATCCGAGACAACCAGAGTGGGCGAAGGCGATCTGGGTTCAAGCCGAAACGAGACGGCCAGCCATTGATGCTCTAGCGCCAGGCGATCAAACGCACATTCGGCAAACTACCGGCGTAGACGTCTCCGACTCATCGCCTCAACCGACAAATGATCCCAGGCTGGCTGGTCCCGGCAACCTACGCCAGGAGGTAGGAGCACTACAACACTTCGTCAGCAATCGCCTTGAGCGATTCTTTATGTTCCAGCATCTCAAGGAGCCTGAGGTCAACGTACGAGACCGAAAACGATACAAGGCCCGTGGAATCCAATTCGATCCGTTGCCCAGGGCCGGGAGACCATTTGAACCTTGCCAACTCGAGCAGGCCCAAGCCCCTCTCGGACGAAATCGTCGGGGAGCCGTACTTCATCTCAAGAACCTTCTGCACCCTGTCCTTTAGTTTAATCGGCACCTCCACATAGGCCCCGCCGACCAAGAGGCCATGCCGGCATTCGTACTTCGTTTTGACGACCTCACCCAATAGGCGCGTCAGTCTCCAGAAGTCCCCGTGAGGGTTGGTGCTTGTCTCTTGAAAACCCAATTCGGGGTGCCCGACTATCGCCCCCCTCGTGCTCACGTGCTCTAGCGTATTCACATCTGAACATGAAGATCCCAATGGAATGCCGCGAAAGGCCAGTTCTGAGCGTTGAAGGATCTCACGTTGAAGAGTTTCATTCCGCTTAATCTCATCGAACCTCAAGGAGACTCGATCTAGCGTCGAAAGTGCTTCGATTGGGACTGCAAAATTGAGCCCCTGACTGCGCAACAGTCCCATGGTCGCTACCCCGATCACAAGTCCGCTTGAGTCGACGACGGGCCCACCGCTGTTCCCAGGATTAATATCCGCCGAAAGTTGCAGATACTCACCACCCTCAATCGTCCGCATTCCGGACACAAGGCCGGTCGTAATGGTGTTGTCTAGGCCGTAAGGGTTACCAAGAACGAATACTACGGCTCCCGGCTTGACAACCGAGCTACTTCCGAGCCGTGCAGGATGCAAGCCTTGGAGCATTGTTTCCAAGACGACTAAGTCGATGCCGATCCCTCTTCGGACAACACGTATGGCATCGCCCCTTCTTCCGCTGCACTCAACCCGGACACTGTTTGCCTTTGCCACTACATGCGCGTTGGTGATGAGCTCACCGGGACCTGTAACAAATCCGCTGCCATACCCGATTTCGCTTCCATCTTCGGCCAAGGACATGACCGTGCAGAGCGAGGGACGGACCATTTCGTAGATCTCGGTGGCATCGAGTTGCTGAGCTGCTATTGCGCGATGGTTAAGGGAAGTCAGCAAGAAGAGTAGCTTTACGGCCAGAGTACACCAAAATGTTAGTGACCAAGCTCTGTCTTCAAATCGACTCTTCATTTAACCGGCGCGAAAACAGTCATCCTAGACATTGTAGAATTTGTCGAGAGACATCCGCTACATGCGATGAGGAGGAATTCTAGGTTGAGCGGTGTCTGTGCTTCGCGCATTCATCGTGTTTTGAATGACCACCAGCTCCCCCCTGCAGCAGCCGAAGCCTCGGGGCTGCAAACTGAGCACCGCCCCTGCCATGCCGATACACGCCTCTCGAGGGCCGAGGCGGCCAACCTACGTCACTCCTCCTCGTCGCTCTGCTGATCCTTCAGTCGAGCAAGGATCTTCTGTTCTTCCTCTTCCGTAGGGAAGCAATCCAAGACAGACCGCCCGGCGACGAAGTTATCAGCGCAAGCGATGAAGGGGGCTGAGAGTCCCAACTTTCTGAGCGCCTGCAGGATATCTTGCTTCTGGACCAGACTCGTCCCGCCCTCAAAGTACCAGCCATAGCCAAGCTCAGCCGGATTCTCCATCCATACAGGATCATCCGAGATATAGGAGTGACCGTCCTTGCGTCGCGTAGACTGCGCCAAGCTGCTATACACCCGGACCGTATCCCCTGCGGCGATTTTCCTCAGCAGGTAAACCATACGAGAAATTTGACTATTCCTCTCCGGACTTCCATCCAGGAGACCCACTCCCCGATCTGGGGGCGCTGATGTCTCCCAGCGATACATCAGAGTGAGATACAGAATCTCCACCGGATCATTGAGCCTCTTCATCATCAGCCTCCCGCCAGCCCTAAAGCCATTCGCCGCAAAATTCCCCAGTCACCGAGGCTATAGGTCTAATCCGGCACCATGTCGCCGCAGCCACTCCTTCCGCTCGCGGAAGTTGGGCATCACCTTATCGACCTCGTTCCAGAACGCGTCGGTGTGATTGCGGTGGTGGAAGTGGCAAAGCTCATGCACGACGATGTAGTCGATGATCGTCTGGGGAGCCATCATGCATTTCCAGTGGAAAGAGAGCTTGCCCAACGTAGAGCAGGAGGCCCACCGGTGGTTGAGCTCTTTCACCTCGACGCCAGCCGGTTCCACGCCGACCTTCGGCGCGTGGTAGTCGACCCGGCTGCGCAGGCGGTCGAGACCCTTCGCGACGTAAAAGTCGCGGAATGCGGTCTTGGCCGCCGCAATCTCGCCCTTCTCGACGAGGTCACGGCGCAGCGTGAAACGGCCGTTCTTGAGCTGCAGGGCCTCGTCCTGGTCGGTGACGAGCAGGAGTCGGTAGGCGCGGCCGAGGTACAGGAAGCCCTCCCCGTTCTTGTACTCGCGAAGGAGGCGGGTGGCGTTGAGGTCGCGCCATTCCGCAAGGCCCCGATAGATCCAGTAGTGCTTTGACTCAACGATGTTGGCGACATGGTCGTCGTCGACCCACTCAGGAACTCGCACGACGATGCTCCCGTCGCGCTCGATGATGATGTCCGTCGTTGAACGACGACTCCGGATCACCTCGTAAGTGATCTTTTCGGCGTTTGGTTGGTTTTGCGACTCTTTCACTTGATCAGCTCCTCGTGGCGCTTTTCGGCGAGTTTCACGATCTCGACTGTAAGTCGCTCATGCTTTTCGTTGAGCGCGGGGATGTTCGCCAGAAGGATCTCGGTGTCGATGTTGCCGCGGAGCCTTTTCACCTCAAGTGGCTTCTTCCAGAAATCGAGCACGCCAATCGTGTCCTGCAGCATCTCCACGATGCTCAGCATCAGCGTCTTCAGCGGCGCGCGAGCCTCTGGGGGAACGCCAGCTCCGTCGTAGGCGAGTTGAAGCACGTGGTCGTAGAAGGTCGTCGCCTCCCTGGTGAGCCCCTCGACCGCATCCGTGCGCCCCGCGATAGCCTCGTTGCGGAGCTGCTCGAGGTCGCCAGACAGTGACTTCCAGTTGTTGCGGTGCTGCTCGATGAGCTTCTCCAGCTTCTCGCTGAGCTTCGTGTAGAAGGCGGGGTCCTCGTCGAAGTGGACCGTGCAGTGCTTGCGGAGGGCGTGCTCCATCTCGCTCGCCTTGGCCTCGTCGTTGCCCTGGGAGTGCATGTGCACGTGCGAGATGAACTCGTCCGACAGCAGCTCCACGGGTGGGATCTTCGGGTTGATGCCGAGGTCGATGAGGTGCTCGTTGATGAGCGCCTTCACCTTCTCGCCGGCGTCCGCGATGTCGAGGGAGTCGTCCTTGTAACGCTCCTTCACCATGCGAAGCAGGTAGCCGAAGCGTCGCGCGGCCCCGCGGTAGGGGTGGCCAGCGGGGTTCGGCAGGATCAGGTTGAGGCTCTGGAGGAACTTCTTCAGGTAGACCTCGAAGTCCGCCCGGCGCTTGATGTCCTTCATCGCGCCGACGGCCGCGTGGATCACGGCGACGTCGGCTTCGGGGGATCCAAGCTGGCCCTTGATGAAGGCCTCGATGTTGGCGACCCCGGCGGCAATGAAGTGCTGCAAGAGACGCTGGTAGCGCTCCTCGAGGATGGGCGTCTCGCTGAGGGCGCTCTTCAGGCCGTCGTGGATGTCCTGGGCGTCCTCTTCCGAGTAGATCGAGAGCGCGCTCGTCAGATGGTTCGCGAGACCGATGTAGTCGACGATGAAGCCGCGGTGCTTGTTGGTCGCCACCCGGTTCACGCGAGCGATGGCCTGCAGCAGGTTGTGCTCGCGCAGCTTCTTGTCGATGTACATCACCTGCTCGATGGGGGCGTCGAAGCCGGTGAGCAGCATGTCGCACACGACCAGGAAGGCGACGCCGGTGAGGTCCTTGTCGTGGTCTTCGAAATCGAAGGGGCGGCAGAAGTTCTCCACCACGTTCCAGCGCTTGGCTTCCTTGCGGGCCTCGGTGATAGCGGCGGGCTCGTTCGTCGGGTCCGACGAGACCACGACGCCCACCTTCAAGAACTCGATGCGCCGGATGAGGTCGGTGTCGGGCTCGGGCTTCAGCTTCTCTCGCTCGACGCGCTCCGCGAGGGCCTGCCGAATCGCTTTCTGGTAGCGGATGGCGGCCAGCTTCGAGTGGCAGACAACTTGGGCCTTGAAGCCGTCAGGCAGAATGTTGTCGATGTAGTGGTCGACCAGGTCCTTCGCGATGGCTTCGATGCGCTTCTCGGCCTCGAGGAGGTCGCCGGTGGCGCCGTACTTCTTCTTGATGGCGAGGATCTCTTCCTCGCTGCGCTCCTTGAAGAGGTCCTCGAATTTCGTGTCGAAGCCGTGCTTGTCCTTGATGGCCGTGTCGGCGGTGCGGCCCTCGTAGAGGATCTGCAAGGTGGCGCCGTCGTGGACGGCGTCCATCAGCTTGTAGGTGTCGATGTACTCGCCGAAGCGTTTCACCGTGCGCTTGGTCCCGTGTTGCTCGGTGATGAGCGGGGTTCCCGTGAACGCGATGCGGGTGGCGTTGGGAAACGCCTCGAAGACGTTGTCGCCGAGGTCGGAGCCCTGGGTCCGGTGGGCCTCATCGATCATCAGAATGATGCGGTCGGACGGGTTCACCACGCCGAAGGTGTTGCTCGACGGAATGGCTCGGTAGGGCACGCCGCCGGAGTCGGCTGCCTTGAGGACCTCGGGTTCGGGCACCGGTCTGCCGCCGTAGGTGAGCGCCTGGGCGACGGCGGCCGGGAGAGCCTCGGTGCGCTCGGTGAACTTGTGCACCATCACCATGTTGATGTCGGAGGCGTCGGTGCTGAGGTGCTCGCGAAGCTGCGCGGTGCTCTCGATGACGTTGACCTTGCCGCCGATGAGCTTGGCGGTGCCGGAGAGCTGCTCCTCGAGGTCGACCCGGTCGTTGACGAGCAGGATCTTGAAGTCTTCCAGGTCGGACGCGGCGCGCAGCATCCTGGCCACGAAGACCATGGTCAGCGATTTGCCCGAGCCCTGGGTGTGCCAGACGACGCCCGAGCGCGACTCCGGCGTCTTACCGGCGCGCAGGCGGTCCACGATCTTCCGCGCCGCGCGGTACTGCTGGTAGCGGCAAACGACCTTGATGCGCCGGCCCGAGTCGGTGTCCATGAACACCGTGCAGGTGCGCAGCACGTCGAGCAGGATGGCTGGAGCCAGCAGCCCTTGGATGAGTTTCTCCTGTTCGCGCTCAACGCCCAGCGGGGGCGTGTAGGCCTGGCTGCTCTCGGGCCAGATGTCCCTCCACGCGTAGAAGTGCTCATGACCGGAGGTGATCGAGCCGAACTCGGCCTTCTCGCCGCATGTTCGCACGAGCAGCAAGTTTGTGTAGAAGAACCGCGGCTCACCTTCGCGCAGGCCCGCCTTGATGGTTTCGGGGCGACCGTTGCGATAGCGGAGAAGCTGCTCGTATGCCGCGTGCAGCGGGTTGGCGGTGTTGGGGTCGCCAATCTTCGCTTCCACCACCACGAGCGGGATGCCGTTCACGAAGAGTACGATGTCCGGGATAATGCAGCTCTTCACGCATCCTGGCGTGTCAACACGAAACTGGTTGATGGCGTGAAACTGGTTGCGCTCGGGGTGTGCGAAGTCGATGAGTTTGGCAACGGGATCGGCTTCTCCGGTGACCTCATTGCGATCCACTTGGGCTTTGAGGAACAACCCCTGCATTGTCTCATTGGCCTCCAGTAGCGTGTGGTTGGGCTGGCGCAGGATTTGGTCGCGCAGATCGTCGAGCTGTTGGTCGGTAAGCCAGGGTTTGCCGCCGGACGTAAGGTTGACGGCGCGGACGGCGTTGCGGAACACCTCGGGGAGAAACCACTCGCGGAAGTTCGTCCGCAGACTCTTTGATGGATCCGAGGGGATGAAGCCTTGGCCTTGGTCGACAATCTTCCAGCCGAGCGCCGCGAGCTGCTCGAGGAACGGCTTTTCGACGTGGAGGTACTCAGACACGTGCTGCAACTTCTGCGCTGAGGACAGATCTTGTTTCGGGGGTAGCAGAGACGCGTCCGGTGAGGAGGTCTTGCATAAGTCCAGCCCTGATGTTCCGTAGTTTGGCCAATTCCTCTGCATAAACATCCAACGTACCATCGATAGAGGCCAGGCGATCACATATGATCTGCTGCTCCTTCGGCTCGGGCACGACGACCGGAAATTGCCGCAGCTTGGATAAGCTCACCAACTTCTGCGCGTTACCCACGGCGATCCGCTTCGCGTGACGTTGAACGTGCGCGGTCTGAAGCCATCGGGCGAGGAACTGCGGCCGTACGCGAGGACCTGGCGAGATACAAGCAATATTCCGTTCGAAGGCTGCAGCCATATCAGACACCATCAGTCCGACGCGTCCGATTGAACCAACCACTGTGAACAATACCATCCCCTCATGGGGTTCCTTGCCCCGGGATATTTCTGAGTACGTCTCCAGGCTGATCCAGGCTGCTCTTTCCCAATTCACGCGTCCCTCACCAACGCAAGATACGAACAAGAACGGAACCTCTGCTGCCGTCCCTATCTCGCGGCGCACGGATTGGTGGGAGCCATCGGTGAGCCGCACTGTGACACCGTCAAGGCAATCTGCTACCCACTCTTTGGGGATCCAACCCAGCGGCGACTCCTGGTAAAGCTGCGGAGCCTCCTCTCGATAGGGGCGAATGTGGCCGTCCATAGTCACGCCTCGGGTGAAGAGGTCGTGCATCAGGCCGGCCTTGATCTGCTGCGTCTTGGCGATGAGCGCTTCGGTCTGCTCGATGGCCTCGTCGACCGTCGAGAGGATCTCGGCAATGCGCTGCTGGACTGCCACCTTTGGCACGGGAAACTCGAATCTCTCGAAGACGTATTGGTACAGGTGACTGATGGTCGAGCCTGCGAGATTCACTCGGAGGAACGTCTCGAAGAGCTCTGATCTCAGCAGCTGATACAAAAAGCGGTGCTTGTAAGAACCGTCTGAGCAGCGAAGCAGGAAAACGCCGCTATTCAGAACGGCCTTCTCCGGGCAATCACGCACATATGCAATCTTGCCGATCGTTCCGTCTTTGGTGATCAGGAGATCGCCGTCCCGTACATGAATGTAGGCTCCTTCGCGGAAACGCTCCTCGCTTACGTGATGGCACCGAGACCAATCAATACGGCCCGAGTCCAAGAAGTCCGTACCAGTGATGAGAAACGGACCATGGTCCAGGAACTCGCTCGCTCGCAGCCCTTGCCAGCCAATACGTCCTCGTAGATAGGAGGACTTCTTGATGGTTGTCGTGGGCCAAGTCGACGGCTGCTCAGACATAACCAAGCTCCCCGAGAAAACCCTTCAGCTTGGCCGTGGCCGCGTTGCGACGTTGCTCTATGTCGGTCGCGGTCGTGGCGTACTTGGCGTGCAGGTTCTCGAGCGCAGCGAGGCATGCTCGCTGGTCCGCACGGAGGTACGACTCGTAGGTCTGCACGAGCAGGCGATGCAGCCGATTGATGATGACCTTCCGTGCCTCGTCGCGGTCGATCTTCTCGCGGGCAGCCTCGACCAGCTCGTCCTGCTTCTTCTCGGTGGCGCGCAGGTCGGCCTTGAGCTGCTTGGCTTCGTCTTCGAGGCCCTTGTGCCGTTCCAGCCGGGCTTCACGGGCCTGCGCACGCTCCAGGGCTTCGCGACCATCCTGCATTCGCTCGCGAACGGACTCGACGCGTTCCGAAGTGAAGTTGGCCTTCGCCGCCAGCTCGAGGATAACCTGCCCGGCACTGAAGTCGGCATCCTGGGCCGACATGCCGCGGGTAACGTCACTCTTCTTCACGCCGTCCGGCAGGACACCGGCCATCTTCATCTCGGTGAAGAGGTCCGTGGCAAGGGCCTTCAGCTCCTTGAGCGCCGTTTTCCAGGTGGCGTTCAGCTCTTTCAGCTCGTCCTTGAGCGCCTTGACCTGATCTCCCGGCAGCACGCCGACGTCGTCCTCGTCTTCGTAGTCCTCCTCATCGGCCGCGGCGAAGAGCGCCGTCAGCTCGGCAAGGCGGGTGCGCTTCTGCTCGATCTCGGCGAGGACCTCGGGGAACTGGCTCTCCAGGATGTCAGCGTCGGGGATGAGCTCAGGCCCCCAGCCGCTGGCAGCGATGGATTTCAGGTCTGCCTTCAGCTCGTCGACGTAGCGGGCGAAGGCGCCACGGACTTGGTGATCATTGAGCAGCTTGGTGCCGGCAAAGGTGTGCTCGATGGATGCGAGCAGGCTACGGCGCAACGCGTAGACGTTGCCCTTCTTGCCGTTGCTGGGCGCGAGCGCCTCGATGGCCGGAAGGTGCTTGTCCCACCACGCTTCGAGGGTCTTGAGGAAGGCCTGGTGGGCGGCCGCGATGCTTTTGTCGCCGTTCACGATGTCGGCCAGAGCGCGGCGGTCAGTGACCTCGGGCGTGAAGTCCAGGTAGGCGCTACTGCCCGACCTCGGCTGGAAGCAACGGGTGCGGAGATCGGGGTAGTTCGCCCAGAAGTGCTCGAGTGCATCGATCTCACTCTTGGGCACGCCACCATGAAGATGGGCGCGCACATCGTGGGGCTCCGGCGGTGGAGCGTTGTCGACGTAGCGGCGGATGTTGCAGTTGAAGTCCTCGCGCTCGATCTCCTCCACGGGCACGCGCCGCGCATAGCCGGGGACCTCGTCGCGCTCGCCGCTGCTGAGGGTTCGGTAGGCGTGGACGATGCGGGAGATGTCCTCGGCCCGCAGGAAGTTCTGCGCCTTGCCTTCGCGGTAGTCGCGGTCGGCGTTGATGAACACGACGTGCTTGCGCTTGGCCCCGTCCTTCTTGTTCAGCACGAGGACACACGCTGGGATGCCGGTGCCGTAGAAGAGACCCGCAGGCAGCCCGATGATCGCTTCGAGCCAACCCCGCTCAATGAAGTGGCGCCGCGTCTCACGCTCCTCGCCGCCACGGAACAGGACGCCGTGGGGCATGACCGTGGCCATCTTGCCGTCGCCCTTGAGCACGGCGAGCATGTGCTGCACGAACATCAAGTCGGCCTTCTTGCCCTTCTCGGGGAGCCAGACGGCGAAGCGGCCGGGGTACTCGATGTCCTTCTTGATGTAGTTCTGGCTGAACGGAGGATTGGCGAGGATGCGGTCGTAGCGCTTGAGCTCGCCGTTGTCGTCCTTGTGCTGCGGCCTACGTATGGTGTCTTCCTGCCGGATGTCGGCGTGGGCGATGCCGTGCAGGAGCATGTTCATCTTGCAGATGGACCACGTGGTGCCGATGCTCTCCTGGCCGAAGAGCGACAGGTCACGCGGGTCGCCGCCGATCTCGCGGATGTAGTCCCGGGTCTGGATCAACATGCCGCCCGAGCCGCAGGTCGGGTCGTAGATGCTCATGCCCGGTTTCGGCTCGACGACTTCGACCAAGGTTCGCACGACGTCGGCGGGGGTGTAGAACTCGCCCGCCTTCTTGCCTGCGGAGTCGGCGAAGTACTTGATCAGGTATTCGTAGGCGGCGCCGAGCAGGTCGGGGAACTCGAAGTTTTCGTCGCGCAGCGGGATCTTCTCGAAGTTCTGGATGAAGTCCGAGAGCGTGTCATCGTCGAGGGCGCGCTGACCGATCTTGCGGTTGAAGTTGATGCCCTTGAGCACGTCTTGCAGCGCATCGACGTTCGCGTCTTCGAGGGACTCCAACGCCTTGTTCAGCTCGGTGCCCACGTTGGACTTAACGTGGCGAATCTTCGACCAGCGCGCCACTTCGGGAACGAAGAACGTGTACTTATCCGGATTGGCGAGCTGGGCGACGATGACGCTGTCCGCCATGCCCTTCGCCTTGAGCTCCTTGGCGAGCTGCTCGCGCTCTTGATCGAAGAGGTCGGAGAGCCTCTTCAGGAAGAGCATGCCGAAGATGTATTCCTTGTACTCCGACGCATCCATGTTGCCGCGCAGGTCGTCGCAGGCCCGGAATAGGAGACTAGACAGCTGAGGCAGCGTGAGCTTGGTCTTCAATGATCAAATCCCAGTTGGAGTCGGCAATTGATAGTCGTTGAGCTCGGCCCGCCCCGCTGAGCCAGGCGTCCGAATCATCAACCGCGGTCGGGTTCCAGTAGCGGGTGTATCCAGATGAATCTTCCACCTCCCCCTGACCGGAGGCCATATGGCGCTCTCAACTGGTCGAGAGATACCCTAAATTGACGACCGCGTAAATCTGCCCGGAGAGTACCAAAGCAATCCGCACGGGCCGCCAAACTCTAATCCTTCCAGAAGTCCTTGAACCGATGCGCCGCGAGCTCTGTGTATCGCACGGTGTGCTGGATGTTCCGGTGACCCAGGTAGTGCTGGATCGCCCGGGTGTCCTGACCGTCATTCGCCAGCTTGTAACCTGTGCTGTGCCGGAGCATGTGCGGATGCACCGGAAAGCCGATCTCTGCCAGCTCGCGCCAGGATCTTGCGAACGCCGGAGCCCGTCATCGGGCCGCCACGCTCGGTGGCGAACAGGTACGGCGTTTCCGGATAGTCCCGCCGCAGCCGCCGCAGGGCGCGCAACTGGGGGCCTCTGAGGGGATGCACCGAAGGGACCCCATTCTTCAGCCGCTGAACGTGGATCAGTCCCTGCCTGAGATCCACCATGTCCCAGCGCAGCGCCGCCGCCTCCGAGACCCGGAGCCCGTGACGAAACATCATCAGGACCAGGGTGCGGTCCCGGTGCGGGTGCCGACCGGCCTGGCCGGCGGCGGACATCAGGCGCGCCACCTCATCGGGGGTGAGGTACTCGCGCGGCCGGCTGTCGCGGTTCTTGCGCCGGATGGGCGGCGCAACTTTCCCGTTTTCGATGGTTGGTCGCGCGCTGGTCTGGGCTTTGAGCGGCACGATTTCCGCGAATATGCCCCAACTCTCTCTCCCGTTAACGTACATTTTAGGGAAAGTGAACCTGTGCGGCAATCGCGAAAGCAACCCCCGAACGCCAATCTGGCAGAGATGCGTCGCCTGAAGGCTCGCCTGCGCTACCAGGCGCGCCGATACATCGACCAATTGAGTTCGAGCAGCCTCGTCGAGTATCTCTCCGAGTCTGAACACAGCCGTTTCTTTTATTCGCCCCTCCCTTGGGCCAAAGGTGGACCGCCTCGCCCTCGCGACCTAGCCTCTCTGAGAATGACTGGGGCGCGTGAAGTGGAATACTAGGCGTGATGCCGAAAAGCGAGCCGTCACCTGAATCCTCGGGGGCATAGGGCGCCAACGCCCGGCGGGGCGACGTAGCAACGCGTCGTAAAACAAGCGGGTTTGACGGGCCCGGTGCCGGGTTCTTCAACGCGAGCAGCGTTATGAAGACCACCGTAAATGTGACGGTGGACGTTCACAAGATTGTCTATGCGATTCTTGTGTTCATCCTCCTGATCTGAGTCCACCGTGGCCCCGGGTGAAAAACGGGGCATTTCTCTTTGGACGGGAGATCCCACGACTCACGAGCGGCGTTGCCACTGCCTAAGATTGCGCTGGATACCTTCTATTAGGTTTGGCATCACTGCGCCCGCCTGCCCGACAACGATCCCAGTGGCGAGCACTACGCGAGGTCACCTACGGCACCGGCCAACACCTGCCCACGCTGGCGGATGAGATCGACCGGGGCGTGAGGGGCATCATCACCGGAACGACGAACACCGAAAATGATGGGTTGGCCTGCCACCATGCGACCACCAAGGGCGCACTAAGACACCCGTTTTCTGGACCCAGTGTCGGCCGGACAACCCACGATAACATTTCCGCAGTTACGGGCGTATCCTAAGGTGACCGAAACAAAGGGGGTATAGTTATGAACTTCGCTCGATTCTTCGCTGGGCTCCTGTTTCTAACCGGGACCTATGCTGCTCATGCCTGCCAGTTTGATACTGACTGCAATGTCGGAAGCAAGTGTGTCAAAACCGCGGGCAGTTTGTACGGCTTTCCTAGTGACAGAGGGTTTCGAACCCACGCTGGTAATACCGGAACCGGCCAAGAGAAAACCAGCATTCGCCTCAAGATTCCAACACAAAAGGGAGCAATGTGGGCGAGTCCGTTGCCACCTTTCGAGTATCACCTTACGAGGAACGGCGAGTCTGTGGACTTCGCCGAAGAGCTCGAGAACATCGCTACCGAGCGAAGCGCTGCAGATGTTCACACTTACATCCATCGATTAGTCAACCTGCTTTACGCGGCCCCTGATGGGATACCCCACCTCGACGCTGAAGAACTCAGCACCTTCCTAGAGCGGAAACGGGCGGTGGTCCGCCGTGCATTGCTGGCTTATCTGTTGATCGATGCCAATGAGTCCGCGGACTATAGGTATCATCTTGCAGCCGAGCGGGTGCCCCTCACATTTGGTCGCCACGCACCCTAGTATCGCTGACTGGGCCAGGGCTGAAACCGATCCCACAGAACTCCTGCAAGCGGCACTTTAGTGTGTGACGCCCAGGGACGGCGACGGCGCGGGTACCTGCCTTAGCTACCAACCTGTTCGACCAGCTGCCGCATTTGCTTCAGGAGCGCCGAGATTTTTTGTCGCTCGTCGATCGCTTCCTTCGAGTAAAGACCGTGCTTGAAAGCGTTTTTGTTGCCTTTTGGAGCCCCCGTCGCCTTGCCACCGTGCATCCTGCATCGCCCGTTTCTCATCCCTGGCGATAAGCAGGACTTCCCGGATCTGGTCCTGGCCCCACATCGCGGGCTCAGGTGCATGGGTGACTTTTGCATGGGCTTGATCCTCATTTTTTCCGTTGATCCCCGCCCCCCGGTTGTTCGACTGTCCCGACGACCGCCTGGCCGCCCGCATGGACGTGAACGTGCTCGACGGTGACCTTCTGTTGAGTCTTGCCCCTGTGCCGGTTGAGAGTCTCGGCGAGCACTGCAAATGTGCGGGAAAGCTTGTTCGCCTGGTTTAGATTTTCCTTCCTTCCTTCGAAGGTTTGCTCACCCAGCATCGCCCGGCGGTAACATTCCATGGCAGCGTTGTGGGCGGCAAGAAGCTGCGCGGCCATCATGCCTTCCAACACATCCCCAGGGGAGATCTCACTCAGCGCCTTCACAGTGGCGGTCAATTGGCGGTCGCGTTCCATCGGGCCTGAATTGCTCAGCCATAGAGCCCGCACAGCCTGATCGGCGAGTACCGTGTTCCAAGCATCGGAGTCCGATCCGCCCATCGCCTTCAGCGTGCCATCCCGGTCTTGCAACTCATCGGCGACTGGCAGGTTCTGAACCTTGTTGTTGGCGGCTTTTTTCCCCCTCCAGGACGGACCCTGCTCCGGCGGCGAACTCGCCCGAGCAACGGCAGCTTCTTCGGCGCTCACGGCTGATCACCGTCCGCATGTACCACCCGGCCCGCGTACTTGCTCATTGGCTAAACCTCTAGGTTTTCGGTGCCGCCACACCACTCACAGTTTCTGACTTCGCCGGCCTTGACGCTACAGCCCGTGCTCATGGGGGTCATGGTGCCCATGGATCCACCAGCGAACTCTGGATGCGCGTAAATATGCTCTCGGTCTGCAAGTTTCATTCGTTCTTCCCCCGCGAAACGGGTGAGGGTATGGGCACCATCGGCACTATGAGCACCTTTGTACCCTCCATCGGCGCGGGGTTTTCTTCCCTGGGCCGTGGCGCAGCACGAAGCCGCCGCATCGGGTATCGAGGTGCGATCGCATCCATGCGCCGATTGCTCCTGCATTTAGAGCACCATTGCGCATCCCGATCGTGGCAAGGGCATCCTTGAGGTCGGGGTGAGTCTCGGTGGCGCTGATGGCCTGCTGTACGGTGGCAGCTTCATCGACGAAAGTGGCGTGCCAGGCCTCGAAAAACGCCATCACCGCCTCCCGTTCGGGATCTCCATCGCGCAGGCGCTGCTGGCTCGTCACAGGGTCGGGCATACCCAGCCAGACTAGGGCCGCGCGCACGGTGCGGTTCCAGCTCTCGAAGGAGCCGAAGGGAGTTATTTTGATCCCAGGGCTGCCCGCGCATAAATAAGCTCTGACTATGGTGTGGGCGGCCGCCACCAGCTCGCGCCGGTGCTCGACAGTCTCGGCGATCAGGTTCTGAGGGATCTCCCTCAGCTCAGGCTGCTCGGTCAGCGCATCCAGTCGGCAGACGAGTGAGCGCCGCACTAAGTCGCCACGGATGATGAGATTGTTGCCGGTCGCGACGAGCAGCGCCGTAGCCGGGACCGTCACCATATCGTGCCCGCCCATCACTCGGATTCGTCGGCTCGATTGGGTAATCATCTGGCAGAGCGTAGCGCCGCCCAGCTGGGTCTCGATATTGTCGAGAGCAATTATTGTGTCACCGGCCAGCAACATACCGTCGAGGCGCTTGGATGCCTCCACCGAGTCTCGCCCGTATTCCATCACGGCGGCACGAGTGCCCGCCGCCAGCACCGATACGGCATCAACGAACATTGACTTGCCGCTACCGGGCGCGTTGGCATCCATGACAAACATCGGCACCGCATCGAGTACTGGGCGCAGAACTGCCGTGAGCAGCATGGCCATGGCCACACTTTCGTCTGCGGGTGTCGCCCAAGGGTAATAGCGGAAGTGCTCTCGCAGGCGCTGCAGCGCCGCCTCGGCCGCCTGAAACGTTTCGCCCGGAGCGGGCCAATCTCCATCAACCTCGATCAACAGGCCGGCGCGGTAACCCGCCGTGCCGCTCCACGTGCCATCAATCCACAGGACGGGATGCGACACTACGGCCCGCAGAATCGGCCATCGCGTCTCGTCGGGGATGGTGGCAATCAGCACGGCGTGGTTCATCGGCGGGTCCGTGTTGCCCAACTCGAGCTGGCCGCCGCGTCGACGGTAGCGCCGATATTGAACGGTCTCGGCCATGCGAAGCCAGACCCAGCCGGCTTCCACCGGCGCCAAAATGGTTGACCCCGCCGATCTGAATATGCCGCCGGATGTATCGGGGCTTTCGAGCCGCACCGGGCGAACCAGCTGCCCGCCACGGTTGTAGATCTCTACGCCGGCCCGCTGCAATGCTTCGATCGTTTGATTGAGGACGCCCGTGGCGTCCCCATCCCGAACGATGATCGCTGGTTGCTTCGGGTCGCAGCCATCTATGGCTTCCAGCGCCTCCTCAGCGCCAGGCGCGGCCGCTGCCCGCTCCAGACACGCCCGCACGCGTTCGACACCGTGAGTCACCGCCAGGTCGTTGAAGTCGGTGCCCTCATCGTCTGCGAGATCAGGGACGGCCACCAGACCTTGGACGAGCCTCGCCGCGGACTCCGCTTTCGTCCGGCCCGGGTTGCCGACGCCCTGCCGGTCGTCATCGGCGGCAATGACGAGCCGCGCGGCCGGGTACTTGTCCCGCACGGCCTTCGCCACGTGTCGCAGGTTGCCGGCATCGAATGCAACCAGGACGGGCGCGCCCGACGCCTCGTGAACCGTTGCCGCCGTCGCATAACCCTCGGCGATGTAAATCAACTCAGCACCGGTAATGTCGCCAATGACGTGCATTGCGCCACGCTTCTTCGTGCCGCGTTCGAACCGTTTCCCTCCATCCGCGAAGATCTTCTGCAGGCCGCGCCAGTCGCCGTCGATGGAGCGGACAGGGACCAACAGTACGCCGTTCTCCTGGCGAAGCCCGTGGGCAGCCACACCTTTGCGCTGGAGGTACACGTTACCGGTCGTATTGGTGCTGGCTCGGTTCCAGCGTGCTAGCCCGGGGCGAGTCTGGATGACGTGGGTAGTCGGCGCCGATCGGCCACCTTTTTCATCGCAGCGATGGCACATCCAAACCGCGCCGCCGCCCGCCTCTGCCTTGATCGCGAGCGCGTTGGGATGGCCGCAGGCGTAGCAGGGGCGCCGATGTTCGCCTGGTTCAGCTGGGAACTCGATTGGTGGTGCGCTGCCCATTACTGGGCATCCTTCATGGTGATGGGAACCCGCCCCAGGTCCGAATGAACCTGATGTGGCAGGCTCTCATGCCGGTCCTTGCCAAAGGCGAAATCACCGCGCGCATTCCCGCGATAGAAGCCGTACTGGGCGTCAGCGCGAAACGGCGCGCAACGATCGCTTCCGGGGCAGGGCTGGACTCGGTTGTTCCAGTTTACGTCGATGCCCAATACGCAAACGTTGTTCGGGCAAATGCGGCGCCCGGGGGCACGAATTGAATCGAAGTCGAGTTGCAGCCTGCTCATTCACCACCTCCCGGGTGCAAGGACAGGACGCGGTGGACGAATCTTTGGCATACAGACTGAAAGGCAGCATCGCGTGTGATCGACTCAAAAGCGATCATGACGAGCGTACCTGAGACGCCCGAGAGCGTGTATTTCCAGATGGTGGAGGGCGTGTCCTCGTTCGAAAGCTGCTGGAACGAAGCCGGGCTGGCGCTAGGTTCCGCCCTACCAGCTCCCGCTGGCCGTTTTGCTCTTCCCATACGCCGGGCGCCAACAAGGCTGCGTCCCGTCATGCTGCACCCCGCCTCTGCCGGCGCCCGTCGTGCGCTCGACGCATGCGGTCTCCGGTGTCCGCATCAACATCTTCAGCTCGCGGGCGCGAAGCGATCCAAGCCTCCACCTCATCGGATCGCCAGCCACATGCTCGCGTACTGATACGAACGCGCTTCGGAAACTGCCCTGCTCGCTCCAAGTCGTCAATTCGAGTCTTCCGCAAACCGGTTGCGGCTTCTACTTCAGGCCGCCGCAGAATTCGTAACATGGTTGATTTACTCCGACACTATCCGCGGGGATAGTGCGGGAGCGGGCGAAATGTGTCCGCTCGTAAGTACCGCCCCATTTTTGGGGCGGCTGTTACTACTGAATCAGATCGGAAGCGCGGCGTTTTGCGTCTTGTACCAGATCCCGCCAACTTGTTGTTGCGAGGTTGCAGCCCAATTCATCACCAATTGCCTTGAGGACTCGGACTGCGTCCGACTCATAGCCAAAGACTGGATCGGCTGTGGCGGCGGGTGGGACACCGTACAGCTGGAGCGCCCGCAACACTTCGATCGTCATCTCTAGTAGGTGGCTGCGTTGTTGTTGACTGATCCTCGGCACGCTGATCTGGTCGACCTTAACGCCGGCTTGCTCAACATGAGAAATCAAAGCTTCTAGAGCGTCTGCACAGCCCGCCGGGTCAGCGTCGAATCCGAGGAGCCGGTCGAACTCTGGCGACAGGTTGCGCAGCTTTTCGAGCGCGTCCTGCAACGACCTCAAGGTCGAGTCCTTCTCGGCCCGCAGTTCCTTCTTGGTGGAGTTCCACTTCAGCCAGTGAAGCGCTGATTTACCAGGCCATGCAGACGCCAGCACGTGGTCGACGAAGTTTTCCGCTGGGTCTCCCCATATGTGGTCCGGATCTTCCGCTTCGGTGATTTCCCGCTCAGCGACGGGGAAAAATTGCCGGAGTGTCTCGCGGAGATCGTCTGACCAATCGGGGATACTGGTCCATGCCCCATCCCCCTTAAAGGGCGGCTTAACTCGCTGCGGCATGGTCGCGCCACCTGCTCGGGCAAAGCTGACCAGACAATCGTGTTGCCAAACCATTTCCTCCACATCAGCCTCGATTGCGGTCGCCGCAGCATCAGTTCGGCGGACTGCTACCCTAGACGCTGATTAGCGGCCGTATCGATAGGTTCAACCACTTCCGGTCCCGCCTTCAGGCCGTCGAGATAGTCAGACCACGCTTGCATCATGCTGCGGCGCTCAGCGAGCCGCTCAGCGCGATTGTAAGCCGCCCTCACCTTGTCCCTCGGCTTGTGCGCCAGCTGCAGTTCGATCACGTCTGGATGCCAACCCAGCTCGTTCAGAAGCGTGCTGGCGACGGTACGAAACCCGTGGCCGGTCATCTCGTCCTTACCGTACCCCATGCGCCGCAGCGCCGCGTTGACGGTGTTTTCGCTGATCGGGCGTTCTCGTGTCCGCAGGGAGGGGAACAGTAACCGACCTGTGCCGGTATGACCCTGCAACTCTCTCAGCAGCGCGACCGCCTGGCGGGAAAGCGGGACCACATGGCGCTCGTCCATCTTCATCCGCACCGCGGGGATGCGCCACTCGGCGCCGTCTAGGTCGAACTCGCCCCACTCTGCCGCCCTCAGCTCGCCAGGGCGAACGAACACCAGGGGGGACAGGCGCAAGGCATACATGACGCTCGGCTGCCCCTGGTAGCCGTCCAGCGCCCGCAGAAGCGCCCCCACGGCTTTTGGCTCGATGATGGCCGCGAAGTTGGTAGTCCTGACCGGCGCAATGGCGCCGCGCAGATCGGCCGCAGGATCGCGCTCAGCGCGCCCGGTGGCGATGGCATACCGGAAGATTCGGCTCACGACGGACCGCACCCGGTGGGCCGTCTCAATCGTCCCCTGCGACTCGATCCGGCGCAGCACCTTCAGCAGCTCCGGCGCCGTGATGTCGGTGATTGCCCACCGGCCGAGGTAAGGGTTGACGTACTTGGATACGCGGCGGTCGTACTGGTCGCGGGTGCCGGCGTCCAGCTTGCCGTTCTGCTTCAACCACTCGGCGGCGATGGCTTCGAACGTGTCGGCCCTCGCCGACCGCTCAGCCTGCCGCTTCGCGCTCGGGTCGATCCCATTGGCGAGCTGCTGGCGGGCCTCGTCCCGTTTCTTCCGTGCGACCTTCAGCGAGGTATCGGGATAGGTGCCAAGTGACAGCATCTTCTCCCGGTTCGCGTATCGGTAGCGGAGCCTCCACCACATGGCTCCGCTCGGTTGAACGAGGATAGAAAGCCCTTTTTCGTCAGAAATCTTGTAGGGCTTCTTTCGCGGTTTCATGGCCCGCAGCGCCTTATCCGTCAGCATCGGGGGTAACCCCCTTGGTGGCCTCTCACTTACCCGTTGTGCTACCCGCACGAGGCTAATGCTATCACCGGATTGTAACGGACGGTAGGGAACCCATAACCCCCTGATTTACACGGGGTTAGGGTCAATGATGCGTCCTGTAGCGGACCTTAGCGGAAGGAGTAATGGAGGCTGGGGTCGGAATCGAACCGGCGTACACGGAGTTGCAGTCCGCTGCATAACCACTCTGCCACCCAGCCTTGGTAGCCGCCGATGCCGCGGTCG
>JAWLHB010000070.1:0-23043 GCA_041690595.1 Lentisphaeria bacterium
CTATCGCTTCAGCGACTGGGGGCATTGGCATGCAAGCGGTCGACATCCCTTCGAATCCAACTTCGTGACCCACGTCTGTCGCAGCCTCGGCCATCGCGCCGATGGTTGGGATGCCAAGCGGCTTCAGTCCGAACTGCGCGCCGATCTGGCCCGCACCATGGCCGCCGACGCCGATGCCAAAGCGATGCAGGCTGCCTCCGAGAGCGGGAAGAAACGTCCGGCGCCCATCCTGCGCGCCGATCGCCGGAATCGCTGCTGGAGCGATGGCGCGATCATCGGCGATCGGCAATTCGTCCGCGAAGTAGCTGGTGCCGCCTACGGCAGCGATGCCGTCAACAAGAAACGCCTCGGAAGCGGGCGCCTGCCCGATTCCGGCGAACTGCTCTACAGCTTCCGCCGGCTGCGACAGGATTGACGGGTTTCAGCCGGCACTGGTCTTCAGCTCAGAACAGCTCAGGCAGGTTGGACAAGGTCGGACGGGTCTGAGTCGATCTGAGTTGTTGCGTGCATCACAGGTGCCTGTCGGGGTGGCGGATGTTCCGGGGAGGGGAACGGCGATTGGCCCCCTTCTACCCGCAGCACCGATTGAGGGCGCGGGCATTATTGCGCGACTTCCGGGGATGCAGGTCGCCTATCCTGGCCTGGGACTGGACGTTACCACTGGCAGCTGCATTGCCGGGGGCACAGCGGTGCCACTCAGGCGAGTGGCGTTCCCAGGAAAGGGGGCGCTGCCCATGGTCGATGCCTGGCCGGGTTCTGCCAGCCAGGCCAATTGAGGGGGCGGTCGTCATGTGTGTGACTTTTGTCCCTGAAGTGAGGTAGCGTCCTCGGGTTGAGGCGAGAAGTACCTGTCCCCGGATTGCCTGTGTGACTTTTGTCCCTGAAGTGAGGTAGCGTCCTCGGGTTGAGGCGAGAAGTACCTGTCCCCGGATTGCCTGCTCGGGTTGAGGCGAGAAGTACCTGTCCCCGGATTACCTCCTGTCCCCGGATTACCTGTCCCCGGATTACCTGTCCCCGGATTGCCTCCTGTCCCCGGATTGCCTGCCTCCCTGAGGGGCGAGAGGTACCTGTCACCGAGGGGCCGCCCCGAGGGGCCCCCGAGGTGCCGCATCGTCGGGTTGAGGCGAGAAGTACCTGTCCCCGAGTTGCCGTCCCCGAGTTGAGGCTGGCACCGGAATTCCCGGATTGAGGCGAGGCGAGAGGTACTTGTCCCAGGCTGAAAAGACCGCGATTGACATTTCCTCGCGAATACTGTATAGAAGCTCTGTGAGCAGCTTCTGCGCCGCCCGAAATATCCGCGAGCTCCCACCTCAACGTGGCCTTCTTCCCCCAAAATCGTCAACAGGAGTCCTGACATGAGTCAGCAAGCGCGCCCGCGTGCATCCTTTACTCTTATCGAACTCCTGGTTGTCATCGCCATAATTGCCATTCTCGCCTCGCTCCTCCTGCCTGCCCTCAGCGTCGCCAGAGAAAAAGCCCGGCGAACCGAATGCATCAACCGACTCAAGCAGCTCGGCCTGGTCATGACCATCTACGTGAATGACTTCGACGGCTACTACCCCTGGATGCAGACGACTTCCACGGATTATACCCTTGTCGACCAGGCCGCCCCATTCGGTGGCGTCAGTGGCGGTTCCGGAGCCAACGATCCGCTCGACTGGATGGACAGTCGCGTCAAGCATTGGGGACGACTCGACTACATCAACCGTGCTGAACAGATCAACTGCCCGTCTTCCAAGGAAAAGAAGCTCTTTCCCGCCAACAAGTGGATCAGCCGCGTCGGCTACTTCCAGGTCGGCGTCGGGACCGCCAGTGCTCGCGTCAAGGAGGTCACCAACCCCGATCGTCAGCCCTTCATGGCGGATCGATGCTGGATGCCACTCTATTCCTCCGCGCCCAGCGAAGGAACCGCCGCAACCCGCTGGTCCCACCACATGCCCGGTAATCCTCAAGGCATCAACAGCGTCTATGTCGACGTGCATGTCCAATGGCACGGCGACATCCGGTCTCTCTGGTGGGGACCACACAAAGGCTACGGCACCAGCATCCGCGCCCTCATCCCACCCAATTCCCTCGCCTCCTACTCCGGCAATGCCAATATCCAACCTGGCCCGTGGTGAGTCTCGCCATTTCTGCCCGTCCTATTCGGCCTGACGCCTCCCTCGCGTGAGATCGATTCGTCGGCGGCAAAGATCGCCCCTTGCCGCCGACGATTACAGACGCGCTATTCCGTTCGCTGCTCGAAATAGTCGGGAATATGATTCTCGACGAGGTACTGAACCGCCTCCTCCAGAGTCATCAATTCCTGATTCATGTGGAGGGTCAACGCCCCGAGCACCTGGCAGGCCACCGTGCTGTTGGTGTAGACGCCCGCGGCGGTGGCCTCGTCCGTCATCTCGTGCTGCCAGTTCTCGCCCGAAAAACTGGGCGCAACCGTCTTCTTGTTTCCCCTGCCGATCTGGTGACTCTGGGCGGCCCCATGCAGAAGCTGGAACTTGAAGCCGGCGTCCGCATTGGGGAGACCCTTGCGCCCGCCCTGGAACCTGAACTGCCGACCTCCGGCTGACGCGTCGAATTGCAGCAGGTCGTTGTCTGTCCAGTCTTCGATACGATACCAGTAACCAGCCTGGTCGCGCCCGGCAATGATCGCCATCATCTTGCCGCTTACCAGATCGACGACCAGATAACCAACATGATTTACACGCTCAAGACCACCGTCGCCCGCCCGAATGCCGACCTCCGACAAGCGGTAGCAGACCAAGCCTTCCTCCGCCGCGGGCACCGCGGCGTCAGCGACCGGAACGACAGCAGCGCTTTCCGCCGCAAGATCCGCTTCCACCTCCTGCGCTGCCGGCTGCAGCTCCTCCAGACGCACCGTCAACTCATCGATGACACCCTCGTACAGCAACCCTTCTCCGTTGAGCTCACGCGTCGTTTCCAGGTCAAGACGAGCATGCATCGTCGCCATGCGTACACCCTTGCCCGGCCCCTGCGCCTCGCCACTGCGCCACTTGCCGTTGAGGTTGGCACTTGCGTACGCCTCGCTTCCCCCGATGTCAACCGGATTGGGATGCTCGATACCATGCAGGTGCGAGTACCGGAAAGATGCGAAATGACGCCGATGATTGGTCGCGCCGTTGACTCCCGAGGTGAGGAACCAGTAGTGGACACGTCCCAGATCGGCGATGTACCACATGCCCTCGGTGTGCCAGTCCAGACGCTCGATGGAACCGTCCGCCCACTGCAACAAAGACGTCGCCTTGCGCAAATCAGGATAGAGGACCAGATAACCGTTGCCGCGCATCGAGCGTGGCGAATTGCCATACTGATTGCCCCGTACGAAGAGCGTATAGACGAGGCTGCGCGCCTCGCCTCCGCCAATCGTCGCTGTCGCCTGCTCCGATAGCAGTACCGCATTCTGCGGGTCGCTCAGGGTGAGCGTGAAGGTCTCATCCTCTTCATCGGCGGTATCGGCAATCGTCTCAACGCTGATCGTGCCTTCTGTCTGACCCGGCAGCATGGTCAGGGTGCCGCTGGCGCTGGTATAATCTTCTCCAGCAACCGCCGTGCCGTCGCTCGTTGTATAAGCAATCGTCACCGAGAGCGTGCTGGTCTGGCTCAGCGAGACAAGAAACGCCGCGGTCGCCCCCTCGGCTATGACCACATCGCTGATGCTCGCTTCAGGAAGTACCTCCTGCGCCTGCCCACTCGGCACACACAGTAGAAACAACGCCAGAATGGCCATCAGATGAAAGTACGCGGACATTGTTGCTCTCGATGATACGCATGGTATGCGAGACCTCTTCATAAACACCTCGACAGAGTGGGACTCGGCAATGCAGATGCTTCAGTCCCTGATTGGAGTAATGCGGCACCGGACGGTGCCGTCAACATGAGTCGCGGAAAACGACTCTCCCTCAGTTACCCTGCGTGATGTGCCCCCACCAGTCGTATCAGTATACCCCGGCTGACCAGAAAAGCAAGCCCAAAGGCTCCACTCAGCCTCAAGAATCAGCACGTCTTCTCCGTTCCATCCTGCCCTCAGCCTGGGGACAGGTACCCTTATGCCCTCAGCTTGGGGACAGGTACCCTTATGCGCGCAGCCTCAACTCAGCTTGGGGGAACTCAGCCTGGGGACAGGCAGCCTGGGGACAGGTACCCTTATGCGTCTCCGTCTTCTCCGTTCTATTGCTTCCGAAGATCGACTTCCCACAGGTAGCCGGCCCGGTCGGCGGTATCAGTTTCGCCGATGAATACCGACTCACGGGAAGCAAAACAGATATCGTGCCCAATGAAGAGAGCCTCTCCGCTCGCGGTGGCAATGTGCCCATACACCTCAAAGGCGCCGCTTTCCCGGTCGCAGGCAAAGAGATGGCAGCGGCCGCGGAACCCGGCGACACCCCACAGGCGCCCGTCCGGCCCCAACTCCAGAGCGGCAATACGGGTTTCTCCCGGCACCGGTCTGCCCATGGACTCAGCCTTGCCGGTCCTGGGATCCAGACGGTCGAGAGCGCCGTTCGCTTCACCGATGTAGAGGTAGCCGTCGCCGCCGTTGACCATCGAATCGATCGGGCCGGCCCCCGGATACATGAGGCTGCACGACTCCTTCGTATGCGGGAGGCACTCGCGATGCCAGGTGATGGTGTCCGCGTCTGGATCATAGTGAAAGAGGTGGTGGTGCCGGTTGTTCCAGGTCGCCCAATAGCCGCCATCATCCGCGAGAGCAATGATGTGCGGAATACTGCCCAGATAGGCCTTCCGGCGCACCTGCCGCGTCGTCAGGTCGAAGACAAACCAGTCGAAGATGGGATAGGTGTGCCCATAAAGGAGCTGGCGTTGCGGGTCCAGCGTGATCGTCTGGATGTAGTCATGCGGAACCGGAATGCCGATGACCTCGTACGTTCCTGTGGCCGGATCCAGCGCAAAGATCTTGCCGCCGGGCGCCTCCTCCCGTTGATCCTCCTGGTGCAGGCATGCCGTCGCGCCCAGGACTCGGCCATCCTGCCACGGCACGAGCGAACGGTGGATCTTGATCTCGAAAGGCTCGCCGATCCGCTCATAGTGAAGCGAGTGGAACGTGCTGTCGCTTGGGTCGAACTCGTACATCAGGTCGCCGTCGAACGCCGTGAGCCCGCACAGCACACGGCCGCGCTCAGGCAGATAGATCAATGAAGTGAAGGAGATCAGGTTGCGCTTCCAGTCCGGATTCGCCGTAAACTCACGATGACTCAAGGTGGCAAGCGGTACCGGTACCGGGGTGCTCAGGTCGCGGAGGATGTGGGGGATGACACGCACGGGATTCAACTCCAGTCGAGAGGTGCAGATCTAAAACGCTACACCAACCATACATCAATCCATGAGATTTGCGATATCATTAAAAAATTTTCGAAGATAGCGCAACTTCACATTGACGACACTTCCAAAGCCGGTTAGACTATCCTCCATGAAAACAGACCTCACAGAACGCCCCGCCGGCCTGCGCGAGATCGCGTCGGTGGCGGAGGTTTCGGTAAGCACTGTCTCGCGCGTGCTCAACGGTCGCGACGCCGGGATCAGCGATACGACGGTACGCCGGGTCCTCTCCGCCTTCTCCACCATGAAGGCAAACGGGATGCGGTTGAAACCGACCCTGCGCCGAAAGCGCGGCGGCAAGACCCTCGCCTTGCTCATCAGCAACACCTATTTCGCGCCGGCCACGCAGGTCACCATGGCGGTGCTTCAAGCGGCGATGAGCCGCGCTACCCAGGCCGGCTTCGAGATCGTCAGCCACGGCTTCAGCAGCGATGGCGACTCCAGCCTGGAAGCCTATATGGATACCCACGTCAATCTGGGCGGCATCATCCTGCACCGCCTGGCGGATGCCGATGTGGAGCCGGCATGTGAGGCCGCGGCCAGCCGTGGAATTCCATGTGTGCTTCTGGATCGCACCACCTCTTCGCGCCGCGTCCATACCTGTTGCATGGATCACGAAGCTTCCGGCCGCCTGGCCGCCGAGTACCTCCTCGACCTCGGGCACCAGAAGATTGGCGTCGTCTTCGGCCCGCTCCACTACCAGTCGTCACGGGAGCGCCTCACCGCGATCCGCGCAGCCTGCGAGGAACGCGGCTGCCCTCAGCCGGAGTCGCATTGGCTGACGGGCGTGCGTGAAGACCAGGAACTGAACCCGATCCTGGACCATACGAAACGTTACGGACTGAGCGCGCTGATCACCGCCAACGACCGCCTGGCCGCTCGCCTCGTCGCCGCGGCCTCTCAGCGCGGCATCCGCGTACCCGAACAGTTATCTGTTCTTGCTTTCGACGATACCGAGATCGCCGAATGTGCCAATCCACCGCTCACCACGGTACGCGTGCAGTGGCAGGCCATGGGGAGCGCCGCAGCCGAAATCCTCCTCCGGCAGGCCGAGGATCCTCAACTGGGCGGCATGCAGATGCAATGGCAGCCCACCCTCATAGAGCGCCGTTCCTGTGCACCTCCAGAGGTCTCCTCATGATTGCCCCTTCCCTGGCGACTCCGCCAATCATGCTCATGGGATTCCACTACACCCCGCAGTTCTCCCGTCGCAACCGCACGGTGGTGATGGGTCTCGTGGATCAATCCACCCCCGCCTGGGAACGCTGGTATCGCCAGATGCACCAGCCGGAAGCGATCGAGGCGATGGCCGAAGCAGGCTATTCCCTGATCGAGATCCATTTCATGTATGGCTTCGGTCCCGCCCATGAAGCCGCGGACATCGCCCTGACAACAGCCTTCACCGAGCGTGCGCATGCCGCGGGTATGCGCGTCATCGGCTACTTCCAGTTCTTCTCCGTCCAGCAGGAGACCTTCTTTCTCGAACATCCCTGGGCGCGGGAATGCCTGCAGCGCGGCGCCGACGGCACCCCGCACACCTACCGCTACGACCGACCCGCCCTCTGCTTCTCCCACCCGCGGGTCCGCCGCTACTATCTGGATGGCATCGAACTGGGACTCCGCCAGTGCAATCTCGATGGCATTCGCCTGGACAACGACTACTACCGCGGCTGCTACTGCGACACCTGTCAGACCGCATTCAGCCACTGGCTGGCAAGCACCTTCGACCCCGAGCGGGCACGGCGCGTATTCGGCTTCGAATCCACCGCCGGCATGCAACTGGTGCCTGCCGAGAGAGTCGGAGATCCCCTCTGGCTGGCCACCATCCTCTTCCGCCAGCAACAGCGCCAGGAGATGATGCGCGAGCTGCACGACCACGTCGTCCGCCTCAAGCCGGATGCCATCCTGGGCGGCAATCCCGTCCTGAGCCGACGCCCCAACGACGCCGGTCGCATCCACGTCTACCCGCCGGACCTTGGCGAAACCCATCACCTCGTCTGTGCCGAAAACGACCTCTTCCCAGGCGTGGATGACGATGCCCTCCGCTGTCAGGTGATAGCCTGCAAGCATGCTCAGGCCAACCACTTCCGGATCTTTGCCTCCCATCACCTGCACACCTCCGACGACAAGCTGCGGTGGCCCGCGACGAGCACCGAATGCGCCCTCTCGCTCTGCGAAGGACTGGCCTTTGGCGGACATGCCGCCTGCACCACCTGGGGATTGCGCATGGATGGCGAGGATGAGCACGGCGCGCTCTACCAGCGGCCGGAGTTCATGGCAGCACTGCAACCGGTTCAAGCCTTCGTGAAGGCGCATGGCGACCTCTATCGCGATGCCCGCTGCGACGCGCCCATAGGCGTCTATATCAACCGCGAAAGCCTCAGCGGCGATCCGCCGCGCGCCGCCTTCGCCCTCTATGGCCTGGTCGAGACACTCCTCACGCACCACCTCCCCTTCCGCTTCATCGATCGCGACGATCAGCCCCTCGATGGATTGCGGATGCTGATCGTACCCGACATGCGCTTCGTCAGCGATCCCCAGGTCGAACGCCTTCTCCACTTCGCCGCCAGCCACCCACTCCTGCTGCTGGGCGATGCCTGCCGCGCGGATGAATGGATGCTGGCCCGGGAAGCTGCCGCATGGCGCGACTTGCTGCATGCCGACGGCGTGCACCATCTGCCCCTGAGCCCTCCCCAATGGGGCGAGAGGATCCGTCACCTGCCACGACTTCCCGAAGCCGATGCAATCGCCGAAATCGTCACCCGCTCCTGCCCCCCGCCAGACACGATCGAGGCGTCAAAGTGGATCGCCCTCGAAAGCACCATCCTTCCTGATCGGCGACGCTGCCTCCACCTGCTCAACTACGATCGCACCCCGGCCACCGTCAGGATCGCAGCCCCTGGCGGCAACCTGGAAGTGCTGGCCCCGAACGGCCTCGGCCCCACCCGCGTGGAGCACACGGGTGGAGTCTCCATCCTGCACAACCTGCGTACCTATGCCATCGTCATCACCACGCCAGGGAACCTTCATGTCGAAAGCTGAACACCCCGTCAAGGCCGGCTTCATCGGCGCCGGCAACTTCATCAGCGCCCACCACCTGCCAAATGCGGCCGCAAGCCCCCTGTGGACGGTCGATGCCATCTGCGATATCGATCCGGATACCCTTCAGCGCGCGGTGGAGGCCCATCAGCCACGACTTCAGACAAACGATTACCGCGAGCTGCTCGCCGATCCGGAACTCGAGGTCGTCTTCATCGGCACTCGCCACGACCTCCACGAGCCGCTGATCCGCGCCGCGGCCGAGGCCGGCAAGGACATCTTCGTCGAAAAGCCGATGAGCAAGACATGGGAGGAAACGCGGGCCATCCTAGACACGCTCAAAGGCAGCGCCTCCCGCTTGATGGTCGGCTACAATCGGCGCTTCTCCCCGATCATGACACACGCCAAGTCCTGCTTTCAGTCCAGGCACAAGGGCAAGCCGGCCACCTGGATCTATCGGGCCGTCGACAATGCCCGCCTCTGGCCCGCCTGGCCGATGGATCCGAAAATCGGCGGTGGCAAGGTCATGAGCGAAGGCTGCCACTTCTACGATCTCGCCTGCTGGTTTCTCGAAGAGGAGCCCGTCTGGGTGCAGTGCGCCGGAGAGCGGGGCGATGACAACGTCATCCAGATCGCCTTCGCCAACGGCTCCCTCGCCACCATCATCTCCGGCGGACGCGGCGATGCCGTCTATCCTAAGGAGCGCCTCGAACTCTTCTGCGACAGCACCACCATGGTCATGGACATGTTCCTGGAACTCCACCTCAGCGGCTACGGCGACCTGCGCGACTGCCGCTACCCGCTCGCCCGCGACCCCTATCCCGATCTGCCCGGCCCGGACACCATCGCCGGCTTCCGCCTGCGCACCGCCCGCTGGCAGGAGGAAGGCATCACCGAAGACGATCGACGCCGCAAGACCTATGGCGGCTATCCCACTGTCGACAAGGGCCATCGCCAGGAGTTGGACGCCTATGCAGCGGCCATCCGCGCCGGCGAAAGCTCTCCGTGTGGCGTCGTCGATGGCGCCCGTGCCACCGCCATTGCCCTGCGCGCCATCGAATCCATGGCCGACGGAAATCGCCCCCAACCCCTTTCACCTGCCGACTATACTTGAACGACAAAGGAGGCCTCCATGCATTCCAGAACTGATCATCGTCACCCGTTCACCCTCATCGAGCTACTCGTCGTCGTGGCCATAATCGCGATCCTCGCTTCGATGCTTCTCCCCGCACTCGCTCGTGCCCGCGGGGCAGCCAAGGGAAGCGCCTGCCTCAACAAGCTCAAACAGGTCGGACTCATGAATGCCATGTATCAGGACGAATTCGACGATTTCATCCCCGAAGGGCTGACACCCGATGGCAAGTACTGGTTCGATCTCCTTGGCTCTTACAACGAATCCTTCAAGACCGTTGACGGCCGTAATGGCGTCTTCAGTTGCCCCGAGGTCAAGTTCTGGTGGCACAACGTCGCCTCCACCGGACGCAACGGCAACTACGCCCAGAACGACAACTTCATCAACCCAGTGAAGGCAAACGTCATCACCAACCCCACCGATTGCCTGGTCAACATGGACTCGTATTTGCGTACAGCCGACGGGCGTGCCTGGATCTACTTCACCGCCGCCCGATTCAAGAACAACAGCTTCGACGGTCAGGCGTACTGGTGGCACAACGTGCGGGCCAACCTGCTCTTTGTCGCCGGCAACGCGTCGAGCGTCACGATGCAAGAAGGATTCAGCAAATGGAGCGCCTGGCAGGTAAAATGATCACACGCATACACATCATCACCATCTCCCTGTGCTGTATCATCGGCGCAACCCTTACCGTACTGGCCGAACCCCTGATCCTTGCGGACATGGAAGGCCCAACTGAGTACAAGCTCTTTGGCTCCGGCCAGAAACCGACCGCTCAACTGACCCGCGCGACCGCCAGCTCCGGACAACGCAGCCTCCGCGTGGAGTATACCGGTGGCGCCGATGACACCGCCTCCATCGTCTTCCCCCTTTCACAATCCGTCGAAGGGCTGGATACCCTCGTCTTCGACATCTTCTGCGAAGCCGACAACGGCGCCACCCTCGTCGTCACCGTACACCAGAAAGTGCCCGATCCCTCCAATCAGGCCGCCTACTACAAGACCCGCTTCCTCCTCGGCAGCTTCGTAGATGATTGGACGACCCTGCGCCTGCCCGCCAGGAGTGCCATGCGCTTTGTCGAGAAGGGCGGCTTCGTTCCCGACTGGAGCCTGGTCGACACCATCTCCTTCACCCTCTCCGGCGGCATGCACGGCAAAGCCGCCTTCTACCTCGACACTATCGCCGCGGATGCCAGCGGCATGGATGCCTCCCCCAACCTCATCTACAACAGCAGCTTCGAACGCGCCACCACCGGCGATGTCCCCGATGGATGGCGCCGCGACTTCAATCAGCCCCCCTTCGGTCCGGACAGCTGGGGCCTCGTCACCGACAATCCCCACGACGGCAACTACGCTCTCCGCATCGGCGTGCCCGGCAAGTATGCCGTCGCCTGGGGCCAGTTCAGCCAAGTGATCGGCGGCATGGACTATGTCTGCTCAGCCTGGCTGCGCGGCGCCGAAGGCACCAAGGCACAACTCTATGCCGCCGGCATCGGCCAGAAAGAGGTGGAGGTCACCCCAGAGTGGCAGCGATACCTGCTCACCGGCACTGCCCGCGACGACCGCACCCAGATGCGCGTGCAGCTCATCTCCGGTGGCCCCCTCTTCATCGACGCGGCACAGCTCGAGCCCGGCACCGAAGCAACCCCCTATCACCCCAATCCCGTCGATGCTCCCGTCGCCACCGACGAGCCGCCGGCCGAAGCCCCCGTCCAATGGCAGCTCTCCCGCCAGGCAACCATGACCAGACTCACCTCCATCCCCGTCATGGACGGCAAGCTCGATGATTCCTGCTGGCAGGCAACCACGCCCTTGAGCGACTTCCGCAAGCTCGAAACCGATGAGCCCGCCGACCAGCGCACCGACATCCGCCTCGGCTTCACCGACTCCGCCATCTACATCGGCATCGAAGCCTTCGATGACGATATGGCCGCGGTTGCCGCCCACCTCGCCGACCACCCCCGTGGCCCATGGGGCACCGATCTCATTGAACTCTTCCTCGACATGGGCCGCACCGGCACCAGCTATCACCAGCTTGTCGCCAACACTCGCGGCGACCTCTACAGCGCCTGGTACAGCCAGCCCAAACGCCGCGGCGAACGCAGTTGCCACTGGCAGTCCGTCGGCGCCCTCGGCGACCAGAGCTGGACCCTCGAGATCATGATCCCCCTGGCAGGTCTGGCCGTACCCGACGAACAGCCCCCCGCGGAGCTGGGACTCAACGTCTGCCGTACCAATCCCCGGCTCGACACTCATGGCTCCTGGGTCTTCATGGGCGGCAACTTCCATCGCCCCGAGCGTTTCGGGCGTGTCGACGGCTTCAAGGCCGACTGGCGCAACTACCAGTGGTCCGTCAGCGGCCTTTCCATGAATGGCACCACCGCCCGCTGCCTGCTCCGCAACGATACCGGCGCCGACCAGGAACTCAACCTCCACTTTCTCGCGGAAGCTCCCGGCCACCGCTTCACCTCCACCCCCGTGCCCGTAAGCGTCCCCGCCGGCCAATCGCTGCCTGTCCACCAGCAGCTGCCGATCGCCAGAGACGGCTCCTATCAGCTCACCCTGATCGGGGTCGACCAGAACGATACCCTCCTGATCTCCAGTCAGCCGTCCACCGTCTCGGTCGGTGGCGCCAGCCTCTTCCGCCTGCTCGGCACCCGGTACGACCTCTACACCACTGAACCGGCCGCCGACGTCCGCGTCGACCTCTCCGCAACGGCCGATCAGCTCCAGGCAGCAAAACTCGCCTGGGAGCTGCTGCTAGGGGACCAGGCTCTGGCGAATGGCTCACTGCCGGCCGTCAATGGCTGCAATACATGGGCTCTTCCCCTGGCTGACGTTCCCGATGGCGCCTTGCGCCTCCGGGTTGAACTTGTGATCGATGGCAAGTCCACCTCGGCCGGCGAGAGTCGCTTCCGCAAGGCTCCCGCCCATGACGCCATCGTTCGAGTCGATCGCTGGCAGGGCCTGCTTCAGGTCGATGGCGAAACCTTCTTCCCCTACGGCTTCTTCGACGAAACCGTCTCGCGGAACGATCTGACCAGATGGCCGGCGGTTCTGGCGGACATGGCCGCGATCGGATGCAACACCGCTCTGGTCTATGCCGGCAACAACCCAGCCGTGCATCAGCGCCTCGAAGCCTTCCTCGACGAAGCCCAGAAGCACAATGTCAAGCTCTGGGTTCACCTCTCCGGATTCTTCTCCTGGTGGATCCCTCGCTACAACAGGCAGCAACAGCGCTATCAGGACGAAGACGCAGCCAAGGCCGCTCTGGCACAGGTCGTTTCCACCCTCCGCGACCATCCCGCCCTCCTCGGCTGGTGTACCCTCGACGAACCCGGCAACCACCCCACCCTCTTTACCAGCGAACGCGCCCACGACTACTATGAGCAGGTCAAGAGCCTCGATCCCTACCACCCCGTCATCTTCAGCCACCTCAACCAGCTTGGCGATTATGATACCTATGGCACGGCCACCGACATGGCCCTCATCCCCTTCCTCGCCCGCGGCGGCCGCTACGATCAGCTCTTCAACGAGTTCAGCACGGCCGGACTGCCCGTGATCACCAACACCCCCTGCTACGGCGCGGCGGGCAGTCGCGATCGCGAACCCACGACCGGCGAACAGCGCTCCGCCATCTACAAGTCGCTCATCCTCGGCTCCAGCGGCCTCCTTACCTACCTCTATCGTCCCGCCAGCGAGAACCTCTGGCAGGAGTTCGCCCAGCTTGGCCGTGAAGCACACCTGCTCGCCCCTATCCTCCACACCCCGAATCTGAACACCAGCCTCGATGCCCTCCCCGCCGGCAATGACCTGCTCGCCACCCTCTCCACCGACGGCACCCAGCTCTACCTCGTCGCCGTCAACGTCTCGCCCCGCCCCATGCAGGCCGTCTTCACCCTCCTCGATCACCAGGTCACCGCCATCGAAGGACTCTTCGCCCCCACTCCCCAGGCAACGCTGGAGGGCAATCAGATCCGCGTGAGCATGGAAGGACAGGGTACCCTCGCACTCCGCCTCACCCCCGCCGCCCAATGATCCCGGCTCTCCTCCCCCTCGCCTCACCGGAAGGCGCGGAACTGCTCGCTACCTGTGGCCGATCCCAACTGAAGGCACTCAACCTCCTGGCGCATGGCGAACCGCAATGCCATCTGCATGCCTGTGGTGTCGCCAGTGCCGTGACCGTCCTCAATGCCGCCCCCATCGAGCGCCCGTTCTCCTCCCGCCATTCGCCATGCCGCTACTTCACGCAGACCGACTTCTTCAGCGATGCCGTCGCCGCCATCAAACCCGCTGATGGCGTCAAGCGCAACGGCATGACGCTTGAAGAGCTTGGACGAATGCTCACCGCTCACGGCCTCCGGGTCGAGCGACTGCACGCGGAGGACGACGCTCGCCGGGAGATGCTCACGGCTGCTGGGGCACACCTTGAAGCGAACGGCCGCTTCGTCATCGCCAACTTCCTCGGCGCGGATCTTTACGGCGACGATGGCTACGGCCACTTCTCTCCAATCGGCGCCTGGCATGCCGGTGCCGATCGCTGGTTGATCCTCGATGTGGCCCGCTACTGCCACAACCCCGTGTGGGTGACCGGAGATGCCCTCTGGCACGCCATGGCCACCACCGATTCCATGGCGGGCCGGCGTCGCGGTTTGCTCCTGCTCTCTGCCTGAATCAGCCGTCCGTCAGCGACTCGCGAAGCAGGCACTGCAGGCTCTCCAGCTCTTCAACAGCCCCGGCGTCATCCTCGAAGCGCCCTTCGTACATCAGCCGCAGCCCCGTCTGAATGACCCAGCGATGGGCATCGCAGCGGAAGAGGTTAAAGAGAAGGGTGGCCGTTTCGTACGCTCGTTCGCCTCCCGCCGCCACCCCGGCCGCTATCTCCGGCAGCTCGTCGCGCCAGTAACGCATCAGTGGCCGTGCTTCCTGTTCCCAGAGGCGCCGATGCCGTGCCGGGTCACGCAGAATGACCTCACACCGCTCCCGATACTCCGAAAATGCCCTTCGCCCCTGACTCGAAAGCGGCGCCAGCGTCAGATCCGGCCGTTGCCGGAAAGGCTCCAGCGTCAGCGACGCCCCGCCATCGCCAAGCACAAGTCGCGCTGCCAATCCCAGGTACCAGCACGGTTTCACTTCCTGATGAGCCGCGCTCCACGGCTGCCCGAAGAGGGCATTCCCCAGGCAAAAGGCAATCGGCACCCCATGGTGCATCTCCATCGTCTGCGGAATATGAGCATGATGGCCGATCACCGCATCCGCCCCGGCGTCCGCCAGGCGGCGACAATGCTGCACCGTCAACGGTGACGGAATCGGCTGGTATTCGTTCCCCAGATGCACGATCGCCACCACATACTCCGCCTCCTGCCGGGCCCTTCGTATGCACGCTTCCGGCCAGCCGGGATCCAGCCGCGCCGTCCCGGGCCCGTCATCCTGTGCCTGCGCATACTCCCCTTCCGCGAAGTTCAGCACGGCCACACGCGCTCCCCGCAACTCCACCACAGCCGGTGCCGACGCCTCCGCATGCGTCAAGTCGGCGCCGCAATGCACGATTCCCTGCGCGTCGAGCACCCCAAGCGTCTCCCGCAGCCCCTCCACCCCGAAGTCCAGGATATGGTTGTTGGCCATCGTCAACAAGCCAAATCCCGCCTCCCGAAGCAGCGGCGCCAGTCCCGGATCCGCCCGGAAGTTCTTTCCCACCTTCGGGATCGGGTCGCCCCCCTTGCACAAGGGCACCTCCAGGTTGCCGATGATCAGATCGGCATCCCGCAGCAGCGGCATCAGCGCCCCCAGGTAGCGGTCGCTTTCTCCATTCAACAGCGCTTTTTCGACCGCTCCGATCGGGCAGATGTCACCGACGATGGAGAGGGTCACGGCAGGGCGGGCAGTCATCGGCATTCTCCTTTCAGGATTGCGAGCGAGTTGTGCAGACCGGGCACGGTGGCGGCAAGCGCCGCCGCGATATCCGCCACGTGGGCGTCGTCCACCGTCCCAGTCCATTCGTCCATGAAGATCTTCTTGAATTCGACCGGCAGCAGAATGCCCCGGCCCGGAAAGTTGCGCTTTACCCAGTCGGCAAAGGCCGTTCTTGGCCACTTGATGTTCTCCCGCACATCCGGCAGCCTGCCCCGGATCGGCTGTGCCCCCAGATCGGCCAGGAAGCGGTCGATCAGCCGTCCCCATCGATGCCGGTTGAAACAAGCCGTCCCAACGTCGACCTCGGGGTTCAGCTCAGGATCGGCCGGCGCCCCGGTCGGCCCGGTGCGACGGTGATTGTAGCTGTGAATGTCCAGGATGACAAAGCCGCCATGGCGCCCCACCAGCTCCTCCAGCCAGGCCCGCACCTCGCCGTAGAACTCGTCATACAGCGCCAGCGAAGCCTCCCACGCCCAGTCCGGCAACCCCTCTCGCCACACCTTCAGCCCCCACGACTCCGACGGATCTCGATAGACCGCGCGATCCCGCGGACGGTTCACATCCACTTCGAACCGCGAGCGACTCAGCTCGATCCGATTCAGCGAAAAGCCGATCATGCGATCGGTGAAGGGATCCTCTTCACGCCGACGATCTTCCTCCCCCAACGCCATGATCGCCGCGATCTCGGGCCGTACTTCATGCCCCGCGTGCACCGCCGATGCGATGATCGGCCCATCCCCCTTCACCAGCTTTCCAAGCCCCAGATGCACGACCCTTTCCAGCTGCATTCGCTCTCCTTCTCAGGTTGAGAAAAAGATACCCCCAGCAGCCTCAAAATCAAGCTCAGAAACGGCCCCGATTCACCGCAATTTCTCTCATGAACAGACCGCGTCCAGAAAGGCCAGATAATTGGCGATGACGCGCTCCCCCGGATTCTCCTCGTAAGGGCCCGCACTGGGCGAAAGCATGAAGCGCCGCCCTTCCAGCCGCCGCATCTGATCCTGCACCGCCGCCCGCATCTCCGCGGTGCTCATGCTGCGAAAGCAATCGTACTGAATGCACCCGATCAACCCCAGTCGATCGCCCACCACCTCGAACGCCGCCTCGATCGCGCAATCGCCTACCGGCGGCTCCTCGATCGTATGCAGCGCATCCGCCCCCATCGTCAGAAAGTCCGGCAGAATCTGGCCGATCTGGCCATGATAGTGCTGAATCGCAAAAGCACCATGCGCGTGGATTCGCTCGATCAACTCCCGCGCATACGGCACGATCCACCGCTGAAAGGTCGACCGGCTGACCAGCGGCGGCGAGGCAAGCTCACTCCCCACCAGGAAGTAGACTTCCGCCAGCTTGCGCTCCAAAGCAAAGTCATACACAACCCGCAGGCGCTCCATTGCCGCATCCAGAAATGAACGGACCGCCGCATCCTGCGTGAGCGACCAAATCGCATACATCTCCAGATCGCTGTGCTGGTAGAGAAAGCCGATCGGCTCCCCCATGTCCAGCATCATCGCCCCATAATCCAGCGGAAACTCGGCCCGTTCGACCTCGTACCGCACCAGCGCCTCCTCCAGGTGACGCCGCAACACCGCCTCGTCACGCTCGATCGGAAAGCTGAGCAGGATCCGCAGGTCGTCGTCACTGCACAGCAGCGGCTTGCGCACCGTTCCATCCGACCTTGTGCGCGTCTCTTCGACCAGCTCATGGCCGCCGTACCGGTAACGCTGGCGCGTTACGGCGACACCTCCCTCGCTGCTACTCTCCTGGATAATCACGACTTCCGGCGTGAAGAGCGGAACAGGCAGCGATCGCCGATTCAGCATGACCGCCCGACCCTTCGACGCCTCGAACACGGGCCGGTACAGCGGATGCGTGCGCACGTCGACATAGTAGGATGTCGGCGCATACGGAAAGAGCAGCCACACCGGCATCCGATCCACCGGCTCTCCCCCCAGCCAACTCAGCAGCCGCTGACGCGGTGTCATGCTCATATCCGCCTCTCCCTTTTCCCCTAAGGTAGCCGATCGACTGCATTCCGCCACGGCCCGAGCCGAATACCGCTCAATCTGCTTCTGGTTAGGTGCGCCGCGCCATCTCCCGCGCCCGCCTCTGCGCCGGCAGAAGCAGCGACGCAAGCACGGCAATAATCGCTACAACGAGCAGTACTTTTCTCTCTCATGCATGGTTCACTTCCTTGGGTGTAAGAAAGTCGTCGGCTGACTCCACTCTTGGTTTCACGCGAATGTCCACGGCAGAACCATGGCGATTGGCCATGACCTGCTCCAGCAACGCGACGCTTGACGTGACCATCTCACTCAGCGGCAGGCACGTTCGCCGCATCGGTACCGGATAGAAATGCTCGATCCCCTCGTTCTGCTGATAAATCAGCACCAGCTCCTCGGGAACACGAATACTCAAGGTCAGCGCAGCTTGCGCCACCCCCTTCGCGACGATGTCGTCTGGGATGAAAAGTGCCTCGGGTCGCGACGAACCCGCTTGCCATATCTGCCGCAAGCCCTCGTAGCCAACGACTTCGTTCATCACTTCAGCTTTATGACTGAAGATCCACTCCGGGCGTGTCTCCAGTCCGGCAGCGGCCACCCGCTCGGCAAACCGATCTGCCGCCTCTGCATAGGGACGCCCGATCATGCCGACGGCTTTGCGACCGGTGGCGGCCAGCGCCTCCACCCCGGCATCGATTCCCCCTTCCAGATCCACGTACACCCGATAGTCGCACGGATGATAGGAGATATTCACCACCGGCAGATCCAGCTTGCGATCCGGATGGCGTCTCTCCCATACCGGCAGATTGCTCGCCACCGTCACCAGCCCCGCCAGCATCTTCCGGCCCACATCCTCGAGCAGCACCTGCGAAGGAAGGGCACCCTTATCGAGAAACCCAGGCGTTTCATGATACATTCGCACCCCATGTCCCGCTTCGTGCAGAATCCACTGCAGACGATCGCTCAGTGAGTACGCAAAATCCGTATTGATCCGCGTGCTCAGCCCATAGTTGACCAGGATCCCCACCGTGGCATTGCCCGGCATGCAATGCACCACCGTACCGGCCTTGCCGCGAGTACCCAGGATCCCCAGACGCATCAATTCGCTCACCGCCAGCGAAATGGTTCGACGGCTATATGGATATGCATGCTCCAGGCGATCCAGCGTCGGTATGCACTCACCCACTCGCCACGCGCCATCACGTATCTGGCGAAGCATGTCCTGCTTGATATAATCTCGTGCCGTCATACTCAAGCCTCCATCGCATGGATATATATATACTCCGTGCGACGCCAATGCAAACTTGCTCCTGCGCCCTCATCTCCCGAGGCTCTCACAGCGGCAGATTTGAAAACAATCCGATCGCGGCGCTACCCTATCTTACATCACACCGCAGGCCACTCTGCCCAGGCAACGGGAGTTTCCAGCGTTCGGCGGCAGGAAGTGTTGTAACAGGCAGGGACAGTCGATGAGTGAAGATGACACCAGCGAAAATCCAGACGCCAAGCCCGAGGACGCGGAGGTCCTGAAACGGGAGCGATCCGAGCTGCTCCAACGTTTGGAGAGCTGGCTGGAAACGCCGATGCTGGTTCTCGCCTTCGTGTGGCTGGTGCTCCTGGTTCTGGAGTTGATTCGCGGTGAGAGTCGGCTTTTCTATCTTCTCGGCACGATTATCTGGGTCATCTTCATTCTCGACTTCGGGGTGAAGTTGGTCCTGGCCCCGAACAAAGTCGTCTACCTCAAGAGTAATTGGCTGACCGCTATTTCGCTGCTGATCCCTGCGCTGCGAATCTTCCGCGCCCTCCGTGCGTTTCGGCTACTCCGTCTGGGCACCACGGGGCGGGGGGTGCGTCTGGTTCGCGTCATCAGTTCGATGAACCGCGGAATGAAGGCCCTGAGCGAGAGCCTGAACCGACGGGGATTCGGGTACGTGATCACCCTCACCGTGCTGGTCACCTTCGCCGGTGCGGCAGGAATGTATGCATTCGAGAACGCGGCACCCGGCGGCCCGAAAAACTTCGGCGAGGCGCTATGGTGGACCGCCATGGTCATGACCACGATGGGCTCGCAGTACTGGCCGCAGACGGCCGAGGGGCGTGTACTCTGCCTCATTCTGGCCCTGTACGCCTTTGGCGTCTTCGGCTACATGACAGCCGCGCTCGCCACCTTCTTCGTCGGCCGTGACGCCGATAGTAGCGACGCCGAAGTGGCAGGGGCCAAGCAACTGGCCCAACTCCGGGACGAAGTGACCGCTTTACGCGAAGAGATCCGCGCCCTGTCCCGACAACCGCCGGAGCAGTGAAAGGCTGGCACCCTCGGATGAGCGCGCGTTTTGAAAAACCCTGCACAGAAAGACCATATTGAGGTTATGTCACCGTTCAGGGCGGGCCACCACCGCCGCGCCACTGAAACGGTAACCAAATCGCTCATGAACGTGCCGGCGGATTCAGGGAGGATCAAGTGAGTTCATCGCAAAGGTGCATCGTCATTGGGGCGTCGGCGGGCGGGGTTGAGACCTTGCGCGAGGTTGTCTCGCGGCTGCCGGCCGACCTGCCGGCGCCGGTCTTCGTCGTCCTGCACATCCCGCCATACGTGGAGAGCGGGCTGCCGCACATCCTCAGCCATTGCGGTCTGCTCGAGGCCATTCATCCCGACGACGGCGCGGCCATCAAAGCAGGCTCGATCTACGTCGCACCGCCGGACCACCACCTGCTGATCGAAGGCCGCCGGATCGGCGTGAAGAAGGGGCCAAAGGAGAATCGCTTCCGCCCGTCGATCGATGCGCTCTTCCGCTCCGCCGCCTACACGTATGGCCCCCGCGCCATCGGCGTGGTGCTGAGCGGCGCGCTTGACGACGGCACATCGGGCCTGTGGAGCATCGAACGGCTGGGCGGGGTCACGGTCGTGCAGCTACCCAGCGAAGCGCGGTTTGAGCAAATGCCCCGCAGCGCGCTGGAGTATGTTCAGGTTACTCACACGCTGCCTTCCACGGAGATCGGTTCGCTGCTGAGCCGACTGGCCGGCGAGCCACTCCCCAAAGGCGTAGCGGAGATCACCATGGACGACGACGGAAAGGCGCGGATGAAAATTGAACTGGAGATCGCCGGGGCCAAGTCGGCATTCCAGAAGGGCGTTATGGAACTGGGCGCGCTGACCCCCTTCACCTGCCCTGAGTGCCACGGTGCGCTCGTGCGAATCGGCGAGGGAAAGATGTCCCGCTTCCGCTGCCACACCGGCCACGCCTACACCGACAGCGCTCTGCTCGAGGGGGTAATGGAAACGACTGGGGAAATGCTGTGGCAGGTCATTCGCAGCTTTGAGGAGTCCCTCATGCTGCTCAATCACATGGGAAACCACCTCAAACAGGCGGGCGATCCCGACCGGGCTGAGACCTTCTTCGTCAAGGCGCGCGAACTCGAAAAACGGTCCCGCACCTTCCACGCCGACGCTATCCACCACGAGAGCCTGAGTGGCGACAACCTCGGCCAGCAACCCGAAGACTGACCTCGGACACTGTCCCCAACGGACAGTCAATGCCCCCGCTCGATGGCATCCACGATGGGCTGGCGCGGCAGCATTTGGGGGAGATTTTCTGGCTTGAGGGGAGTTGGCTGCACGCATGATCGCCGCTCGGAGAGCGCCTCACTAATAAGTCCCATGGAATTGAGTTCACGCGGGGAGGGGGCGACGGCGTGGACGCAACCCCGAATGGGGGTTGATGCGTGGGCGGGCAGCCTACCCAGGGTAGCCTCAAGGGCAACCCTGGGCTATGGGCCGCAGCCCCGTTGGGGCAAGGGGCGAAAAGAGACGCCGGTTTCTGTGAAACTGAGTTCAAACGGGAGGATGGCATTGGGTTTGGACTTATGAAGAACAATGTCAGGGCAAGGCCGGGTGGGGACTCCCACATTATGGCTGGCCACCATACAATGGCTGGCCACCGGCAGCAGGCATCGGCCTCGGCTTGGCCGACAAAGTGGAGACGCTCCCCGAGCGGCGATTGGGCTGTTGTCTGCAACGGCCCTGCCATTGCCGTCCGCCCCGCTATTTCCCAGAATCGCGTTGAAAAGCAGGCGCGGACAGTCAATAGTGAGGCTGTACCACCGCCCAAAGACTAATCACTCGTTACGTCATCCGATTATGAAGCTTGAACACATCGCCTTGAATGTATCCGATCCGGTGGCGGTTGCGTCGTGGTACTGTCGGCATTTTCAACTGAGAATCGTCCGTCATCTTCCCCTGCCGGCGCAAACTCACTTCCTCGCCGATTCCGACGCCACGGTTCTTGAGATTTACTGCAACCCGCCAGATCGCGTTCCAGATTACCGATCCCTCGATCCCTTGATCCTGCACCTTGCTTTTGTCAGCGCCGATCCTGCTTCGGATTCCGAAAGATTGGTTGCCGCTGGAGCTTCTATCGTGAACGAAACACATCTTCCGGATGGTTCGTTCCTGATTATGATGAGAGACCCGTGGGGATTGGCGTTTCAACTCTGCAAGCGAACAAGTCCCTTGATCTGACGATTCCTCACCAGTAACACCGCCCAACACGAGCCGCCACCATCGCGAATCCACGCGTTCAGCCCAAGGAAGGCAACAGATGGACCTGCATGACAAAGTTGTGATCGTCACGGGAGCGGGAAGCGGTGTGGGCCGAGCACTCGCCCTGGAGTTCGGCGCCAACGGAGCCAGGGTCGTCTGCGTGGCACGAAAAGTTGACCGCATTCAGGAGACCGCGGGGACCATTGAAGCGAATGGTGGCACGGCGCTTGCCCTGCAGGCTGACGTGACCGACCTTGCCCAGGTTGAGCAGATGGTTTCACAAGTCTTGGACGCCTTTGGGCAGATCGACGTGCTCTTCAACAACGCCGGAAGCTTTGGCGCGATTGGGGCCGTATGGGAAGTCGACCCTGAGGCTTGGTGGCACGACGTGACCGTCAACCTTCGCGGGACCATGCTCTGTTGCCGCGCCGTCCTCCCGCATATGCTGAAACGCGACAGCGGTATTATCATCAACATGGGCGGCGGCAACCAGATACCAGGTGGAACTGGCTATAGTTGCTCAAAAGTCGGTGTTACTCGCTTCACGGAACTCCTCGCCAAGGAGTTGAAGCACGAAGGTTCCTCGGTACTTGCATTCATGATGGGGCCAGGCTTCGTGCGCACCCAGATGACTGAAATCCAGATACAGACACCCGAAGGCCAGAAGTGGCTGCCGTCCAGCAAGAACGCCATCGAACAAGGCAAGGATCGCCCACCCGAGGACTGCGCACGGGCCGTCATGAATCTCATTCGCGTCGCCTCTCCCCACTTGAGCGGACTCTCCTTTGGACCCGACACCGATTTCGACCAAGCCCTCCGCGACGCGATACGCTGACCAGCAGAGCCGAACAACCAAGCCAGCGCAAACACTTGGCGCACGAGACGCATCCAGAATTCGCATCATCGCGGCTGGATTGTCATTTGAAGGACCTGGCGAGGCCTCTGTCGCAGCCAAAGCGTTTCGGAACCGTAAGCGTCAAAAATACCCCATGTTGTTTTTGGGGCCAGACGCCTACGCGGCTTGGGCCTTGGCTTCGCGCTTTGCTTTCCAGACGTCGGGGAGGA
>JAWLHB010000071.1:0-22174 GCA_041690595.1 Lentisphaeria bacterium
GCCGGCCATGAGGGCCGATCGACCAACCCGACGACCGGTTGATCGTCCCTGCCGCGGTGTCTTCTGCGAGGGGTGCTACTGCACTCCGTCGTGCCAACGAACGAGGAACGCGCCAGCCACAGGATCGAGGGCGACATCCGCCATCTCCAGCAGCTCGGAGCCGAGAATTCCCTCGAAGCTCCCGTTGCCGTTCAAAAACTGCGCGAGCTCGGGTGGTTGGTTCGCCGCTCTCGTTCGCGCACCACTAACGATGTGTGGAGTTGGATTTGGGGCCGCGCTCCGGGGACGCGACCGGCGGGACGTGTTTGGGTCGGTAGCGCCAACTGTCGTAGTTGGCCCTGGTGTCGGTCGTCCCGGAGGCGTGCGTGGAGGGCACCGTGGGCGTGAACGGAAGCGGGCGGCGGGAAGAGCTGGGTCAGACCGATTTCCGCCGACCCTCGTCCGTATTCATCGGCTACCATCTGGTTTCGGTCGCTATACTGTCGCATCCTTTAGTCAGTCTGCCTCCTGTTCCGGATGAGGTAATGTCTCCGGATGTGGGGCGGCCGCTGCAAAACAGGAACGGTAGATGATCAACGAGCCTTGGGTTTTTGGTCGACAACCTCGCGAAGCATCTCGGAGTGGCCAAATTCCATCCATTGATGGATAGACCACAAGCGACTGCCAGCCCACAAGATCGGCAGATTGTGGAAGTTCAAGCTTTCAGAGGTGGATGACTGGGTGCGAGCAGGCGCCGCCTCTGGTGACGACCCGGGGCAGCAAGGAGAGAGAGGGCGGGGCGATGCATGAGTCGCAGGTGGTGACCACGGGAATGAGTCACGGCGGTATACGAACAATGTTGGAAGTCAACGATGTCTAGCATCGCCTGCGTGGACCTGTTCTGTGGCGCGGGTGGGCTGACTCACGGTCTCCAGTTGGAAGGAATCCCCGTCACGGCCGGTATCGATTTGGATCCGGCCTGTCGCCATCCCTACGAGTCCAACAACGACACTAGATTCATACAGCGTGATATCAGCAAAGTGCGGCCGAAGGAATTGCTGGCACTGTTCGGGAATGCCGATGTTCGGGTACTTGCGGGCTGTGCGCCCTGCCAGCCGTTCTCAACATACGCACAGCGCTACCAGCTGAACCCGGAGGACGGTAAATGGGGGCTTCTGTATCAGTTCGGCCGACTGGTGCGAGGGGCGCGTCCGGACATAGTTACGATGGAGAACGTGCCAACGGTAGCGAAGCATGCGGTCTTCGACGACTTCGTTCGTGCCTTGAAGCGACTCGGATATTGCGTGTGGTACGACGTCGTAGATAGCTCAGCCTATGGCGTTCCTCAGACCAGAAAGCGGATGGTGCTCTTGGCCTCAAGGATTGGTGACATAAGCATGATTCATCCCACTCATAACAAGCCGCGGACCGTTCGGCAGGCGATCGGTCGCCTACGGCCCCTCGTTGCGGGAGAAGCATCGCCACGGGACCCATTACATACCGCGGCGACGCTTTCCGATACGAACTTGAAACGCATCAGGGCGTCTAAGCCGGGAGGCAGCTGGAAAGATTGGCCGGATCATCTGGTCGCGAAATGCCATCGTGCAGATACTGGGAGAAGTTACCCAGCCGTCTATGGCCGAATGGAATGGGATAAGCCCGCGCCGACGATGACGACTCAGTGCTATGGCTTTGGCAGTGGTCGATTCGGTCACCCTGAGCAAGATCGAGCCATATCTCTTCGTGAGGCCGCACTACTTCAGAGCTTCCCCCGAGATTATTCCTTTACCGCCGACAATGGTGCGATCAACTTCAAGGTACTTGGGCGCCTCATCGGGAATGCGGTACCGGTCAACCTGGGCCGCGCGATCGGGCGAAGCATCAACCAACACTTAGACTAATGAGGCAGGAGGTGACGCGCGTAAAGCCATCATCGCCAGACAGCAGCCGCCGAATGGCAAGGGTGCGCCAATCCGGAACCAAGGCCGAACTCGCTTTGCGACATGAACTGTCCCGTCTGGCACTGAGATACCGCGTCAACTATCCGGTCCTCGAGAAGCCTCGCAGAGTCGCCGATATCGTCTTCCCTAGACTGCGAATCGCCGTCTTCGTGGATGGTTGCTTCTGGCATGGCTGTCCGTTACACGCCACCTGGCCAAAGCAGAACGCGGATTTCTGGCGGGAGAAGATTGAAACGAATAGGGCAAGAGATGGCGACACCGATCGTCGGCTTCGCGCCGAAGGGTGGGAAGTGATCCGGATATGGGAGCACGAATCGCCGTGCGATGCGGCTTCTCGCGTGAAGAGATCAGTATGGGCTCGAAAGAAAAAATCCGATGCACTCAATGGTAGCGCAAAACGACCAAGCAACAAGCGCGGGGGACATCGGTAATGGCGGATACGGCTCCAGGCGGAGAAGCATACCGGGCTTTGCCGGAGTCTGGGCAACTGGTAGAGGTCAGAAGACGCCAGTGGCTAGTCGCCGACGTTCACTCGGCCTCACTTTCTTCGGGCCTGGGAGTTCTTAGCGTCCGAGAGGGCGCTGCCGATTATCAAGTCGGAACCGGGGCTGCTAGTACCTTCGAAACGCAAAATCTCGTCCGTTTGAGTTCCATCGACGAAGATGGCCTCGGCGAGGAGTTGGAGGTCATCTGGGAGATCGAACCCGGCGCACAAGTCATCGAGCGTGCGGGCCTGCCTTCCATTACCGGGCAAGACGACTCCGACACGCTCGAAGCCTTTCTTGATGCAGTGCGATGGGGTGCCGTCACCAATGCAGACCGAGGGTTTCTGCAGGCGCCGTTCCGCAGCGGCGTCAGCATCGAGGACTTTCAGCTCGACCCTCTCGTACGCGCCATCGACATGGCCCGCGTCAACCTCCTCATCGCCGACGACGTCGGCTTGGGCAAGACCATCGAAGCGGGGCTGGTCATCCAGGAGATGCTACTCCGGCACCGCGCCCGTACCGTCTTGATCATCTGCCCCGCTTCGCTCCAGGAGAAGTGGCGTGTCGAGATGCTGGAGAAGTTCGGCCTCGACTTCCGCGTGGTCGACACTGCCTACATCAAGCAATTGCGGCGTGAACGCGGCATACACGCCAATCCATGGACCTCGCACCCACGACTGATCGCTTCGATGGACTGGGCCAAGAGTGGTGAGGGTTTGCGAAGCATACGGGATGTCCTCCCACCACATGCCGACCATCCACGGCGCTTCGATCTGCTGGTCGTCGACGAAGCGCACAACGTTGCCCCTGCAGCCGGGGCTCACTACGCCCTCGAGAGTCAGCGGACCCGCTTCATCCGCGCGATCAGCCCGCACTTCCAGCATCGCCTTTTCCTGACCGCCACGCCGCACAATGGCTACACCGAGTCTTTCACCTCGCTGCTGGAGTTGCTGGACGACCAGCGCTTCGCCCGAAACATTCTCCCCGACGAGAAGCAGTTGAGTCAGGTAATGATCCGTCGCCTGAAGAGCGATCTCGTCGATGCTGACGGCAAGCCCCTGTATGCCCAGCGCAAACTCCAGGCGCTGGCTGTTCCTTACACGGATGAGGAACGGGAGATACACCAGAAACTGACCGACTACTGTGCCAGTCGCGAGAAAGACGCGGAGAAGACCGGCAGCACATTCGGCACCTCGTTCGTCAATCAACTGCTCAAGAAACGATTGTCCTCATCGCCCGCCGCGTTCGCTTCCACGCTCGAGAAGCACGTCGCCTCGCTGTCGAATGGCGCCAAGCCCAAGGCGAAAGATGCTATGACCGAGCGCATCCTGCGCAAAGCCATCCTGAAAGCCGACGAGGATTACGCCGACGACCAGGAAGTCGAGAACGCCCAGTCGGAGGCCGTCGAGGAGGCATCACGCCGATCCCAGCCGCTGACTCACGAACAGCAACACATGCTGACCGATCTGAGGCAATGGGCGCAGCGCGCCAAGAACCAGACCGACTCCAAGGCCAGAGCCATCCTCGATTGGCTCTCAGCCAATCTGAAACCGGGAGGTCACTGGAACGATCGCCGCGTGATCTTGTTCACCGAATACCGCACCACCCACCAGTGGATGCACGAGATCCTCGCCAGCCATGGTTTCGGTGGCGAACGACTCGGTCTGCTCCACGGAGGACTCACTCAGGGTGAGCGTGAGCCCACCAAGGCAGCCTTCCAGGCATCTCCCAAGGATTCCCCCGTCCGCATCCTGCTCGCCACGGATGCGGCCTCCGAAGGTATCGACCTGCAGAACCACTGCAATTGCCTCATCCACCTGGAGATCCCCTACAACCCCAACGTGATGGAGCAGCGCAACGGGCGTATCGACCGTCACGGACAACGCGAGAAAGAGGTGCTGATCTGGCACCCCGTCGACGGCGGTGACAAAAGTCATCCCTCGGTCGGTGGCCATGGTGACGACATCCTGCGTGCGCTGCGCAAACTGGAGTCGATGCGCGCCGACATGGGCAGCGTCAATCCGGTCATCGCGCCCCAGATGTCCGGGCTCATCGAAGGCTCGCTGAAGGATCTGGACACCCGCCTCGCGGAGGCCAAGATTGCCAAGGCCAGGCGCTTCGTGCGTGCCGAACGTGAGATGAAGGAGCGCGTCGCAAAGCTCCATGAACGACTCCTCGCCACCCAGCAGGATTTTCACCTCACGCCCGATCACATCCAGATGTCGGTGAAGACTGGTCTCGCGCTGGCGGGCCGCCCCCCGTTGGAACCCGTCGCCCTCGCAGATGCACCCCAAGGCAGCGCATTCAGGATGCCACCGCTCTCGGGATCATGGGCGCGCTGTCTGGAGGGCCTGCGTCACCCGCATACCCAACAGATACGCCCCATCACCTTCGACCACGCCGTGGCCAAGGGGCGAGACGATGTCGTGTTGGTCCACCTGAATCATCGATTGGTGCAGATGTGCCTGCGGCTGTTGCGCGCCGAGGTCTGGGCGCAGGACGACGTGAAGAAACTCCATCGCGTCACCGTGAGCACATTGCCGGATGGCAGCATCGAGGGTCCGGCTGTGGTCGTCATCTCGCGGCTGGTCATCACCGGTGGCAACCACCATCGCCTTCACGAGGAACTGACCGTCTCGGGCGGCCATCTGCGCGATCAGTCGTTCCGGCGCGAAGAGGGCGTCACGCGTGTCCAGCAGTGGCTGGACGAGGCGCAGCCCATCACGGCGAACGATTCGCTGTTCGATGCCCTTCGGGTGCGCTTCGATCGCACTCGCCCCGCCATCCTGCAGGCAGTCGACGTCCGCTCGAAAGATCGACTCAAGTTTCTGGCCAACACGCTGCAGACCCGCAAGCAACGAGAGATGGACGACATCGGCGCCGTGCTGGACGAGCTCGAGAAGGCGATTCAGAGCGAACTGAAAAAGGACCAGCAGCCCGAGCAGATGTCGCTGTTCACCGAGGACGAGCGCACCCAACTCAGGCGCGATACAGCCGCGCTGGAGGCGCGCCTCGCGCGCATTCCGGCCGAGCGCATCCAGGAGGTGCAGGCCATCGAGACCCGCTATGCCAAGCTCGATGATCGCACCTTCCCGGTTGCAGTCGTCTTCCTGGTTCCTGAGTCAGCCATGAAAGGGGGTGCGGCATGAGCAATCACGACCTGCACCACGACTGGCTCGGGCTGATCGAGATCTCCGGTCCGTTCCTCGCCGTTCCCGTTCTCAAGGAGGCCTTTCCCCAAGGCCTGGAAGAGCTCGACGGAATCAAGCGCAAACGGCTGCGACAGGCATATGAGGAATGGCGTGAGGCGCTAGAGACGGATGATCCACAATTTCCCGAGCTGCACACCGCCTGGATCGATGAGGTATTGGCGCGTGGCTTGGAAATAGATGAGGATGGCAAAGCCGACGTCCTGAAGCGCGCCGACTGGTGTGCGGCCAACCTGCGTGCCGCCCTGCCAGAGCATGGCGTCATGCTGGCTCCGGATCTCGCTGTGATCGATGAGCAGCGTGGCACTAAGCCGCTGATGCACATCCACACCTACGGCCAGGATGTCGACCTCGATGCCACCCTGAAGCAGGATGGATGGGCCGCCACCCCGGCCGATCGCATGGTTCAGTTGTGCCGCGCCACAGGCTGCCGCCTCGGGCTAGTGACCAATGGCGAGCGCTGGATGCTGGTCGATGCCCCAGTGGGCGCCGTCACCACCTTCGCCAGCTGGTACGCCCGCATCTGGAGCCAGGAGCCCATCACCCTCCAGGCATTCGTGCATCTGCTGGGCATTCGTCGCTTCTTCGTCGATGAAGCCGAGCAACTGCCGGCACTGTTCGACCGCTCGCTGAAGTATCAGGATGAAGTCACCGACGCCCTCGGTGAGCAGGTGCGGCGCGCCGTGGAAGTGCTGATCCAGGCGCTCGACAAGGCCGACCAGGACCGCGATCGCGAGTTGCTGCGCGACGTGAAGGAGCCCGTGCTCTACGAGGCCGCGCTGACGGTGATGATGCGTCTGGTGTTCCTGCTCGCGGCCGAAGAGCGCGGCTTGCTCTTGCTCGGCGACGAGCGCTACGAGGCCAACTACGCGCTCTCGACCCTGCGCATGCAGCTGCGCAAAGAATCCGAGGAGATCCTCGAACGCCGCTGGGATGCCTGGTCGCGCCTGCTGGCGATCTTCCGCGCCGTATTCGGCGGCATCGAACACGAAAACCTGCGACTGCCCGCACTGGGTGGCTCGCTGTTCGACCCGGATCGGTTCCCCTTCCTGGAGGGTCGCGCAAAGGGCTCCGACTGGCGTACCGACACGGCCAAACCGCTGCCCATCGACAACCGCACCGTGCTGCTGTTGCTGGAGGCCATCCAGCAGTTCCAGGGCAGGACGCTGTCCTACCGCGCGCTGGACGTCGAACAGATCGGCTACGTCTACGAAGGTCTGCTGGAGCGTACCGTCAAACGCACCGCCGAGGTCACGCTGGAACTGGGTGGCACCAAGAATGCCAAGGCCCCCTGGGTCAGGTTGGCCGAGCTGGAATCCGCCCGTCTCGACGGCGCTGAACGTCTGGCCGAATTGCTTCAGGAACGCTCCGGCAGTTCCGCCAGCCGTGTGCGCAACGATCTGGCCAAGCCGGTCGACGATACCCTTGCCGACCGTCTGCTGGCCGCCTGCCATGGGGACACCAGCCTTCGTAACCGCATCAAGCCCTTTGCCCATCTGGTACGCACCGATCCATGGGGCTATCCGCTGGTCTACCCTGCCGGGGCCTTCATCGTCACCACCGGCTCCGACCGTCGCGAGACGGGTACTCACTACACGCCGAAATGGCTCACCGAGGCCATCGTCACCGAGACCCTGACGCCGATCGCCTACGGGGGACCGGCAGAAGGCACCCCGCGTGAGCAGTGGGTGCTGAAATCCCCCGCCGAACTGCTGGACCTGAAGATATGCGACCCGGCCATGGGCTCAGGCGCCTTCCTGGTGCAGGCCTGCCGCTGGCTGGCTGATCGCTTGGTCGAGGCTTGGTCACTGGCCGAAGGCAGTGGAAAGACGGTGAGCGTGGATGGCGAAGTGCTGGATGCGCCCGACACCAAAGAACCGCTGCCTCGCGACACCGAGGCCCGCACCGTGATCGCCCGCTGCCTCATCGCCGAACGCTGCCTCTACGGTGTGGACCTGAACCCCCTGGCGGTCGAACTCGCCAAGCTCTCCATCTGGCTGGTGACGCTGGCCAAGGGGCGGCCCTTCGGCTTCCTCGACCATAACCTACGCTGTGGCGACAGCCTGCTCGGCATCCATCGTCTCGATCAGCTCACCGAGCTCTCAATGGTGCCGACCGGGAAAGGCCAGCAACGCTTGTTCGGGCAGAACATCCAGCAGGCGGTTCGCGAAGCGATTGAGCTGCGGCAGCGACTGCGCGCGATGCCGATCCGGGACATCCGTGATGTCGAAGCCATGGCAAGCCTGGATGCCGATGCGCGTCGCAGGCTCGAAGTGCCGGAATGCATCGCCGATGCGTTCATCGGAGAGGTGCTTGCATCGGGCGGCGGCACGGCACTGGAGAACGCGCTGGCGTCGCTGGCCATCCAAGCCGGACAGGCGATCGACGGCGACCGCGACGCGCTTGCTTTGATGCATCGGCGATCGGTCGTCGCGCTCTCCGCCGAGCTACCCGCAGAGAAGCCCCCACGTCTACCACTTCATTGGCCGTTGAATTTTCCCGAGGTGTTTGCACGGGACGCTCAGGGTTTCGATGCCGTCGTCGGCAATCCTCCCTTCAGCGGTGGTCGTTTGATCGGACGCCGTTTTGGTTCGGCGTATCAAGAGTACTTGAAGCTTGTTCGCAATGATGTCGTGGGGTCGCCAGATCTCTGCGTCTATTTCTATTTGCGAGCCTTTGTCTTGCTCGCGCCGAAAGGGTGTTTTGGCCTTCTAGCAACAAAGTCGATTACGGAGACTGGGTCCCGCGTAGTTTGTCTGGATCAGATTATCGGAGCAGGAGGAATCGTCTATCGGGGGTGCTCAAGGATGGCTTGGCCGGGTAACGCAGCCGTGATCGTCTCAATTGCATGGGTTGCCCGCAATGGCTGGCAAGGCCAGAAAGTCTTGGACAATCGAACCGTGCCAGCAATAAATGGTGCACTGGAAGAAGACTTTCAGATCAAGCGTCCAATGAAGCTCAGAGCTTTGAAGGGCCTGTTCTCCCAAGGCCAGGACTTGATGGGGCGCGGTGGCTTTGAGCTTACGGCCGAAGAGCGCAGGTCGATGCTTAACAATGACCCCAGATGTGCGGAGGTGATCATTCCTCTGTTCAACGGGCAAGACCTAAACACCATGCCGAAGCTGGAACCGTATCGCTGGGTAATTTATTTCAGAGATTGGCCAGAGGAACGGGCGCGCAAATACGAAGCGGCTTTTCGACGTGTTGAAGAGCTTGTTAAACCCTACCGAGAATCTCTCACCGGGCAAATTCACCAGGATTGTTTCTGGAAATTTTGGGACCTGAGACCCAAGCTCATGGATGAGCTGTCAAGACGCGATCGCATACTTGCGTCTTCTAGAAGGTCAAAGCACTTGTGCTTCCGATTTGTTTCGACAAGCTTCGTAATGAATGAAGCAACAAAGTTGTACTTCTTCGACGATTTTTTTGATTTCGCTTGTCTGCAATCGTCCCTGCATACGGTTTGGGCCTACTGGACGTGTGGAACCATGGGCATGACGACCATGAAGTACTCCACATCTGAGGCTCTCGAAACCTGGCCCATGCCGATAGTTACTGAGCGGGATGAGCTTGACCATCTCGGTGGTCTTTATCACAGACTCCGGGATGAGTTTATGGCCGACGACTCAATTGGAATGACTCAAGTTTACAACCGCTTCCATGATCCACTGGATAGTGATTCCCGTGTTGAAGCAATACGCGAACTTCATCAGGAAATTGATCTGGCAATCACTCGCGCTTATCGCTGGGACGACCTCGACCTTGGTCACGGTTTCCACGAAGTGCCTTATCTGCCGGAGAACGACCGCGTTCGCTTCACCATTTCGGAGTCCGCGCGTATCGAAGTGCTGCGGCGGCTGTCGGAGTTGAACCGACAGCGTTACGAGGAAGAAGTCGCCCGAGGCTTGCACGGAGCCAAGACCACAGGATCGGCGACCCGTGCCCCACGCAACAAGCGAACCGGGCACGCAGCTACATCACAGCCCTCATTGGACTTTGATGCTAGCCCAGCAAACGAGGGCAACAACCTTACGGCTGCCGAACCGCGCGGCCAGTATAACGCAGCCCCAGTTCACGCCGTCTTCGAGCACCTGAAAGCCCATTCCGGTTGGCGCGCCAAGTCCGACATCCTCGCCGCGACCGGGATCACGGACGGGCAGTGGAACGCCGCGATCGCCGACCTGATCGCGAGTGGCAGCGTCGAGCGCCACGGTGAGAAGCGCGGAGCGCGTTATAGAGTAGTGACCGAGGGGGCGAAAGAATGAAAGAGTATCAATTGAATGTCGATCCGCGCATCTTGGAACTTCTCGGCCCGAATCTCTACACGAACATTTACTACGTGCTGGCGGAGTTGATTGCCAATGCGTATGACGCAGACGCAAAGAACGTCTACATCATTGCCAACAAGGATGACATCCGGGTTGAAGACGATGGCCACGGCATGTCCTACGAGAAGGGCGATATCACCAACTATCTAAATGTCGCTGGCGTTTCACGAATCAAAGAAGCCGACTCGTTCTCCAAGTCTGGTGCGCGCCGAAAAATGGGACGCAAGGGAGTCGGGAAACTGGCTGCGCTGTCGGTGTCTGAAAATGTCGACATCTTGACCGTGGCAGATGGCGAGAAGTCAGGATTCGTCCTTTCTCGCCATCCAGATGAAGGCAGCAAGCTCAAAGCAATTGCCGACGCCGACATCACTTTCGATCATGTCGTAGACCATGGCTCCGCCATCGTGATGCGCAACCCGCAGTACAGACTCCACAAGACGCTTGCTGCCGTAAAGCGCAATCTTCTGAAGATTTTTCCCTTGATCAATGCTGATTTTCGCATCCACGTCATCAGGGGGCAGGAATCCGAGATGATCGACGATTTCGACAGAAACGTGATGGCGGAGCTCGGCACGCTGATCGCGCTTGGTGATGAGTATTCGCCATTGATCGACCTCGTACCAGATATCTATCCACAAAGGCGAATGGACCTGGTCACCAGCAGGGACGAGAAAGCCATTCCCCTGGTCATGAAGGACAACGAAGGGGTCGAGCACGAATACACCCTTCAGATCGCCGGTTGGATCGGGACATACAAAACGACGCGAGGTCGCAAGGCCGAGATGTCGGATTTTCCTGATAACTTCATCTCGCTGTTCGCGAACAAAAAGATGGGGGAGTTCAATATCCTACCTGTCGTTGGCCAGAACAAGTTGAATGAGGTTTATGTCGTTGGGCAACTACACGTCGACTTGTTCGAGCTGACCGAACTGCCGGATATGGCATTGAGCAACCGCCAGGGATACAAATCTGACGATCCGCGATATATCGCAGTTCTGGACTATGTGAGGAAGGAGCTGCTGGCGGAGATTCTGAGAAAGCGAGAAATTTTCACAGACATAGGAAAGGCGAAGAAGAAGCAGAAAAAGCAAGACGAGCAAAAAGACAATGAGGAACGGCTCCGGCGCAATGTCGATGACTTCCGCAGGAAGGCAAGCGAAGAAGCCGCCAACAACCTGCTGGACCTTGGCTCTGGTTTGTCTCGCGAAGCGATCGAAGGTGCCATCACAAAATCGATAAACGACAACAGCCCAGACCTTGGGCTGAAGTCGCTCATCGATTCCCAGAAGAAAAAGATACTCATCAGTCAGACCTATCCTGACAAACCGTTCGCCGACATCATTTATCAGATGCTCCTGCACAACAACGTGCCGGCCGAGGACATCCTGTACACGAATTGTGATGATGAAATCTGCCGCGTACCCGAAGGCAGAGGTGTCTACGACTATTTGAGAGATTTTTTCGTAGAGAGCTATTCGACCCAGAAAATATTTGTCCTTTTCGTGACGAGCGAGAACACCAAGGTGTCATGGGGTGCGATCACGGAAGTGGGCGCGTCCTGGATCACCCAGGTCGACCACAAGATCTTCAATGTTCATCCGTTCAGACCCGAGCATCCTCTGAACGATGAGGTGCAGTGGCAAAGCACCAACCGGGAGGAACCAACCAGAGGCGAGCTTTGGATGATCCCACTGAACGCGGATGTCTTCTGCCAGAAGATCGAAGCGGTCTGTGATGCGCTGGGTTATGAGAAGAAGACCAGAGCTGACAACAAAGCGTACCTCGGGACGCTGATTCCTATTCGAAGCGCCTGAGGGAAGCTGGCATGGCACACAACACGAACCCCAACGCATGGATCGCCATTGATCATGGTCTCGGCACCGACTACAGGCTTGCGCCCTACGCCCTGGTTCTTAGGGGCGAACGCTCCCTTTATCAGGCCATCGAGGAGGACGACTGGGTTCTGGTCCTGAACCCCGCTGGCGACATCACCCGTGTCGGGCGTGTGCTGCGGGTTCGTTCCGATCTCAAGACCACCACGCTCTATTTCGACCGACTGCTGTCGGTCACCGACCCCGTCTCGATCGGCCTCACTGCACTCACGCCACCGTCTTCGGGAAGTATTGGTCGGGTCCAGTGGACCGATTTCGTCGAAGCCCTGCCCAAGGCATTACACAAGACCATCGCCGACGTGCCGACGGTCGGGTCTGACGCCCGTTCACCCCAGCATCAGCAGGAACTCGCCTATATCCGCGAATTGCTGCAACTGGCCGTGATGGACGATCTGCTCGGTCCGGCTGGCGGTCCTCATGAGCGTATCGTCGACATGGGTGTGCGGGATCGCTATCTGGTGGGCAAGCTTGCTCCGCGTGAGGCAGCACAGGGCGGCATCGAAGGGCTCGAAGGGCCACTGGCAAACGACGATGCCGAAGAGCCTAGCGATCCCCAAGCACCAGGCCAGCACGAACCAGGCGCGGAGTTCGGCACGGCGACGGGGCGTGTCGAGCCCGAATCCGATGCGGCAGACGAGATCGACGCGGCCAGCAATCAGTCGCTGGTGCCGAGTAGCCTCGGCATGACCTTTTGCGTGGATGGCGACGCCGAGCGAATCGAGATCGAAGTGCGCTGGGGTCGCTATGAGCGCAGCGACGAGCACGAGATCTCCCGCACCCGCAAGAACAAGGAGACCGGCGCCGAGGAGCAGACCAAGGCGAAGGTATGGCAGCGCATCCCCTGCGGCGGCAAGCTGGTGCTGCCGCTCACCGAAGGCGTGATCCCCCATCAAGCGCCGGATAAGAGCTATCCCGAAGTGCGGGTGCAAGGCTCCGTGCGTGCCAAGAACGCGAACGGTGACCGCCTGGTGACATTGTTCCTGGTCAATGCACAGGAAGAACCCGAGACCAACCGGGATTCCGCCTGGGTGTTCCAGCCGGAGCTGATCGTTCGATCGGAAGCAGAAGCCCCCAAGCGCGCCATCTTCCGCCGCCGGCCCGTACTGGATGCGGACGGCATGGACCCGGAGCGTGAATCGCTGGAGATGATCTACCGCAACCGGGTGGAGTTCGCGGTGGGTCATGGCGTCGCCGTCCATGCCGACACGGCGGATGACGTGACGCTGGCCACCGAGGTGCGCACCACCGTCATGCCGCAGTACGAGGTACAGGTCACCGAGACACCGGGTCTCGATCCTGCCGACCGACCGGCGATGAAAGAAATGGTGAGCAGTGGTCTGCTCGACATGCAGCGCCTCGCCAACCTGGACATCGATCCACTGGTCGATGCCCTGAATCTGCTGACCAAGGATTACGCCGCGTGGATCGGCGAGCAGCGTGCTCGGGTCAGTGTCGACGTGCTCGGCTACGACGCGCAGGCCCGACAGGCGATGGATCGATGCCAGGAGATCCATACGCGTCTGCAGCAGGGCATCGATACTCTCAAGAGCGACGAGAGAGCGCTGGCAGCCTTCCGTTTCGCCAACCAGGCGATGGCCACGCAGCGCGTGCGTAGCCAATACTCCCTCGAAATCCGGCGCGGTAAGGACGTCACCGTCGACCAGTGCGACGTGCTGAAGAACCGCAGCTGGCGCCCGTTCCAGTTGGCTTTCCTGCTGCTGTCGATCCCATCGCTGGCCGACCCGACGCACCCGGATCGCATGCAGCCCGTCGAAGCCTATGCCGATCTCTTGTGGTTCCCCACCGGTGGCGGCAAGACCGAGGCCTACCTAGGTGTGGCCGCCTTCACCATGGCCATTCGGCGCATGCAGGGCAACCTGGGCGGCTACGACGGCTCGCGCGGTCTCGCCGTGATCATGCGTTACACCCTTCGCCTTCTGACGTTGCAGCAGTTCCAGCGTGCCACGGCATTGATCTGTGCGATGGAGGTGCTGCGTCGCGAGGCGCTGGCCAAGGGTGACGAATCGCTCGGCACCGAACCCTTCACCATCGGACTGTGGGTCGGCAACAAGGTGACGCCGGGCACAACCGAGGACAGCCATCGGGCCATCGAGGACATCCGCAACCCCGGCAAGTACAACGCCGGGGCGGCGTCTCCCGCGCAACTGACCAGTTGCCCCTGGTGTGGCTCCGAAGTCGCCCCTGGGCGCGACGTAGAGGTCGACAAGGGGCGTGGGCGCACCTTCGTCTACTGCGGCGACAAGAAAGGCCGCTGTGACTTCTCTAAGGGCAAGTCCAGCAAGCTCCCTCACCCGGGCATCCCGGTGCTCGTCGTGGACGAGGAGATCTACCACCGTCCCCCGACGATGATGATCGCCACCGTGGACAAGTTCGCCATGATGGCGTGGCGGGGCCAGGTACGCACGCTGTTCGGCCGGGTTGGCCAGGAATGCGAGCGGCACGGCCTGCTATGGCAGGGCGCGGACTGCAATGGCAATCACCAAGCCGGCAGGGGACTCGGTGCGACCAAGGTCAAGAATATGAGCCCGATCCGACCGCCGGATCTGATCATCCAGGACGAGTTCCACCTGATCAGTGGGCCGCTCGGCACCATGGTTGGCCTGTACGAGACGGCCGTGGACGAACTGTGCGGCTGGAAGTTTGGCGAACGTATGGTCAAGCCGAAGATCATCGCGTCGACCGCCACGGTGCGTAAGGCCCGCGAGCAGGTGAACAACGTCTTCATGCGCCAAGTGTCGGTGTTCCCGCCGCATGGGCTGGACGTGGAGGACAACTACTTCTCTGTCCAACGACCCATCGAGGACAAGCCGGGACGGCGCTACCTCGGGGTCTGCTCTCCCGGAAGTTCACGACCTGCGATGCTGATTCGCGTCTACACGGCATTCCTGACCGCTGCTCAGGCGTTGTTCGACCGCTTCGGCGAGCCCGCAGACCCCTACATGACCATGGTCGGCTACTTCAACTCGCTGCGAGAGCTGGGGGGTATGAAGCGCTTGGCCGAGGACGACGTGCAGACGCGTTCCTATCGGGTGCAGATGAGCATGGTCGAGCGCCCCGCGCTGGCGCAACGCAGCGTCAGCAACATCCGCGAGCTGACATCCCGCGTCTCCAGCCAGGACATCCCGAAGTACCTCGACAACCTCGAGGTGAAGTTCAAGTCCGAGTTCGATGACTCAGCCGGCAAGTACGTGACCAAGTGGCAAGAGGGCGACACCCGGGCGATCGACGTGGTGCTGGCCACTAACATGCTGTCGGTGGGGGTGGACGTCAACCGGCTGGGACTGATGGCGGTCAATGGCCAGCCCAAGGGCACGGCGGAATACATCCAGGCCACCAGCCGTGTGGGGCGTTCCTTTCCAGGCTTGGTCTGCACCGTGCTCACCTGGGCACGGCCACGCGACCTCTCGCACTACGAGACCTTCGAGCACTACCACGCCACCTTCTACAAGCACGTCGAAGCGCAGTCGGTGACACCCTTCTCGCCGCGCGCGATGGACCGAGGCCTGACCGGCTCGCTGCTGAGCCTGATGCGCCTGGAGAACGATGTGTTCAGCCCCAACGAGGGGGCAGGCAAGTTGGACAAGTCAGATCAGAGCGAGATCACCGATGCCATCGATGTGCTCGTCAAACGGGCATGGAATGTCAGCGAACTGTCCAGCACCAAGAGCCTGGCCGAACAGGAACTGAAGGAGCGCGCAGACGAGTGGGCCAAGGAGGTGGGCAAAGGCGGCCGCATCCTGGCCTATGAGAAGCGCGGCCCCGAGAAGGACAAGACCGTTGCATTGATCAGGTCACCGGGCATCCAGGCCTGGGACAACTGGACCGTGCCCATGTCGATGCGTGAGGTGGAGCCCGGTGTGCGCTTGATCATGAATACCAGCCGCATCTCGGACGACCACAATTGGAAGCCTCGTCCTGCGACGAAGGATGAGGATTGAACATGACGACGACCAATAAGACTCCAGTCGGAGAAGTTAGACCCAGCCAGTTGCTCTGGACCTACGGGCCAGGGGCATTGATCGACCTGCCGAGCCTGTCCGTCGTGACGCTCGGCATCGACCGATGGGAGAAGGACCGCTGCCAACCAATCCAGGAAGCCAGACTGCTGGCCGCCGTTCGGAAGGTGCTTGGAGCACAGGTCGAGAACCTGCGGATGCCGCCGTTCCAGAAAAGCGAGCTCGTCGATGTCTGGTCGGCCGAGGCCAACATCGGCGTTCCCGTTCGGCCGTTCCCGCGTTGGATGCGCTGCGTGAAGTGCGGCCTGCTGTCCCCGATCGAGTCAGGACTTTTCAGAATCAAGGAAAATCGATATCGGCCAGAGATGACACGTTTCGTTCATGAGTCGTGTCGCGGTTGGGATGGAAAAGGAAGGGCATGGAATGCAGATGTAGTACCGGCTAGATTGCTTCTGGCATGTCGTGACGGGCATCTGGATGATTTTCCATGGCACTATTTCGCTCACCGGGGACCGAGCTGCTGCAAAGGCACACTTCGGTTCATCGAGAGTGGCGCTTCTCTCCAGACGGAAAACCTGTGGGTAAAGTGTGACGAATGCGGGTCTGCGATGAACCTCGCGCAAGCATTCGGCAGGGCAGGTAAGGTAAATCTCCCAGCCTGTCGGGGCCGCCACCCCCACCTCGACCACTTCGATAACGAATGTGGCGAGGAGGCGCGGGCGGTTCTATTGGGCGCCACGAATAGCTGGTTCCCGATTACGCTCTCCGCCCTCGCGATTCCCCAGACCAAGGACCCACTCAGTCAGCTGATCCAGGATGGTTGGGAGTTCTTCGAGGAACTGGAATCCGAAGCCGAAGTGTCGGTGACGGTGAAGACCTTGAAGAAGACCGGGGCGCTGCCAGGGATCGACAAATATCCAGCGGCGGCGATCTGGTCGGCCATCAAGGCGCACCGTACTGGTGTCGGACAGGAAGTCGTAGGTGAGGCGGACATCAAGGGCCCCGAGTGGGACGTGCTGACAGAGGCGAACCCACCCACGGACTACCCGCACTTCATGAGCAAGAAGGTCGGTACGCCACCGGCTTTTGCGAAGCACATCAGCAGGGTGCTGCTTCTGGAGCGACTGCGTGAGGTCAATGCCTTACTCGGTTTCACTCGCGTGGAGGCGCCCGAAGAAACGGGTGACCCGAACGAACGGCCCCAGATGGCCAACCTCTCACGAGGCAAACCGGACTGGGTTCCTGCAAACCAGGTGCATGGTGAGGGTATCTTCATCCAGTTCGACGAGCAGGCGCTCGTCGCTTGGGAAGCACTACCTGCCGTCGCGCAGGTCGACAAGATGCACCGGGGAGGCCACAGGGGATGGCGCAATTCACGTCATCTCGATCCTGACGAGGGCTACCCCGGCATTCGCTACGCCATGCTCCACACACTCTCGCACCTGCTGATTCGTGAGCTGGCGTTGGAGTGCGGCTACAACGCAGCGAGTATCCGCGAGCGAATCTATGCCGACACCTCGGGCGAGAGTCCGCAGGCCGGTATCCTCATCTACACGGCAGCGGCGGACTCCGATGGAACGCTGGGCGGTCTCGTCGATCTCGGCAAGCCGGAGAATCTGGGTCGCCTATTGGAGCAAGCCTTGAATCGCTCGAAGATCTGCTCCTCTGACCCGCTTTGCTCCGAGCACGATCCCGAGAAAGATCGCTCACTTCATGCTGCGGCGTGCCACGCTTGTAGCCTGGTGGCTGAGACCTCCTGCGAGCGCGGCAATCGCTACCTGGATCGGTCATTGCTGGTTCCGACCCTGGAACGCATCGACGCGGCTTTCTTCAAGGGCTTGTGACGTGGAGAAGCTCTTGGACGCTGTCGCAGCCGTGGTCTGTCTGGTCTCTCCAGAGAAGGTCCAGGCCATAGCCAGCCGGATTCGTCGGACTGATGCCAGCAAAGCAGCCGGTGCGCTGTCGGGCGCAGTAAGCACCCCCGTTGCTGCTGAGGTTGTGGATCAGCTCATCGACGCTTGGCGAAGCACCTCTGTAAACGCCGAGGAAGTGGCATCGATGCTGCTCGCCGCCGGCCACGTCTTCACCAAGGCCACCAATCAACAATCCACCGAACTCGTGTGGACGGGGCCGACGACACCCTTCGTCTCGGCACGACGAACCGAGCAGGCGCTACTCCAGGTCATCAACGCCGCTGAGCAGACCCTGTTCATCACCAGCTTCGTGGCCTATGACGTCTCGACCATCGTCAAGGCGCTGAATGCCGCAAATGATCGCGGAGTGGTCATCTCCATGCTGCTCGAATTGTCTCAGGACCACGGCGGCAGCATCACCTTCGATGCTATCGGCAAGATGAGGACGCTGGTCCCCGCGGCAAGACTTTATGCTTGGCGAGACAAGGCCGACCCTTTCTCCGACGGACGCGTCCACGCCAAAGTCGCTGTAGCCGACGACAGGATGTGTTTCATCACCAGCGCGAATTTGACCGGGCACGCCATGGAAAAAAACATGGAGGCTGGGGTACTGGTCTCAGGAGGAAACGTCCCCCAATTGCTCGCGCAGCACCTGCAGGCGTTGGTCGAGACCAGGGTGGTTGCTGAACTCTGAAAGGCTATTCTCGATTCTCCTCCGGACGAGGTCGCACTTTCTATCTATGTTTGTTTCTCCTTAGAGCCTCTTGTCGGCAATGAGCTGGCGCTTCCGCTCACCGACTCCGTCGCAGTCTGTGACGTGTGGCGGCGCCCTTGTCGGCCGACGACGGCATCATCCAGGTTTGATCTTCCGGTCTACCGCGGCACCTCGTCCGCCTAGGCTTCACTGGGCGGCGCTGTTCGCCCTGCTGGTGTCCGGCCGCACTCAGGTCCACCAGGTCGAGATCCCAGACACCGTCCCGGAGCTCCGGCCGGGCATCCTACAGGGCTATCTCGACCCGGAGGCCCTGCCGGACAGTGCTGCGCTCGTGCCGCAGCCGCCCGCGGAAGGCTCCACCGCCCTGGCGCGAGACCAGGAGGCCTCGGCCTCCGCCCTAAGTCTGCGCGGCACCCCACGCTGGAACCTCGCCGCGGCGGACGCGGCCCTGACCTTTCCGGAATCCGCGGGCAGCTTCTCGTACGCGCTCGGCGCACCCATCACCGAACAGGCCGCGCCAAACCTCTACATGCTGCTCCGCCGTTCGCTGGCGGATCGCCCTGTCGACCTTTGCCGCCAAGAGTCGATATGAGCGTCCGCGGCCATTCATGGTGAACGGCGAGCCGGTCTGCACCCCCGAGAATGAGGAGGAAGCGCGCGGCAACGGCTCCTACCCCTCCGGCGCCGCGGCCGTCGCCCGGCTGCACGCCGATCCCGTGTTCCGCGCCCAGCCCGACGGGGCGCGCGGCGAGGTTGACGCACTCCTCGCTAGCGGCGAGTCTCCGGCCCGGGACTGCGCGGCCGAAGCGGCAGCCCTCGACCAGACCGACGGCTCAGGAGGCCGAACCGCATTGCTGAGCTATCGCCACGCCTTCCACGCCGGCAACCATGCCGATGTACTGAAGCACCTGGTGCTGGTTGCACTGCTCGACCACCTGACGGCGAAGCCCAAGCCGCTCTGGGTGATCGACACCCATGCCGGGGCCGGCGTCTACGATCTGCGGCGCGGCTTCGCCACTCAGCTCGCCGAGTACACCACCGGCATCGGTCGGCTCTGGAAGGAGCCGGGGCCGATGCCGGCGCTGGAGCGGTACCTGAGCCTGGTGCGAAAGTTGAACCCCAACGGCCGCCTCACCCGCTATCCCGGTTCGCCCTGGCTCGCACGAACCCTCACCCGCGCCGACGACCGGCTGTGGCTCTACGAGCTGCATCCCGCCGATTACGCCGCGCTGGGTCGTAACCTTCAGGGAAAGGGCGTGCGGGTGACCCAGGAGGACGGCCTGCAGGCGCTGCGCGGGCTGCTCCCGCCCCAGCCCAAGCGGGCGCTGGTGCTCATCGACCCGTCCTACGAGGTGAAGTCGGACTACCGGCAGGTGGCGGCGACGTTGCGCGAGGCCTTGCAGCGCTTTCCCACCGGCACCTACGCGGTGTGGTATCCGCTGCTGGAGCAGCCGGCGGCGCCGGAGCTGCCTGGCGCGCTTCGAAAGCTCTCCCGCAACTGGCTCGACGCCCGCCTGCAGGTTCGCAAGGCGGGGCCCGGCCTCTACGGCAGCGGCATGTTCGTCATCAATCCGCCCTACACGCTGCCCGAGACGCTGGAACCGGCGCTTGCGTCCCTGGTGCGGCTGCTGGGCCAGGACGAGGGCGCCGGCCAGCAGCTCGAGTGGAACATCGTTTAGCCCTGGCCCTCTGCGCGTGCTCCACCCTTCACGTGCGCCACGGCAGCTCGATGGCCTCGCCGTCCGGCAGGTACGCGGCCACCGGGGTGGCGCTGAAGACGGCGACCATGTGCAGCGGCTCGTCGCCCGCGTTGACGATCTGGTGCAGCACGTGCGGCGGCAGGTGCAGCGTGCTGTCGGGGCCGAACGGGTGGCTCGTCTCGCCGTCGATGCGCAGCTCGCCGTGGCCCGCCGTGCACAGCACCACTTCCTCGCAGTCGTGCCGGTGGGGCGGCGTGGCGGCGCCGGGCTCGAGCACCTGCTGCCAGACGGAAAGCTCACGCAACCCCTGGTGCACGCCGGCCAGGGTCACGTGATGGATTCCGGGCAGGGTGCTCGGCGCCGGGCCGGGGTTCTCGAACACGAATTGGGCTTGGGAAGTGGACATGTTGCGCCTCCGCTGTCGGTATCAAGCGAATGCCTGATCGGGAGCGTAGTGTCCGGCAACGACGTTGGTGAAAGAACCGTCCTGTGTGTCCTAAGATTGCCGAAGGTTCTTCATTAATCACGCGGGTGAGGGACGGTGAACAACATCCAGCAGATCCTGGTGTTCGTGCGCGCCGCCCGGCACGCGAGCTTTGCCGAGGCGGCCCGGGAGCTGGGTCAGAGCCCCTCCACCATCGCCAAGAGCATCCGCCGGCTCGAGGCGCAGTGGGGGGTCAAGCTGTTCTACCGCACCACCCGCCAGGTGAGCCTGACCCCGGACGGGCAGAGCCTGTTCGAACGCTGCCAGCGCATCCTCGACGAGGTGGAGGCGCTGCGCGCGGAAGCCGAGGGGGTGCGGGGCGAGCCGACGGGGGTGCTGCGTATCGACGTGCCGCTCACCTACGGCAAGCGCGTCGTGCTGCCGCTGCTCGCCACCCTGACGGCACGCCACCCCGGCTTGAGCCTCGACGTGCGTTTCTCCGATCGTTTCGCCGCCGTCATCGCCGAAGGCCTGGACGCGGTGATTCGCATCGGGCCCCTGGCCGATTCGCGCCTGGTGGCGCGCCGCATCGGCTGGCAATACCTCCTGGTGTGCGCGAGCCCCGCCTATCTCGACGCCCGCGGTGTGCCGCAGACCCCCGCTGAGCTCGAACAGCACGACTGCGTGCTGTTCCGTCAGCCCACCACGGAGCGTGAGCGCCCGTGGCAGTTCCGGGTCGACGACGCCGACGTGGAAATCCATCCCGAATCCCGGGTTCGGCTCAATGATGGCGAAGCCTTGGTGGAAGCGGCCTGCGCGGGGATGGGCCTGGTCCAGGTGCCCGACTACATGGCCGGCGACGCCATCGAGGCCGGGAAGGTCGTGGAGGTGCTGCGCGCGTTCCGCGCGCCGCCCCTGCCCATCAGCGTGGTCTATCCGAGCAACCGCATGCTGCCGCCGCGGGTGCGGGCGTTCGTGGATGCGCTGGCGCAAGCGGTAGACGGCGCCTATTCATAGACGTTGCCGCCGCGCTCGAGGGCCACCGGCTACAAGCCATCGCCGGTGGCCGAATCCAGTTCCCGCCGCACGGCGGTAGCCTGAGAGCGCGTCCGGCGGGATGCCTCGCGTAGCTGTCGCCGCAGCGCGTCCCGTTCCAGTTGACGTTCGTAGCTCTGCACCGCCTCACGAATCACCGCGCTTCGCGTGGTGTCGAGCTTTGCCGCCAGACGCGAGAGCAGCTTGTCGAAGTCGTCGTCTGCCTTCAGCGTGATCGTCTTCATCCGGATGATTGATTTGGTATTACCTAGGTGATACTGCTCCCGATCTGCCTGCCAGCCAAGCGATCCGTAATCGACGCCGGGCTGTCGGCCTGACCCGACCACGAATTTGGAGTAATTGCATGGCCACCGGCCTGATCGCACTGCTCGACGACATAGCCGGCATCGCCAAGGTCGCTGCCGCGTCGGTGGACGATGTCGCCGCCCACGCCGCCAAGGCGAGCGCCAAGTCGGCCGGCGTGGTCATCGACGACACCGCGGTGACCCCGCGCTACGTGGTGGGTTTCGCCGCGGATCGGGAGCTGCCCATCGTC
>JAWLHB010000072.1:0-21123 GCA_041690595.1 Lentisphaeria bacterium
GTTATCAACATTTTATTGACGCACTCGTCGCAGCCATTCATAAAAAATCTGGAGATCTTTTAGCCATGAACACTTGAAGGCATACATAGTTGGGAGGGGCTCTCCGAGCCGCGATTGCAGCGAATGCCCCCGATGCCCCCAAAGTGGGAGGGGCTCTCCGAGCCGCGATTGCAGCCAAGGCCCCCGATGCCCCCAAAGTGGGAGGGGCTCTCCGAGCCGCGATTGCAGCGAATGCCCCAAAACGCTTTGGCTTCATCACCACCAACTCCCTCCGCCAGACCTTCAACCGCCGAGTCCTCGAAGCCCACATGAGCGCCAAGGAGCCTCTCAGCCTCCTCTTTGCCATCCCCGATCACCCTTGGGTCGACTCCACCGACGGCGCCGCCGTCCGCATCTCCATGACCGTCGCCACCGCCGGCAGCCACCCCGGCCTCTTGCAACGAGTCGTCGCCGAAGAGCCCGGCAGAGGCGAAGGCCGCGAGGTGATCCTCAAAGCCTCCACCGGCATCATCCACCCGGATCTGACCTCCGGCGCCGATGTATCCTCAGCGATGACCTTGAAGGCAAATGAAGAAATCAGCTGCCCAGGGGTCAAGCTTCACGGAAGCGGCTTCATGGCCACCCCAGTGGAGGCAAGCCAGTTGGGGCTTGGTCGAATCGACGGGTTGGAGCAGCACATCCGCCTCTATCGCAATGGACGCGATCTCACCGCGACGCCGCGCGATGTCATGGTCATCGACCTTTTCGGCCTTTCCGCCGAGCAGGTCCAATCTCGCTTCCCCGAAGTCTATCAGTGGGTTCTCAATCGGGTCAAACCCGAGCGCGACCAAAACAATCGCGCATCCTACCGCGACAACTGGTGGATCTTCGGAGAGCCCAGGAGAAATTTCCGGCCTGCCCTCGTCGGCCTCACCCGCTACATCGCCACCGTCGAGACCTCCAAGCATCGCTTCTTCGTCTTCCTCGACGCCTCCATCCTCCCCGACAACAAGCTCGTCTGCATCGCCCAAGACGATGCCTATATCTTCGGCATTGTCTCCAGCACGATTCACGAACGCTGGACTCTCGCTGCCTGCGGTTGGATGGGGGTAGGCAATGATCCCATCTACAACAAGACCCGCTGCTTCGAAACCTTCCCCTTCCCCGATGCCACCGACGACCAGAAGGCGCGCATCCGCGAGCTCGGCGAGCGGCTCGACGCTCATCGCAAGCGCCAGCAGCAGCTCCATCCTGCGCTCACCCTCACCAACATCTACAACGTCCTCGAAAAACTCCGCGCCGGCGACCCCCTCACCGCCAAGGAGAAGATCATCCACGAGCAGGGCCTCGTCACCACCCTCCGCCAGCTCCACGACGATCTCGACGCCGCCGTCCTCGACGCCTACGGCTGGTCCGATCTCCGAACGGCGACCGCGGCTCCCGAAACCGAGCAGCAGCTCCTTCAGCGCCTGGTCGACCTCAACCACCTCCGCGCCGCCGAAGAAGCCACCGGCCACATCCGCTACCTACGCCCCGACTACCAGGCCCCCACCGCCACCGCCCCCACACCCACCCCCCAAGACCTCGACCTCGACGACGAAGCCCCGCCGCCAACTGCCGCCCCGGCCCCCCTGAAGCTCACTTGGCCGTCCAGCCTGCCCGAGCAATTCCAAGCCATCACCACCGCCCTCAGCCACTACACCCTCCCCGTCGACGCCACCTCCCTCGCCCGCCACTTCGGCCGCGCCACCCCCAAGCGCGTCGCCGAAATCGAAGGCATCCTCCAGACCCTCGTAAGCCTCGGCCAAGCCAAAGGCGACGGAGGCGGCTATGTGGCAAAGTGAAAAGAAACATCGATTTCCTCGATTCTTTCGATTCCCTCGATTCTTTCGATTTCCTCGATTCCCTCGATTTTCTCCCAACCCGCCCCTGGTGAGGCACTCCTGATGTTTGGCAGCACGAACGGTTGTTACTTCCTGGATTCCTGGGTTCTGGCCAACATCGTTCAGCTGGGCACCCAGCAATTCTGTCGGCAGTTCCTCAACCGGCGCAATGATCCATGCGGTCGCCAATACGACCAGATGACCCAGGCCGCCCGCTCCGGCTGCGCCAACATCGCCGAAGGCTCTGCCCGTCGCGCCACTTCCAGACAGACCGAGATGACCCCCACGTCCAGCGTCCCAGCTTGCCGAGGTGGCCGCAATCATCCTGATTGCGCAAGAAAGTCTTTGCAGGCATCCCAGCTTGCCGAAGTGGCCGCAATCATCCTGATTGCGCAAAAAAGTCTCGGCAAGCATCGCTGCTTGCCAAGGTAGCCTTTCTCCCCACGTCCAGCATCCCAGCTTGCCGAGGTGGCCGCAATCATCCTGATTGCGCAAGAAGAAAAGTCTTGGCAAGCATTCTTGCTTGCCAAGTTCCCCCAAAAATGCATCACCGCAGGGACCGGTACATTTTGGCCCTCCGAGCCGCGACTTGGGCCGTTACCCCCAACGGCCATACCATTACTTGGTCCCGTTCCCGCCGTTGCCCCCAACGGCCGGCCTCGCCCCCAACTTGAGCCGCTCCCCGAGCGGCGCAGCCCCACTGTGGGAGTCCCCACCAGGCCGTTGTCCGTACATTCCTCTTCATAAGTCCAAGCCATTGCCTTCCCCCCAACGTGAGCGCAATTCCACACAGGGCTTAGCCTCGACAGGCCCAGCAATGTGGAGGCCATCCACATTGGACTTGAAGCAACAACATCTGGCGAAACTATCTGGCTTCGTCAGTTTCCCTTCTGCATTCACCATCATCCCTACGGGCTCACACCGGAGAAGATGATCGCGGTTGAAATGCACCTTCAAAGGAAGCCAGCCATGTGTTCACAAGATGAAGTAGAAGTTTTTTTCGAAAATCATTGCAATCACAGTTGACACTGCGGCGGAGCGAGGTAAGTTCAGCCAGAATTGCATTGTTTGTCATGATGTGACGGGATTGGTTCTTGGCCGATCCTCTAACGCTGATTCGGGCATGCCATGATAGTATCGCATAGCTGCACTCGGAACATAAGCTCGGCAATGGTTATTACGGTTATTATCGGCGGCATGATCAGCGCCTTGCAACTCCACGCTACGCTTCCACGGCTGCCTTCCGGACTGTGCTATCCCACCGAACCGTTGGTAGAGTTGCCGGACCCGCTCCGGTCCCACGCAGCCTGTACAGGATGCGGCGATCAACAAGACATGCTTCAGTTGCACGACCGAGATTTCGTGGGACATCGGCTCAACATCGATTTCCATGCGCCCCGTTGGACAGGGGAGCTTCTCACCTTTGAGACGGGCTACCAGGAGGTGTGGAGACCGGAGTTGTCATTCCGGCTCCATGCGGGCGGTCCTCAGGGGCAGGCGGATTATGTACAGTTCATCGGGCGCAGCCGACTGGTGGTCTTCAAGCAAGAGAGCGCGGAGGATGGGACCATTTCGCTCCAATGCGTCTCCCACCCGGATCACCGCCTCTACCGGCGAGGCGATCGGATCGTCGTCGAGCAACTCGGCAGATGCCGATGGTATTTCGCTTCGCCGGATTTTGGCGGCACCTGGCGCTTGGAGCGCATGGAAGAGCCGGCGTACCCTGGTATGGGCGTGGATCTGGTCTATGATGGTGATCTGCTTGTCGCGCTGGTGTATCCGGACCGAAAGCGAGCGCGGTTCGAATACAAGGCACAAGCATTGTCGGCGATTCACTTTCCCAACCATTATGCGGTCACCATCAGCCGCGATGCGAACGGTTATCCCGCCTCCATTACCATGCTGGCGCCTTCGGACCGGCAGGCTGAACGCCAAGTGGCCGGCTTCGACATCTGGTCCGATGGCGGCGAGGTCAAGCAGCGGCTCCTCTACCGAGACAAGACTCCCCCGAAGCCGCAAGTAATTGGCACATACGCTTATGAACATGACAACCGAGGACGCATTCGCCACTATGTCAGCGCGTGTGGGCGCGAGTTCAAAGTCGACTATGCGAGTGACGATACAGGCCCTCATCCGGTGCATGTGGCGATTGTCACCGATCTGTCCACGGGCAATTATCGTTTCATGCGCCATCAGGCCATGGGGCGTAACTTGAGCCTGGAGTACGGGGAGGGTCTCAAGGATCAACCGCTCGATAAGGCTACCGTGACCGAGCGACGGGTCAAGCAGAAAGACGGTTTCCGAATGATGACCAGCGAAGTGCAGTTCGGCAACGCTTCACCGGTCAAGATCGACATTGCTGGGCTGAAGCAGTCCTCGCGAGCAGCCGCCTCTCCACCGCCGGACTTGGGCGCCACTGAGGCCGCGGTTGAGAAGCCGAAGCCGACGGCAAGATTCCATTATGAGTTTGACGACCGCGGCCTGCCCCGCGTGGCTATTCAAGGGGATCGGCGCTGGGAGCTGCACTTCGATGAGCTGGGCAGAGTCGACTATTGCCTCGAGCCGAACGGCAACTGCTGGCGCTGGAAGTATACGCCCACAGGTCAGCTGGCGGCGCGCATTGTTCAGTATGGCGCGTCGCCCCATGCGCCCGAGCAGATCACCCGCTATACCTATTGGCCGGATCGGCGACTCCGGCGAGTGACCAGCCCGGATGATACACATCGGGATTATACCTGGAGTTGCGGGCAGCTCAGCACCTTCACCGACCGGCAGGGACAAGTGACCCGGTATCGGTACAATGCGTTGCTTCAACTGCGTGGACGGCAGACCGCGGAAGAGGAAGAGCGCTTCGACTATGATTCGCTGGGACGTTTGCATGTGCGCCGCCGTCGCCACCAGGGTCGCATCTATCGGCTTGTCTATCGATATGGGGGGGGCGCCACGCCGGTGGCAATCACGGGCGATGACCCTTCCCTGCCTGCTGACGACCGCCGCGTCGCCCGTCGCGCTCGCCACTATGAGGCCGACGGCTCTTACGTAGACGAAGCATTCAACGCGCGCGGACTGCTTCTCAGCCGTATCGGCTCCAACCGGCAAGACCGCCAGTATTTCTATACCCCCGATGGCGAACCACGTGTGGCCGACGGAACATCCGCCAGCCACAGGGCCACCGCTACCGCCTCTGCAACCACCACCACACCTGCTCAGGAGACCACCCGCTGATGAAACGTCTATCGCCCAAGGGCCACATCGAATCCCGTCTTGCCATTGCCCTCCTGCTGTTCGGGCTGGTCGGTTCCATGGTAGGGCTCTATGTATCGAAAACCGTGGCGCAGGATGGCATCATCATGAGTACCCAAACCACCACGGCCTCCGGTGGTCCATGCTCAGGTGGCGGCGGCGGTGGCGGTCTCTGCGTTGTCGAGAGCTGCGAGACCGACTTCTGCGACTCCGTTACGCAGGGTCAGTTAAAGGCAGATTCTCTCAGCTTGAGTTCAGATACCATCACCATGGGCACCAGCCAGATTTCCGCCACCCTCATGGATGGTGCCAATGCGGCAACCGTTGAAGACGCGGCGGTAAGCATCTCGGTGACATGTACCACCACCACCTATGACGATACCGACGGCGACGGCGTACTCGAAGTCGTCGACGAGACTGAGAATACGCAGGACGATCCGAGCTTCACCGTCCCCGTCGATGCCACCTACTGCTGGACCTTCTCCGGCGGCGACGAACTCATCAGTGGCGGCGAGACTACGGCCACCATCGACACGTCCAACCTCTCCGCCGACACCTACACCGTCGGTTGTACCGTCACCCTGAGTTTGATACCCACCACCTTCGCCGGCAAAGACGTCACCTGCGGCGAGCTTGTGCAGAGCACCTATTCCTTCAGCGAGACGCTGACCGTCTCCAGTGTCACGGTCACCTTCCAGAAGCCTGACGGCAGCGCTCTTTCATCATTGGTCATCCCGACTGGTGAGACCATCGACATTCAGGCAGTGATCGACCCCGATACATCCGCAACGGACGTTACCTTCGTTACCGGCGACGGGAACATCGCTACCGTCTCGCCTGGAAGTGCTTCTGGTTCTCCTCAGGCATTGAGCATCTCGGGCGTTGCGAAAGGAGGAACCACGATATCCGCCAAGGTAGCAGGACAGGATGTGGGGTCGCTTTCGGTCACCGTGGAGGATATTGTATGGGAGCTGTCGTACTGGATCGTCGACGATGAAGGGGGAGGCGCGGCAATTGCCAGCATGTCCGCTTCCTCCAGCGTTGCGCTGATGGATGAGGGCGGCAGTGGGGGTGATGCCACTCTCATCAACGATGGGGACAGCATCGTCATCCTTGCAGGCTCAAAGGTGAGGCTAAAGTATGAAGCCACAGGGGATCCCATGCAGACACTATTCGCTTCATGCGACATCACATGGTCCAATAACATGACCGAGCAGAGCGACACCAACGCAGTCTCCATTGCTGAAGGCACCTTTGCGGTCGGCAGCCACTCTGTCACCGCAACCGCTAACTGGACCTATCAGTGGGGGCTTCCGGCAGGCTCACAAGACATCACAATTGCCATTGAGGCCGTCACACTGCAAATCGTACTACCTTCACGCGGCGACGGCTTGCCCCCAAGTATACCAGTTGGCCAAACGGCCTCGGTAGACGTCTATTTCAGTCAAGCTTTGGTCCATGCTTCAGTCTACTTCGAGATAGAAGGCCATAGCGTCACAAAAGGGAGTGCCGAAATAGTGGGAAACATCAGTTTAACCGATTCTGGTACAATCCAGGTCCGCGGAACTGCAATGACCGACCCTGGTCATAGTGGCAACCTGACCATAGTCGCCAGAAACGGTGCACTTCGCAAACTGGGGGCGTCCAATGGGTTCACGGTATGTCCACATGCTGTAAACTGGACAATCTCATCTCCAATTGCTGTTGATGATCCTTATGTGTATGGAATTGACATCATCTATGGATGGGACTCCGATTCAACACTTTCTGGAATCAATCCGTTACAACTTTTGATTTCAAGCAATCTTAAAGAAACAATCGTGAATGGTATTCATGACGACCCACCGTTTTGCCCAGGTGATTTTAAAGCAGGTGAAGTGACAAGACTTGGAGGTTCGAGCAGTTTATCCGATCATATTAATGTTGGAAAACATCTCGTATCTAGATATACGAATGGTCAACACCAATTCGCCCAATCGTGGACATACACTTGCGAACGGTGCGGAGGCTCAAGGGTGATTGCGAGTAATGTAGTCACTGCTATCATTGAAAAGGATGAAAATAGCACGAGAGGACTTTTTACTGTCAATTATCAGGGGCCAACTCGGCCACCAACACCGTTTCTGCCGGAAGCTGAATTTTCACTTGGCGATGACCCAGGAGGGTGTCCATGAAATCGTATGAAACCAACAGAGCCGTAACTGCTATGCTTTGTCCACGTCATTATCGGATGATCCTCTTCGTGCTCATGTGTTGTCGGCTGGGGGGCATTGCTGAGACGACGGGGAATGGCGATGTTCGCTTTGAAGTGGTGAGCAACGACTACTCGTTCCCGCTCAATGCTCCAAAGCGAGTTGACCTGAAGGTGACCAACGGCGACCAGCAGTATATCTCGTTCAAGATCGACGGACTCTTGATGTCCCTGAAAGCTTCGGTCGAGGATTCAGTCGCTTCAGAAAACTTAGAGGAGCACAGGTACGCCCCAAAAGTTCATCGTGACCTGAGAAAGTTGCGTTCACGGGGGGACTACCCGCTTTACCTTGGACTTGGACCTGGTGAGCACAATATTTTCAAACTTGACCTGAACGGCTTCCTGAAGTTCCGAAAGGCGGGTACCTACTCCATTGAGTTGTCCGGCACTCTTGAGCTTTTGATGCGGGACGGAGGCAAGGAGAAGGTCGAGGTCTCGACGGCAGCGACAGTGCGAATCATGCCGGAGTCGGAAAGTGCATTACAAGGAGCGATTGCTGAGCTTTCGCCTGAATTGATCAGCCCTGATATGTGGCGGTCGACATCGGCAGCGATTTCGCTCTTCCTACTGGACCATCCCGATGCTTACAGTGCCTTGCTTGGTGTACAGAAGTGGCCATTAGAGGGGGAACTTGCAATCGTTATTATTGCTGTCTCCTTCATCGGCCACGGGAATGAAGCAACTAATGAGTTGTTGCTGGATTACTTAGCTGAACATGAGGTTGATCCCAGGCTGATTGCACGTATAATTAGTAGTTCCAGCTACTATAATTATGAGCCCTTTTATCCCCTTATCGTCCTATTTTCCACTCATCCATCGCAGTACGTGCAAGATTCAGTTGACTATGGTGTGTCTGTGACTCCATGGGTGGAGGAGCAGGTCCAGAGCATGAGGGCGAAAGAGAAAATGCCACCTGAAGCGACCGAGTAGTCGCGGTCGCCGCGTCCCCGCGTCCCCCCAATCTTCATGCCCTTCAAGCTCTTCATGGTGAACGCTACCGCCTTTCTGCTCATTGGCCACCGCGGGAAGCGCAAGGATTAACCACAAGGAACGCAAAGATCGCAAAGATTCGGAGACGAAGACGCGGGCAGACTGCGTCAGGAGCTTGTTTGGTATGCAGCGGAATGGCTGCAATAGTTTCTTTTGTTTCTTCGTGCTCTTCGTGTCCTTCGTGGTTATCAATTATCATGCTCTGTGCATACGGAGGTGATGGAGGGCAACTGGAGTGAGTCACGTGGACAAGGGTTACCACGAAGAGCACGAAGGATGAAACGTTGCCGAGCCTGTCGACGCTGCCCTTTTTTGCTACTCTTATCTCCGTGCCTCCGTGTCTCCGTGGTTTCCTTCCTCTCCGCGGCCCCGCGTCCCTGCTCGTTCTTTGCGATCTCTGCGCTCTTTGTGGTTAGTTCCTGCCGCGTCTCCCACCCCACCAGTTGCTTCAAGTCCACTGGTGTGTGGCAAACCTGCCTGCGTCCGGGTTCCTGGTCTGGAAAGCGTCGACGTGCACGGCTATTGTCTACGCGCAGCGGTTATACGGCACACGAAACTTCAACCTGGCGGGGACAGATCATGAGCGGATTCAATGGACTGGGCATGAACCTTGGGAATATCTCGCGTCTGGCGAACGCGCGCAGCCGTTCGATCAGCGCCGAGAATGTCTATGGCGAGAAGGGGCGCGGCGGCATGGCGGAGATGAGCGAGACTCCGCAGGCGGAGGTGGCGAAGATCGGACAGGAATGGACAGGGGTGCAGAGCTGTGCGCGCGACCTGGGACGCGGCTGGAAGGTACGCCCGTGCATCAAGATCTCGGCCGGCGCGACGGCGACGCTGATGGATGTGGAGGGGCCGGGGGCCATCCAGCACATCTGGATCACCTTTGCCGAGAAGTACTGCCGCGACCTGATCCTGCGCATGTACTGGGATGATGAAGAGTTGCCGAGCGTGGAAGTGCCGGTGGGCGATTTTTTCTGCAATGGGTGGAAGGTACGCACCAACGTTCTCTCGATCCCTATCAACGTCAATCCGAGCGGTGGTTTCAACTGCTACTTTCCGATGCCGTTCCGCCGGCGGGCGCGGGTGACGCTCGAGAATCGCGCTCCCGAGGCGATCAGCCACTTCTTCTACACCATCAACTATACCCTCTGCGACATCGCGCCGGACGAAGCGTATTTCCACGCGCAGTTTCGGCGCAGCAATCCCCTGCCCTACAAGGAGGATTATACCATCCTCGACGGGGTCAGAGGGCGCGGGCATTATGTGGGCACCTGCATGGCCTGGCAGCAGAACTCCTCCGGCTGGTGGGGTGAGGGCGAGTTCAAGGCCTTCCTGGATGGGGACGCGGAGTATCCGACGATCTGCGGGACGGGCACGGAAGACTACTTCGGCGGCGCCTGGGGTTTCATGGCGACCTTTTCGGCTCCTTTCCTCGGCTACCCGATGGGTGGCACCGATGGCAAGCCCGGCAGCCGCCACAGCCTCTATCGCTTCCACATCATGGATCCGATCCGCTTCGAGAGCGAGCTGCGGGTCACGATGCAGGCGATCGGCTGGCGCAGCGAAGGGCGCTACCTGCCGTTGCAGGATGACATCGCCTCCGTCGCCTACTGGTACCAGGCAGAGCCGCACCATGCCTTCCCCCAGCTCGGCTCTCGCGACGATCTGGAGATCATCTGAGGGTGGCGCAAGGGGACGCGGAGAGGCGGCAGGAATTAACCACAAAGAACGCAGAGATCGCAAAGATCGGACTGGGCGGATCTCAAGGACGGGTTCGCAGACTACAGTGTTTTCTGCGAGCCTTTCATTCTTTATGTTCGTACTCTTCGTACTACTATCCGCCAGAACCTTGTCTGCTGTGCAAGGGTTTCGGGAGAACGAATCGGACAATATTTAACCACGAAGTGCACGAAGAACACGAAGGATGGGGTGATAGACTATAAAACAATGACGGTAGGTCAGTGGAAACGTCATAAGGTCAGGAACTATTATTATTATTACTTATCGGCAACTTCGTGCTCTTCGTGTTCTTCGTGGTGATCCTAATCGCGTCAGATGTTGAAGTACGTGAAGTGTCATTCCGAGACGAAAACCTTTTGTTGCGACCAGAGGCCTCGCCAGGTACTTCGTGGTGAAAGAATCGTATCGCGAAAGCCAGGCTATGTGGGAGGGTTGATTTGATCGAGTTGTCTGTCTACTCTATAGATAGAAGGTTTGCCGCGAAGGATCAGTCGCATTACACGCAGAGAGTAGCGTCATGAAGACGACCAGACGTGCCTTTACCTTGATTGAGTTGCTGGTTGTCGTCGCGATAATCGCGATTCTGGCGTCGTTGCTGTTGCCGGCGCTGAGTGTGGCGCGGGAGAAGGGCAAGCGGAGTGTCTGCCTGGGGAATCAGCGTCAGTTGTATACGGCGGCGGCGATCTTTTCGGACGATCATGACCAGTATCTGCCTGGTGGCAGCAATGCGATGTCACATCCGGGACTGATCTACCTGATGGATGTTCCGGTGCATGCGCAGTGGGTGAGCGTGGTGGGCAACAACGGGGTGTATACGTGGTCGCGGGATCTGCTGGTGGAGTACATGACGACGCCGGTGAATGCGAGCGGCTATCCGGAGCTTGGCACCGCGGTCTTCTGCCCCAGTGAGTCGGCGTCGATTCGCAATCGCATGGACAACTATGGCCAGAAGGGTCGCATCAGCTACCAGACGCCGGGGCTGAGCGCGATCGAGATTCCGTACTGGCAGCCGTTCGCCCTGGCGCGTAACAGCAAGTGGCTGGGGAGCGTGAGCGGGGCGCCGCGGGTTTTCAGCTACGATGCATCGGCGGGGGGTGTGCTTGGCACCAGTGGGCAGAAGTACTTTGGGTTGACTCCTCATCGTAGCGGCATGATGGGGGCGGGAACGAATCTGGTGACGGTGGATGGCGCCGGCAAGTGGATTCCGTATGGCGACTGCAATGGCAATGGCACGGGTTGGTGGGTCTATTACCAGAAGCTGATACCACGCCATTACGAGATCATCGGCGGCGTTCATCGGGATCATGGCGGCACCATCCAGGCGGGGAATGTCATTCCGACGAGTGCGGTGAATATCGGGGTCTACATCAAGGGCAGCCTGACGACGCAGAAGGCGGGTTCGTTTGGCTACTGAGCTGGCACCGGCCATGCGGGCTGGTGGCTTTGAGGAACACTAACTTCATGCAGAGGGGCGGGTGATGGGTCGTTTTATCCGGTTGCTGTTTCTGATCGCGCTGAGCGCTGGAGGTGGAGAGGTGGAGGTGAGGCTGACGGAGCATCTGAATCGACAATGGAATCATGAGCGCGTCTCGTGGGAGGTGGAGTTTCCGCCGAACAGCTGCATCGCGACAGGTGTGGGCCTGTATGAGGGCGAGCGGCAGCAGTCGTGTCAACTGGAGGATATCGTCCTGCAGGATGGCACCGAGTTCGTGAAGCAGGCGCGGCTGGTGACGGTGATAGAGGAGCTGGCGCCGCTGAGCAGCCGCTCCTTTGTGGTGCGCCATGGGGTGGAGCCGGTCGGGCAGCCAGCTGGGGATCTGCGGGTGGAGGAGCAGACGGGGAGCGTGGTGCTGGCGACGAGCAGATTTGCCGTCAAGTTGACGCTGGGGGAGGAGACATTCGACACGCCCCGGCCGGCATCGGCGGTGGCTGGGCCGATCGGCGGGTGGAGTTTCGACGGCAAGCGTTGGATGGGGGGAAGTGCGCTGTATGGGGAGCGGGCCGTGCTCTCCTGGTCGGGCACGCTGATGGCCAGGGGGCCGATCACGGCCCGGGTGCGGACGCTCTACACGTATGCCGATGGCGAGACGCTCGAGGTGCTTTCGGAGTTGGATGCCGAGGCGGAGGTCGTCACGGTGACGGCGCGGGTCGGTACGACTCGCCAGGACGAGGGGTGGCGCCTGGTGATGGGCGGCGAGACACGGCCGCCGCTGGTTCATTTTGTCTTTGGCCAACGCAGCTATGCGAAGGAGCTGCAGGTGGATCTGAGCCAGCCGCTGGAGGCGCCGCCGCTGTATCTGAGTCCCTACGTGGGGGATGCGTGGTTCCGGGATCGGGCCAATACGATGCGCTTTGCGGTGCCGGGGCTGGAGAGTCAGCTGCTGCTGACGGCGCGGCAGGTGGAGCGCTGGGTGGAGCCACAAGCGCGACCGCCATGGGCGCGCTTCGACGAGTGGGACTACCCGACGATCGGGGAGATGTGGGAGGGATGGATGAGCCAGGGAGCACCGATTGTACCGGTGGCGGAGGCTGTGCATGTGGATTTTCCGCATGTGGCCGGCGTGCGCATCTGGAGCCTGGGACAACTGGTCGATCCAGAGTTGATCCTGAAGCGGTACCGGCGGGAGGTCATGAGCGTACCCACGGCGATGCCGCGGCTGGAAGAGGTCCAGAAGATGGTGCTGGAATGGCCGCTGGAGGATCGCAGCCATCCGAGTCTCTACGTGGACGAGGTGCCGGAGTTGAGTGAGGCGGAGGCAGCGACGCGGATCGAAGAGCTGGCCAGGGAGCTGAACCTGCTGGGCAATTTCGACATCTTTCGCTACATCATGCGGCTGGCGGGGAAGTATGACCGGGTGATCGATCATGCGGCGGTGACGCCGGAGCAGCGTCGCCTCTTCCGGGCGCAGGCGGCGTACCTGGCGTATGTGAACGAGCATCCGCTGCACTGGTCGCTGGAGCGGGGCATGAACTCGGGGAATCCGAACATGAGCGTCTCGCGGATCACGAATGTGGGGGTGCTGGGTTGTTTGCTTCGGGATCACCCGCGGTCGGCGGAATGGGTGAAGTATGCGTATGACTGGTGCGACTGGTGGTTGACGCATGTGGTCGACGAGGATGGCGGCTGGCCGGAGAGCAGCCATTATGCGCGGGTGACGATGGCGGAGTTGGTTTCGTTTGCCACCATGGCGAAGCGGGCGGGCCATGGGGATCTTTTCGCGCATCCGGGTTTCCGGCGCATGGCGATCTTCTATGAGAAGACGCTGACGCCGCCCCACCCGCTTCGCAAGGTGAATCCCCGCCATGCGCTGGTGGAGCAGCCCATGCCGGTGCGGGTGGGAGCGCCGTATGGACGGGGTACACGTGGCGACGCGTGGGGCTTCGGCGGCCTGCTGGCAGCGGCTTATGAAGGGAGCGATCCGGAGTTGGCCAAAATTTTCCAATGGAGCTGGCAGGGGAGCGGCTTCACTTGGCAGACCAGCCATTCGGTCGACGGTCTGGAGCTGTTGACGCTGGATACCACGCGCCCGGTGGCGATTCCGACCTGGGGATCGGAGTACCTGGCCTCGGTCGGCTATCTGCTGCGCGACGCGGTGGGCCGGCCAGAGGAGGAGTACCTGCTGCAGGTGACGGAGTTCTACCAGTGCCCGGATGGTCACATCTGGCCGCCGGATACGGGGAGCATCCCGATCTGGTATGCGGGCGGAAAGCCGCTCGCCAGCCATTTCCGGCGCGTACCGGAGGTGACATCGGTGCTGACCACCAACCGGGTTCTCCTGGCAACGAACTGGGGTCCGGAGACCAAGCCGAAGGTGAAGAGCGGCTACCGCACAGTGACCAGCCACGATGGATTCGCCAGGCTCCCGGCGGTGGATTATGTGAATTGCCGCTTCGATGTCGAGAGCCTGATCGATCACCACCTCTCCGTGCCGGGGAATCTGCCGGCGATGCCGGTCCGGCGGAAAGAAGGCGAGCTGCCGCTGAAGTGGCGGCGTCAGCTTCTTTACGCGCATGGTGCCGATGGATTGCTCGTGCTGCGCGACACGATCAGCAGCTTGAGCCCGACCCAATGGCACTTCTGGACCCTCTCCGAGAAGGTTGGAACGCCCGGCGACCTCGCCGACCGCGAGGCCTTCCTGGCTGACCAGCCCGGAGCGAAAGTGACGGATGCACGGGAGCTTCCGGGCAACCAGTTCGTGGCCTTCGGGCAGTTCGGCCTGGATCTGGACACCTTCGTCGCCAGCCCGGTCGGCACGCCACGCTTCACGATGCGCTATGGCAACCGCGGCGGTGCCTATGGATGCCTGGACAACGTGAACGAGTACATGGACCTGCTGCAGTTGCAGTTGGAGGGGCCGGGCGACTACTATGTGGTCATGGTTCCGCGTGAGGCGAGCAAGGCGGCGCCGGTTTTCGCGACGTTCGCCGCTGGGGATATCCTGAAGATCCAGTCGAGCGCCACGACGAGTTGGGCATTTCTGGCGCCGGAGGTGCGCGAGGCAGCCTCGGACGAGGTGAGCTTCGCTGGTACTGCCGGCTTGCTGACACAGTCGGCTGGACGACTCGATCTGGCGCTGAGCGCGCCGGGGAGCGTGGGCGGTTTTGGAGTGAGGCTGGAAGCAGAAGTGCCGGCCAAGTTGACGGTGATCGGTGACACGGCCGAGGTGGTGCTGGACACTGGGGAGGCAGCGCGCTTGTCATGCGTCCTGCCGGAGCTGGGAGCCTGGCGGCTCTCCACGGACCAACCCGGTGTAACGCTGGAACGCCACGACCAGCTTCTGACCGTGGCGATGGCGGCGGGAATCCGTACGGTCAAGCTCAGGAGAATCACTCAAAGGTGAGATCTGCTGGTTGCATTTTCCGCATCCGTCTGGTAGATTAAAATAGTGGATATTTCTATGATTTTACCGATGAGGAAGTTATTCAATGCCCTATCTTCAGCGCATCCGCAGCAAAGAAGAGATTGTGGTGCCTTTGGGGAAGTCACTGACGGTGATCGGCCGAGCCGAATCGTGTGATGTGACGCTTGAAGGTCATTCGGAGATCAGCCGCGAGCATTGTGCCGTACACAGCTACGAAGATGGTACGGTGAAGGTGGTCGATCTGGGCTCCAAGAATGGTACTTGGGTGAATGGCGCGCGTACGTTCGAGGGCTGCCAACTGAAAGACGGCGACATTGTCCGTCTCAGCCGCAAGGTGGAGTTCCGCTTTACCGAGAACGAGCCTGAGATGTCGGGTATGGATCGTGATCAGCCATCCATGGAAGAGATGACGATCGCGGAGGATCACATGCCACGTTCGCCGGGGGGCCGGCATGGCACCGCGCTGAATGTACGCACTCCTTCCGAAGATCTCTCCGCGGCCGCGAGCCACATGGAGAAGGAACTGGAGCAGCAGGACTTCAAGTCCATCATGCAGAAGCTCTCCGAGCAGGCGAAGAACCGGCCGAAGAAGAAGAAGACGGAAGAAGGCGGCGAAGAGTACTGGTAGGCAAGGTGCAGTCGCACCGGCGCATCGCCGTGGAAACACAGAAACGAGCGGGAATGATCTCATGAAGATCGATGCCAACCTGCCCGGTGGCAATATTGTTGTGGAGCGAATCGAGGGTGACGAAGCGTGGGTGCATCAGGATCTGCGCACGACTCAGGGCTCGTGGTTCTACTGGTACTTTCGCGTAACCGAGGCGGCGGGCCGCACCATACGCATCCACTTCACGGAAGGCCCTGCCCTTGGTGCGCGCGGTCCGGGCTGCAGCCTCGACGGCGGCCGAAGCTGGCACTGGCTTGGGACGGAGTGCGTGGATGGGCAATCTTTCGTCCATACGGTGGACGCCCAGGCGGCGGAAGTGCACTTCAGCTTTGGCATGCCGTATACAGAGAAGGATCTGCTCGTGTTTCTGGAGCGACACACAGGGAACGAGCGACTGAGCGTGGAAGAGCTGTGCCGCTCGCGCGAGAAGCGCAGTGTCCGGTTGCTGCGCGTGGCTTCCCCGGAGCGTCACCAGCCGCAGGTTCTGGTCACCAGCCGCCACCATGCCTGCGAGATGATGGCAAACTATGTCTTGGAAGGTCTGCTTGAAGAGACGCTGCTGACTGCGGTCATGCCCGCCGAACTGATCGCGGTTCCCTTCGTGGACACGGACGGTGTCGAGAATGGTGACCAGGGCAAGAACCGCCAGCCATGCGATCACAACCGCGACTATAATACTGGTCGCCACCCGGAGACCGTAGCCATTCGCCACTATGTGAATGAGTTGCGGCGGTTGATGGTGACGCTCGACCTGCACTGTCCATACATCAGCGGTAAGTGGAACGAGCTGATCTACCAGGTAGGCGCGCCGGAACCACCGATCTGGCACGAGCAGCAGGTATTTGGCGCAATTCTGGAAGATGCCTGCACCGGTCCGCTGCCGTATAAGGCGAGCAATGACCTGCCGTGGGGAGAGGCGTGGAATACCACCGCCAACTTCGCTCAGGGCAAGGCGGCCAGCCACTGGCTTTCACACCTGCCGCACACGCGGCTGGTGAGCAGCTTCGAGATACCGTACGCAAATGCCGAAGGTGCGGAAGTCAACGCCGAGAGCGCCCGGGCCTTTGGCGCCAATCTGGCACAGGCGATCGGTGCCTATCTCAGGGAACAGGAAGGGCTTCTCTTGCGCTGACTGCCGGCTCAGCCGAGGGCGCGGGCCATGGCAGCCTTGATCTTCTCCAAGCCGGTCCGGGCAACCAAGGTCGCATCCTGCTGCCAGTACTCGGCATTGAAGAGCTCGACCGAAAGCATGCCGACATAGCCGTTGGCGGCGAGGATGCGCAGGATCTCGTCCAGCGGGGCGATGCCGTCGCCGGGATAGACGCGATCGGCGTCGGTGATCGTCTCCCGCGCGATCTTCGGGTAGTCATTGACATGAAAGAGGCCGATGGCGTCGCCGCTGAGCAGGCGCAGACAGTGCGCCGGTGTCCCGCCTTTGTAGAGGTGATAAACATCGAGGAGCATGGCGGCTTTCGGATGGCCGCCAGCCAGCGCCACATAGGTGGCTTCTTCCAGCCGGCTGAGTGTCTGCGACATCCCCCACAGCTCCAGAAGGGGGGCGACACCTGTGCGTTCGCCCAAGGCACAGAGCGCAGCATAGCGCTCCGCGGCGCGATCGAGGCAAAGCCCGGAAGTCTTGACGGCTCCGAAAGGCGGTGCGGCGAGGCAGGTGCCGCCCAGTTGGTGGACAAGCTCCATGTTGCGTTCAGCCTCGGCGAAACCGGCCTCACGGGCGGTCTGGTCATCGACAATCCATTCGAAGAAGCCGATGGCGCCGGCAAGGCGAAGCCCATGCCCATCAAGGCGGCGTCTCACCTCGGCGAGGGAGCCGCCCTCGGCGACGTGGCGATCGATGTCGGCAATCCATGGCTCGATGCCGTCATAGCCGGCGGCGGCGGCGACATCGATCTGCTGGAGCAGGGTCAGCTTCTGGCCGCGGATGGTGCTGGTATTGAGGGCACAGTGGAAGTGGGTGCTCATGGGTCGTTCCTTTTCAGCTTCATGGAGATCCGGTACTGCGCAGGGCGTCGTCGGCGCGCAGGATATCCGGGGAGGCAAGTGGTGGTCGGGGCAAGGCGGTTGAACCGGCGGGGGCGCGGAGCGAGCCACGCAGGAGGGTCAGCAACCGCTCTTCAACCTGCTTGTAGGGAGGGAGTTCCTGGTTGCGGCTGATGAACGATTTCGCCACCGCGACAGCGTAGCGCAGACTGCCGACTTGCAGATACTGCTCGATTTCGTTGACGCGCTCTTCGTACAGGCTGCCGATTTCCGCATCGAGAGCGGCCAGGTTGAGGTCGGGCAGGACGATCTGGCGGGCGACGCGGAAATCGCCCATGCACCAGGCGAAGTTGAAGGCAGCGCGCTGGTATTTGCCGTCCGCGGGCCAGGCCTTGGCAGCGAGTGCCATGAAATCTTCGGTGGTCAGGCTGGCGAGAGGTGCTTCCTCGTAGTTGATGATCGGTCCTTCGGCGATGGCAAGCTTGAGGATGCCGCCGGCTATGGAGGTGATGCGTCCCGCGCCGATGCGTTCGCCCTTGAAGCGGATACCGCTGTCGTAGACGCTCAGGTAGAGGCGCTCGGCATCGATGACTCTGGCCAGCAGGTTGGCGCGATGATCGTCGAGACCGGGAATGCTGCCGACTGCTGCTATCGAGCTCAAGGCGCGGCGCGCGGCTTCGAACTGGAAATTGCTGACGAGGTCGATGATCCGCCAGGTCAGGGCGAGCTTGGCGCGCTTGCCCAGTTCCACTTCGCGCTCAGTCAGGCGCATCTGCCATTCGGCCAGCTGCGCGGCCTGTTCGTCGACCAGATAGATCTCTCGCTGGCGCTGCTCATCGCCCGCCTGCAACTGGGCATTGGTGGCAAGCAACTGGCCGTAGTCGACCCGCAGATCGGCCAACTGCCGGTTCAACTCGCTCCTTTCGGCAAGCAGTGTTCCCCGCTCCTCGCGCAAGCCTGCAAGCTGTTCCTGGAGTTGGGCATTGAGAGCATCGCGCTGTTCGAGCAACCAGGCCTTGTGCTGGTTCTCCATGGTCAGGGTGTGATTGACCAGCAGTTCCCGCGCAAGACGATCCCGGAGGGTCGGTTCAGAGCGCGGCATCTGGGCAAGGAGCCGGTGATCCATGTCAACCAGTTGACGCAGGGAGAGCATCTGAGAATTGTCGAGAGGCAGACTCTGGGCTTCAAGATGCGCCATAACCTGATCCAGATAGGGAGATTTCTGCTGGTCGCGAACGTACCAGACGCCGCCAAGCAGGAGGATGAGAACGACCAGCAACCCTCCGATCAATCCGAAGTACCAGCTCATCGGCCAGGCGGTCGTTTCGCGCTCGCGTTTGCGCTGGGCGATGGCGATCATCTTCTGCTTCTCGCTGCGCTTACGGAAGATGGCCGACGGGGTCTCCGACGGCTGCAGCTCTTCCCGCATGCGGTACTTGCTGAAGGAGATCGTATGGACGCTGGGGACCATGTTCTCATCCGGCGCCAAGCGCTTGCGAATGAAGACGATCTCTTCGAGAAGTTCATCGTAGGTCTGGAAGCGCTCGTTGAGATCCTTGGCCATCATGCGGCTGACGAGCCGCTTGACCCGGTTGGGGAGCATGACGAGGCTGCGGTCGGGGAAGACGAGCTGGTTGTACATGTGCTTCCGACCGATCTCCTGAGCCGTTTCACCTTCAAAGGGGCTGTAGCCCATGAGCGAGGTGTAGAGGGTGCAGCCAAGGGAGTAGATGTCGGTGCGGCAGTCGAGGGACTGCTGGGAGAACTGCTCGGGCGCCATATAGGCGGGCGTGCCGGAAACGTCGGCGGTCTCCGCTTCCTGCTTGGTGATGGCGATACCCAGGTCCATGACTTTGGCGTACCCGTCGTCCGCCAGGATGATGTTGTCCGGCTTGATGTCACGGTGGATCAGCCCCTCGCGCGTCCATGCCGCGTGGAGCGCTTCGGCGCATTGCTGGGCGATGTTGAGCGCTTCGTCGCAGTCAAGGGTCTTCTCGCGCTCGAGTCTCTCGCCGAGGGTCATGCCCTTCACGTATTCCATCGCATAGTAGAGGGCCCCCTCCTCTTCACCGACCGCAATGGAGGTGACGAGGTTGGGATGGTTGATCCGCGCCGCCGCCTTCGCTTCCTTAAGGAAGGCAAGCACGTACTTCTCCTCGCGAAGCAGATTGGCCTCGAGCACCTTGAGGGCTACAGGGCGATCCATGGAGAGCTGGCGCGCCAGGTAGACGGTAGCCATGCCGCCGCGGCCAACCAGGCTCTCGATGACAAAATCGTCGATGACGCAGCCAGTCTCGAAACGGGACTTGGGAACGGCGAGATTGTTGCCGCAATTCGGGCACGCGAGCTTCTGCGGGCGGTTACTATTCCCCACCCGTATGATTGTGAAGCACATGATACACTGAAAACGCATAAGTCCCTTGCCTTTGATACCTGTCGACTAGCTCAGATGCGCGTGAAGCGGCTGAGTTCCTCCGGACGGCGTGTTCTCTGGGAGAAGAAAGATCAGGTGTAGAGACACACAGCCGTAATATTGTCATGACCGCCACGTTGCAGGGAGGCTCGCACAAAGCCCTTGACGGCCGCGGTCGCATCGCCTGTATCGCGCAGAATCTCCTCGATGGTGCCCTCGTCGATCTGACTGGAGACGCCATCGGAGCAGAAGAGGAAGCGGTCTCCCTCATGGACGCTGGTGGTACGAAACTCGATGCGCAGATTTCGCAAAGCGCCAACACAGTTGGTGAGCATGTTGGCCAGTGGATGCAAGGCTGCTTCCTCGTGGGTGAGGTAGCCATGCTGCACCATCTCTTCCTTCCACGTCTGGTCAGTCGTCAATTGAGTGAGCTTGTGCTTTCGCCAGCGGTAGCAACGGCTGTCGCCGCAATGGCCGACGATCAGCTTGTTGTTCCAGAGAATACCCAGCGTCGCGGTCGTCCCCATGGCCCAGCGAATGCGCAGGACACGGTTGACATGGAAGATGTGGTTGTTGGAGTTTTCGAGCGCTCTGGTAAGGAAATCGCGCACGTCCTGAACGGACTCGAACTCGCGGTCGTCATGCTGATGCCACTCGGTGAGGAGGTAGCGAAGGACAAAGTAACTGGCTATCTCGCCGAACTCATGGCCGCCCATGCCGTCGGCGACACCCACCAGCACCGCCTTGATATCCTGGAGGGAGGCGCAGATGTACGCATCTTCGTTGACGGTGCGCACCAGCCCTACATGCGAGTCGCCTGCTATCTGCGAGGCCAGTTGGGGTGTACCCTGGCCGGAGCGGCGGAGGAGATCACGAATCAACGCCATGGAAAGTCCCGATTCAACCGTTTCGTCCGGCCTGTCTGCCGTGCTTGACTACAAGAGCAATTACTATAGCGGAGTGTTGCCAAACTGACAGCGCGACTTGGGCTTTTTTCAGTGCTGACGAATCATGCTCTCGCTCAAGTTCGCGCACGCGGCCACTCGTCACCATGGTGGTGCCTGCAGTCCATCGGGGCGTGAGCATTGCGTTGG
>JAWLHB010000073.1:0-19998 GCA_041690595.1 Lentisphaeria bacterium
ATCATGAAGCCTCAACGATCCTGGCATACCCCAGAGAGCCAGTAGTGACGAAAAATGAAACACTCAGCCTCAAAATCATCGAAAAGTGCTGAAGTTGGGTTAGCCATAACGGCTGTACGAACACTTTACCAAGAGGGAGCTCATGGGGGTAGTAAATGCCAAGACTCAGATGTTTCGTCGTCTGGAGTGCAAGAATCTTGATGCCAGTTTTGTGGCTCGTGTCCGGGAAGGGTTGAACTGCTCACCTTTCGAGGCCGAAGCGGTGCTGAAGGAAGTGCATGCGGTGTATGGCTCATTCTTGGGGGAGACGCCGCAGCAGCAGTTGCCCGGCTGCATCAGCCTCACCTGTACGGATGCCGATGAACCCGCTGGCAAGCCGATTGATAAGTGTCAGCAGCGCGTCTACATCAACGGCCAGCTCGCCTTCGAGCACACCGTCGCATCCACCGGCCTGCCCGTGGAGATACTGTGGAACAAAGCCTTCGTCTTCGATGCCCGCCCCGCCAGGGCGTCGCGCCCGTAAGGGGTGCGGGTGACATTGAAGTCGGTCGTCGCCGTATTCCACAGGCAGAAGCCGTCGAGATGTTTGGTGGTGAACACCAGATAGCTCACACCGGCCGCCTCGGCCAAGTCGATCCAGGCGTCCGGATCGAAGGCGGTCGGGTTGAACCGCGCCGCCAGCTTGGCATACTTGGCGCGGGGTGTTTTCAGGCGCAGTTGGTGCTGCTCCTGCCAGCCGGGAATGGCATAGATCCCCCAATGGATGAACAGGCCCAGGCGGCGGGAAAAGAACCCACCGGTCGTAGTCGATGTAGGTGCGCATTGCATTATGATTGCTCCGTAGCTGTTTGGAGGAGCGCCGCGATGTTGGCCGGCGGAATATCCGGCAGAATGGCTTCATGGCTGGGTGCAATGATCAGACCTGTCGGCAAGATCCGGTGCAGTTGCCTAACCTTCTCCTGCACCTGCTCCGGAGCGCCGTTCACCAGCAGGTTCTGGGCATCGACGCCGCCGCAGAAGGCCACGCGGTCACCGAAGTCATGCCGGAGCCCTTTGGGCTCCATGCCAACGGCCAGCGCCTGGATAGGGTGGATGGCCTCCACCCCCGCCGCAATCAGGTCGGGAATGATTTCGCGCACCGCGCCGCATGAATGGTGGATAACCTTGTAGCCGCGTGCCTTGGCCTGGGCGACCAGTTGCCGGGTGCCCGGCAGGACAAATTCGCGGATCAGCTCCGGCGACAGCATCAGGCCGCTCTGCGAACCGAGGTCGTTGCCGATCAGCACGGCGTCGAGCCGGTCGCCGGCGGCGTCATAGAAGATGGCGTTGGCTTCAAGGTAGAAGCGGGTGATGCTGTCGATGACGGCTTGGAACATCTCCGGCGCCGTGAGCAGGGTCATCAGGGCGTTCTCCATGCCGAAAGCGGCACAGGCATCTTGGAAATGCGCCGACCACATGATGCCCAGGCGCGCGAAGTCCGCGGGCACGGCGGCCACGGCGGCGCGGCATTCCGCCGCATACATGTGCTCCCGCGGGTCGGGCCATGGGAAGTCCTCGACGGCAGCCGGGTCGGTCATGTCCTCGAAATGGCCGGGACTGGTCAGGGTGCGGTGCTCGTAGTCACCAGTGTCCTTGGCGAAATCAAAGGCGCAGGCGATATGGTTGGCCGGCGGGTGGTGGTAGGGCACTTCCACGGGCCAGATATCGTCGTTCAGGCGACGCTTGAGCCCCTCCATACTGCCGACTCCGAAGTGGGCGAAGAGGGCGGGCAGAGCCATCGCGCGCTGACCGTTGTCAGTCGCACCGCGGGCATGCCCGGCAGCGACGTTGGCCTGGCGTGCATTGTCAGCGTTCTGGTTGGTCATGCTGGCCATCTGCTCGAGGGATGCGCTTGTTTCTTCAAGTGAGGATGCCTGCTCATTGGCCCCTTCGGCCATCTGCTGGCTCGACTGGCTGACCTGCTGGGAGGCGCTTTGCACGTGGCGCGCGCCGGCGTTCAGACCGTCGATGATAAGGGTCATCGGTTTGACGATAAAGCGGGCATTGGCGAAGAAGATACCGAAGCCGACAGCCAGCAGTGAAACCAGGCCGATGCCGCCAATGGCCATCCCAAGCTTGCGGCTCGTCTGGTAGAATTCGAAACGGTCGACGATCGCCATGATCGTCCAACTGGTACGCGAGTCGGTGGCGAAGCTCGCGTGCTTGGCGACCCCCTTGAAGGTATAGCGCAACTCGCCCCACGCTTCACCCTCCCGGGCCGCCGCCGCATTTCTCATGTAAACCGGGATCTTGCTCAGGTCGATCTGGTTCGGATCACCGCCTGCACCCATGACCAGCAGCTGCCCGGCCGGGCTGGCAAGGAAGAGATTCTCCAGCCCTTTGCTCTTCTGGAAATAGGCCTCCAGGTAAGCCTTGGCCGCCTCCGGCTGGTTCGAAGCCAGAGACTCCTGGACAAGGGGGTTGGCCGCGATCAGCTCGGCGGCCCGGAAATTGTCATCGATCCAGCGCGAAAGTGCCACACTTGTCTGAGCAACCGTCGCATTGACCTGCGCCCGCATGCGACCCTCGATAGCCCGCGAGGCCATGTAGAAAGCCAGCCAGGCCAGAAACGCGATCGACAGCGCAACAATCGGTAAAATGGTGAACATGAGCTTGGCACGCAGGGATCGTCGTCTTCTCGGTCATGTTGAAACTCCAGAATAGGAGGTTGGTAAATGAGGCGAAAAACCGGCCTGCCCGCACGAATTGTGCTAGCAAAACCGCCATTTGCGCGATTCATTCGCTCACCTCGACTACCGCCCAATCCTGGATCATTCGCCTGGTCGTCGCCGCGCCATGATCCTCAGTCGGGGGGCTGCCAGAGAAGCTCCATTTGGGGTACGGGGCTCTTGTCGAGGCGCTGCCGGTCAGCTACCCAGCGGCTGGCGGGCAGCCAGCGAAGGCGGTTTTGGGCGCCCTGCTCACGGACGAGGCCACTGATGTCGAGCCGGGTCATCCAGGCAGGAGTCTGCAGCGGTTCGCCATTGATCTCCAGGTAGCCGAGGTGCAAGAGCGCCTGGAGAAAGAGGCGCTCCGCCGGCCATTCGTCCGGCAGCGTGAAGTCGATCTGCAGATAGGTGCGCGGCGTGGTGGCGCCGATGTCGACGGGCTCCAGATGATTGAAGGCGGTGGCCGCGAACCATTGCCCGGCGAGCGGCTCGATCTTCACCGGCGGCATGGTGGCCTGCAGGTAGAAGAGGCCATTGATGCCGTGCGGCTTGGCCTGCCGGTTGGGATCCCGAACCTTGGTGCCGTCGATCTCCAGCGTGATCGTCAGGGTGCCGTCAGCGGCAGCTTCGGTGACATCGAGAGAGAAGGCGGGCAACGGGGCCGGGAGAATCGGCTGCTTCATGGAAGCCTCGGCGCCATCGATCCACAGGCGAGCGTGTGGCAGGATACCCCAGAACCAGTGTTCGGAGTCGAAGATGAGGGTGACCGGCCGGCCCTTCCAGGCATCAGGCAGCTCCACCTTGCGCTCAAAGCGGGCGATAGCGTCCTCCGGCAGGCCGAGCGTGGCAAAGGCGGCAGTGCTGACCGTGCGCTCCGGCTCTCCCTCGATCCGCAGGCTCCACCCCTCCTTGAGGGAAAGCAGGTCGTCCGGCATGGCGACTCGTCGCGGCTTCTGGACCGCGCTGATCGGCGGCAGGGCGTGCCATTGCCGCGATTGCGACTGAAACCATTCCAGCCCTGCCCGGGCGATGTCCTCGCGTGGCGCGATGAAGACGCGGCTCTGCATCAGGGAATACGGCGCGGCCGGCAGGGTGAAGGCGCCATCCTGCCATGCAACCGGGTGGCTTGGGTGGCCGAGGACGCTGATCTCGGTGATGCGCTGCAGCGGCCCCTCGCGGCGCAGGCGGATCTCGCCTGCCAGAAGCTCGTCTCCCCTGGTCGCCATGCGGGCGACGGGATAAAGGTCGAAGAGGGCGTTCTTGCTGCGCCAGATCTCCGCCCAGAGTTCGGGCGTGTTGGTCCAGCTGTCGCGCGGCACCTCCAGGGCGGTCAGGAAATCGTCCAGCAGGGCATTGCGGTCCTCATTGTTGATCCAGACGCCGTTGACGTCGCGCATGCGCATGTAGAAGGGAGTTCCCAGCATGATCAGGCGGCCGCGTCCGAGGCGTGCGTCGACAATGGCCATGGAGCTGTCGTCCTCCCAGGTGGCCACGGGGTGAATACGATCGTCAGCCCCTGCCGCATAGGCGACGGCGCCTGTATGTGTCTTGCCGAGGTAGTCGATCGCCACGCCGCTCCCCTCGATGGACTGGCCGCGCAGCTTCGGAAGGAGGCTCTGGTCGTCGCCTACCTTGATCTTGGCCAACTCCCAGCGGTGGTAGTTCTCGTCACTCATCCACTTTGGGGTAACCGTCAGGCCGAGCGCTTGGGCGAGGGGCCAGGCGTCGGCTCGGGCCGGCAGGTGGCGCGCGGTGTGATGCTGAGCGACGAAGGTCCCGCCGGCGCGGACGTAGCGAAGGATTCCCTCCACTTCTTCCGGGGTCATCAGCACGGTGCCGCAGTCGATCAGCACGGGGTACTGGTCGATGGTGCCGTCGAGGACGTCCGGCACTTCGACATAGGCGAAGTTTCGGCCGATGGCCTGCAGGGCGCCCCGCCCGATATCCCAGTTCCAGGGTTCAGCGAAACCCATTCTGGTGGCGCGGGTGGAGCGCAGGATGCCGATACTCGGCGTTGGCAGATGCATCTTGCCGATGACGTGGATCAGTTCGAGGTTCTGGTCGAACCAGGCGGCGACATTCGGCTTGTCACGATAGTGGCCAACGCCGAAGACCATATCAAGGGCATCGTTTCCGAGCATGATATAGCGGGTGATTTGGCTTTGGAAGCTGGCGGCGTCGGCGGGTGGCCCCCCCTGCTCGGAACTCCAGGGGAAGCCGTGACTGCGGGCGAGGCGGGCGCCGGTCATGGGACACCAGTAGCCGCCGGCACCGCCGGTGTCATGCTGGTAGGCGCCGTATTGGCGGCAGAGGCGGGTGGTCATATCGAGCAGGTTGATGGTGGCCATCATCTTGAGGGGACGATTCGGCTCGGCGCTGCGGGAGGCGCGCAGCTGGCCTTCGATCTTGCGCACGCGAAGCCATGCATCGAAGTTGACGCCGTCGAACCAGAGGCGGTTCTCGTGATCGGTCATGCGCGGATAGGGACGCAGCGGCGTGGGGCCGAGAAAGCAGTAGCCGGGGATGGGATTCCCACGGGTGTTGAAGACGAGCAGGTTTTCGCCCTCCCGTGGGAGCTCGTTGAGCGGGTAGCACATGTCGAAGTCGCCCCGTTGCCCGCTCATGGGTTCGAGCTTGGTGTCGTTGAGCCAGACATCGAACCATGGGGTCGGATTGCCGTGATAGGAGGAGCGGGCAATATGCAGGTAGCGGAGGCTGGAGAGTTGGGCGGACGTTACCTGCAGCGAGCGCCGCATCCAGTAGTGCGGTTGCTCTTCCGGTTTGCCACGCCGCTTGGGGGTATACATCAGCAGCATGACGTCGTTGCCATCCCCTTCGACCCAGCCCTCAGGGGCCGCCAGGGGATCGTGCCAGCGCTCCTCGACGCCAACCTGCTCGAGGTCCTCGCGCATCTGCCAGACACCCCGCAGATCGATACAGGTGGAGGGATCCCAGCCGATGAAATCGGTGGGCTTTGGCGGCAGCACCTCCGCCCAGGAGGCGTAGAAGTGGCGATCCCCCTTGTGGAGCAGGCCCACCGTATCCAGATCCATCCCCAGTTCGGTACTCAGGTATCCGTGCCACAAGGCGGCGATGCCGGGCGTCTCGACGACCGCGGCAAGAAGGTCGACCCCGGCATCGGGAATCTCGGTGCAACCATGCATGCCCAGGAAGTTGGGATCGTCTTCCAGATGCTCAGCCAGGCGGCGACGCGCGTCATAAATGTGGCGGTCGCGCTGGGCGACCGGCTCGTAGGCATTGGCCGCGGCATTGACCTGGTACTGCAGCCAGGGGGCGCCGATATATCCTGGAGTGGGGCGGACATACGGCAGGGGTTCCCGGTTCCAGAGCCACTCGTGCGCCGCGGGAAAGAAGAGCACACGGTAGGGGATGTCGTACTTCGCTGCCATGGCCCGGTGCCAGTCGAAGATGCTGGTATCCATCAGCCCCGGCGCGACCAGGCGTGACTCCGTCGGGGAAAGGGTGCACATCGCCAGCCGACGCTCGCGCAGCCACTCGAAGTCGTTTGGCAGCACGTATTGGTCGCCCCCGCCGCCCACCCAGATAGCCGGGCCGTTGGTATCGAATCCGTCCAGCCAGCGCGGATGAGTGTCGGGGGTCACCGCGGTCCAGTTCGCGGCACCCGCTGCCTCCGCCTGAGTCCGCAATCCGGTTGCATCCCGGGCATAGAGTTCGTGGAAGTAGGCCCCATCCAGTCCAAGCAGCCACATACCCGCATCCTCCAGCGCCAGCACCGTGCCGGGAAGACCGCTGTCCTTCACCAGAGCCAGGTTGCCGAAGGCAAGGAGGTCCCCCAGACGCTTCGAGGCGATCACGCCGGCATGTGTCGCATCCTCAGCCTGAAAGCTGGTCCACGAGCCGTTGTCGTCAAAGCGGGCCTGGACCTGCACATCGCCAAAACCACGGGTCGTGGCATGGAAGTTCTCGATCTCAGCCGCGGCAGCCAGCAGGGGCAGCAGCGTCATGGTCAGGATGAGTTGCCGCATCGTGATACCTTCAGGATTGAGGATTGGAATAAGGGACTTCGTGGGGGAGGCCACGAGAGCCGATGCCCCAGGTGTTATTGTACGGATGAACATCGAGCGACTTCCACGGGAAGAAGGGTTCATCGCGGGGAACTGGACCGCTGACGAAGGGGAGCGTGGCGACATCGAGTTCGCTGCTGGCGATGGGCGGACGGTCAGGTGCGCGGCCATCGATCGCGGCGCTCTGCACGCTCATGGGGTCGAGCGAGGTGACCATCTCCAACTCGAGATCTTCGCGCTCGAAGACCACGTAGCGCAGGTGCGCCCAGTAATCGTGGATGCGCACCCGGCACATGGCCTCGTGAAATGCTTCGAAGCTGGCATAGTCGGAGCGAGGGCGGAGGGTGACGACGCAGCCGTTGAGCATGCGGGCCAGTTCCTCCGACGAGAACGCTCTGGCGGGGCCATGATAGTTGATCAGGTGAATCGCTTCGTAGCTATTCTCGCGCACCAGCTCGATGGCGCACTCCCGCGGCGCGTTGGTGGGCAGGAGCGGATCGATGTGGAGGTAGACGTCTCCGGTGTCGATGGAGATGGGGAGGACCGCTTCACCGCGGAAGGTGAAATCGGCGACCCGATGGTTGCCGACCAGCACTGCCTTCGAGCGACCATAGTGGCAGGGCATCAGCAACGAGAGCTTGAGGGAGTGAATACCTTCCCTCTCGCCCAGCGCCGTCAGCCCCTGCCTGGGCAGGTAGTGGGGCTGCGCGAGGAGCATGGCGGTGGCATCCTTCTGGAGGGTAAGCAGATTACCCTGAGACTTGACGAAGGCTTCGCCAAAGGGGGGCTTGGCGGTATCCAGAAAGCGCTTCTGAGCGTCAGGTTCTCCATGGCGTGCATCATTGACAAGGTACCGGACGAAGAGAACGCCCGCGTCGCGGAAGGAATCGGGGCTGGCCTTGCGGCGCCAGGTGGCATAGAGGCTGTTGGTCTGTTCGCCACCACAGAAGGCGCTGTCCACGGTGCCCAAGGAAAAGGACTCTTCCATGTAGGTGACCGTATGGCAGCGACCGCTGCCGCCGGCATGCTTGGGGGTGCTCATCTGCTCGACGGCGCCCCGCAGGCGCGCGGGATAGCGGCGTTCGGTGATCAGCCGTCCCAGGGCGGCGGGAACATGCAGCTCCGTGTCGAGCATCTCCACGTATTCGACGATGTTGGAGGGCTGATAGCCGTCGAAATGGACAACCTCGATGCCGTCGTGGTCGAAGCAGCTCTGGAGGAGGTCGTGGGAGGTTGCCCGCGTTCCGAACGCCATCCAGAGGAGGGCCTGCTGATTGTGCATGTGGTTGGCGCTGTCGACGGTGTAGGCGCGGGCGGAGGGTCCCGCCTGGCAGAAGGTGCCGGGATGCCAATGCAGGAGGATTTCGGCCCAGAGCCGGTGCTCGATGGCAAGGGCCAACTCGCGCACTTCGGGGGTACGGGATTCGGCGGCCAGCTTGGCCATGGAGGCGAGGGTGATGCCAGAATAGGTGCCGGAGTTGTACTCGGCACACCAGCCGTTGCGGGCGAGCATGCGGCGGAAGCGCTTCAGCTTCCAGATGCCATGTTCGATGGCCGGCGGATAGTCCAGCACTTCGCCGCCAAGGATGAGGCCCACCGTCGACATGGCGGGCATGTTGTCGTTGGCGCCGTGAAAGCTGAAGTCGATCTGGGCGCTGCCGGGGCGATGCTCGAAGACGAGGCGAGTGTGATACTCGAGGACGCGGGCCGCTTCGGGGGTGAGCAGGCTTCCGTACTTGTGGAGGAGGCTGGCGGCATTGTTGGACTGGAAGATGCCGAACTGAAGCGCCCGTTCTTCGCCAGGGGCGTAGGTTGGAGGGCGGTAGACAGCGGGCGGATTGCAGTAGCGGGCCACCATGGCGTTGGCCATGGCGATATGCCGCTGATCGCCGGTATAGAGGCAGGGCGCGCCGCGGAAGGGCTCTCGGTTCGGATACTCGTTGCCCTCGCTGACCCCCGCGAAGACCTTGTGCGGCTTGCGATGGGTACCGTCCTCGTTGACCCACTCGAACATGGCTTCCCGCGCCCGTGCGAAGAAGGCGTCGCGGCGCGCCAGCATGGGAGCCGGGTCGAGCCAACTGATGGTTTCTGGTGCGGTGCTTGCGGTCGTCATCGTTCGGGCCTCACGGGTGTGGCGTTTCCTGTAGAAGATAGAGTTGACAGTCATCGACAAAGGCATCGCCGGCAGCCCAGTTATAGGCAAAGCTGATGCTCAGGGAAGAGGCTTCGTCGGGAATGGCGAAGACGGCCTCCAGTGGCTGATAGGCATCGCGATGTACCACCTTGGCGACAGTCAGGCTCACATCCCGCCCATAGTTGGAGGTGGCGCCGGGGGAGAGGGGCTTGATCCACGCCAGTGACGGCATTCCTTTGCCCGCCGCATCGACGGGCGTCAGCCAGGTCATGATCGCTCGTTCGGAGGCGCGAACCCGGGCGCGAAAGAGATAGACTTCGCCGGGTTGCACGGGGAGGGACCAGCCGCCCACGGTCATGACGCCAGTGCTGTTGAGGCGCTCGATGCGCAGACATCGGCCGGCCCAGGCGCCCTCGGTGACGAGGGCGGCGCGGGCGTTCCGCTCCAAATCGCTCGGCCACCAGAGCCGCCAGCCTTCGAGGTCCGGCCCGGGCGGCAGAGAGGGGTCCTCGAAATTGCCATTCGGAAGGAGGTTCTCGCGCACGTCATGGGAATCGGCGAGAACGATGTCGCCGAAAGCAGCGGGATTCTTGTCGGATACCAGGCTGAACCATGACATGGCGCGGCGGCCGGAATTGCCGCCATCATGATCGTTGAAGGTGAAGGCGATGCTGATGGCCTGACCGAGTCCGGGGGCGAAGTCGGCCGCCAACTCGCGCCACGGCACCATGGCTTCATAATGGGTTTCGTTGCCGTCGCGGCGGAGGGCGATGCGGGCGGCGGTGACCTGCCCCTTCGGCAGCGGCCCATCGTAGCGATGCACCCTCGGCTGCCCGTCTTGGAAGCCCGCGAGGGTGATCATCTGGAAGGGTGCATCCTTGCTGAGGCCGCGGTTCGGGTCGATGAGCAGCTCGATGGCGTCACAGTTGAACTCTCGACCGGGTATACCCGAGACTGCCAGCACCTCATCGGTGACGCGGGCGGCAAGGTAGAGATTCGCGTCATCCCAGCGCAGCCACAGTCGACCCGAGAGATCCTCGGTTCCCCCCCATGTTTTGGGGGAACTGAAGGGGAAGAACTGATCGCCGCGGTCGGCGACGAGGGGGAACGCCGCGGGCCAGTCGGCTAGATCGCCGTCGATGGTCGGAGGTCGGAGGGCGCGTGTGGCGACATGGAAGTTGAGGTTCTCGACGGCCTCGTAGGAGCGGTTGGGGGTAGTGAGTCGGATGCGCACGGGCAGCCGCGCGTCACGGTCTGCATCGATCGCAGTGGCGTCGAAGTAGAACGTGCGGCTTTCCCCGTGTCGCAGAGTGGAGACCGGGTAGGCGGATGGCGAGATCTTCAGGGGGGATTCGGGTTGGAGAACGATGGTGCCGACGATCTCCTCCCGGCGTTCGTTGGTGACGGTGACGGCGAGTCGCGGCCGGTGGGGGTCGCGGGTGGCATGTTGGGCCGTGAGCTTGACAGTGCGGGCAGGGGCGATGCGTTGTGCGCCCACCAGATATTGGGGCATCGGGGTAAGGTCGATCACGGCAATTCCCCCGGGCGCTTCCAACTCCCGGCGGTTTCCCATGACGTCGACAATCGTCACCTTTTCGACGCCGACCTCCAACTCGGCGATGGCTTCCGGCCCAGTCGACCATAGTACCGCCACCGGCCCCTGGCGGACGGAACGCTCACGCACATAAACGATGCCCCGGGGAATCTCATGGCGCGCGACAAACCGGCCTGCGCCCAGGAGATCCGTCATGGTCGCATAGGCCAGATACTGTGGGCGGACCCGTTTGCGGTAGGTCAGGCTGCCGTTGTCGTCGCCCAGAATCATCCCCCATTGTTCGAGATGGAAAAAGGAAGGAAACGCGGACAGGACGGAAGTCCAGTAGACGATCATGCGTCGGACAGCCTCACGTTCCTCGTCGATACGGTTTGGCCCCGTGGGGGAACATCGGGCCTGCGCATCGAACTCGGAGACGAAGATGGGCAGGTCGGGGCAGTTGGCTTTCTCCAGCTCGATCAGGTTTGGTGGCCAGATGGCGAAGGCGCTGATGTAGGTATTCATGCCGAAGCAGTCAATGCGGTCGGCCGTGGTGAGCTGAAAGAAGAGTCTGAGGACATTGCCTTCGATGTCGCTCGCACACTGCGGCCCGAAGAGGGAGTCGGGATCGGCCTGCTTGGCCGCGGCGAAGGCCACGAAATACTCGTCCCAATACTGTCGCACGGTGCCCTGTCTCCCCCAGTAAAGGTAGCTGCGTCCGCCCTGGCCATTCCTGGCATCCTCTTCGACGGTATCGCGATCCAGCTCTTTGACGGCGCCGTGCATGGATTCGGTGCCGTATCGCCAGTGGCGTATGTCCTCCTTCAGGGCGCTCACCAGGGCGGTGACCACTTCGGCGAGAATGGGGTAATCGTCGGGTGCCATGAGATGTGGGCATTCGAGGTGTCCCATGGGGGTGATGCCGTACCGGCGCCATGCGGCGATGGCGTCCCGGGCCAGCTCCACACGTTTGGCGATGGCCTCCCGCCGGGCCTCGGGATCACGGATGCTGACGAGCTGGCTGAGGTAGATGGGTCCGCCGGCGCCAAACCAGGTCTTGCCCATGCCGGCCATCTTCATCAACAGCCCCATCTCCGCCTCGTCGGGCGTGCCGATGACGGTACGGAAGCGATGATTCCACAGGCTGAAGGGGTAATCCATGCGCCCGCGCTCGGCAGCGGTGACCTCGCGCGGCGCGAGAAGGGCGAAGCGGGTCTCTCCGTGCTCCTGCTCTTCACCATCCTGGACGATCGCATAACGAATGGTGTACGCCCCGAGCAGCAACTCATGGGGACGCTCAATCGGCAGGCGTACCCGGCCGAAGGGTGGGACCATGGTGGCCACCCTTCCGCGGCCGGTCGAGTGGCCGAACCAGTCGAGGATGTCGTAGTTGATCATGATCTCGCGCGGATCGCCCAGCCAGTTGGTCAGCCTCAAAGCCAGTTCGGAATGGTCGTTTCCGGCCATGAGAATGCCGCCGGGAAGGGCAGACTCGCTCTCCAGCGAGAGGGTGTTCTGGCGCTGCCTGCTGCTGCTTGGCACAAAGGGCATGGCGCCGGCCTCCACGGTGTCCCAGAAAGCATCGAGCGGGCTGATGGCGGGCGCGCGTCCTCCATCGGTCTTCGTCTCCCGGTTGGTCTTTACCTGGTAGAGTGCGAGGTTGTCGACGAGGACAAAGCCGCGCTCGTCGGCGCGCTTGCGCTGCATACCGCCGTCGACATCATGGAAGGCATGAAACATGACGACGGCGGCGCGTACGGCCGCAGCCTTGGCGGGAGCGGGAATGGGTTGGCTGATGACGTGCACCCAGCCGGAGATCTGGAAGGGGTTGGAGTTGGGCAGCCAGTCCTGCCAGACATTTTCGTAAGGGAGGACCTGTCCGCGGGCGTCGAGGAACTGGATGCGAACGGGGTTGACGTTGCCACGGTCGAGGTACTGGCGGTTGGCATACCAGAGGAAAGCCGTCGCCTGATAAAGCTGGCCGGGCGTTGCGGGCGCGGGCTCCGAGACCCAGCGAGCACTGACTTCCTCTCGGGCAAGCGCATAGTTTCCGCCGGGCGAGCCGCCCGGAACGTAGACGGACTTGTCGTCGCCCCAGCTTCTGACGTAAGGGCCGCGGTCGAAGAGCTTCAAGCACCGTCGGCCGGAGAAGGCTCCGCCATCCTGCCAGAGAGCGGCGCCGCCGCTGTTATCCCCCTCGATCTGCCAGCCAGTTGGCGCTTCAACGCCATCCTCAAGGGCGCCGTTGCCAACCAGATTGGTGCCGAAGGGCCAGGCGGTCGGCGCAACCGAGAGAGGACCGGCGTCGTGAGGTCCCGATGGGGGAAATTCGAGGCCGGTGACGGTTACCTCGTCATCCCCGATGGTGACGGTCTGCAGAATGGCATGGGCAGCGCGACCGGGAGCGTGTCGTTCCAGACGAAAGGAAAGCTCGGCGGTGATGGCGGTATCCGGGACCGAGATGTTGTCGGCGACCGGCAGCAGCGTGCTGGCGGCTCGCGTGATCGTCCAGTCCCGAGCCACGGGAGGAAAGCCGAGTTGCCTTCGTTGATCGTCGACATCCTGGCCCGCTGCATCGAACCAGCGAATGGCGACCCTCAGCACGACCTCGGAGCTGAGGTTTCCGGCGGTGTAGCTGAATGAGAGGCCGATGCGCGCATTGGCGGCTACGGGAAAAGGGTCGCTGACAACGGCGCTGGAGCCGGGTTCCGCCAATTCCAGCCGCAGTGCCTCGTCACTGAGGCTGGCCACCCCATTTCCCGGTGCGGGTGTCCAGGTCAGTTCGGCGGCCAGGCCAATCATACTGAAGGCGAGAAAAAGCAGCAGTCTGGCAGCATTCATGGCTTGCTCCTCAGGATGAAGGCGGCAATGCCGTTGAAGGGGTGTGTACCGGGGCCGAAGCTCTCGTCCGTGCCATGAATGGGCTCGGCGCGGAAGCCGGCGGGTACGGTGATGGAACCGCTACCGACGGCAAAGAGGCATCCCGTGCCGCGGTCGGGGCTCCGCCACTCGATGCTGCCGTCGTGGTGAAGCGTGCGCACCTGCATGACCGGCGAGAGGCGATGATAGAGATGGTTGATGGTGCCGACGTAGTCGGGCAGCTCCGGCGGCGGTTCAAGTGGCAGGTCAGCGCGGGCATGGCTGGCAATCCCCCCCAGCGGCGCCTTGTTCGCCATCATCCGGAAGTAGCTCGTCTCGTCGAGGGTGCCATCGTTCAGCAGCCTGGCGTTGAAGCGATAGTGGCTCCAGTAGGCCAGCTCGGGAGAGGCGAGGTACTGGGGCCAGAGTCCACAGCTGGTGACGCCGATGGGGCCGACCGTCTCGATCAGGCAATCCAGCCCGAGCTGACGGCACTCTCCCTGGAAGGAAAGCAGCTCGCCCATGTGGGGTGGCAGAGCCGGATCGCCGAAGTCGATCGGGGAAGCGGAAAGGTTGTTGTAGGAGTCGATGAAGAGCAGGTCGAGCCCCTGCTCCTTCAGCTGTCGCAGTTGGTCGAGCAGCCATTGGCGGAAGCCGCTGCGCAGTGAGCAGGAGGCCATGATGCGGTAGTTGCCGTCCCACGGAGCGGACGAGTCGTAGCGCATCACCCAATCGGGGTGCGCCTGGAGAGTCGGTCCGCGCAGGGAGAGGTGAAAGCAGAGCCACATGGAGACCTTGATGCCGCGTTGATGGGCTTTGTCGCAGAGCTGGGTGAAGGCCTTGGGGCCCCCAAATCGAGGTAAGACCAGATAATCGTCCGGCTCGCAGGCATTGGCGGTTTCCGGCATGTCGAGGCCGCGATGGTTGCCCCAGTGGCCCGTATAGAGGCAGTTGAAGCCGTGCTGTTGCATCCAGTCGAGCCTGGCCTCCATGCGCTCCATCATGTCGTCGGGCGGATGTCCCCAGCAGGGAGGCGTGGTGATCCAGGTCATGGAGTAGCTGATGACGGGATCGTTGCGGTGGACGCCGGCCTGGCCGCGCCAGCTATCGGCGACATGTTCCCAGAGGTCGGTCCAGCGATTGAGCGCTTCGGCGCGGGTGAGGCCTGGGAGCGGTGCGGCGAGGATGGTCTTGGGGGCGGTGGTGTGCTGGCAGGTGAGCGGGAAGTAGTGGTGATCCAGATGGCCGATGCCGACATCGCCCGGACGCCATTCGATCAGCGTGCGATAGTAGCCGGGCTGCTCGAAGTAGCCGAAGAGGATGGCCGAGTCACTGTAGTGTGCATCGATGAGGGCGCCGCCGGCGCCGCGCAGTTGCGCCTGGAGGGGCAGAATGTAGCCGAGGGAGGGATCCGCGGGGATACTCGGCACCGTGGTGGCGCTGTTGCTGGCCTTGGGGATGAAGCTCTCCGCGGTCGAATAGACCGCTCCCTGGCGCGAAAGGGTAGCTTCCATCGCTCCGGCGCAGGGGTGCATGTGCCGGGAGATGATCCGCATGCCCTCGGGATCGCCGCCGACTTCCCAGGTGCCTGCATCCAGCACCCAATGGAAGGGATGGTCAAGTTCGAACTGGTACTGATAGGAGAAACCGTGGTAGAGATTCTCGCGGACCGCTGGATTGCCGATCGTCCGCGCTTCAGCCTGGAAGATCCAGCGAAAGGTTCCGAGGCGGACGGGGCGGCGTTCCGGCGTCGCGAGGAAGGCGAACTGGAACATGTCGAGCTTGCGGCCGATGGGGGGACGTGTGCCCCAGGCTTCGCAAACCAGAACGAGGGCCCCTTCCTCCGCCTGCAGCCGGTTGCGGAGGATGAATTCATCGATCCGCCAGCCGTCGCGGCTTTCAACGTAAGGGAGACGGAGGCTCTCCGGCGCCATGAGGGTCACCCCATCGACCGAGGCCTGCGAGAGACCACGCAGCACCCGGTCCTCGACGACAAACTCCAGTTGCACCCGGTCGTTCAGGTTGATCTTCATCGGGCCGCATCCTGCCGGGGCGCCACGAGAAACTCCGCCCATACCAGCGCGCCAGGCTCTCGTGGCGGAACGAACTCGACCACATTGATGTCGTCGTGGAGTATGTGCGGCGGCACGCCGTAGCGCAGGATCTGCGTGGCTTCGGCCGGCGGTTGCCCGTGGATGAAATCACGCAGATGATCGACGGCGGGGAGGTCAAAGGGGGGAGGCGCCTGATCGCAGGGGGTGCAGATCGCCTGGTTCACCCGCAGGGGCATGGCGGCGGCATCCAGCTCCGGGGTGTCGGCGGAGAAGCCCAGTTGCAGGCAAACGGCGCCGTCGAGAGGTTTTGGCCCGATGGCAATCCGCAGGGTGATGTTCTGCTCCATCCGGCCAAAAGCGACGCCAACACTGGGAACCGTCAGCGGTATGGGCAGGAGAGCGCGGCTGGCTTCGCCCGGCGCGCAGACCTGGGGATAGGTGAGCGCCTGTCGGCGCGGTCGCCGCGCGATGGCCGCCAGATTGGCCACGTCGCGATAGAGGGCGTGCAGGTCGGCGGCGGCTTCGGGCCCCTCCAGCAATTTGGTGGGGCAGTGATTGAAGAGGTGAATGCCGTCCACGCCACGCTGGAGGGCGGCGGCGGCGGCGCCAAAGGTGAAGGCGGTGGTGCCGACGTAGCCGCTTGACGCAGGCGAGGGCCCGGGATGGGCGCCGACCACCGGTTCGGCATTGGCAATCAGTTTGACCGCGGGACCCAGAAGGCGACGCCAGATGCTGACCGGATAATCGAAGTTGGCGGTGCCGAGGAAGGAAGAGAGAATGACCATGTCCACGAGCCCTTCGTCCGCCCAGCGGGGCACGTCGTAACCGAGTGCCAGGCAGGTGGCGGGTTCGGCGGGCACACGCACCGCTACCTTCACGGGATGGCCCACGCGCTGGGCGCTGGTCTCGGCATGCTTGCGTGTCTGGCGCATGAAGTCGGTCAGGATATCCAGCCCCTCTGCTTCGCCGCCCGGGGCGAACATCATGCCCCAGCGCATCCAGTCCAGCTCGAATCCAGTCATGTCGTAGCGTTCGAGGACTTCCTGCACAAGGGCCATGTGATGCTCGCGGACGGCGGGATGGGCGTAGTCAAAGGCCCCTTCCCAACTGCGCTCGTCACGCCAGGGGGCGCGGCGGTATTCGGGATGCTCCCGCCACCAGGTGGAGGCCCAATGGCGCGTCCAGTGGGTCGCATTGGCACCCGACGCCTTCTGCACGGCCTCCTTGAGACCGTGGCAATCGTTCATGCGCATGCTCAGCCAGCCTTCGATGCCATGGTGGCGGCAGCGTGCCAGCCAGCGGGCATGATGATCGATACCCCGCTGCGCCAGCAGCCACAGGTTCCGGGCACCGTGACGGCGCCACATGGCGGGCTGCTCGTCCCCTTTCGTGGGATCGTAGTCGCTGTAGAAGCTCTCCCAGACCCGGCTTTCGAACAGGGCACGCTGCACATTCAGGCAAAAGGCGATGCCGGTGACCGGGAATTGCGCGGCTGCATCCACCATGCGGTCCACACCTGCCTCAGTCATCTCCGACTCGGGCCGGGAATTGTAGAAACTCTGGTTATCTTCATTGATATAGAGTTCGCTCATGACGCTTGCCATCCCTTTCGCCTATTTCGAACATTGTTCAGGTGAATAATTAGTATATTAACACGGCCTTACTCGCCCGCAAGCCCCCACTTGAAGAATCTCGACGGACGAAGCGGGAGGTGGCGGCATAATCCGATCTCCTTGTGACACAAGAACTTACGCGTCTTGATGGCCTGATCGGGGTTGACGCTGGGCGAGCCATGCGTATGGTGCATGGTGTCACGGTCTTCACCGCCACCATAAGGCCATCGACTTTCAGGAAACTGCACACATCAGGGGAAGTGTTGAGATGACGACGCCCGCATCATATCGGTTCGAGACAGAGGTTCCAATCGCCCATGAGACGGATGTTCTGGTGATCGGCGGGGGGCCGGCCGGTACTGCCGCCGCCTTTGCCGCGGCTGAGATGGGATGCTCCACCATGATCGTCGAGCAGTTCAACTGCCTGGGCGGTGTCGCCACGGCGGGCGGTCACGGGCACATCTGCCTCTACTCCGCCTATTGTACCCGGGAACGGGTGGTGGGCGGCTATCCGTTCGAGATGGCGCGGCGGGTCGCCGATGCCGGCTACGGCCATTGCACCAACTCATCCGTCGACTTTGAAATCGAGGGAATGAAGCTGATCCTGGACCGTATGGCCGGCGAACTGAAGGTGAAGCTGCTCTATCACACCTTCTTTTCGAACGTGGTCATGGACGGCGATACGGTCGTTGGCGCGATCGTGCAGAACAAGAACGGCCTGCAGGCGATTAACGCCAGGCAGGTCATCGACTGCACGGGCGACGGGGACGTCGCGGCCAGGGCGGGATGCGATTTCGAGTACGGGGAGAGCGGTACCGGCCATTGCCAGCCGGTGACTCTGATGTTCACCATCGGTGGCGTCGATTATGAGCGGGTCAAGGCTTTCCGCGGCAACGACTACAAGTTGGCTCACGTCTGGGCGGAGGCCCAACGCAATGGGGATATGCGCCCCTTCCAGGACGGCATCATGGGCTGGTGGTGGACTCCCACCCGTCCGGATCAGCTTGGGATCAACTTCACGCATGTCAACTACATTGATGCGACCGATGCCGCCGCGTTGACGCGGGCCACCATCGAAGCCCGCGAACAGGCCTACGAGACTATCGACGTCTATCGCAAGTACGTTCCCGGCATGGAGAACTGCTACATGGTGTCGACCCCCAACACTATCGGCATCCGCGAAAGTCGCCGCATCCTTGGTGAGTATTACCTGACGCGTGACGACGTGGTGGCGCAAAAGCCCTTCCCCGACAGCATTGGCTATGGCTCGTTCTTTATCGACATTCACAACTGCACCGGCCCGGGCATGGACCGCAAACGCTTCATTCCGGAAACCGGCTTCAAGTACCAGATTCCCTACCGTATCCTCGTGCCTCGCGGCCGGCGCAACCTGCTGGTGGCGGGGCGCTGCGTGAGCGTCGATCACGAGGCGCTCGGCAGTCTGCGGGTCATGCCTCAATGTGGCGTCATGGGACAAGCCGCGGGCGTCGCCGCGGCCCTCGCCATGCGCACCGGCAACGCCGTACGCGATGTGCCTGTCGACCTGCTTCGCGCGGAACTCAAACGCCAGCACTGCATTCTCGACGAGCAGGACATCCGCCTGCACAACCCACCTGAACCCGCGCCGTGACCGCCGAGGTCGACGAGTGCAACGGGCGCGAGTGAAACCGTTCATCACGGTCTCCTCGTTGGCATCTGGGCGTTGGTTTGCCGGCGCCAGGCGGCGAGGGATGTTTGCAGCTCGCGGGCGAGGTCCGGGCGCTCGGCCGCCAGGTTGTGGCTCTCGCCCGGATCGGTGGACAGATCGTACAGCTCGATGATGCCGCTGACCAGGAACTCGATCAGCTTGAACCTTCCGCGGCGAACGGCGCTGCACGGCTCGAGGTGCATCGAATAATGGGGAAAGTGCCAGTAGATGGCGGGCCGGTCCGGCGCTGCGCCACCACGCAACAGCGGCATCAGGTTGACGCCATCTGGCACCTGCGCCTCGATACTGGCGGCCGCCAGCAGGGTCGCCGTCAGGTCGGGGGTGATCACCGGCGTTGGCGAAACGCTTCCCACGGCCACAACGTCCGGCCAGCGGACGATCAACGGCACCCGGTGACCGCCTTCGTATGGCGATCCCTTGGCGCCGCGCCACGGCGCGTTACTGGTCACCGCGCCGAAGCCGCCATTGTCTGAGGTGAAGATGACCAGAGTGTTGGCGGCCAGCTCGAGGTCGGTCAGCTTGTCGAGTACTCGTCCGACAGCCTGGTCCATGTGCTCTATCATGGCGGCATAGGTTGGGTTTGGCGCGTTGAGATGCTTCTCGATCAGCTCGGGGCGGGCCTGAAGCCGGGCGCCGATCGCCGTGTGTGGCGTGAAGAGAGACAATGACAGCAGGAACGGCCGCGCGCGGTTGGCCTCGATGAAGCGCTCGGCCTCGGTGGCCAGACGCTCGGTCAGGTACTCGCCTTCAGGTCCGGGATCGAGCTCGGCCAGCGCATAGTCGCGGCCATTGACGGTTCTCCGGTAGGGCGAGAAGTAGTCGGGCGGCTGCCCCAACTGGCAGCCGGCTACATTCACCGCATAGCCGTACCTCAACGGATCGGTCGTGGCGGCGAGCCCGGGGGCAGTGTCCCCGAGGTGCCACTTGCCGATATGCCCGCTGGTGTGATGATTCAACAGCCGCGGCAGCACCTGTGTATCCTGTGGCAGATAGGGCTGGATGCGCGGTTCGAGCCAAGGGGTGCTCTCGGGCGGCCGACGCTGGGCGATGTGAGTCAGGTGCAGCCGTGCCGGGTACTGGCCGGTGAGCAGGCTGGCCCGCGTCGGCGTGCAGACTGACGAGGCGGCGTACGCATCGGTGAAGCGCATGCCTTCAGCCGCGAGTCGATCGAGCCGGGGCGTCGTGTGATGCCGGTTGCCGTAGCAGGCAAGATCGCTCCAAGCCAGATCGTCCGCCAGGATGAGGTAAGCGTCAAAAATACCCCATGTTGTTTTTGGGGCCAGACGCCTACGCGGCTTGGGCCTTGGCTTCGCGCTTTGCTTTCCAGACGTCGGGGAGGAAG
>JAWLHB010000074.1:0-17175 GCA_041690595.1 Lentisphaeria bacterium
TGGCCGCAGCCTTCGATGTGAGCGAGCGGGTCTCCCTGTTCGCCCGGGTGGAGAACCTGCTGGACGAGGAGTACCTGGCGGCGCGCCGCCCAGCCGGCGTCCGGCCCGGGCGACCCCAGACGGCTCTGGTCGGGGTGAATCTCAGCTTCTGATCCGCACGGAACGGTCGCGCCGGCTCGATTCGGGCCGGCCGCCTTCCGCATGGCGCATATCCTACAGACCGGCTGCCGCAAATTTAGAGACGATAGCTCTGCAGCTGTGTGCAACTGAGGATTAGTTGCAATGACGTGCCTCGGTCTCTAAGCTGATGAGCCGGCGTGAGAAGCAGATACGCAAATTCCTTGCTGAGGGAGCTCAGCTAACTTGGGAGGATGCAGTTCGGTTTCTCGCGGCTTTCAACTTTGAGCAGCTTCCACCGGGAAAGGGTTCCCGGCGAAAGTCCGTGCACAGAGTCACTGGAAGGCTAGTCATCCTTCCGCATCCCAGCAATCGAATCAAAGGGTACATGCGCTCCCAGATCATAGAAGCAGCAATATGGCTGTATTGAAGCACCGCGGCTATGTCGGATCGGTCGAATTGTCGATCGACGACGAGGTACTTTTCGGCAAACTGCAGTTCATCGATGACCTGGTGACCTATGAAGCGACCGACATCGCTGGCTTAAAAGCTGCCTTCGAAGATGCGGTTGAAGACTATGTTGAGACCCGCAGATCCCTTGGGCGAGAACCGTCGCAAACGTGCAAGGGGTCATTCAACGTTCGGATTCCACCGGAGCTGCACAAGGCTTTGGCCACGAAAGCGCTAGAAGAACGTCGAACGTTGAATGACATCATCAAAGCCGCTTGTTACGCGTATGTTGACAGGCGAAAGCCGCATGCCCTCGACGAAGAGTCACAATGCTGCACCCGCTCAATGTCGGGATAGAGCGAGGGAAAGCCCTTGATCGCGCCCAACCGGCCTGAAACCCGTACTTTTGCCTGATAGTGCCCAGGGCGGGCGGCTTCAGGCCAGTATAACCGAGGGCTCTGGGGCAGAATTGCCTACCCACTGTTAAACCGGCCTCGGGCGTTGCTGTCTATTGGAAGAAGGCGTATTGAACGACCAGAACAAGCACCCCGATAACCACACCGACGACCACCTTCTTTATGACTCCGTCGGCAGCGCCGCTGGTGTGTCGGAAGCCCTCACCACCATTCCGAGCCGCACGTAAGGTCTGGGCTTCGAAATCTACATCCCCATCGACGCGCACTCCATCGCCTCCATTGTCGTACACCTCGATACGTCCGATGCTTATCTTCGGTTTTCCATTGTCTTTCATACGCTGATCTGGCATCGCCGCCGGTCCAAATAAGTCTACACGTCTACTGCTGCAATGACGAAACGAAAAACGGCCCCGAAGGGCCGTTCTGTGGGAAGGGGGAGGGAACTTGCCAGGAGATGCTGCCCGCCCTGGCCGCCCGGCGGATAGCCCGCCGCCCCTCCGGGACCAGCTCCGCCACCGCTGCTGCCGTCGGCTTCTGCTTCTTGCGCTTCAGGGCTGCGATGGCCTTGTGGACAGCCTCCGTCCGCGCCGCCTGATCCTTCCCGAGTTCCTTGTCCACCTTGACCGGCTTCAGCACGTCGTCTGCGGTGGGGTAGGTGTGGGTTGCCTTGGCCATGTTGGGTCTCCGTTGTGGCTGTAGGTTCAGCTTCAGTCAGGTCCGGAGACTGGCCAAAGAGGGTTCCCGATACCGATTCCGAATAGCGGCGCTACTGTGAAGGAGCCAGCGCGAACAGAGTCATGCCTTTGCCGCCCGCTTCTGCGACTTTCGCTTCTGTGGTGCCTTTTGTTTTGAAGTTGCCGGCGATTTCTTTGAGGAGCTAGAGACATTTCTAGAGTCCAAAAGCATGTCCAGGACTTCCGGAAGAATCTTCTCTGCTGAACCTTGGGCTGAAAGAATTCTCGATTCATCAAAGCCATCGATTCGGGCAGAGTAAAGGCGCCGAAGATTCCGTACCAATCCCCAATTCGGATCGCACACGATCAGTCGCTGGTTAGACTTCCGTGTCATCGACCGCTCAACGATCTTGTTTATGTAGGTATCGGCTTCCGAAAAGGAGAAGCCAACTACGATAATATGATCTGCTGTTTCGAGGCTTATTCGTGCTGTGTTCCAAAGGTTGATTAGGTTCGGAAAAATGATGAACTTCAACCCCATCGGCGGGATGAGAAGCGGGCGACGCTGTCCTCCACAATTCTTGCAGATTCCGATTACCGCAAAGCTCGTAGTGTCGCTTTCGTACGCTGCCTTCAAATCCAAGAGTGAAAAATCCCGGACATCGTGGCATGAATCGCAGTAGGACCAGTTTATGGACCCATGAATCTTGACCAGATCAATCGCACTGTCATTAGCAGCGCCCGTCTCATCGATGTAGGTATTTACGGGAACGTTGGCCCGAATCAGGGCTTCATCTACGCAGCCATCATAGTTAGTGGTAACAATTGATGATTTTGGGTGCTTTTTAACGAAATTGACTACTGCTTCGTGTCCAGCGTTGGGACGTGCCGGAATCATCGTGCCCGTGAGTAGCCCGAATAGAACCTGTAGTGTGTCTTGAAGAAGAGCGATCGAAGAGGCGTTTACCCGCGGTGGCGATCTGCGCCGGCCCAATGGGCCAGATTCAACCTCCGAGCTACTGGCGCGAAAGAGAAAATAGTCAAGCAGGTCCGTGACGCTGCTACTCTTTGCAGCAAAATCAGCCAAATGAGCGGCGGTTAGTAAATCCTCAATGTTGTCGATCTTGTGCTCATTGCACCAGTCGGCCAGCCTATCTAGATCTTCTCTACCGATCTTACCCGCCCTCCTCAGCAATTCCGGGAGGAGATTGGCCACGGTTGGAATAGAAGATGGTTCTGGAGCAGATGCTCCCGCGCCTAGCAATAGACACACTCGGTTCGTGGGCTTTAGGGTCAACTGCTTAATCTGACCATCGATCGCATCGATTTTCTTGATCTCGCGCTCGATTCGCTTAACCACGCTCTCGGGAGCGATTTCAGTACTTATAATCTCGGCGTAGTTAGCTTCCCAAAGATTCTTCCATTCTGGGTGTAGGGGTTCGTCGCTGTGCTCAGTGAGCATCTCGTACAATGATCGAACTACTCGAAAGGGATCGCGGCTCCGTCGAGCCCCTTCAAGTAGACGGCTTTGTTGCCGGGAGATATCAGCCACAGGCCAGCCCTACCCCATTCGTTCAATGTCATGTGATGATAGCCAATTTCCGCATTGACCGCAGTCTAAGAGGGCTATGGGAGCTGATGTCCAACCTCAACCTGGAGCGCCGCGAGCAACGACTGCGACTCCCCGAATACCTGGGCGGCGTCCAGATCCCCGTAGGCGAGGAACGTGCCGAACATGTTCTCCCGGCTTGCCTTCTTCACGGCCTCCAGCCGGTTGCTGCCGGCGATGCGGAAGTTCTGAACCCACAGGCCCGGCTCGATGCTGCCGTCTGCCACGCCCGCGGTTACCCGCAACTGCTGCGCCAGGGCGATGGCCTTCCACGCCTCCAGCGTGCGCTGGGCTGCCTCTACGTACTGGTCGGCGGCAGCGGCCTCCGCCGCGTCGATGGTGCGGAAGTAGTGGGTGCGGAGCACTCCCTTGGCGCGGTCCAGCTCTTGCTCGGCGTCCTGCAGCCGTTGGGCCAGCCCATCCCGCATCGCCTGTAGCTCCGTGCCGCTGAGGCCTTCATACGCCGGCAGGGGTGAGGCTTCCCCCAGGGCTACCGCCGCCGCGTTTACCCGCCTTTGCGCCGTATACGTCTGGTAAGAACGCTGTTCCTCTCGCAGGTTGGCCTGCGCGGTGCGGATACGTGTGACCTCCTTCTCGGCAGACTGCTTCTGCTGGGCCAGTTGGCGCAGGCGAGCCATGTCAGTGTCGGCAATGTAGTCGCGCAGGGTTTTCATCGTTCTGGTCTCCGGTTGTAGATGAGTTCTCCTGTCGCCGCGCCGCCGACTATGGTGCCGCGCACGGCGGGGTTCCGTATGGCCTCCGACATGAGCAGCAAGCGGCGCTGATGGGGCGTCAGGCCCAACATGATCTGCCGCATTGGCTCTGTCGTGACCGGGTTCGCCAGGGGCAGCATCCGCATGACCTGCCGGGTCTGGTTCAGCACGCTGGTGACGGAGTTATCGGTGGGGACGTAACCGTCATAGATGGCGGCTGCCTCGGCGGCTTCGCGCTGCATCGGTGCGTTACCTGTCGCCGTTCCCATCTTGTCGACGCGCTTGTCCGCATTCCGACTGCCACGGGCGAGATCGTCAGGTGTGATGTTGCCGCCCTGGGAGGCGGGACGACCTTTGTAGCCAGCGGCGCGGCGAACGGCTGCGAACCTGGCAAACTGGCCATCCACGAACTGCAGGAACTTCTGCACGCCCTCGGGCATGGCCGCTCGCAGCCGTTCCCGCGCCATCTGGTAGAACTGCGCCTCCTGGGGGTACTTCTTGCCGCGCAGGCGGGCGGCTTCGCGCAGCGTCGTGTCCAGGGAATCTATGGCCCGACCTGGGGGCGTGGAGCCATGCTTGGCAAAGGTCTGGTAAGCCTCGTCGAGCGTCTTCCCCACGCGGTTCGCCAGCTTGCCGGGCAGGGTCTCCGTCGCTTGCCGCATGATGCTTCCGAAGTCGTCGGCGAGGTCGCGCTGCATCTGAATGGGGCGGGACCACACTTGCTCGTATGCTTCGCGGAACGCCTGCTCCAGCGCCTTCACACCTTCCTGGCCCGGTGGAATCCGCAGGTTCGGGTTCGGGCTGGCCGCTTGCAGCATCCGCTGGCTCCAGGCGTCCGCGCTCTCTTGTTGGAGCCGAGCTACCTGACGCGCCGCGCCGGGCGTAGTGGCGAGCACCTGCTCCGCTGCTGGCGCCATCCGCCCGCTGGCCGCTTGGCCGGGGGTAAGGGGCACGTTGTCCTGGAGTAGCTGTTGAGCCTGTGGAGACCGCCTAATGCCCCTGGCGTACTTGCCCACCGCCCCGGCTGCTGCGCCGCCTACAGCCGCGCCCAGCGCCCCCTGGGCGGCGTTGCGGGTTCGGCTTTCCCCTTCACCGGGTGCGCGTATGTACTCCATGCCCGCGCTCGCCGCTACGTCACCGGCTGCTGTCAGGCCGCGTTGCCCGCCAAGCGTTCTGGTCAGAATCTTTGGCGCGTACTTCGCGCCCCTGGCGACCGCGCCACCGGGAGCGGCGAGCATTGCCACGTCTGCGGCCATCCGGCCCGCCGTCGCTGCGCCGCCCCTCACGGTGTCGGCCCGGATCAGCTCTGCCTTCTCGGGTTCGCTCAGGTCGGTGAACAAGTCCTTTGCGCCGAGCACCATCTCCCGCGTGCTCGCGCCGATGCCGGACATGAAATCACCGACGGCGGGGGCGTTCCTGTTCACCCAGTCAATCGGGCCGATGCCGGTCTCCGGCTTCTTCTGGCGGGTGCGGATTGCCGCCTGTCGGATACCGCGTTGCTCGTGCAGCCGCGTGAGCTTCGCCTGTAGCTGGGCCTTGGTCGTTCCTTCGGACACGTTGCGGATGATCGTGCCATCCGGCATGCGCACGTCCATCAGGGCAGGTCCTCAAAGTCGATTACTTCGGCCTCCGGCTGTCGCTGACGCCGGGCCGGGGGAGGGGGAGTACTGACGCCACCGGAGCGCCCGCCGCGCAGGTTCTCGTTCTCCTTCTCAGCGTTCTCGGCAATGATCCGAAGGCGCGTAACGGCGTCCTCGGCACCGATGCCGGGGGCGAGGGGCGACCACTTTTGCGTCTCCGTGATCTCGTAGCCGGTGAGCGCTGACCCGAACTCGCTGTTGCGAATCTGGCCGATCAGCCGGTTCATCTCAGCCCGCAGGGCACGCTCGTCCTCGTCGTAGGCGGCGTACTCTACGAAGTCACCCGCGCCGGGGACGAGAAGGGTAGTGACGATGGATTTGCGCTCGGCCCCTGGCGCGAACAGCACGCCGCTGCGACAGAGAAGCAAGCCGGGAATTACGCTGGGCGCGTCCGGGGGTGGGCTGACCACCACATTGCCAAGCGGCTCGGCAACGGCGGCGGATTCCACCTTGCCCGCCGCCTGCAGGATGATATCTGCCAGATATTCGTATGATATCGCGGCGATATCGTTGGCGTCCCGCTCGGAGCCATCTGGTCCGGGGGGAATGGCAACGACTGCCGTGCCCTTGCCCTTCGGGTACTCCCACTTTGGCGGCTTGTTTTTCCACCAGTAGTCGGCGACCCGGTACACTGTGCCCTCGGGCTGCTTCTTGTTGGACATCTGGTGAGCCCTTACGCGCCGGTTGCGCGGGCTGTACGGCGCGGTTTGCGGCTGGCAGCCATCCGCCTGTACTTCTCTGTCCCGTCAGCTTCAGGGCGGTAGCCGAACAGCCACTCCGCGAGGCTGTCGATGGGAACGCGGCGGGTGTTCTTGGTCAGCCACTCGGCTTGCAGGTGGCCGTCCGGATTGCTTGGTAGACGGTCCATCGCGTGCCGAGGCCCAAGGCAATGATTTCGCTGACCTCGAACGCGACTTGATCTTTATGGGAAGGCGGGCGCTGGAGTTCTTCAAGAAGATGGTCCGCCTCTACAATGCCCGCCACCCGGTCGCGCCACTTGCGCAGGTCCTCCGGGTTTAGCTTGTCCAGCTTCAGCTTGGCGATGGGGTCGTAGAACACCTTGGCGTTGAACCGCTTGCGGGCGTCGGCCTCGGTGCCGTCCCTGCCTTCGCGCTCGAGGTTCCGCAGGTACTTCTCGCACGCGTCCTTTACGGTGATGGCGCGGGTGCGTCCATGGGCGTCGAGCTTTTCCCACCACTCCAGGGCCTTATCCCAGGCTTCGTCGTGGCCGTTGTAGGTGGGGTCGGTGGGATCGAGGGGCATCAAGGTTTCCTGGAACCGCTGCCCGGTCTCAGCATCCCGGTGCCGTACCTTCCACCACTCCCCACCGGAGAGCGTGCGGCAGTATCCCAGGTACAGGCCGGGGCGGTTCATGGGGTACCAGTAAGGCTCCGTGCGGGGCGGCAGCTTCTTCCTATCGGTGCTGGTGCGGATGGGCCAGTTTCTCTGTCTTTGTTTTCTCACTTTGTTGGTCTCCAAACGTTAGGCAAGTCATTTGCTCCACTGTTACCACTGTTATCCACTGCTATTGCTGTTACGTACTGCGGCAAGCGCAGGCTAGCCTGCACCAACAACAGGAGCAAGAAAAATCAATGGAATCAGTGGCTTACTTGGTTGCCTATGCTTGGCTACGTTTGGCTACGATAGGGGACGTGGTGCCCAGGGCGGGACTCGAACCCGCACGCCTGACGGCACTGGAACCTAAATGCGCTATGCCACTGATTTTGCATGCTTATCTGGTCTTGCGTCGCCTATTTCTGCGGCGTCTAGGCTTGCCAGGATAGGCGAGGGCGGGCGTTGTCGGCGCATGATTGGCCCAAAACTGACCCACGACTCTATCTCTAAGGATCTATGGCTTCAAAGTACGCGACCAACTCATCGGCTACACTCGGTTGCACTCGGAGCACCCACTCAACATCGCTGAGTAGCGCAATGGTGGCTAGGTCTTCGACGAGGGAATCGTATTTGAAGCGCCAAGAGTTGGTGTAGTACCACTGATCGACCTTATGCGGCGACGATGAAGGCGTCTGAAGTTCATCGTAGGTCCGTAGCAGCCTCCCAAGGCGCTCTAGATGTATGGTCAGTAGATCGACGTCAGCTTGCAACACACCAACCCCGTCGACGGAAAAATTGTCGATGGCCAAACTGATTTCATGGGGTAATCCCTCAACGCTCAATCTGGTATGTCGCAACCGCTCACGCAGAGGGGAATGTAGCCCTCTCTCAACTGCGAGAACGTCATCGATAAACTGAGATTGGATGCGAATTGCCTTGTCTAGGTCGTTCAGCTTCTGGTCGCGCGCCTGCTGTTCAGTCTGGCGCACCATGATGGTTGTCTGTGCCCGTTGCGTTTCGAGTGCTGCATCGCGTGCTTCCCTGGCAGCCATCAGTTCATCCGATTGCATGCGGTTGGCGTCCCGAGTTTCTTCCAACTCTCGGTGTTGCAGAGCCACCGTCAACAGCAAACCCATGAACGCCAAGAAACTGAAGAAGGGATTCAGAGTTCCACCTAGATAGTCTCCGAACTGACCCCAGGCCTCCGGTCTGATAGAAAGAGGTTCACCCCAATGAATGACGACGTAGGCGCCCAGAGTGGAAACAAGCGCGAGGAACCCGAGCGCAAGCAATACTCCCAGGATCAACAGGACTTGCCTTGAACCAATTTTCCTTTGCATCAACGGCAACTTCCCCCAGCCAGCCTTACAACGCTTCATTGTCTCCGACGGCGGTTGTTCACGCACGAGTCGCCGCGAAGATCTCCTACAGCAGGGCCTTGACGATTCTTCCACACTGCCTTTCGCGCCACCTGCCAGAGTCGCGGCCGAGGCTCTTCTAAGTGGTGGGACGGCCCGGAGAGACGGGCACCGATCCTGCGAAAACGTCAAGCCAGCACGGCGTAGACGTTCCAGGGCGTTCGTCTCCAAATCTCCACTTTACCGTTAATAGGCTTGAAATACGCCGAACACGAATGCGAGTCCTGCCAATAGTGGAAGCCAAACTCGCAGCTTACGAATTGTCTTTCCGAGCTTCTCGATCTCTGGTGTGTATGGCCATTCTGAAGTACCCCGCCCTTGGAACTCCTGTTCCCAAGCGACCTTTTGGTCCCGAGCGTATTCGATGCGCTCCGCATACTGCTTCGACATTTCCTGAGTGAGCACAAGTTGGACCACCAAAAATGAGACCGCCAACGCAACTGAGACGATCGCCCAGTCAGAGTTCAGGATTCCGTGGTTCTCGTGGATCACCCAATTGGCCGCGATCAGCCCGTATGCCAACTGAACCGACCTAGTCTCAAGGAGACCTGTCCAGTGATTGAACCCCTCAAGTAGCTCGGTGGTTCCTTCGGCGGCCTCGTTGAACTTTGACATCTCGAACTAGCGGCCTCCGCCGATACCGTTTCTATTCGCAGCTTCTTTCAGCCTCTTCAATGGGGTGATTCGCACCCTAGTCGTTGCGGGCTTCGCAGGGATGACGATCTCTTCGCCCGTTGCGGGATTGCGGCCCATACGCTTCTTGGTGGCCGGCCGCTTCACCGCACGCACTCTCAGGAGACCCGGCAACGTGAACTCTCCAACTCCTGGCCTCTTAAGTTGCCGCTCCATGAGGTTCTCAAGCTCGCTCAGAACTGCAGCCACCTGACTGCGTGACAAGTTGGTGCGATCGGCGATTTCCTCCAGAATGACCGAGCGTGTCATCTTCTGCGCTACGGGAGCATTCGCAGTCGCCTCCGCGGTTCTCTTTCCCGTTGTCGGCTTCCTGGCAGGTGCCTTCTTCGTTGCCATCCGCTTCCCTCTGTTAACTAAAGGCGCGACAAATCTACCACCTAGCGAACGTGTCGGGCGATAGGCGGCTTCGGCAGGATGAACCCGAAGCAACTCCCTCCGCAGTGACCGTCGACGATGCTCCGGGGTAGAGCGACCGCGTTGCTGCACCGCATCGCGCAGGGTCGGGCAGTAGCCGAAAATATCCTCTGCGGTGCGGTAGGTTTGCGCTTTCAATTCCTTTCCTGCCTTTCGGAAGTTGGATGCCCGCCACGCGGCTGGAGAGCCCAAGCGTCACACCTGGGCAAAAACCACTGCGGGCTGTCGGCTGTTGTTCTGGAATACCGGACACCTGCCGACTGGTCCGGTCCCGGCTCGCGTTTTTCCTGACGGCTTCTTCTGCGGGCACCGTCAGCCACGAACCGGGCCCTAGCCCGCTTAAGTCGTTACACCAGACATAACCACGAAGGACGCCGGGCGAACCGCCAGGAAGTCCACTCGGGCCACGCCGATGATTTCCACTAGCAGATTGCTCGCCATGCTCGTGGTGGCATCGAGAATCCGAATCGTCGGATTCATCCGCACGCCCATGACGAAGTCCCGGAAGTTCCCCATCTCAATGTGGTAGTTCTCGGGAGACGTCACCGTGTCGGCATTCGTGCTGACGAACTTCGGAACGTCCGCCACAGCCGAGGGCATTTGCAGCGGCGTGTTATCCGAGGAAATGCCGGTTTTCAGCTTGGCATACGTCTTCCACACGTTCGGATGCCAAATCATCCCGGTCAGCTCGTCCAGGCTGTTATTGGCGTTCAGGAAGGTTGCGATAGCGTTCAACACCTCATCCCAATTGGTCGGCGTCCCGACGTTGGTCTCGGTGCCCACACCTGCCGTTTGCTGAATGCCGGGAATCAGCGCCGGGGAACCGCCCGCACCTTGGATACCTGCTTTGTCGATAGCGGCTCCGAAGGCTCGGGTATACGCTCGGGTGATCTGCTCGCCAAAGTTCGGCACGTCTTGAGTTGCCTCAAGCGAAACCTGAGTCCGAACCGCCACCGTACGCGCAGTCAGCACTCGGCTTGCGAACGTCGGATCCGTTGCGCTCAGCGAGGCACCTTCGGTATCCCGCCAGGCAAAGGTCGGGTCGCCGGTTTGATGGGAGTACGTCAGCGTTTGTGCCTGCATCGGCACGGTCATGGTACCGGCTCGCATCAGGACACTCTGCGCCCGCGCCATGTCGATCCATTCATTGACGAAACCGGCAGGGACCAGCACGCCCGTGGATGTCGTGGCAACCGACTTCTGATCGGCTACGAACTCCAGGGCCTCTTTATCCTCACAAGCGTTCCCCAGCACCAGCGCACGCGCCCAGCGGTCCAGAGACACGGCAGGGGCTTCTTTCGGCTGCAACTCGGGGATGTCGGCCAGCTTCACGTCGCTGGGGACGATAAAGCCTTTCTTGTCACCGCCCATCGGCAGCTCGGTGTAAGGCTTGGCTTTCTTATCCTCGATCGCCATGGGGATGCGACCGCCCGCAGCCTCGATGGCTTCAATGCGGCCTTTCAGTTCTTCGTTTTCGCCCCGGAGAGTCTGAATCGACTTATCCTGAGACTCAGTGAAATGGGTGATGGTCTCGAAGATCTTTTCGACTTCTTTGAGTACTTCAGACATGGAATAACCTCACATATAGATCTAGCGTGTGAGGCTTGCGGGCGGGAGTTTTTCGGACGCGCGCGAAGCCTCGCCCTGAACTCGCCCCGGTCTTTGTCGCGCTGATCGTTTGCGATCTACCGCGCCTAAGCGATTCAGTCAGGCTCCCGCGCCGTTCGTTGCGAACGTGAGGAACAGTCATATTGTCCCTGTATTCTCGGGGCGACGCAACTTCTGCTCCAGCTCGGAAAGCCGCTGTTTTAGCTCGTCAGATTCGGCCTGACGCTCGCCCACGACTCCGCGCCATCCGACAGAAAGCAGCTTACGGGCTTGCCGATGGCTCAACCCGGCCTCACGCAACACTCTCTCGATTTCAGGGCGCGTAGGTTCCATTCAGTGCGCAACCTCCCGGTTCTGCTCGACAATGGCTTTAGCTGCCCGCCTGAGCCTCGCAGCGGCCATCTCAGCGCCGTATCTCTTCCGCAGGATCTCGGCAGCGCCAGACAGCAAGGCGTCTGCTAGAAGCTCTGGACGCGTCTCTAGCAGGGCCTGGTTTGTCACCCGCGTTAGTCCCTCAATGTACGTGTGGAGAACGGCTCGCTCGGTAAAAGTCATGTCGTCGTCGTTCATTGGCTCCTCCGCATCAGTTCCTCCCGCGCCGGGCAATCGTGGGTCAGCGGGTCCGCCTCCCACGGTGCTCGGCGTAGTTCACGCTTCAGCGCCCTGGTGTGCTCCAGATAGGCCGCGCATTCCGGGCAGTGGACGTTCGATTGAAGGCAGGCAATCTCTCCGTAGAGACAGGCGTCATAGCGACCCTGGTACTTGAGAGCTTCGCGGAAATGGTGAACGGCCTCGTCCGTAACTCCAGCCTGAATGTTCCTGGTCCTTCGGGTGCGCTTAGTGGGCATGGAACAGCGCCCTCCCTTCCTTGCTGTCCGCGTCGGGCAAACCGGGCACCAGCTCACCGAAGAACTTCCACCCCACATAGGCGCTATGGCCCGGCGTTCCACGGCTCGGCACGTCGCCGTGTTCCCTTAGCCGATAGGCCCAGTCGGGCATGTCCTCGACGCGGTTGCGCGTCCGACGTGACCTTTTTGTTGGCATCTTCTAGTCTCCTTTCCACGCGGGAATGCTGGTGCCGGCAGGTCGGCCAACGCGGTCTCGGATCGGCTCCAGGTCGAGATTCAATGCCTTTAGGGCCTGTAGGAATCCGTTTCTGGCGTCTTTCTCCAGCGCGCAGGCTGGGTTTACCTTCACCTGGTTGTATCGGTCAGTCACCACCTCGCCGTGCTCGCGTATGGTTTCCTGCGCCGCTCTCATCCGGTCCAGACACTCGGCCGCAGTCGTGAGAAGCGCGATTCCTGCGGCATCGTCGATTTGGTACTCGTCGCGCAGCTCGCGCCAGAGCTTCCCGCCGTCTTTGCCTAGCTGTCGTGGTGTTTTCTTGCTCATGAGGTCTCAAGATGGTTTGGCAGACTCAGTTCCGGGGCTACGAAAGGACACCGACGATTTCCCGTTTGTAGGTAGCCGTACCTTGGTACCCCCTGGTGCAGTGCAACATCGCTTTGCCTCTCCGTGAACTCTCTGCTGACAGCGTAAAAATGCGGTTAGCGCGCCGGTTCGCTGTGACTGAGCCGATGGCGTCATACCTACCCCCGCTTCCTCTGTGCCTGCTGAGTCCGTGCCGTCAGTAGAGCGATTGCGTCGCGCTCGCTGGTCTCACCTGACTCGATACTCTGTAGAGCGTGGTGGCTGAGTCCTTCGCTAGCCTCGACGGTTGTCCGGCCCATGTCCGCCAAGCGACGGATCAGTGACGCGGCGTTGGGGTAGATCGCTCGGATCTCTCGTAACCTCATGTGGTGGGGTTCTCCTGACGTGGTTCGATGGGAACGCGAAAGGTTCGGTCGTCGGCTGGGACTGTGAACGTGCGGTCCTCGCACACCAGGGGGACAGGGGACAGTGTCGGGGGTTTGCAACGCGTGCAACGGATCGTTCCTATATCCACGTATCGCGCGCGCGCGGAACGTCGATAAGTAGTGAACCCGTTGCATCCGTTGCAGATTCATTCCAGCCAGGGCTCCGGTTCGATTTCTGGCCTCAATCTCAGGCCATCCCAGTGACGGCCGCCCTTGGAGCGGCTGTTGCCTCCGTGGAACCCAGCGGCAGACAGCCTTTCTCCGAATGCCTTTTGCGTCCCTACCTTTTCGTTGGCTCCCTCGGCGTAGCGCCGCCAGGAAGCGAACAGCCGGCCGGGCGTTTCCCACAGATTCGGGCCACGCTCGCAGCAGTCCTCTAGCCACTGGTCGAACAGGTTCTCGGCTGCGAAGTATTCGGCGGTCGCGGCCGTGACCACCTTCGGCGGATTCAGCCCATCACGCTGGTAGGCCAAGGCACCGTCCACGATCCACCGGAGGATTCCCGGCCCTTCACGGAGCAGCTTGTCGCCCAGAGCCGGGTCGCGGTGCTCGCCCTTGAATGCCACCGTGAACGGCAGCAGGTGCAGCCGTCGCTTGATGGCCTCGTCGACGTTGCGGAGCCTCGGTTTGTGGTTGCCCGCGATCAGCAGCTTGAACTTGGGCTCGAAGGTGAAGAAGTCCGCCCGCATGAATCGGGCTGTGATTGGGTCGCCCCCGGTGAGCGCTTTGATGCGGCTCTCGGCCCAGGCTCGGCCCTCCTCGGTTTCCTGGGCGAGCACCAGGCGGGCACCGCGGAGCATTGCAAGGTCTGTCGGGTGCCGCTCCGTCTTCGACTCGACGAAGGTCTCCATGCTGGCAACGGTGGCGTAGTCGCCCAGCACCTTCTGCAAGGTGTTGAGGAACGTACCTTTGCCGTTGCCGCCGGAGCCGTACAGGAAGAACAGCGCGTGCTCTCGCGTCGATCCGGTGGCGGCGTAGCCGGCGACTCGCTGGAGGAAATCGACATATTCGGCATCGCCCCCGGTCACTTGCTCGAGGAACCGCTGCCAAGTGGGACACTCACCGGCAGGGGCCATCGCCGTGGATTTCGTCAGGTACGCCTCGGGGTCCGGGTCGTGCAGTTCTCCGGTGCTGAGGTCCACGATTCCCGAGGGCGTGTTCAGCAGCCAGTCGTGCCGGTCCCACTGGTCAGAGGTCGCCGCGTATCGCCTATCAGACTTCGCCAGACGCTCTACAGCGGCAATCACGTTGGCCTTGAGCCAATCCCTGTCGCCGTCGGTGCTCGCCCGGACGTGGCCCCGTATCCGGTCGTAGACGGCCAGGGTGCCGTCCTCCTTCCAGACGCTCCCGCTCCAAATCAGCCAGCGACCCCATAGCGCCACGTAGCGCTGCATGGGGTTGGCCGTGCAGAACGTGAGGGCGAGACCGTCTTCGGTCACTTCGTTGCGTTTCGCCTTCCGCTGCGCTGTGCTCTCCAGCCGCGCCAGGGCTTCGTCGTAACGCTCCTGAGCCGCCAGGGCGGGCGGTAGTTCAGATCCCATACGCCGCCCCCGTCACTCTGTTGATGCGCATCACAGCCTGCTGGCAGCGCTCCAGATCGTTGTCGCTTACTGCATCGCCCCGGAGGAGTTGCCCAACCACGCAGCCGCACACCATCGCGTCGTGCCGAACGATCTCCAGCGCATCGCGGGCACTGAGCCGGTGCTGGTCCCGCCTGGTGCTCCGGTGCGACTTGTCGGGGAATAGGTCGGTCATCTCCAGGCCCACGGCCTGCACCACGTCCTGAGCGCTGCACCCGGCGAAGCACCGCAAAAGCACCGTGCCGGCGTCTGTTTCTCGAACGGAAAGACTCGGGCTCCGGTCCTTGTGGGACGGACAGCGGGCGAGGTACTGGCCACGTCCGCGATCCCGAACACCCTCCAGGCGGGCGAGAAGGGCCTCGGCGCTCATTCGTCACCCCCGTACACCGGCTTGAGGTACTGCACGACAACACCGGGAAACTTCAGCTCCAGGTGGCGCAGGGCCTCGTCTCGGGTCGCTCCGGTGGGGAACATCACCCGCGCAGCATTGCGGCGGGCGAGCTTGTATTCCCACACTGGGTGAAGCTGCTGGGCTAGGAGTTGATGAAAACTTGGGGCGGGGGCGGTAGAATCAGCGGTGCCAACCATGTGATTCTGCCGCGCCGGCCCTTGTGGCCGGCTTTCCATTCAGGCCGCCCTCTGCTTCGTCCGCTGCCGCCAAAAGTCGATGTACCGCGACCGCGACAGGAGAACCCGCTTGCGCTGCTCACCGCATCCAGTCTCGATGATGACCCCGGCTTCGCGCCAGGCGTCGCGGTAGCAGCTCAGCTCGTACTTGAACGTCTTTTCGGTGCGGAAGATGTCAAGGTTCTCCCGAACCGCGATCTTCCAGTACTTGTAGTCGTCGGGGTGATCCACAGAGGGCCTCCCTTGCTCGTTGGTTTCCGCGTGTTAGCGGGCGATGAGCAAAGGATGGCCAATTAATGCGGGGTAGGGCAGATGGCAATATGGCCCATGTCAATTGACAGGTGTCAGAAGTCGAGCAGCCCCTTGTCTCGGTAGTTGGAAATGGTTGCGCGCGTCACCTTCTGCCCCAACTTCTCCGACTCGAGCGCAACCCTGCGCACGCTGGGGACGATACCCTTGGCTTTCACAGATTCCAGGGCCTTGCGTGCTGCTGCCAACTTCCTCGGCCCCTTGGGTGCGTCCTTGCGCTCTACTGGCGGCGGAGGTACACCAAGATGTCGTTCAACTGACTTGATGTACTTCTCGATCTCGGCTCCGGCCTTCTTCGTCTCTCGGTCAAGGTCAGCTAAGTGCTCGTAAAAGGTCTTCTTTGCCATTGGTTCACTCTCCCGCCAGCAACGCGGCCTCGGCCGCGAGATCTTCGTCGACTTGCATGTACCGCATCGCCTGCTCGGCCGTCTTCCAGCCGCCGGCAGCCCGCATCTGCGCCAGGGTGGCTCCGCGCTTCCCCAGCTCCGTGGCGAATGTCCGCCGGATCGCGTGAATGGTGAGGTACTCCCCGTTCTTGTCAGGCTGTTCGAGGTTGGCGTCCTCCCGCACCTTCCGAAAGATCGGGTCTACCTTGAATGTGAATACGCGGGGTTCGTCGTCTCGTCTGTGCTGTTGCTCGTGGGCTTGGAGCAACTTGTACAGGTCGGGCTTGATGAACACGGTACGCGGGGAGCCGCTCTTGGAGTCGGGGATGTACAGGCTCGCTCCGAGCCCTTCACGGTTGGATTCGTTCACGTTCTCCCACAGCAGCCCGCATAGCTCGCTCTTGCGGAACCCCGTGGCGCGTAGGAGCCGCAGGAACAGCCCCAGGGGGGCCATCTCCTCGTCGGCCTTCTCCAGTAGGGCCTGCCACTCCTCCGGCGTGTAAACGCGCCTGAGCTTCTTGCTGGAGCCCTGGGCGCGCTTGACTGACTTCATGGGGTTTGCGGCGACGATCCGGCCGGCATCCTCGGTGCGGCCCCACTCGAACAACTGGTTGAGCACCACCTCGTATTTCTGCCGGTTCTGGTGGCCCCAGCCCTGGCGCTTGATCTCGCGCTCGATCAGGGCAGGGGTGAGCGCGTTGAGCTTGTAGGAGCCGAACATCCGCTTGAGCACCTCGATCCGGCATTTCCGCTCGGCCACGGAGGAGGGCTTGAGTTCCCGGCGGCCGGTCATGTCGCGCATGGGACTCGCCAGGTACAGCTCGCTGAGCTTCTCGAAGGTGATGCGCCGGCTGTTGCTCGAGAGCGGAATCTCGCCCTTGCTCAGCAGGGGTAGGACCGTGGTGTCTATGTACCGCTGCGCCTCGGATTCGGACTTGAAGCGCTCGTTGATGTTGACGCCCTTGGCGGGCCGGCGGATGCGGACGCGCCAATACGCGCCTTCCTGTCGCGGTATGATGTATCGAGCCATGGTGATCTCCTGTGCAGATCGCTGTGGTCAGAACCCCGGTTGGCGTTGGCGCGCCGCCGGGGTTCGCTTTGTCTAGAGCCTTGATAGTGAAGTAGAAGGCGGATTAGGTCAACGGAAGGTTGACCCAAAATTGACCCACTCGGCGCTGTCTCGGCGGTTCATGTGGAGGCGGGGATCGGGCTGAAGGTCGCATTTTTACTGATGGTGCCCAGGGTGGGACTCGAACCCACACGCCTGTCGGCACTGGAACCTAAATCCAGCTTGTCTACCAGTTCCAACACCTGGGCGATGCGTCGAAGC
>JAWLHB010000075.1:0-17129 GCA_041690595.1 Lentisphaeria bacterium
ACGCCTATATTTTCATATTCAAGCCGAAACTGAAAAGAAATCGTGTGATCTATTATGGCGCCTCTGATGCCATTTTTAACACGCCACGTCAGACCCGTCTGCTCCGTCGTCCGACCTCTCCTTCTCCGCCATACTTCCAGTTCGTCCGGCTCGTGCTTATTTGCGTCAGCCAGCTTACGTGTGTATGCTGTTATACCACCCCCCTCAACCTTCAGCCACCTCTCGCCAATGCCATTCGCCATCGAGCTTTTCTTCGACGATTCCTCTGATGAGTTGATCCGCGACCTGTGGAGGCGCATCGCCGAGGCCGGTTTCACCAGCTTTCTGCCGGAAAATCGCAACATTCCCCACGTGACGCTGACCGTCTGCGAAGAACTGGACCTGGCGCGTGCTCGCCTCATGATTGCCGAGCTGGCATCCACCATGGCGCCTATGGACCAGGCATTCGTTTCGATCGGCATCTTCCCGTATCAGTACCAGACGGTATTTCTTGGACTGCGATCCTCGGAACCCTTGCTGGATGTCCAGAAGTACTGCTATGCGATGCTGCGGGAATGCGCCTGCAAAACCTGGCGTTTCTACAGCCCGGAACAGTGGGTGCCGCATTGTTCACTCGGCATGGAGCTTACCCGCCAGGAAGCGATCGCCATCGCCGAGATCGCCCAGGATCTCACCTTCCCAATCGAGTTCACCATCAAGGGCATCGGTATTGTGGAATTCCGCCCTGAACGGATACACTTCATCGCTCCCTTCGGCGGATGATGCGTCAGGCGGAGACCTCCATCTGCGCGACCAGGCGCCGCTGCACCTTCGCCCGGGTCACCAGCATGGTCACAAATTGCCAGACCAGCCCAATGGTCACGATGACCATCGCGATATAGGGAAAGAGCATGCCGCTGTTCTTGACCACCTGCAGTACACTCAGGCGGTCATCCTCACCGAAACTTGCCTGATAGAAGGTGAAGTTCCTGTATCGCAACGGATGATTCATATAGATCCGCACATCCCGTTTCAGCTCGGCTTCCGGGTCGACAAGCGTCACCTCGCTGGCGTAACTGCGATTCACCTGCGTTCCCGGATAAGTGCGGCGCTCGAACTCATGCAGGGCGATGGTGAAGGGATAGTAATCACGACGGTCCCGCAGGCCAAACTGGTAAACCTTGCCTGCGACCGTCAGCTCCGTTGGCCGCTCGGTCGTGTCGGCCAACAGCATCACCACCGGCTCTTCACCGGGTATCCGAACTCGGAAGATCCCCGCCAACAGCTTGCGTTCACCGGGAATCTGACTCAACCGGCGGATGGCAAGCCGGGAAGATGACGGATGATTCACCCCATGCTGCCTGGCAAACTCACCCTCCGGATCCTCCACCAGCACCGCCTCCGGCACGATCTGAACCGCGTCGATGCTGAATGGCAAGCCATGCTCCCCGCTTTCCTCCTCGTAAAGCACGCTCTCCGGCCGCAGATGATCCAGATTGTAGACGGCAGTAACCAGATCCGTTTCAGGCTCCTGATCATCCACCCGGATGATCGCCAGCTCTTCTTCGGTAAAGCGCGTCGAGAAGTTGGCGCTTTTCCCTTCCAGCAATTCCATATAGCCTTCATAGCTGCCGTACGCCGTCACGAAGCCGCCGCCCACCAGCACAAGAATCCCGGCATGCAGAATGTACACGCCGATCACCCGGAGCCGCGGCTTCATCCGAAAAATGGTTGCCGCCAGCAGGTTGACGAAGAGTATTGCCATCAGCAGGTGTGCACCCGGCAAGGGCAGCACCAGCCCCGTCCTGCCTACTGGATAAGCCACCAGATAACTCTGGTAGAACATCCTCTGCGCCCGGAAGAGGCCATGCTCCGCTTGGTAGAGCGTACCCAGAACCAGGAGCAGCATCATGAAGAGCAGGACGATCAGCCCGAGAGCATACGACGAGATGAAGCGCAACCAGAGTGGCAGAGGTTTCGCCGCCTTCACGGAGCTTCGACCGAACTGGCGGCATCAATACTCGAGATGAACTGCCGGTATCCTTCCCGAGCGGCGGTCACTGTCGCCGACGGCCCCTGCAGTTTCACAAAAAGCACCCCGCCTTCATGCTCGATGATGGCCGACATGATCATCTGGTCGTTGTTGCTCATTTCTACAACCTTCGCGTCCACACCCAAGGCTGTTGGTACAGCCACCACCGACTCTTCAATCTCGCCCGCCGATGCAGGAGGCAGAGCGATCTGACCCCGCCAGCGATTGACGTTGCCGACCAACCCACCGGCCGCCCCGGCAAGTCGCACCAGCGAAAAATCAGCATCGCCGCCATCGCCCGGCACCGCATAGCTGGCAATGCGCATGGAACTGGCCGCTTTCGACGCCCACTCTTCCGGAGCCTGCCAGACATAGTTCATATCCTGCGCCGCGGGGGCCAGTCCGGGTGTGGCCACCATCGGAGCATTGCCGTCGATCGGCGGATGCCCCTGTGGCAGCTCTCCCGTTGCCTGTGGCATGGGCGGATGTCCTTCGGGCATCTCTCCCGACGCCTGGTCCATAGGACCATGATCATGCCCGGCATGCTCGTCCTCGGCTTGTGCCAGACGATAGGTTTTTACTTCGGGCTCTTTCCGGCAGCCGCTGATGATCACCAGCGATGCCCCGATCAGTGTGAGTAGAGTTAGGCTTTTCATGGGACGTACAGTAGGGCAGTGTTCCGCATTTTTCAATCGTAACTCATCATCATGCGTCGCTCGCGACGACGATGAACCACCCTCAGAATCCATCCGATCAGCATCATCGCCAGACCAAGGAGCGGCAGAAAGCCCACCAGCAGAAAGACAAGCCCGACCAGCATCAGCCATTTGCTGCTCCGGTCGCCGCCGAGTCCATGCGCCGCGACGCGATGTAGACCTCGACCAATCAGCGCCAGGACCAGGATGATCAACACCGCCATGAAAAGCTGCCGGATGGCAACGAGCAACGGCATCGCCAGGCCATGCGCCCGAATGACCGCATCCCCCCGAGGCTTGCTGAACCGATAGACCTGCCAGCGCTCCGCATCCTCATCCGGCAGCGCAGCCGGCAGGCTCGCCAGGTAGCCGCGGTCATCGGACTCTCCCTGCACCATGGACAGACCGACAATAAATGGCTGCTGCTCCTGCGCAGACTCCATGCCAAACCTCAAATTCCCTGACTGCTGCATCTCCTGGCCGGATGTTGACTCCCCGTTCCGCGCGCCCTCCAGCTTCTCATCCTTCGGTATAATGATCATGTCTCCAACAGCTCCACCCTTACCCTTCCCCCGCGGTGCTCGCTTCCGCTCCTTCTCGGAAGCCTCCTTGTCGCCGCCAAAGTTGTAGTCCAGCCCATGGAGATCGGCCGACTCCGCCCGATTGGTCTGCCCGCGCCAGTAATCGGTGATCCCAAACGTATTGCTGATTCCTTCCGCGCCTTGCTCTGCCTTCTGGGCCGCGTCAATCGCTTGCTTACCGGTCTCCAGAATCGACTCCGACTGCTGCACCTGCTGCGCCAGCTTGGCATTGAACACTGCATTACCGACCTGCTGGCTCTCTTCGACCTCGCTCGACAGTTTGCTCCAGTTGAGCCTTGCACGCGAACGCTCGAAGGCGCTTCCGAACTTCAGCGTCTGCACCAGCTCCTTGGCCTGCTGGCTCTGATACTCGAGATAATCCGCCTGATAGCTCGCCGCGTCCGTTACTTCCGGCATCGTGCCACCAAATCGCCACCACCAAAACTCCCGCGGCAGGCGCAGCTCAACCTGCGTCAGCTCCGCATTGATGCCCAACGCCTGTGCCAGCGGCATGAGGCGCGACGACCAGAGTCCCGGTGCTTCCATATCTCCACCATAGAGCAGCACTACTTGGTAATCCAGGTCGCCCACCGCCGTCTTCACCAACGGTATGTGGAACTGGCGTTCGCTCGTCGAGACCACGGGCTTCACCGGTTGGTCGGCTACCGTGACCGAGTAAAGGGTCGACCCGGACGGGAGCTCGACCAGCAGATAGGATTCGGTGCGATTGTTGACATGAAAGGTCTGCTGACCGCGATAGGCGCCACTGCCATCAAGCACCAGGATCGTCCGTGCCAGGCCGATTCGGGCGCCGACTGTCTCGATTGCTTCACGAGGTGTGCTCCTGTAGATCAGTTGCGGATCGTCGCTCGATGCTTCCGCCAGGTATGCCTGGGTGCTGCCACCTCGCAGAAGCGCCGCCATCGCCTGCCACTCCTGTTGCTGGCGATTCAAAGCAGTCAGCCCTACCAGCTTCTCCACCACCACCTCATCGCGACCGGCGCTTTCCAGCGCGACGAGACGTCGATCGGTGCGCCCCGTCAGCACCTTGGGAATCGGTGCCCGCTCTGCTTCCTCAGTCAACCCGCGCCGATTCAGGATCAGCACCCGCAGCTCCCCAATCACCTCCTGCTGCAGTGTCAGCTCAACCCGAACCCGCCCTTCGTCCACCATTGGAACGATTCGCTTCTCCCGCAACAGCGGCAACTTCACCTCAGCCTCGGACATCCACTCCGGCATCTCGAAGACAAGCTGATCGACACCTGCCTGACGCACCGTGAAGTCGAGCAGCAGGGTCTCTTCGATAGCCGCTTCGGTGATTCGCACATTCGTCAGCGTATGGCAGGTCACATCCGGCCGGCGTCGCCGCAAGTGAACACGCCCGCCAAAGTCAACGCCGGTATAGCGGAAAACGATCCGCGCCAGCGCCATGTGCTCCTTCGAAAGCCAGCCCGCCACCTGTGCGGGAAGCACCGTCGTCAGATTTCGCAGGTCACGCGGCTGGACGTCATAGGCATCCGGCGCCTGAATGACGATATGCCCGCTTTGCCGCGCCACGTCCAGAGCTCGTGGTCGCGGCAGTTCCACCCCACCCTCGGCATCGGGCGCGGGAAGCTCGCCGCTCAGGATCACGGGAACCACGCCGGTGCGATTGCTCTCGAAGAAAATCGTCAGGCGTTGCCCATCCTCAACCTCTTCCAGGATTTTTCCCGTCATCTGAGGCGCGCTCACCGTCGCCAACGTGAAGGTGGCAGGCAGAAGCAACGCGACGTGGGGCACCGCCCCCTCCTGCACGTCAAAGAGAAAGCGGCTTTCCAACTCGCACCTGCGCTCGCTCAGCCGCAACAGGGTCTGCCCCTCCGCCATCACCCGCGGCTGCAACTGCCGCGCCTCGAGCTGAATCCGCGGGCCGGCAGCGGCAAAGGTAAAGGCATCGTACGCCTGCGTCCGGAGCATGTCCTCTCCCGACATCTGCCTTCTGGGAGAATCGACCCGGGTGCGGGTCACCCCCTCCGTCACCAGCGTTTGCAGGACAAGCAGCGGCACATGCTCGATGGCTATTCGGCCGGTATGACGCACGGCATCCGGCACCCGTACAAACGGCACATCCAATCGCACCGCGGCCTCCGGACGCATCACCTCCCCCCGCCACAGCATCAGCCCAATTGCCGCATGCCCGGCGGCAGGCGTCAAAAGCTCTACCTGCACGCGGTTCTCCTCGCGACTCCAGCCGCGCACATCATCGCCTGTCACGCGTTCCACCTCGTAGCCGTCTGGAATCAGCAGGTCAAACGCGGCCCGGGCGCCACCACGGAAGCTGAACGCCAACTGCCAGTTCAGCTCGCAACGGTCCAGGCGCACACCGAAGACTGCTTCCGACTGCACCGTCAGGCTGCGATCCACCTGCCCTTCCATCGTCATCGGTTGCCAGCGGAACGAGAGCTGTCCCCCTTCACCGATGGGTACCTGCAACCGCTCGCCCGCTCTGGTCGTGCGAAAAACCAGTGGCCGCTCCAGGTGAAGCACCTGCAGCTCGGTCTGGGCATCGGGCAACGTGACCTCGAGATGCGCGACAGGCAGGGACGGCAAGGCGAAGGACACTTGTCTGGCGCCGCCGGCACGCGTCGCCTCGACCCGCATCTCCACCTCCAGGCGATGCATCCCCTTACCTTCCAGAAAGATCCGGACACCTTCCTTTTCCGCCAACGGCTGAAGTGGAACCATCCGCCCTTCTTCCACCAGACGCGACAGCGCCACCCCCGCCAGCGGCAGGTCGATGGCGACACGCTCTGCCGCATACAGCTCAACCCCGATCCACCCACGCAGCACGAGAGCCTCATCCTCCCCGACGGTCGCCGCCAGGGCCCCGCCCGCATGCGCCCACGGAACCGGAGGCTTCACCTCACCACGCGCGGGGTCCAGGAGGCGCCGCAATTCCTCCAGTCGAACGCGCGGTACCAGCACCTTCTCCCGCACCTCTGGCACTGCTGGATCATACGGTACAATGATGGCACGCTCCGGGACGGCAAGTGACAGCGCCGGGAGCCGCTCCTCTTCGGCATGAACACTCGGCTGCACGCTTGCATACACCACGAAAGCCACGCTCCAGAGTAGCGCATGACCGCACTTGAATCGCTGCGCGGTCTGCGCAAAAATCCCGTAGATTCGCGAAATCAGTGGCAGGAGCGTATACCAGATGGCAAGCAGAATCGCCCAGCCAAAGACGTGATTGAGCGCCAGCGCCAGAGACGTAAGCCCCGGCACCAGGGGAACCAGGCCGCTTATCACAATCAGCCAGAAAAGGTAGCGCCAGCGTTGCCACGACTCCCCCGTACTCAGCGAAAGCCCAATCACCATGGCAACTGCCGCAAGAAACCACCCAAGGTGGCGCCACCACCGCGGCCGCACGATGGTCAGCTCCAACTCCGCGGCCTCCGGCAGCGAGGCAAACTCCAGATGATCGCTTCCGCTCTGGAGACTGATCTTCAGGCTTCTCGCTCCGGCCACGCCCCAGCTACCCCCATCGTCCTCCTTGCTCATCGGCTTCGCCACTTGTGCCGGTTCCGGCGCGGTCGCTGCCCCGGGCGCTTCGTCATACATCCGCTCGTTGAACTCTTCCGGAGCCGCCACTTCAGATTCGACCACGGAATCATCATACTCCATGCTCTTGTACCGCGCCTTCGACACGGTGGAACCGACCGCCAGGACACATCCTGACAGGAGCCCCCGCTCGAAGCCGACGCCCCCACTCAGCCAATAGGCGACACGCCCCAGAAAGGCGAACGGCTGCTCGACCGGCTCCAGCCCCGGCAAGGCCACCGCGCCATCGCTGGCAATCACCCGATAGCCGGTCGGCAACGAGATCCGCCAGCGCATCTCCACCACGGGTATCTCCCGAAGCCCTTCCGGCGCTTGCCGCAGAAAACGCGGCGCCTCCAGACGTGGCCTTGCCCGCCAACTGAAGCTCCGGCCAGGCACTTCGTAGAGCACCAGCAGCTCCTGCTCCGCATCGCTCTCTGACGAGACTTCGAGCAGAATCGCCCCGTCCAACTGCCGCGGCTTGCTGGGCCTGCCGTCAAGCGTCACCGACCAGAGGATCGCATCTGGCGGCAACTGCAAGTGCAGAAAGCTTAGCTTGCTGCGCAACCGGGCTTCCAGCGCGCAGTGTTGGAGACCATTCTCCCCGAGCACGGCCGCCACCGTCGCATGCTGCACAATCGCAGGCGGCAACTCGGCCAGCGCCGGCCGGGTCACCCTAACCGTCACCGGTGGAGGGCTGCCCGTGAAGCTGAAGACACCGGTGAGGCGATCGACCCCGCCCAGTCCCACATGGCTCATCTCCCCTTCATCAACCCGCCGCGGATGCTCCACCATCTCCACATTCAGCTCACTCTCCCCACCAACCGCCACCACGCCGGATTGGTACCGTACGGATGATGCCTCAATCACCGGCAGCGTCAACGACTCCACCGCGCCGCGTGGCGACGGCAGTTCGAAACTGATCCGCAACTGCACCTCCCCCCGCGTTTCCGCCGCCAGGAGTACCGACCATAGATTGCCCGCCTCGGTCACCTCATGATGGTACTCCTTGACCGCCGTAGCGCCAAGCCCCACGACGCGCAGCGCCGTCGGCGAATCCGCGGGCAGAAGAAAGCTCACCTTCCGCACCCCCGCATCCGCCACGACAAAGGAGAGGACGCCGGTTACGGCAATGGCCTCACGGCCGATCGCGAATAGAGTCTCGCCGCGGGCACTCAGCCAAGCCGGTACCCGCTCCACGCGAGCGCTCCCCGCATACGTTTCGTGGCTGAATCGGTAGGCCAGATGGGCATCCACTTCCTTCGCCGCGACCAGCTCCGCATCATCGCGCGCCAACGGCTCGAGGCCAGTCACCTGCCCAGGCAGCACCCGCAGATCCTCCTCCACATGAAGGGTCAGAATGCCCTTTACCGCCGTGGCATCCGCCAGACGAAACTCCGGCAGCGCTACCTCTCGCTCATCCCATTCCGTGAACCACTCCACCGGAACTCGACTCGCCACGTAGCGCAACGTCTTCGTCCTTCCAGGATCGAGCACCCCGGGCAGGTGGATAGTCAGAACCTGCCCCTCGGCGCCATGATCAACCACATCAAACAGCGGCTCCGCCACCCGCTCCTCGGCAGGCGCGGCCACCGGCCAGTTGGTGACGGACGACATCGCCCATCCTTCAGGAATGCGCAAGGTCAAGCTCTGAATGGGCTGCTCCAAAGCCGTCACCCGCAGGTGGCCGATGACATCGAGTCGATCGCGCCGTACGGTGAGGCGGAGATTATGGATCGCTTCAATCCGTCCGGCCGGTATCCGCAAGGCCGCCCGCACCTGCGCTTCACCGGACGGCGCATAGCCGGTCAGCAGACGCCGCATCGGGATTTCGCCCCACCCCATGTTCAGCTCCGGCAAGGTCAGCGGCAGAAGCTCCCGATAGTCCAGCGACAGCAGTTCAAGCTGCTCAGCCATGCTCACGGCCACCAGTGCATCAAACCGATCCACCTCCAGAGGGCGGATGCGGGGCAGCTCCCAGGCAACCAGCGTCTCGTCACTGCGCCATGCCTCGACCACCACCACCACTTCACCCACTTGCTCTTCATGGAGCTGAGCCGTCACCACCTGCGTCTCCCCCTGCCGTTCCACGGACCATCCGCTGAGGCTGGCGCTACTCACATCCGTCACATGAAAGCTCGCTGGAAGCTCGAGTCCAAGTGTCGCCGTCGGCCGGTGCAGAATGTCGTAGGTCATCCGCACCTTGAGACGCTCGCCACCGGGCTCCAGATGGCTCCAGATCAACCCCTGCGCCAGCAACGCCTGCGTCGACTCGGCCTTGCGGTTGTTGAGTCCCACCGCCCCATCCAGGCGCCCCCCTGTCAGAAGCAGATCAAAACTGGTGCGATCGCTGTCGCTTGCGTAACGGCGGTCGAGTATGGCGACGCTCTTGCTCGTAAAATCGACGTCACCGCCAGCGGAGAGGGTCACCCGCGTGCTGGCCGGAGTCGGCACCGTCATCTGGAAGGCGCGGTTGACATCATGGTGCAGCGCCGCCATGCCGCGAACCCGCAGGCGATGGTCCCCCACCCCCTGGGCGAAGAGTTTCAGCTTGCCCATCTCGCCGCCAATGGCGGCAGGACGACCGTCCAGCGTCGCTTCCAGTATCCAGAGATCGCGAAAGGGAAGTGGCACGGCCTGCAGGCGATCGCTGGCAATGGTCAGGACAAGCTCACCTTCCAGCATGACGATCTTCTCGCCCACGGACAGCCGATACTCCGCGGCGGAGAACCACGCCGAGAGCGGCGGCGCTTCCACCCTCGCGGGAGGCGCGGCATCCGCCAGCATCTGCTCGTACGCCTCCAACTCGAGCAGGACGTGGTCGTGTTGCTGCAGCATCAGCGCATGCAGATCGTCGAAGGGTACCAGCAGGCGTCGCTCCGGCTCATCGGCGCGCCCCACCACTGCCACCACCAGCAGCAGACCAAGCAGAGGCAGAAGGTTACGCATCTTTATCGCCTCCAGCTTCCCCCTCCTCCTCATGAGGAGGTATCTCCGGCTCCTCCGGTGGCAGCACCTCTTCTTCCGACGGCGACGCGACCGGAGGAACCTCCGTTGGAGCCCACTCTTCCGGCCGCCGTCGCCGCGGCACCGTCACCGCGACATGATAGACTATCCAGATGATCAGGACCATGAACGCGCCTGCCACCACGGCGTTGTTCACCATGGCCAGCGCCAGAGAGGGCATCAACACCACTATCGCCAGGTAGATGATGACCAGGCTACCCACCACCCACGCACGCCTCTGCAGCGTGGCCGGCGTCAGCCAGAGACCGATGGCGATCCCAATCAGCAGCACCAGCCCCTTCACGATCCAGTCGCGCAGCAACAGCAACCGCAGCGCCCCCGCGAGTTCAGGCGCGGGGCGAAGGCTCGAATAGAGCAGGTGCCGTCCGTCGACCGCAAAGCTCTTCAACTGCTCGACTTCGGCTGGAGTCCCCTCCGCCACCCAGGCCAGCAGCGATTCGCTCTCCCGGTTGGCCCGCGGCAGCGCCGAAAAGCCACGCGTGGCCCAGACCATTTCATGAGTCCACGCACCCAGTCCGCCCAGATACGTCAGATCCTCCGGCACGAAGACCGAAAGATAGATCCTCTGGACTGCCGGTTCCCGCGGGAACGACGGTATCATCAACATGCGATCGGCGTCTACCAGGTAGCGCAGCTCCAACAGGAAAGCCTGGTCGGCGTTATTGCCGGCCAGCGGTACATGGTAATCGCCACCGTCACCGGATTCCAGCGGCACTGGACGCCCGTTGACGCGCAGCGGTTGCGCGTCGAAGCTGGGCTCGCCGGGCAGGCGAACGATCAAGCGCTGGTGTACGCTGCGGATCTGGTAGAGAGCTTGAACGCTGATCACACCGCCGCGCGTCAGGACCATGCGCACAAGACCACGCTCGATACTGGTCGCCTTCACCGCCCGTGTCTCGTACCGCACCGCCTGCAGCACCAACTCCCACTCATCATGGAACTCAAGAGCCATGGCGGCATTGGCCATCGTTACGTTGTGCATGAGATCCTGCCGTGGATCGATCGGCCGCAACCCACGTGTGCCTTCGGCGGGTGTGACATCGATCGATTCCGCCTTGTTCAGCACGATCTGCCCCCACGCGCGATTCACCTCTTGCGGCACCAGTCGCGGCACCACGATCTCCACATTCTGCCCCACCTGCAGCTCATCCATCCGCGATTCCCATGTCAACTCCACCATCTGTACACCCAGAAATTCCCGCTGCCCATGGATGGCAATGGCCACCAAGCCTTCCGCGGGCGCAGGCTCCGCTTCGCCCACGGCAATTCTGCTTTCCCGCAAACCGGCCGTCGTCAGGCGGACGCGCTCCGCAATCTCCTCTGGAACATCGATCCGCAGTTGCCGTACACCGCTGTACTGGATGGTGTAGTACAGGCGAAGGTTGTAGTTGACGACCCCCGACTCGACATTCGTTATCAGTAGCTGCCCCACTGTCACCTGCGGCCTGCGCACCTGCGCCTGCAGCGTCACGGCGGCCTGCTCTCCGGCCGAAGCATAGGCAAGGACAAGCTGCCAGCCGGGATCGAGCTTCCCGGGACTCGCCAAGGCACTGATCGGACGAAGTCCACGGTTCTCCAGCTCGGTCAGCCGGAGGCTTTCCACCGTCAGTATCTGCAGCGTTCCATCCTGCCGCTCAACCGTCTCGGCGGGAACACCCGGCAGCGGCACCTCGATTCGCGCCGGATCGGCGGCCGGCGACCGGAGCCCCTCCTCTTCCAGGACCCTGTACAGCTCGATAATCAGGTCGAACGGTTCGCGCATCTCGCTGGCGAGATTCGCCGTGAGGATCCGTCGTTCGCCCTCGCTCACGTGATGACTATTGAGGTAGAGGCTCTGCTCCTCATTCGTCGCCTTCACCTCCACCTGGCGCACCTCGAAACCGTCAGGGATTAAGGCCTGCGCCTGAAAAAGTCCGGCGCGTTCGATGCGATAACGGTGGCGCACCGTCAGCTTCAGCTCATCGGGCAGCAGCCACGCCTGTGCGGTAGTGGTTACCGCCACTCTCGGCAAGACCGGCAGGACGTCGAAGACCAGCCGATACGGCATCGAGCTGTATCGAAAGGCACTCCAGACGCCCGATGGCTTCTCCCGCATCTCCTCAGCCTTGATATCAGCCCGCGAAAGCCCCTGCCGCTCCACCACCTCGGGCGATAGCCGATCGTCCGGAGCCAATACCAGAATTCCCTGCTGCCGCACGACCCCCAGCGCGCGCACCAGTGGCGCCTCCAGCCGTTGACTGCCCTTTACGAAGAACTCCGTCTCCAGCACCACCTCCTGCGACTCCTTCACCGGCTCGAACAAAGCCACGATCACCCGCTGCATCCCCTCCTCGCCATCCTTCACACTCCATTCCCGTACATTCTCGCTCAGCACGTTGACCACCTTGTGCTCCGGCGATACGTCGATCTCAAAGGAGGTGACCGGCGCCCGGCTGACCTGATAGCTCAGCGTATGGCGGGCGCGAAGCACCCCCTCGCCGATCTCCAGCACGTGCATCCCCCGAACCGTTATCAGCGGCTCCAGCCCCCGCGCCCCCTCCGCCTTGGGTGTCCAGGTGATGCGTACCTGCTCCGGCGCACCGAGAAACGCCAGGATACGGCTCTCCGACTCCCCTTCGGCGGGCGGCACGGAACTAACCGCGATCGGTGGATCGATCTGAATGTCCACCCCAGCTTCCGCGACGCTCACCCGCCACTGGCTGACCGGCGCCCTGGGCGGATGAAACAATGCTTCGTTGCGCCCTTCCCGCCGTCCATAGCGGCTGATGAACGTAAACGACAGCTCCAGACTGGCAGGTTCATCCTGGCGATGTTCCACCAACAGCGTATAGCCATCCGACACGTTACCCGCAAGCCGTGCCGGCTGATCGCCGAGCATGGCCGTCGTTATCGCCGAGCCCTGCAGGCGTAAGGGGATCTCATGCCATCCGCGACGCAGAAGGTCCACCGTCATCACGGCCTTCGCCTCGACCACTTCGCCCTTCACCCGCGCCTCCACAACCAGCTCGCGCGCCATGACGCCCGGACCTTCCACCTTACGGCGCTCTTGCTTCTCATGCTGAAGCGCCGCCTGCCACAACCGCTGAAATTCCTCGTACGGAACAAACACCCCCCGTCCTTCCTGCTCGAAGACTTCCTTCAGCTTGTTGTACGGAATGTAGATGCTTTGCTCACGCAAACCCCTGTCCACCACCGACGCATCCACCGGTTCCGCAACCGGCGCCGCCTCAGGCGCTGCCGGCTCCACCTCCTGCGAACCCACCGCGATGATCAGCATGAAAGCCAACAGGCCACACAAACACCGAAAGCTACGCATTCGTCTCACTCCTTCTGCCAGAGATGACAAGGTGCACCAGATCCCATTCATGTCACAAGCGTAGCGTACCAAACAACTCCAGTCAACAATGAGCTTGTAAACAGCATGTAAAAGATTCTTCAACCTCTTTTCGGCTTTCCCCTTCTTCGCGCTATACTAAGGCGTCAACCTGCCCTCGACTCAGCACCTGGAGAACACATCATGCTCGACATCGGCTCCCGCCTTGAACCTCTTGTGGACACGTTCCTTATCGAAACGTTGCGCGGCCTCACCCTGCGTCTGCACCATCCCCAACCAGCCAATCGCGCCCTGACCTTCGACCGCCCCTGGGAGGGAGCATTCTGCGGCTACGCCACCGTCATTCAGGATGAAGATCGTTTCCGCCTCTATTACCGCGGCTGGCCGCGCACCGTCGCTCTCGATGCGGTGACCTGCTACGCCGAAAGCGAAGATGGCGTCACCTTCGAACGACCGGTGCTTGGCCTGCATGAAGCGGAAGGAGAGCGCGATACCAACGTCATCCTGGTAAAGAACGATGGTACCCACAACTTCGCCCCCTTTCGCGATTCACGCCCGGGTATCCCGGAAGACGAGCGCTACAAGGCCCTGGCCTCCGACTCCAATTGCGATTCCCCCGCACTCTGCGCTTACGCCTCCGCCGACGGCATCCGCTGGCGACGCCTCCAGCAGGAGCCCGTCCTCACCAAAGGCGCTTTCGACAGCCAGAATGTCGCCTTCTGGTCCGCCCGCGAGAACTGCTATGTCGCCTTTTACCGCACCTGGCACGGCGCCGTGGATCCAACCCAATTCCTGGGACAGCGTACCGTCAGTCGCAGTACCTCCGACGACTTCACCCACTGGAGCGAGCCGGTCGAAATGAGCTATGGCGATACGCCGCGCGAAGAGCTTTACACCAACCAGACACACCCCTACTTTCGCGCCCCCCACATCTATGTCGCCACCCCCATGCGCTTCCTCCCCCACCGTCAGCGCATGACCGAAGAGCTGGCACGCGAATTCGGCGTCATCGACACCTATTGGCAGCAGATCGCTGACGGCGTCTTCATGACCTCCCGCGGCGAGGATCGCTACGATCGCACCTTCATGGAAGGATTCCTGCGCCCAGGCCCCGACCTCGACAACTGGGTTTCCCGTACCAACATGGCCGCCTGCGGCGTCGTCCAGACCGGCCCCCGCGAGATGTCCATTTACTATCAGCATCGCTATGCCCAGCCCGCCCAGTACCTGATGCGCTACACCATGCGCCTCGATGGCTTCAGCTCCGTCAACGCACCCTATGCCGGCGGCGAATTGCTGACCAAGCCACTGCGCTTCACCGGCAGCAAGCTTCAGCTCAACATGGCGACCTCAGCCCCCGGCTCCGTTCAAGTCGAGATCCAGGACGAGCAGGGAACGCCGCTTGCCGGCCACTCCCTCGCCGAAGCTGACCTCCTCTATGGCGATGATATCGACCGCACCGTCACCTGGCAAGGCAGCCACGACCTGCGCAAGCTGGCCGGAAGACAGATCCGCCTCCGCATGGTCATGAGCGATGCCGATCTCTATGCGTTGCGCTTTGCCTGATCCCGCGGCCCAACCTCACGCGTGGAGAAGGGGCGGAAGCCCACCTCCATCGCTGGAGAATCGGGCGACAGGGTGAAATCCGCCTGTTGCGGGTCGGCAAAGCCGGGATCGGCTATCCGGCTGCCCCGGTCATGCCCCTTCTCGCGCCACGCCTCGAAGCTCAGCTCCCCAAAGCGAATCTCCTCCCCATCGGCGCGATAATAAAGGTTGTTGGCGAAGCTCACCTGCTCGACCGTCGCCTTGCCCAGATCGTAGCCGAACAAGCGCCCGGAATCGAAATAGACGATATTGCGCTCGAAAGCGATCGACCGGTGCGCCTCCAGCCTCGTCAAGGCCAGCTGCTCCATCTCGCCACAAGCCCAGATGTTGTTCACGATCTGGTTGTTGCGGCCATAGTGCTGGTGGAAGACCGCGCTCTTCGTGCGATAGGAGAGATTGTTCTCGATAAGAATGTCGCTGCTTCCCTCATCCGTATAGATGGCCCAGCCGCCGTAGCCGCGCGAGCAGATATCGTGGAAGACATTATGGCGGATGCGCGTCCCACCGCTGACACCCAGCGTATAGATGCCACCCATGTCGCTGAGGCGCCCTTGGCCGATATCATGTACGTGATTGTATTCGATGACGTTGCCGTAGGCGCGCCCGTCACTGTAATTCCACAACCAACCCACCGAGATGCCGCTGTAGTAGAGGTGATGAATGTGATTGTGCACAATGCGATTGCCGCAAGCCTGGCCCACCATAACACCGACGCCGCAATGAAAGCGCCGCCCGCCGTAGGCGATCTCGCAATCGGTCACCGTATTGCGATTGCAGTCATGCCAGATCCTGATGCCGCCGGCACCAAGTTCGCGCAAGTGGCAACCTTCGATCCGTACGTCGCGGCACGCATCCAGCAACACAATCCCATAACTGCCCAGATGCTCGAACGTGCAGTCGATCAGCCGCACATCCTCGCAGTGCCGCAGCTCGACGGCCCCAGGAACCCGGTATGCCGACTGACCGAAGTCGCAATCGCCGGCCGGCAGTGGCCACTCCGCGTGGGCGAAGGTGATGCCGCGTATCTCCAGGTGCCGTACTGGTGCATGCCGATCCCGATAGCCCTCGCCAATCAACACCTGCTCCAGATATGGCGCAATCACCGTTGCCGTCTCCAGCCTCTCATCCGCCAGCGGCAGGTAGATCAGCGTCCCTTCCGCGCCATCGAGGTACCATTCTCCAGGCGCCAGAGCCTCACGCACATTCTCCACGTAGTACTCCGCGAAGCCCGATTCATGGTCATCCGTCAGATTCTTGTTGCTCTCTCGGTCCAGAACGACCAGCCGCTGCGCTTCGTCCAGAGAGCGTATCCACATGCGCGATTCCGTCCAGAAGGAGAGCGCCACCACCTCCACGTCCGGCAGATTGTGAAAGGACCGCAGATCCGCCCCGCGATAGGTGAACCGGTACTGCCCCGTACGATAGAAGCAAGCCTCGTCCAGATCCGGCAGGGCCTCGATGCGATAATACCCCTCCCGCGGCAGCCGCGGCCGGAAGCGTGCTTCCCCATTCACGATCAGCTGCGTGAAGCGCCAGCGCCCCACTTTCGCCTCCGGCACCGACGCAATCCAGGCACGCTCACCATCGACAAACCTCTCCACAAAGCCGTCAATTCTTCGCCCGCCGCTGATTACCGGCTTGGCTCCCGGCGCCGCTTCCCATCGCGTCGGCGCACCGGGATTCCCCCCGATCGTCAAACGCATCGGCGACGTCAGAAAGTAGGTGCCATCCGCCAGGACGACTCGGATCGATGCGTCGGGTGAGCCTTTGCGGCAGTTCCGGATGAGCGTCAGGGCTCGTGCCGGCGTGGCAATGGCCGTAGCCGCGGAGCGCCCCGAGGCGCGATCGTCACCATCTGGCGCAACATGCACAACGAACTCATCAGACATGGAACCCATCCCCGGATTTATTGGATTAGTGGCAGAGAAGCTCTACTGTACGCAGACATCATCAGGAGTACAGTCATGGAATGGATTTTCGGCGCCATCATCTTCATCCCCCTCGTCATCATTGCGCTTGTCATCATGCGCGTCGATCTCCTCCTGCACTACCACAGCACCGACGACGAGACCGAATCCGACTCCCCTCCCCCCGAATAATCGCTCGCTGCTCTGCTCGAACAAATCAGTGAGCCTCCCCCTTTCTTGGGCACACCCCCGAGTGCCTCCGCCGTTGGACCTCAGCCCGGGGACAGGTACTTCCCTCAGCCCGGGGACAGGTACATTCCCTCAGCCCGGGGACAGGTACATTCCCTCAGCCCGGGGACAGGTACATTCCCTCAGCCCGGGGACAGGTAC
>JAWLHB010000076.1:0-15919 GCA_041690595.1 Lentisphaeria bacterium
TCCTCCCCGACGTCTGGAAAGCAAAGCGCGAAGCCAAGGCCCAAGCCGCGTAGGCGTCTGGCCCCAAAAACAACATGGGGTATTTTTGACGCTTACGTACGTTCGAGTACCTACAGAGTCTAGGGATACCTACACTGCCTGTCGCAGCGTCAGGCGATAGGTAAGGGGCGTTCAAGCTTGGATGCTTGGCGGGGGGTGCATTTCGGGTGGATCTTTGCGGTCTCTGCGTTCTTTGTGGTTAATCCTTTTGCTCTCATCATGAGCAAGCGCGGGGACGCGGGGTGGGCGGACATGGGACGGATGGGCGAAGGGGTGGACGGGAGCGAATGAGGGGGGCCGGGCGTTGGGGAGGGGCGACGTCCAACGCCGGGGCCACTCAGGCGAGTGGCGCGCCCAGGGAGCGCGCAAGGGCAGGGCCGTTGGTAACGGCCCTGGTCGCCGTTCGGAGAACCTCTCCTACGTTGAGGTCAGCGCAGAGGCGGAACGAGCGTGGACTTAGGAAGAAAAATGTCCGGGCAGGGGTCGTTGGTAGACCGGGCTTTTCTTACGCAATCAGGGATGATTGCGGCCCGATGGGGTTGATGCGGGAGTGGGAAGTATACCCAGGGTAGCCCGGAAGGGCAACCCTGGGCTATGGGACGTAGCCCCGTTTGGGGCAAGGGGGCAAAAGGAGACGAGGGGAGGCGAAGAGGACGGAAGTGTTCACCATGAAGGGCATGAAGAACATGAGGATTGAGGTGGGCAGGATGCAGGGGAAATAGCAGAGCCGTTGGGGGGCTGGTCTTTTCTTACGCAATCAGGGATGATTGCGGCCACCTCGGCAAGCTTGGATGCGTGGCGGGGGGGTGCATTTCGGGCTGTCGGAAATATGCCTGATCTTTGTGGTCTCTGCGTTCTTTGTGGTTAATCCTCTGCAGCTTGCTGCCCACTGCTTTTCAGCGGAGGCTGAGGAGGAAATCTTCGGGGAGTTCGGCTTTGTGGACGTGGGAGATGCCCCAGGGGTCGGCGTTGTAGATGACGTGGCGGTTGTCGGCGGTGAACCAAGCATGGACGTGGGAGCAGGCGGGTCCGCCACCCTGGCTGCCGCAGTCGCTGACGAGGGTCCGGTACTTGCCGGACTCAAGGTCGCCGACGACGATCTCGACGGCGCCGGGAATGCCGTGACGGAGCGATTCGGCGACGAAGTAGTGTCCGCAGCGGGAGGCGGAGGAGTGGTTGAAGAGGTGCTCGGGTGCCTCGAAGGTGATGGGATCTTCGCCGGGGCCGACGACGATCAGGTTGCCCTGGGGATGGCGGTTGTCATGGGAGGGGCGATTGGCGGTGCCGCTGAAGGCGACGCTCATGCCGGGCCATTGGACGGGGGTGACGATGCGGCCGGTGGCGCCGACCCAGGAGGCATGGCCAGTGGAGGAGCCGGTATAGGGTTCGCCGATGCGGAGGGGGGTCTCCTTGCCGGTCATCAGGTCGAGGATGGCGTGGGTGGCGCCTTTGCCGCGGATGTTCCTCTGGACGAGGACCTGGCGTCCATCGACGTGGTTGATCTGCACGTGATTGAGGATGTCGTCGCCTCGGTAGAAGAGGGTGAGTTCCTGGCTCTTGAGGTCGATGCGATAGAGGAAATTATCGTTCTCGCGGCGTTGGCCGACGATGAGGTAGCGCAGGTTGGGCGAGACCGTCCAGAGGGTGACCGGCCCTTCCAGGGGCCAGTGAGTCATGACGATCTCTTTGTTGAGGGAGGTGAGGTCGACGCGGATCAGCTCGCCGTTGCGCCGGAGGTAGTGGACCTTGCCGGACCATGAGCTGGTGGCAAACCAGGTGCTGACGATGTCGGCATCCAGGGGGGTGATGCGCAGGGTCTGGAGGTCGGCGGCGCAGAGTTCGGTGGGCGGGAGACGCGGGTCGGCGGTGGTTGACCTGGCGTAGGCAATGCGGCGGCCATCGGGGGAGCCGTAGGGCTGTTCGAAATAGAGGTTGACGTTGGACATCACCGAGCTGGTCAGCCGGGTAATGCGTGCGCCGCTGCAGGGATCGGGGGCCAGATCACAGGCTTCCGCATGCCACTTTATCGCCATATGGGGAGTCTCCTCTCGCTTGTTTTTCAGCCGGTAGGTAGGGTCAAGATGGACGCCGAAGCGTCACTATGCAAGTTCCTGGTGCGGCGGAGCCGATGGCTTCAGCGCCTGGCGGGAAAGCAGAATGGCCTCCACCAGCGCGCGCACCAGAAGCGCGGCCAGGAGTCCATAGAGCAGAAAGGGGGAGCCGCTGTGCCAGAGGGCGAGAAAGACGAGGGCGGCGGTCAGGAGGAGTTTGTCGCGGCGGAGGAAGATGGCGGCGATGATGAGGGAGACGAGGGGGAGTGCGATACTGAGGAGGCGAATGGTCTCCAGGCTCATGCCGAAGGGCTGTATGCCGGCCAGGCGCTGCGTCGGGGAGATGAGGAGGAGATTGAGGATGAAGATGACGAGGAGGGCGCCGCGTGCCTTGAGGCTGCCGACCCGCCATACATCGGCAAGGACGAAGCTGCCGATCAGGGCGACGTGGGCGGTCAGCAGCCAGCGGAAGGCGTTGGCTCCGACCACGGGAAAGCCGGCATAGAAGATGACCAGCGGAATGCCCCAGAGGGCGAGGACGGTGCGCCGATGGCGGTCGCGGATGAAGAGGAGGCCAAAGAGGCCGAGGTGAAGCTGGAGGTAGTTGACGCTGCAGAGGAAGTGAATGCCGCTCTTGAGGTAGCTGAAGCTGAAGGCGGTATTGTCCACGGCCGCATGATAAACATAAGGCCACTTGAAGATGCCGCCGTTCTGGAGCTTGTTGATCAGGAGTTGGGGCGAGAAGATCAGAAGGAAGGCGGCGATGCCCAGGAGGACGTAGCCGGCGACCTGGCGGGGATGACGGTAGATGGAGGCCATGCGCAACCACATCAGGTACGCGAGGGCCGGGGCAAAGACGATGTTGGTGACGCGCAGCAGGCAGCCGTAGGCGAAGAGCGCGGCAATGACGATCACGTAGGCGCGGCCGGGACGGAGCACCATGCAGAGGAGGAGGCAGCCGAGCATGACCACCATGGCGGGGACGTCGCTCAGCCCATTCCAGCCGGCATGGTGGAAGATGTTGTACATGCGATAGCTGAGCAGATGAAAGTCGGGCAGGCTGAAGATGCCTTTGAAGACGGCGACGCGGCCATGATACTCGACGGGAAAGTAGAAGAAGGGGAGGAGGGCGAGGATGAGGGCGGCAATCCACGCCGCGCGGACGGAGTGGCCGAGGCGCCGCAGCAGCACGAAGCCGAGCAGGAGGGCGGCCGGCGCCAGGATGAGCCCGTTGAGCAGGGTCATGGCGAGGCGGATCTCGTGGTAGGACTCGGCGCCGCTCAGGATGACCAGCGGCAGGTAGAGGAGGGACAAGCCGATGGTGTGCTGCCAGGTGCCGGCGAGGGAGGCGTCGGCCAGTATTCGGGCGGCGAGGAAATAGCTGTGTTCGTCGGTGGGATGGAGGATCACGCCGCCGGCGAGGAAGGCCATGAGGACGAGGGGGGTGACGCGGAAGAGGACGATGGTGGCGGCAGCGGTCAGCAGGACAGGCCGCTCCGCGGCTTCACCGCGCAGCAGGCTCTGCATATAGCCGCGATGCCAACCGAAGAGGAGGACGATCAGGAGGGTGCAGAGGACGGCCACGAAGGCGTACTGCCAGCTCGCGGCGGGAACGGGTCGCGGATGCACCTGCCGTCGCGCGAGGTCGTAGAGGAGCGCCTCGCTCACCCACGCCTCCCGATCCCCGAGTTGGACGCGATGGAGGGTGGTGGCCAGCATCAGCGGATGCCAGTTGCCACCGGTCAGGATGGAGGCGGGCACGTAGAGCGGCTGCGCTTCGAGGCTTTCGTAGGTCGCATAACCACCTGCCACGGAGACGACCGGCGAGGCGATGTCGGCTTCCGCAAAGAAGGGGGTCTGGGCGGTCACCTCGACCTGGGCGGCGCGGAGGCTCACGCAGGCAAGGAGGCTGATTGCCGAGACCGCGGCGGTCATTCCGGATAGACGCATACCGCCCCTTCCCAGGTGCTGGATTAGAGAGTCACCGTCCCATCGAACACATGGGTCGCGGGGCCGGTCATGAAGACTTGCGAGCTGTCGTCGGGCCACTCGATCCGCAGATCGCCGCCGCGCAGATGGACCGTCACGGTACGTTCGGTCAGCTCGTTGAGGACGCCGGCCACGCCGACCGCACAAGCGCCGGTGCCGCAGGCGAGGGTTTCGCCCGACCCGCGCTCCCAGACGCGCATCTCGACTTCGGAGCGGTTCACCACGCGTACGAACTCGACGTTGATGCGGCGGGGAAAGAGGGGGGCCACTTCGAGCTTCGGCCCATGCCGCAGCACCAGGTCGTCGGTGATCTCGTCGACAAAGATGACGGCATGAGGATTGCCCATGGAGACGCCGGTGAAGGTGAAGATCTCCTCCCCTACCCTCACCTGCTCGCGGAGGACGGGATCCTTGTCGAGCGCAATCGGGATGCGGGGGCCGGCAAGGATGGGCGCGCCCATGGCGACGCGGGCATGAGTGACGCGGCCCTCGGCAATGGTGAGCTTGAGCTGGCGGATGCCGTTGCCAGTCTGGATGCGAACGTCGTCGCGGCTGTGATAGCCGCGGTCGAAGACGAACTTGCCGACGCAGCGAATGGCGTTGCCGCACATCTCGGCTTCCGAGCCGTCGGCGTTGAACATGCGCATCTGGAAATCGGCTTCGTCATGGGGAAGGATGAGGACGATGCCGTCGCCGCCGATGCCGAAGTGGCGATCGGAGAGCTGCTGGGCGAGGAGGTCGGGTCGGCTGATGGGGCAGTCGGCGATGCAATCGAAGTAGATGTAGTCGTTGCCGAGGCCATGCATCTTGGTGAACGGAAGCTTCATCAGGAACACTCCTTGAGCAGCTGGTCGATGAGGTCGTCTTCGCTGAGTCCGCGGCGGGCTACCCAGGCGCTGCCGCCCTCGACGGCGACTTCGGGGGGCATCGGCCGCAGGTTGTAGACGCCGCCCATGGCGTAGCAGTAGGCGCCGGCATTCTGGATGGCCAGCACATCGCCCTCACGGATCTCGGGCAGCTCGCGCTGCTCGGCAAAGCGGTCGCCGGTTTCGCAGATGTTGCCGCAGACATCGTAGATGCCGGGCCGGCCATCGGGATTGCTCAGGTTGACGATATGATGATAGGCATCGTAGAACATGGGGCGGATGAGCTGCGGGAAGCCGGAATCGCAGCCGGCGATCTGGCGGCCGCGGTTGTTCTTGAGCGTGTTGATGGTCACCAGCATGGTGCCGCCCTCGGCGACGATGCACTTGCCGGGCTCGAAATACATCTCGAGGTCGCGCCCGTACGTGGCGCAGAATTCGCGGAAGATGCGGCTGATCTCGGCACCAAAGGCGGCATAGTCGATCCGCTCTTCGTCGGGCCTGTAGGGGACCTTGAAGCCGCCGCCAAAGTCGACGAAGCGCAGGTGGGGGAAGCGTTCGGGGGTGGCGATGGCGAGGAGGTTGCGCATCCCCTGGTAGACGCTGTCGGTGCGGGTGATGCCGCTGCCGGTATGCTCGTGGAGGCCGACGACGCGCAGCCGATAGCGCTCGACGATGCGACAGACCTGATCGACATCTTCGAGGAGAATGCCGAACTTGGTCAGCTCGCCGCCGGTCATGATCTTGGCGTGGGCGCCGTCCACGACGTCGGGGTTGAAGCGCAGGCAGAGATCGCTGCCGGGATAGGCGGCTGCAAACTTCTCGAGGCGCGATAGGGAGCCGATGTTCATCAGCACACCGCTGTCGGCGACGCGCTTCATCTCGCGCTCGGTGAGGTTGTTGGCGGTATACAGGATGCGGTCGACAGGGAAGCCGAGCTTGCGGGCGAGGACGACGTCGCCGGGACTGACGGTGTCCAGCCAGGCGCCGATCTTGTGCAACGCGCGCAATATGGCGGGATTGTAGTTGGCCTTCATCGCGTAAAGCACGCGCAGCCGCGGCCAGGTGATGTAGGTGAACAATTCCTGATACCGCTGCTTGATCAGGTCGAGATCGTAGACGTATAGGGGAGTACCGTGACTCTTCGCAAGCTGAAGAAGAAGATCGGGGGTGACTGGCATGGGCGCTTGATCCGTTCGGGGGTCGGCCGCCGCGGCGGCTGATAGGGGAAAAGCCGTACTATACCACCCCACTCCACTTTGCCAATGGGCAGACGCGAGGCGGGGCAGGAAGCGGGGCGGGAAGCGGGGCGCTGCCCCGGACCCCGCTGGGGAAGCGCACCTCCCCAGACCCCTCATTGACTCTTGCCGGGATCTGGACATCGGATCTCCAGATCCCGACAAGGTATGGGGTGATAGGGGGACGCGCAGAGGCGCGGGATGAGGGGACGCGGAGCAAGAAGCCGCAGCGGCAGCAAGCGGGGCGCTGCCCCGGACCCCGCTGGGGAGGCGCACCTCCCCAGACCCCTCGGGACTTTTGATTATGAGATGCGCCACGCGGAGCGGGGAACGGGACCGATGGGATGGCGAGGGGAAATGAGGGGAGGCAAGCGTCCAGGAGTGGCAACGTCCAACGCCGGGGCCACTCAGGCGAGTGGCGTGCCCAGGGTGCGCGCAATGGCAGGGCCGTTGGGGCCAATGGTCCCAAGTCGCGGTTCGGAAAGCGCCTTCCACAAAAAAGGTGCTAATACTGTATTGACATCGTGACTGTTGGATATAAACTACAGACTTACTATCGCAATGATACGCGGCGAACGGGGGGAGAGCCGATCATCGTGGATACGGGAGCAGATCGCGCAATGATGGAGCTGACACCGGGGATACCGCCGGTGGAGCGGGCGCGTCGCGCGGTGTTGAACTGGATCGCGGAACATGGGGTGCAGCCGGGCGAGCTGCTGCCAGCGCAATCGCAGCTGGCGCATGCCTTGCGCAGCAGCGCGACGACGGTACAGAAGGCGCTGGCCCAACTGGCCGTTGAGAATATTGTCGAGCGTCAGCGCGGACGCGGCACCATCTTGCTGAGGCAGCCACCCACGTTCGGCAGGTCGGCGGCGAAAAGCGCGGGAGCGGAGACGGATACGACGCTGCGCGGGGGTATCGTCTATTTCGGCGAGCGGCTGGATCGGAAGGTCATGCCGGTGCATGCGCTGGTGGTGCAGGGGGCGGAACGTCGGCTGCGGGCGCTGCTGGACAACAATGTGCGCATGGTGCGTTGCCGCGACGCGAGCGACCTTTACCGCGAGTTGCATTCGGATCTTCTGGATGGGGCGGTGCTTCTGCATGACTATAAGGGCTCGGATACGGTCTCTCCGGAAGTCGCGCAGATTGCCTATCGCATGGAGATGCCGGTGGTTCATATCTTTCTGTCGCTGCCGGATACCCCGGCGCTGCCGCGCGTGGTGTGCGTGGACAACTGGGCGATCGGCTGCCTGGCCGCGGGTGCCTTCATCGAGGCCGGCCATCGACGCCTGATGATTGCGGCCAGCGGTGAGTGGCACCTCTTCGAGCAACAGCGGGTGGAGGCGTTTCGCTGGATGGTCGGAAGCCGCGCGGAGTACAAGCTGGTACGCGGCGGCAACGACTGGGATGCCTGCGGGGAAGCGGCCTTTCGCCAATGGTACAGCCTGGCGCCGGAGAGCCGCCCCACGGGAGTCTACTGCATGAACGACGAGATGGCGCGCGGCTTTGTGGGTCAGGCCCTTGCGGCTGGGATCCGGCTGCCGAATGATGTCAGCGTGTTGGGGGTAGACAATGCGTTCCAGCACGGCATCAACGAGAGTGTGCCGCTGAGCACGATCGACCCCATGTTTCATCGCGTCGGAGAAAGCGCTGCCGAGTTGTTGGCGAAGGCGCTGACCGAGCCTGGTTCAGATCCGATGATGATCCGCATCACACCGAAACTTTTCATCCGGCAGACCGGCCCCATCCCTCTTCAATGAGTGCATAACGGAGGTAATTCCCATGCTACGACGTCTGTGTCACTGTATATCGTTATTGCTTGTGATGGCGGCTTGTTTGCCGACCCGGTCGATCGGGCAGGAGGCGGAGGCACCGCCGCCTGTGGAAGTGGAGGTATACGGGCGCTTCTACAACCCGAACTATCCCGATGGGGCGACGACCAAGCGACTGATCCGCCTGATGGAGCAGGATCCGGAGTTGCAGGTGAAGATGTGGGGGGGGCTGAGCCTGCCCGGGGGAGCGGGGCGAGCGTCGCTGATGATGGCGATCGCGGGCAAGACGGCGCCGGACATCATGGAGTCGTGGTTTCACATCATTGGCAACGACATTCGGCAGGGCTTCCTCTATCCGCTGAACGAGTGGATCGGGGAGGATCAGGACGGGAACGGGCTGGTCGATCCGGACGAGGCGATCTGGGAGCCGTGGAAGGAGATACCGCCGCTCTGGCGGCAGGTGGTCACGCATGAGGGCAAGATTTACGGGATTCCGCAGGCGTTCAAGTACTATATGGGGGTTGTCTACCGCAGTGACATGGTTCGCGCGGCCGGTCTGGATCCGGCGCGGCCACCGCAGACGTGGGATGAACTCATCTACTGGTGCCAGAAGCTGACGGATCCGGCCAAGGAGGTTCCGGGGGCGGTCCTGAATCGCGGCCAGCGGGGTATCGCCCTGCCCCCATACGGTTTCATGTGGCTGCCGTGGATGCAGTCGGCCGGCGGCGATCCCATCATCCAGATCCGCCGCAGCCCCACCACGGGCGAGGAGTACCGGTTGCCGCCGGACACCCTCACCTTCGTGACGCCCGAGGGGGAGGATCTCTCGAAACAGGAGCCCGAGTGGCGCGCCAATTTCGCCTCGCCCGAGGGGATTCAGGCGACGGAGCTGTACCACAAGCTGCGCTGGATGAAGTGGCTGGTGGATCCGGAGACGGGCGATCCCATCGAGCTGACGGACGAGGAAGCCCGGCAGGGTTTCACGGTCCTTGCGGATGGTCGCCGCGTCGACTTCGAGCAGAGCGCCATCATCACCGGCGTGGCGCGAGGCCAGACGGGCCAGCGCGGCACCGGCACCTTCGACCTGCTGAGCCGGGGTGAAGTGGCGATGACGACGGCGTTTGTTTCGGATTTGAACGGCATCGGCAGCAGCACGGGGCTGGATCCCGACCTGCTCAGCTGGTTTCCGTTTCCTGCCGCGAACACGGAGAGTGGGCGGCGTGTGGTGCAGGTGCAGAACCATTATGTGACGATGGTGGAAGCCGTTGGCGATCGGCCCCAGGCGGAGCGGGACAAGATCTGGAAGGCGATGACGGCGATCACGGACAAGGAAGTCCACGACAGCGAGGTGCGCGAAAAGGTGTTGTCGGGGCTGGCGCGCTTTGTCAATCCGGAATCGCTGCGTGAGCTTGGGCTCGAGGATTATCTCAAGGATGTGCCGTCTTCGATCCTGGACAACTACCGGGGCATGGAGGAGAAGACGATCGCGGTCTTCACGGAACCGTACATGGGCTTCTGGGTCACGATGGACGGTGAGATCAACACGAAGGTCCTCGACCTCATCATCTCGGATGAAGGCGAAGATTTCGACTATGTGGCAGCGCTGAAGCGGGTTGAAGCGGACGCGAATGCGGGCAAGATGTTCGCGCGCAGCCAACAGGAGCTGGCGGAGTACCGCCCCACCGCGCGCATCGTCTTCGGCATCATTGTCGCGATCATGGTTTTCTTTGTTTGCATGATCATCCGTTCGGAGCTGACCCGCAAGAAGCGAAACGCGGGCAGCACGCGGCAGGTGACGCACAAGCTCACGCCGTGGCTGATCATCGCGCCGGCGGTTCTGCTGATCGGGATCTGGAACTACTATCCGCTGGTGCGGGGCATGGTGATGGCGTTCCAGGACTACAAAGTAGCCGGTGAGAGCGAGTTTGTGGGGCTGTCGAACTTCATCTCGCTGACGCTCGACGGTGCTTTCTGGAAGGCGCTGGTGCGAACCTTCTATTTTGTCTTTCTGAACATGGTGCTGGCCTTCTGCGCGCCGATTGTGCTCGCGCTGATGCTCTCGGAGATTCCAGTTGGCAAGTACCTGTACCGGACGTTGTTCTTCCTGCCGCAGGTGACCAGCGGTCTGGTGATTGCCCTGCTCTGGAAGCTGATGTATGAGCCGACGCCGGATGGGTTCCTGAACCAGGTGCTGCAGATCTGGAACCAGATGACGCCGACAGCCGCGGTCATTTCTTCAGTTGCGTACATCGTGCTCTGCGGCGGGATCATCTGGCAGATCGCGACTGCATTTGTTCAGAAGCATGAAGGATTCAAGGTGAAGGTTCTCATCGCGTCCGTCATACTGATCCTTCTGGTTGTCTTCGGCTATGAGCTGATATTTCCGACAATCAACCTGATGATCGGCAATACGACCGTCATCGGCAGCAGCCTGATCGTTGAACCTCAGACGTGGCTGCAGGATCCAAAGATTGCGATGCTCTGCTGCGTCATTCCGACGGTGTGGGCGTCGATGGGGATGGCGAGCCTGATCTACCTGGCGGCGCTGAAGGCGGTTCCAGACGAGCTGTACGAGGCGGCGGATGTGGATGGAGCGGGCATCATGATGAAGCTGAAGAAGATCACGCTGCCGACCCTCCTGCCGCTGGTGATCATCAACTTCGTCGGGGCCTTCATCGGCACCTTCCAGAACATGGGCAACATCTTTCTGATGACCTTCGGCGGTCCGGGCGACGCGACGGAGGTGATTGGGCTGCTCATCTGGAAAGAGGCTTACAACAACCTGCGCTTCAGCATGGCCACATCGATGGCCTGGGTACTCGGGGCGCTTCTGATCGGTTTCACTTACGTGCAGATCCAGTTCCTCAAGCGGGTCGAGTTCCGCAAGTCGGAATGGGACTGAGCGCGACGCTTTCACAACCGGCAGGCTTCTGCCGATATACTTTCAATCCTGAACGTTGAGACGCGACTATGCCAGTTATTTCCAATCTCGGCCGCCGCTCCCTGCCAGGCAAGATGATGACCCTGTTCATGTATCTGGCGTTGACAGTGCTGGGCACGACGATGGTGGTGCCCTTTCTCATCACCGTCTCCAGTTCCATCAGCAACGACTACGACTACGAGCGGTTCCGGCCCCTGCCCCGGTACCTGCATTCACAGGAGGATCGCTTCGCGAAGGGGCTGGTGCGATACTTCAATTCGTACGCGAAGTGGTACGAGCAGTTGAATATCCGCTACACGGATATCCCCGCGAACTGGACTTCGTGGCGGGAGATCGGCCGTGACATCGAGGGAACGGACAAGCTTGCGGCCCGCTACCTCAATCCGTCTGAGGAGGAGCTGGTCAGGTGGAAGCGCATCGCAGCCGATTATTCGGACTTTGCGCTGACGTATCCGGTTGCGGACTCACTGACGACGGTGGGGGATCTCGAGGCGGCATCCTTCATCAAGGCTCATTATACGAACCTCTTTCAGAAGCAGAACCCGGAAGCTGCCGCCGAGATGAGCAAGGCGGAGCTGCGGGCGGCCGCGCTGGAGTTGATGAACGAGACATGGGGCATCCCCATGACCAACTTCTACCTCATCGGCTTCGAGACCTCGGAAGGGCGCCGGCCATACTGGCAGCAGAGCTGGTTTCCGAGTCTCTCCGAGCCCAAGTACAGGGATTACCTGCGGGTGAAGGAAGCGGCAGCGTTCCACGTCTTCACGCCGGGCGTGGAGAGCAAGTGGTTCGCGTGGGTCGAGGCGAATCATCCGGACGCCCATCCGATCCCCACGCTGGTGCAGATGGTGGACGAGAGCGATCCGCTTTGGCAGGAGCGGTTCAGCAGCTTCCGCCGGGAGGTGGCGCCCGCCACGCCAACCGTGCCCTTCGGGATGCGGGCCATCTGGTACTCGTACTTCACCACGGACGAAGCGCGTGATGCGTTCGGGCTCGAGCTGGGCAAGCTCTTCGATGTCAACGTCTACAACCGTGCGGCCAATACGAACTACACGGACCTGGCGCAGATTCCCTTTCCTCCTCCCGCGGAGACCACGCCGGTGATCCGGGAGATGTGGCGTGACTTCGTCGAAAACCGGTATCCGGTCCGGCTGATCACAGTGGACGTCACTCCCGAGCTGGAGGACGAGTACCAGGCCTTTCTGGAGGAGCGCTTCAAGACCCTCGATTACGCCAACCGCATGCTCAATACCAGTATGGAAAGCTGGGAGGAGTTCAAGCTGGCACGGGAAGCTCTGTATGGGCCGGAAGAGGATCAGGTACGGAGCGTCTGGAGCGACTTCGTGAAGAAGCTGCCGGTAGAGAATCGGCAGATCCATTCCAGCGAGATTTCGTATCAGGCGTTTCTCATGGAGCGGTACGGCACCGTGGAAGCCGTGAATGCCGCCTATGGGTGGGAGCTGGCGCATCTTCATGAAGCGAGTCCGCCGTTCGACATCGCCTACGCCGTCACCTTCCTGCAGAACGAATGGTCGTTGAGCCTCCTGCCGATCGCCCATAACTACGACTTCATCCTCACCTTCATGTTCGAGCGCGGGCGGGCCATCTTCGTCACCATCGTCCTCATCGTCCTGACCATACTCATGACGCTGACGGTGAATCCGATGGCGGCGTATGCGCTCTCGCGCTTCAGCCTACCGAACAAGGACAAGATCGTCCTCTTCCTGCTTGCCACCATGGCCTTTCCGGCGATGGTCAGCGCGATTCCCGCCTACCTGCTCATGCGCGATCTGGGGCTGCTGAACACCTTCTTCGCGCTTATACTTCCCGGCGCGGCGAACGGCATGTCCATCTTCATCCTCAAAGGCTTCTTCGACAGTCTGCCCCAGGAGCTGTATGAGGCGGCGACGATCGACGGCGCGAAGGAGTGGCAGATCTTCCTGATCATCACCATGCCGATGATGAAGCCGATCCTTGCCATCAACGCCCTCAATGCCTTCATCGCCGCCTACAATGGCTGGCAGTGGGCGCTGATCATCTGTCAGGATCAGGATATGTGGACGCTTTCCGTCTGGATGTATCAGGCCAGTCAGTGGTGGTCACTGACGACTCCCTGGCTGGTCATGGCAGGCTTCGTCATCGTCTCCATACCGACGCTGGTCGTCTTCATGTTCTGCCAGAAGATCATCATGCGGGGTATCATCGTACCGTCGATGAAGTAGAATCACCCGCGGAGGCCGTGGGGGCGGAGAGGAGTGACCTCTTCGCCTGGCTTCCGCGGGAGGCACCGGCCGCCCGCCCACGCCGCAACCCCAATCGCGGTTGCGTCCACGGCGATTACCCTTCCCGCGTGAGCACAGATCCCCGCGCTGTCGGACGAAGCGAGCGCCGACCTCAAGTCGGCTATCAGCTTCTGGACTTGTGGATGGAGTCGAGAACGCCGTTGATAAAGGCGCTGCTGTCTTCCGCGCCGAATGCCTTGGCGAGATCGACAGCTTCGTTGATGGCCGAAATGGGAGGAACCTTTTCCGGGCTGTAGAGCAGCTCCCAGGCGCTGAGGCGCAGGATGTTGCGATCGACGGCCGCCAGACGATCCAGCGACCAATCCCGCAGAAAACGGGTGATCTGGGCATCGACATCTTCCAGTCGCTGAAGGACGCCGCGGACCATGATGTCGACGTCTTCCTGCACTTTGCGCCATTCGCGCGGACCGAAACGATCGCTCATCTCCTCGGCCTGCTCCCAGAAGCGCTGGAGGCTGCGGTCGGAGAACTCCTCTTCGCCCACGTCGAGCTGAAAGAGGTACTGGATGGCATACTTTCGAGCGGTACGCCGCAAGGGCAACGGGGGAGGTTGAGGAGCAGGCGTTGGAGTCGTCATCACGTATTCATCACCTTGAGCAGGTTGGCCATTTCCACCGCGGTCTCGGCTGCGGAGGCGCCGCGGTTGCCATGCTTGGTGCCGCTGCGTTCGGTCGCTTGTTCGATGTCTTCCGTGGTCACGACGCCATAGATCACGGGTACGCCGGTCTCGCCACTGATGGCGGCCAACCCGGCAGCCACCTGATTGTTGATGAATTGGGCATGCGCCGTCGCTCCCTGGATGACCACGCCGAGGCCAATCACCGCATCATAGTCGCCCGACCTGGCCATGTGCCGTGCCACGACCGGTATCTCGAAAGAGCCCGGCACCCACGCCACCGACACCAACTCGGCATTGCCGCCAAGGCGCACAATCTTGTCCATCGCGCCATCCAGCAACCGGCTGACGAAAAACTCGTTGAAACGCGCACACACGATTCCGATGCGCAGACCTTCCGCAGCCAGATTCCCTTCGAATATGCGACCAGCTTTCTTGTTCATCATGATCGTCGTTCCTTTCATGACCGCGCCTTCAGAGCAAGTGCCCGAGGCGGTCTTTCTTGGTTTCCAGGTAAAATCGGTTGACATCCGTCGGCCGAATCACGATCGGCACCCGCTCCGTGACGGTGATGGCGAAATCGCGCAGCCCCTGCACCTTGCGCGGGTTGTTGGTCAGCAGGCGCAGGGAAGCGACCTTGAGATCGCGGAGAATCTGCGCCGCCACGCTGTACTCGCGCATGTCCGGCGGAAAACCCAGCTCCAGGTTCGCCTCCACTGTATCCATACCCTGCTCCTGCAACACATAGGCCTTGATCTTGTTCACGAGTCCGATGCCGCGCCCTTCCTGCCGCAGGTAGACAAGGACTCCTGCGCCCTCCTTGGCGATCTGGCGCATGGCATACTCCAACTGCTCGCCGCAGTCGCAGCGTGCCGAATGGAAGACATCGCCGGTGAGGCATTCGCTGTGAACGCGGACCAGAACATCCTCCTTCCCCTCGATATCGCCGTAGACCATCGCCACATGCTCCTTCTGATCCAGATTGGTCTGGTAACAATGGAGCACGAAACCATCCTCGGCAAACCGCGACGGAATCTTCACGCAACCCGTCTTGGTGACCAGCATCTCATGAGTCTGCCGGTAGCGGATGATATCCTGGATCGTGCACCACAACAAGCCATGACGGGTGGCGAAATCCTTCACCTCCGTCAGCCGGGACATGGTGCCATCCTCGTTCATGATCTCGCAGATCGCGCCAGCCGGCTGCAGCCCCGCCAAACGCGCCAGATCGACCGAAGCCTCCGTGTGGCCGGGGCGCACCAGAACGCCGCCATCCTGCGCCACGATCGGGAAGATATGCCCCGGCACGTGAAAGTCCGTACGTACGGTAGCAGGATCAGCCAGCCGCGTGATGGTCCGCGCCCGGTCCGCCGCCGAGATGCCCGTGGAGACGTTCTGGCGAGCATCCACCGAAACCGTGAAGGCGGTATTGTAGCGGTCGCGCGAATGGGCCATCTGGCCGAGCCCCAACGCCTCCGCGCGATCATGGGTAATTGGCGCGCAGACCAGTCCCCGGCCGTACGTCACCATGAAATTGATTGCCTCCGGTGTGACCTTCTCGGCCGCCATGACGAGGTCACCCTCGTTCTCGCGGTCCTCGGCATCGGTGATCACCACCATTTTCCCCTGACGTATCGCCTCGATGACTGCATTCACACGTTCACTCATGATCTGGCTCCACCACTGGATAACGAAAACCCCTCGAGAATGCTTCGTCTTCGAGGGGTCGTGCAGTAGCCGAGAGGAGCGACCGTGGTCGCGCGTTCCCGTGTGCCGTCTTCTCTCATCCAGACTATACTGTCGGCAATGGAATTTCACCATTTCCTGCCCATCCAATGGACGGACTCGCGGGCTGTACCGCCGGTCAGGAATTGTCCGCCTCACAGCAGACTCACCTTGCCCCGAAGACATTGCAGAATGTGTGTACTGACCATGGAATCAGACTCCACGGCCAATCCGCATAACCATACCCCCACTCCCTTCGCCTGTCCACCCCCCATGCGCATTATCAGTGCTGACGAATCATGCTCTCGCTCAAGTTCGCGCACGCGGCCACTCGTCACCATGGTGGTGCCTGCAGTCCATCGGGGCGTGAGCATTGCGTTGG
>JAWLHB010000077.1:0-14222 GCA_041690595.1 Lentisphaeria bacterium
CCAAGCGCCGAAAAGTATTCGGAGGATCACGGAGATCCAAAAGTGAGGTGAACTTATTTCCGCAGAAATGCCCACAAGCGGCAAATTTTTAACACGCCATGTCAGACTCGTCCTCTCCGCCCCACCCCATACCTTGCCGGGAGCTGGAGATCCGATCTCCAGCTCCCGGCAAGCAGCAATGAGGGGTCTGGGGAGGTGCGCCTCCCCAGCGGGGTCCGGGGCAGCGCCCCGCCGATGGCCTCCCCGCGTCCCCGCCTCTCAAGTGAGCTTGGCGATGATGGTCTGCGCCAGGCGACGCCCGATCTCCCGATAGTCGTCGATCTCCAGGACGCGATCCCGGATGCGCGAATACGGAGTCTCCATCGAGAGTCCCGGTATGCCCAGATCCTTGCAGTACTTGATGAAGGTGGGCGTCTCCCAGCGGGACGCATAGGTCGCATAAACCATGAAGGCGGGAGCGCTCCAATCCTCCCCGAGCCCTTCTCCAAGCTCCTTGGCCCAGGCCACGCTTGCCGTGCAGCATGCCGGCAGGAATCCATAGACGCCCGCCGTCTCAGAGAGCCCCGGGCAGTGGGAATCGAGGGCATAGGCCGGACGGCAACGCTCGCACCAGCGCCGCATGTCCCGTTGAACCACCAGCGCCTCGTGGCGCATTGGCGGCGAGCCCCAGCTGCGATTCAGGTCATACGGAAAATTATCCTTGCCGTAGTCCCCCTGCATCACCCCGTCGAGGTTCAGCAGCGGCACCGACCAGACCACCACCCGTCGCTCCTGCCGCTCGGCAAACCACCGCAGCATCCCGTCGAGCACCCAGCTTCCGCCCACCTCGCCGGAATGCTGCCGCGACACAAGAAAAAGCCCCGGCCGTTCGTCGCCCGGCTGGCTGTAGTCGTTCACCAGACGCACCATGGGCCGCCCTCCCTGCGTCACGCCGATGGTATCCGCCTTCCAATACCCATTCCCATCCGTCACCACCTGCTGCTCATCCTCCGGTCCATACGGGAAGCAGAGGGCGACATCCGTTTCGCGCTGCGTCAGCTCGACCGTCCAGCTTCCCGCCCCCCGGCCGTCTTCGCTGCGCAGGCACTCCCCCGCCTCCAGCCGCCGCCACATTTCGCCCGCCGGCCGCATGACCGGATGCACCTTGTCAGGCTGACTCGCCCCCAGGGAGTTCTCCATGTTCACCCACTCCAGACGCACCATCCGGGGCAACACTCCGTCCGTGACGATGCGAAAGCAGAACCACATGCTCTCCGGTCCACCATGAGGATCCGCGGTAAAACGGATGACAGGCAACTCGCCCTCCGCGTCAACTTGAAAGGCACACCCATTGCCGAAAGGCAGATCCGTCGTCACGTGCAGCATCGCCAAAACTCCTGTAGACTTGATTCTTCCCGACCTCGGGCGGACAGCGCCCGTCTCCAGACTCTACCTCACCGAGCCCTCACCGCAAGGCGCGCGGAAACGAAAACGCCACGCTCCGCGGGAGGCGAAGCGTGGCGTTGGGAATCAAACCGGCTCAGTCGGCTCAGCAGCCGTAACGAGCCGTCTCGGCCAGCAGCTCTTCGATGCGCAGCAGCTGGTTGTACTTGGCGATACGATCGCTGCGGCTCAACGAACCCGTCTTGATCTGACCGGCATTCGTGGCGACCGCGATGTCCGCGATGGTTGCATCCTCAGTCTCACCCGAACGATGCGAGATGACCGCCGTGTAGCCCGCCTTGTGTGCCATCTCGATTGCGTCCAGCGTCTCCGTCAGCGTCCCGATCTGGTTGACCTTGATCAGGATCGAGTTGGCGCAGCCCATCTCGATCGCCTTCTTGAGGAACTTGGTGTTGGTCACGAGGAGGTCGTCGCCGACCAGCTGGCACTTCGAGCCGATCTTGTCGGTGAGGATCTTCCATCCCTCCCAGTCGTTCTGATCCATGCCGTCCTCGATCGAGTCGATCGGGTACTGGCCGATAAGCTCGGCCAGGTAGTCGGCCTGCGCGCCGGAGTCGCGCTTGGCACCGTTGGCGCCTTCGAACAGGCTGTAGTCATAGATGCCATTCTTGTAGAACTCCGAGGAGGCACAGTCGAGGCCGAGGGTGACCTCCTTGCCCGCCTTGTAGCCCGCGTTCTCGATGGCCGTGAGGATGCAGCTGACCGCTTCCTCCGTCCCGCCCGCGAAGTTGGGGGCAAAGCCACCCTCGTCGCCGACCGCGGTACTCAGGCCCTTCTTCTTCAGCACGGCTTTCAGCGCATGAAAGATCTCGGCGCCACAGCGCAGACCTTCGCGGAAGGTCGGCGCGCCGATCGGACGGATCATGAACTCCTGGAACGCAATCGGAGCGTCCGAATGCGAGCCGCCGTTGATGATGTTCATCATCGGAACCGGCAGCACCTTGGCATTGACGCCGCCGATGTAGCGGAAGAGCGGGATATCCAGAACCGCCGAAGCCGCATGGGCAACCGCCAGGGAGACGCCCAGAATCGCGTTGGCGCCCAGCTCCTTCTTCGTATCGGTACCATCCAGCTCGAGCATCCGCTGATCGATGCCCACCTGGTCGATCACATCCCAGTCCAGCAGCTCGGGAGCAATCTTCTCGTTGATGTTGTCAACCGCCTGCATGACCCCCTTGCCGAGGTAACGAGCCTTGTCGCCGTCGCGCAGCTCCAACGCTTCGTTTTCCCCGGTTGACGCGCCGCTCGGTACTGCCGCGCGGCCGCTGGCGCCGCTTTCGGTGACGACTTCCACTTCGATCGTCGGATTGCCACGCGAGTCCAGAATTTCACGCCCGATAATGTCTACAATGCCTGTCATGTCTACTTCCCCTGCTGATATCTCATTGATGCGTTGCGGAGCGATACAAAGAAAAATGTGGCCTAGACCACGAAATGATTATGATAGCCCAGATCGGTGAATCCGTCCAGCGGATTGGCCGCTACAGCCATGCCGAAATCTCGCTGAAGTATCTCACTCCCCAGCTCCTCGGCGAGCTTCTGGCACAGTTCCCGGTAGCGCGGCTCGAAATACTCGCGGCACTCCGTCACGTGGAAAACGTCCGCCGCCCGCACCGGCTTCCCCGCCATGCGAAAGCAGTAACCGAAGGACTCGTCGACCATCATCCAGCCGTCCGGAAGCAAGGCTTCCACGACCACATGGCCATACCGACATTCCAGCCTTGCGGCGAATACCAGACGCGACGGCACGCCGAGTATCTGCGTAAGCGCGCAGAAAACCCGCGCCTGCTCGTTGCACCAGCCATAACCGGTGGCGATCAGCGCCTCTTCCGAGAGCTGCCGATCGGGACGCAGCTTGATGCCGCTCAGCTTCTCGTAATAGCCCGCCCAGGGCACCTGCGTGGCCACATACTCGGCAACCGCTTCAACGATCGCCAGCTCGCCACTCCCCGTTACGCCGAGGCCGCGGGCGACCCGCTCCAGTTCCGGCCGCGCTCCCTGCCGGTACGGCAGACGCGCGCCAGTATAGCGTTCATAAATGAAATCGACCCCGACCTCGGGAAGGGCAAGGTAATTGAGCGCCTGCGCCAGGTCGATGCCGGCGACAGGCGGGTAATACCGCTGATCAATGGGACGCGTCAGGCTCACGGTAGGTTGTCCTCGGCTGAGAATCATGTACGGGATCGTTTCCACTCGACGCACAGCGCCGCGGAAAGGGTACTATGCACCGCAACCGCCCTTTCGCAAAGCCCCCTGCGCGCTTTGCCGCGAAGAGTTGTCCTCAGCCAAGCTCGAAGCTGGTGACGCCGAAGAGGCGGTCGAGCGGCAGCTCCGGCGCTTTGCCCGCATACATGCGCGCCGTCTCGAAGACGATGCTCATCCCATGGCGCTTCGCCAGATCCACCGCTTCGGGATTGACCGCCGGCACATCCAGAAAGAGCGGATCGGCCGGTGTGATCTGGGCGCGCAAAACCCCAAAGAGCGCGTCAGCCCACTCGGGCCGCTCCGCAAAAAGCGGCCCAATCTTGTAGCCCGAGCGACATGGACGCAGAAGACCGTAACCCACAAGGCGCCCATCCTTCACGTATCCCAGGGCGGTCGCCCGCGGTTGCGCGATCCAGCACGCCAGGAAGGCGGTGCGGTCGTCTGGAAAGAAGCTCTTGTCATAACTCTGAATCTCCGCAAAAGAGAGGCTGGAGAGAGGCACAATCTCCGCGCCATCGGCAACGCCGCCGCCCCCGCGCCCCTCATAGCGGCAATTGCGATACGCCAGCGAGAAGCCCGACTTCCGGTAATTCTCCTGCTGCGCCACCACCCCATCCAGCCCGATCGTGCGACCGGCAAGCCGGGCCATGCCCGCATTCCAGATGCGCAGACCATACCCACGCCCGCGATACTCGGGACGCACGATGTAAAAGCCAAGAAAGCCGAAGGAAGCCCCGTAGCGCACGACCGAGATGGCCGCCACCGGCTTCTCCCCAAGCAAGCCAACCAGAAAGCCCCCAGGATCGGCCGCATGGAAGCACGCCGCATCGTCCAGCCCCGGATTCCAACCTTCCGCGGCCGCCCATTCAACGGCCAGATCGACCTCCGGCCGAGTCATCGTCCTGATCGCGTAATCGTCCATGTCATCCACCGATACTTCAACCTCTCCTGATTCTGCCTGCTTCTCTATCTATATCGACGCATAACCGGATTGTCAAGCAAGTGACGCCCGCCCCCGCGCCCCGCCCAAATGATCCTCCACTGCAGGCACCAGGCAACGTCCAACGCCGGGGCCGTCCATACCGTCTCCATACCGTCGTCCATACCGTGCATACCGTCCATACCGTCCATACCGTGCATACCGTGCATACCGTCCATACCGTGCATACCGTGCATACCGTCCATACCGTGCATACCGTGCATACCGTCCATACCGTGCATACCGTCCATACCGTCCATACCGTCCATACCGTCCATACCGTCCATACCGTGCATACCGTCCATACCGTGCATACCGTCCATACCGTCCATTGCCCCCATCCTGGGAACACGTTTGCCAGCGCCCCCTCCGCCGGGGGTAAAGTATTGCATCGGAAATCACCTGCAACCACCCATTGACCGGCGATATGAAACTCACCTTTCTGGGCACCCGCGGCTTCGAGGACCGCGCCTCCAAACGGCACAGACTGCATGCATCCCTGCTTGTCGCCTATCGCCGCAAGCGGGTGCTGATCGACTGCGGCAGCGACTGGCTCGACCACGCGTGCCGCCTCAAGGTCCATGCCCTCTTGCTCACCCACACCCACCCGGATCACGCCTGGGGTCTCGCCAAAGGTTCGCCTGCCCCAGTCTATGCCACCAGAGAAGCGCTCCAGCAGCTGCGCGACTATCCCCTCGATGACTCTCGCCCCATCACCCCTCGCAAAGCCTTCCATCTCCATGACCTGCGCATCGAAGCCTTTACCGTGGAGCATGACGAGAGCATCGACGCGGTAGGCTATCGCATCACCGCGGGCAGGATCACCATCTTCTATGTGCCGGATGTCGTCTACATTCATGAACCGCACGACGCCCTGACAGGAGTCCATCTCTATATCGGCGATGGCGCGGCCATCCACACTTCGTACGTGAATCGCCTTGACGATTCGACACTCACCGGCCATTCCCCCGTCGCTACCCAACTGCTCTGGTGCGCCAGAGAGGGCGTGCCGCGCGCCATCTTCACCCACTGCGGGCAGGAGGTGATCGACGGCGACGAACGCCAGTTGCGCCCATGGCTCCAACGAGTCGGCCGACAGCTCGGCATCCAGGCCGAGATCGCCCACGACGGCATGCATCTGGTGCTGCGATGACCGCTCCAGCCTCCAGCCAACCTGAAGCCCCCAACGCCGCGCCAGACATCTTCCACAATCTTGTATTGTGCGGGTCGCTTTTCTGCGTCATCTTGCTATTTGTATGCAGGCGTCACCTGCAGTTATCGGAGATCGACCCGGCCAACGTACGGAAAAGGGCTACATGAAGGGAGCCATCAATCCTGGCGGCAATGCGGAGCAACTCGACATCGAGTGGTGCATTCGCACGCCCGAGCATCACACCTTCACCTGTCGTCCGGCGGGGCCACTGCCGCGCGCCATTGCGTGGATGCTGGATCTGATGGTCCGGGCCATCATCGTGGTGGTTCTGGCGGCGGCGTTCAGCCTCATGGGGCAGGTGGGCCTGGGCTTCATCCTGATCACCTCCTTCATCGTCATCTGGTTCTATGGCGCCCTCTTCGAAGCCTGGAACAAGGGGCGTACGCCCGGAAAAATAGCCATGCGCCTGCGCGTCATCGGCCAGGACGGCAGCCCCGCCACCGGCCCGAGCTGCATCATCCGCAACTTCCTCATCCTCGCCGACTTCCTCCCCGCCGGATTCTTCACCGGCATGATCTCCATGCTCTCGACCAAAGGCTTTCGGCGCCTCGGTGATCTTGCCGCCGGAACACTCGTCATCTACGAAGAGAGCTTCACCGCCCAAAACGTCTCCCCAGTGCTCGAACACGAGGTGATGCAAACGGCCCTGCTGCTGCCGCGGGGACTCCCGCTGCGCCTGCCCCTCCCCGCCCAACGCGCCCTCACCGCCTACGTGGCGAAGCGCAACCGCTTTCATCCCAGTCGCCGCAACGAGCTGGCCCAACCGCTCGCCGGCAGCCTGGCCCTGTACCTCGATCAACCTCAGGAGGTGCAGCAGAATCCGGATACCTTCATCTGCGCCGTGCAGCTCTGCGCCTGCTATCCCGGCTTCGACATCGAAACCGCCCTTGCCCACTTCACCGATTCCCGCGTCTATGACGGCAACGAAAAGAAACCCGGCCCCGATGCATGGCGGGGCTACATGAGCACACGCAAGCAGAACGAAGCTTTCGGCGAGGAAGGTTTCAGCCCCGTCAACAGCCCGAAGCGCTGGAAGGAATTGGAAATGCTGCTCTCACAACGGATCGATATCACTCCGCCTCAGGCCAGTGAACTTTCCAGGCTGACCCGCGCCGTCGGGGCCGATCTGGCGCTCGCGGACGCCAACCACCTCCCGGAATCCGCCACGGCGTACCTGCAGGACCTCGTCGCCCGGGCCCACCTGCACCTCTATCACGGCAGCGCCAACTGGCTCCGCCGAATCGTCCACATGGTCGTCGTGCATACCCCACGCATGCTCTATCGCGACGGCTGCCTGCGGCTCGCCGTCACCACCTTCTTCGGCATCTTCATGCTCTGCATGATCGGCGGCATCCTCCGCCCGGGACTCGCTGAAGACGTCCTCGGACGGGCCATGATCGACCAGATGGAGACTATGTACGCCAGCGCGCCCCGAGACCGCGACGCGGAGACCGCCAGCCTCATGACCGGCTACTACATCTCCCACAACGTCGGCATCGCCTTCGCCTGCTTCGCGACCGGGATCTTCCTCGGCCTGGGCAGTCTCGTCATGCTCGCCTACAACGGCCTGGTCCTCGGCCTGATTTTCGGCCACATGTACACCGTCAACGCCCCCATCAACACGCATTTCTTCGAATTTGTCACAGCCCATGCGCCATTCGAGCTCATGGGCATCGCCATGGCCGGAGCAGCGGGCCTGCGCATGGGTTGGGGAATCGTGTGGACGGAGGGCCGCACGCGTCTGGCCTCCCTGCGCCGCAGCGCCGCCGACGCGGTGCCAATCGTCAGCAGCGCAGGCGTGCTGATCGGCCTGGCAGCCTACATCGAGGCCTTCGTCAGCCCATCGGGCCTGCCACATGCGGCAAAAGCGGCCGTGGCGATCGGCTGCACACTGCTCCTGATAGGTTACCTGGGCGGTCTCGGGTACCTCCAGACGCGCCGCCGCGGGAGGATACCCCAGTGAGAAACCTCATCGTGCCGCGCGAGCGCAAGCCCCTTGAATGCTTCGATCTGGCGATTCTCCTCTGCCGGCGGTATTGGCGCCAGCTTCTGATCGCGAGCCTGCCCGGACTCATCGTGCTCCTTGCCATCAATCTTAACATGAGAACCATGCGGCACGAAGAGCCCGCCATGGTCGCCGGCATCTTCCTGGCGCTGGTTGTCCTGTTCAATCCATTCCTGAGCACCCCCGTCACCTGGGTCCTCGGCCAGCTCATCTTTCGCCGACCCGTCGGCGTCGGTCTCTTCCTGCACAGCCTGCGGCGATCCCTTGCGTCTCTCTTCTGGCTGGGCTTTGTCATGCGCGCGCTCTACCTCCTGCTCCTGCTCACCTTCGTCTTCTACCCGAACTACGTGATCGAAGTGGCGATCCTCGAGCAGCAGTCGTTGAACGATTCACGGCGGCGCGTGGCAAATCTTCGCCGCGTCTCGGCGATGGCCCAATCCAACTGGTACTTCCTCTTCAGCCTGGTGGCGCTCCTCTTCATCTTCCTCTCCACCTGGGCCGTCGCCGAGATCTGGCAGATGATGCGGTACCAGGTGGTCTTCCAGGGCGGCTTCCTCTCCCTGCTCAATCCCGCCCATCACCTCTGGCCGGCCCTGCTCTACTGGCCGGTGGGTGTCTACCTTTCCGCGGTTCGCTTTCTTGGCTACCTCGACCTGCGAACGCGCGTCGAGGGTTGGGCGGTCGAACAGCAGTTCCGAACGCTGGCCACGGAGCTTGCCCATGCCCCTCACTGAACGCCTCGCAAGGCTCCTCATCATCCTCCTCCTTGGCCTCGCCGCCACGGCAAGCCGCTGCCACGCCCAGGGCCAGGACGATACGGTAGTCGTGGAAGCGCTCCAGAAAGTCGCACCCCCCTGGTACGACCCACAGGCGGATGACTGGCGCCGCCTCAAACCACCGGAACGCCCGCCGGCTCCGCCGAAGTCAACCGGCACCTCCTTTTACCTCGGGCCGCTGGCCGCCGGCGCCATGTGGATCCTCCTCGGACTCGTCGTCGGGCTCCTTGCCTTTGGCATCTATACCTCCCTCACCCGGCGCGAGAACACCGCCGAGGAGGTGAGACCTTCCGGTACGTCGCCCGCTCCCTCTGTGCGCCACCTTCCCATGGGACTCGGCCGCACTCAGCAGGATCCCGAGACCGCCCTCCGCGAGGCGAGGCAGCGCAACGACTGGCCGGCAGTCTGCCTCTGGGCGTATGCCGCCGCCCTGCTCCGGCTGGATGCCGCCGATCGCATCCGCTTGCGCGCCGGCATGACCAATCGCGCCTGTCTGCGCTCACTCCAGGAGCAGAAGGAGCTTTTCCGCGAGCTGATGGAGCTTTGCGAAAGCGTCCACTTCGGCCGCTACCCCGCCGACAGTCACGATGCGGAACGGGCCCTCGATCATCTGGAGTCGCTCAGCCGGCCACGCCGGCAATCCGGTGGCGGCGGCGTGGCGGCAAAGGCTGTCGCCCTGCTGCTCTGTCTGGCGCTGGTTCACGTCGCCGGGTGCCGCAAAGGGCTCGAAACCAGCTACGGCACCACCAGAGAGCGCAGCATCAACGGCATCTCCGTCATTCAGCAAATCGCCATAGAGAGCCTTCACGCAACCCTCAACTCCGGTCTCGGCGAGCACCTCGACGAGAAGGACGGCATCGTCCATGTCAGCTTGCAGCCCGGCCTGCCCGACGACGATCAGGCCGCCTATATCAGCGACTGGCTGACCAACGCCGATGGGCGCACCTGCGTCCTCATCCTGCGCGGCGACAGCGTCACGCCCCCCCTCTGTACCCGCTGGGGAGACCAGGCCAGCGCCATCGCCTCCGAGCGCGCCGGCACCTCCCGCGAAAAGGAGCTGCGCCACGCGGCGGAGACCTTCTACACAATCGCCCACCTCGCGCGTCAGGAAGAGATGCGCTACACCGCGGCCGAGTCCTACAGTTGGTATCTCGATCTCTACCTCAATCCCGCGAAACCGACCAGCCAGGGCCGGCTGCAAGGGAGCGAGCGTCTCCCCCTCCCGCCCGGTTTCGCCGTCACCGGCCATGCCTCTAATGCCTTCGACATGGATGACGAGAGCTGGGAGGTCCTCGCCACGCTCGACGAACGCCCCCTCATCATCGAGCGCCCCTTTGGTGAAAGTCGCCTGATCGTGGTCCTCAACTCCACCCTATTCCTCGATGGCGCCATGCCCGACCCTGTCGCCCGGCAGCTCCTGCTCGCCTTCACCGAGTACCTCCGGCGCCAGACGCCGACCGACTGGGTCATGCTCTCCTCGCTCCGCCGGTGGGATGGCGAGATCAGCCATCCGAACATGCTCGACCTGCTCTTCCGCCGCCCCCCCTTCAACCTCATCTTCATTCACCTCCTGCTGATCGGCATCGCCTTTGCGGGGAGCCGCGCCCTATGGCTTGGGCGCCGCATCGATCCCGACTTCGATCCCCATCCCCCCTTCAGCCGCCACATCACCGCCTTTGCCACCTGGCTCAAGCGCTGCCGCGGCCACCGCTTCGCCCTCAAGCAGCTCGCCACGCTCCTCGACACCCGCCCCCCCGAGGGAAGCCTCTCCGAAGAGGAGGCCCTCGCCGCCGCAAGGTCGATGCTCAGCGAAGCATATAACAAGCGACCACCAACCAAACCATTGACGCCACGCCGACATTCCGGCGACTGAACCCCATCTCCTCCTCCTCCCACAACCAAGGACAATGCCCCATGGATCAGATCCACGACAAAGCCGAACTTCTCGAACAGATTCAGATATCGCGAGACCTCCTCGCGGAGGTCCGCGAGCAGTTGGCACACGTCTTCATCGGCCAGCAGGAACTGGTGCACCAGGTCTTGTGCGCCCTGATCGCCGATGGCCATATCCTCGTGGAGAGCCTGCCGGGACTGGGCAAGACGCTCCTCGTCAAGACCCTCGGCAAGCTGCTCGGCCTGGAGTACCGGCGTATCCAGTTCACCCCCGATCTGATGCCCACCGATATCACCGGCAGCCACATCTTCAACATGGCCGAGAAGCAGTTCGAGTTTCAGCCGGGCCCCATCTTCACCCAGTTCCTCCTCGCCGACGAACTCAACCGCTCCCCCGCCAAGACCCACGCCGCCCTCCTCGAAGCCATGGGCGAACGGCAGGTGACCCTCGACAACCACAGCTATCCCCTCCGCCCTCCCTTCCTCGTGATGGCCACCCAGAACCCCATCGAGTCCGAAGGGACCTACAACCTTCCCGAAGCCGCCCTCGACCGCTTCCTGGTCAAGGTCGTTATCGACTATCCACACGAAAAGGAGGAGCACAACATCCTCCGCCTCTACCTCAACAACCAGTACATCGAAGAGCGCATCGAACATGAAGTCGAGACCGTGCTGACCGCCAAGAACCTCCTTGCCATCCAGCGGCTCGCCTGCCAGATTCATGTCGAAGAGTCGATCATCAGCTACATCACCTCCATCGTCCGCGCCACCCGCCACAACTCCTACCTCTATCTCGGCGCCAGCCCACGCGCCAGCGTCGCGCTGCTCAAGATCGCCCGCGCGGCCGCCCTCCTTGCCGGACGCGCCTATCTCGTTCCCGATGATGTCGCCGAAAATGTCCTGGCCATCCTGCGCCACCGGGTCATCCTCGCCCCCGAAGCCGAGATCGAAGGGCGCAACGTCGACGACGTCCTCAAGGAAAGCCTTGCCGGCGTCCCGGTCCCCCGCCCCACCAACGAGCCCGCCGCCCTCAGCTGAGCCTGTACATGCCGCATCCCACCTCTCGACTGATCCTCCTGCTCTGCCTCCCGGCACTCGTCTCGTTGATCGGTTTCGGCACCAACCTCCTCCCGCTCATCCTTATCATCGACGGGATCTGCCTCGCGATCCTGCTGGTCGATGCGCTGGCGGCACGACGCGCCATCGTCGCCATCGAGCTGCACCTTCGCTGCCCGCGCACCTGGTCCCTCAACCGTGGCGATCCCGTCACCGCCGAGGTCATACCCAACCGCGCCGCCGGCCGCATGCTCCGCCTCGCCCTCGACCTTCCGCCCGAGCTGGTGCCGCGGCAAGCGGAAGCGCGCCTCGATCCCCTCCCCCCACACCGCGTTGACGTCGAGTGGCAGATCACCCCCCGCCAACGGGGCTCCCACCAGATTCCCGGCATTCACCTGGCGCTCCGCAGCCGCGCCGGCTTCTGGCTGCTGCACCGCCAGGTCCCAGCCCCGGTCACCCTCCAGGTCTACCCCAACCTGCGCCAGCTCGCCGAATACGAGCTGCTCGCCCGCACCAACCGCCTCAACCTCATCGGCATCCGCCGCACCCCACGCCTCGGCGGTGAAAACGAGTTCGACTCCCTGCGCGACTACCGCGTCGGCGACTCCCTCAAGGTGATCGACTGGAAAGCCACCGCCAGGCGCCACGCGCTCACCTCCCGCGACTTCACCATCTCCCAGGCCCAGAACCTCATGATCATGATCGATGCCGGCCGCATGATGGGAGCGCAGCTCGGCGACGAACTGCACGGCACCCTCCTCGACGGCGCCATCAATTCCGCCCTCATGCTCGCCCACGTCGCCCGCCGCCAGGGGGATCTGGTCGGCATCATCGTTTACGACCGCGCCGTCATCCGCTTTCTGCCGCCGGCCTCCAATCCGCGCCAGATCAACCGCATCGTCCACGCCCTGCACGACGTCCACGTCGCCCCTTGGGAAAGCCGCCACGATCTCGCCTTTCTCCACCTCTCCCGCCACTGCCACAAGCGCTCCCTCCTGATCCAGCTCACCCATGTTCTGGATCAGGTCAACACCGATGCGCTGGTGCACCAGCTCAGCCTCCTCGCCCATCGCCACCTCCCCCTCGCCGTCCTCTTCCGCGATCCCGACTGCCATCAGCCCCTCGCCGCTCCCCCCGCCACCACCGACGATTTCTATCGCGCCGCCGCCGCCGCCGCCATTCTCAACGGCCGCAATCAGGCCATCGACCGCCTCCGCACCGCCGGCGTCCTCACCCTCGACTGCCATCCACGCGACCTTACCTCCGGCCTCATTTCCCGATACCTCCACATCAAAGCCCAGAACATGCTCTAAGGAGCTCAGGATGTCTGTCGAACCCGCCCCTCCCCCACCTGCCACCGACGAAAATCCCTTTGCCGCCCCCGCCACCGGAAAACTCGCCTTTGCCGATGCCAACCTCGCCGACGCCGACGACTTCGACCTCATCCGGCTCCAGTGCATCCGCAAGGAAAAGAACATCACATGCATATCCTGGGCCATGCTGCCGAGTGGCCTCTTCACCGCCCTCCTCGGCTTTCTCCTCTACGCCTACATTCCCCCGAATGGACTGGTTCTGATTGCCTGCCTCGTGATCATTGCCCTTGGCCTCTGCCAGGCCTTTGGCGGCTTCATCACCAAGGACCTCGAACCCCGCGGACGTTCCATTTTGGTCGGCTGCCTCGGCGTCAGCGGACTCCTCTCCCTGCTCTCCGTAAATCCACTGAACTTACTCTTCTTTTTTATCGTCCTCGCCATGATGTACCGCAAACCCGCCGACATCGTCTTCAGCGATCGCTACCGCGACGAGATCATACCCGCGACCCCACACATTCGCGGCCGCGCCTCGATCCTCATCTGGCTCATCGCCATCACGATGGCGATCATCCCCCTGATGGTCATCGCCCTCTTCCTCTTCGCCTTCCTCAGCGCCCCCGCGCATTAACGCCACCATTCTCCACAAATTCTCACGCCCGCCCCTTGCAATTTTCCCTCCCTGCCCCACATTAATCCATCTTCGACCATTCAAATGGGCGTTTAGCTCAGCTGGCTAGAGCGCATGCTTCACACGCATGAGGTCACAGGTTCAAGTCCTGTAACGCCCACCATTCCCCTCCCGCGCCTTCCCGCACTCCGTCGCATCCCACCGCGACTATGGTTTTCATTCGAGATCGGATATCCCCAAGGGGATGGATCTGTTTTGACCTTCACCTATGCGGGACAAGATCGCTTGTCCATCATGAAACGTGGTTTCGTGCTGGACAACGTCTTTTGTCCTTCATGCATGATGCGCAACGACGATGACCAACTCGCAATCCCACTCAGGGTCAACGGTCATCCGCTTTTTCCGTCCACAGCACCGGAGTTGTTGCGTTCCCATTCGTCGACCTGATCGATCAGGGTGAGATAACCAAGGCGAACGGCTTCGCCGGCAGGTACGCGAGAGGGTTGCAGTGAATCGCCATGAAAAGGCATCTCAGGCCACGGGCCTTGGTGCTGTCGCATTTCCCGCAGTCCTTCCGGAGTTGTCAACAGGATATGGTGCCGCGCGCCGTTGACTAGCCCAACTTCAGCACTTTTCGATGATTTTGAGGCTGAGTGTTTCATTTTTCGTCACTCCTGGCTCTCTGGGGTATGCCAGGATCGTTGAGGCTTC
>JAWLHB010000078.1:0-13941 GCA_041690595.1 Lentisphaeria bacterium
CAACGCAATGCTCACGCCCCGATGGACTGCAGGCACCACCATGGTGACGAGTGGCCGCGTGCGCGAACTTGAGCGAGAGCATGATTCGTCAGCACTGCCATGATGGAATCTCCTTTTGCATGGGTTGGGTCATTTCCTGCACAGTATACTTGCGAATTGCTGCTGAGCGAATAGCGTAATCTGCACAAGACCTGTCACTTCCTGCAAAAGCGAGACGAGATGATGAACTCCACCTGGCCGTGCCCCTCACTGCGAGTGCTGCGTGCCTTCAGCGGAGCGACCGCGACCCAGCGCCCGGGTTGGTCTGCCTGCCGGGCCGCCGCCTGGACGCTGGATTGTCTGGTACGTGGCCGGCAACGGCAGCGTGTCGAAGAGGGTGTGGAGTTCTGGCGGGAGCCCCGGCTGGCTGCGCTCTATGCGCCGGGCACTCGCTACTATGAAGAGCGGTCGAGCGGCGATGTCTACGAGGAGGTCTGGATGGTTTTCGAGGCGGACGAGCAGCTCGGCGGCATCCTGCGCGGCCTCACCGGCGACCGCAGTTGGTGCCACATACTCGACCCCGAAGAGCTGATCGTGCAGCGCCTGCGCCGGCTGGGCGAGTTGGTTCTGGAGCAGCCTGCCGGCCATCTCTGCAGCGTGCCGGGGCTGGCGCTCGACTTGATCGGCCAGCTCTGCCTCTCACGGCCCATCGGCGACGGTACGCGTCTGCTCAGCGAGGTGGTCGCGGAATCGGCGGCGGCCGATCTGGTGGCGCGCACGGAGCAGTACATCGAGGCGCATCTGGACCGGCCGGTGCAGGTGGCCGAGTTGGCGCGCCAGCTCAACATGAGCGAATCCGCCTATGCGCATGCCTACCCCCGGCAGGCCGGAGAGAGCCCCTATCAGACAATCCTGCGGCTGAAGATGGCCGCCGCCAGGCAGCTTCTCCTGCGCCACGGCCTCTCCGTCAAGGAGACGGCGGCCCGCCTGGGCTTCGCCAGCGAGTTCAACTTCTCGCGCGCCTTCAAGCGCCATGAGGGCATGCCCCCCTCCCGCTTTGCGGCCCGCATGCGCCGCAAATGAAGCCCCCTTGAAAGCAGGACGCCGCGGATTACCTTCGCGGGGAGAGAGACGATCCCCCTTTCATCCATTTACGCCGGAGGTTCCGATGAATCCGCAAGAGAAGAGGCTGAGTCCATCGCGTGACGGAAGTATTCTTGATGGGGTCAGGCGGATGCTCTTCGTCGGCGACAGCCTGACCGATGGCAGCGACTATCCGGACTACGTGGTCAACACCCTCAATCGGCATCGTCCATGGGTACATATCGAGTGTCTGAACGCGGCGCTGTGCGGCAATACGGCTGCCGACCTCGTCCGGCGGCTCGATCGCGACATTCTCTCTCAGCGCCCAGATCTGGTCAGCATCTGCATCGGGACCAACGATTGCTGCCGCGGGCGTTCGACCGGGGAGTATGCGCGCGACCTGGAGTACTTGATCGTCCGCCTTCAGGAATCGGGCGCCCGGGTCCTGCTGATGACACCTTCGCCAGTGGGTGATCCAGAGCGTGAACGGCTGCTGCGCGACTATCTGGCGATCATTCGGCGGCTGGCGGAGCTGCATACGTGCGTTGTGGCCGATGCGCATGAGCTGTTCATCCGCTGGGCACAGGCGGGCAGGGAGATGCTGGGCGCCGATGGCATCCATCATGGCGACAGTGGTTTCGAGGGAATGGCGCGGGCGGTGCTGGATGCCGTGGGCTTCGTCGATACGCCGATGGAAAAGAGCATTATGCCCTGGCCGTACCTCCTGACCGAGTGGGAGATGTCGGCACCATTTCTTGTGGACCAGGCGCCCTCGACGCCGCGGGAGATCACGAAATGGCATCACTACGACCGCGTGGAAGCAGCCACGGTGCAGCCCTGGTGGGATGCGCCGTTCGCCGCGCGCGGAGGCTTCATGCCCTTCTTCGGCGGTCGGCCCGCCATGCCGTCCGTCGTCTTTGGCCGCAGCTGGTATGAGGCTGACGCCGAGACAGTTGCCGAGGTGCAACTGGGCGCCAAGGCCGACAAGGTCTGGGTGAATGGTGAAATGTGCTGGTTGTCCGCGCCAGAGAACTTCGCCGGCTACCATCCGAATGCGTCTCGCTTTCCGGCAACGCTCCAGGCGGGCAGGAACGAGATCGTTGTGCTGACCTCCAGCTTCTGCTTCCTTGGCATCCGCGAGCTATCCCCGGCGGTTGTGGTCTCGGCTTTGGCAGCCAGGCGCTGAGCGGCGGGGCAGGTCGTCAGTCGAGCTTCCAGCGGCGGAGATTCTCGCGTTCCCAGAAGGCGGGAAAGAGGCGGACAACAGGTTGCAGGAGAGCGCCCCAGCGCGGGTAGGTGACCTGCCGCCGGCGTCGACGCCATGCCTCGCAGACACGTTCCGCAAGCCCTTCCGGGGTGGGCTTGGGCCCCAGCTCCGGGCTGGAGGCCGGACGCATGGAGCCCAGGCTATGCTCGCTGAAGCCAGTGGATATGCGGCCGACAATCAGGTTCATCACATGCACGCCGTGGGGCTTCAACTCGATCCGCAGCGTGTCGCTGAAGGCGGTGACGGCATACTTGGTGGCGCAATACGCGCCCATGCAGGCAACGGGGACCTTGCCGGCAACGGAGGCGGTGTTGATGATGGTGCCGCGGCTCTCCCGGAGGAGCGGCAGGCAGCCCTGCGTGAGCGAGATCATGGAGAAGACGTTGATCTCGAAGAGCTGGCGCAGATCTTCGGGGCTGGTTTCTTCCCAGCGTTCGTACATGCCGACGCCGGCGTTGTTGATGAGCAGATCGAGGCGCCCGTAGCGCTCCCGGATCTCGCGGATGGCTGCCTCGCGTTCGCCGGCATCGGTCAGATCCGTCGGCAGCCAGTCGTCGAAGCGGACGGTGGGCTCCGAACGGGAGAGGGCGACAACCAGGAAGCCTTCCCGGGAAAAGCGCTGCCCCATGGCGAGGCCAAGCCCGCGGGAGGCGCCAGTAATGAGGGCAACGGCACGCTCGCTCTTGCTCATGAAATCTCCGGAAAAGCAGGTTCTAACGGCTGGAATCGGTTGCCAGCGCAGCGGCTTCGCCAGCCAGGACGATGGTGACGAAGGGGGTGGTGGAGGTAAAGGCAAAGGGCTCGACGGTGAGCGTCTTGTAGAGGTTGTCGACATCGACGATCATCTCGCGCTCGGGACGTCTGGCGAGGCTGCCGACGGGGAGCCCCGGCGGTACCTTGGCGTCGAAGGCGGAGGTCTCGACGAGGGTGCCGGCCATGTACTGTGCGTCGCGTGGCATGTAGCGGGCGACGCAGTAGGGGCTGGCGCGCCAGGCATTGGCGCCGCGCCCGAAGAGGATGCCATGATGCTCCGTGTCAACGATGCGGACGCTGAGTTTGCAGTTCGGGTCCGCGATGCTCAAGACGTGGGCGGAGTGGTCGGAGACCTCGAGTACGCGCCCCAGGAGGTTACCGTCGCGCAGGACCGGCTGGCCGATCTGCAGTCCAGAGGTGCGGCCGCGGTCGATCATGAAGGTGCGACCGCCATTCACCGGATCGCTCACCAGAATCTGGGCGGTGACCAGCCGGTAGCCAAGCGCCTTCGAGAGGCGGAGTTGCTCGCGCAGCTGCATGTTTTCCGCCTCGAGGATGCGCACGCGCCGTTCGGCAAAGCTTTCATTGTCGATCTGGGCGCTGAGTCGATCGATCTCCTCGATCAATTCGACCTTCGACATGGCAAAGCGTGAGGCATTGCGGGAGCGTCCCTGAAGCTTGGATCGGGCCTCGAGGAAGGGGCCGAAGAACTCGTTGACGGTGGCTCGCAGTGGCTGCTGAAAGCGTACGGCCGCGAGGAGCAGCGCCAGGAGGAGAACGCCCCAGATTGCCAGATTTTGTTTCATGATGCGTCTCGTATTCCGCCACCGGTTCAGGCCCCTCGCCGCTCCCCACACAATACCCGCCCGAAGCCCTGCTTGCAACCGTCGCGCCGCCAGTCAGATCGGTGCCGCCGGCAGCTTGTGCAGGAGTCTGCCTATTGCGGCTGTCGCGTAAGGCTACTACATTAGAAGCGCTCTATTATTTGAAAACTAAGCTGAGGTTCCCTGAATGACCATGCTGGTGCTGAGCCCACTTTCCGACCAGGCCAAGCTCTGGCCGTATCCTTTCGAACGCGCGCTGCAACAGGCGGAGGCGGCGCTGGTGCTGGATACCGTCGAAGCCTTCCGTCGGCGGTGGCGATCCCATGGCGCGCCCGTGATCAGCGCCTCGGACATGATCGACAACCAGATCGTTCTTCTGGCCGGGGAGGTGCGCGATGATGAGATCTCGGGTTGTGGAATCGATGCCAGCGTGCGCGTCTTCAAGGGGCTTCGCGATGAGCATGGCCTCGACGGCCTCAAGCAGCAGCTTGTCTACTACCGTGACCTGCAGGGGCGGATCACCGCCGTTTCCCGGCCGCGTTTTCAACTCCTCGTTCAGGACGGTGTCATTCTGCCGGAAACGATTGTCTTCGATCTGACGATCGAGACGGTGGGGGACGTGCGGGCGGGGCGGCTGGAGCGACCTTTCAGCGAGAGCTGGCACGCGCAGGCCTTTGCCTTGCGCCGCTGAGCTGCTCAACCAATCATCGCCGGTAAGGCCGGCGCGTCCTCATCGGCCTCTTCCGCGTCGGGGAAGAAGAGCCGAACCAGATCGCGGGGGGAGTTGGCTTCGGCCATCTGCTGGAGGTTCTCCTGCTTGGTGATAAAGGAGGAGATCTCGGCGAGGGCGTTGAGGTGTTTGCGTGGCTTGTCCTGAGGGCTGATCACCATGAAGATGTAGCGGATTTCTTCGGTGGTATGTCGGCATGCCAGCGGTTTCGCCAGTTTGGCCACCAGCACCACGGAGCTTTCCAGCAGGCTCGTATAGGTATGGGGCAGGGCGACGTCGTAGCCGATGAGGCTGGAGTACTGTTCTTCCTGCTGCATCAGCTTGCGGTGCATCTCCTCGACATCGCATTCGGGGTAATCGGCCGCCAGGATCTCTAGCAGCTCCCGCGTGGCGCTGTTCATCGTCTCCGCCTCGGAAAAGATGATCCACTCCGGCTTAATCTGCACCCCAAGCTGAATCCGGAAGGGCCTGAAGGCGAGCACATGCACGGCTCCCGTTGCATCGGGCGGCTGAAACGGCAGCACGCGTCCATCGCCGGCGTCTGTCGAAAGGAGTATTCGCTCCGGGTGGCGCACCTCGTGGGCCTCCAGCCGTTGGGTGTAGATCTCCACCTTCTCTTCAGCCGCGTCAATAGCTTGAATACTGGCCATGTTCAGCGCTTGCCAGATGGGTATGCCGGCCATCAGGTCTGGGAGGGTCTCCGGGTCGCCCAGGCGCTCGGGGCTCATCCACTTATAGCAGCGCGCCTGGCGCAGTTCCTTTGCCCAACGCTGGCAGACCAGGGTGTTGAGATCTTCATTGCCGGAGATCGCGAGAACGTTGCCGACGCCGTAGAGCTGCGAGTGCCCCTCGGCGTCCATGGTCAAGGCATCGCCGCAGATGACATCGTGTCCGGCGCGGCGGGCCAGGGCCGTGTTGTGCGCGTTCGTATCGACCAGAACCACGGCGAAGCCCTCTTTCTTGATGAACGACGCCACCATTCTGCCGAGGCGATGGGCACCGACGATCAGCCAGCCGGATGGCTCGGGCTCCAGGATCCGCAAGCATTTGGCGACGTATCTGGCCGTGAAGCCCTGGAAGATGACCGTGCCGGCAATCACGGAGTAGGTGAAGATCTCCAGGAATTTGGCGTGAGCCGCATAGTCGCCGCCATGGCGGCTGAGCATCAGGGCGAAGAGGGAAGCCATGGAAGCTGCCACGATGCCGCGGGGGCCCACCCAGCTGAGAAAGAGCTTCTCCCGCACGTTCATGTTGGAGCGATGCAGGGAAACGAAAACGTCCAGTGGACGGACCGCAAACATCATCAGGAGGACGGCGCCGATCAGTGGCCACCCGTATCCGGCAAATGCCGAGACATCGAGATTCGCTGCCAGGAGGATGAAGAGCAGCCCGATGAGCATCTCGGTCAGCTCTGCCTTGTAAGCCTTGATATGCTCCAGTTGGGCACGATCCAGGTAGCCGATGGCGAAGCCGGCGATCGTTACCGCCAGGAGCCCGCTTTCATGCGCGAAGACATCGGCCAGGGTGAAGATTCCCAGTGCGGAAGCGACCACGAAGATGTTGAGGCTCTCGCGGGGGATCCATTGACGCTTGATCACCCAGGCGATCAGTCCGCCCAGAAGACCGCCGATAAAGAGCCCGACCACCACCCGCTGAGCGAACTCGACTATCGCCGTGCTGCCGCCGCTGACAATCCACTTGTAGCACAACAGGGCGATGAAGACGCCCCACGGATCGATCAGCACCCCTTCCCAATGTAGAATGTTGTGGACCCTGCGGTTAACCGGGGTGCGCTTGAGCAGCGGACCGATCACGGTTGGTCCCGTCACGATCACCAGGCTCGCCGCGAGCAGGGCAAAGCTCCATGGAAAGTGGGGGAACATCAGCTTCACGACCAGGCATCCGCCTCCCCAGGTGATGAAGACGCCCAGGAAGAGGAGCCGGCGGATCTCCCGCGGCACTTCCCGCATGGCCCGGGTGTCGAGCGTCAGTCCCCCTTCGAAGAGGATCAGCGCGACGGCGAGAGAGATGACCACCTGCAGGCCGCTGCCCAGCGCTTGCGGATGGATGAGGTTGATGCCGAACGGCCCCAGGAAGATGCCGCCGATCAGCAGCAGCACGATCGCGGATACGCGCAGACGATGGGAGAGGACAACCAGGAAGACGCCGAAGAGGATGGCGCCCGCAAAGCTCTGCATGATGTCCTGATAGCCATGCTCCATCCGCACTCCCCCTTGTCTTACTCGTGAGCGACTGCTCTCCCGTGCCGGAGCGGTTCCCCGGCACGGGAGGGACATGATCAGCCGATGATGCCGCCGTCGGTGCCGAGGAAGATGCCCTTGAGGTTCATCTTCAGCGCATCCGGATTGGTGGCTCTTTCCAGCGCGACTTCTTCCGTGATCAAACCGTCGTTGACCAGCTTCAGCAGGCACTGGTTGAAGGACATCATGCCTTCGGCGGTACTTGCCTCGATGGCGGACGGCAACTTGTCCAGGCGTCCTTCACTGATCAGCTTGCGGATGATCGGCGAGGCGATCATGATCTCCATGCCCGGGATCACGCCCTTGCCGATCGCCCGCGGCATCAGGCGTTGCGACACGATGGCAAAGAGGTTGGCCGCCAGCGACTTGCGGATCTCCTCGCGTTCCTGGTGCGGATAGAAGTCGAGGATACGCTGAATGGTCTGGCTGGCATTGGTCGTATGCAGCGTGGTCATGACCAGATGCCCAGTGTCCGCGGCATGAGTGGCGGTGTCGAACGACTCGCTGTTCCGCATTTCACCGACCACAATGACATCGGGATCCTGGCGCAGCGAGTGAATGAGAGCGGAGCGGAAGCTGATCGTATCGAGCCCCACCTCGCGCTGTTCGAAGATGCAGTTCTTGTCTTCGAAGGTGTATTCGATCGGATCTTCGATGGAGATGATGTGTCGAGCCATGTTCTGGTTCATGTGCTCGAGCATGCAGGCCATGGTGGTCGATTTGCCGGAACCGGTGGTGCCGGTGACGAGGATGATGCCCCGCTGCGCTTCGGCCAGTTTCAGGATGATGCGGGGCAAACCCAGCGCATCCACATCCGGGATCTTGTCTTTGACGTGGCGCAGGGTGAGGCACATGAGCCCGCGCTGACGGTGCAGGTTGACACGGAAACGGCCGACGCCGTCTTCGAAATGGGCAAAATCGGAATCGCCGTTCTGCTCGAAATCGTCCAGGTGCTTCTTGCCGCAGATGTCCTTGACTGCTTCCTTCAGGAACTCTTTGGTCGTGATGAAGTCGGTGATCTCCACGAGCTGCGCATCCACCCGCAGGCAGACCGTGGCTCCTTCGCGTATGTGCCAGTCGGATGCCCGAGCTTTGACGCCAGTCTCCAGGATCGACCGGAATTTTGAAACAGCCATAAACGCTACCCTCGCAAAGCAATGAGTCGTGTTCGCCGACAGATGGTAACGCCGGCAGGTGTGCTTAATCTACCCCCCGCGGCGTGATTATCAACCCCCACCATCGGCACGCGTTGTCACTGCCGCTTGCGCTTCTGGCCGCTGGCGCGAATGAAATAGATGGCGGCGAGGATGACCAGCACCAAGCCCGCGAGACCGAATATCAGAGTTCCCATAGTCGTGGACCATGCCGGATAAGAGGGTGAGAGTGGAGTGTGTTCGCTTCGAGAGCTGCAATCTCTACTGTAGATGCGGCAGAGCGGTCAGTGCAAATGCCGGTTGACAGGCGTACTGATCCCTTTTCAGGTGGGGCGCATCTTTGTGAGAGGCTGACTGGCGCGGCAGGCAGCGATTTGTGGCAAGGCTCACAAGTGGCATGGGATCTGCAGAAGGGGAAATCATCACATTCATCCCCACCCCCTTCCTTCTGGAGATAGTCATGTCCCTCATATTCGAGCAGTTTAACACGGATGGGATCGCCCAGCTCTCTTACCTTGTGGGCGACAGTTCCAGTGGCCACGCCGCCATCATCGATCCACGGCGTGACGTCGATATCTATCTGGAGCGGGCGCGCCATAATCAGCTGGCCATCACCCATATATTCGAAACCCATAACCACGCGGACTTCGTCAGCGGCGCGAGGGAGCTGCATGCCCGCGTGCCGGATGCAGGGGTCTACCTCAGCGAGAGTGGCGGCACCCGGTATGCGTTCGACCATGAGACGGTGAGTCATGGCGACACCTTTGAATTCGGCAGCACGATCATGAAGGCCTGTCACACCCCAGGGCATACCCCGGAGCATCAATCCTACATGCTGGTCGACAGCTCGGCGGAGGCCGCGTGGGGCATCTGTTCCGGTGACTCTCTCTTTGTCGGTTCCGCCGGACGGCCGGATCTGATGGGCGACAATGCGGGCGACCTGGCCAAGAAGCTTCATGAGACTCTCTACCAGTTCTACATGGGGTTGGACGACAATGTTCTGCTTTATCCGGGGCATGGTGCGGGTTCTGCCTGTGGCGCCAATATCGGGGACCGGCCGGTCTCCAGCATCGGCTATGAGCGCCGCCATAACAGCTTCCTGCAATTCGACGATTACGAAGCGTTCAAGGAGTTCGTGATCAATGGCGCCCCGCCCGCGCCGGCTCATTATGCACGGCTGAAGAAGGTGAACGCGGGGGGACCGGAGCTGCTCCATGGGCTCCCCCCGGTTCCGCCGATACCGGTGAAGGCATTCCGGGAGCTTGCTGAAAGCTCGAACACGGTGATCCTCGACACGCGCAGCATCCTGGCTTTCGCCGGGGGGCACATTCGGGGCGCCATCAACATCGGCCCCCGCGATGAATTGGCGGTCTGGGCAGCCGACATGCTCGATCCGGACGCCTCGATCCTGCTGGTGCTCGAACATGACCGGGAACTGGAGCATATCGTGACGCTGCTCATGCGGACCAACGTCACCAATCTGGCAGGATATCTGGCCGGCAGCATGAAGGCGTGGGAAACGCAGGGTTATCCCCTGGCCGAGATGTGCCCCATCAGCGTTCAGGAGCTGCATGACCACAGCGAGCACCTGATTCCGCTCGATGTGCGCAAGCCTTCCGAATGGGAAAGCGGCCACGTTCCCAATGCCATTCACTACCATATCGGCGATATGCGCAATGAGATCACGGAACTCGATCGCGGCGACAAGTACGCCGTCTATTGCGACAGCGGTTACCGCGCCAGCATCGCCGCGAGTATTCTGCAGGCCAAGGGCTTCCGCCACGTACATACGGTTCCCGGCAGCATCTCCGGATGGAAAGCGGCCGGCTACGAACTCGTCAATATCTGACTTCCTGGAGGTGACAGATGCACAGTCTTCCGGCACTCTGGGTGGGGCAACTGCCTGGGCCCGGCCCCGCCGCATGGTCCCCCTGGCTGGTCGGGCTCCTGATCGGCCTGCTGGTGGTTGCGGCGCTCTACGTTTCGGATCGCCCGATCGGCGCTTCCGGCGCTTATGCCAAGGTGGCCGGCTTGATCGGCAAGCGGGTTGCCCCTCGGCACACGGCACGGTTGCCCTACTATGCCGACAATCCCCCTGGCATCGACTGGGAAGTGATGCTGGTGCTCTTCGTGGCGCTGGGGGCTCTGCTGGCGGCGTGGCATGGCGGCGAAGTGACCGGGCGCTGGTTACCCCCGCTCTGGGAAATGCGCTTTGGTGACAGCCTCGGACTGCGCCTTCTTTTTGCGGTCGGCGGTGGCGCGGTGATGGCTTTCGGCGCCCGTATGGCCGGCGGTTGCACCAGCGGACACGGGATCAGCGGCGCCCTTCAGCTCTCCGTGGGTTCCTGGATCGCCCTGATCTGTTTCTTCGTCGGCGGTATCATTACCGCCATGATCATGTTTCCGGGAGTATGACCATGAACACCACATCGCAAGCCACGCCTCGTTCACCAGCGGCAATGCTGGCGCAAGGGGCCGCCTTCGGGCTGATCTTCGGCTTTCTGCTGCAGAAGGGGGGAGTCGCCAAATACCACATCCTCATGGGGCAGCTCCTCCTCGAAGATTGGACGGTGGCCAAGGTCATGTTCACCGCCATCACCGTCGGCGGCACGGGCGCATACCTGCTGGCGCGGATGAGGGTGATCAAGCTGCACCTCAAGCCCACCAACTACGCCGCCAACCTCGTCGGTGGGCTCATTTTTGGGGTGGGTTTCGCCTTGTCGGGCTACTGTCCGGGGACGGGTGCGGCCGCCTTCGGTCAGGGCAACTTCGACGCGCTGGCGGTCATGTTCGGGATGATGATCGGTTCCTGGCTGTACGCGGAGTCGTCGGGCTACCTTGGCCGTACGGTTGAAAGTCATGGTAAGCGGGGCAAGCTGGCCATGGATCAGCTGCTGCATGTGCCCAGGACGATCGTTCTCCTCGCCCTCTGGATCATCCTGATCGGTGCGTTCCTCTTCCGCTGATTCAGCGCGGCAGGCAGGGAGCGAAGTAGACGCGTTCCGGCACGGGGAAGCGCGGCGTGGCGTCGAGTTCATAATCGGAGCGACGGCCGGCGGCAAGTTCATGACAGCCGAGGCCGGCAATCATGGCGGCATTGTCGGTGCAGTAGGCCGGTGGGGCGATCAGCAGCGGCAAACGACGGCTGGCGGCGGCCTCCGCCATGAGCACGCGCAGGCGGCTGTTGCAGGCGACGCCGCCACAGACGACCAGGCTCCGCGCCCGGTGATCCTCCACCGCCCACATGGTCTTTCGCACCAGTACATCGACCACCGCTTCCTGATAGCTGGCGATGATGTTCAGGAACTCCTCGTCCCCCATCTCGCGCATGGTCGAATCGCCGCCGCTGGTTTCGGGGCGGACATTGTAGAGGAGGGCGGTCTTCAGGCCGCTGAAGCTGAAGTTGAGACGGTTCTCCGGTTTGAGCGGAGTGCCGCCGCCGCCCGTCAGGCCGCGCGGGAAATCGACCGCCCGCGGGTCGCCCGTACGCGCCAGCTTGTCGATCAGGGGACCTCCGGGGTAGGGGAGGAAGAGGATCTTGGCAGCCTTGTCGAAGGCTTCGCCGGCGGCATCGTCGAGTGTCTGCCCCAGGATGCTGCAACGGCCATCCGCCTCAATGAGCAGCAACATGGTATGACCGCCGGAAACGACCAGCGCGATCACCGGATAGCTTTCTGGATTGGCTCGCACTTCCGGCTGATCGATGAAGGCGCCATAGACATGCGCGATCATGTGGTTGATGCCGATCAGGGGTTTGCCGAGAGCGGCGCTGAGTCCTTTCGCGTAGGAGATGCCGACAAGCAGCGCTGGGAGCAGGCCGGGCGCCTGCGTCACTGCGATGCCGTCGATGGCCGACAGGTCGAGCTTTGCCTCACGCAATGCCAACTCGACCAGAGGGGCGATTGCCCGCAGATGTTCGCGGGCGGCCAGCTCGGGAATCACGCCGCCGTATTCCGCATGCTTGCGTACCTGGGAGGAGACGAGGTTGCTGTGTACCCGATGCCCATCCTCGACAATGGCGACAGCGGTTTCGTCGCAACTGCTCTCGATACCCAGGACGATCATGGGGCGCTCTCCACTGGCGTGTCGGTGCCGTCGCCGGTGTCTTCGATCAGTTGCCTGGCGCTCGGTGGGACTGCTTCACGTGCTGCGTCGATTCCTTCCTGTAGCGTAGTAATGGCGATGCTGAGCTGCAGATCCTGTTGCGGGTCTTCCTGGGCGCCGGCGCCGGTCTGATAGTAGCCGGGGTTGGCCTTGGGGTCGAGCACCACGAGAATGTCGGGCGGAATGCCCTGATTGTGAATCACCCGTCGGCTGGGGGTGAAGTAGCGGGCGGTAGTCAGGTGCAGCATGCCGCCGCTTGGCAGAGGTAGTGGTGTTTGCACGCTTCCCTTGCCATAGCTCTTCTGGCCGACCAGGATGGCGCGCTTGTGATCGCTCAAACAGCCGGCGACAATTTCAGCGGCGCTGGCGCTGCCGCCGTTGATCAGCACCGTGATCGGCAGGGAGTAGAGTGGAATGAGCCCTGGCAGGACACGGGCGCTGTAACGCTGCGTTTCTCCTTCGCTGCGGCCCTCGATCGAAACCACCGGTTGACCCGGCTCCAGGAAGAGCGAGCAGACATCAACCGCGCTGGTCAACAGCCCGCCAGGGTTGTAGCGCAAGTCCAGCACCAGCCCGTCCATGTTACCCGGCCCCAGCTCGTTGAGCGCCTGCACCAGTTGCACAAAGGTCTTCTCGTTGAACTGCAACATGCGGATGAAGCCGATGCGATCCGCCACGAAGCTTGCGTCGACGATCGCGGGCACGGGAATGATTGCGCGTTCGAGCGTGACGTTGAAGGACGCATCGGTGGACGGCCGATAAATGGTCAGATCCACCGTGGTGCCGACTTCACCCTTGATCTTGCGCACCGCGTCTTCGAGCTTGGTCGTCTGGAGCGCTTCGCCATTAACGGCGATGATGCGATCCTTGGCCTGCAATCCGGCGGCGCCGGCGGGGCCCTCCGGCAGCGGGCGGACCACGGTCAGGTTCCCATCGTCCATGCTGATGATCACGCCGATCCCGCCAAACTCTCCACGCGAACTCTCGGCCACGCTCACGTAGTCGCGACGGGTGAAGTAGGTGCTGAATGGATCCAAGCCGCCAAGCATTCCCTGGATTGCCCCGTCACGCAGGTTGTCATAGCCGATCTTGCCGGGATCCACGTACTGGTTGCGGATGTAGCGCAAGGTCGTCGCCATATCGCGCGCGGCCTCTGGGGCGGCATTTTCGCCCGTGAGGATGAGCATGCGGCTGTGCCACCAGCCACCGGCGAGGAGGTTGAGGAAGAGCACTGCCATGACGACGGGGATGAGGGGAAAGCCCCGCGGCGGTGAAGATGCGTGCGTGTCTGACGGTGATTCCATGCGTACTCTCGAGGCTCCTGGAAGTATTCTGGCGCAAGGCGTCACGCCATGGCCAAGCCGCCTACTGTAGTGAGGTCGCCAATCCGTGTCAAGGCATGCGGATTGATTGCTTCGCTTGCCTTCTTGCCCTTCTCCCCTCAACCGGGGACAGGTACTTTTCTCCTTCCTTCTTGCCCTTCTCCCCTCAACCCGGAGAGACAACCCGGGGACAGGGAGACAACCCGGGGACAGGGAGGCAACCCAGGGACAGGTACTTTTCTCCTGCCTACTTGCCCTTCTCCCCTCAACCCGGGGACAGGTACTTTCTCCTTAACCCGGATACGTCTCAATCCGGAGGACTGGCGTCTCAAGCCGGGGACTGGTCGGGCACGGCACGACCCAGGCAACCCGGAGACAGGTACTTTTCTCCCCTCAACCCGGGGACAGGTACTTTCTCCTTAACCCGGATACGTCTCAATCCGGAGGACTGGCGTCTCAAGCCG
>JAWLHB010000079.1:0-13693 GCA_041690595.1 Lentisphaeria bacterium
TACCTTAATCCGACCTTCGCGCTTTGCAAACCCGTTTCCAAAACTTTTTTCGGAAGCTTGCTCGCATCGCTCTCGACGCGCCGTGTTAAGGAGCCGTTACTTTAGCTTGCATATTCTGACTTTCAAGGGCGTTTTGAGACTTTTTTTCTCGCAGCACCATCAGGGCATGCTCACTTCAGTTCCAGCCTTTTACCATAGTACCCACGACCCTTGTGTGCAAGTGCCTTTGCCAGCTTTTTCCGAGAAAAATCGAGCTTGAGCGGCCTTGGAGCGGAATCGCAGCAACCGGGCGGCCAATCGAGCGCCCCCCATGGTCAGATCGAGAGCGTGGCGAGCAGCTGACGCACCTCGTGATCGGACATCTCGCGGGGGTTGGTAAGCATGGAATTGCTGCGGCAGTTGCGGACGATGAAGTCGGCGTGGGTGGCGGCAAGCCCGTCGCCGGCAAAGGAATGGGGAATCCCCAGTTGGCTGCAGAGTTCCTGTGTAGCCTCGATGAAGGCGGAGCCATCGGGCAGGTGAAGCCATGCTGCCAGCTCGTCGAGCGGTTCTCTGGCGGCTGGAAGGTTGAAGCGCAGGATGTGGGGGAGAAGGATGGCGCAGGTATAACCATGCTTGAGATGCAGAAGAGATCCGATCGGATGGGCGAGGCCATGAACGGCGCCAAGTCCCGCGTGGGCAAAGGCAAGGGCGCCCAGCATGCTGCCCTCCGCCATGTCGATGAAGGGCTGCCGATCGCCCGGGATGGAGCAAGCGCGAGGCAGAGCATGCCAGATGAGGCCGACGGCTTCGCGGGCAAGCGCCCTGGAGGTATGGGTTGCTTTGGTGGAGATATAGGACTCCACGGCCTGCGTTAATGCGTCCAAACCACTGGCGGCGATGATTTCCGGCGGGGCGGTAATCGTGAGTTCCGGATCGACAATGGCGGCGCGTGGCACCATGCCTGGGTGGCGGATCGACTGCTTGAGTTGCGTGGCGGGATCGGTGAGAACGGCGTTCCGGGTCATCTCCGCGCCGGTGCCGGAGGTGGTGGGCAGGGCCACGAGGGGGATGCCCACACGGTTGAGCTGACGCGCACCGGTGAAATAGTCGTGACAGGTGCCACCGGCTGGGGCAATGGCAGCCGCGGCTTTGGCTACATCGATAACGCTGCCGCCCCCGATGGCGATGACCAGGGAGACCGGATGGTGGCGCAGGAGCGCGACGGCGGCATCCACTTCACCGATATTCGGATCCGGAGAGATGTCAGAGAAGACAAAAGCGGGCTGAGCGTCGAGGATCTGAGCAAGCTCCTCGACAATGCCGGTGCGCCGCTGATAGTTGCCCACAATCGCGGCGTAGGCGGTATAATCGTGGGTGACGTGAGGAAGGATGTCGGGCAATTGATGCCTGGCACCCCATCCAAAGCGAATATGCGGGGGATAATCGAGCTGGTAGGTCAGGTTCATACACCTTCTCCTTCGGCGAGGAGTCGCTCGAGGGCGGCGCGAGCCGCTTCCTGTTCGGCTTTCTGGCGTTTGCCGCCGGTGCCAGTGGCAAATTCCCGATTGTCGAGATAGACAGCCACGGTAAACTCACGAAGGTGGTCGGGGCCGACAATCTCTCGCGTTTCATAGATGGGCTTGGAGCCGAAGTGCTGTTGCGCATACTCCTGCAGGGCGCCCTTGGGATTGTCTTCATCGAGGAGGCCCTCGGCATCCGGATAGATCTCATCGATCAGGCGGTTCACCAGATCGGCAACGGGCTCCAGATGCTGACCGGCATCCATATAGATGGCGGCACACAGGGCTTCGAAGGCATCGCAGAGATTGGAGGGACGATTGGCGCCCTCGGTCAGGCGTTCACCGCGGCCGATGCGCAGATGGCTCCCCAGATCCAGATGGCGTGCCATGGTGGCGAGGGTGGATTGCCGGGTGAAGATGGCCCGCAGCTTGGTCATCCGTCCTTCCCCCCAATCGGGGCAGCGGCCAAAGATGCGGCGGGTCATGATCAGCTGGATGATCGCATCGCCATAGAATTCGAGCCGCTGATTGTCGCTCTCGACGCCGTCGTTCTCCGCGGCGAAGGAGGGATGTGTGAGCGCTTCGAGGAGGAGCCTGGAGTCACTGAAGCTGTAGCCGAGCTTCTCCTGAAGCTGGGAAAGGGTGGGTGTCATCGATGTTGAAACTCCTGAGGTATGGCTCCGCAACTACTCGGCCATTGAACGGAGGTCGATCACCTGTAACTGCGGGTTGCGGGATCCGCGAAAGATGTTGATTTCCGGTACGGCGACGACATACCAGGGGGACTTTGGAAAAGAATCGGGCCGTCGGCCGAAGGCGATGAACTGTATGCGCTGACCGGTCGCGTCGGCGAGGATTCCCCGAGTGTGGTCACGCCCCGCGGGCATGATCCGCTCCGGCACCACGTTGTGGAAGCGGAAAAGAGGCGCCGGGTTGCTGTGCCCGAAAGGACCAAGTCGCTCCAGTTCGAGAAAGAAATGCTCGCTGAGTTCGTCGAATCGTACATCGCCCTCGATATTGATGCAGGGGGTGAAGTCCCACTGGCCATTGCAGAAGTTGCGGATGGCCGTTTCGAACGCATCCTCGAATCCCTGCAGATGTTCGAGCGTGAGGGCGAGTCCGGTCGCCATCGGATGGCCGCCGTAGCGGGTGAGGAAGCTGCTGCAGTGGCGCAGCGCGTCGACCAGATTGATGCCGCGAATGCTGCGCCCGGAACCGTGAACGTCCCCCTTTTCATCGATCGAGAGGACGATGGTGGGACGATGATACTCGTGGGAGAGCCGTGAAGCGACGATGCCGATAACGCCGCGATGCCAGTTTTCCCCCTTGGCGACAAGGGTGAAGCGATCGTCGATGCACAGCCGGGTGACCTGTCGCTTGGCCGAAGCGAAGGCGCGCTCTTCATGGCATTGACGCTGGCGGTTGAAGTCGTCCAGATGATCGGCAAGCGGATAGGCATCGACGATGCTCCGCGCCTGCAGGAGGCGGAGCGCAACTTCCGGATCGCCAAGTCGTCCGGCGGCATTGAGCCGGGGGGCGAGACGATAGGTTACGTCTTCTGGGCTGATGCGATCATTCAGCCGCACGAGATCGCAGAGGGCACGAATACCGGGACGTCGTTGCGCGGAGAGAACCTTCATGCCATGGCGGACAAGGGTGCGGTTTTCGCCGAGCAACGGAACAATGTCCGCGACGGTACCCATGGCAACCAGATCCATCCCCTCCTTGAGGTCGAAGTGCATGCCGCCAAGACCACGCTCACGGCCGAACTTGATGAAGCCGTGGCAGAGCTTGAAGCAGACGCCGACGCCCGCCAGGCACTGAAGCTCTTCGAGTTCGGGATGGAGCTTGGGGTTGAGGACCGCGAAGGCTTTCGGTATGTGGTCACCCGGCTGATGATGGTCGGTGATGATCACATCGATGCCGTTGGCATTGGCGGTATCGGTGGCCTCGCAACTGGTAATGCCGCAGTCGACGGTGATGAGCAGCTTGTGTTGTTCGGCAACGGCTTTCAGGACGGACTCGGAGGTGAGTCCGTACCCATCCTCCATGCGATGCGGGAGGAAGCAATCGATCTGCGCGCCATTCTCGCGAAGCACCCAGGCAAGAAGAACCGTCGAGGTAATACCATCCGCGTCGTAGTCGCCGTGAATGACGATCCGTTCGTTCCGCTGAATGGCAAGCCACATGCGCTCCACAGCTTTCTGCATATCCGGAAGCACAAAAGGATCGATGAGATCCTGTAGCTTTGGATCGAGGAAGCTGTTGAGTTGTTCAGGGGCAATGCCCCGGCTGACGAGGACGAGAGCGATCGGCCTTGGAAGGCCGAAGTCGCTCATCAGGGCCTGAACCGCCTGATTATCTGTCTTGGCAATCTCCCAACGCAAAATTCCTGCCTGAGGTTCATTGTTGTTCTACAGAAAAATGTTGTCATAGGGAACCCGGTTGGCGCGCGTCAGGCAAGGGATGCGAGATCCGGATGTCGAGCAGCGCGGGTTTCGTCTAAACGTGTGACTGGATAGTGTATAGGACACGGATCGAGAGCCCCCGGTTCCATTCGGGCCTTCGCGACGATGCGCTCGAGCGCCTCAATGAAGGCATCGAGGGTCTGCCTGGATTCGGTTTCGGTAGGCTCGATCATCATGGCCTCGGGCACGATCAAAGGGAAATAGATGGTCGGCGGATGGAAGCCCTCGTCAAGCAGCGCCTTCGCGATATCGAGGGCATGAATGCCTTCAGCGGCAAGCGCATCGCCGGAGAAAACGCACTCGTGCATGCAGACGCGATCGTAGGCGACACGGAAGAGCTTCTGAAGCCGCACGCGCATGTAATTGGCATTGATCACGGCATTGTCGGCGACGCGCCTGAGCCCTTCGCGCCCCAGCGTCAGGGTATAGGCGTAGGCCCGCAGAATCATGCCGAAGTTGCCATAAAAGGGGGCTATGTAGCCGATGCTGTCGCGCAGGTCGTACTTGAGATAGTAGGTGCCGTCCTGGCGGCGGATCACCCGCGAGGTGGGCAGGAAGGGGACAAGCCTGGGCGAAACGCCAACCACTCCAGAGCCGGGGCCGCCCCCACCATGCGGGGTCGAAAAGGTCTTGTGAAGGTTGACGTGCATGCAGTCGAATCCCAGATCGCCGGGCCGTACACGGCCGAGAATGGCATTCAGATTGGCGCCGTCGGCATAGCAGAGGCCGCCGGCCTCATGGACCAGACGGCAGATTTCGCGAACGTTGGGATCATAGAGACCGAGGGTGCTGGGGCAGGTGAGCATGATGCCGGCGGTCTCGTTGTCGAGGGCGCCGCGCAAAGCATCCATGTCGACATTGCCTTGGGCATCCGTTGGGATCTCGCGCACATTGAAGCCGGCTATGGCGGCGGTGGCGGGATTGGTGCCGTGGGCGCTGTCGGGAATCAGGATGGTATTGCGGCGGGTGCCATGCTTCTTGTGCCAGGCGGCGATCATCATGATGCCGGTGAGCTCGCCATGGGCACCGGCGAGCGGCTGCATGGTGAAGTTGGCAAAGCCGAGAATATCCGAAAGAAGCGCTTCCAGTTCGTAGAGGACGGTCAGGGCTCCCTGCGTCAGCGCCCCACCCCGCCGCAACTGCGGCAGGAGCGGATGCAGGTCGGCAAATCCGGGCAGAGCGGCGATGCGCTCATGGAACTTCGGATTGTATTTCATGGTGCAGGAGCCGAGCGGATAGAAGCAGGTGTCGATCGCCAGGTTCTTCCGGCTCAGGTTCACAAAGTGGCGGACGACCTGCAGCTCGCTGACCTCAGGCAAGGCCGCGGGTGCCGCGCGGCGGAGAGCCTCGGGGACGGCGGAGCGTTCCGGCACGTCCAGGCGGGGCAGAGAGGTTCCGCGGCGACCGGGTCGGCCGCGCTCGAAGATCAGCGTCGTATCGTTGATGATGGCGCGATCACTCATTCGATGGCTCCTCCCACAAGTATTCCCTCGTCGGCAAGGACGGCCTCCAACGCGACAGCCAGGGCGCGAATCTCTTCGCGGGTCCGCTTTTCCGTAACGGCCACCAGCAGGTCGTTCTTGCGGTTTGGATAGTATCGAGCGAGGGGGAAGCCCGGAGCAAAACCCTTGTCGATCATGTGGCCCACAACATGGGCGGCCTCAACCGGCAGGCGGATCACGAACTCATTGAAAAAGGCCGGTTGGTCCACTGCCTGAACGCCGGGGATGGAGAGCAACTGCTCCCGGGCATAGCATGCCTTGGAGGCGCACAACTTGCCGATCTGCTCGAAGCCATCCTTCCCCACCGCGGAGAGATAGACAATGGCGGCCAACGCGCATAGCCCTTCGTTGGTGCAGATATTGCTCGTCGCACGGGCACGGCGGATGTGCTGCTCACGCGCCTGGAGGGTCAGCACGAAACCTTCTTTGCCATCGCGATCGAGCGTGCGCCCGACCAGGCGACCGGGAAGTTGGCGCATGTGCTTCTGGCGAGTGGTGATGAAGCCCAGATACGGCCCTCCGAAGGAGAGGGGGATGCCCAGACTCTGCCCTTCGCCAGTGACGACATCGAAGCCAAAGTCGCCCGGCGGCCGGATACTGGAAAGGGCGATGGGATAGGTGGAACAGACGGTGATGACCCCTTTCTTCGCGGCCGCCTCGACAAGAGGGCTCCAGTCTTCGATCGCGCCGAAGACATTGGGATACTGGACAAGGACGCAGGCGGTCTTGTCATCGAGCAGGTCGATGAGCCGCTCCATGTCGCTGCGTGTGCCATCCTCGGGAGCGGGGACGGTTTCCAGTTCGATGTCAAGGTTCTGACTGTAGCAGCGGATCATCTCGCGATAGATAGGCGAGACGGTGCCGCTCAGGACAACGCGATTCCGCCTGGAGAGGCGCAGCCCCATCATCATACCCTCGAAGAGGGCGGTTCCCCCATCGTAATGCGATGCATTGGAGACTTCCATGGCGGTAAGGCGGCAGATCGCCGACTGAAACTCGTACATCGCCTGCAGCGTTCCCTGGGAAGCTTCCGGCTGATACGGTGTATAGGCGGTATAGAACTCCGCCCGGCCGATCATCTCGGTTACCACCGCGGGGATGATGTGGTCATAATAGCCGCTGCCGATGAAGGAGACCAGATCGTGAGCGTTGAGGTCGGCAAGCTTGCTCAGATAGCGGCTGACCTCATACTCGGATCGGCCGCGAGGAACCTTGGCCAGGTCGGGGGGCGCTTCGTCGATGCCCGCAAGGCGCCACAACTCCTCGACGCTCTTGACACCAATGGCGTCAAGCATCTCGCGGCGGTCATCATCGGTATTGGCAATATACGGCATGCGGAACTCGGGTTGAACGAAATATCAGTCTTCGTCTTCAAGCAGGAAGGCGAGGTATTCATCATGTGTCATCAGGGACTGAAACTCATCCTGACTGACGTCGGCGAGCTTGCAGATCCAGCCATCGGACTCGGCTGACTCATTGATGATCTCGGGCTTCTCTTCGAGTTCGGCATGAACGGCGGTGACGGTGCCGGCAATGGGCGCGAAGATGTCTGCGGCAGCTTTGACGGATTCAATGACGCAGATGACGTCGCCCTGAGAGAAGGTCGATCCCGTATCGGGCAACTCGACGAAGGTGATATCGCCCAGCTCCTCGGCGGCATGCTCGGTGATGCCGACAGTGGCGATACCGCCAGACAGCTCGATCCACTCGTGTTCTTCTGTATAACGTTTCATGTACGTCCTTTTAATGGGGCTGGTAAGTATCGCGGCAGAGGTTCCGCGGATACAAGACTATAGTTGATGGGATCATGTCAAATAGACATCCGGGCAGTGCCTTCCCGGTAGAAAGGCGGTCGCACGACGACGCCTTGAATCTCGCTCCGCCCGACCTTGGCGGCAACATGCTTGCCAAGTAAATCCAGATCCGGCTGCACATAAGCGAGAGCAATGGCGGTTTCGAGAGAAGGCGAAAAAGAACCTGACGTGACCGTTCCGATCACCTTGCCGGCGGCATCGGTGAGCGGGGTTTCTTCGCGAGCAGCACGTCGTCCTTCGAAACGAACACCGACGAGCTTGCGGGTTGGCGGCTTGTCGCGCAGGGCATCGCGGCCGACAAACGGCCGATCGAGATCGAGCATGGGACCGAACCCCGCCTCGACAGGTGTCGTCTGGCGATTCAGTTCGTGGCCGTACAAGGGGTAGCCCATTTCGAGGCGCAGCGTATCGCGGGCGCCGAGACCGGCGGGCTTGACGGGTTTGGCTGCCAGCAGCATCTCCCAGAAGCGGGGAGCATGCGCATCGTTGAAATACAGTTCGTAGCCGCATTCGCCGGTATATCCCGTGCGGCTGAGAAGCAGGGGAATGCCTTCCCATTCAGTCTCGACAAAGCGGAAGTAGGCGGGCAGGCTCTCCCGGATGAAACCAAGTTCTTCGAGCACCCAGGCGCTGGAAGGTCCTTGTATGTCCAGCTTCGCGGTGGTGGCGGATTCGTCGATGAAAGCCGTATCGGCGGAGACGCGGGCACACAGATGATTCGCATCACCCTCGCGGGTACCGGCATTGACGACGATGTAAAATTCGTCGACGCCAAGGCGATAGACGATAATGTCATCGACAATCGTACCGTCCTTGGTGAGCAGGAAATTGTAACGGCAGGATCCGATGGGCTGATCGGAAGCGGAGCGGGGCAGCAGGGCGTCGAGGTCTTCTTCGGCGGCGGGTCCGCTGAGGCGGAATTGACCCATGTGACTGCAGTCGAATACAGAGACGGCGCGCCGCGTGTGATGGTGCTCGGCAAGGATGCCCTCGCCATACTGCACCGGCATTCGCCATCCGGCAAAGGGCACCATGCGCGCGCCCAAGGCTTCGTGCTCTTCAGCGAGCGGCGTTTCTTTCAGATCACTCATGCGGTTACCGACTTGTCGGGGAAGATTGTTGCAGTGCTGCACTAGTCCTGTATAAAACGGCTCAGACGTCATAAAGTCAAGCTGACTCACCGGAAAAATTACCATTCCGAGCAAGAGAAACAGGGGCGAAAAGCGAGCGGGTGAAGGGGGAAAGTTTCATCGTCACCGCCTCGGCGGAAGGCTGGAGTCCCGACACCGCCACGGTGACCATTCTCGATGATGACGAGAATGTGATCCGCATGCGTTTCATCCCCGACACGATTAATGAGGATGCCGGGGAGCATTCCATACGATGCGAGATAACCCGCGGTGGCGACGTCTCGTCGTTGCCGATCGCCGTATCGAAACGATCAAGAGCTTCCCGTGGGGCGATGAGACGATCGAGGTAGTCGTCGATCCAAAAGGCAAAGCTGAGCGCACCACGTGGGAGTTCTATGAAACCGAAGGAGAGGCTGGATACGGGAAGCTCAGGCAGATGGTCGGCCCGACTGGGTATTGGGAGCGGTACGCGTATGATGTGGATGGCCGCAAGACGAAGGCGGTGCGCATGTTCCTCGATTCGCCGCTGGAGAGTCCGGACGAGCAGTGTCGAGTCACCGAGTACAGCTATGCTCCCGTCCACCCTGATGACAATGGAGCTACCCGCCCCCACTCCCCGCGCCTGGTCGTGGAAAGGCTCAAGGGAATCGAGACCAGCCGCACCTATCATGTCTACCTGCCCCACGAGAAACGCACTATCCGATGCGCGGAGCGCGGCGCGTCTTGGGATGCGCCGGAGAACCTGATCTCGATCACTCGCTACCTGGCGGAAGGAACCTTCGCGGGTAAGACTGCCTCCGTTCGTCACGAGAATGGCACCGTGACCCTCTACGATTACCAGCTCGACGAGAATGGCAATCTCATCACCACCGTCGACTCCGGCGCTCCCAGTGAGGATGGCACGACCGTCGTTGCCGGCAGCCGTAGCGTCTCCGTTCAGAACAAGCTTGGCCACAGCCTCTCCAGCAGCACCTACGATATCGCCAGCGGCATCCTCACCGACTACCAGGAGAACACCGAGTTCGACAGCTTCGGCCGCGTCACGCGGACCGACTACCTCGACGGTACCTGGAGCGAGCGCAAGTATGGCTGCTGCGGCGTTGACTGGGAGCGCGACCGCGAGGGCCACGTCACCACCTATCAGTATGACGACCAGAAGCGGCTCATCGCCACCACCGATCAGTCCACCAATCTCACCACCCGCCACGACTATGACGCCGCCGGCAATCAAGTGGCCACCTGGCAAATCGCCCATGACGGCACGGAGCTGCTCGTCAGCCGCTCCGAGTACGCCGGTGGTGACTTGATCGCCACCTACGACGCTGCAGGTAATCGGGCGGAGCACAAGGAGGAGATCATTGACGGCGTCCAGATCAGCACCACCCTTCTTCCGAATCAAGCGACCAGCATTCAGCGCTACTATCCCGACCGGCAGCTTCGCGAGACAGCCGGCACCGCCGCCTGGCCGCAGCGCTACGAGTATGGCGTCGATGAGCGGGGCGAATTCAGCGCGACCATGATGCTCGATCTGCAAGGGGTGCCACGCAGAGCCACCTACAGCTACACGGATCTTCTCGGTCGTTCCTACCTCACGATTTTTCCCGACGGTAGCGAGAGTCGACAGATATACGACGCCAAGGGACACCTTGCCGAAAGTATCCAACCAGACGGCCAGATCCTGCTCTACGCCGACAACGCTCAGGGCCAGATCGAAACGACCGCAATTGACATGAACCGTAACCATCGTATCGACTACGATGGTGGCGATATCATCGCCCGCACCATCACGGAGACTGCCGAGAAGACGTTGTCCGACGGCAGCACGGTTCCGGTCGTGCGAACGCGTTCCTGGGATTGGCCGGATGCCGGCAAAGGCGAGCCGCGGCTCATCGCTACCACCGAGCGGTCCATCGACGGACGCCATACCTGGGAAACGCGATTTGACCGAACCACCGAGATGCTAACAGATTACGGCAGCAAAGCAGATGATAGCTTCGAGAAACGGGTCACCAATACCGCTCCCGATGGGTCAAGACAAGTCGACACCTATCGCGCCGGTCGGCTTGTAAAACAGCGCCAATTGGACTCAGCTGGCGATACCGCCGCCATTACCGACTATACCTACGACGTCTTTGGTCGCCTGACGGTACAGCGCAAGCAGATCCTGAAGAGTAGTACCATGGCAGTACCGACCGTAGCTGAAACGCGGTGGGAGTACGACCGGCTCGGCCAGTTGACGGCAGAGCGTAATGCCGAAGGCGGCGTCACCCGCTACGACTACGACAAGCGCGGCAACAGGCTTGCCGTCACCGACCCGAACGGTAACACCACTCGCTACCAGTACGACGAGCGGAACCGCCAGATTGCCGAGATCGACGCGCTCGGCAACATCACCCGCAAAGAATACGACGACTACGGTCACCTTACGGCAATCATCGACGCCAACGGCAATCCGACCCGTTATGCCTACGATGATCTTGGTCAGAAGGTCAGCGACACCTATGCCGACAACAGTGTCTACAGCTACGACTATGACGAGCAGGGCCGCCTCCTGCATAAGCAAGATCCGCGCGGCTCCTTCTTCACCTACCACTATGATGGTGCCGGTCGCCTCACCGCGATTAAGGTCGTCCCCGGACCAGACGTGCCGAATCGCTCCACGCTCCTGTCTTATCGTTACGACGAAGCTGGGCGCATGATCCGCGCCGCAGACAATGTCGATCCCGAGGACCCAACCGACGATGTCATCGACACGTGGACATACAGCCGCAACGGGGCTATCGTAGACGAGACGCAGGCCATTGGCGACTTCGTCAAGACTGTACGCACAGAGCAGGTTCCAGAGGACTTCGCCATGAAGATCCACTATCCATCAGGACCAATAGTCACCATCACCAGCGATCCTGCCGACGGCCGTCAAGTCTACGACAAGGATGGCGACATGGTGCTCACCGTCATCCCCGACCTCGCTACCGGCCAATTTGCGCAAAAGCGCTACGGCAATGGCATGCATCTCACCTATAGCTACGACAAAATGGGCCGCACCACCGAGATGCTCTGGGAACACAAAGAGGACCAGAAGCTCCTTGCCGGTTTCCGCTACCGCTACGACGCAGCGGGTAACACGATCTCCGAAGAAAAGTTCCACCTGCCCGACCACTCCAGCGTCTACGACTACGACCAACTCAACCGGATCGTCGGTTATCGCGAAGGCCGCTTCGACCGAAGCCAAGATGATGTCCTCCCGCTCCCCATCCACACCCAAACTTGGCAGCTTGATGCCCTCCACAATTGGCAATCCGCCACCGAAGACGGAAAGCCTCTCCCTGCCCGACAGCACAACAAAGTCAACCAGATCACCCACATCGGCGACAAGACCCTCAACTACGACGCCAATGGGAACAGCAGTGTACTTCCCCGCGAGAATGGCCCTCTCTACCTGCAGTTTGATCCTCATGATCGGCTCGCATCCGTGGAATCTCGTTCTGCATCTTCATATATCCATTACTGGGGTATGCACTTGACTCCCACGACCACTACATGTTGTGGTTGGCTCAAGGCGCCAGATCGACCGAGGAGGCTTTCTGTGACTGAACCACCAGAAACCATTGTTTCCAAGGGCCACTTATGACGTATCCTGTCGCTGGCCACACAAACATGCGGCAATGCCAGCACGGGTGCGTGGTACATGGAGGTAAAGGGAGGTGAAGTTGCACAATTTGACCTCCCCAAGTTGTCCCTTTCGGCTTCTATACGCGAGAGGCATCGCAATCATCGTCAGCACTATCTGCCAGGTGTCAGTAAAAGTCATCCTTCCGAAACACTACATATTGGGGCAGTGGGAGTCAAGTGCATACCCCAGATCCATTATACTCACGACGCACTCGGGCGTTGCGTTAAGGTGGATAGTGAACTTGATAATATCTACAGCATATACCACAGGCATTCAGTTGTAGAAAATTGCCGAGTAGGAAATACGGTCGCCTTGCAAACGATGTACTATGGCAGTGCAACTGATTGAGCCATGGCTACAACTACCTTAATTCGGGGGGACTATCACGTGCGCAAGACGAATCCTTGGCGCATGCGGCGGGATATTCAGCTAATACCATTGTGAGATTAACCGAGATGGATCGAGCTTTGCAGCGTGGAAGTGCAAACAGCATTCTCTTACAACAGGCATGGTGGCAAGCGTGGGCACCTGTCTCGCTAGAATCGGGAAATCCTGACTTCCGATCGGCGATGCACAAGTACGAGTTTCGGCTGTCCTGTAACCGTGTTGCAGGCTATTTTAATAAGTTGGCGGCCTCAAAGGGATTGGCGGCATGCTTTCACTGTGATGTTGAAGCCACCGCTGGCGACAACTACTATCTTTACTACGAAATACCAGAGGCGGTGCGCTAACGAGGTCATGGTGAAAATACGATTAAACTTTTGGAACCTTCTGCTTCCCGCAATCACATTCCTTTTTATATGGCTGACATCTTCATGGTTTCTTAGCAGGATTGAGAAACAGGAATACCCAGAGAAGTTGCATCAAGAAATTCAACTTCTGTTGGAGTTCTGTTTGAGCGCCCATGATCTTCCATTCTCTGATAGATTCAAGAACGACAGAGCATTTACAATAGAAACAACGCCATCAATCGAGGACCTTCTGCAAACGCTTAGGGCCAATGTTATATCTCATTCAAACAGCACTCAATTGGTTTCAGTGTCCAACACAAACTGCGGGAATATCACGGCCAATACCTTTGGTCGTCTTATTGTGGTACTGGATTTTGATGGAGATGGAGTTCTGTCATCGGATCTTCTATACACAGATAGCGACCACTTTGGCAGATATTATGTGGGCCCCAATGGGGTAGCCCCATAGACCATAGCAGATCATCCGGTACATAATCGTTAAAAATATCGTCTCCGCCAGAGGAAATACTATAAGGCGCAGTCCCTGCGGCGACCCTTTCCCGCACCCTGGACACCTCCGCCGTCGCCGATGGTCAGCACACCCTCACCGCCCGCGCCGTTGACGCCTCCGGGAATACCGCCGACGCCGATCCCCTGACTCTGCTCACCAGCTCCGCCATCTCCAACTTCACCGTCACCCCCGCCATCGCCACCGTAGGCGATAGCGACATCGCCATCTCCGCCACCCTTCGCCAGGCCGCCCCGTGGACACTCACCCAACTTCAGCATAAGTGACGGCTGAAATGGCGATTTTTGAGCCTTTTGTGCGGACCACAGGCTCAAGCGGTTTCATTTCTGGCGAAATAGTGACTG
>JAWLHB010000080.1:0-12992 GCA_041690595.1 Lentisphaeria bacterium
CTCGGCCTCACCTCCGGCCCCCAGCGCCCATGAGCAAGCCATCGAAATCCGGGCGACCAACTTTACAGACGCCTGAGCCTATCCCACTGAGGTCTGGTGGATACTGAAAAAGGTGATCACGTTTCGGCCGATGACCTCAGCCTCGCCGCCGTTCAGAGTTTGTCCTCTGGTGGTGCGCCTCTCTGGAAGAAAGAGGACGCGGAATGGCCGACTCTCGACGGCAGGCCAATGGTGTTCGTGGCCCAGTTTGACCTGCCTGAGACTGACATCACCAGGAAGCACCTCACATGGGCCGAACGGGTGTTCCTGTTCTGGCAGCGTCACGGCAAGGGTTCCTGCTTCAAGATCACCACCCAGGACATGGACTTCCAATCCGCATCCGATCACTACGCAATGGAGTGATCGGCCGCGGCACTCGCGGCAATGACGGCGCGTGGCTCGGGCCGCTGAAGCCGATTCCGCCGACCTCGTGGCTTTTCGCATTGCGCCTGGGCCAGGAACACTGGAACGCGGACGCCGCTGACAATCGCGTTGGTTTTGCTTTTCCACGGGTGCGCCCGTATATTTGGGCCGCCTCCGAACCGTAGATACGAGCCGTCGCCGGATATGCAAAACGATGCTCACCTCCTGCCCCGCGTGCGATACATCCTTTGAACTGCCGGACCAGCTTCGCGGCAGCAATCAGCAGTGTCCGAAATGCCGGCGAACCTTCATGGCCTTGGCGGTGGCACCTGCCGCTGAGCAGGAGGCATGGGTCGTCGCCTGCCCGGCCTGCGGAGCGGAGTATGAGGTGGATTCCTCCTACCTCGGCGACCGCGTGGGATGCGACAGCTGCAACAGCGACTTTGTCGTCACGGCGCCCCTGCCGCGGCAGGACGATGCGCCGCTGATGATGCCCGGAGCGACCATCCTCGGACGGTATCAGATCAAGCAGTCGTGGCCGGGAAGCATCGGCCCGATCTATCGCGTCAGTCATCAGCAGTGGCATCTGGACCTGATCGTGAAGACGGTGCGCCCGGGCTACTTGCGCCAACCGGAGGATCACGAGGCGTACATGACGGCAGTGTCGGACTGGCTGAATCTGGGCCAGTACCCGCATCTGGCTTCCTGCTTCGACCTGCGTCTGGTCGACGGCGATCCGTGGCTCTTCATCGAGTATGTCAATGGGGGACGGCTGGTTGACTGGATTTCCTCGGGCAAGCTTTACCATGCTTCGCGCGAAGAGGTTCTGGTGCAACTGCTTGAGCTTGCCTATCAGGTGGCCGCGGCCCTCGCCTACGCTCACGAAAAGGGCATCCTGCATGGAAGCGTGAGCAGCCACAATGTCATGATGACCAAAGGTGGGCTGGCGAAGCTGACCGACTTTGGGCTCTGCCACGCCCGGGGGCTCGTGGAAGGAGCGAAAGGCGATCCCATGGCGCTGCCGCCCCTTGCCGCCAATCCCGGCAGCTCCATCGCCTACTGCTCCATCGAGCAGTTCGAGAACGAGACGGTAACACCACAGACCGATGTCTGGAGTTGGGCGCTGGTCGTCCTGGAGTTGTTCCTGGGTCGTCGAACCTGGGAGGTGGGAGCGGCAGGCGATGAAGCCTGTCTCGACTATGTGCACTCCCCTGAAGCGATCAATGGCGTGCGGCTGCCGCGGGATCGCGAAGTCCTCATCCCCCCGATGCCACAGGAACTCGGCGATCTGCTCACCCAGTGCTTCAACCGCATGCCCGACGATCGCCCGGCCGGCATGGCCGAGGTGGCTCGGCGCATCGGAACCATTCTCCAGGCCTTTACCGGCCACCCACCGCTCTCCTTCACCCAGGAGAACGACCTGCTCCTGGCAAACACCCTCAACAACCGCGCCGTCTCCTGCCTCGATTGGGGGGAAGAGCAGCAAGCCATGAGCATCTGGGAACAGGCGCTCGAAGTCTACCCCGGACATCCCGAGGCCAGCTACAACCTTCTGACCCATCGCTGGCGACAGGGAAAACTGACCGATCACAACGTCCTGGATCTGATCGGCAAGGACAACCCCCGCGAAGCGGAGCAGTACCGGCTGCAGGTCATGCGCAGCCTGATCCACATGGAGCGTGGCGATGCCCGGACCGCCGCGGAAATCCTCGACGAGTTGACCGCCAATCGCATTTCGACCCGGGGCCTGCGTGCCGCCTTGCGCCGCGCCAGACTCCAGTTGGAGGAAACCGCCGCCGCGCGTGCCGACCTGATGGGCCACAAGGCCCCAGTGAACATGGTGATGGTCTCGCCCGATGGACGCCGCGTGCTGACCGGAAGCGATGACCTCGCGGTGCGTATGTTCGATGCCGGCACCGGCCGCTGCGTCCAAACCCTGTCGGGCCATCGCACGGCAATCGATGCGCTCGCCTGGGTACCGGGCGGCCGCCTGGCCATCTCCGGCAGCAGTCGAGTGGATGTGGAGATGCGCACGCCAACCCTGCGGCTATGGGACGTCACCACGGGAAACTGCCTCGGAACCTTCGGCGACTTCAACGAAGCTGTCTACGACCTGCAGGTCTCCGCCGATGGCCGCCACCTCTTCTGCCTGGCGGGTGACTGGCAGGTGCATGCATGGAATCTCCAGGCCGGAGCCTGGACCGGGCATTTCCGCGTCCACACCGGCCCCGGCTATCGGATCGCTATCTCCCCCGACGGGAGGCACCTCTACGCCTCGGGCCAGGAAGCGGGCGGCGAGCTGCCGGATCTCGCCAAATGGGACCTCGAAACCACCTCCTGCGTGACTCGCTATGTGGCGGAAGAGCCCACAGGCGGTCCATGCATTCTCGCCAACGACGGCCAACTCCTGGTCAGCGCCCGAGCCGGCGGAGCAGGAAGGACAAAGATCCACCTATGGGATACCGAAAGCGGACAACTGGTGGGAACATTCCTAGGCCACCCCGCCCCTATCCGCCACTTTTCACTCTCCGCCGACAGCGTCATGCTCATCTCCATCGATGTCAACGGGCTGATGCGGCAATGGGAGATGAGCAGCGGCAAGTGCATGCGTTCCTTCCATGAGACGACCACCTATTCGTGCAGCTTCATCTCACGTACCGGCCGCTTGCCCTTGGCGGCAGTAGCGAACAACGAGATGCTGATCGTCCAGCTCCTCGGCCAGCCTCACCAACAGCCCCCTGCCCTGAGCCTCACCGACTATACCCTGACGAATCGTCCGGCAGTCGATCGCCTGGCCGCCTATCTCTCCGAGATCGAGGAGGCGCTGGAGCTTGGCCGCTGCGAAGAGGCATGCGACATGGCGGAGCAGGTGCTGGCGATGGAAGAGTACGCGGGCGATTACCGCTTCCGAAGCGCCAAGCGGCGCGCCGGACTGCGCGGACGCAAGACAAAGTTGCAGGGAACTCGGCAGGTCTGCTCCTTCCCGATCGAGTGCGGCGGAGTCTTCGGCATACATTTTTCGGAAAACGAGGAGTGGGTGCTGGCTGCCACCAGCGATGGGATCCTGAGCGCCTGGGACATCCAGACGGCTGAGCAGCAGGCCGAGTGGCGCGCCCCCCACGACCGGCTGCAATTCATCGTCTTCAGCGCCAATGGCCGCCACGCCCTCTCCAGTCACGCCCGGGGGCCCGTCGTGCTCTGGGATCTGGTCGAGGGGACGGCCCTCCCGCGCATGCAGAACCTGCCTAGCCCCGGCACCGCCATTGCCATTTCCCCGGATGGCCGCATCGGCGTCGCCGGCAGCAGCGAAACCGCCATCCTCATCTGGGACCTCCTGGAGGATCGCAAATGCAACCTCCTCCACGCCCACAACGAACGCGTGACGACTCTGGACATCTCCCCCGACAGCCTCTATGCACTGAGCGGCAGCCTCGATGGAAGAATCAAGGTCTGGGAGCTGGAGAGCGGCCGCTGCATACGCATCAGCGATCCCCTCGGCGGCCCCGTGCGTCTGGCGCGCTTCTCGGCGGATGGGCGCAGCGCCGTCGTCGGCATCGATTTCAGCCCACTCCTCATATGGGACTTCGTTCACAACCGCAGGGCCGACAAGATCGGGACGAAGAAAACCCGACCCGAATCGGTGTCACTGGCGGCTGACGACCAGTGGCTCGTGGCGGCCGAGCGCGGCACCCAATCCACCCGCGATCAGCAGCTGCATATCTGGCAACGCTCCTCCGAAAAACCGCTGGCAGACCTGGAGGGACTGGAGGGACTCCCCATGTTTACCGCCATCTCCGCCGACGGCAGCCGCGTTCTTGCCTGCGGGTCCAGCAAAACCGTCGCGGTTTGGGAACTGGACTGGCAGTACGACTTTGCCGAAGAACCCGGCTGGGACGATGGCGCCTGGGCCGTCCTGCGCAGTTTCCTGGCGCGGCATACGCCCCGCGCTGAGGATACGCCCGAAGGGGTGCTTGCCCGGCGAGGACAACCCGTGTGGACCGACAACGACTTCGCCCAGTTGATGTGGCGGCTCGGCTGCAGCGGTCACGGCAAGCTGGAAAAGGACGACGTTCAGCAGCGCCTCACCAATCTCGCAAGCATCTGGAACCGGCCGAAATCATCCCTCGGATGAGCCCCGGGTGTTTCATTTTGTTACTGATGCGACCCACTTCGATACCCTTCGGCTTTCAAATGCGCGCCGCGGCGTTACATTAGCCTCATCACATTACACATGGCGCGCGATGCCCACCCTACCAAGGAGTCTCGCATGATAACTCGCACTCTCGGCATATTGATTGTCGCTTTGGCGACGGTGCAGGGTTCTGCTTTCGCTTTCACCCCAAAACCAACCCGCTTTGGCGCCATCCAGGATTTTCTGCTGCAGGAAGAGGTTGCGTTGCAGTGGGAAGAGGAAAGTTTCGGTCCAACGCCCGCGCTTCAAGACGGCCAGAAGTTTGCCGTCGTCCAGGTAAAGGTTGATGCCGGCAAGAGCATCGGCAAGTACGACTACACGTTGAGCGGCGCGAAGTGCCTCGCCCTCTCTACCGGTGATTCACCCTTCGACCCGGCGAAATGGGAGCAGGTGCAGGAACAGATTCCCGGCGAAGCGCGCCTGCTGTACGTCGTATCGGAAGCGGATGCCCCCTTCTATTTTGCCCTCACCTATCAAGTACCTTCGCTCGATGAGCAGGGCGCCGTGCTCGGCGTGGTCGAAGAGGTGGCAGCCGAAGAGCCGGAAGCCGAACCGGCCGCCGCAGAACCGGCCGCCGTCGAAGAACCAGTCGCGGAAGAGGCGCCGGCCGCTCCCCCGGCGGAGCAGGCGATAGCCGAACCTGCCCCCCCTCAGGAGGAAGAGAAGGTGGCGCCAGAGCCGGAGAAGAAGCCCGAACCTGCGCCGAAACCAGAGCCGAAGCCCGCGCCGAAAGAAGAGAAGAAGCCGGTACAAGACGAAGTGATCTGGTGAACGCGGCATGCGATTCCTGACCAAGTCGCTGGTGGGATGCTTCCTCCTTCTTCCACAAGGAGTGGCCATACAGCTTGGACGCCTCATCGGCTGGCTGCTCCGCAACATTCTCCATTTTCGCCACCAGGTGGTGGAGGGACAGATGAAAATGGTCTATGGGCACCGCAAATCACCAGAAGAAATCAGCCGACTCGTGCGCTTGCAGTACCAGCACCTGGGCCTGCTCCTGATGGAGATGCTTCGGCTACCGGGCATCAGCCGCCGCAAGCACCCCCTGCCCCTGCGGCTGTCAGGCATGGAGAATGTCGACGCAGCCCTTGCCAAAGGTAAAGGAGTGATCATCGTCAGCGGTCACATCGGCAACTGGGAGCTGGGGGGGATCACCCTCGCCAACTCTGGCTACAAGGTCTATGCCATCGGCAAGGAGATGAAAAGTGAGGCCGGCGAGATTATGAAGCAGATGATTCGTGACGACAATGGTCTCCTCACCATTGCCCGCCGCAACTCCCTGCGCCAGATTCTGCGCGCCCTCAAGGATAACAGCGTCCTCATCATCGTTATCGATCAGAACATGACCGTTCGCGACGGCATCTTCGTTGACTTCTTCGGCCAGGCAGCCTGTACGATGACCGCCGCCGCCGTCCTTGCCGAACGCACCGGCGCTGCCGTCTTGACCGGCTCCACCTGGCGGACGGACGACCTGCTGCACCATGAAGGGATGATTCTGCCGGAGTTGCGAATCACCGATGCACCCGAGCAACATGAAGCAAAGATCCACCACCTGACTCAGGCCTATTCGAAAGCGCTCGAATCCTTGATCGACCAGCATCCGGAACAATGGCTCTGGCTGCACAAACGCTGGAAAACCCGCCCGCCCGACGAGACGGAACCGCCCATACGGTACTGATTGCGTCATGACACCCGCCGACCCACATTCTGCCGTCCATACCGCGCCCACAGAGAGAGACGCCCCTCTGTGTAACCCGATTTTTGCGGTAAACGAACGCGCGTATACGTGGCGGGAAGTGCTCTCCGCCTGGGAGTTCCTCGGCATGCTCGAGCCGCACGTCGAGCGCTTGACCGAAGGTGAGGCCCTTCGTCTGGCACCCCCGCCCGTTGACGACGAGGCACTCCAGGAAGCACTCACCGAGCTTCGCTATGAGCTCAACCTGATCACGGCGGAAGAGACCGAGGCATGGCTGGCGGAACGGGATCTTTCGCTGGATGATCTCCAGGAATACCTTCTGCGCCATGTACAACTGGAAACTCTCGCCTCGACAGCGCCCTCCCATGCCAGAACCTGTCGCTTCGACGCGGAATGTCTTGCCCAAACCCTCTGGCGCGATCTTCATCTGGCCAATAGCTGGCCCGAGCTGCTGCCGCCCGTCATGCGGCGCTGCCTGGTGCAGCAGCTCAACCTCAACGAACAGAGCTTTGACGAGCAGTGGCTGGAGGCGGCAAGAGAGAGCCTCCTGCGGCGACATCAGCTTGATCCGGCAGAGCTGCGGAAATGGCTTGACCGCTCATACTTCCTCCGCGAAACGTTTCAGCGCGAACTCGAGCGTGAGGCGCTCTATCGGCAGTACTGCCAGCAGATCGCGGCGGCCGACGCCTGCCGACGCCACCTTTCCGCCATGCGCCCCCAGCTCTACCGCGTCGAATACGAAGCTGCCAGCTTTCATGATTACGACATTGCCCGAGAAGCCTATCTCTGCGTGACAATGGACGCGGATACGCTGGCGGAGGTGACGGTGCGGGCTGGGGGGAGTCACGTCGAGGGAGAGGCCTTCATCGAGGACCTTCCCGTGGATGTAGGGCAGTACCTCCTTTCAGCCCAGCCCGGAGAACTGATGCGGCCCATCGCCTTGGCGGACGAAGGGACCTTCGTCCTGCTGCTGCTGCGGCACAAGCATGAACCGGCCATGAACGATGAAGCCGTCGCCGAGCGGGTGCGGGCCAGCATCATCGAAAAGAGTTTCGAGTATTATCTGCAACGTGATATCCGGTGGCCTCGATGGCAGTTGATCAACAAACACTGAGCGATCGCGCGGAGCTTCTGGAAGGCTCACCCTTTCTGCGCCTCCTCCCGGCTGCGACTCGACTGGAAGTTTCCCGCCATTTCACCGAAGAAAGCTATGCGTTCGGAAAAGTCATCGTGCGCGAAGGGGACACCTCGGATGCCTACTATCTCCTCACCTCCGGACGCGTGCGGGTCATCAAAGCCGACCGCAATGGGCGCGAGATCGTCCTGCATTCTCTGCAGACCGGCGACAGCTTTGGCGAGATCGGCCTGCTCAACGGCGGAATCCGCACCGCGACCGTGCGCGCCAGCACTCAGGTGACGGTGCTGCGCCTGGGCCGCCAGACCTTCGAGAACATCCTTGCGGAAAACCCGCCGTTGCGCCGTTACCTCAACCTGCAACTGCAGCACCGCACCCTCTTTGCCTTTCTGAAGGAATTCACCAGCTTCGGCCAGGCCTCGCTGCCCGCCCTGCAGGCCATGCTCGAGGCCATGCGGCCCGTCCAATTCCGCAAGGGAGACAAGATCGTCCGCCAAGGCGATCCGGCAGGCCCCATGTACTTCATCGAGCAGGGTCAGGTACATGTCTACTGCGAACGCAACGATCATCGCCGCGAGCTCGCCTACCTGCGCCCGGGTGATTACTTCGGCGAGCTGAGCTTCCTCAAGAACAGCGCCCGGTTCGCCACCGTCGAGGCCCATACCGACTGCCATCTGCTCATGCTCGAACAGGAGCCCTTCCAGCGCATCCTCGCCACACACCCAGATCTGCGCCAGATCGTCACCCGGCGTATCAGCCAGTACAGCGAAAGCCAGGAGGCCCTCCTCCCGCTGGATTTTGTCGACACCACCGCCACCGGCGAGAGCTGTTCCGCGGCAGGGACCGCCATGAAGACCATTACCCTCTCCAGAAATCAGGCATTTCTGACTGACCTCCGCGACGCCCCCGCCCATGACCGGGACGAGGGTGCCCCACCAACGACAGGAAAACGCCGGACCAGGCGCATCGAGTACATTCCGCAAATCGATGAGACCGATTGCGGAGCCGCGGCCCTCGGCATGGTCTGCAGCTATTTCGGCCGCCTCGTCAGCCTGGCGCACATACGTGAGCTGTCCAATACCGCCATATCCGGCACCGGCCTGAACGATCTTTGTCGGGCTGCCAATGAGCTTGGCCTGACCGCACAGGCAGTCAAGAAGCCACCCCACCTCGCCGCCGACCTCCCCCTGCCAGCAATTCTACATTGGCACAACGATCACTGGGTGGTCCTTTCCGAGGTGCGCGGCAGCAAGGCGAAGATCGCCGATCCCGCCAGCGGCATCTCATGGCAGCCACTCTCCAGAGTCGAAGCCAACTGGAGCGGTTACGCCGCCGTCTTTGCCTATACCGAAGCCTTTGACAAAGCACCGGAACGACGCCCCCTCCTCGCCTGGCTCCTCCCCTTCGTCAGACCAGCGGCGCAGAGCCTCGTTCAGGTCGTCCTGCTCACTTTCCTGATCAGCGGCTTGCAGCTGATCATCCCCAAGCTCACCCAGGTCACCGTCGATACCGTCATCAAGCACCGTGACATCGACGCACTCAACCTTATCGTCTTCGGCCTCGGCGCCGCCCTCATCGGCACCCTCCTGCTCACGGTACTGCAACGCTATCTGCTCGGACAGGCCGCCCTGACCCTCGACGGAAAACTCATGAGCAATGTGATGGACAAGCTGCTCTCGCTCCCCATGCGCTATTTCAACAACCGGCGCCAGAGCGATATTCAGCGGCGCCTCGACAGTGTACGGGCCGCCCGCTACTTCCTCGTCCACAACAGCGTCACCGGCTTGCTTGCCGCCGTCCAGATCATCAGCTTCCTCGTCCTCATGACCCTCTTCAGCGTGCCGATGACCGTCCTCTTCGTCGTCATCATGACCCCGATATACGTGGGTTTGCTCTACTTTTCAGGCAAGGTCCTGCGCCCCGCCTTTCAGGACCTGCAGAGCAGCGAAGCTCGCTTTCAGCAGCTCCAGAGCGAAGTCATCAAAGGAATCGAGATTGTCAAGGCAAGTGGCACCGAGAAGCGTTTTCATCAACGTACCATCGATGACTTCTGCGGCTTGCTCCGTGCGCAGAGCGCCAGCAAGTTCAACATCTTCTGCTACGAGGGTACCGTCCAGGCCGTCTGGTTCATGTCGCTGATCCTCTTTATCTGGGTGGGTGCGCGTCTGGTCATGCAGGACGCCCTCACCATCGGCGCCTTCATCGGCTTCCAGATGCTGCTGGCCATGGTCTATTCTCCCATTCAGACACTGGTCAACCTCTGGGAAGACCTGCAATCCTCCTCCGGCTTCATCGCCACGCTGCGCGACATTATCGAGGCGACCCCCGAACAGAGTGCCAGCAATCAGCAGTTGCTGCCCGTCCCCACCCTCGCCGGCAAGATCACCGCCCGCGACCTGGGCTTCTCCTATGGTGGACCCGACGCGCCCCGCATCCTCCGCGACATCACCTTCAGCGCAAACCCCGGCCAGAAGATCGCCATTGTCGGCCGCAGCGGTTCCGGCAAGACCACTCTGGTCAAGTGCCTGGCCGCTCTCATTCAACCAGACCAGGGCAATCTGCTCTATGACGATGTCGACTCCCGCGGCCTGCGCCACAGCGACCTGCGTTCCCACGTCGGTCTCGTCCTCCAGGAGAACTACTTCTTCTCCGGCTCCGTCATCGAGAATATCGCCTTCGGCGATGACAAGCCGGATCAGGACCGGGTTTACTGGGCTGCAAGGATTGCCGCCGCCCACGACTTCATCATGCAACTCGCCAATGGCTACGAGACCCAGCTCGGCGAGAGCAGTGGCGTTCTTCTCTCCCATGGTCAACGCCAGAGCCTGGCCATAGCCAGAGCCATCTATCGCGATCCCGCCATCCTCTTTCTTGACGAAGCCACCAATTCCCTGGACATCGAAACAGAACGCACCATCTACGAACAGCTGGCCCAGCTCTTCTCCAAGCGCACCGTCTTTCTCGTGACACACCGCCTGAACATGATCGCCGATGCGGACCAGATTCTGGTGCTCGATCGGGGACGGCTCATCGAGCAGGGAAAACACCACGACCTGCTGACCCGCAGGGGTCTATACTACCATCTCATTCGCCGACAAGTGGAGTAACATGGCCACCTCCAGTCCCAACACGCAGACTCTCAGCTTTCACCTGGACGACCTCATCAGCGAGAACAGCGCGATGAAGCGATGCCTTGCCCTCGCCCGCGAAGGTGCCAAGAGCGACCTGCCCATTCTCCTCCAGGGGGAAACCGGTACCGGCAAAACACTCCTGGCCCAGGCCATTCACAACAGCTCACCACGCAGCGGCAACGCCTTCCTCTCCTTCAACGCCTCCGCCATGAGCGACACCTTGCTCGAAAGCCAGCTCTTCGGCCACGAAAAAGGAGCCTTCACCGGCGCCACCGCCCGCATGCGCGGCAAATTCGAAGCCGCCCACGACGGCACCCTATTCTTCGACGAAATTGCCGATATGAGCCCCCTCGCCCAGGCCAAGATCCTGCGCGCCGTCGAGTACGGGGAGTACGAACGACTCGGCTCCGAGGTCATGCACTACGCCAATGTGCGCATCATCTCCGCCACCAATCGCAATGTCCGCACCCTCTCCCGCCAGGGCCACTTCCGCGAGGACCTCTACCACCGCCTCAACGGACTCACCCTGACCATACCGTCGCTTCGCGAACGGCGGGAGGATCTTCCCGCACTGATCGCCACCGAACTGCAGCTCTGCGCCGGTCATGCCGGCAAGAACATCGTCGCCATCGATCCGGATGCCTTCACCAAGCTGCTCACCTACTCATGGCCGGGAAATCTCCGCGAGCTGCACCGCGTCATCCAGGCGATCGTCCTCTTCTCCGAGAGCGATACCATCACCTCCGAAGACGTTGTCCTCGACGAAGAAGTCGATACCTGGGATGCGCCGGCGCCCTACCCCCAATCCCATCCGCGGCAGCCCTACTATCCCTCGGCCCAGGGAGGCCACTCCATGGCGGCGCCTCCCGGCTACCAGGCACCCAACCAGCCCATGACACACCTGCCGCAGCCCCCGCCCCCGGAAGCAGGCGGATCCACCTCCGATCTCTCCCTGGAGACGGCCCTCCTCAAACACGTGCAGTTCGTCTACCAGATCAGCGGCCTCAACAAGCGTCGCACCGCCAAGCTCTTGGGCATCTCCCGCTCAACCCTCGACCGCAAACTCGAGGCCCTCGGTCAGGAAAGCAACGGCGGAGAGTAACCACCTCCACGTGATGATGCCTCCGCGCACCATGCCACCTCAGCTCCAGTTCTCATCCGTGGATTGCTTTCCCAGATAAACGGCATGCTCACGGGCAGCCTTACGCAATCCCATCAGCAGCGACTTGTCGCTGTCATAGCGATATTCCGGGCGATAAGCCAGGCAGCGCCGAATGAACATCTGCACGGGCGGCGTGGCCCGGTTCTCGTTGCCCGCGGCAAACTGCACCTCCTGGTTAGGAGCACGCATCAGCTCGTGCGCCGATTGCACGAAAGGCATATGCCCCGTGAAGAGGTAATACGTCATGACACCGAAAGCAAAAACATCCGTCCCGATCGAGATCTCCTTGCTCGCCAGAAACTCCGGCGGCTCATACAGCACCGACCCGCCGAACCTCCGTGATACCTTCTTCACCGAAACCGGCTGGCTGAAATCAAAGTCCGTCAGCTTGGCACGGCATCCCTCGCCCACATACTCGATAAGCACATTTTCAGGCTTCACATCAAGGTGCAGAAAACCCTTGCGATGCATGTGCGCCAGCGCTTCGGCGATCTGCTCGAGAATGCCAAATGGCTGCTCACGCACGAGCCGATGCTTGTCCAGAATCAGGGTCTTCAGGCTCTCCCCCGGCACATATTCGATAACCTCCGCCGGCTGAAGTCCACCCTGCTGAGCCCGATACTGCACGACATTCTGATGCCGCCCAAGCTTCCGACGTACCTTGATCCCATGCACGAAACGCCGTCTCAGCCCAAGACTGAAACGGTGCTCCGGCCGCAGTCGACGTAGAATAACCTGCTCTCCCGCAGAATCGAAAGCCAGATAGATCTCAGACAAACCACCCTTGGCCCGCAACGAAATGATGTTGACCGCGGCCGAGCGGTTGATCATCACCGTTTTATCAAACGGATCCTCATCCATGTCGCCTCCCTTTCCCCGCTGCCTATATGTGAACTCGATAACAAGGAATAGTATATCCAGGCAATACAGCAGAAGCAAGCCAGATCCTGTCGTATTCATCACTTTCCTGCTGCTGAAGACTACCACCAGCATCTTTGCAATCCATTCGCATTCGCCGACGCAATGCAATCATTGGCCGACACCTACGCCCCACCCGCCAACCCCGTCGGGCGCTCTGGCATCTGGAAAAACTCCAGAAAAGGACACTTCTGCTTGGACCGGTCATCTCCGCTTCGCCGTCCAGACCGTCCATACCGCGAACTTTATCGTGGGCAAAAAAAAGAGCCCCTGCGCGTAGAGGTGCGCAGGGGCTCAGTAGAAAAAGGCTGGCAACGTGCTACTCTCCCGTCGTTAGACAGTACCATCGCCGCTGA
>JAWLHB010000081.1:0-10385 GCA_041690595.1 Lentisphaeria bacterium
TCAGTCACTATTTCGCCAGAAATGAAACCGATTGAGCCTGTGGTCCGCACAAAAGGCTCAAAAATCGCCATTTCAGCCGTCACTTATGCTGAAGTTGGGTTAACCTCTGAACGGCTGCATGGCAGGGCCTCGGCATCCGTGCAAATCGCTATCGAGGTCCTGCTTGAAAGCTATGTGAACAAGAAGCCGGTGATGTTCTACACCAACGTGGAAGTCGCGGCGGAGTGACCTCAGAAGCGCTCCAGTTGCCGGTAGGGCAGGGGGGTGATGTCATGGCTGGCGAGCCAGTCGCGCCAGGCAAATGGATCATCGCCGATATCGCTTCCGGCGATGGCCTGGAGTTCATCCCGGGCATGTGCTGAGAGTACCATGCGGACGTCGTCGAGATACGCCGCAAGCACGATGGCACCGGCCTTTCCGCCGCAGCGGGCCAGGGTCCGGGCCACCGCCACCTCGAGGTAGGCGCTGGGATAGGCCCGATCCGCGTCTGCGCGATCGGTGTTGAGATGACCGCGGATTCCAGGTCGGTTGAGCAGCCGCTCCAAGGCAGGCACGGCCGCGGGCGCGGCGAAGCGTTCGAGCGCCAGGCAGAGGCAGACGATGCGGTCGTAGTTGGGCACACGGCGCCAGTGCAGGCGGGGATTCTCGTTGGTCTCTCCACCCGCGTCGGTTTCACTGGCGATCTCGATGAGGAGGGGCAGGGCAGCAAGGTCGCCGGCAATGCCGAGGAGGACGATCAGCTGATTGACGCGCCAGTAGGTGCTTGGAGTACCCGTAAAGCCGCCGGTCGGACGCTGGTGGTGATCCCAGTCGCTGCTCTGCGGCTGGATACGGAGCTCGTTCAGCGCCGCGATCAGCAGGTGGCACCCGCGGGGATCGCCGAACCAGGCGAGGGCCATGGCGAGCAGGCGCCTCGCCTCGCCCTCCGCGCGGGCGTAATGCTGCTGAAGCCGCGGCAGCTGGCTGCCGTCGCCCAGCAGGACCTCGGGTAGCGCGCTTTCGTCGCCAATCGACAAGCGGGCGATGGCGCCGGCCTCATCGTGCAGGCAGGCATCGTCTTCCGCCATGTCGTCGGCTTGGATGGTGCCGAGGGCGAGCAGCCGCTCCTGCAGCGCGCGTGTGTCGATCGACCGCGGCGGTCGCTTGCCGGCAATGCTGAGGGCGGCGGCGACACCGGTGGCGGCCCCCAGATTCTGCAGGTCGGGTTGCATGCGCAGGAAGGAGAAGCCATCCTGAGTGGCCGAGACCGCCTTGGCCGTGACCAGCATGCCCTCCACGTTCCGGGGAAGCGCAATGCGGTAGGGGACTCGCGCCGTGTAGTCGACGGTATGGTAGGGGAGGTAGCCGAGGCGGGCGAAAAGCGATCCCTGCAGCCCATGCTGATCGAAGTCGGTCTTGATGCGGCTGATGGTATCCTTGCAGGTCTGCGGCAGGAAGACGTCCCGCAGGGAGAAGGTGGCGTCCCCATGCACGTGACGCGACTCGCGGACAACGGGCATTGGGGAAAAGTCGAAGGGGTCCGCGTGCCAATGGGCGCTGACGACGCCGCGGGTCGTATCGATGAAGTCGCGGTTGTCGATCACGCCCAGATCGTTGTTGTAGCCGTTGCGGTTGGGCTGCCAGACCCAGCGGCACTGGTTGAAGGTCTGGACATTGCCGCCGCGCGGATCCGCCATGGTGACGCTGGCACCCGCGCGAACCGCCAGGTCGCCATCGCCGGTGGCATCGATGATGACCTCGGCGCGGACGGTGGCGAGGCCCTCGTCGGTGAGCACAAGAGCGCCGATGGCCTGGTTGCCGCGGCAGATTGGGTGAAGAGCCTGGCAGTGAAACATGGCCTGGCCGCCATGTGCGCGCAGCATGGTGAGCAGGGCCAGCTCCTTGACGCTGATGTTCCAGCGGTTCGGATCGGGCGGATTGCCGGGTGAGATGGCTGCGGAAAGCGCCTGAACCTGGCTGTCGATCCGGGCGGTCATGGCATCGCGACAACCGTGATAGTAGCAGTTGATGCCGCCGGCACAGCCGGTGCCCCCGAGGGCCGCGCTGCTCTCCGTGACAATGACCCTGGCCCCTTCCATGGCGGCGGCAATGCCGGCCGGCGCCCCCGCCGTTCCCCCGCCGGCCACCAGCACCTCCGTCTCCGCCAGCAGCGGGAGCTGATCGGCGGCCGGCATGTCGAGTTGGAAGTAGTGCAGACGCAGATAGTTGCGGGAGCTTGCGGCCCGCGGGTTGAGGCCTTCCCATGGGATGCGGCAGGAGCCAAAGCCGATTTGCCGCGGAGCGATTGTGTCGACCGGCGAAGCGGCACTGGCGCTGGCTCCCACCTCGCGGGCCGTTTCGGCGACCGCATCCAGATCGAATGGCCAACACGAAGGCGGAAAGGCCAGAATGCCGTCGGGAACGTTGCTGACCGCCGGGGGAGGCAGGCTCATGCGCAAGGCAAGTCGGCCCAGCATGGCGTGGGCAAAAGCAGGATGGCTGCCAATGAGCTGGCGGCCTGCCGCGATAACGCGTTCGCGCGCCTCCAGTTCCGCCTGATTGCGTGCCGCGTATCCGTCCCGCGAGAGGTCGACGGCCAAACGATGGCGCACGGCAACCAGTCCCTCGGTGCCGGGTATGGCATGGAACTCGACCGCATCGTTGCCGGGAACTGGCTCCATCGGCAGGAGAACGCCGGCATATTCAGCGGCGAACGATGCCTCCGTACGACCTCTGGCAGCCACCGATCCGCCGGCCATGAGCAGAACCGACTGCTGCTCGGTTGCATCGATAACGGCACGGCCGAGAATACCCTGCAAGCCGCTCTTGTTGCCGATGACGACCCCGACCGTCCGCGCATCCTGCTGGATAACCCCGGCTATCCGCGAGGCAAAAAGCACGCTTACCCCCGCCTCGTGGAGCATGGCGAGGAGATTCTTCTTGAGGGAGCCGAGGCAGAATGCCTGCTCGCCGTCGGTCAGCCTGCTCAACTCTCCGAAAAGAGCCGCCAGCGGTGACGGCGAATCCGTCTCGGGCATCCACGGTGAGAGGGTGGCGGTGATCTCCGCGCCCAGAAAGGTCTCGGGCGATATCAGCAGAACCCGACGTCGCCGTCCAGCCGCTTCACATGCTGCCAGGCAAGCGCCCAACCCTCCGCCGGCGATGATGACGTCATAAATCTCCGTACTCATGCTCTGCTCCCTTCGCTGGCCGGTTCCTTGCCGCGCGAGATCTCATAGCGGCGACGATAGTCCGCAATCATCTGGACATGATCCTGCACAGGCAGCGTGCCGAATGAGGTCGGGTCCTTCTGCTCGGCCAACCAGTCGTGCAGGCGCGCCTGCATGTCGGCGAGAATCCCCGCATAGGCGGGTTCGGCGTGCACGTCCGTAAGCTCCAGCGGATCGAGTTGGAGGTCATAGAGTTCGTAGGCAGGCGATTTCCGGCCGGTGCTGTCGAGCGGCACCAGGTTGTGGATGAGCTTGTGGCGTTCGGTGCGGGCGGAGAAATTCAGGCCGTCCACCCAGTTGCCGAAGGTGGTCTGCCGCGGAGATGGCTGGTCGGCGACGTCCGCGCGGCAGGCTGCCGCAAAGCTGATCCCCTGCAGGTCATCCGGCGCCGCAAGCCCGAGAAGCTCATACAGGGTAGGCAGAAAGTCGACGTTGCTCAGCAGCCAGGGGCAGCGCCGTCCGCCGCCGATGCCGCCGCTCGGCCAGCGCATGATGAAGGCGATGCCCAGGCCACGATCGTACATGGTCCATTTGGCCCCGGGCAGTTCTGGACCATGATCGGTGTTGAAAAGGACGAGCGTGTCGTCGGCAAGCCCCGCCCGGTCGAGCGCATCCAGAATGATGCCGACCCCCTGATCCGCCTGCTTGATGGCCCCCTGCAATTCGGCGAGATGCTGCCTGGCAAAAGCCGGATCGCTGCCGAAGCGATTGAGGAGCTTCGCCCAGCCTGGCCAGTCATGGGTCTTTGCGTACGGCGGCATCCAGACTCCAGCCGCATCGTCCGGCTGGCAGTCGCCGAAGCTGTAGGGCGTGTGAGTCTCGAAGAAGCCCACCTGGGCATAGAAGGGCTGGTCGCCGTCGTACTCCCGCAGAAAGCCAGCCACGTCGCGGGCGACGACGGGGGCGGGGCGCTGGTGCGGGGCGCGGTTCGGCCCGCCGTGGGCACTCGTATCGTCAAACCCCAAGCTCTCGATCGATTCCGTTTCGTGCTGCAGGCCGAACATGCGGGTGTGGAAGCCCTGACGACGCAGCCGGTGCGAGAGATGGGTGGCGCTGTCGTGCAATTCCCAGTTCCAGGAGCCGCCCGCCAGGCCAACCAGACCATTGGTCAGCGGATATTGCCCCGTCAGCAAGCCCCCCCGCGAGGGGCTGCAGATCGCCGATACCGCGTTCATCTGCTCGAAAAGAACCCCCTCCGCGGCAAGCCGGTCGATGGCCGGTGACGTGACGGTGGGTAGCCCATAGCAGCCGAAGTGGCGACCCGAATCGTGCGTGGTGATGACGATGATATTTGGCAGCTTGGACATGGTGCGTCAGTCTCGATGCTGAAGGGTTGAACAGATGATGACCGTTCCACCATAGTGGGTCAGGCAGCCTCCGTCAACCGCCGGAGCAGCTGCTGAAGGCGCGGCTATTTTCGCCGGTCGGATTGAAAGGAAAGCTTTGACCGGTATTCTAGCTCCGTCGTGCACGCAATGGATGCAGGAAGGCTGGAATCGCGATCGTGGAGGAAGGACGTTCGACGCATGAAGAATCAAGTATTTGTGACCGGTGCCGGTGGATTCATTGGCAGCCACCTGGTGGATCTGCTGCTTGCCCGTGACCATCACGTCAAGGCCCTCGTGCGCTATACCTCTTCCGCCGGATGGGGCCATCTGGAGCGCTATCGCGAGAATCCTCCCAGCAACCTGCGGGTCGTCCTCGGCGATGTTACCGACGAGGGTTTCATCGACGAGCAGGTGCGCGACTGTCGCGCGGTGCTCCACCTTGCCGCCCTCATCGGCATCCCCTATTCCTATACCGCTCCGGGCGCCTATGTCGCCACCAACATCGGTGGCACGCTCAACCTTCTCCAGGCTGCCAGGCGCCATGGCCTGACCCGCTTCGTCCATACCTCGACCAGCGAAGTCTACGGCAGCGCCCTTTATACCCCCATTGACGAAGCGCATCCGTTGCAGGGGCAGTCCCCCTATTCTGCCACCAAGATCGGCGCCGACAAGCTGGTGGAGAGCTATTGCCTCTCCTTCGAGCTGCCGGCGATCACCATCCGTCCCTTCAATACCTTTGGTCCACGCCAGTCCACTCGCGCCGTGATCCCCACGATCATCTCGCAGGCGCTCCAGGGAAACGAAATCAAGCTTGGCGCCCTCGACACCGTCCGCGACCTCACCTTCTGCACCGATACCGCGGCGGGCTTCCTGGCCGCCCTGGATGCTCCTGAAGCCGCCTTGGGCGCCACCATCAACCTCGGCACCGGCAAGGCCTCCACCGTCGGCGACGTCGCGCGCATGGTCATCGAGCTGCTCGGCGGGAATCACCGGATCGTCCTCGACCCCCAGCGCATCCGCCCCGCCCAGAGTGAGGTCCGCGAGCTGCTCAGCAACAACCAGTTGGCCGCCCGCCTCATCGGCTGGGAACCCCGGATCTCCCTTCGCGATGGACTTCAGCAGACGATCGATTACCTTCGCCAGCATCCGCCCCGCACTCTCGCCTATACGGTTTAGCCCAGGGTCGGCACTGGCCGGATCTCCTGACCTCCCGCACCAGATGACTTGAACAGGTATCCTTATTTCGACTCCCACCACCATGGCCGAAGAGCAACTCCCACCGCCGACGCGGCAGCGCCTGATCACCGCCACCACCATCTGGCTGGCACTCTGCCTCTTCCTCGCTCCCGTCAAGCTGGGCGTCACCGTCAATGTCTCCAATGTCGGTTTCTTTCCGCTCGATGTATTAGGCTGGTTATTCGAGATCTGGCCACCGATGATCGCGCCGGTGATCGCCGGGGTCGGCCTGATCCTCGCGGTTCTGGCGCACCCGCCGTCGGGCCACCTGCTGCGCCGCAACCTGCACCTTTGGCTCCCGTCGGCACTATTGGTACTCGTCTGTCTAATCGGCTTCATTCGCACCACCGAGTGGGAGATTGCCGTTACCTACGTGTGGATGCTCCTGGCCCTGCCCCTCTTCACCATCGCCCTCATCCTTCATCTGTCGCACCGTCCCGTTGACCGTTACTGGCTCTTCGCCGGCCTTGTCGCCGGCCTTGTCATTGTCGGTATCTATGGCTGGTTCCAACATCTCTACAGTTTCGAGGAGACCCTCCGGCAACTTCAGGATCAGCAGGCGAAGGGGTTGGTGGTCAACGAAGGCATCATCGCCCGTCTTCGCGAAGGGCGCATCATGTCTACCTTCACCTATCCCAACAACCTCGCCGCCCACCTGCTGCTGGTCACCCCCCTCGCCCTCTACCTCACCTGGCGCTGGGCCGCTCGCGTCGATCCGCCACGGCCCAGTCAGTGGACCCTCACCCTCATCCTCGCGACACTCTTCCTGGGTGCCTTCTTCCTGAGCGGGAGCCGCGCCGCCATTGTCGCGCTCATCCTCGGCTTTCTCGCCACCCTCCTCCTGCTCGGCGTTCAGCGCCGCCAGTGGCTGCGCCACCATCTCGGCATCGTGATCGGCGTCGGCATGCTGCTTGCCATCGGTGCCATCGGCGGCTACCTCGTTATCGATGGTGGGCGCGGCCTTGGCTCCTTCCAGGCGCGCCTCGACTACTGGCGCTCCGCCTGGCTCATGTTTCTCGACCAACCCCTGACCGGCGTCGGCCTCGGTGAATTCTACACCTGGCACCTGCGTCTCAAGCCCGCAAATGCCGAGGTGACCCGCGTCGCCCACAATGCCCTGCTCAGCTTCCTCTCCCAGACCGGCATTGCCGGCGGACTTGCTCTCCTCTACTTCCTGATCGCCCCACTTCTTGCCTGGTGGCGCATCTGGCGCGACGGCAACCAGCGGCATATCGACTGGCTCTGGCTTGCCGCCTTCGCCGGCTGGGCCTCCTGGTCTGCCCATTCCTTCGCCGACTTCAACTTCCAGATTCCGGGCACCCTGCTCACCGCCGTCGCCTTGCCCATTCTCTGCCTCGATCTGGGAACCGCCCCCGCGATCGCGCGCCCCAGCCGTATTCTGCGTCCGATGCTCATCCTCATTGCCCTGTTCGGCATCGCCAACCTCTGGCAGGCCCGCGGCGAGTACCTCTATCAGCGCTTCTACTATCGCATCCAGGATACCACCCGGCCGCCCCTCACCGTTCATGCCACCCGCCAACAGGTCGAAACCATTGCCCGCTGGAAGCCCTTTTCTCCCTATCCATGGGAGAGTCTTGGACTCATCGCCATGCGCCAGGAGCAGTATGCCGTCGCTGCCGAAGCCTTTGCCGAAGCCGTCGCGCGCGCCCCCCACCGCCCCGCCTTCCATGCCCGCCTTGCCGAAGCCCATCTCGCCATGGGCGATCTTCAGGCTGCCCGACAGCACATCCGCAACGCCCTTCTCTGGTATCCCCTCGATCCCAAGTACCAACAGCTCGACGCCATCATTCAGGACGCCGACCGTCTGTCCGCGCCGTGATGACTCCTTCTCCGGCAATCTATTACACCAGGACTTCAGCCCCATGCCCCTCCCCACACCTTCCGTTCGCGCTGCACTCGACCTCACTGGCCGCGTCGCCGTCATCACCGGTGGCGCCGGACTCCTCGGCCGCCAGCACGCCGCCGCCATCGCCGAAATGGGCGGCACCCCCATCCTCCTCGACCTCAATGGCGACCATGCCGCCGCCGCCGCCGAAGACATTCGTGCCACCTGGGACTGTGCCGCTGCCGGCCTTGCCTGCGATATCACCAACGAAGCCAGCATCCAGGATGCCGCCAGTCGCATCGAAGCCTCCCATGGCCACGTGCACATCCTCATCAACAACGCCGCCAACAATCCCAAGGTCGAGGATACCGGCAACGGTGGCGCCCACTGGTCCCACCTCGAGCAATTCCCCCTCCATGCCTGGCAGAGCGACCTTCAGGTCGGCCTTACCGGTGCCTTCCTCTGCGCCCGTGTCTTTGGCCCTCCCATGGCCGCACGCGGCTCGGGCGTCATCCTCAATATCGCCTCCGATCTCGCCCTCATCGGCCCCGATCAGCGCATCTACCGCCAGCCCGGGCTCCCCGACGAGCAGCAGATGGTCAAGCCCGTCACCTATTCCGTCGTCAAGGCAGGCCTCATCGGCCTCACCCGCTACCTTGCCACCTACTGGGCCGACGCCAACGTCCGCTGCAACGCCATCTGCCCCGGCGGCGTCGCCAACCATCAGGATCCCGACTTCGTTCACCGCCTCGCCAATCTCATTCCCCTCGGCCGTATGGCCCGCCCCGACGAGTATCGAGCCGCCATCGCCTTCCTCGTCTCCGACGCCTCCTCCTACATGACCGGCGCCATCATCTCCGTCGACGGCGGCCGGACCGCCTGGTAGGCGTCCCCACGAACTCCAATACCCTCCCCAAACGGCACCAGACTTTTTTTCCGCCCTCAATTGAAACACGCCCGCACCTTCTATACTATGTGACAGGAATCCCGGCAGCCCACCTGCCCCTCTTCCTCGAACGCGACTGCCCACAATCCCCAAGCGACCGGCATCGCCGACACCTTGCCAAAGAAGAACTCCCTGCATGAGCCAACCCGCCTACATCCCTCTCTCCGTCCCCTGCCTTCAGGGGAATGAAGAACGCTACGTCACCGACTGCATCCGCACCAACTGGATCTCCTCCGTGGGCAGTTACGTCGACCGTTTCGAAGCCGCCTTCGCCGAGTATGTGGGCGCTCCCCATGCCGTCGCCGTGGTCAATGGCACCGCCGCTCTTCACCTCTCGCTCCTCACTGCCGGCGTCGAGCGGGGCGACCTCGTCGCCGTCCCCGCCGTGACCTTCATTGCCCCCGTCAACGCCATCCGCTATGTCGGCGCCGACCCCCTCTTCGTCGATCTGGATCCGGTCACCCTCGGTTTCGATCCCGCCTCCTTCGAGAGCTGGCTGACTGCCGAATGCGAGCTGCGGGATGGCTGCTGCCGCCATCGCGCCACTGGCCGTTGCCTGCGCGCCATCATCCCCGTTCACCTCTATGGCCACAGTTGCGCCATGGACGATCTTCAGGCCCTCGCCGAGCGCTGGCGCCTCATCCTTATCGAAGATGCCGCCGAAGGGATCGGTTGCCGCTACCGCGACCGCCACGTCGGTACCTTCGGCCGCACCGGCTGCTTCAGCTTCAATGGCAACAAGATCCTCACTACCGGTGGCGGCGGCATGATCGTCACCAGCGATGAAGCCCTCGCCCGACGCGTCCGCCACCTGTCGACCCAGGCAAAGTCCGACCCCGTCCTCTATGTCCACGACGAAGTCGGCTACAACTACCGCCTCACCAACATTCTCGCCGCCGTCGGGGTCGCCCAACTCGAACAGCTTCCCACCATGCTCGCTCGCAAAGCCCAGATCCACCATCGCTATGAGGCCGCCTTTGCCGCTCTGCCCGGCGCCCGTCTCATCACCCCCCTGCCCACCGCCACCTGCAACTACTGGATGGCCCTCCTCCAAGTACCACCCTCCCGCCTCCAGCCCCTCGCCGATCACATCGCCGCCGCCCGCATCCAGGCCCGCCCCATCTGGGGCCTCAACCACCTCCATCCCATGTACGCCGACTGCCTCACCACCACCCTGACGAACTCCCAGCGCTTTGTCGACGAAACCCTCTGTCTCCCATGCCACCAAGGCATGAGCGACGACGACGTGCAGCGCGTCATCGACGCCGTCACCCGATTCTTCGCCCCATAATCCCATCGTTGCACCCTCCATCACCTTCCCCTCCCAGAAAACCTCGGTCGAAAGCTCGGTCCAGAAGTTCCCCCTCCTGGGCACGCCACTCGCCTGAGTGGCACTTTTGCGCTTCGCTCCACCCCAAAACCTCGATCGAAAGCTCGGTCCAAAAGCTCTCCTCGCTCCCCCTGGGCACGCCACTCGCCTGAGTGGCACTCTTGCGCTTCGCTCCACCCCAAAACCTCGGTCGAAAGCTCGGTCCATAAGTCGCCCCTTCCCAAACTCCATCACTCCTCCCGCGCCCCCTGGGCACGCCACTCGCCTGAGTGGCACTCTTGCGCTTCGCTCCACCCCAAAACCTCGGTCGAAAGCTCGGTCCAAAAGTTCCCCCTCCTGGGCACGCCACTCGCCTGAGTGGCACCGGCGTTGGACGTCGCCCCTCCCCAATCTCCATCACTCCTCCCGCGCCCCCTGGGCACGCCACTCGCCTGAGTGGCACCGGCGTTGGACGTTGCTCCTTCCCAAACTCCATCACTCCTCCCGCGCC
>JAWLHB010000082.1:0-10021 GCA_041690595.1 Lentisphaeria bacterium
GGGCGCCAACGACGGCCTGCGCGGCCTGCCGCTCGACCGGGTGGAGGCCAACCTGCAGCGGCTGATCGACCTGGCCTGCGAAGACGGCGCGCGGGTGGTACTGCTCGGCATCATGCTGCCCACCAACTACGGCCCGGCCTATGCCGAGCCCTTCCGCGAAATGTTCACCCGCCTGGCCGAGGCGAACGATCTGCCCGCCCTGCCGTTCCTCCTCGAGGGCGTCGCCACCGAGCGCGAGCTGATGATGGACGACGGCTTGCACCCGAATGCCGAGGGACAGAAGCGGGTGCTGGAGAATGTCTGGAGCGTGGTGGCGCCGTTGTGGGGGCTGGATGATGCGGAGAGATCCGAGTGAGCGCACTTCACGGACCGCATATTTGTTCCCCTGCCAGCCTATACGGCGGGGCCTTATGCGGCCCATCCGCCGCTTAAGGCATTATCCTGCGGATGCGCCGCATAACACACCTGAAGGGAGTCTTGATAGCGGGCTCAACAGGTTGGTTTGTAGTCATAAGCAGGCCGAGCCCACGTTGGTCACAGGATCTTATGCGACGCTTAGGGCGCCCATTTGTAGTTAGAAATTAAAAGGAGGTATCCATGTCATTTGAAAAACGTATTACCGCAGACTTAGTTAGAATCGCAGCCGCTGGTGGTGGCTTCCGATTGGAGTCGGGCTCTCGTACAACTGCCGATCTGGTTCGGGTTGCTGCAGCAGCAGCGACCAGTGGTGCGAGATTGACTTTCTCCGGTTTGGGAACTCGCACTACGGCTGACCTTGTCAGGATTGGTGCTGCTGGCAAGGGGGCCGTTGTTATGGAAGATTAATGCTTTCTAACAATCGCATGCAGTTGGACGCAGCAAAACCGCGCCGCTGATGCGAGGCGTTATGTGCAAAGGCGTACCACCCCGCCTTGCTGTAATCCAAGAATAAATGAAGGGCTTTAATGCATCGCCTCAGTCACCTGCGGATCAAGAATTTTCGCGCTTGCAAAGATGTTTCGTTGCCGCTGGAGGGCTATACCCCCTTGGTTGGGCAGAACAACACCGGCAAATCTTCCATTCTTCAAGCCATCAGTTGGGTCCTGAAGCCCGCAGCGCTTTCGGTAAAGGATTTCCATGATCCGGACCAGCCGGTGGAAGTGGTTGCGTGCATTGATGGCATTGCCGATGAGGTTCTTGGCCGAATTCCGGAACAGAAACATCGCAAGGCGATAACACCCTTTTGCCGTGATGGTCGCCTTTGGATTCGTGTCTCAGCAACGGGAACTACTGCCAAGACACTGAGCAAGGAAGTGTGGGATATCGAGCAATGTCCGGAGAATGGTGAGCCGGAACATTGGCGCGATTACCCAACCGGTCTCCCGCAAGCCGTTTCGGTTCTGCTGCCCGAGCCATTGCTTGTCCAGGCCATGCACGACATCGGTGAGGATTTGGGCAAGGCCAAGGCCGGAACCACGATCAAGAGCCTGCTAGATGAGATCATGGGACCGTTGCTCGAGGCCCATGCGGAGCTGAACACCGCTCTTGACACCATCCGTCACGTCCTGACGGCTGATGGCGATCACCGCTCTGACCACCTGCAGCAGTTTGATACCGATGCCAGTGGTGCGCTGGAGCACTTCTTTCCGGGGCTGGCGTTGGACCTGGATTTGCAGGTCGTTGATGTCAAGGAGTTCTTCAAGGCCGGTGACCTGCATGTCACGGACAAGACCACGGGCGACCGGCGCCGATTTGATCAGATGGGCACAGGCGCCCAGCGGTCCATCCAGATGGCTTTGATTCGCTATTTGGCGGAAACGCGTCGCGGCGAAGACGACAGCCCTTCACGCCGGTTGTTGTTGATTGACGAACCGGAATTGTACCTGCACCCGCAAGGGGTGCGGCGGTTGCGGCAGGCGCTGGCCAGCCTAGCTCAGGCAGGGTTTCAAGTAGTCTTTTCCACTCATTCGCCGCTGATGCTCAGCCGGGACAATGCCGCCGATACGGTGATTGTGGGCAAAAGCGCGGAAGAAGGCGTCACCGCCCGGAAACCCCTGCGCCAAGCTGTGGACGACGCCATTGACGGGGCCGAAAGCCAGTCCCGCGCCCTTTTCGAACTGAGCAACCTCGCCGAGATCTATTTCGCCGAGCGGGTGGTGCTCTGCGAGGGTAAAACGGATCGCCGCCTGCTGCCACTGGCCTACGATCGGCTTTACGGGCAGCCACCGGAGCTGGACCATATCGCCTTTGTGTCGCTGGGTTCTTGCGCGGACATTCCCAAGGCCCTACCGGTGCTGGCGGCCATGGGCATTCGCGCCTGCGCGGTTGCCGATCTGGACTTTGCCTACACCCACGCCCGCAAGGGCGGATTGCTGGACCGGGAGGCCGCGGACATGGCCGAGGCCAAGCGTGTACTGGCACGCTTGCAGCCCGACCACGGCTTCACCCTCAACGGAAACGGTCTGCCCCAGAACAACCAACAGACTGGTTGGCTGGCCGCCGATGCCTGGGCCTGCTTCGCAACGGACGGAGAAGGCAAGGCAGTGGCCGAGGGTAGCCACGAAGCGCTGAGACAGGCCGGCGTCTGGGTTTGGCCGCAAGGCTGCATCGAGCAGGTGACCGGTGCCGACGACAAGGGCGAAGACGCCATTATCGAACAGGAACAGCGGTTGCGTGACATGAGCGCGGCCGAAATCGAACAAGAGATGCCCGCCTTCAAGGCGTGCTTTGACTGGATCAGGAGTATTTAATGCCGACGCTGGAGTTCAAGGGCAAGCAGTTTGTCTATTCCCACCACCTCGGGGTGCCATTTCGCGAATTGCAGGTGGTGCCGGACAAGTCCCTGCCCGCCAAGGGGCGGAAGCCTACGCTGGACGACAACCTGATTATCCACGGCGATAACCTGGAAGCCCTCAAGGCGCTTCTGCCCACCCACGCCGGTAAAGTGGACTGCATCTTTATCGACCCGCCCTACAACACAGGCAACGAGGGCTGGTGCTACAACGACAATGTGCGCTCGCCGCTGATGAAAGAATGGCTAAAGAAATCGGCCAACCCAGTGGACAAGGAAGACCTGGAACGGCATGACAAGTGGTTATGCATGATGTGGCCGCGCATCAACTTATTGAGAGAGTTGTTATCTGAGGATGGCAGCATTTGGATGACGTTGGATGATAATGAAATCCACAGAGCACGCGCACTTTTTGACGAGATTTTCGGAGAGGAGCACTTTATATGCTGCGCCGCGTGGGAGAAAACCTACACACCGAAGAGTAATGGAAGGGTAATAAGCACGGATCATGACTATGTTCTTGCGTATTGTAAGACAGAGGCATTCATCGACCACGGATGGAACTACTTGGACCGAAATGAGGAACAAAAAAGTAGATTTAAAAATACTGACAATGATCCTAACGGGCCTTGGCGCACATATCCTCTTGACGTTCGAACTGAGAACAACGAAAGACGTGAAAAATATCGCTACCCGGTGACGCTCCCGTCAGGCCGGGTTGTTCGTCCTGCAAAGGGACGGCATTGGGCGTTGCCTGAACAAGAATTTGAGAAGCAACGAAAACGGGGGGAGATTTACTTCGGAAAAACTGGCGATGCGATGCCGACAAAAAAAGTCTATCTCGATAAGGACGAGGATAAAGGTGTTATAGCGCGCACATGGTGGGAATATCAGCAAGTCAAGGGTAATCAAGATGCTAAAAAACAACTCCTTGCGATAATGGGGGATGGCAGTGACTTCATTACACCGAAGCCATACCAGCTTGTTGAAAGAGTGCTTGAGATTGCAGCGGATCCAGATTCTTTGATCTTAGATTCATTTGCTGGGTCTGGGACAACTGCCCATGCTGTGCTAGAAGCCAATAAAAAAGACAACGGCAACCGTCGCTTCATCTTGGTTGAGTGCGAGGACTACGCCGAAACCCTCACCGCTGAGCGAGTGCGCCGGGTCATCAAGGGCTACCCCTACACCGGCACCCAGCGTGAGGAGCTGCACCGGGAAAACATCACCTGGAGCGCCTTCGAGAAAAAGCAGGCCAAGATTCTGGAACATATCGCCTCTATCGAAAACCTGCACGGTCACGAATACGACAAGATCAAGAAGCAGATCAAGGATGGCGTGCTCACCGTGACCGGTGAGCGCAAGGTGGAGAAAACCGCGCCGGGGCTGGGGGGCAGTTTCACCTACTGCACCCTGGGCGATCCCATCGACATTGAAAGCCTGCTGACCGGCAAGGGGCTGCCGAGCTTTGAGGCGCTGGCCCGCTATGTGTTCTACACCGCCACCGGACAGTCGCTGGAGAAGGTCGGCAAGCCCGCACCTGATGGCTTTATCGGCGAGACCGAGTTGTTCCGGGTACACCTGTTCTACCAGCCGGAAAAGGAATGGTTGCGCTCCAATGACGCCGCGCTGAATGCAGAGCGGGTGGCGGCCATTGAAAAGGGCAACCAGAGCAGCAAGCGCGCCATTGTCTTTGCTGTCGCCAAGTTCATGAGCCAGAAGGAGTTGACCGCTCGGCGCATCGAGTTCTGCCAGTTGCCTTATGCCGTCCACCGGATTCTGGGGGATTGAGCATGGAGCTGAAGGAATACCAGCAAGGCGTGCTGAGCAAGCTGGACCGCTACCTCACTGTGCTGGCCGAGCAGCGCGAGCGTGCGGGACGCATTTTGGCCTTCCTCAAAGAGGAAGGTGATGATAAAGCCACGCTGAGTGACTACTGCCGGGAAGCCTGGGATCAGCTCAACACAGAGCGGCTGCTGCCGTACCTGTACCAGAACGGCAATCCCGTGATCGCGCCTCACTTGTCGCGCCAAGATGGCCTGGGGCAGTCGATCCCCAATATCTGCTTCAAGGTGCCCACCGGCGGCGGCAAGACGTTGCTGGCCACGGCAGCGCTGGAGCGGGTGCAGACGGATTATTTCAAGCGCCAGACTGGGCTGGTGCTGTGGGTGGTGCCCTCCGAGGCGATCTACCGGCAAACCTGGAAACAACTGGCCAACCGCGAACACCCCTATCGGCAGATGCTGGAGCGCGCCTCTGGCGGGCGGGTGAAACTGCTGGAAAAGGGCGATGCCTTTACCCGCCGGGATGTGGAAGACCAGTTGTGTGTGATGCTACTGATGCTGCCCTCGGCGGCGCGCAGGTCCAAGGAAACACTGCGCCTGTTTCGCGACAGTGGCCGCTTTACCTCCTTCTTCCCGGTGGAAGACGACAGCGAGGCCAATCGGGGATTGCTCGATCAAGTACCGAACCTGGATCAGAACGATCTGGCGGATATGGGCTTTGCCGAGGGCATTGTGCCAAATTCGATTTCCGTCAAGCAGAGCCTGGGCAATGTGCTGCGGCTGGTGCGCCCCGTGGTGGTGATCGATGAGGGCCACAAGGCTTATTCGGACACCGCCCGGGATACCCTGGCCGGGTTCAACCCGCGATTCATCCTGGAATTGTCCGCGACGCCCAACACCAACAACAAACACCAGTCCAATGTGCTGGTGAATGTGCCCGGGGCGGACCTCAAGGACGAGGAGATGATCAAGCTGCCCATCAATGTGGTCAACGAGGGCAAGGGCGGCTGGAAGCACACCCTGACGCTGGCACATGCCAAGCAACAGGATCTGGAGCAGGCGGCGCTGGCGTTCCAGAACGAGACCGGGCGGTATATCCGCCCCATCGTTCTGATTCGTGTGGAGCGTACCGGCAAGGAGCAGCGCGACGCCGGGCTGGTGCATGCCGAAGACGCCAGGGAGTATCTGCGCGATCAGTTGGGCGTGAAGGAAGAGCATATCCGCCTGAAGACCTCCAGTGACGACGAGCTGGCCGACGAAGACCTGTTATCTTCCACCTCGCCGGTGCGCTTTATCATCACCAAGGACGCCCTGCGCGAAGGCTGGGATTGCCCCTTCGCCTATGCCCTGGCGGTGCTGTCACGCACCACAGCCACAACGGCGCTGACACAGATGATTGGCCGGGTATTGCGCCAGCCCTATGCCCAGACAACTGGCGTGGCCGCGCTGGACGAGTGCTATGTGTTCACTTTTGATCAGGATGTGACCGCGGCGGTCAATGGGGTGCGAAAGGGGCTGGAGGATGAAGGCATGGCCGATCTGGCCTCCAGTGTGAAATCCGTGGACCCGGGCAGCGGTCAGGCACAGAACATGCGCCGCGAGACTATTCACCGGCGGGATAAATTCGCCGGCTTGCCTCCTGTCTTCCTGCCGCGTGTATTGCACCGGGATCCCAATGCGTCTGAGGGCTATCGCCCATTGGATTACGACCGTGATGTGCTGGGCGCATTGGACTGGGAGGCATTGCAGTTTCTGGGGGCGGACAAGGCCGCCATGGACGACGACAAGCTGCAACGCACCGTGGCGCGCGTCACCCTGGACCGCAAGGCCAAGGAGACCGGCCAGACGGTGATCGAACTCGAGCAAGAGGCCGTCGATGCCTTGCCCGAGGAAGGGCTGGACGCGCCTTATCTGGTGCGCCAGTTACTCGATGTGGTGCCCAACCCCTGGCAAGGGATGCGCCTGTTGGACGAAACCCTGGCCGCCCTGCGGGGCAAAGGCGTGACCGATGAGCAGATTTATGTGAACCGGCTGGATCTGGTGCAGACCATGAAGGCCGACCTGCGCGAGCAGGTCAACGCCATGGCTGAAAGCCTGTTTCGAGAAAAGCTCGATAGTGGGGAAATCGCCCTGCGGCTGGTGGCCTCCAATGACCCGGCATTGAACTGGAAAATTGCCGAGACCCTGGAAATCGATGTATCCGATGTGGACCCCCTGCTTTACCGCAAGAACGGCGAGCCGCTGGAGAAAAGCCTGTTCGAGAAGGTGTACCAAAAGGAATTCAACGACCTGGAGAAGAATACCGCTTGGTATCTGGATGAAAGTCAGTGTGTCTATTGGTGGCACCGAATTGCTGTCAATCAGCGCTCTTACGGCTTGCAGGGCTGGCAGCGCCACCGTGTGTATCCTGACCTGCTAGCTTGCGTGCATGGTGTCGAGGAAGACAAGTTCCGTTTCTCGGTACTGGAAACCAAGGGCGACCACCTCAAAGGCAACGACGATACCGAGTACAAGCGCAAGCTGTTCGAACTGTTTACCCGCTACGCCGATGTGACGGCCTCCATTGGCCAACTCGCGCTTGAGGACCAGGACGAACCCATGCGGTTCCGAATGGTGATGGAAAAGGATTGGAAGCAGGCGCTGGTGGATGAAGGTATCCGGTAAGCAGGGAGCAATATGTACATAACAACAGCGTCAACGCGGATTGGCTTTTCCGCTGGCGCTCCAAAGCCGGCCGGCTACGACGGCCGTGACGCATGAGCATCTGGAAGAGCAGTGCGGCCTTTGGCGGGATGACCATGATCTCGCGCGTGCTGGGGTTCGTGCGCGACGTGCTGCTCGCGCGGGTGTTCGGGGCCAGCGCGGCGACCGATGCCTTCTTCGTCGTCTTTAAGATTCCCAACTTCCTGCGCCGCCTGTTCGCCGAGGGGGCGTTCCAGCAGGCCTTCGTGCCGGTGCTCTCGGAATACCGCGAGACGCGGACCCGCGCCGAGCTCAGGGATTACGTCGATCACATGTTCGGCACGCTCGCCGCGGTGCTGGTGGTGGTCGTCTCGCTGGGGCTGGCGGGTGCACCGCTGCTGGTCATGCTGTTCGCGCCGGGCTTCACCGACGACCCGGGGCAGCGGGAGCTGGCCGAGACGATGCTGCTGATTACCTTCCCGTATCTGCTGTTCATCTCGCTGACCGCCTTCACGGCGAGCACGCTCAACGCATTCGGCCGCTTCGCCATGCCGGCACTCGCGCCCATCTGGCTGAACATCAGCCTGATCGCCGCCACGCTCGTGGCCGCGCCGTTCTTCGCCGAGCCGGTGATGGCCTTGGCCTGGGGGGTCTTCGTCGCCGGCATCCTGCAGCTGTTCTTCCTGCTGCCGTTCCTTGCCCGGCTGGGGCTGTTGCCGCGGCCTCGGTTCGGCCGGCACGCGGGGGTGCGCAAGACGCTGCGCCTGATGCTGCCGGCGATGTTCGGCGCGTCGGTCACGCAGATCAACCTGCTGGTCGACACGATCCTCGCCTCGCTGCTGGTGGCCGGCTCGGTGAGCTGGCTGTACTACTCCGACCGGCTGGTGGAGCTGCCGCTGGGGGTGTTCGGCGTGGCAATCGGCACGGTGATCCTGCCGGCCCTGTCGCGCGCCTTCGCCCGCGGCAGCGACGAGGATTACAATCGCACCGTCAACGGCGCCCTGAAACTGACGCTGCTGATCGGCGTGCCGGCCATGGCGGGGCTGATCGGCCTGGCGGTGCCGATACTCGCCACGCTGTTCCAGTATGATGCCTTCACCGCCATGGACACGCAGATGGTGGCGCTGGCGATGACCGCCTACGCGCTGGGGCTGCCGGCGTTCCTGCTGATCAAGATCTTCGCGCCGGGGTTCTTCGCCCGGCAGGACACCACCACGCCGGTGCGCATCGCCGTGATCTCGGTGCTCGCCAACCTGGGCTTCAAGGCAGTGCTGGTGCTCCCCTGGGTGTTCCTGCTCGGCGGGCATCTGGCCCACGTCGGCCTGGCGCTGACCACGGTGATGGCCGCCTGGGTCAACGCCCTGCTGCTCGGCTGGACGTTGCGCCAGCGCGGCGCGTGGCGGGTCGAGCCGGGCACGCGGCGTTTCATCGGCCGGATCACGCTGGCCGCCGTGGTGATGGCCGGGGTGCTGCTGTGGGCCAGCCCGCCGGTCGAGGTGTGGACCGCCTGGGGGGCGGGCACGCGGCTGGCGGCCGTGGCCGGGCTGATCGGCCTCGGCGTGCTGATCTTCGTGGTCGCGGCCGCCGGCCTCGGCCAGACGCCGCGACGGTTGTGGAACGTGGTCACCTTCGACCGCGACGTGCCGCCCGAGCGTAGCTGACGGAATCTTGCATGAAACTGACACGCCTTCACGTCGCCGATACCCTGCCCGCCGCCGGTCTCGCCCCCGCTGGCGCGGTGGTCACCATCGGCAACTTCGACGGGGTGCACCGCGGCCACCGGGCGGTGATCCGTCAGGCCGCCGAGCGCGCCCGCGAGCTCGGCCTGCCGCTGTTCGTGGTGATCTTCGAGCCCCTGCCGCGCGAGTATTTCGCCGAGGTGAGGGGCATAACGCCCGTCGCCCGCCTGACGCGGCTGCGCGAACGCTTCGTCGCCTTCGAGCGGCTGGGCGTGGTGGACCGCCTGGTGCTGCTGCCCTTCAATCGCCGGCTGGCCGAGCTGCCCGCGGAGGCCTTCGTCACCCGCCTGCTCGTCGGGGCGATGGGGGCGCGCCACGTGGTGATCGGCGACGACTTCCGCTTCGGCGCCAAGAGGCAGGGGGACTTCGTCCTGCTCGAATCGCTGGCCGCCGAGCACGGCTTCGGGGTCGAGCGCGCGCGCACGGTGTCGCTGGACGCGGAAAGGGTCTCCTCGACGCGTGTTCGCGCGGCGCTGGAGGCCCGCGACGTGGTCGAGGCCGCGCGCCTGCTGGGGCATCCGTTCTTTCTCTGCGGGCGGGTGATGCACGGCGACAAGCGTGGGCGGCAGCTGGGCTTTCCCACCGCCAACATCGCCCTGCGACGCCGGTTGTCGCCGTTGCGTGGTGTCTTTCTGGTGCGGGTCTCCGGCATCGGGGAAGCGCCGCGTTACGGGGTGGCCAACATCGGCACCCGCCCGACCGTCGACGGCGTCGAGGCCCGGCTGGAGGTGTTCCTGCTGGATTTCGAAGGCGATCTCTATGGCCGGCTGGTGGAGGTGGACTTTCTCGCCGGCATCCGCGACGAGCGGCGGTTCGAGTCGCTGGACGCGCTGGTCGAGCAGATCGACCGGGACGTGGCCGAGGCGCGCGGACTGATCGAGGCACATGAAGGCGCGGGTCGCCATTGGGCGGTCGACCGAACCGAGAGAGAGGAATCGTGAACGAATTCAATGCCCTGATGAACAACCCGTTTGCCTGGGGACTGACCGGGCTGGTCGTGCTGCTCGCTATCGCGCTGGCCTGGCTGGCCGGACGCCTGCGCAGCG
>JAWLHB010000083.1:0-9698 GCA_041690595.1 Lentisphaeria bacterium
CACTTGCCTCCGGATTGCCTGGTCGCCATTATCTCATGGACACCCTGCGGAGGCACTCGATGGGGCGCTGGGGAGCGAAATTAAATCAGCGTTTCCTTAGGCTTCGAGACATCGAGAAAACCCTCACGAACATTCTCGCTAGTAACAAACAGGACCCCATCATCTTGATATTCAAACCCCTGCCATTTCGGTGATTGGCCCTTGGTAATCCTTGTCGCCTTTTCTCCCAGCAGACAGACCTTCCACCCCATCGGATTGGCGACGGGGTCGCCGAACATGTCGAGGAATGTGGATTGCAGGAGCGTGTCGAGGTGGGCGAGAGCCTCGCGGCGTTTGGCCCGCAAGGCGTCCGCCGCATCCAGAATCCCCGCAATCCGCTTCTGCTCGGACAGCGGTGGGAGGGGCATCTGAAGCTCGTTGAGATCCTCGTTCCGTAGGTTATTGATGTTCGCACCCGCCGCGAGACAGGAAACCCTACGGCGGTAATGAGGCGTCTTGAAGAAGTGAGAGAAATACGCTGCGTCCACCTGTTTACAAGGTCGCAGCACTTTACAAAATGCCCCAAACCCTCCTTGAAAGTCTTCGAGTGCGCGCGCAGCTTTCCCGACAACGTCGATGCTTCCACTTGATGCAGCAATCACGATATCGTTCTTCCTCACCATTTGCTTCGGCGAGATTTTGGAAGACGGGACGTAGACCAAGTCGTCATACGTCAATCCGAATTCAGCGATGTTGCCGGCACGAAGAACAGGTAAATACCCATCGCGTTTGCTGGTGGATGCATCCTGTTTTTGATAGGTGACACCACGGATCTGGTCCGCGATGTCGCCAACCCGGTAGAGCGTTGCCGTCATCCCAACAACCCCTCCAGTTCCCTCCGCCCCTCGGCGATCTCCTGCTCCAACTTCGCCAGCCGCTGAACAATTTCATGCGGGGAGGCATGCTCGACCGCCTCGTATTCCACTTCCTTGTAGCGGTTGATGGAGAGGTCGTAGTCGTTGCCCGCGATCTCGGCCTTGGGCACGAGGAAGCTGCGGTCGGTGCGTTTGCGGGTAGTTTCGGCCTCGCGGTTCTGCCAGCGGGCGAGGATGTCGGGCAGGTCGCTCTTGTCGGGCTGCGGGCTGCGTTTGTCGTCCAGCGAGAAGCCGTCGGACTGCATGTCGTAGAACCAGACGTGATCGGTGCCGCCGGCTCCGGGCTTTCCCAACGGGTTGCTCTTGGTGAAGAACAGGATCGCGGTGGAGACCCCGGCGTAGGGCTTGAACACGCCCGACGGCATCGAGATGATCGCGTCGAGCCTCTGGTGCTCGACCAGGATTTGCCGCAGCGCTTTGTGGGCCTTGGATGAGCCGAACAGCACGCCGTCCGGTACGATGACCGCCGCGCGCCCACCGGTCTGCAGCAGGCGCAGGAAAAGGGCCAGGAACAGAAGCTCGGTCTTCTTCGTCTTGACGATCTGCTGCAGGTCCTTCGCGGTCGACTCGTAGTCCAGGCTTCCGGCGAAGGGCGGATTCGCGAGGACCAGCGAGAAGCGTTCGGCGTCGTCCTGATCCGACTGGGCGAGCGAATCGCGGTAGCGGATATCGGGGTTCTCCACGCCGTGCAGCAGCATGTTCATGCTGCCGATGCGGAGCATGGTGCTGTCGAAGTCGTAGCCGTGGAAGGTGCCCGAGTTGAATTTGCGGCGGCTGGCCTCGGTCTTGTAGATCGCGTCGCCATGATGCTCGCGCAGGAACTCCGAAGCGGCGATCAGGAAACCGGCGGTGCCGCAGGCCGGGTCGCAGATCACGTCCTTGGGCGCCGGGGCGGTCATGTCCACCATCAGCTTGATGATGTGGCGCGGCGTGCGAAACTGGCCGTTCTGCCCGGCGCTGGCGATCTTGCCGAGCATGTACTCGTACAGGTCGCCCTTGGTGTCGGCATCCGCCATGCCGATGCCGTCGAGCTGGTCCACCACATTCGCCAGCACGCGCGGCGTCGGCATCATGAAGATCGCGTCCTTCATGTGGTGGGAGTACGTCGAATCGCCCTCCTCCTCCGTCCCGCCATTGCTGCCGAGCGTCTTGATGAAAGGGAACACCTCGTCCTTCACCGTGGCGAACATCCGCTCCGGAGCGGTCTCCTTGAAACGCGACCAGCGCAGGTGGTCCTCGTCCGGTGCGAAGATCGGCTCCTCGACCGCCATGCCGGTGCGCGCCGCCTGGTACTCGCGCAGCGTCTGCAACTCGTCCAGCCGCTTGATGAACAGCAGATACGTCAACTGCTCGATGACCGACAGCGGGTTCGAGATGCCGCCCGACCACATCGTGTCCCAGATGCGGTCGACCTTGGATTTGAGTTCACCGGTGATCACGAATCACTGTTCCGATTCTTGCTTGCGCTACTAGGCAGAATGGACTGCACGAGCATTGCCAACGCTCAGCATCAGCGGCGGCGCGTAGCGCCGTCCGCTGCATGCCGTTGTTAGGCAATATCGTCACGTGCCTCATCGTCTCAGTTGAAGATTCATCTTGGCCAACCGTTTGTCAGCTCAATCAAACCTATAGATTCAGGTCCCGCAAGGCGACGAAAGCCCGGTTCGTTTCGGCAGCTCGGCGTTCCTTGGCTTCCAGAACCGTGATCAGCGAGACCTTGCGCGAGAGAACCTCATAAAGGTCGAGCCCGTCAGCACATATGAGGTTAGTCTGTCGTCCACGCGAGAACGCCTCCAGCCCGTCGTCCGTGAATCCGGAATTGCTAACGAACAGGCCGCGCGACCAGGACGCCTTCCCACCGACCTTGCCCGAAAAGGTCATCAGGTCAGCAAAGCCGATTTGAGGTCCTTGCCACTTCGCTTCGACCAGGTAGGTCTGACCGTGCAGTTTGAAACTGCCGTCGATCTGCTCGCCGACGAGCCGAAAAGAGCCACGCGGAGCCAGCCCGAAGCCGGCGAACAGCTCGTTGAGAAAGCCTTCGAAACGTAGACCTCGCGCCTGGGGATCGAGCTTGGTGATCTCGATGAGGAGGGTGGCGAGCTCCTGCGCCTTCTCCGCACCTAGCGTCGCGGACTTTTGCGACGCAGGCTCTGTCGCCTTAGGCGAGCCGAAGCTGCCGAGGAAGCTCGGATCGAGTAGCTCAGGGATTTTGAATTGCACAGCGGGAAGAAGGCTGTTGAGCCGATCAATCTCTTCACGACTGAGGGGATTGCCCTTCCCCCGCCGGTAGGTCATCGCTTGGCGAACGATCGCCACGATCAACTTCGTAAAGCACGACCTGCGGTGTTCCAGCGTCGCGGTCAGGAGTTGAACAATGGCTGGTCGCTTGCTGCCCGGGACCCATAGGTCGCCGACACCAGCCTGCGCAGCAGCAAGTGGAAATGCGGTCCTGTTGTTTCCGCTTCCGGGAAGGAAATCGTAGAGGAGGTCTGCAAGGTCTTCGACCGCCTGAGCTTCTCGAAATGACATCATAGACTACTCGCCCTCGGCCTCCCCCATTCGCGCTTCAAGTTCATCCAAGAATGGTGAGCGCCCCCAATGCATCCGGCCGCGGCCCGTATCGACATAGCCGGAATAGAGCATATAGATTTCGTCGCGGGCGCGTGTGAGGCCGACGTAGAAGAGCCGCCGGCTCTCGCGGCGAGCCGCGGGCAACTCATTGCGCCAGGGCAAACTCCCGAGATCGAGACCGACCATGATCACAACGTCGTACTCGCACCCCTTTGCGGAGTGCAGCGTCAGCAAGTTCAGATGCAGCGGAGACCCATTGCGGCCACCAAGGCTCGCAAGATCGAGATCGGCGAGCGTTCCACCGACCGCCAGAGCCGCCGACATGCGATCGACCTGCTCACGCTGATCAGCGAGACCCGGCTCAGCCGTGATCAGCGCATCAAGCATTCCTGCGCGGACTGCCGTGACGAAATCCCGAGCGAGTCCCTCATCGACGCGAAGCGACCATAGAAGCTGCGTCAGGCGCTGGGATTCATCTCGGGCATGCGCTTCTGAAAACCGGGTGCGACAAAAGCCGAGCCAACGATCGAGCAATCCACGCAACTGTGGCCGGGCCTCGCGCCAGCCACCGGAACACCACGCCGCGCAATCCTCGATCCAGCTCGTGAGCGCGACCTTGCGGTAAGGTGCCGCGGTGTCGACGCGGACAAAATCGATGCCTGCGGCAGCGGCGGCTTCCGCCACGACGTCGCCGGCTCGGTAGTCGCGGTAGAGGATGGCGATGTCACCCAACGCGCGTCCGCGCTTGGCCGCGAGAGCAGCTGGAATGATTTCGGCGACCGCATGCGCGGCTTGCCCTTCCAGGCCATCGGCGCACTGAACGAATTCTATGATCGCCTGGCGGTCCGGGTCGTTGGACTGATAGCCACGGACCTCGCCTAGTGCCATCTCGGATGCGCTGACGATGCGCGACGCCGAACGATAGTTAAGCTGCAACTGAACCTGCTCGACATCGTCCCGCTCGGCAAGCTCCTGCAGCAGCGCTCCGTCGGCGCCGGTAAAGCCGTAGATCGACTGGTCGGGGTCTCCGACCGCGAAGAGCCGCACGCCGCCATCGAAGGCGACGCGCTTGACGATCCGATGCAAGGCGACGCCGAGATCCTGATATTCATCGACCGCGAGCATCGGAAATTTCGCCTGAAGCAGCGGGAGCACCCAGTCGTGCTCCGAAACCAGACGCTGCCCGAAAATCACGAGATCATCGAAGTCGATCAGACCCAGCCGTCGCAGCTCGGCCTCATATCCCTCTGCCCACGCCGCGAGTTCCCCCTCGCTGGTCCAAGCGACCGATGTTCGGTCGAGGACGGACCGTCGATGCCGTCCAAGGTCCATGGGCTTGTTGGGATGGCCGACGCCGAACAGCCGATCGCCGATGCGCTTCATTGCCTGGTCGCTCTGACGCTGCGTGGCGACGGTGAGCGGGAAGGGCACCGGGAGGTCCGCAAGCCGACCATAGGGCATGAGAAGATGCCTCAGGCAGAACCCATGCACCGTGCCGATAAAAAGATTGGGCGCCTCGCGCAGGCCCAGCCGCTCCAGTCGACGTGTCAGTTCGCGTGCGCATTCTTGGCTATAGGTGATGCATGCCGCGCCTCGGGGTACGCGCACATCCTCTGCCATAATCCGGGCGAGCTTGAGCACCAGCGTCTTCGTTTTGCCGCTGCCGGGCCCGGCCAGCACCACGCAGTTGCCCGTGGAATCGTAGGCTGCCTGCTGACCCGGATTGCCTGCAAGATCGGCCGCTTGGGCGAGATACGCCGCGCTGACACTACGCAATGGCATCGCGGATATGCTCCAGCGCCTGCCGGATATAGTCCGGACACGTATCCTCATCGACGTGCGGCGCCAGCGCCTGCGCGAAACGCCCTTTGCCAATCCGCTCAATGAGCTTGATCAGTCGCGCCTCGTCGAGGGTCTCGGTGTCATCAACCCATCCTTGGATCAGGTCGCGCGTCGCTTGACCGACCGACAGTTCCTGTTCTATGACCTCCTGCATCGCCTTAGCAAGCCCGCCGTCGAACAACTCCGGCTCAAGAGTGTTGCTGTTCACGAAATATCCTAACGCCTCCGCGCGCGCGATGACGGCGTCGGCATCCAGAGGCGTGTAATTCACGCCGTGTTCGACCAAGCGCAGGACATTAATCAGGCGACGTCGGACCAGTGGAGGCTTCGTTCCGTTAGGGTCGCGATCGGTCAGAATGACATGCGGGATGTTGAGGCCCTCGGGACCCAGCAGCTTGACGTACGGCGTGAAGTTCGTGCCGCTGGCCGAGCATACGGTGATGCCCAGCATGTCGAGTGGAATGTTCAGCGCCTCGGCGAAGGCAGGCACGAGAAACCGCTCCGCGTCGCCCTCGACCAGGATGACCCCGCGAGCGAAGAAGATTTCACCACGACTTACGTCGATGTAGCGCTGAAGGTCCGCCTCGTCGCGCTCGTCGAGCGGCGCCTTGGCAGTCGAAACGGCGATCGTCGCATTCGTTGCCGCGTCATGGCGAAGCAGCACGATCGACCGGATCGGGGTGACGCTCGCGATGTGCGGCGAATGTGTGGTCAGGATGGTTGTGAGTGGCGGTGTTTGCTCCTCGCCATCCCCGCTGCTGCCAAGGAAATAGCGGTAAACCAGACGCTGTACGTGCGGGTGAAGGTGAGCTTCCGGCTCCTCGACCACGAAAAAGGTGTGGTCGCGCTCGCCATCTGTCACGAGCCGATCGAGTTCCAGGCTCTTGAGTGCCAGGAAAATCAGGTTCGCCGTCCCAAGGCTGGCATCTGGAATGCCGCGCGCACCATTGTCGATCAGCAGACGCAGGCTGCGCAGCAGCGCATCGACCCGCGTCGGCGCCAAGCCAAGTGTCAACGGCACCGCATGCTGCTCGCCGGCGATCGCGATCAGCCGCTCGCCGATTCGCTCGGCGGTCGCGACCACTCCTTCATGGCTGACCAGCTCGGCCTGCGCCTCGGTGACTTGCTCCTGGATTTCGGCCCGCGCGTCTTCATCGAGGGAGGTCGCCAGCTCCTCAATCAACGGCCTTAACGGCGAATTGCGCCAACTCGACAGATCCTTCTCGGCATCCCGCAGCGCGACCTGCGCGTCTAGCGGAAGCATCCGCCGCAGCGACGGCCCAATTGACATCTCGGGATCGTCGCCGCCGAAAACGATGTACTCATAGTCGACGAGGCTCTCCGGGTCCCGCCCGAGATTGGCCTTCGGTTGGAAACGGTAGGTGAGACGCGCAACCATCGGCGGACCCGGATCGACGATGCAGTCGTTGAGGTGCGCCATCAACCGCGGATCGCCCGTGAAGTTGGTCAGCTCCACCGCGACCTCGATTGTTTCGCCTAGCTTGTCTTCTCCCAAGCCATCCCAGAAATGCTCAAGCCCGAGCTGCCGATCACGCTCGGAAAGTCCAGGGTCGAGGATCAGTTGCAGGGCGCGAACGAAGTTGCTCTTGCCGACCTTGTTTTCACCGACAATGACTATGCTTTCCCCGGTCTCGACGTCGATCTCCGAAAAGTTTGCGAAGTTGCTGATTCTTACCCGCGAGATTCGCACACGCCTCTCCCTCGATTGGGTCTCGGTTCATTCTTGTTGCCTAACAGTGTATTGGACAGAATCTGGAATATCGGTGATAGCCAGATTCTATATAGTATGGTCCGACGCTTGCGTGGTTCGCGCCCCGTGCGGCAGGATCGAGCGGCACTTTGCCCATCGGCTTACAGGAGGTTGGCTCATGGCGACAGGAAGTCGCGGCGACGCGGAGCGTCGTTTCTGGGATCGCTACCGAAATCTGCTTATCAATCCAGGCGTTAAGCACATGGTAGTACGCTGGTACGTACAACGTGGGGATTCCGGGGACAGTATACTTATATCGCCTTCTCCCTTTGGTTGGCGCACGGGGCGTCTCAGCCATTGCTCACGCAATCAATGGGTGTACTGTCCCCGAAAATCCATCAACTGGCATTCGCAGCAGAACGATCAAGCTCACGTCGAAGCGCCGCAAAGTCCGGCAGATCCTCTCGAGCCTGCCAGATATCCCGTGCCTGCTGCAGTAGTGCCCGCCGGTCCGGCTTCTCGGACTTCGCGATGAGTTGATCCACGGCCTCGCGGATCAACTCGCTCTGGGAGCGCCCGGTGCGCCGGGACAGCACACGCAGCGACTGCTGCTCAACCTCGGTCAGGTAGATCTGCGTGCGAACCATCTGCACACCTCCGACTTCACCATGATGTACAGATGCAATGTATACGGAGCCGCCTTGCCAGGCAAGCGCATCTCCCATAACGGATTCCGGGGACAGTACACCTATAGCGCGCGCTCTCCCGGACTGATGCGCTCCGGCACCGATAATGCGAGCAGCCTCGACTGAACACTCGTCCCGGCCATCGCACACGCATTCGCACTGTCCCCGGAACGGCGCTACGGCCGCTGCAGCGGGATGCCGTACTCACTCCATCGTCCATCCGATGAGACCGCCACCAGCCCCTCGATGAGCGCCTGCGCGATGATCAGCCGGTCGAACGGATCTGAATGAATACCAGGAAGCCTTGCCGTCTCGATAACATGAGCGTCATTGATCGCGAGCAGTGTTGCGCCTGCGGCAAGGCTCTCGTCGCGAAAGCTGGCTGGTTCGACACTGAGCTTCCCCAGTCGGTGTTTGATCGCCACTTCCCAAATGCTTGCCACCGAAACCACGCAGGCGCTTGTCCCCATGAGGTCGCGCGTCTCCTGCCGCAGGCGTGAATCGCCCAGCAGCCACCACAGCATGATCTGGGTGTCCAGAAGCAGCTTCACGGGATACCGAAGAGCCTGGCGACCTCTTCGTCGACCTGCTCGCCAAAGGCGGCATCGACATCGACAGGGCGGTCTGCCCAGACCCCCCAACCCTGTAAGCCCGGGCTCGCCGCGCAGGGAACCAGCCGCACCTGGGCCTCACCATGGCTGGCGATGATGACCTCCTCACCCGCGACAGCCGCCTTCACCAACTTCGAGAGCTGGTTCTTCGCTTCAAGCATATTGACTTGCATGACCAGCCTCCGGATAAAGCCTTGCCAGACTTGACATCATAACCAGGCTGGCCAGGTTGGCCAAGTCCTCCCCGTTCCGAGGACGGGCCACCGATGTCATTGCCTGTGGCGACTGCCGCGCTGCGCGACATGATGCGGGGACCACGAGGAACCCGCGCCATCCTGCCGCGGCAACACGGTGGGTGCGCCATAATGTGCGACATGACGCGATCGCGATCACAAGCTCCCGATTCCAGCTGGATCACCTTCCTCGCCCACCTGCTTTTCGTGCTGGCCGCTTGGTCGGTATTCATCAAGTACGTCTTTCCGATCACGTTCGCGCTGTTCACGGACGAGGCCTGGAATACGCACATCTTCTGGGACCTGTGGCCGGTCGCGCACGTCTGGCTGGGCTGGGCGCTGTTGACCCAGCCCTGGTACACGCGCTGGCTGGCCGCGAGCATGTCGGTCATCGAGATCGTCATCATCCTGACCCTGTTCACCCTCTTTCTGGCCGGGCCGGACTGGTCCATCTGGAGGACCAACTGGTTCGTCAACAAGGTCTTCGTGCTTTCCGCCTTCGCACTGATTCTGGCTACGGTGGTCGTAAGACCTGAGCTTTTCCGAACGAGGTCGTCTTGATGGATCATCGCCACTCGCGCCGAAGCGCCCTGAAGCTGCTCGGTGCCGGCATCGCCGCTGCCTGGTGGATGCCGCATCTGTCTTTGGCCAGCTCCGGTGCCCTGCTCCGCAAGCCCATCCCCGGTGGCGGGCAGCTGCCGGTGATCGGCCTGGGTACCTGGCAGACGTTCAATGTCGGCCGCGATCCGCAACTGCTCGACGCACGGACCGAGGTGGTGCGGGCCTTTTTCGAACACGGCGGCGGCCTGGTCGATTCTTCGCCGATGTACGGCTCCGCACCCGACGTGATGGGCTACGCACTCGACAGGCTGGGCAAGCCGGACTCGCTCTACACGGCCGAGAAGGTCTGGAGCCCGGCCGGCGGCAGCACGCGCGAGCAGATTGCCGACTTGTCCGAGCGCTGGGGCGTCGACCGCTTCGACCTGGTCCAGGTCCACAACCTCACCGACTGGCGCGAGCACCTGGACGCTCTCCAGCAGATGAAGGCCGACGGCGAGATCGCTCACGTCGGCATCACCACCTCGCACGGTCGCCGGCATGACGAGATCGAGCGCGTCATGCGCGAACAC
>JAWLHB010000084.1:0-9262 GCA_041690595.1 Lentisphaeria bacterium
CACTGCCTGCCAGCGGGCGTCGGACATGCGATAACCGCTGCCGGGCCCCTGATAATCGTTGGGGTCGTTGAGCGCGCTCACCACCTTGCCGTCACGCAAAATGGCAGAGGTTTGAAGGTAGTCGCCCGAGATGCGCTGGCGCAGCATTAGTAGCAGGTTCTCCGCCTCTTCCTTAAAGCCGCGTCGGGCAAGGGCGCGAACCATGTCGACCGCCGTCAAGCCACGGTTCCGGATCGCCTCGCTGATCCGGGTAACTTCGCCAGTCGTAAAGCTTTCCGTCTCTCGGGAGCCGGAGGCGGCGGCAACAGACAGGATCCACTCTTCAGGCACCGTGGCCAGATCCAGCTCATCGAACACGGCGGCAATGGCGCGGATCGCGCGCAATCTAAGTTTGCCCGCCTCCTCTTCCGCCAACGGGGTCAGCCCGCCATCCGCTTCAAAGTCGCGCTGGAGAACCAGATAGTCCTCGATCTCCGCGCCGTTGAAGAGGGAGGGGTTGAAGCTGTTGTCATAGTTGTGGATGGACCCGAAGCCGGAGCAAATCAGGTCTGAGCCAGCCAGCAGGTAGGGGGTGATCTTGGCCCCCACGCGGATCTCGGATTCGCTGATCCGTGTGTCGTTGCCCGAGGCGCATTCCAGTCCGAGCCAGGCCGCGATCAGGTTCTCCGCCATGAGTTCGCGCAGCCCCCCCGCCATGGAAGCTGTGAGCGGGGCGCCGTCGATACCGCCGTTCTGGGTACCTTGTACCCCCATGGCCCGTTGCAGGCACAAACAGCGAGCTTCCAAATAGAGCACCGACTGGCTGTCGTGAAAGCCCATCAACAGCTCGGCCGAAGCGCCAGACGTGCAGCGTGCCTTTATTCCGCGCGAGGCATAGGCTGCGGTCAGGAAGGCCTTGGACCAGGGCGTATCGTCGCCGTCGACGAACGCGCCCTCCGTGCCATAGACGGAGACGGTTTCCGCGTAGGAAGTGAAACCGGCCATGCCGAGCTGCAGCTCCTCCGCCTCTTCGATCGAACACTGGAAGAGCACACCTCCACGGCCCACCGCCGCGCCGACCGCGCAAGCCATGGCGTTGGCCCAGGAGTTCGAGGCGACGCGCATCGTCGTCTCGATCTCGTCAAAGCCGAGCGCGACAGCCGTCGCGCTGTCTGCTGCGAGCTGGAGGGGATCGTCCTTCGCGTTGGTGACATGCGCCTGGTTGCCTGGAGTTCGGCGCTGGCGCATCTTGGAATAGGCAAAGGTGATCTCCAGCGAGGACATGGTGGCGACGACGGAGGCCAGCTTGGCCGGAGTCATGCCACGGGCCAGCCGCTCAAGCTGATCGCGCGGGACGTTGATGTCGACAAGCATCCGTGCCACGTCCACCGGATCCATCGCCATTGCCTCTTCAACCACCGCCGGGTCGAGGTGATGAGCCGCGATAAAGGCGTCGAGAATATCGAACTCGGCTTCCGGTTTGCCGTCCAACTCCACCACACGGCCGTCCTCCACACGAGCGGAGGGGGCGGGATCCCAAGGGCTGTGGAATGTGGAGAAACCTGCCTCGGGATCGTCCTCGGCGAATTGATCGTGGCGCAACGGACGGGCATCCCATTCGTCGAAGCGACGCCAGCGGGGAGCGGAAGTCATAAGTTTCCTCCTTCCTTATCTGGCTTTGCACCTGAAGGTTGCATCGTCACGACCGATCAGAACCAGCGTAGCCAGACAAGCTGCGCGATGATCAGGATAATCGCATCCCAGAAAATCACTTCTCCGATGGTAAACCAGTTGCGCCTCTTGTTTATGCGCCACAGAAAACCCCACAGGGCGGCGGCGATGACGACAGGGGCAATACCGACCAATGTCATGCCAGTCTTTCCCCGGTCTTATGATCAAAGAAGTGAAGCGCCTCTTTGGGGAATCGGATATTGACGAGCGTGCCGCTTGAGTATTCGGCGGAATCTCCCTGCGTCCTTATGGTGAGAGCCTTCCCCTGAATCTGAAAGATCAGAAGCGTATCGGGCTCGATCAGTTCCTTCACATCGAGGGGGAGCACGACGACGTCCTCGCCTGCCCTATCGACGAGCTGAATTTGCTCGGGGCGGATTCCGAGCGTGACGGGACCCTCAGGGCGCGCGACCGGAAGGGCGATATTGCCGGAGCGGAACACCCCATTCTCGACCACCCCGTCGATGGTATTCATGGCCGGACGCCCCATGAACTCCGCCACGAACCTGTTCGCCGGTTGGCGATAGATCGTGCGCGGCTTGTCGCATTGCATGAGCTTGCCGTCCTTCAGCACGGCAACGCGCGTGGCGAGCGTCATCGCTTCCTCCTGGTCATGGGTGACGAAGACGAAGGTCTTTTGCAGATCCCGATGCAATCGGTTGAGCTCGGTGCGCATATGCAGACGGAGCAGCGCATCCAGGTTGGACAGCGGCTCGTCCATCAAACAGATCTTCGGCTGCCAGACCAGTGCGCGCGCCACCGCCACGCGCTGCGCCTGCCCGCCCGAAAGCTGAGAGGGTTTACGGTGCAGATAGCTTCCGATCTGCAGGAGCTGCGCCATTTCCTTGACGCGCCGGTCGATCTCGGCGGCGCCGGCCTTACGGATGCGCAGTGGATAGGCGATGTTCTCGTAGACGGTCTTGTGGCTGTAAAGCGCGTAGTTCTGGAAGACCATTCCGATGTCGCGATGTCGCGGCGGCAAATTCGTGATGTCTTTGCCGTCGACCTCGATGCGTCCTTCTGTGGGCGTCTCGAGGCCGGCAAGAAGACGGCAGGCCGTGGTCTTGCCGGAGCCGGAGGGCCCCAACAGCACGATGAACTCGCCGAGTTCGAACTCGAGGTCGAGCGCATCCAGCGCCAGCGTTCCGTCGGCGAACTTTTTCGTCACTTTGCTGAACAACACAGGCATGAAGGGGGCTCCCCAACGTCTTTTCGCCTCAACCCTTGACGGCACCGAATGTGAGGCCGCGGACGAGATGCTTCTGGACCAGAAATGTGAAGATGAGGATGGGCAATGTGGCGACGACCGCGACGGCCGCGACCTGCCCCCACAGCGTCCCATGCGGCGTGACGAGCCCCGGAATGCCGACGGTCAGCGGCCGTCCCTCGAATGCCACGAGAATGAAGGCATAGAGGAACTCGTTCCACGACAGGAGGAAGCACAGCACGGCGGTGGCAGCGACGCCGGGCGCCGCCAACGGAACGATCACGCGCAGGAAGGCGCCGAGTTTGGAGCGGCCATCCATCATTGCCGCTTCATCGATTTCGCGTGGAATCTCGGCAAAGAAACCGCGCATCATCCATACGACGAGTGACAGGTTGAAGCTCGTATGGGCGATGACGACCGCAAAGATCGTGTCCGTCAGACCAATCAATGTGAAGAACAGGAACAGGGGCACGGCGATGGAGATCGGCGGCGCCATGCGGGTGGTGAGAAAGAAGAAGAACAAGTCCTCTTTGCCGGGAAAATCGCTGCGGGCAAACACATAAGCCGCGGGCGCCCCAACGATGAGCGACAACGCGGTCGATGACAGCGAGATCAGCAGCGAATTGACAACGAGCGGCAAATAGTCCTTGTCGAGAAAGACCTCGGGATAGTTCGCCAGCGTCGGCGTGAAGAACCACTGCGGCTCCGCCGACAGGACATCGAGACGTCCTTTGAAGGATGTCAGCAGCATCCACAGATAGGGCGTCAGCGCGATCACCAGCACCGTGACCAGAACGCCGATCGCGAGGATCCGCCAGCTTCTGCTCATCGCTCCGCCCTCACACTTTGGCTGCGGTGTCAGCCGATTTCCAGTACACGGCCTTGTAGAGGATCGAACACAGGATGAGGACGACGAGATACACCATGAAGGCGACTGCCGCGCCGTAACCGAGATTCCAGCTCTTGAAGTTCACGCGATAGGCATAGATCGACAGCAGTTCCGATATTGTGCCGGGCCCGCCGCCGGTCATGATGAAGACCTTGTCGAACTCCTTGAAGGCGTCGATGCCGCGCAGCAACAGGACAAGCGCGATGATCGGCCGCAACAACGGCAGCATGACATCGGTGAATTGCCGCCATGGACCTGCGCCATCCATGGTCGCGGCCTCGAAGGGCGCTTTCGGCAGGCTCATCAGCGCGGCGAGCATTATCAGTGTCACGAACGGGGTCCATTGCCATACGTCGATGGCAATGATCGCGGGCATCACGAGTTCGGGCGTGGAGAATACGGCGCTTGCTTTCTGCAGTAGGCCGAACTTGTGCAGATAGTAGGTGACCATGCCGAAATCGCCCTGCAGCAGCAGGCGCCAGATCAGGCCGACGGCGACCGGCGCGATCATCATGGGCACCAGCAGGAGCGTGACCAGCAGGCGCTGGCGTTCGATAAAGCGCCAGATCATCCAGGCAAGAGCGAAACCGAGCACGAACTCGATCGTGACGGTCGCGGCGACGAAACGTATCGTCAGCCAGAACGAATCCCAGAAGATTCCGTCATTGCGAATCAAGTGGCGGAAGTTGTCGAATCCGATGAACGCGCCGTTCTGGTCCGGATTGGAGTAGCTGAGATCGGTCAGCGCCGTATAGGTCATGTAGCCGAACGGGCCGACCAGGAAGATCAGGACGAGCAAGGTCGCCGGCAGGATCAGCGGCAAGGATGCGCCATGATCCAAAAGGAATCGTCCCCGTGATGAACGGGTTGTGATGCTCCGCGAAGAAGCAGTCGTGAAACTCATGGACATCGCAATTATCTCGCCGCGGCAGGCTGAAGTACGCTCCTGGCAGGAAAAGGGGGAGCCGCGATCCGTGCGGCTCCCCTGAGCCTCACTTGGGAGGGAACTTCAACGGCGCGCACGAGCCGAGCAGCGCCGAGATTTCCTGGGCCGCCGTATCGAGTGCCGCCTGGGCTGACTTCTCGTCCGCGAGGTAGGAGGAAAGTTCCCGCGTCAGAATGTCGGTCATCTGCGGGGACTGAGGTAATGTCGGCTTGGGCTTCGCCACTTCGTTGGAGGCCATGGACGCCTTGGAATACGGAAGCTCTTGTACATCGGCAGAGGCATAGACGTCCGGGCGCGCCGTCGCACCGCCATTGAGGTGCTGATTCAACTGCTGCTCGTAATCCATCATCCACTGAATGAAGAGGTAGGCTGCTTCCTTGCTCTTCGAAGAGGCCGGGATGAGATATGTCCACCCTTCGACCTGGGCGACCTTGCCGCCTTCGCCTTGAGGCACGATGTCGAAGCCCATCTTGCCGACGACGGTGGAGGCGGATTCGTCGACGGCAACGGCGTAGGTCGCATCGTTCCACATGATCAGCTGGGCGACCTTGCCCTGCTGCATCAGCGCCATCACGTCGTCCCAGAAATAGTTGAGCGTGTCAGGCGGAGAGAATTCCATCAGGCTCTTGTAATACTCGGTGGCCGCGACCGCCTGCGGGCTGTTGACGATGACGGGGCCGCATTCAGAGCCCGTCTTCGCCTCAAGCATGTCGCCGCCAAAGGAATACAGGAAGTTCAGCCACTCATACCACAGCGCCTCGTGACGTTTGCCCTGAAGAGCGGTGCCATAGAGTCTCTGATCGGGACGCGTGAACCATTCGGCGATATCGCGGTACTGCTGCCAGTCCGTCGCCGGCGCAAGATCGTATCCGTACTTGGCCTTGAACCCCTGCGCTTCCTTTTCGTCCGACAGGAGATCGGAACGATACCACATGTACATGCTGAGGGCAGTGAAGGGAAAACCGTAGACTTCGCCGTCATACCAGGAGATTTCCTTCCAGAGCCCCTGGTAAAGTTGCTCGTCGGGCTTGAACTCCGGGTCGCGCAGCTCTTCGTCGTTCATGAAGACGTCGAGCGGCTCGACATGGCCATTGGTGACGAACCTTCCGAGTTCCCGGTGCGGTTGAATGATGAAATCGTAGCGTCCGCGCCTGGAGTTGAGATCGAGCATCACCTTGTTCACGGCTTCGGAATGCTCGTACATCTCGATCTCGATCGTAATTCCGGTTCTCTTTTCGAACTCCGGCGCAAGTTCCTTCATGGCCTCAAGCGGCGGAAGCGCCTCGCCGATCGTTCGTATCGTTGTGCCCTTGTAAGGAGCCGCGGCCTCCTCCAGCGACCAGGCCTTGGCCTGGGGGGCGTGCCAAATGGCTGCCAAAGCGTTCAACGCGGCAGCGCCAGCCAGCAACAGAAGGCCGCGCCGCATCAAGCCATGTGTAAACATGTTCGTATCCACTTCGTTATGAGTTTCAGCCTCTATGAACCGACTTCACCCAACCGATGCGTTCATGGCGACAGGTCCGTTCCGGTTTCTTCGCAGTGAATTCTTGGTCTGCCCAACCTTTGGATCGGGACACGCCGCCTAGTGAGGCATTCCGCTGGGCCCTTCTCATGTCGAGGAAGCACGCCTGGAACGCGGCACGGTGATTTCCGAGGAAACGATCCGGCGCTGACGGCTCTTCAGCGAATTCTTCCTGTGCCCGAGACCGCCTGCGCGAGGGTTTTCATAACCGCCATTGTCTTCCTCCCCTTTTGTGTTGCGGAATTCGTCAGGACACTGCCGGAGCTCGAGGCTCTCTAATTGCAGTCCTGGCGATGGTACGGCTCCGCCAGCATATCCCTTGCTGTGCTCCCAGATGCACAAACTACCTGTACAAGGCATATCCCTTGTTTTAAGCAAAACTTACATCGAATGCTTATGTATGGGATATTCCCCATTCAGTATAAGCCGGAATGCATATTATCTTTGAGATAGGGCAAGACATGCTGAAGGACATGGATGGGCAAGGCGCTTTGGGCAGAAATCTCCTTTCCCAGCCGGGATGGTATACACTACTTGGAGATCTGGTTTCGCAGATAGGTGAACCGGACTTTCCGGACGCACTGTCCCGGGCGCTGAGCCACTTGACGCAGTTCGCCTACACGGTGACCTTCGCCTACAATGGACCGGACGTTCCGCTTTGCCTGCACCACACCTTCCCACCAAAACAATATGCCATCCACGTCAGCCAGTACGAGATCGGGCCGTATTTGCTCGATCCGCTCTACAAGGCTTCCACGGACGGGGTGAGGTCTGGTGTCTTCCGCCTCGGCGACGTAGCGCCCGACCAGTTCTACAAGAGTGAGTACTACCGCACCTACTATGTGCAGACCGGCCCGGTGGACGAGATTGCAATGTTTATTCCGGGCAACGGAAGCTGGACGATCGTGACCTCACTGATGCGGCCTCATAGCCATCCGGCGTTTTCGGCTCGCGAGCTGCGCACTCTTCGCTGCGTCGAGCCCCTGCTCGGAAGAATCGCACAGGTTCATTGGCGTACAGATCAGCGGCTGGAGGCGGTGAATCCCGTACAGGATAAGGAAATGCTGCGGTGCATCGTGCAGGAGGCGCTGACGCGTCATGGCATGCCACTGCTGACACCGAGGGAAACCGAAGTGGTTGGGCTGGTGCTGCAGGGACACTCGTCGGAATCAATTGCCAACATCCTCGGCATATCTGCTGGCACGGTGCGCATCCACCGCAAAAACATCTACGCCAAGATGCGAATCTCCTCGCAGCGCGAACTCTTCTCGATCTTCATGCAGTCGCCCGTTTATAGAGGTAGCTGATGGTCCGACATACTGCTGAACATCGATAATCGGGCTTTCGATGGTCGTGTACGCCGCCGGCCATACCTTTCGAATGGTGCCTATCGGTTGCGGTCCCGCCGTCAGAGCGGCACTATGAGCGGACTTTGCAGGGGGGGGGATCATGACCGCCAAAGTTATCAGCATCACGCAGCAGAAGGGCGGCGTCGGCAAGACGACGCTCACGGCGCATCTCGCCGTCCTCTGGGCAAAACGGGGTCGCACCGTCGCCGCGCTCGACGTCGATCCGCAAGGCAGCCTCACCGATTGGTACGAGGCGCGGACAAGGACCCTCGGGCCGGATGGGACGCCGGGGCTGACAGTGCGTCCACCTTCCGCCGCGCGGGTTGCGACGGACGTGGACCGGCTTGCCCGCGATCACGATATCGTTCTGGTCGACTGCCCGCCGCATGCCGCAACGGAGGCGCGCTCTGCCATCCGTCGCGCCTCTCTCGTGATCGTCCCGGTGCAGCCGAGCCCGCTCGACCTGTGGGCAACGCGGCCCACGCTGGAGCTCGCGACGAAGGAGGACCGGCCGGTCCTGATGGTCCTCAACAGGGCCTCGCTCCGCACGCATCTGGCGGCGACCATGATCACCCGCCTTGGTGAGTTCCGGGTTCGGGTCGCCCGGACGGCGCTCGGCAACCGAGTTCTCTTTGCCGAGAGCATGGAGCGCGGCCTGACGGCGCACGAGGTACGGCCCCACAGCCTGGCCGCGGAGGAGATGCGTAAGCTTGGAAACGAGATCCTGAGGCGCGTCCCGAGCTGACGCAAGGGAACGCCGATCCGCCGATTCGAATTACGGGCGCTCCCCAAGAATCAATTCCCCGCGCCAGCATGGCGGCATCATACACATCGGAGGTGGGCGCCTCGCCCACCATCAATGCCTCTTCCGGATTCTCGTGGTTGGTCATACAGAACCTCAGACTATGCGACCTACGATCCGGAGTCGCACCGGCAGTTCGACAGCCAGCCCTAGCTCCGCCAGTTCAGCCCGGCAGTTTGGCGCAGACGCTCTGTCGCGAAATCTATGAACGCACGGATTTTCGGTGAGGCCCGGCGCCCCTCGATATGGACCAGATGGATCGGTAGCGGTTCGGGCTCCCAGTCTTCAAGAATCGTCCGCAGCGTTCCGGCTTCCAGATCGGGGCCGATTTGGTAGGAAAGCGCCTGGCTGATACCCCAGCCACGCCGCGCGATCTCGATGGCGGCGGCCACGCTGCTGACGCTGAGCCGCGGATCTACCCTGACCGTCTGTTCGCCACCTGGCCCGAAGCGCCATTGCCGGCCGGAATTGAGTGGCGCAACCGACAGGACACGGTAGGAAGCCAGCTCGGCCGGATCCTGCGGGTAGCCCCGCTCAGCGAAATAGCCTGGGGCACCGCAGACGACGCGCCGGACCTGCCCGACCCGGATGGCGGCAAGGCCGGACGAAGGCAGCGAGCCGATGCGCACAGCGATATCGAAGCCTTCCTCGACGATGTTCACGACCCTGTCGATCATCAGCACGTCAGCGCTCACGCCAGGATGGCGGTCGAGAAACTCCGTCAGGATGGGAGAAACATAGATCCGCCCGAATTCCTGCGGGCATGTGATTCGAAGCTGCCCTACGGGCGTCTGGGCCGCGCCGGAGGCCGCTTCGTCAGCAGCCTGGAGATTGGCC
>JAWLHB010000085.1:0-256 GCA_041690595.1 Lentisphaeria bacterium
TCCCGTCCACCACTTGCCGGTTCACCACACCCGCAAGCCGTAGAAACGGTGGCCTCGTCAACCAAACTCTGCAAGTCAATGGGCATACATTGCCGTCACTTTGAGAGGGCCTGTCGAGGCTGAGGCCGGTGGGATTGCGAATACGTGGGGGATGGCGAAGGACCAGTCGCCGTTCGGAGAACGCCTCCCACTTTGAGAGGGCCTGTCGAGGCTGAGGCCGGTGGGATTGCGAATACGTGGGGGATGGCGATGGACC
>JAWLHB010000085.1:356-8119 GCA_041690595.1 Lentisphaeria bacterium
AGTCGCCGTTCGGAGAACGCCTCCCACTTTGAGGGGGCCTGTCGAGGCTGAGGCCGGTGGGATTGCGAAGACGTGGGGGATGGCGATGGACCAGTCGCCGTTCGGAGAACGCCTCCCATATCGGGGGCATGGTGAGGCTGAGGCCGGTGGGATTGCGACTACGTGGGGGATGGCGATGGACCAGTCGCCATTCGGAGAACGCCTCCCATATCGGGGGCATGGTGAGGCTGAGGCCGGTGGGATTGCGAAGACGTGGGGGATGGCGATGGACCAGTCGCCGTTCGGAGAACGCCTCCCACTTTGAGGGGGCCTGTCGAGGCTGAGGCCGGTGGGATTGCGAAGACGTGGGGGATGGCGATGGACCAGTCGCCATTCGGAGAACGCCTCCCATATCGGGGGCATGGTGAGGCTGAGGCCGGTGGGATTGCGAATACGTGGGGGATGGCGATGGACCAGTCGCCGTTCGGAGAGCGGCTCCCCACTTTGAGGGGGCGGCCACATTTCTTCTGAAGAAGCTTTTGCCACTTATCCTCCTGACCACTATCTTCATGGTCATCATTTGTCGGGGTGAACATGCTACCTGGGGAGATCCGTTGATGTACGATATATGCCCACCAGCCGTCTATGCGCATGAAAGCGTCATGGCTCACGCCCGCTACCGGGAACGGGTCGAGCGCGTTGTCGCCGCTCTGCGCGAACCTCGCGACATCATCACGTATACCGATGACGATCTCGCCGACATGGTTCATCAGCATGGCCTCCTGGCGAATCGACGGCCGATGGGCACGATCGCCGATGTCCAGGATCCGATCCTGCTCTTCAACACCTTCCGCTTCGAGTCCGCCGAGGACGAAGCGGCGCGCCGTCAGCGCCTGACCAATGCGGGACTCGACCACTACACGAATGGCATGCTTGGCACCGGCGCCTTTGTCTGGTTCGACTCGAATCTCGAGACGGACAAGCACCGCCACGACAAAGTCTGCCGCCCCTGCTGGCGCATTCACCTGCAGGAAGGCTGCCTCCACAAGTGCAGCTATTGCGGTTTCGGGGGACTTCTCGCCGTCATGGTCAATGTGGATGAATACTGCACGCATCTGGGCAGCATCATCGAGCGCCACCCCTGGCAGACAACCTATCTCCTTGACGACGATGCCGATCCGCCCGGCCTCGAACCTGAACTGGGCACCCTCCCTGAGCTGATCGAGTACTTCGGCACCCTCGAGGATCGCTACCTCATCGTCCACACCAAGAGCTATAACACCGACTGGCTGCGCGGCCTGCGGCACAATGGCAAGACCATCTTTGTCTGGAGCATCTCCGGCCCAACGCAAAGCCGCATCATCGAGCCCGGCACCGGCACCACCGAAGCGCGCATTGCCGCCGCCCGCGTCGCCCAGGAAGCCGGCTATCCCATCCGTTACAAGTTCAAACCCATCATCCCCGTCAAGGGCTGGCGCGAGGATGCCGCACAGACCATTGAGTTGCTCTTCCGCGAGACGAATCCGGATGTCATCAGCCTCTGCGTCTACATGTGGAACGACTTCGACCAGATGGCGGAACGGCTCCCGCTCGACCTCCTCGAGCCCGCCTTTGTCGATGCCGCCGCCACGCGTCAGGTCACCCTCGCCGAAACGCGAACCGCCCCCTTCCCACCCGCTGTTCGGCAGGAGATCTACGAACACCATCTCCGCGAGATCCGCCGCCACAACGCTACCATCCCCGTCTCTCTTTCGACCGAGAGCTTTGCCATGTGGGGCGAGATGAAGGGGCAGCTTGGTTGCACCGCCACCAATTACGTCTGCGGCTGCGGCCCCCAAAGCAATCCCAACTGTACCACCCTCGCCTGCCATCCCTTCCAGGTCGCCACCCGAAACGACGCCAACACCATTCCCGGCGTCACCTGATCCCCCAACTTGCAAGCGCGTCCTCATGCCCGCGGCCCATGTGCCACGGGCATGAGGCGACGACCTAGTGGGGATTGGCGATGCCGATGACACCGCAGGCGAGACGATCGCCGGCGTTGCCGGTGGGCTGGCCCCCATCGTCGGGCTTGGCGTGAACGATGACAGCACGGCCAAGCACCGGGTTGCGGTTGCCCGAGATGGTGATGTTCGAGACGGTGATCTCGAAGTTGGCCTGACCCTTGGCATCGGTCGCGACATTACCAAGGTCGCCGGCATGGCGCGGCCGATCATCGGGCATGGCGTGAGGATGCCCTTCGGGATTGTAGTGACCTCCGGCGCTGGTAGCATCGGGTGCGCTGCAATCGCCGTACTCGTGGATGTGGAAGCCATGCCGCGCATTGGGCTGCAAGCCGCGGAGCTGCGCGGTGATGCGCACCTGATTGCCGGACTGCACGAAATGCACGACGCCGCTCGCCGTTCCTTTGGAGGTCGGGTGCAGAACGGCGACGGCACGGTTGATGCCGGCCTGCGTCGCGGCTTCCTTCTCCTCATTCATCGTCTTGCAACCAGTGAGCAGAATGGTCAAGGTCAGGGCCATGGCGAGGTACTTCATGATCGTATCACTCCTTCTTGCGGATCTTCGTGAAGCTGGGGGGGCGGGGGTATCTATTACGTTACCGGAAGGCAGGTTGCGGAAGCAAGCCGTCAAGAAGGAGCGGAAGCGAGGGACGCAGGCAGCAAGGAGAACTCGACTGAACTCGGGTGGACTATCCTCCAGCGGCCCCGCCCGACTACTCAAGTTCTATCTCTATCGGAACCGTCTCCAGATTGCCAAAGCCTTTCTCGATCAAAAGCTCATAGGCAGGGAGGAGGATGCATGGATAGTAACAACCGTACAGGTGAAAAATGCTTGTACCATCCCAGCTGGATCGGTCCAACGACAGCTTGCCGCCCTCAGCGATTATCGCATCGAGGGCATCCAACAACGTGCCATCACCGAGTTGGCAGCAACCACAGCTTTCACAATAGTTTGGTCGGCTTCCGTTGATGCTGTTGACCAGCGTGCATCGTCCCGTAACAAGGGCGTACTTCAGGGACGGATGCGAGGCGAAAACCAGCCTACTGCCAACATGCACTGTGCTGGTGCGTGCCCGTTGGGAGACAGGCACATCGTCAAAATAAACAGGCATGGCGAATGAGCCAGTCAAGATTGGGCCCAGAACCTGCCAATCCTCCTCCAGAAAGGTCAGATCAAATGAATCATCGCCATAGATAAAGCCCAACTTTTCTGATACGGACCAATACTTGCTGTCGTTGGCAATGATCTTGAGGGGTGTGTCGAAAAGAAATGAACCGCAAGCAGAACAGAAAATTGGGTCATGGGTCAAATCGGGACTATATCGAGTAAAAACATCATGCCCCGAACGTCGTCGATCCACCCCTTGTATCAGCACGGCCTTCATATGAGCGTCATCCCATGGTAGATTTTAGAAGATTATCTCAACACACGTCGCGAAATCGCTTGATGGCCTGGCCATCCGGTAGCAGCATATTCTTGCGGGTCAGTTGGCTAAGCGTCCCCATGTGCAGGTCGATTCCTTCGGCCACGGCATTCCTCGCATCATAGTCGCCACCGGCAATGAGGGGCAGCTCAAAACCGATATGCCGGCCCTTGCGCAGAAAGGGCCCAAGAGAAGCAAGTGCCCTGAACATTGGCCAATCGAACCCAAACCTGTCGTCGCAACTCAGCCACCCAGCCAGCAGTTCATCAAGGGTGGAGATGCCGAGAAACCGGATCTCGCCACCCTCGCACATGAATTTGAAGATCCCCCGCGAATTGTCCCCGCAGGTGCGATAGCCATATTGGTTGCCAAAGGCATCCTGCGCAGCGAAGAGCAATCCATGAGTCAGATTACCGTAATCCTTCTTCCACTCCGAAGCGTTGGCGTCGATCAGCTCCGCGACACCATACACCTGGAGAGAGTCGTCGCCAGTCATCATCCCATTGGTCTTGCGGAGGAAGCGCACATAGTCTGGAGGGAGCTTACTCAATGCATCAGAATCCTCGGGGGAGCCGAAACTCAGCAATGCGCCCATGTCTCGATGCCGAAAGATAGCCTCTTGCAGGTCCACGATCCGTTCTCCTCAGCGATAGAGATGAATGTATCACCATAGGGGGGAATATCTTGCCTCCGAATCAGGGAGTGACTGATTTTACCACGAAGTGCGCTAAGGGCCTGGCGCGACCGCAGGCCGCAACCAATTGTAATCTCGGTATCGGAGGGAGAAAGATCATAAACTTCAACGTCTGACGCTAATAAGATAACCACGAAGCATAGGAAGAGCTTAGCGCGGCCGTCGGCTGCAACCAAAGGTTTTCCGTCGCGGGTGACAGTTCACATGCTTTAACATCTGACGCGATGAATATTACCACGAAGGACACGAAGAACACGAAGATTGCGAAAAGTAACTTAAGCTTATTGTTATGACGTTTCTAATGACTTAACGTAATGTTCTATAGTCTATCAACCCGTCCTTTGTGCTATTCGTGCACTTCGTGGTTTATCCGTTCGCTTCGGATCCCCTTCTGGGTGACCGCATTTTCTGATCCTTCTCCACGAAGCACGCGGAAAGGTGGACCATAAAGGAGATGAAGATTGGGGACGGGGTGGAGGCAGGAACACGGGGACTGGCATGAACCACGGAGGCACGGAGATGGGGCGTGGAGGCCGGCAGCTTATGAAGAGCTCGGCGGTTTAACCGCAGAGAGCGCAACGATAGGTATTCTGGCGCATGAGGTTCACCACGAAGAGCTCGAAGGGACACGAAGAAGGAGCTCAAAGGATTAACCACAAAGAACGCAGAGAGCGCAAAGGTTCGCCGCTCGGGGAGGCGGGGGGCGGAGATGTGGAGCATGAAGGAGATGAAGAACATGAAGATTGAGGGCGGTGTAGAGGCAGGAACATGAGTATGAACCACGGAGGCACGGAGGCACGGAGATGGGGCAGTGGACGCAGTGGACGCGGAGGGAATACGGATGCTTGCAAAGACTTTTTTGCGCAATCAGGATGATTGCGGCCACCTCGGCAAGCTGGGATGATTGACGTGGGGAGGTATGAAGGAATGTCTGCCACGCTTTACGCGGCGGCGATTCGATCAGTTGGTGGGGGAGAGGTCGGCGGCTATGATGACGAGTTGGTTGCGGAAATCGCGGGTGGCCTCTGCTTCGAGGACGGTCATGGGGACAGTTGGGCTGATCGTGGGATCTTTGCGGACCCAGTGCTGTTCGGCAACGCGCAGGGGCGGGCCGCTGAGGAGGTTCAGGGCTAGCATCGCCATGGCGAGGAGCGGGACGATAGTTCGTGCGGTAGAACCATAGTATAATCTGTGCTCTGTTGACGTGCAGAATCGGGTGACGATGACCCCGCCTGTCAGGAGGATAATCAGGGCTGTGCCGAAGGCGAGCAGCGGCAGGCCTATGTAGCCTGGTGCGTCGGGGGGCCATGGGAAGAAACCGGCCATGATGAGGAGGATGCCCAGAGTCAGGGCGGCCAGGCGCCAGCCCCGCCGGAGCGATTCAGGCGTCGGGATGTCGAGTTGGGCACAGCGGCGCCGCGTCCAGCTCGTGCTGTAATGGGCAAGGAGGATGCCAATCCACCACAAGAGGCAGGCCACCTGAGCGAGCAACTGGGGCCAACCGATGGCAATCGACCAGCGCCGAACGTCCGTTGGCAGCAGGCGGGTAAGAAGGGCATACAGTAGGACCGGCAGGACCAGGGCCAGCAGCAGAATGCGGACGAAGTCGCGTGGTTTGGGGAGCAGGAGGATGGGGACGCTGCTGCCGCCGCGGGCCCATCGCCACCGCAACGCAATGGCGACGGCCAAGATGATGGCAGCCAGAAGGATGCCATTCGCGGCCATCATGAAGAGGCGTTCGAGCAGAATGTACTCGGTTCGCCGTAGCGGGCGTAGCTCGGCTTCGGTGGGGGATCGGTCGAGAGCTGGTATGAGGACGCGGTGCAGAAGCCCGGCGTGTTTCGCCATGCGGCCCCCGTCAGTTTGCTGTTTCTCTTTTCGCTGCTGACGCAGCGTCTGGATCCGGTCAGCCACGTGAGCAGCCTTCTCGGCTCTGTCGCTGAAGCCATGCTGCCGCCAGAGTTCGGCGGAAGCTGTGGCGCCGTACTTGCCGATCCCCATCGCGCCAAGGGCGTCGATGTAGACGGCGATATCGGCAGAGAGGTGGCGGAGCATGGGCTGCCAACCATCGGCAAAGGCGAGAGCCTCTTCGACCTGCCCATTCTTGAGCATCAGATCGGCGTGTTGGATGGTGGCATGGGCGAGATCTCTCATGATTGCAAGGTCCGGAAGCATAAGTGCGCTACCGCGGGCAATGGAAGCTGTTTTCGCGGCGAAGGTGGTTGGCCGTTCGACCAGCGCCTCCCGTTCGCGGTACATCGGCAAGATATAGCGTTCATAGCGTGGCATAGCCTGCGCCCGACGGAGGGTTGCCATGGCAGCGTCGTAAAGCTTCTGATCGTGGATCTCGATGGCATAGTCGAGGGCGGATGCCTGCTTTCGCGGATACGTGACGGTACGACTCTGCTTCAGCAGTTCCGCGGCCTGCAGATAGGCGTAGCGGGCGTTATCGGGATCGATCTCTTCCGCTTGACGCAAAATGGCGAGGTAAGCGTGGCGGGCTTCAGCGGGGGTCTGGGCCAACTCCCGATGGTTGCTGATCAGGTGCGTGATGTAGTTACCAAGATAGACACGGTTGTCCGGTTCGCTCTGCCAGAGGGAACGGGGTTCGCCCACGAGCACCAGCTTGTCGTCCTCGCTCAGTCGAGCGAGTTCTCGTCGGCTGAGTTTTGGCCAGTCGTAGAGCAAGCCGTAGATCTTGTCGTGGTCTGAGAAACCGGTCGCGAAGGTCACGAGCGCATCCTCGGGCAAGGCAAAGAGGAGGGCCGCGACCACCGCGAGCGGCACCAGTATTGCTTGAAGCAGCAGTCGGGCGCGGGCGCGCCAGCGCATGCGGCGGCGGTTACCCTCCTGCAGTGGGCCAGCGAGATCCGCGAGGGCTCCCAGGCGCTTCTGCGCTTCTGCTTCGGCTGCCTGGTGGTGCATGCCTCGGGCCAGCAACTCGCTCACCGTATCCTCAAGGTGACTGGTCAGTTCGGCGCGCACGTCGAGCTGGAGTTCAGGATCGTCGCGGAGGCCAGCGGTAGCCTCGTTCAGGTAGTGTTCGCGCTCCATGATGTTCTCCTCAGGCCGACGCCGGACCCGCCAGCAGCAGGTTGACCGACTCGCTGAAGGTGCGCCACTCCTGTGTACGTTGGGCGAGCTGGCGCTGGCCCTGTCGTGTCAGGTGATAGACCTTGCGGCGGCGGCCGTCGACGGGTGCCTGCCATTCGCTGGTGATAAGGCCGTCCGCTTCGAGGCGGTGCAGCCAGGGATAGATGGTGCCCTCTTTCCATTCGAGTGCGCCGCTGGTGCGTGCGTTGACGAGTTTGATCATCTCGTAGCCATGCATCGCCCGCTCGTTCAGGAGACTGAGGAGTATGGGCTCGATGCTTCCTCTGAGAAGTTCACTTGGAATGGCCATGGCAGGTCTCTTGGTCTGATGTTGGTACCTCGGGTGGCTATGTATCATTGTATATCGGGTTTCGATGCATTGCAAGACGAGGTAAGTTTTTTTTTGAGGGGGGGATATTGGGTTGCGCGCAGCATAAGGCGAGGTATGAAGGCAGAGAGGAATGTGGAGGAAGTAGACGCAGTGGACGCAGTGGACGCAGTGGACGCAGTGGACGCAGTGGACGCAGTGGACGCAGTGGACGCAGTGGACGCAGTGGACGCAGTGGACGC
>JAWLHB010000086.1:0-8078 GCA_041690595.1 Lentisphaeria bacterium
CTCAGCTTCAATTTCGGCTTCATCGCCACCTCCCTGGGTTGCCATACCATAGACGATCAAGGTACCGCTGTCCATTTAAATAATCAAATCCCATCAGGGGTTGCGTCCACCGCGGCTCTTTCGTTCTCGTGCCCGCAACGCGGAAGAGTTCGGTCCGCTCAGTGCCCGTTCATCTCGGACACCCAGTCGAGGATGCCACGCTGCAGCTTGTCGTGACGCGTCTCGTCCGTCACGTGATCGAGATACTTCTTGAACAGGGTGAAGAAGGCCTCCCGGAAGTCGTGAATCAGCATGATCCGCTCCTGGAAGTGGGAGTTGGCATCCAGCGACTCGCCCGGCGGCAGCGTCAACCCGCTGAAGAGGAAGTTTTCCGCGTCGAGCGTAAAGGTCCAGTTGTCATTGGCGCGCGCAATCGTGAACTTCGCCTTCTTCAGCTTCTTGCCCACCAGCAACGCAGCCTTCGCTTCGGCGCTGTTCGTCGGTGTCCCCTTGCGCACCACCGATTCCACGGCGCTGCTCGTCTCACCCACGAAGGTGAGCGGGCCGTCGATCGCGACGGCGAAGGCACCCAGCCGCTCTACCTGGAAGACGCCGCCACCGATCTCCTGGAAGTACCAGAGCCACGTCGCGAAGTCCCGACCGAGAAAATTGTCGCTGTCGTCCGCCGGCACTTCCGGCGAAAAGGTGAGGGCGGAGATATCCAGTGGATTGACCCCGAAGAGATGCTCTGCCGCGGCTTCCGGCCCCAGATGGATCGGATCCAGCTCCACGGTCCGGCCGAACTCGCCGAGAAAGCCGTCCAGCTTGCTGACCGCGCTGCAGGCGACATAGAGAAGCTGGGTCGCCGGATCGGCCACAAAGGCTATCCCGGAGAGGGTCGGCGGCATCTGCTTGATCAGCCGGTCGTTGATCGCATCCTTGATCTCCTTCTTCTGCTTCCGCGACAGACGCTGCGTGTTCAGTGCCTGCATCATCGCCAGCTCCTCCACCGCGCACTCCGCCTTGAAGAGTGAGGGCGGAATCTTGCGTTGTGCCGTCCGCAGGACCAGATGGAGGTAACCGGCCGTGAAAGCCGTCTCCTGGGTCAGGTTGGTGTCGAGCATGTGCCGACCCGTCACCCAACCGATCTTCGGCAGTTCCGCCACGTTGGCAAGGGGGCCGGCCGCTTTGGCAATGAAGAGGTCGAGCACGTCTTCCGGCAGCTCGCGTGGGATCCGGCAGATGGCCAGGCTGATGTTTCCAGAGTCAAAAGGCATGGATGGATAGGTGCTCCGTCGAAGGTCTTGGGTTACTATGTCTTGTGGCAACAATGGTGGCTGACGCACCGTCCGTCAAGCAGCCGATGGAACAATAGCAGAGCTTTCCTTGTCTGACTTGGATGCTAACGTACTGAACCTCCGAACACCGGGGGTGAGTTTCAACAAGGGGAAGGTGATGGGGGAGTGCAGGACGTCTCGCGTTATTTCGGTTTTTCTGGTACTTTTTCTGGTTCTGACCGGGTGTAGCGCCAGCCGCTACAAACAGAAAGCGGATACCGATGTCTACCGCATCATCGAGCAGAAGCAGCGGGATGTCTTCGGCCACGACCAACCCTTCAGCATCGAGACCGAGTGGAGCCAACGGCCTCCAGAGGAGATTCCTCCCGAAGAGATCATTGCCAGTCGCGACAGCACCGGCTCTCTTACTCTTGACCTGCCCGAATCGCTCAAGTACGCGGTCATCAACAACCGCACCTATCAGACCCGCAAGGAAAACCTCTACCTCGCGGCCCTCGCACTCACCGCCGAACGTTATCTCTTCGAGCCGCGATTCGATCATTCCGCCGAGGCCGGCATCAGTCGGCTCAGCAACGATGAGCGCGTCAACTTCTCCAACCGCTTCAGCGTCGCGCAGCTCCTCGAGCGAGGCACCAGCGTTGGCCTCAGCATCGTCAACGAGCTCGCCGCCTTCACGACCGGCGATCCCCGACGCACCGCCACCACGCTTCTCTCGGTAAACCTCGTGCAGCCCCTGTTGCGCGGCTATGGCGCCGATATCGTCGCCGAAAACCTGACTCAGGCCGAGCGAAATGTCATCTACGAGATTCGCGCCTTCACCCGCTATCAGCGTACCTTCGCCGTTGACATCACCTCCCGCTACTACCGCCTCCTCCAGCAGCAGGATACCGTGCGCAACGAATGGAGCAACTACCAGAACCTCATCCGTGCCCGGCAGCGCGCCGAAGCTCTCTCCGTCGACAGGCTCCCCGAGTTTCAGGTTGACCAGACCAAGCAGGACGAACTCCGCGCCCGCAATCGCTACATCGACGCGGTTGAGCAATACCGCGCCTCCCTCGACGAATTCAAGCTCCTCCTCGGCATGCCGCTCAGCATGCGACTCTCTCTCGATCCCACCGCCCTCGCCGAGTTGGCCGACATGGGTTTGCCCCCCGTGCCGCTCACCGAGGCAACCGCCATTCAGATGGCGCTCGCCAATCGACTCGACCTCATCAATACCGTCGATCGCTTTGACGACTCCAAGCGGAAGATCCTTGTCGCCGCGGATGCCCTCAAGGGCAACCTCGACTTCTTCGCCGAAGCCAGCCTCATCAGCGATCCCAATGACCAGCTCGCCAGATTCAACGCCGACGATTGGGTCGGACGGGCAGGATTCCGCTTCAAACTCCCGCTCGACAAGCTCCGCGAAAGAAATGCCTACCGGCGCACCTTCATCGACTTCGAGCGCCAGTTGCGCGAGCTTTCACTCGCCGTGGATGAGATCCGGGATGATGTCCGCGGCGCCCTGCGCGTGCTCGAAAGCGCCCGGCAGAACTACCAGATCCAGCGCATCTCCGTCGATCTCGCCCGCCGCCGCGTGGAAAGCGCCAACCTGCTCCTGGAAGCTGGACGGGCTGAGACGCGCGACCTGCTCGAAGCCCAGAATGCCATGGTTCAAGCTCAGAACGCCTTGACGCGTGCCCTCGTTGACTACCATCTGGCACGGCTCGGGCTACTGCGCGACCTCGGTATGCTCGATCTGGTTCCCACGGGGTTGGAGAGCCGCCTTGATGAAGCTGGTACTGAAGCACCGCTGCCGGTGCCCGGTGACGGAGAGGAGCAACTGCTCACCCCGGATGAACTCTTCTGAGTTTGTGGCGGGGGCTGCTGCCTGCGAGCGAAAGGTTGGCGTTTGTTTCCTTGCTGCGTTATTGCCTATAGCTCTTCTTTATGCTATAATCGCCACGCATATGAACGTAATGTTTGCAAGTGTCAAAGGAGAGAGGCTCATGTTCGGAGTAAGGCGATTCGCATTTACCTTGCTGGAGCTGCTCATTGTAGTTATCGTTATCATGATCGTCGCGGCTCTGCTCGTGGGCAGTGTCATGCGTTCCCAGCAGGAAGCTCGCTATACCCGCTGGCTGGGATATTCCCGGGATCTGCGCACGGATGCCGATATCATCGCCTACTATGACTTCGAGGAGGGTGAAGGAAGCACCCTCGAAAATGTCGCTTTCGGCGATCCGGGCGACATCGACTATCGACCACCCGATTTCAACGGCTCCATCCATGGCGCCCAGTGGCGCCGCGATGAAGGACGATGGGTCGGCAAGTTCGGACTCCTCTTCGACGGCGTCGACGATTATGTCGCTCTCGGTCTGCAGGCTCGTAAGGGGGAGTTCGATAACCTGACCGTGCTCGCCTGGGTCAAGCCGGCGCGCGATGCCGATCAGGCTGTCATCTCCCTGGATGGCAACGAGAATTGGGAACTCGGCTTTGACGCCGTGGGTGGCAGTCTGGCCGCCAGCTGGGTGACTACGGACAGGAATGGCAGCACGGCGCCCATGACCACCTCGCCCGCTTACGGCATCGGCAACTGGTACCTCCTCGTTGGCTGGTACTCCAGTGACGGCATTCTCATGGACTCCAAGATCTATGTCAACGGTGAACAGGTCGCGGGCGCCAAGAAACACGATGGCGAAGCACTTGGGGCGGGAGTGGCTCGTGATATCACCTTCGGCTATATAGGCGTCGATTCCCAGGCCGCCTCCCGCGGCGGCGACCACGGTAGCAGATTCTTCGCCGGCGTGATTGACGAGATCGTCGTCTTCAAGCGCGTCCTCACCGATGCCGAAATCACCGATTTCTACCGCATGGGTGGCCGCTGACCGCTGCCTAACTCAGCAGCAGAACCAGCAGCGCCGCGCCAGCCAGGATGATTCCCAGCAGCAGCACCACCACCACCGATATGATGAAGACCCGTTGTGCCGGGCTTAGATGTGAGCCGAACGATGCCATCGTCTCTCGCAGCGCCATCTTCAGCCCCGTGGCCAGCGACCGCGAACCGTCGTGCGCCTTCCGCAGATCCTCCTGCAACTCCTCCACCGTCTGGTAACGGCTCTCCGGCAGCTTCGCCATCATCTTCATGATGATCCGTGCAATGCTGGCCGGAATGGTGGGATCCACCAGCCGCGGATCCGGAACCGGATTGCGGATATGCTGTTCGAGCAGCTCCACGGCGCTGGGACCGGGGTAGGGGGCATGCCCCGTCACCATGTGGTAGAAGGTGGCGCCAAGCGCATAGATGTCGCTGCGCAGGTCCACATTCCGTGAATCCTGGGCCTGCTCCGGCGCCATGTAGGTAGGCGTCCCAAGGCTGGTCCCGATCTGGGTGTGGTTGCTGGACGTGTGAAGCTGCTTCGCAAAGCCCAGGTCGCTCAACTTGGCAATCAACCCCGCCTTGTCGACGATGATGTTGCTCGGCTTGATGTCCCGGTGGATGATGTGATGATCGCTCGCCGCTTTCAGCGCATCACCGATCTGCATGATCAGGTCCACCGCGAAATCCAGGTCCAGAGCACCATGTTCGCGCAGCAGGCGCTGCAGGGTGTTCCCCTCCACGTACTCCATCACGATAAAATACTCGTCGTTGTCGATGCCGGCGTCGTAGACCCGTACCAGATGCGGATGATTGACCTTCGCCGCCGTTTGCGCTTCCAGCAGAAAACGCTGAAGATAGTCGGGCTTCTGCGCCACCGCCTGGCTCGAAAGGACCTTCACCGCGATGGGTATCTGCAACTCCGGATGATGCCCCAGCCAAACCTCTCCCGTCGCCCCGATACCGATGCGGCCAGTCAGCAGGTACTTGCCCAGGTGCCGGACCACGATCTCTCCCGAGCGCAGCGTTTCATGCCGCCCCAGATTGCGTTCGGTGTCGTTCTTCGAGGATTCTTTATCGGTCATGGGGAAACACTCTCCTCAGTCACGCGTCAGCCCTCGTGATCGGCACTCTCCAGCAACTCGCGAACCAGCGCCGCGCGCGCCGCATTTCGCTCTTCGATATCCAACTCCCGCCCGAGATGCTTCTGAAGATGTCCCGACTGGCTGAGCAGTGTCAGCCTGTCCAGCTGCTGGCGCTCGAGGCGCGGCAGCATCCCCAGATCGACACCCAAGCGTACCGCCGATAGCAGATTCACCGCTTCGCTGCTGTCCAGGCGGAAGGCATGCCGCAGCAGCGCGTTCGCCCGGCTCACATAGTCGCACACCCACAGCGAACGCTCGCGCATCACCACCTGCCGCGCGCGGCGCTCCTGCGTGATCAAGTCACCCGTCACCTTGCAGAGCCGCCGCACGATCGTCTCGGCCGACTCGCCCAGCGTCGAACGGTTCGCCACTTCATAAAGATTCCCGCACGCTTCCTCGTCATTGACGAAGACGCTGCGCATGCTCAAGTGCATCTGGTCGATCGCATTGGCCACCTGGTCCATCTGTTCCGCCAGGAGCAGCCCCGGGAGGTGCAGAACCACCCCCGCGCGAAGCCCGGTACCTACATGCTCCGGCTGGGCCGTCAGGTAGCCCAACGGCGGCGTGTAGGCATACTCCAGCTCCTCCGCCAGCGCCGCGTCAAGCTCCGCCACCCGGCAGTAGAGCTTCCAGAGGTTCGCTCCCGGCCGCACCCCCTGTACGCAGACATGATCCTGGTCGTTGCTGGTGATCGACAGGCTCTGATCCGCGTTCACGAAGAGCGCGCAACCTTCCGCCGGCGCCGCTGGGCTCAGCTGGCTCAGACGCCGCTCGCAGAGTGCCAGACGGTCCAGCGAACTCAGGGTCGTGAGATCCAGCGTCCAGCCGCCATGGGGCACCTCTGTCGTCGCCACCGCCTCGGCGATGTTCAGCTGCAGCCGCCGGCGCACCGCGACCGATGCCTTGAGGGGAAACGGATGGCCTACGAGGTTGCGGCGAAACATCACCCGGCAGCCGAGCGCGATCGGATCCTCCGACTGCGCCCCGCTCAGCCACGGGGCCGCGCACGCGGTGAAGCCCTGGATTAGGTCCTGCTGGCGCATCAGACCGCCTGCTCCCGGGTCAGCGTCGTCATCTCGTCTCGCAGATGCGCGGCGCGTTCATAATCCTCCACCGTGACCGCGTCCTGCAACTCGCGGCGAAGAAGATCGATCTGCAGATTGACCATCGGCGCATCATTGAGCGATGCCTGGCTCGGCCGCTCACCCGCGCGCGGCGGTTTTCCGATATGCGTCGTATCCCGATGCAGCTCCTCCAGCATATCCTCCAGCACGATCGCCATCGCGTCGTAGCATTCCGGGCAGCCAAGCGTGCCGCTCTCCTGGAAATCCTGTGCGGAGGTCCCGCACGAACCGCACGAAATATCCGGATAGACCGTTTCCTCAGCCTTGGCGCCCGGCAGCTTCTCCGCCAGCTCGCTGAAGGTGCTCAGAAACTCGCTCACCGTAAAGTCGCGCAGCACCTGCGTACTCAGATTCTTGCGCGCGGCGCAATCCCCGCACAGGTGCACCGACTTGCGTGCGCCGTTGATGATTTCCTGGATGTGGATCGTCGCCGACTGGCGATGGCAGATGTCGCAATTCACCGATGTGCTTCCTGTTATGTGGCTGTTGAGCTGCCAGTACCATAGCACATGCAAGCAAATCTTCACCTGCGACTTCCGACATTGCAAATCGAGTCGCCGCCACAGCCTCAAAGACTTTGCAGCACCTCGCGATTGAAGCCGCCAACAAAAGCATCCAGCTCCTTGTCGGACCTGTAGACCGCCGCTCTGGCGCTGACACGCAGTTCCACCCGCCCCATCAACACCCAGACCCAGCGGTCCTCCGTCCGCATCGCCGGCAGTCCATTGCAGCTCTCGCGGTACGACTGCGCATACTCCTTCGTCATCTCCTCATGCACAATGACCTGAATCCAGAGCAGGTTCCGGCCGCTCGCCGGATCCTGGGCATGAATCGACAGAAAGCCCGCTCCCCGCAGCAGTCGCCACTCGAAATCCCCCGCCGGCAGGCTCTCACGAATAACCGCCTCCGTTGCCGGGTCAATCTCCGCTCCACCCGCCACCAGGCAGAAGGCCATCAACCCTACCATGCCACAAATCAGATAACGAAGCATGAGAACCATCCCGATAAACCGATTTCACCACCTTTCCAAAGCTATTCCCCCCACCTCCCCAATGCAAGCCCCCTCCGCGTGGGGCCACTGGCGATGTGTGGAGAATTTCCAGAATGGCAAGCCTTGCCGTTTCACCTTCAGTCTCACGAAGCGCACTTACAGTCTCATTCATTGGTGCATTCGGGTCATTTACAGTCTCATCTGGCCTATCTACAGTCTCTCGAGCACTCGGCTGACCACCTCGTCGACGGACGCCGTCGTGACGATCTCGCAGGCGGCGCGTCGGCGCAACAGGGGCTCGATCTCCTCTCTGTTCCGCGTAATAATGGTGGCAGATTGGTCCTCATTTTCATGCTGTTCGGGGCCGTGCATATCAAAGATTGTGCCTATTGCTGCCGGGGTGCGTGAGAAACTTGCGGAGTTGCCGATTAATAAGTGGACCACCCGAATACTGCCAGCAAAAGGACGAATCAGATGGACAAGAAAGTGAAGATCCTGTGGGAGTGCCGTCATTGGGGGAGCCTGTGGCTACCGCTGCCGGATGATCTGTTTGTCGCCGCCAGGGAGGACGACCTGCCGCTGTCCCTAGCCCAACTTCAGCATAAGTGACGGCTGAAATGGCGATTTTTGAGCCTTTTGTGCGGACCACAGGCTCAAGCGGTTTCATTTCTGGCGAAATAGTGA
>JAWLHB010000087.1:0-7890 GCA_041690595.1 Lentisphaeria bacterium
ACCGAAGGTCAGCCAGCGCTCAATCGCACCGTCAGGGGGGTCAACTTTACTTCGGCGACAGGAGCGGAAAGGGGGTCAATTTTCAGTCGGCGTTGACACCTGAGACCCGGTGAGCGGAGATCGATAGTTACACCACTTGACGGGACACAAGCTTTCAGCGAGGTATCACAACGTTGTGCTGCGTTCTTCGATACCGAGAAGTAGGATGTCGTTTCGCTCCACAACCTAGCGGCCGGCGGTAGCGAACTGACCACGCGCTATACTATGGCCTTGTTCAACTGGAACCTTACCGAACGGCCATGGATCCACTCGGCATAGCTATCATGGCCGCGGCAGCCGTCTTCCTCTGGCTCCTCAACCGGTGGCAGACGCGGTGGCGCTGGGACTATCTGGACTGGAAGGAGTGGAGGGACCAGAGGCAGCGAGAGGACTCTACCTCAGATCGCCGTTGACGGGGACGGCCTTTGTTCTGCCTGCTGGATGTCCCCGTTTGCTGGCGACCTCCGATGATCCGCGTCTGTCGGGGAGCCATACGGTTTCGGTCCATGGTGTTATGCGGCCGAACGAGCACGGAAGGTTTGGAATCGTTACCGGGTTGCGGTGGGAGAGCGTTCCGAAGGAGCAGTTCCTCGGCAGATCCACGCAAGAAGGAAACGGAGAATAGGAACGTCTAGTTCTAAGCGTTCGATGCCATTCCCTCAACCGCCACACGAGTTACCTCAAGGAGCCACTCTGGAAGGTTCGCGTAATGCTTGTCTACGGTGATCTGCTTTATCCCGCGCTGCTCCCAGAACGTGCTCCTGGGGTCCATTGAATTGTCAGAGAACCTTACCCCCCAAAAAGGATAGCCTTGGCGCTTCGCAACGTGAGTATCGTTGACGTCGACCAGTATTGACGACAAGTGAGGGTCGTCGCCCGACAGGCCGATGAACAACCCAAAACTCGAGCGGAGAATGCTTGAGAGCTCTTGCTTCCAAGGAGATTGTTGGGGGCCGCTCAATCGGTCGAAGTCCATTCGCGTCAGGATGATCTGTTCAGAGGGGCTCTCGCTCTGGACTGACGGAAGATAACCGTGAGGATGCAACACTTCGATGTCGCAATCGGGCTTCCATCTTGGCATGTGCCGCGTCGGGACAACGACGACACCGAAGTGGCGTAGATAGCGCTCAAGCAAGTCGTCGAAGTTGAACGATACGATCTGTCGAATTGATCCGCGGCGAGTCGGCATGAACAAGAAGCTAAGCGATCGGAACAACTCGATCCTGACCAAGTCCTGAATCTCTACGGCCGTTTCGAGGTAGAGGGCCTCTCTTGAAAGCCCGATAAATTTCTCGTCTGGTAGTTTGGAGCGAATGAACTCCGAGGTGCTCGGTGCATCCAGCCCATCGGGTACCGCTATACCGCTGATAGCCACTAGGTTGGCGGTGAATTTTTCCCAGCTAGGGAGCCCGGCCGCGAAAGATATACCTGCTCCGAGGACTAAGCTTAGTCGGTTTTGAATGAGCAATCGCGCGATGTGCTGCTTGACGAGGTCATCTCTGTCCCAACTTTGAGGGCTCTTCATTGCCGAAGTATCGACTGAAGCTGTCATGGGGTCACGCTATCCTTCCCATCTAAGGTAGCCTCTCTGAGTAAGGTGGCGAAGGGCGTCATCTACTTGGTTCAGAGAATGTGGGCCAGCGAGGTTGAAGCTGATTTCACCGCGTGAACTGATGCTGAGCACATTGGAGTCCAATCTTACGTCCCGCATGGTGACGCGGTAGGGATATATGGCCGATGAGTTCTGCCTGAATAACCCAGACTCTGTGATGTCGTCTCCGAACAAGGCGATTGTACGAAGAGCTGAACCATAGCCTTCGACTCTAGCCCATACAACACTGATAGAGTACCCGGCAGGACTCGCAGCAATATCGCCGACGAAGTTTCGCACCTTGATTAGTGGCGACTTAAGGTGGCGTGCAAGATCAAGGGCTTCGAGCAGCCGATCCACAGCATTTCGGTGGTTCGCGACAACTAGGAACCTATCAGCAGCGCCGTCTCGAAGGAAGAATGAGTATCCCTCCTCTTGTCTATTTTCACCTCGGTCAGCCCAATTCAGCTCGGGGAATACGGAAAAGCGTTGCCAGCTTAGCGAGCGCTCATCGACTCTGAAGCGTAGCTCCTCTTGTTCGAGAAGAGCACGGACTGGATGATGGCCGAATGGGGAGACGTATAGAGCGCCTGAAAAAGTCTGGCCCGTCTCGGCTATTGCATCGTCTGCTTCAGACATGGCTGAACGCGAGCTGTTGTAGGAGCCAGACAGAACGATACAGATGAGGCTTCTGTTCGGTAGAGGAGTAGTGTTCGATGAAGCGCAAAGGGTTGGCGATGGGCTCGTCGCGGAATTCTAAGTTGGAGAACCCGTATACGTCTCCGGAACGAGATGAATCAGATACGACAGTTGGTTCGGCGCTCAGCGAACGACGAATAATGTCTGAGCCAAGGAAAGCTTTGGCGAATAGAACCAGCAACTCTCGTCGCTGAATAGCAGTTACCCAAGTGGCTTCGTCTTCGAGCAAGCCTAATGCTTCCTCAATAAATGCGGCGGTTCGCGTGTCAGCAATGCTGGATTCTCGTAGCTGCTGCAGCTCGCGAACCAGAATGGATAATGTGATCTCCGGACCATCAGCTCTGCCGACGTGCTTGATGTAGAGCGCTGAGAGCGTGCGGCAAAGATACTCAGGAATGCGATGCTCGATATTCGGTATTACGGCCCAGCTTGACCATACCGAGCGAATATAGAGCTGTACCTCTTCGCGATAAAAGTAGAAGAAGTCGATGATGTGAGTCAGCAGCTCGTTTACTTCGGCGTGCGCTTGTTGAATCGCCAAGGCTAAGTCTTCGACTCGGTCATCCGACTTGGCAACTCGGCACAGGCCCATCACTAGAAGGGTTTGAGCCTGTTCAAACAGCGACCTGTACGATCCGTCGCTCAATCTCCTCCGAACTGCGTCGAGTGCCTCGGAATCGCTGGGTTTTGGGAGTAGGACACCGAACACGCCGTCTATAAGTGTGTGTGATATCTCGTGTGTCAAAGTAAGCAGAGTCCACTGGACCGTGTTGCACCCTGCGATGGCATCTACCGGTGCGCTGAGCGAGTAGCGCGTTGCTCTAAACCCGTCTCTGCCACTGTAGTAAGGAACAAGTGGGATTGTCGGCAAGCTCGCGTTCGATTGGAGAAGGTCACGGACGTCCTGGCTTTCGCCGTGGGCGAATAGTTGGTCGGTTTTGTAGAATTCGTCCTCTGGGTGCACGCTCCAGAGATGGCTGCCAGCGACTTGTGGTTCAACGTACCGAAGGCTTCGTATGCGGGCTATCGGTTGGTGTTCTGCGATTACCTTTCCGACATAGGCCTCAATCTGCTCCAGTGCTGTAGTTGCGACTCCTAAGCCCAGGAGCGAGTGTGTGGTAAAAGAGCACTCTGTCTCCAATATCGGTGATGTGCCGGAATAGACATTCGAGTAGTACCTAGACAAGGCGGCGTTCGCGATCGTGAGGTCATGGAGGCGAGCTAGCTCATTCCCCTCCTCTGACACGATTGCTGCGAAGACCTCGTTAAAGCGTCGAATACGCTCGAGTGACTCATGCCGGTATCGGAGTCCATATTTTGAGATTCCAGACGTAAGGAGCCGATACTCTCGTGCCGCAGGCTCGAGCGCGTCTTCTATCTCCAGGTGGACGCTCAGCACCTCAGATGCCGGAATCTCGAGTTCACTTGCCGTTATGCAGGCAATGGCTCCGTCGACGACATGCCACTTCTCGAAAGGCGCTCCGTGCGATTTGACATAGCGCTCGATTTGCTGCTCTTGCGACTCTGGACAGTGGACAAGAAGGTTGTATGTGCCCAATGACAGGTACATCGAATAGTCCCCGGCCAGTTCGAACCTGCCAGGAAATAGAGGGCCAACGAAGAACAAGTATGACGTTCCGGAGAAATCTGGTGGATCTGCCCCGTTCACGCCAAAGATGGGGCTGATGCGCCTCAGCCGGGAAAGATCCCTAGTCGCTTCTTCGAACTTCTTAAAGGCGCGTACAACATTGGAAGCATCGTCTCCGCGAAAGAGGCAGAGAAAATGGGTTCCTCCCAGAATACGAATCACGCCGTGGCTATTCGAGCGAGATCGCGAGCTCGGTCCTGCCTGTGGAGGTGTTTAGGCGCTCAGTGAAGACAATGGCTGGCTCGGCCGAACGTGGTCTTCGGCTTGGGGAAAGCGTATTGGCGACCACATCGCGAGGACCCGATACCATCGGCGCATCGTGGTCAAAGTGGCCGAACTTTCGTTCACCCACCTCGGCCGCAAGCTTATTCGCGTTTAGCGCTTCTTCTTTAGTAAGCATGATTGAAGTCGCTGAGGAAAAGGCAATTTTGGGGCGCAGAATTATCCACGAGTTGCCCACTGTGGTCAAAGAGAAATTTTAGCACTGGTGCCTCCCTTCAGGGTTGACCGTAATGCGATCCAAACGCCAACGCAAGAGAAATGGCGCAGGACGACGATGCGGTTCACTGGCTCAACCCGAGGCTGTAGGTAGCCAGCGTGGGGTCCCCATGAGATTCTTAACCTGCTGATTTATAAGGTAAAAATGCCTTTCTTAGAAATCGCGTCGTCTCGCGCCGAATCGAGCAGATTGTCGCAAAGTTCTCCGGCAATTCGATCGCATCTTTTCACGCCAGGAATGGGGTAACTCATTGATATTTAAGGAGGTGGACCCCCGGCGTTTCTCGCGCTACACATTGTTGTGCATTGATGGAATAGCCGCAAGTAGGAACCTGAAAGTTGTGATTACCGGCCCGGAATTCGGGCGCGTCAAGGGAGGTCCGTGTGACTGGACGCTTGGCGCTGCCAATGCCAAATAGCGGCCTATCGGGTCGGGCCGTCCAGCTCCAGATCGCGAACTGGAGTTCGCTCCCATTGCTCCGCTGGTCCCCTCCGCGGTGATCAGAGCGATTGCAGGAATCTCACCAGATCGTCCTTGTCCTGCTCGGTGAGGCCGAGCGAGAAGTGGGCGTCGTAATGATCCACGACGTCGCCCAGGGTCGCGAACCGGCCGTCGTGGTAGTAGCCGCGGTCGCCGCGGGTCCACAGGCCGCGCAGCGGCGCCGTACGGTAACGCTCGTCCGGACTCCGCTCCGCCTGGAACACGTCGATGCCGACCTCGTCGGCGGTGTGCATGTTCCAGCCGGGTTCCGTGTAGAGTGGCGGCACGTGGCAGCGGGCACAGTCGGCCGCTCCGTTGAAGAGCGCTTCGCCGCGCTCGGAGGCGGCTTCGTCGACGAGGCCTCGTGGCGGCTTCGGCGGCTCGAGCGAGAGCTGATACAGGTGCAGCGGCCCGAGTTTTGGCGTCACTAGATCGGGATCGTTGCGCACGTCATGGAGGCCGGCCGCAGCCGCGATCGGGAACTTCGCCGGGTCGCGCAGCCGATCGTCGACGAACACGCCCTGTCCGCCCATCTCGAGATTTGCGACGAATGCGTTCCAGTGCGTCACTGACCCCCAGCCGGTCCACGTGTGCAGGTTGACGCCCGCTAGACCGAAAATTGACGGGATCAAGGTCGCTGCCGGTGCGCCGTCCGGCTGAAACGCCTTGCCGTCGATCAGCAGGCTCGCGTCGAACTTGCCTGGACCCCAGCTCTGCAGCACGGTGCGCACGGTGGCCGCGTCGATGCCAGGAATCGCGAACGACAGCCGGTCGACCAGGGGCTCGACGTTCGGTGCCGCGGCGATGATTGCGCCCACGTTCAGATCGCCGGCCGCCCAACCGTCGAGCCTGCGTCCGATGCCGGGCGCGAGCGAGTCGTCGACGGTGGAATGGCAGAGCGCACAGGTGATGCCGATCGAGGCGAGACGATCCTCCTCGAAGAAGCCTTTCACGCCGACGACCGCATCGAGTTGCAGCAGCGCGAGTGTGGTGGCGGGGTCGTCGAGGTCGACGCGCCCGCGCACGACCTGCGACTGCAGCTTCTGCGGCAGCGCCTGACGGTCGACCTTCAGGCCGAGCGACAGCGCGGTACGTGGGGAGACGCCCGATCCGACGCCGCCGTTCGCGGCGCCGGCGATCGCTTGGTGCAGCCGCAGCGCGTCACCCCAGAACACCTCGTCACCGAAGGTGTCGTGGCGGAAGATCCGGCGGCCGAGGTTCAGCGTCTCGACGGCGTCGAGGGTCTGCTTCAGATCGTGCAGATTCGCGCGCGGGGGGTGGTCCCGATCGAGATCCGATCCCCGATGGCTCGGCCCTCGATCGCTGTCCGAGCCGCGATCGTGGCTCGCCGCGCCTAGCGGCAGCAGGCACAGGCCCTATGTCAGGACCAGCAGTGGACCAACGTTCATTGCAGCTCTCCCTGTACGATGGCGGTCACCCGGGCCATGACTGTCGCGGTGAGGTGGTCACAGCGGGCGCCGGCGAATTCGTAGACGCGGTCACCGGCTGCGAAAAACTTGCGTTCCAGGTGCTGCCGCAGCAGGCGCTTCGCGCGGAACAGCCGGGTCTTCACGGTCTTTTCGTTCAACTCGAGTATCTCCGCGGTCTCGCGCACGCTCATGCCCTCGATCGAGCGCAGCACGAACACGACGCGAAACGGTGGCGGCAAGCGGTCAATCGCGGACTCGAGCACGCCCGCCAGACGCTCTGCGTGCAGGGCCCGGTCGGGCGCCGCATCATCCGGGTCGGCGGCATCTTCGATGATCGATTCCATGGTGTCGGCCTCCGTCGGGGTTTCGCGGCGTCGCCTCCGGAGCTGCGAGAGCGCTTCGTTGCGGACGATCACGTACAGCCAGGTCGGGAACCCGTCCGGGCCGTTGAACGAGCCGAGGCTCGCAAAGGCGCGGACGTAAGATTCCTGGAGCACGTCCATGGCTTCCTGATCGTCGCCGACGATGCCGCGGGCGAGCCGGAACAGGCGCTGGTTGTAGCGGCGCACCAGAATTGCAAACGCCTGGACGTCGCCGCCCAGGACCCTCTGCACGATTCCGATGTCGTCGGCGGCGGGCGTATCTCCGGACACTGCGGCGACCTCCCTGCTGTGGCTGTTGGCCGTATTCATGGTCACACCTACGAAAAAAACGCACCTGGCACCGGGTCGAGCCCGAGTGCAGTGCGTAGCACGGCCCAGTGCATTGCCTCGTCGGCGAGTATGCTGGCGGCCGCGAGCGAAAGCTGCCGATCGTCGAAGCGAGGGATCGCACCAGCGTACGCGCTGACCGCGCCCCGCTCCAGGCCCGCAGCAAATTCCAGCACGTCGCGCTCCTTCCGGAGCTTCTCGACCGGAAAGTCGTAGGATTTCTTCGCCTCGACCGGCTCGGCGCCGAGCTTGCGCAGCGCGCCAGCCAGCGCAGCCATGTGAGCTTGGTGGTGCGACTGGAACGCGAGCGCGGTCCTAGCGACTGCTGCGCTCAGAAGACCGGAGTCGGCGCCGAGCTGGTATGCGGCGACGGCTTCGTGCTCGGCCGCGACCGCGCTGTTCAGGATCTGGATGTCGGTCAGTCCCGCATCGGCCTTGTCGGACGCGAAGGCAGCCTTGGCACCGATGCCCGAGACCAGCGCGATGCCGCCGGCCGACAGCGTCGCACCGGCGGAAGCCCTCAGAAAGCGTCTCCGGGCATCCCGGAAGGCGGAGTGGAACAGGGTGGTCATGACGTGGCTCCGGCTGTTGAATGCACCGGAGAGATGAGCGGGAGGACCGAAAGGTTCCCAAAATTTTCGCGGTGGGAGCGGGTTGGTTCTTTTGGTGTAGGAGCGAACTCCAACTCGCGATCTGGAGATCCTGCGGTTCACCCTGACCGGCAGCGGCAGCGAAACGTCGGCGCACCTCAAAGACTTCGACCGTATAACTTTGGTGCGGTGTGCCGCTAGCGG
>JAWLHB010000088.1:0-7811 GCA_041690595.1 Lentisphaeria bacterium
ATGAAGCCTCAACGATCCTGGCATACCCCAGAGAGCCAGGAGTGACGAAAAATGAAACACTCAGCCTCAAAATCATCGAAAAGTGCTGAAGTTGGGTTAGCGCCCCGCTGGAGTTGTGACATGACACTCGGGCCAAGTGGACTATACTACCTTCAGCACGCATCCGCCGTTCCGCACGTTCTCGCCCCTTCTCCATCAACCTCCTATCCCAGGCCTCCCGCGCATGATCGAACGCTACATGCATTGGCTCCATACCCAGTGGCCGGCTGGGCGGGTCGAGACGCTGCCGGAGGTGCGGCCCGACGGAACCACCAATGTACCGGGCGTCATCGTCGTTGGCGACCTGACCGGCATTCCCCTCCTCAAGTTCGCCGGCGACACCGGCACCCGAGCCGTCCAGCGCCTCGTTGCTGACTCCTCCTTCCAGACCAGCCTCCGCGACGGCGATTCCGCTATCCTCGACCTCGTCATCGTTGGTGCGGGTGTCAGCGGGATGGCCGCCGCCCTGGAGGCACGCAACCACGACCTGCGTTTTGTCATCTGCGAAGCCAGCCAACCTTTCTCCACCATCGTCAACTTCCCGCGCGCCAAACCAATTTTTGCCTATCCGACCGACATGACCCCCGCCGGCGATCTTCAGTTCAAGGCGGACCGCAAGGAGCCCCTCCTCGAGGAGCTTCGCGCCCAGACAGCCGGCCCCGAGCTCCAGCCACGCCAGGTGCGCGTCGAGCGCATCGAACGCCAGGGCAAGCACCTCCGCGTCCATCTGGAAGGCGCCGAACCCCTTGAAGCGCGCCGCGTCATCGTCGCCATCGGCAAGAGCGGCAATCACCGCCGGCTCAACGTTCCCGGCGAAGAACGCGAGAAGGTCTACAATACTCTCTACGACCCCAACGACTACCGCGGACGAAAGGTCCTCGTTGTCGGCGGCGGCGACAGCGCCGTCGAGACCGCCATCGCCATCGCCGAGTGCGGGGGCGACGTCACCCTCTCCTATCGGCAGTCCACCTTTTCCCGCCCCAAAGCCGCAAACCTGGCGAAACTCGACGTGCTTGTTCAGAATTCAGCCCCATCAGCAGGCGACGGACGCCTACGCCTGGCCATGCAGACCGGCCTCAAGGAGATCCATGAGGAGACGGTCGTCCTTCTCGACGCAAAGGGTAGTGAGTACTCACTTACCAATGACATCGTCTTCACGATGATCGGTCGCGAGCCTCCCCTCGACTTTTTTCATCGCAGCGGCATTCGCGTCGCCGGTGAGAAGAGTCCGCGCTTCTGGATCGGCATGGCGCTCATCCTCGCTGTCTTCACCGGCATCTATCTCTGGAAGGGATACACCTGGGGACCATGGGCCGTGCAGGGCATCTTCGACCGGCTCGGCGGCACGATCGCTGCCTGGGCCGCGGACCCCACTACCCTCCTTGGTACGATCAACCAGAGCATGACAGATCCGGGCTTCTACTACACCTGCCTCTATTCGCTGCTCATCCTCGTCTTCGGCATCCGCCGGATCCGCCGTCGCCGCACGCCCTACATCTCCCTGCAGACCTGGACACTCATCCTTATCCAGATCCTCCCTCTCTTTCTGCTCCCGTACATCCTCTTCCCGTGGATCGGCGCTAATGGCGCCTTCGATGCGGGCTTCGGCAAATGGTTTGCCGACACCTTCATGCCTGATGAGAGCTACTGGCGCGCCTTCGGTTTCATCCTCGCCTGGCCACTCTTCGTCTATAACATTTTCACCGCCGAACCTCTCATCGGGTGGCTTGTCCTCGGGGCCATCCAGACCTTTGTCCTGATCCCCGCCATGATCTACTTTTGGGGCAAGGGCGCTTACTGCGGCTGGATCTGCTCCTGTGGCGCCATGGCCGAAACCCTCGGCGACACCCATCGCCACAAGATGCCACACGGACCATTCTGGAATCGTCTCAACATGGCCGGCCAGGCACTTCTGCTCCTCGCCTTCCTCCTCCTCGCCTGGCGCCTCCTCGGCTGGCTGCTCCCCGCCGGAAATCCCGTCGCGGCCACCTTCCAGCCCTTCGCCATCGCCACCGGCTGGAAACCCGTCGTCGACATCCTGCTTGCCGGCATTCTGGGCTTCGGCCTCTACTTCCACTTCAGCGGCCGTGTCTGGTGCCGCTTCTTCTGCCCCCTCGCCGCCCTGATGCATATCTATACCCGCTTCAGCCGCTTCCGCATCTTCGCCGACAAGAAGAAGTGTATCTCCTGCAACCAGTGCACCGCCGTCTGCCACCAGGGAATCGACGTGATGAGCTTCGCCAACCGGGGCGCCCCCATGAACGATCCGCAGTGCGTACGCTGCTCCGCCTGCGTCCACGTCTGCCCAACCGCCGTTCTGGCCTTTGGCCAGATCGATCCTCGCACCGGCCGCGAACGCTCCCGCGAACGCTTCCCCGCGTCACCCGTACGCATGCGTGAATCCAAACCCCCGGCTGATGATGCGTGATATCGTCTGGATCCCGATTGCCGCACTTTATGCCGTCGCCCTGGCCGGCTTGATGGTCTACGGCCTCCACTGTTACCTCATGATCGCCCTCTTCCTGCTGCGGCAGCGGCGGCAGCGCGCCGCCAACCACCGTGAAGTTGAGGACTACCTGCGCGATCGGCCTCCCTCGGACTTTCCCCATGTCACCATTCAGCTCCCCATCTACAATGAGCGCGAAGTCGTCGAGCGCCTGATCCACAGCGTCGCCGCCATCGACTACCCCCGCGATCGCCTCCTCGTACAGCTCCTCGACGACAGCACCGATGACTCGCGCGACCTCGTCGAGCGCACCGCCCGCGCCGCCCAGGAACACTCCGGCATCCCCTTCCAGGTCATCCGCCGCGACCATCGCCATCACTTCAAAGCCGGTGCCCTCGCTCACGGCATGACCCTCACCGACAGCGACTTCATCGCCATCTTCGACGCTGACTTCGTCATTCCCACCCACTTCCTCAAACGCGCCATCGCCCTCCTTGAACCTGACCCTATCCTTGGCTGCGTGCAGGCCCGATGGGGCCACCTCAACCGTCTCGAGAACTGGCTGACCCGCGCCCAGAGTGTCGGCATCGACGGTCATTTCATGGCCGAGCAGGGCGCCCGGAGCTACCACCGCCTCTGCCTCAATTTCAACGGCACCGCCGGCATCTGGCGACGCGCCGCCATCGACGCCGCCGGCGGCTGGCAGGGCGATACCCTCACCGAAGATCTCGACCTCTCCTACCGCGCCCAGCTCGCCGGCTACCACCTGCGCTACGACATCGATCTGGAATGCCCGGCCGAGATCCCCAACACCATCGGCGCCTTCAAAAGCCAGCAGCGCCGCTGGGCCAAAGGCTCCATCCAGACCGCCGTCAAGCTCCTCCCCTCCATTCTCCGCACCAGGCGGCTGAGCCTCTATCAGAAGCTCGAGGCTGCCCTGCATCTTACCCACTACCTGGTTTCCCTCTTCATGTGCACCCTCTGCATCCTCACCCTGCCCATGCTCCTGTGGACGCCACTGCCAGCCAGGAACCTGTTGCTGGGCATCCTCTGGGGACTGATCGTCATCAGCGCCATTGCCCCGTGGGTCATGTACACCGGCAGTGGCATCATCCTGCGCCGCGGCCTCTTCTCCTTCCTCCATTTTCCTGCCATGCTCGTCGTCGGCACCGGCGTCTGCCTCAACAATGCCCACGCCGTCATCGACGGCCTCCTCGGCCGTCCAGGCGATTTTGTCCGCACGCCAAAGAGCGGCAGCATGGCCGGTGGCCGTCGCCGCACCTCTTACGTCGTCCCCGTCAATCTCTGGCTCGGCCTGGTGGAGCTGCTCCTCGGCCTCTATTGCTGGTACACGCTGGGCGTCTACCTCGATGCTCAGAAGTACCTCTTCGGCTTCTTCCTGGCAGCCTATGCCTGCGGCTTTAGCGCCTTTGGTCTGGCCACGCTGTTCCCCGCTCGCCGGCCGGCGCCAATTCATCCATGAAATCCACCATAATCGCTATTTGCACCGCCGTTACCTGTGCTACCTTCCCCTCAACCAAACACTCTGCGGAGGGTTCCTGCCATGGCAACCGATCGCGAAGACTATCTCGCCACCACATCCCACCAGCGGCCCAGCCGCATCCTCTATTATGCCAACTTCGTGCAGGATCTGCGCCAGCGGCTTGTCCAGCATCTGGGCACCGAGCAGATCCACGAACACTACGGCATGATGCAGCAAACCTATATCCAGCTTCGCAAGCCCGACCACATCCCCGAGATCGACTATAGTTCCTACCACAACCTCGACGAGCTGCCCAAGGGTACCACCATCAACGGCTACGGCGTCGCCGTCGTCCCCAGCGGCTTCTATCATTTCTTCGGCTACGTCTCTCCCCTCCGAAACGCTACCTCCCTCGACCAGATCGAGAACTATCCCCTTCACGATTATGCCACCTTCGACGACAGCCTCCTCCCCCAGCAGGTCGCCGAGGCGAGAAAGGCCGGTCACGTTGTCATCGGCGCCGTTGGACACATGTACGAAACCGCCTGGCAGATCCGCGGCTACGAAGCCTTCCTCATGGACATGATCGATCGTCCCGCGTGGGCCGAATGCATGCTCGACAAGCTCTTCGAGCAGAACATGGTCAAGGCCACCGCCTTCGCCAAAGCCGGCGTCGATCAGCTCCACTGCGGCGACGACGTCGCCAGCCAGGGCGCGCTCATGTTCAGCAAGCCCATGTGGGAAAGATTCATGCTCTCCCGCTGGCGCAAAGTCTGGGCCCGTGCCCGGGAACTCCACCCCGACATTCGCATCTGGTACCATAGCGATGGCGACATTGCCCCCATCGTCCCCGACCTCATCCGCGCCGGCGTCAATGTCCTCAACCCACTCCAGCCCGAATGCCTCGACATCGACGCCATCCACCGCGAGTTCGGCAAGGTCATCTCCCTTGACGGCACCATGGGCACTCAGTCCACCATGCCCTTCGGCACCCCCGACGACGTGCGCGCCCGCGTCAAGCACGTCATCGACCGCTACGGCCGCAATGGCGGCCTCATTCTCTCACCCACCCACATACTCGAACCCGAAGTCCCCATCGCCAACATCGAAGCCATGGTTCAGGCCTGCCACGATTTCGGCACCTTCTCCTGACCCATCCCTCCCTCTGCGCGCCGCGACTTGTGCCGTTGCTCGCCAACGGCCCAGTCTTTGCCATTGCCCGCTTCCCTGCGTGCCCGCCGCCGAGGTCGCTCTCCAATACAAGCAGTTCTGGCGCGTCGAGACCCGCTTCCGTACCGCCAAGAGCCTGCTCGACACCCGCCCCATCTTCCATCGCTGCGACGACACCATCCGCGGCCACGTCTTCTGCTCCTTCCTTGCCCTTTTACTCCTCCACGAGCTCGACCAGTGTCTTCATGCCCAAGGCAGCCGTCTGCACGAATGGGGCGAACTCAAGCGCCAGCTCGAGACTCTTCAAACCCTCACCGTCGAACATGGAGGCAAGCGCTTTACCTTGCGCACCGACCCAGGGCCGCTCGCCGCCGCTGCCATCCGCGCCGCCGGCAGCCGCCTCGGCCCCGCCGTCACCCGGGATGCCTGATCCGCGCCGATGGTCCTCGAAAACGTAGTGACAACGTCCTATGACGTTTTCGTAAACCACTGTAAAGGCGGCACTAACGGAAAAGCACTGTCGAAGTCGGGTCAAGAGGTCACAGAGAAAAACACAGGGCAGGATCCACTGGATTGACAGATGGACGGGCGACAGGAGAAAGAGCTTGAAGGAGATGAAGAAGAAGAAGGGGGGCGAAGAGAGGAGGTGGCTTGGATGACCGTTCCGGATTTCCTTCACCACGAAGTACCTGGCGCAGCCGTGCAAAGACGCGGGTGCAATCGTAGAATCGTTATCATGCGATGGCTTCTTTGAGCGTGTTGGCAGTGACCGACGACGAAAGGCTGGCCGGGATCACGGAAGGGGAAAAAAGAATTGGTCAGCACTCTCACCCCCATTTTCACCTTCCGAGCCAGTCTCTGGGCTAATCTTATGATATAACATAATCCACTTCGCAATATTGACTTCCTGGCGGCGATGCAATAGCACGCTCTCGTCCCCACCATTAATCTTCAATTGAGTGCCAGAGGATAGCAGCTCATACTTGAGTTCAGCAGTTACTGGTTCCCCTCCATTGCCACCTATGGTCTGGCCAGGAAAAGGTAAGGTAAAGTATTCAACTTGCACGCTACTCTCACTAAGCTCGTATGTACCATAGCAGACTACAAGAACCTGGCTGGAAACAGGCTCCCAATCAGCATTAGTGTAAGTAACAAACGACCAAAATTCATTGTCACCCCTGAAGCTTAGGATCTGTACTGCAGGAGGCCCCCATTCTGTAATCGCTCGATGCTCCCAACAACCACGTAGACAATTGTCGCCCTTCGTTGTTGTTCGACAAGACAAACAGAGCACCAGAATAGATAGTGCAACAAATAACTTCGCTGAAGCCATAATTCCAACCTATGCTGTCATTAGGGTTGATGTGGTGTGTAATTGGGCATAGTAGCCAGCGGATCCGCTTCAGTCCGTGGTTTCTCCCTTCCATATCGCCACCACCTAGTATTCATGTGATCCACCGCTTCTTGCACTCCTTGATGCCTACCCGGGAGCTCAAACGGGTCAATCTTAGAAAATTTCATTAGCAATCTTACAAACGTATTGCTGTTATTAAAGTTTGGATGTGTGCTAAACCCCATTCCATCCTCAACTATTCCTGTTCCGTACTCAGATCTGGGCCACATCGGAAAGCCATGGACTCTTTCTTGCTGCTCAGCGAATCTGTAGCCCCTGGCACGTCCAATGATCTCATCCCACTTCTTCTTCACCTCATTCTCAGTCAAGGCAAAGAAAACTGGTGCGAATCGACTTCCTGAATCGGAGTAGTTAATTATTGCAACTCCGGCATTCACTGACTGCCAAATGTCCCCTTCATCTCCCTTCCTAGGACCATAGAACCATGACCGAAGACTGTAGACTATTTTACTCGCGTTGTCCACATTATTTAGTAGTTCCACTGATTCCAACTTGGCACAGTTCGGTCGTTTATTAAACTCATCTACCGAGTAGATCTGATGCCTTCTTATGTTCTTGTGATCAGGCGCCTTCCAATACTGCAGTGAATAGTGCCTGGCTGCGGCAAGATTCATAATTGAAAGGCCCTTTACGGGCCTATCAGAAATCGCGATAAAATCTCGGCCCAACTTATCTATTCTGTTAATCAAGTCTTGGCCACATACTCCGTACAGATTGGCTCCCCCAGATTCTTCAATGCTATCTCTGGATAGCCATCTATTGTCGCCGTAAAGATATCTGTAGCCAAAGTACAACAGAGGCAAACCATCTTCATATTTTGTACTGAACCCAAAACCAGAATAAGTAACGTAAACGTTATGCTTCCTTGTGAGGCCAAACGGCTTGTAGACATAATCTGAACGTACCGACGAAGATGTAGTGATGGTCATACACACATGTCCTGCACCATCGAACACCGGTATCATAACGCCGTTTGGTTCATGATCAAACAGCAGTCCACCAATATTCCCGGCTACTTCGAAGCGATCATGGAGGTCAAGCCCCCACGTATAGAAATGGGCGGCCTGACGCATGGAACTGGGGATTACGATTCGCTGATATGTCGACTCTATATCAGCCAGCAGATTCCAGCCATCGTAGATGAAGCAGATGCTCTTGGTCACCAGACCTCAGTGGGATAGGCTCAGGCGTCTGTAAAGTTGGTCGCCCGGATTTCGATGGCTTGCTCATGGGCGCTGGGGGCCGGAGGTGAGGCCGAG
>JAWLHB010000089.1:0-7737 GCA_041690595.1 Lentisphaeria bacterium
GCTCATCCTCATGATCTCCTGTAGGGGGTTCAAGTCACAGGAGATACTGTGCGCACGAGCAAGCGAATATTCACCATGGGGTATTTTTGACGCTTACGATGTGCGATATCCTGGCGCGGCTGGAGTTTGCGCGGCAGAGCGCGAATCCGGTGCTGCAGGAGCTTGCCAGGTGTGCTTTCAGCGCCTATGGCGGAACGCCGGAGGAGCGGCCGGAGCTGTACCAGGCGCGATCCGTTCTTGCTCACACGGATAGGCTGACGATGCCGGTCATCCTCAGCTTGGGAGAATGCGACACGTTGATTCCGGTGGTGGAGACACGCAGGATTGCCGATGCCATGCGTAACAGGCGCAACTTCACGTATATCGAGATCAGCGGGGGGAATCACGATTCGGCGCTGTGGACCGATGTTGACCTGGAGAAGGTACAGGTGCGTGAGCCGGCCACGATGTAAGGGGCAGGTGTTGGCGACCACATGCCCGGTGATCGTCAACTGTCTTCCGGTTCGGCGAGGGGGAGATCGATGATGAAGGTACTGCCCTGGCCGGGGCCGGGGCTGACGGCCTGCACGTCGCCTCCCTGCTGGGCGATCAGGGTCTTGACGATGGAGAGCCCGAGGCCGGTGGAGACTTCGCCGCCGGTGGGGCGGGCGCTGAGCTTCTGGAAGCGACCAAAGACTTTGCGCTTGTCGTTGTCGGTCAGGCCGGGGCCTTCGTCCCGTACGGCGAAACGCACCTGGCGCAGTGAGGGAACATGGCGCGAAAGGGTGATCCAGACGTTGGCGCCGATAGGGGAATACTTGATGGCGTTGTTGATCAGGTTGTCGAAGGCTTCGCGAACCGCTCGCCGGTCAACCATTGCGATGCAGTGCTCCTGTGGCTCATAACAAAGTCGAATCTGCTTGTGGGTTGCGTGAGGATGATTGAGCTGCATGAGGTCGTCGATGAGGTGGTCGAGATCGCAGTACTCGGGATGAAGCTCGACCCTTCCAGAGTCAATGCTTTCGCTCTCGAGCAGGTCGTGAATGAGACGGAACATGTGGTTGGCGGTGCGCTCGACGGTTTCGAGCATGTTCATGGTTTGTCCATCATCGCGTGTGAGGGTGGCGCCTTCCTCGAGTTCGATGCGCATCAGTTCGGTGAAGCCGACAATGCTGTTGAGCGGATTCTTGAGGTCGTGAGCGGCCATTGCGATGAACTCGCTCTTCTGTTGATTGAGTTCGCGCAGGTGGCGCCAGGCGTGAGTCAGTTCGATATGGGTGCGTACGCGTGCCAGGAGTTCGCGATGGCGAAAAGGCTTGGTGACAAAGTCGACGCCGCCGGCCTCGAAGCCTTCTGTGATATCGGCTTCTTCCGATTTGGCGGTGAGAAAGATGACGGGGATGTCGCGCGTGGCGGCATTCTTTTTGAGTCGCCGGCAGGTCGTGTAGCCATCGATCTCGGGCATCATGACGTCGAGCAGGATGAGGTCTGGCTGCTGGGATTCGGCGAGGCTCAAGGCGCGCTGGCCGTCTCGGGCAACAAGGATCGAATATCCCTCTTCGCCAAGAGCCGCACTGGCTGCCTGCAAATTGATTGGCTGGTCGTCGACCAGTAGAACGCACCATCGCTCGGCCATTGGCATCATCTCCCGAGGTTGCCGATTTTGCACTACAGGTAGCGCATCGAAAGCAGTCGTCAACCGGAAGATCCAGATTAAGAAGTTGCCGACGATTTGTGTCGAAGGGAGAATTGGTCCTATTATAGAGTTAACGGGAACTCACCAGAAGGTGGCTTATTCCATGACTTCATTTACAACCAGGATGCATGGCGACGAGATGTCCATGTGGGAACACGCCTATGCGCATCCGTTCATCGTTCAGCTGGGCAACGGGAGCCTCTCGCGATCTGCTTTTGAACGATTTCTGTCACAGGACTTTGCCTATCTGGAGGCGTTGGTGCGGATAGCCGGCAGCGGAATCGGGAAAGCGCCGGCAGTTCCCGATGTCTACCCGCTGGTGCAGCTTCTGGCGGCGTTGGTGCGCGAGGAGCATACGTACTATGCCCAAGCGTTCGAGGAGTTCGGTGTGCCGCCAGAGGTCTACTGCTACCCGCAGCTTCTGCCTCCCATGCGCGCTTTCACCACTTTCATTCAACGCATAACCGAGGGGGGGCAGTTCGATGAGATCTGTACGCTGCTCCTGGCGCTGCAGTGGTTCGACTACGATTGGGCGTGCCACCTGGTGACGCGTGGCAGCCTGCCCGAGGACAAACCCCTCTATGTCCGCTACATAAAGCTTCATGCGAATCCCGCCAAGGGAGACACGGTTCTGGAACTGCGCGACCAGATCGACTCCGTGATCGACAGCCGTCAGGCGCAATGCAGCCTGGTCTTTCATCAGGCGCTGGAGCATCGTGTGCTGGCACTTGAAAGTGCGTTGCGCTCGGATTGATCATGGAGTTTCCCCTGCATCATGCGCATCGCTGGGATGTGTCGCCGAAGGAAGCGCGCCTGATCCAGCAGCAGATGTGTCACCATGTTGTCGAGCGGGATCTGCTGCCGGAGCGTATTGCGACGGTGGCGGGAATCGATGCGGGATTTGAGAATGGGGGAAAGGTAACGCGCGCGGCCGTGGCGGTGCTCTCCTTTCCCAAGCTGGAGCTGGTGGAATCGGCCGTGGTGCGGCTGCCGACGCAGTTTCCGTATGTACCGGGGCTGCTCTCCTTCCGGGAGATTCCGGCCGTGATCGAGGCGATGCGTTTGCTCACCATTCTGCCGGACCTCATCCTGTGCGATGGGCAGGGCAGGGCGCACCCCCTGCGTTTCGGTATCGCCTCTCACCTCGGAGTCTTGCTGAACATGCCGACCATCGGCGTCGCCAAGTCGCGCCTGATCGGGGAGCACGTGGCGGTGCCGGCAAGGAAGGGCGCGTGGGTGGAGTTGACGCACAAGGAGGAGGTGATTGGCGCGGTGTTGCGCACGCGCGCCGGAGTTCGGCCGCTCTTCGTCTCGACCGGGCATCGGGTTTCACTGCCGACGGCGCTCGATTTCACCTTGCGCTGCGTCGGCCGCTACCGACTTCCCGAGACGACCCGTCAGGCGCATGCGCTTGCCAGCGGCTGATCTTGGCAACGCTTCCTTTCAGCGCAAAGGGGGGGCTGCGTTTGCATTGGCCGCGGCGCTGGTTTTACCTTGAACTTGTCAACCATCACCTATGCTGGAGTCTCTTTATGTCCGGGAAAGAAGGTGGGCAGCATCCTTTTCATGCCCGGAATGTCGACGAGGTGCTGACGCACTTCGGGGTCGAGCCAGATCAGGGGCTTACCGACAGCGAGGTGGAGAGCCAGCGGGAGGAGCACGGGCCGAACAGCCTGCGCGAGGCGCAAACCCGCAGTGGCTGGAAGGTGCTTCTGGATCAGTGCAAGTCGGTGGTGCTGCTGGTGCTGGCGGCGGCGGCCGTGCTGGCCTTCGTGATGGGCGAGATAGCGGAGGGGGTCGCGGTAAGCGCGGTGGTCGTTATCAACGCGCTGATCGGTTTCCTCAGTGAATGGAAGGCCACGAAGTCCATGGCGGCATTGCGGGAGATGGGCGAAACGGAGACGCGTGTTCGCCGGGAGGGCAATGAGCGGGAGATTCCGGTTTCCGAGCTGGTTCCAGGCGACATCGTGCTCCTCGAAGGCGGTGACTTCATTCCCGCGGATCTGCGCCTGGTGGAGGCGAATTCGCTGCGAGTGGACGAATCGCCGCTGACTGGGGAATCCGTCTCCGTCGACAAGAGCACCGATGCCTGCGCCGAGGATGCGCCTCTGGCTGAGCGAGTGTGCATGGCTTACAAGGGGACGGGGGTAACCGATGGATCGGCCAGCGGCGTGGTGATCGCCACCGGCATGGAAACGGAGTTGGGGGAGATCGCCTCGATGGCGGAAGGGGCCGAGGTGCAGGATACCCCCCTTCAGCAGCGCCTTGACCGATTGGGCGCCTGGCTCGCCTATGCCACGATTGCGGTCGCGGCGGTGATTGCGGGAATCGGGCTGCTGACCGGCAAGGAGCCTCGGCTGATGATCGAGACCGCCATTGCGCTCGGCCTTGCCGCCATCCCGGAAGGCTTGCCGATCGTGGCGACCATTGCTTTGGCGCGGGGCATGTGGCTCATGGCTAAACGTCAGGCTCTGATCAACCGACTGACCGCCGTCGAGACGCTGGGCAGCACCCAGATCATCTGCACCGACAAGACCGGCACGTTGACCGAGAACCGCATGCGCGTGGAGCGCATCGTCACCCCTGCCGGCGAAAGCGGTGTCGAGGATGCCGAAGGGGCCAACCGGCGGGTGATCGAGATCGGCGTCCTCTGCAGCAACGCCACGGTCGAGGATCATGACGATGACGGCGAGGCGGACGCGGAGTTGGGAGATCCCACCGAAACCGCGCTCCTCCGCGCCGGACTCGATGTGGGCATCGAGCGCAAAGCGACCCTTGAAGAGAAGCCGGAAACGCGCGAGGAAAGTTTCAACTCCGACGTCATGATGATGGCGACGTACCACCAGGCAGGCGATCGGCACGAGGTGGCGGTGAAGGGGGCTCCACAGGCCGTGATCGCGGCATGCACGGAAGTCGTGAGCGGAGAGGACGGCAGCGAGCCGTGGGATGATGCGCAGCGGGAGGAGTGGAAGTCGCGTGCGGAGGAACTGGCGGGAGACGGGTTAAGAGTGTTGGCCATGGCGGACAAGGAGGTCCACGAAACGGGGGAGGAACCCTACGAGACGCTGCGGTTTGTCGGCTTGGCGGCGCTGCTCGATCCGCCACGAGAGGAGGTACGGGAGGCGATCGAATCCTGCCGTCGCGCCGGTATTCGCGTGGTGATGGTGACTGGCGATCAGGCTGCCACGGCGGAGGCGATTGCCCGGCAGGTGGGGATCCTGCGCGATGGAGAGTCCGGGGTGGTGGAAGGGCGCGATCTGAAGCCGCCTGACAAGCTGAACGACGAGGAACGCCGGAAGATCCTGGAGACCCGCGTCTTCGCGCGTGTCAGCCCCGGGCAGAAGTTGCACCTGGTGAAGACCTTTCAGGAGGCGGGGCGAATCGTGGCCATGACCGGCGATGGGGTGAACGACGCGCCGGCTCTGAAGCAGGCCAATATCGGTGTCGCCATGGGGCTGCGGGGGACGGATGTGGCGCGTGAGGCGGCGGCCATGGTCCTCAAGGATGATCGCTTCGAGAGCATCGTCGCAGCCGTCGAGCAGGGACGAATCATCTTCAAGAACATCCGCAAATCGGTCATCTTCATGCTGTGCACGAATGTGGCGGAGATTCTGGCGGTGGCGGTCGCCTCGGCTACGGGCATGGTGCTTCCTCTACGGCCGCTGCAGATCCTGTTCCTGAACGTGGTTACGGATGTCTTTCCGGCGCTGGCGTTGAGCGTCGGCCGTGGTGGGACCCGGGAGATGGACCGTCCGCCTTTGCAGGAGGCGTTGTTGACGAAGCGGCATTGGCTGGCGATTGGTGGCTGGGCGGTGATCGTGGGTGCCATGGTGCTGATAGCGCTCAATCTGGGCATGCATTGGCTTGGCTTTTCCAGCGGGGTGGCGGTGACTGTCTCCTTCCTCACGCTCGGCCTGGCCAAGCTCTGGTTCGTCTTCGTTCTTCGGGATCGCGGCAGCTCCTTTCTGCGGAACGACATCGTCCGTAATCCATGGATCTGGGCCTCGCTGGCGCTCTGCCTGGTTCTGCTGGCCGTCGCGATCTACATGCCTGGGCTGGCGGATGTGCTCGGCAATGAACCGCTCGGTGCCTCCGCATGGTTCCTGGCTCTCGGCTGCAGCGTGGTCCCCTTCCTCATCGGGCAGATCCGCCGCGCCATGCAATCCCCTCCCGAACCCGCTGAGGATGGCCAAGGTGCCGCTGACTGATCAGCGCCGCGGCGTGTCAGCTGTCTCGTTCCGCGGATTCGGCGGCGGAGCGCATCTTGGCGGCGTGGTCCTTCTCCAGGAAGTAGTTGCTCCAGGAGGAGGTATTCTTCAGTTCCGGGTCGCGGATGACGAGGTCGCGCTTGAGGAAGGTGCCGAGCTGGTTAGACTTCTTGGCCCGCTGATAGGCGCGATACCAGATACAGGGCACGTCCGCCGACTCGCAGAGGGGACCGCGTGAGCCGCCGCAGGGGCCGTTGCGCTGGTTCTTGCGACAGGCGGCGCCGGGGCACATGAAGTAGCAATCGGAAAGCGAACAGTCGCCGCAGTCCTGGCAATCGTACATGGCCTTCTTGACGGTCTTCTCGCTGCGTTCGGCAACGGCGAAGAGGGCGGGGTGCTTGTCGAGGAACTGGAAGGCCCAGCGCATCGGCTTGTAGAACATGCCGTCGGGCTCGAAGATGACGCTGTGCATGAAGCTGTTGAGCTTGTAATAGGCGGTCACTTCGTCCTTGTCCACCGTGTGGTGCTGCTCGGCTTCGAGGAGCTCCTGACTCTTGTGGTCGCCGACGGCCAGGCCGGTCACCTGATCCTGAGCATACAGGTAGAAATCCTTCTCCATAGGCCAGATGACGTCTCGGGCGAACTCCTGCCAGTCATTCTCGCCATAGCTTTCGGCAAGGTCGATGATCTCGAAGACGATGTCGGGATTGCTGAAGCCGCCGAAATAGGCGCCGCGATAGCCGAGCCCCTTGAAGCAGGCGTACTGCTTGGCCGCCAACTCCTTGAAGAAGGCCTTGCCTTTGTCGGGGCCGGCGGCCATCTCCTCGGCTTTGGCGAGCAGCTTGTCGGAGACCTGGCATCCGGGGATCTGCTGGCGGTTGAAGAGGCCGGCGACAAACTTGGAGAGGATGTAGATATTGCCGAAAAGGGGCATCTCCATCTGGTGCTGCTGCATGTAGAGGAGGAGTTCGTGGCTCTTGCGCATGTCGTAGCCGAGCTGGGGAATGACGAATTGGGCGCCATTCGCGTACTTGAGTGCCAACTTGAGATACTGGCACATGAGTTCGGCTTCGTTGGTCTTGAAGGGGGAGACGGCGCAGCCGATGTAGAAGTCGGTGGGCTCCAGGTCGATGGTCGTGCCGGGTTTGCGGCCGGCCACGCGAAGGCCACCATTCATGTCGTGGAGCATGCGCACGAGGGTAGGCGAATCGAGATCGAAGACAGGCGAAGCGGTGCCGTAGTAACCTTGGCCGCTGGCTGGGTAGTCACCGGTGAGGGCGAGAACATTGTGCAGTCCCTCGGACTGGTACTGCCAGGCGGCGGCTTCGAGCGCATTGCGATTGCGGTCTTTGCAGGTCAGATGAACGATGGTATCGGTGCCCTTGGCCCGGATGCGCTGAGCGAGGACGCTGGGGCTCTCCATGGGATTGCCGCCGGCATTGTCGGTGACGCTGATCCAGTCGATCCTGCCGCTGTCGGCGAGAGCTTCGGCCAGAGCAGTCAATTTCTTACCGGCTTCCTGCTGCAGCGAACCACGAGTGGTCACCAGTTCGGCGCCGATCATGAAAGGCTTCCGCTCTTTGTCCTGTGCCAGTTTGCTGAATTCGCTCATCTGCCGATCCCCTGGGAAAATCCGTTACGCGTAAGGCGATGCATCGCCGGTTCAGGAGCTAGCCTCCCCGGCTATACAGTAGTATGCCCTTGGTGCATCGCCACTTTTCGCGCTATTCCCCTTTGTCAAAAAACTATCTGTTCTTAACCCAACTTCAGCACTTTTCGATGATTTTGAGGCTGAGTGTTTCATTTTTCGTCACTCCTGGCTCTCTGGGGTATGCCAGGATCGTTGAGGCTTCA
>JAWLHB010000090.1:0-6191 GCA_041690595.1 Lentisphaeria bacterium
ATGGATCCGCGTCGTGTTCCTCCGACTCTTCGGGACCAAGAAAGAGCTGGTAGTAATCTCCAGCCGCGGAGCCACATACCTGTGATGCGTGAAATCTCATGAAGCCCCTCCTCGCTCTAACGCTTGGCTTTGCGCCGCACCGGAGCGCCAGCGTAGGTGCGTCCGACAACAGCCGTTTGTTATGCGCAGCGGCAGTAATTCCACTCTTCATGTGCCAGCGGGGTCTCGTTCAGCTCGTCCTTGCGCAGGCGCCAGTCCGGCATGTATTGATCCATCAGGGACCGGAAGCGCTCGGTGTGGTGACGCTCCAGCAGGTGCACCATTTCGTGAACGAGTATGTATTCCAGGCAGCGAGGGGCCTTCTTGGCGAGCTCCAGGTTCAGCCAGATGCGCCTCGCCTCGATATTGCAGCTCCCCCAGCGGGTCTTCATTCGCTTGATTCGACAATCCGAAACCTCCACACCCACAACCGGCTCCCAGGCGGCGAGAAGTTCCGGAATGCGGGCTTTGATTTGGCGCCGGTACCAACGGTCGAGCATCTGCTGCCGAGCTGCCCGGTCGGTACCCGGTCGGACTTGCAGCTCAAGGGTGCCGTTGTTGACCATGCGCACCCGCGGATTGCCCGGTCGTTCCACCACGTCCAGGCGGTAACGCCTGCCCTCTAAATAGTGGCTTTCACCGGTGACCATCTCCCGGGCGGACTGACGCGCCTGGCGCGCAAAGCCCTGCTGTTGGCGGCGAATCCAGCTCAGGCGTGAGACGATGGCCAGCCGCACGGCCTCGTCGTCCAGATGCGCCGGCACAGCCACTCGAACCTTGCCGTCGGGCGGATAGACGCCCACATGCAGGTTCCTGATCGCCTTGCGGCGGATTTCCACGGGGATACCGCTCACCTCGATATGACGGCGCTCAGTAATCATTCTGGTTCTTCACCAACTCGAGGACGCTATCCACGTCGAGGATCTCGGTCTCACGTGCCTGCGTCTCCAACACAGACGCGATGGCGTTGCGCACCTCGCGCTCCTTGAACCTGTTACCCCGCCAGTCGGCCTTCTTAACGGCCCGAATCTTCTCGTCAAGCCGGAGAGTCAGCGTGGCATCCTGTCCCAGGTTATCGTAAAGAGCCTGTTGCGCCCGTGTATCGATACCCGTGGGGTAACGGCTCTGCTCATCCCGCCGAGCCGCCTGCCGCGTCAGTTCCACGATCCGGCGCAGGTACTCCTTGTACTCCAGCGCCTCCTTCCGGCGCTGCTCGATCAGGGCATCCAGCAGTTCGGACATCTTCTCGTAGTACTTCGGGTTGACCGCCATTTCGTCGATGATCAGCCGACGCACGTTGTTCTCAATGGTCTCGGCCATAGCCTCCTGGTCACCCGAGATGGATGCCGGCAGGCTGTCCACGGCCTCTTCCCCACGCTCGACCACCAGTTCCACCAGCGTCATGTCGTCGAAGGCCGAGAGCTTCTCGCTCTCATCCGCGCGGATATAGGTGTCCAGCAGATGCCGCATGGCCGGCTCGTACATCTTCATGTCGATGTAGTCGCCGCTGGCCAGCTTCACCTCCTCCCGGACCTTCTCGTAATGCTCGACCTCCGACTTGATCGTGGCGGCCTCGGCTTCGCTGTAGCCGGCCTGCCGTATTTCGTTGGCCAGATCGGCATAGGCGCGCAGGAAAGCGCCGACGTGTTTGTACAGGGCCAGGCGTCTGGGCTCATTCTCCTTCTGCACCTCGGGTGCATCACTGGGGCCGACGAAATAGCGCCGGTAGGCGGGGCTGTCCTTGGGCGGGTCCACGGCCTCGCACAGCGCCTTGACCGCTTCGCGGGTCTCTTCCAGGCGTTCCCGCGCCTTGTCCAGGCGATCCTCCAACAGCCCTTCCACGTCATCCGCGTCGAAGGCGTCGAAGGCCCCGCCCGTGTAGTCCTGGATGGATTGCTCCAGGGATTTGAACAGGTCCTTGTAATCGACGATGTAGCCGACTTCCTTGTCCTCGGTGTGCAGACGATTGACCCGGCAGATGGCCTGAAACAGACCGTGGTCGCGCATCTGCTTGTCGATATAGAGATAGGTGGCCGGCGGCGCGTCGAAGCCGGTAAGCAGCTTGTCCACCACGATCAGCAGCTTCATCTGGCCGGGCTCGTCGATGAAACGCTTCTTCACCTCCTGCTCGAAGGTCTCCACCTTGTTGACGGCCGTGTCTTCCGGCTCGTTGAAGTGTTCGGCCAGCATGCGGCGATAGATGGCGTACTGGTGCAGCTTCTCGGTCTCGCCCTCGCCGGTGGCCTCACCCTTGATATCGGCGGTGGACGGCACATAGGAGGTGACAATGGCGCACTTGCCCTTCAGCTCCGTCTTCTCGAACATCTCGAACAGCCGGCAGGCCGAATAGATGCTGCCGGCCACCAGCATGGCGTTGCCGTGACCACTCATCAGCCGGTCGCGCGTGGCCATGTCCCAGAGGATGTCGGAGACGATCTTCTCCAGTCGATCGCGTGAGCTGAGCACCTTCTGCAGAGTGCCCCAGCGCTTCTTGAGCTGGGCGCGGGCGTAGTCGTTCAGGCCCTGGGTCTTGAGCTCGAACCACTGGTCGATCTTGGCCTGCGAGGTGACATGCTGGTCGATGTCCCGCGCCTCGTAGCGCAGGTCCAGCACCACGCCGTCACTCACCGCTTCGTCGAACTTGTAGCTGTGGATGTAGGGGCCGAAGACTTCGATGCTCTTGCGCTTGTCCTTTTTCAGCAATGGCGTACCGGTGAACCCGATCAGCAGGGCCTCGGGCAGCAGAGCCTTCATCGCCTCGTGCAGCTTGCCGGACTGGGTGCGGTGGCACTCGTCGACGAACACGAACAGATTGCCCCTGGCCCGAAAGCCTTTCGGCAAATGGCTGCGCATGTCCCGGATGAAGGCCTCGACATCGCCCTCCTCCGAGGCACCGAACTTGTGGATCAGCGAGGCGATGAGCCACTCATCGCTGCGGTTGAGCACGTCGATCAGGTCGGCGCCGCTCCGGGTGCGGTGGATCTGCTCGTCCACACCCTTGAAGACCTTCTCGATCTGCTCGTCCAGCTCGGTGCGGTCGGTGATCACCAGCACCCGGGCGTCTTCCACGTTCTCGCGAATCCATTTCGCCAGCCACACCATGGTCAGCGATTTGCCGCTGCCCTGGGTGTGCCAGATGATGCCGCCCTGGCGACGCAACACATGCGCCTGTGCGGCACGCACGCCGAAGAACTGATTGTGCCGGCAGGTCTTTTTGGTGCCGGCATCGAAGACCATGAAGTCGTGCACGACCTCCAGCAGCCGTTCCTTGCGGCAGAGCTGGTGCAGTCCGCGCGCCAGAGGGTCGTCGATATCGGACGACTCCTTCCATTCCATCCAGAATTTCTCGGGCGTCTCGATCACCCCGTAGCGCAGGCCCTCGGTGGGGTTGCCGGCCATCACCAGCTGCGCGGTGGCGAAAAACGGCTGGATGAAATCGCGCTTCTGGTTATCCAGGCTCTGGCGGATGCCCTCGGCCACCGCCACAGTGGAGCGTTTCAGCTCCAGAATGCCCAAGGCGATGCCGTTGACGTACAGCACAACATCCGGGCGCTTGGTATTCGCCCCGGCCACCGTGACCTCTTCGGCCACGGCGAAGTCGTTGTTCTCGGGATTGGCCCAGTCGGTCAGCCAGACGGTGACGGTCTGCTCCTGTACCGACGGCTTGACGTGAACCCCGTAGCGCAGCTTCTCGTAGACGGCGCGGTTGGCGTCATAAAGCGTCTTGCTGCCGGCAATCGCCGCCGCCTGGTCCAGCTCGCGCAGGGCGCGATTGATCACGCGCTCATCAAAGCCCTGTCGCGCCAGCCACTCGCGCAACAGGTCTTCCTCGATATTGCGGTTGCCGGCCCGGTCCTTCCAGTCGCCCAGGTAGCGATAACCCAGCTCGTCCCGGAAGAAGCGCAGCACCTGCTGCTGGGTGAGGCGTTCGCGTTGGCCGACGGTGCTCATTTCGGGCCCTCACCCTCGCCGTCCAGCCCCGGCTCTCGTACCGCGGATGGCGAAGCGAAGGCCCCCGATACATACTCCTCCGCCCTACCAATCTGCTCCGGGGCCAGTCGGACCGTCTGGCCATCGCGCCAGACCTCGGCGTATTGCCCCAGACGGCGCTTGCGCTCAAGGGCGTTGGCGACCGCCTTCCGCAGGGCCATCAGCGCCTTCGCTTCATGATCTTGCTCAGTCGCCATGGCTGAATGTCTCCTTGACTGGCACGACTCATAACCAATTGTTATTAATATATTTTCTGAGCTAACATGTCGTGATACTGCGACGCAAGACTCAGCCGGATTGAATCCACCGGCCTCCGGGCCTATACTTCCCAGTGTCTCATCCGCCTTTAGCGGAAGGAGCATCCGAAGCCCTTCGGCAGCAATGCCGCGGGGCTTCAGCCTTTCTGGCCCTGCCAAAATCTCCGTTTCTCCTTCTCGAAGGCTCTCCGACGGCCCGACCTGAGGTCGCAGTAGGCAGTCTTCAGCACATAATAGTCTCGGCGATTGCCCAGGATCACAGCGAAGTCGTGCGCTTCAGCCCAGATGACAACGTGCGTATCGCGCCCACGGCTATTCTCCCACCAACTGACCCCTTCCGCTCCGACATCTGCCTGCCGAACCGCCCATGCGATCCAGCGAATCCGCTCGCAGCGAGCAATGTCCGGTATTCGGTCCTCTTCGTTCCGGTTGCCAGGGTGCGGCGCCTCCGAAATGACGTGCCAGAAGCTGAAATGCTTGCCCTGACTTTCCGGTCGATAGGGCGCGGTCACCCGGCACCCCTGGAACCACACATCGGGCTGGACGAAACTCTCGACAAAGGCCTCGTACACCCTCTCTACATAATTCTGCCAATCTCCGTCAAACGGCAACAACTCGGGCGGTTCCGTCATGCCCCCTCCCGAGCCTGCCAGACGAACAGATTGAACTTTCTCGCACCGGGCGGCGTGGACCGGTCCAGGCCCAGGCCGCTGCGCGCTCTCAGGTGCTGAATCAGTGCTTGCTTGGCCTGGCTGTCCTGAATGCCCCGGAAATGATGCGATAACAATCCCGTCAGCACGTCCGCCAGTTGCACCAGCGGCACATCGTGCGAACGCACGGCTTCGATGCTCTGGATCCGTTCGTTATTGAAATCGTAGTGGGCATTGCACAGCACCTCTTGCAGCTTGCCCAGCTTTGTATTGCTGTGCGTATCTTTTATGTCTACAAAGATCCGAAACGTATGCTGATCGTCGATCAAGCGGGTCAGCAGTTGCCACCACATCTTGTAGTAAAACTCATCGTGATCCTGATCGAAGCGCTCATGGTCCAGCACCCGTTTGTTCGGCACCACCACGCCGCGAAAACCCAGCGATGGTTCATCAAAGAAAAGCGAGACCAGATCGCGATAAAAGGCCAGTGTTGACGGGGCCACCTGTGTCCACTTGATCTCGCGTGTCGCCGAGATGCCGTGATGCGCTTTCAATGCTTTCATGGCGCGCCCGAGCCTTTTCCGCATATCCGCCGGGCAGGAGACAGCACCCAACACCATCGCGCGTTGATGGTCATGCTCCAGATGACAGGATTCATCGCAATAGATATGAATCTGGTCGCTCATGCCGCCGGCTCCGTGGTCTGCGGCGCTACCAGCCGAACCCGCCCGGTGAGCAGCTGCTGCATCATGCCCTGCTTGATCCGGCGGGCCTTGTCTAGGCGGCGTTCCAGGGCCTCGATTTCGGTGTCCATGTCGGACAGGACGGTCGCGATGGCGGCTTGTTCACCTTCACTGGGAGGAACGAACAGTTTGAAATTTTGAAATGTTGGCAAGCGCAACGAGTCGACAGTTGCCTTTACCGTATTCCTCATCGCCCAATCACCAAAGAAATGAGCCATGTAGTAGTACACAAACTTTGATGATGTGCATGGATCGAACTGTGTTATGGCATAGACACGCTGATGAACATCGAACCGCCCGTTAACATAGTGAAAGATATCGCCAATGCGACCTTCACCGGGGACAACTATCGCCTCACAATCATAGCTGTAGCTATTGATACGCTCAACGAATTCAGATCGAACATAAAACGGATATCGCCCATCTTTGACCTTATCTTGGTTATTACGGTCACCAGTCTTGATATGTGAAACCTCACCCAACCGCTTCGTCTCCCACTCGCCGGTGAATCC
>JAWLHB010000091.1:0-5401 GCA_041690595.1 Lentisphaeria bacterium
TCTGAGCTAGACTTTTCCAGTTTTGCGTCCGAGTCGGAACAGGGCCGGGCGAGGGAGCCATGAAGGCATCGAAGTTTTCGGAAAGCCAGATCGCGTTCGATGCCGTCTTGTAGGAAAGCCCCGTGCATCGCGATAGTTGAAGAGCCGATACGCCCTTCGCCCCGTTGACGAGGATGGCGATCGCGCCCAATAGCAAGCGCATAGGCTTTGCGCGCAGCGCAGCGTGGACAAACCGGTGCACCGTGCGTTTCTGGCCACCGAAGGCCACAGAACCGGGCATAAATCGTCTTCAGCGACAGCGTGCGCGCTGCCGCCGACAACCAAGAAATGTTGTGCCATCGCCGTGTTTGAGAAGGCCGTGGGGACGGCTTGACCGCGTGCTTCTCACCAGCTTGGCCTGATCGAGGGCGAACATGCGGAGCTGCTGTCGACGGCATCATGACCTACGTCGGTCAAGACAGATTCGCGTTGCCGGGTGTCACGCTTCACAATCTGCGGTACGCGGCCTCCTCGCCTTCAGGCGGCCACGGTGATGCTGAACCGCGCCAAGCACAACTGGCTGACGGCCTGGGCGCTGAGGGTGGCCCAGCGGCGCGGGAAGAAGCGCGCGACGATTGGCTTGGCACGACGCATCGGCGTGGTGCTGCACCGAATGTGGCGCGACGGAACTGAATTCCGCTTCACCCGTGAGGCTACCGTGGCGGCTACTGCTGCGTAAACACCCATGTCGCTGGAACTTTTCCGAAAGGGATGAACTGGCCGCGCGTGAAGCGCTGGATCTTCGAGATCCCACGCCGGGACGCGGTCCCCGACGACGCCGATGGGTCGACTGTAGCCGGGGCGATGGCTCCGAGCACGCGTACCAGATGGGCGCGCGGGAACTGCTCATGGACCAGGCATGATGTGGCGGCCATCGCGCCGACTACGGACGGAAGCATCATCCCGGCTCGGGCAATCAACTCGGAAACAGCAGACTTCGGGCGCGTCGGCCGGAAAGGTTTGAAACTGGCACATCAAACCGGCACTGGCGCGGCTCCGATGCTTCACGTCCCCGCAGCGCCAGCGACTCCGTCCCGCGAGCGGTCGATCCGTATCGTGCTGCATTGGTGTGGGGAAAATGGCGCTTGACAACAACCGCCCCATTACGGAAGTCGACCCATTCGAGTGTCGCGTACTCGACGGCCTCCAGCGATCGCCACGGCCCCCGCCGTTGGATCACCTCGGCTTTGTAGAGCCCGTTGATCGTCTCGGCGAGCGCGTTGTCGTAACTGTCGCCGACGCTGCCGACAGATGGCACGAGGCCGGCCTCGGCGAGCCGCTCGGTGTACTTGATCGACACGTACTGCACGCCGCGGTCGGAGTGGTGGACGAGGCCGCTGCCCGAGACGGGCCTGCGATCGTGCAGGGCCTGCTCCAGTGCGTCGAGCACGAAGCCCGCGTGCGCCGACCGGCTGACGCGCCAGCCGACGATGCGCCGGGCGTAGGCGTCGATCACGAAGGCCACGTAGACGAACCCGGACCAGGTGGCGACGTAGGTGAAGTCCGACACCCACAGCATGTTCGGCCGTGGCGCCCGGAACTGCCGATTGACGCGATCGAGCGGGCAGATGGCTGTCTTGTCGGCAATCGTTGTGCGCACCAGCTTACCGCGGATCACCCCTTGCAAACCCATTTTCTGCATCAGCCGGGCGACCGTGCATCGGGCCACCTCGAAGCCCTCCCGCTGCATCTGCCGCCAGATCTTGCGCACGCCGTAGACGGCGAAGTTCTTGTTAAACACGCGTCGGATCTCGCGGCTCAGTTCGGCATCGCGCTTGACACGCGGCGGCGCCGCCTCCGGACGCTCCCGGCGACGGACGTGCTCGTAATAGGTCGACGGGGCGATCGGCAGTTGCTTGCAGATCGGCTCGACCCCGTACGCAGACCGGTACTGATCGATGAACGCCGTCATGTCTTCGACCGGCGGTCGAGCTCCGCCTGCGCAAAAAATGCGCTGGCCTTGCGCAGGATTTCGTTGGCGCAGCTCGCGGACTTCGCACTCGAGCTGCTTGAGGCGCTCCCCGCTCGCTCGTCGTCAGACCGGCACGCTTGCTTTGGTCTCGCTCCGCCTGCTTCACCCATGTGGAGAGCGTCTGGGCCGTGCAGCCGATTTTGGCCGCGATCGAGACGATCGCCGCCCACTTGGATGTGTGCTCGGAACGATGCTCAAGCACCATCCGAACAGCGCGTTCACGAACTTCAGGCGAGCACTTCGGGGGAGTAGCTTGATTCATCATGGCTCCAGTCTCTCAAGAGTTGGAGCCTCCGACAAATCCGGAGCGGTTCACGCCGCGCGATTTCCATGGCGCGGCTCCTTGTCCTCGCGGTACCCGACACCACATGACCGAGCTCAACCGAATAACGCTTCAGCTCCATGGCGATCAGCGGCTCGCCCTTAATGATCGCGCCCTCTTTCGACAACTGGAACCTCAAGGATTCCTGCCGCTTCCTCAAGGCTGAACCCCTCGACTGAAATCAGGAGATTAGCCTGCCTGGAGACCGGCGTCGGCAAGGGAAGCCTTCGGCGGTCCAGCCCAAAAGATAGGATTTGAAGAAAGCGCTTGTAGAGAGCGGCCCTCGACGGGACGGCAAGCTCACCAATTCGAAGATGTGCACGAGCTCCTTCATCAGCAGAAGCACGGACGAATCCGCCTGCCGCTGACAGCCGCACACAACTCAGCCAAAGCGACGAAGGTCCGGGATTCGTTTCCGAAGGAGACCTCTGAAACTTGACGTGTCTCCGACAGGATCGAGCATACTGGGCTCTCCAGCATTATTGTTCAGCTCGACTCAAGCTGACTGTTAAAGAACGGATATGGGTCGCCTCTCGACAAGAGCCCGAACGGGGCTACAGGATCGGGCGAAGCCATTCGCTGCAGGGGACAAAAGTCATAACTGTCCCACCGGTCATCACCGTATTGTCAACTTCGTCCGAGCAGGCCCCTAGCCAAAAGTGTGAGTTATGCTCGCAGAACCGTTTTGCCTCCACTTTGATTTCGAATTGGCTAAGCGGAATACGGCTTCTCGGCTACAGCATTCAACTTTGCCAAAGCTGACGCAAGCCTGGCAGATCCACTTGCACGCGCCTGGATCTGAAAGGGTAGACGCTCCCCAGTGGAGCGCATCGGTGCTGGACTTTACTGGACTGGTGTTCCCGGCAAGGGAACCGAACGGAGCAAAACGCTTGTCGTCAATGCGGATAATTGCGACTGAATGGCGCGCGCACCATGGGGCTGAAGAGCTGGCGCATCGCACAGGACCGCGTCGAAGCGCTGTCGAAGCTCCGCCAGATCGATGACGGACTTCTCCAAAAGTAAGTCCAAGAGTATCGTCGTCACGGCGCCGTAAGCAGCCAGGATCTGCTGTGTCGCGTCCAAGTGCGATTCCTCTGATTGATCTGCCGGTCCTCCCATCAATGATCCTCAACTTAATGTTTGCGCAGCAGGTACACAGCCGAAAGCCATATTGTCTGGGAAGCAAGCGATCAAACACCAAGCTGGGGCTAAGAAGATTCGCCCGCGGCTCCCCCAGCCAGCCATCTCAAACTTTAGCTCGAAACGGCCGATTCGATCTTATCCGAGTTCGCAACCGAGCAGGACGGGCAGACAGGTAATCGAGCGGTGTATCGCAACCGATTGGTCAGTGCGATCAGTGATATCAACGAGCGCACGGTTCAGCTTTGCCGCCGAAATTAGCCGCTCCTGCTCCCAGGTACCGGCTGGGGCAAGCGCAGCGCGATTAAGCCACTCCTCTGCATCCGAGCGGCACCTTTCAGCAAGACAGACGAACAGCCGGAGCAACCTACATGCAATCCAGCCAGTCGGATGACCATGGGCGTTTGCCCGTTTGCTGACGAATACCTAAGAAAGCGAACGTCAACTTTAGCCATCCGGTGCGCAGTTGCCGGCACGGGCCGAGCTGAGGAGAGCTGCGAATGTCGGTTGAGGAGAACGTCACGCGCTTTCGATTGCATTACCTGTTCGGCACCCAAATGATGGTTAGCTCCGGGTTCCGCTATGCCGCGTGCGCAGTGAGATCTTTCGACTGGCGCTGCTTCACCTCGAGGAGCTTCTTTAGCATGTCATTCATGGCGCGGTTGACGCTCCGGTGCAGGATCTCGAGCGCTTCCTCAGAGACATCGTCAGGTGGCAGCATTGGACCGCTCAACGTATTCCACCTTGTCGAAACGATATCGTAGCGCGCAACTGTCTTCCAGCGGTTGCGTTTCGATGCGCGCGAGAGCTCAATGTATCTTTCTATGGCAATCCGGCAGCCCGCATCATCTGAAATAAGCCTGAACGACCAGGCTTTCTCATTGAGGCTGTCACAGCTCACTCGAGATACGACAACCCTGCAATTGCCATCCAACATCTCCCCGTTCACCCGAATCAGTTGTTAGCCGGTTTGCAAAGAAACAGACGATCCGCCAGCTGTCCAGAGTTATGCTTCGGACCATGATATCCATGAGCCCGCCGCCCCAGCAACACAATCGAGCAGCGCGGGCAAAACGATAGCCCCGCAACGACTGCCACTATTCACGAGTGCCCCCTCGGGCTGCCAACCATTTCTGCTGAAGGCGTAGAGCTGCCAGCCGAGCTGTTCTTACGCGAGCAAGTGGTCCCCGGCGCCCGCCCTGCCCGCGATGTTTGGGATCTGAGCCCCCGAAAAGAGCCTCGAAGTTGCAGTCGGATTTCGCTCCAGCTGGATGCGAATAGGTGATGAATTCAATGAGCGTGGGAGCATAGGAATGGATACGGTTCAGCTGCTGCTGGGAGGCTTCGGGACGGTTCTGCAGCCTGACAACCTGATGTTCACATTCCTGGGCTGCTTTCTCGGAACACTCATTGGTGTACTGCCAGGAATCGGGCCGTCTGCGGGTACCGCAATGCTCATTCCCGTTGCAGCCGTGCTCAGCCCGACGCAAGCAATCATTATGCTCTCAGGCATCTACTACGGCACCATGTATGGTGGCACCATCACATCGGTGCTGGTGAATGTTCCGGGGGAAGCGGCATCCGCCATCACCTGCCTCGACGGGCATGCAATGGCGAAGAAGGGACGCGCAGGACCGGCACTGGCCATTGCGGCAATTGGCTCATTCATCGGCGGAACGGTTGCAACCCTCGGACTAGTTCTCGTCGCCGTACCTCTTGCGCAGTACGCCCTCAAGTTTGGACCACCGGAATTTTTCTGTCTGATGGTCGTCGGCTTATCGCTCGTGACCGGGCTGGCGGGCAAGTCGCTTGTGAGGGCACTTCTGTCAGCCGTGATTGGCCTGCTGATCGCAATGGTGGGAATCGATCCCGTAATGGGCGCACCTCGCTTTACGTTCGACAAGGTGGAGCTGTTGGACGGCTTCGGT
>JAWLHB010000092.1:0-4985 GCA_041690595.1 Lentisphaeria bacterium
CAAGGAAACGGGGGTCAGGTCTCACATTCCAACACAGCGCATCAACAAAGCGTTGGATTGTGAGACCTGACCCCGTCCTTTGCACATGGTTGCGGCAAATAGGCCACTCGACTGGGACCACCTCTCATGGGTTGTTTGTCATAACCGTGGTTCGTCCATCACCTGCATCAGGAGTCAGCAGGCGCAGGATCAGTAGCGCAAAATCGCGGCCGCGCTTGGGATCTTCCAAGACCTGCATGGCGAGTTTTTCATGGTCGGTCATAGCGTCGAGGACGGTATCGGTGACGCGTTTGGGGAACAGGCCGTGCATCACCTGTTCGGGGCTGTGGTTCTGGACTTGGGCCATCACGGACTCGTCGCGCCGGATTCGATCGGCCACGCCATGGGCGAAGTGGAGCTTATCCTTGTCGCTCACTTCGGCGCCGAAGAGGTCGTTAAGCTGTTCGATGATTTCGGAGAGGCGCTTCTTTTCCGGGTCGTGGGGCTTGCCGGATCCGACATCGGACACAGGTCTCAGGCCGTCAAAGTCGCCCTCTTCTTCCCTGAGGTTCAGTTGTTGTTCGGCGCGCTTGTTCAGGCGGTAATGGGTCAGTTCCAGTTCCGAGACGTCGAGCTCGTCTTCTTCGAGGTTCTCCACGCGCAGCAGCGGATGCATTGCGCGGGCGTACACGCACAGTTCCTCCAGCTCACGGTCCTCGAAGTCGACGATCTGGGAGAGGAACTCGTAGCTGCGCACGAAGCTCTGCAGGTTCTTGCGAAACAGGTCGAGCTCGTCGCGGGTGGTGTGGGCCTCTTTCAGCTCCTGCTCGGCGCGGTGCAGGCCAGTCTTGTCGCCGTCGCGCTCGGCCTGCGCGTGGGCGGCCTTCCATGTCCGGGTCTGTTCCAGCACGGCCTTGTAGCGGCTGGTATAGCGTTCCTTCGCGGGCTGGCAGTAGTAGCTAAGCTGGCTGGCATTCACGTTGGGGTTGAAGAAGGCGCGTGCGAAGTTCTCGACCTCATCCCAGTGATAGATGCCTGAGGCATTCAGGCTGCGCTGCAGGTCGTACACCACATTTGGGTCAGAAATGTCGGCCAGCTCGGCCTTGTTGTAATACGGGCGGAAGGCTTCGAGGATATCCTCTGCATCGTTGAAGAAATCGAGGACGAAGGTGTTCTCCTTGCCGGGGAAGGTCCGGTTCAGGCGCGAGAGCGTCTGCACGCATTCCACGCCTTGCAGCTTCTTGTCCACGTACATCGCGCAGAGCTTGGGCTGGTCGAACCCGGTCTGGAACTTGTTGGCGACGATCATCACATTAAACTCAGCGGTGTTGAAGGCCTCGGCCAAGTCGCGGCCCTGCAAATCCGGGTTCAGTAGCGTGCTGTATTCGGTCACTTCCTGGGGAATCACACCATCCGGCGGCACGGAGCCGGAGAACGCCACCAAGGCATACACACCGCGATAGCACTTCTCCTGGATGTACGCACGCATGGCCAGTGCGTAGCGCACCGCCTCCTGCCGGCTGCCGGTCACCACCATTGCCTTTGCCTGCCCGTCAAGGAGGTGGCGCACGTTGGCGCAAAAGTGCTCAACGATGACCTCCACCCGTTGCGAGATGTTGTACGGGTGCAGTCGCACCCAGCGGGCGAGCTTGGTCGCGGCCTTACGCGATTCCACTTCCTGGTCATCGCCATGGGGGTGCGCGAGCTTCCAGGCGGTGGCATAGGTGGTGTAGTTCTTTAGCACGTCGAGAATGAAGCCTTCCTCGATGGCCTGGCGCATCGAATACAGGTGGAACGGCTCGGGCTTGTTGTCGGCCGAGAGCGGGAGATCGGAGTTTGGCGGGCGCCCGAACAGCTCCAGGGTCTTCGCCTTGGGGGTGGCGGTGAAGGCGTAGTAGCTGATGCGGTCGGAGCGCCTGCGCGCGGCGACCGCCGCATCCATGAGCTCTTCGGCACTGATCTCTTCGCTCTCCAACTTATCCGCGCCCAGGATCGCCTTCAGCTTGGTCGCGGATGAGCCGGTCTGCGAGGAATGCGCCTCGTCGGCGATCACCGCGTAGCGCCCGGCGGCCAGATCCGGACGCTTGTCCAATGCATCGAATAGCGCCGGAAAGGTCTGGATGGTCACGATGATGATGCGCGTCTGCGCGGCCAGCGCCTCGGCCAGTTGCTCTGACTTGCTCTGGTTGCCGAAATCGCGGGTGATCGGCCGCACCACCCCATGGGCGTGCTCGAACTGGTAGATGGTCTCCTGGAGCTGGCTGTCCAGCACCGTACGGTCGGTGACCACCACCACGGAGTTGAAGAGCTTCTGGCCGTTCTCGTCGTACAGCGAGGCGAGCTGGTGCGCGATCCAGGCGATGGAGTTGGACTTGCCGGAACCCGCGCTGTGCTGGATCAGGTAGCGCTGTCCGGCGCCCTCCTCGCGTGTGGCCTCGATCAGCTGGTTCACCACATCCCACTGGTGAAAGCGCGGGAAGATCAGGGCCTCCTTCTTACTGCGCTTGCCGTGGAAGTCCTCGACCGTCTTCTGTTCCAGATGCAGGAAGCGCCCCACTACCTTCAGCCAGGCATCGGGTTGGAAGACTCGTTGCCACAGGTAGCCGGTCGCGTAGGAATCCGCATCGGGGGGTGCCGGGTTGCCAGCCCCGCCGTCTTCGGCTCCCTGGTTAAAGGGCAGGAAGAGAGTGTCCCTGCCGGCCAGGCGGGTGGTCATCGCCACTTCGTACTGGCTTACCGCGAAGTGCACCAACGCCCCGCGCTTGAAGCTCAGCAGCGGCTCGGGTTTGCGTGTGATCGGGTCCTTTACCGGGCGGTCGCGGCGGTACTGGCGCTTGGCGTTCTCCACCGACTGCTTGAACTCGCTCTTCAGCTCCAGCGTCGCGGAGGGGATGCCGTTGACAAACAGCACGAGGTCCAGTCGCGGGTTGTACTCCCCGCTGCGTGCATGCGGAGAGTACGGCACCTCCGGCACCACGCGCAGTCGGTTGGCGCGGTAGCGGGCCAGAGACTCGGGATTCATGCCGTGGTCGGGCTTGAAGCTGCACAGATCCAGCTTCACCCCCGGCGTCTTGATGCCATGGCGCAGTACATCCAGCGCGCCGCCCCTATCCAACTCGCGCGTGACCGCGCGCACCAGGGCCCGTTGCGGGTCCTGCGGGTTCTTCGCGGCGAACTTCTCCCAGCGCTCCGGCCAGGCCTCCTGCAGGTAGCCGATCAGGTCCTCGGTGTACAGGGCGTTGGCGGTGTCAAAGCCGATCGCCGGACCGGTCAACCAGCCATCGGCGGTCATCGCGTCGATGATGTCCTGCTGGAACCGGGTTTCCCTGCTGTCCGCCATGAATCCGTCCTGTCGTCTGTCGTAATTGCTCGAGCCATCCGCAAACTTGAAATCCAGGCCCGCCAGCGCCTACCCTAAGGCCAATGGATCGGGAATGCTCGATCGACAAGGGGCCTCGGCGAACGCGTCGGGGCCTCTTGCTTTGTGCTACGGATAGACCTTCAGACCCCAACCATCGATGTTTCCGCCCCGGTCACGACGGAACTTCCGACTCAGTGTCTCGTAGGCTCGGTTGGCCTGTTCTGGAGCCAGCAGATGCCGGCCGATCGGACGCGCGACCATGTCGGCGAGCTGCAAGCCCGCCGAGTTCGTCAGTTTGTTCGCCAACACCAAATCCAGGCTCTCCCCCAGTCCCTCAAGTCGCGAGCGATCAAGGATCCGGCGAAATTCCAATTCCAGCGCCGCGTCCTCCTCGCGCCCACGTTGCTCGAACACCACATGCGTCGGCCGCCCGCGTTGACTTTGCGCCTGCAATTCCATGTAGACGCGCTCGAGCCCGAACTCCATGGCCACATGGTAAGGGTTCTCGCCATCGCCATGCCGATCCCTGAACCGCCGCTTGTCAATGCAGCTCGCAACCAGCGTGAATGGTGACTCTTCCATCACCCGAGAAAGATCCGTTAGAAAAGACCGCCGCACCTCGGCATTAAGCAGGATGTTGAAAGGACCCTTGGATTTCCGGATCTCTGCTTCGTGGAACACCACCATGTCGTGGCCGAAATATCGGAACTTCAGCTCCTGGAGCTTCGGGACGACTTGCTCGAGGTACATCTGTTTGTGCAGCAGGCAGAATGCCAGCACGAAGACGGGATACTCGGGATTGATATGGCGCAACCCGTGGTCGCCACTCTCGTCCACGTAGACGATGTAATCGCTGAACTGCCTGCTTCTCTCCCCCACAGCGCCCATTACCCTCTCGCTTCCGTATCCTTGGCGGCTGCATCCACCACCTGTTCCTGCCATTCCGCATAGGTCTGGCCCGAGCCCTCGCGCTTCCATTCGGTACGGCCGTTGGCCGCTCTACCGACAACCATGGCCGCCGCAGCGCTGGGGCTCGAGAATGCGTAGTCGCGCGAGAATCGCAGCAGACCTTTCTCGTCCTCGACCAGTACGCCTTCCTCGCACAGTTGCTGGTGCAGGCGCTCGTAGTGGTGGCCCCGCGCTGCCCACTCCCCGCGCGCGTGCGAACCCTTCAGGACGAAAAACTCGCCCTCCACCTCCTGCCCGTACGCCGTAATGGCGTGCTTGGGAAGCGTCAGGCGGAACCTTGGCGATTCCGGAATCTGAGATCCGGAACCGTCGGCCCCTACCACCGCATCCCGCGAAGGCGGGCGGCTGGCATCACGCAGGAATTCGAAGCCGAGCACGGGCAACACGGTGCGGATCTGGTCCAGGAAGAAGGCCATGTCAGCCTGGTCGGCCTCGGGCAGGCCGATGTAGTCGTTGCGGGTGCCGTTGAGCAGGGTGCAGCGGCCCACGCGCTGGGCCTGTTGGATCAGCAGACTCTCCAAAACCTTCACGTGCGCCTTGGTCAGGTTCTGGTCCTTGCTGGTGATCAGGCAGACCTTCTCCCAGAAGTCCTTGCCGCCCTGCTCCTCGGTGCGGTTGTGCTGCTTGAGCCGCTTGCCGACATCATCCGACTCGCCGATGTACACCTGCGGGCGCA
>JAWLHB010000093.1:0-4777 GCA_041690595.1 Lentisphaeria bacterium
GACGATCGCGTTCCAGTAGCGATCCGTCTCGGCCTGGTCGACCGTCGCGACCTGAAACGAGAACGCTTCGCTGTGCTTGAACTGCGGGCCGCCGTTGAGGCCGAGGCACGGGATGCCCATCACCGTGAATTCCACGGTCAATACATCGCCTTCCTTCCCGGACGGGTAGTCGCCCGGTGCGCGGTGCACCGCGTCGACGGACGAGTCGGGAAAGGTTTCGGCGTAAAATCGCGCGGCCGCCTCGGCGTCGCGGTCGTACCAGAGGCAAATCGTGTTCTTGGCCGGTTCAGCCATGTCTCTTCTCCTTTCGCAGATCGTTCACGAAGGCTATGCACCAGGATTCCGAAGCGAGCTTCCCGCGCCGCGCCAGCTCCGCGTCGCGGCGTCTCCGGGGCCGGTCTTTCACCGCCCTGTACCGGTTAAACGAACGGCACTCCGTGATTTCGACGCGGGGGATCAAAAGTTTCGACGGCCGGCCGCCGATCGCGACGACCGCCGCAGGCCCGGCGGTGGCAACTATCAGACTCTGATCAATGACGGGAGCACATCACCAATGGCGACAAAGCTTTTGAGGAACGTCTTAGAAGGATTATCCGTGAAGAACTCCGGAATGCCCGCTGAGTGTTGACGCCTAACAAGGTCGGTTCAGGCGGACGCCACCGGAATTATGTAGCAAACGCACAAGGGCTGAGGCAGCACGAATAACCTGTGTATAACTACAGTAGTAACGAATCGTTACGCCTCTCCCACCGCTCATAGCCCTCCCTCGTCTTTTCCTCTCGTTCTCTCTTGTATTCCTCTCAACCCGCAATTAACATGCTGCCTGCGTACCTTAGTATGGACTAAAGCGCATGAGCATTACTCTCGAAGAGTTGAAGCGAAAGCGCGACGAAAAGGCCGAAGAACTGCGCGAGTTGGAGTCTGCCATCAAAGTGCTGGAACGGTACGGAAATGGCGAATCGACCGCAGGCACCGTGACCGAAATCTCTGAGTCCGGCGTAATCAACCTGGACGAGATCGAGTTGCCCGAGAGATCGGCCGTCCCCAAGCAGACGTTGGCGGATGATGTGCGGAGCACCATCGAGCGATTCGGCAAGCAGGATTTCACGGTCAACCATGTCGTTGCTGTCCTGCGCAAGCTGGGAAAGAAGGGCTCGGAGTCGAAGCACTTTCGGAACCGCGTCTATCAGGCGGTTAAGCAGTTGGCCGAGGAGCGCGTGATCGAACTGGCGCACAAGGGCGTCGGTAGCGATCCTCACCAGTATCGTCGCGTTCAGTCGGTGAGCCTCGTTAGGAGCGGGGCTCATGAGGATTAGGAATCTGGATAGTGCGCTTTCGCACTTCTAGAAAGGGCGAAGGCCCCGGCGGGCGGCCACCCGCGCAGGGCCTTCTTATCGCAACCGCGTCACTTGACGCCAGATACGGAGAGCACAATGGCTAGGGCTTCCGAGGGTCCGGCGCTCCCGATCCGAATGTATCTCATTGATTTGAGGCTGCATTTCGGCTCGAACGCGCCAGGCCCAATAGCGTAAAGCGCACGACAAGCGCGTCGGATTCTATTCGTTCCGGCGCGCCTTGTCACGCTCACGCTTGTACACCTTCATGATTGCAACCCCATCGTCATACCTGGGCTGCTTTCTGTCGCCCGTGCGTAGCTTGCTAAGTTTGCTACGCTCGATCCCTGTTTGCTCAGAAAGCTTGTAGTCATTCACCCCCCCATCCCCTCAGCTCAGAGAGGATGCGGGAGACGTCTATTGGCACTAGCCGATCGGCGTAGCCTTCACGCGCCGCTTGGGCCGGATCGTCCGTAGCTCGAAATTCGGATAAAGTACGTTGATCGCGCCGTCGAGGGTGGACACGTCCTGTTCCAGAGCTACCAACTCCCGGCGCAGTTCATCTATCCTGCTAGCCAGGTCCCGACGCTTGGTGACAAGACCGTGGATGGCGTGAGTCGACATGGCCGGATACCCGCAAAAGCCGGGGATTTTACGGCGTCAGGCGCGGGCGATCTTTGTGCGTTTGCTACATAACTCCGGATGCAACAAAGTGTCACGCAAATTGCTTCCGCAATTCGATCGCCAGGTTGCGGCGCCGCTGACCTCTCACGTCAGGAGCGCGAGTGCATGCCACAGCTGCCGAACAGAAGAAGTTCATTAGGATCTATTGAGGGTAGAACCTTTCTGGCGGATGTTAGCCGTGAATCAGAAGAACCGTAGCAAATGGAATCGATGTTTGGCGTGCTAATACGCCTCCTCAGTCATGTCGTTCCTTTCGGACTCCGTTGGTACTACACGACTCAACGGCTTTCGAAACTGATGCGCGTAACCGTAAGTAGCGAGAACGAAGGATTAGTCGTAAATTGCTCGGACATACCGGAGGCCCATGTATGGCTGGAGATCACCAACCATTCTCCGTTTTCAATCGAGGTGCATGCGATATCGGCGAATCTCCTGTGGGGTGGCAGGGTTGGTCGCTTTCTATCTGTTGCTACTATCACGATCAAACCGCATTCGACGGAACGAGCATTCATTGAAACGACTCTCACCGCAGAGCAGGCTCGGAAGGCTTGCGCCATCTCATCCAAGGACAGTCCACGTTTGAATATCCACTTGGAAGCAAGCTGCCGTCTTCGGCGCTTCGCGCTGACCGAGCAGGAAATCAAGACGAAGAACTACGACTTGCGGGGATGTTCGCACGTGAAGGATTATCTCGCTGGGTCTCTAGCCGATCATGCCGACGCATCAACAGATGCCGCATCAACGCGATGAGTCTCTGGTTCGATCGCTACCTACCCGTGGGGTTGGCCGGTGGATGGGCTGACCGAATTGCACGCTCTATAATTCCCCCATGCTCACCTCTCCACCAACCACGATCCGAGTCGTGGGTGCCGCCATCATCCATAAAGACCGTTGCCTCATCGCCCAGCGCAGCGCCAGCATGGCGCTGCCCGGCAAGTGGGAGTTTCCCGGCGGGAAAGTCGAAGAGGCAGAGACGCCCGAGCACGCGCTGGCCCGGGAGATCGAAGAAGAACTGGGTATTCGAATCAAGGTGGGCCAGTGGCTTGGACAAGGCTCGAGCGCCGATGCGTCGCGAGTCATCACGCTCGAGGTGTACGCCGCGAGATGGATTAGCGGCACGCCTGCGCCGCGTGAGCACGCGTGCCTGCGCTGGGTACAAGCGCATGAGTTCACCCACTTCGACTGGGCGGAGGCCGACGTCCCCGTGCTTCCGGCGGTCGAAGCGCTCCTCAAGAACGAGTTACGCTAGACCGACCAGACGCGCCACAGCGGCTCTGGCAGCGGGTTCTCCAGGCCGAACCAGATTCGGATGGGCTGAGAGCCGCTATGGCGCCGGTAGCGCAATCGCCCGCAGTAAGTGAAGGGTTCGCCTTTCTCGAGGCCGTATCGGCAAAACAGGTGGATGATCTGGCCGCTGGATGGCTGTTCTAGAATCCTTCGCGCCTTCTTGTCAGTCGGCCTGGTATTGGCCTGCGACTCCCACTGAAACTCACGCGGCGAGATGAACTTGTCCGCGTACCGCTGCTCGAGAGGAACTTCAGGCCCCTTCCGAAGGGTCACGAAAAGAATTGTGTGCCCCTGCTCGCCTAACTCGACATCTTTGTGCCCGACCTGCCAGGAACGGTTGTTGGGCATGCCGAACAGGCTGGTCACTGCCTCTCGGTCGTAACTCGCCCACAGTGCGGGCGTCGCCGCTGGTTCAACGACCCGCAAGGGTCGCGCAATGGCATGCAGCCGGACTCCGTTTGGAATCGGTTCGTCCTCGTAGCCTGGATTGGTACTGTGGAGGCACCACTGCCCCTCACGCCGCACCGGGATCTTGAGCGCAGCGAGCCGAAGGTCTTGTCCCTGAACGCCGGAGACCAGACACATCGTATTCTCGACCTGGTCGATAGAGGTGGCATCCATCCATTCGCACAACACGAGCTCGCCGTCGTCGACCGGAAACGCGCCATGGAACTCCGTGCCAGCCCCCGACATGGAGTCGCCAGTTGCTCTCACCAGGAAGTGCCGGCCTGGATCGACTCCATCGTCCATCTTCACCGGAATGCGAATCTGCTGCTCGGGATTGGGTTCGGAAAACTCCAGCGCACCGCACGCCACCTTGTAGTCCGGATAGTAGGTAAGCTCTGGAAAAGGAATGACGTTGGAGTCCGTCGACGAGGACCCAGGCTCTGCTTCCCGCGTCAGCACCCAGTGGCCCTCGTGCTGGCCGAGCGAGACGTAATGGTTGGAACCCGGCAGCCCCGCGTTCGGGCCGAACCAGCGCCGCATGAGTGAGGGCAGCTCATTTGCACCGCCCGGTTCTCGGTAGGCCACGTTGATGGCGATCGTCTGCACTCTCAGCAGGTAGCGCTCCCCCTCGAACAGCACCGGCAGCTCCGTTCCCGCAGGCGGCATCCCGGACACCCGCGCCCGGTCGAATCGCAGGATCGGATTGCCGTTAGAATGCGAGACGCGTAGTCGCATGGGCGTGGCCAGGGCCGCCGCGGAGCCGCGCAGCCGGTCGCGGTACTCGGCGAGACGGAGCTCAACCAACTCGGCGGTCATGTCCTCGAACACCGCCGCGTGCTCGGCAGCCACCTGACCAAGAAACGCGAACTCATCATCTTCGAAACTGAACCATTGCCGGGACACAGATCTACCCTCCGACCACACCCTGAGCGGTTGCTCACGCCAGGTCCGCAGGAGCGCCGCATCCGGATCCGGGGCCGCGTTCACCTGATCCAGATCACGCTTGAGCAGCGGATCGTCCGTCA
>JAWLHB010000094.1:0-3994 GCA_041690595.1 Lentisphaeria bacterium
ATCAGCAGGGGCCGCGTGTGCCGGGTGATGGCTTCGTCCTTCATGATCAGGCCGTAGGCCAGCACCAGCGAGATCCCGGTGCTCATCAGGGCCAGAAAGATGTAGGTCACCAGCGGCAGTGTCCAGACCAGCGCACTATTGGTCGCGAACAGGTGCCCGAAGAACATCTCGTACAGACCGACGGCACCGCCCGCCACCAGTCCGACGGCGATCAGGATCCAGGTGGGCGTCGCAAAATCTCTCAGACTGACATTGGCGTTCATGGTTTACGCTCCTTGGTCTTCGCCGGCCGGGCGGAAGGGGTCGAAACGGCGCTGAGGCGTGTAGTCGCGGAGGTAGATCACCCGCGGCCGGGTGCCCAGTTCTTCGCGCAGGCCCTTGCCGCCGTGTTTCGCAACCAGCCTGCTGACCTCGCTGTTCGGATCGTCGATGTCCCCGAACTGCCGTGCACCCGAGGGGCAGGCGTCGACACAGGCCGGTGCCAGGCCTTCGAGGAGGCGGTGATCGCAGAAGGTGCACTTCTCCACGGAACCGGCGGGGCGAACGACAGGGTAGGTCGTGCCGCGCTCCGGGTTGCCATGCGGTGAGCCTTCGCCCCCGGACTCTTCGAGCATCTCACGGGGCGAGAAGCATCCCTCCGCGAGCTGGTCTCTCTGGGCCCAATGCTGATGCGGGCGTTGCCAGTTGAAACTGATCACGCCGTAGGGGCAGGCAACGATGCATGCCTTGCAGCCGATGCACTTGTTCGTGTCGTGCAGGGTCAGGCCAGTGCCAGCGTCCTTGTACATCGCCTGCGTCGGGCAGGCGGCCACGCAGGGCGCGTTGTCACAGTGGTTGCACATCGTCGAGATGTACTCGTAGCGCACGTTCGGAAACTTCCCGCTGGTGCGGGTGATCTTGTCGCACCAGTTGAAGCCGACCGGCGTGTTGTTTTCGATCTTGCACGCGATCGTGCAAGCGGCGCAGCCGACGCACAGCTGCTGGTCAATCACCATTCCATAACCCATGACGAATCTCCTGGCAGTTGCCGGCTTCAAACCTTCTCGATGCGGACGCCGTTCTGGCCGGCAAACACCGATGAACCCGAGAGTCGATCGAAATCGAGCGGAATCAGTTCGTTGTTGTTGCCGCCAATGGCGGTCTTGCCGAACTCTACGGATGTATGGCGACCGTAGGCCCAGTGGCCCATCCCGAAGGACTTCACCACGCAACCGGGCCGCACGCCTTCCCAGACACTCGCCTTGCAGGTGATGGAGCCGGCCGGAGAGACGAGACGGATGGCATCGCCGGTCTTGAGGCCGAGGCGTTCGGCATCCACCGGGTTGATCTTGGCGGCATCCTCGAACTTCAGATCGCCGGGCTCGACGTCCCGCTCGCCGGCATACCAGTAGTGATTGCACCCGCGGCCTTCGCGGTTGAGCTTGTGCTTGGCGTCGATGAACAACATCGGGTACTCCGACTCGCTGCCCTTGCGGACCGGGTTTTCGTAGTGCGGGATGAAGGCCAGTTCCCCGCGCGCCTCGTAGTTGCAGACTTCCAGTACGCGGTCAATGCCGACGTTGTGCTTTTCGGCATGCTTGCCCAAGGCTTCCTTGAGGCCTTCACTGTAGAATTCGAAGTTGCCGGTCTTGGTGCCGAATTTGCCCCAGCGCGACCGGAACGGGTAGCGATCGCTGGTCCACATGCCGACCTTGCGGAACTCGTCCCAACTGCCGACCTTGCTGCCGCCGACCGTCGACTCCGGATCCCAGAATGGCTTGGTCATGATCTTGGCCATGTACAGACCGAGTTCATCACCGTTAGTCGGCTGAACACCCGTTTCCGGATCCTTGAACTCGTTTCTCAGGTATTCGAGCGGCGCACTGAACCCCTTGCGGTCAAGGGCCTCAGCGAGCAGCCAGGGAATTTCCGACTCGTCCTGCCTGATATCGCCGACCTTGACCATTGGCTGCTGGATGCCGACCACGCCGTAGCCGTTGCCGGAGTTCGCGACCACGTTCCAGCGCTCGAACATGCTGTGCGCGGATGGCAGGACGATGTCGGCCAGCATCGTTGTTTCGGCCAGGTTCAGGGTCGAGATGACCATGAACGGCACCTTGGCAAACGCTTCCTCGAACTGCTTTGCGCCGGTGTTGGAGTAGGCAAAATTGTTCCAGCTGGCGTAGACGACCTCGATCGGATACGGATCTTCCTCGAGAATGGATTCCGCGATCTGGCCGGTGACCACACCACCGCCGGATTTGCCCTTCTTGAGCGCGGGGTGTTCCAACCGCCCGCGCCGGTCGATCTTCTCCATCTTGCTGTGGACTTTGGCCAACTCGTCCATGTAGTCGCTGCTCTTGGCCAGCTTGCCGACGGGGCGAGAGGAAAAGCGCATGCTGCCGCCCTCGTTGTCGGCCGCGCCGAGCAGACCGACCAGAGCATGCCCGCACATCGAGGCATAGGAGCCACGCGGGGTCATGTGCATGCCGCGCGACATCCAGACACCCACGTTCGGAGCCGCAGCCCCAAGGTCGCGGGCGACACGGACGATCTGTTCGACCGGCAGGTCCGTGATCTCAGCCGCCCACTCGGGGGTACGGTCCTTGAGTTCAAGGTTCCACCATTGCACGAGCCCATGGGTATAGAGCTCGTTGAAGGTTGGAACGGCGGTTGGTCCCGATGCTTCGGTTCCTGCCGTCAAAGCCTCTGCCGATTCTCCTTCCATGGCGGCATTCGCCGGAGTGTCCACCATGGTTTCCAGTTCCACCGTCTGGCCTGGGACGAAGCGGTTCTGGCCGTCGAAGAAGTCGCCGACGAACGGTTTGTACCAGAGACCCTCGGTCAGAATGACATGCGCCAGCGCGAGCGCCAGGGCAGAGTCCGTCCCTGGCTTGAGCGGCAGCCATTCGTCTGCTTTCTGCGCACTCGAGGAGAAGCGGGGGTCGGCCACCGCCACCTTGGCCTGATCGAGCATGTTGCCCCACTCGCGTGTGGCGAAGGAGACCTGTCGGTTGGCTGCAATCGGGTCGGTGCCGAACGTCAGCTGATAGCGGCTCGCCGTGATGTCGTACTGGCGGTAGCCCCAGAAACCTTCCATGTAATACGGGCCGAACTTGTCGGCTTCGGCGCAGATCGCCGAATGCGAAATGTTGTTGGGCGAGCCGATGATCTTCGTGATCTCCGAGAGCATCACTCCGTTGAAACCGCCGTAGCGCCCGCGCGTCGTCATGTAGCGCTCCGGCACGCCGCGCTCGCGCAGGTCGAGTAGCTTCTCGGCGAAGGTGTCCATCGCCTCTTCCCAGGTGATGCGCACGAATCCCGGATCCTTGCCCCGGCCCTTCCTGGGATTGGTCCGCTTCATCGGGTAGCGCACCCGGTCCGGATCGTACAGCTCGGTCAGCGCCATGCTCTGGCGCACACAACCGGATTTCCCGGTGATCTTGGAGTGCTGGTTGCCGCGTACGTGGAAGACGCGACCGTCCTGCACGTAGGCCTCCTTCATGCACCAGGTGGTGCAGCCCTGACAGACCGTGGGCACCCACTCGCCCGAACCCGGAATGGGAATCGGGTTCGCAGCGTGCACGACACCGGCATTCACCAGTGCCTGCATCAGGGGGTTGAGTTGGAACGCCGTCAAGGCGCCCAACGCACCCGTCCCGGCAAGGAAGGTGCGGCGACTGATCTTGGTATCGTGGAACCATTGCATGTGCGGGGTCCTCCATTGGTTCGATACTTCGAGAACGATCGAAACATGAGGCCGCACTCGGATTATTGATTTAGCGCACAGTTCCTTGTGGTTATTCGAAAGAATCGAACAGATAGCTCCTCTAGAGCCTATTTCATACAATAATTGCGATTATTCGAAGATACTAAAATGGCGGCGCTATGATCCTGCCGCTTTCAGAGACAGATGGGATCGATTCGCGGAGCGCCGCGATCTGCGATCGGGACCCTACGCCTATCGCCTCAACGGGTACCTGGAACCGGCCTGTGGGTAGTGGCTGCGGCAGGT
>JAWLHB010000095.1:0-3979 GCA_041690595.1 Lentisphaeria bacterium
CACCCTCGGGTTGCTCCGGGGCGATCCAGATTGCCGTCGAGCCGTCCGCATCTGCCACAGCCGCCGGCGAAGGGTAGCTCTGGCTGCCGGCGCGCGGATTCCTCTGCGGTCGTCGCAATACCTTGACGAAGGGGGTTGCAATGAACGATCGAAAACGGCGTTCCCATCGATCTGGGCGAGCACTATTGAGGTCACCAGGTCGGCCGCCTGTGGCGGGGCGCAAAGCCGAATGCGGAAAGTGAAAGGTCACATAGAGCTGGTCGGTGTTTCCGACGCTCACCTTTGTTCCCATGCCCGCCCCGAAACCGCCGACGTGCCGATACCGCGATGCCAAGGCTCGGAACTGTATTGTCGGTTGACGCAGCCGCGTCTTTGTCCTGATCAAGCACCGCGGCGTGGCTGTCTGGAAGAATGCTGGTGATGGTCTCGACCACCGTGCTCCAGTGCGCGGGATCAAATGCCGCACGCTCGATTGCGTTCCTCGTTTCTTCTTCAAAGGCGTCGCACCACTTTTGAAATAGTCACAGCCTACCCGCTTTTTCGCGCCCTTAATGCCTACGTGGGAGCACGCTGCCTGGAGGGAGCAGTTGTACTCCTCCCTCCACATACGTCATGCAGCCGCCGGTATCTTGCCGCGCGGCTCGCTCATCAGGCCTCGCATCAGCGCGTAGCAGCCAAGTAATAGGACGATGGTGAAGGGGAAGCCGGTCGAAACCGCCGCCGCCTGAAGTGCAGCAAGGCCGCCACCCAGCAAAAGCGCAATCGCCACCAGCCCCTCGAAGACCGCCCAGAATATGCGCTGAGCGACAGGTGCATCGACCTTGCCACCAGCCGTGATCGTGTCGATCACCAGCGAGCCGGAATCCGACGAGGTGCAGAAGAAGACAATTACCAGAACGATGCCAACAAGCGAAGTGACCGTGGTCAGCGGCAGATGAGACAATGTCGCGAACAGCTTGAGTTCCAGCGTTGCATCCGTGATATCGGAAAAACCTTCGCCAACCAGGCTGATTGCCGTGCCGCCGAAGCTGGTCATCCAGAGTACGGAGACGAGCGATGGAACCAGCAACACGGCGATCATGAACTCACGTACCGTGCGGCCGCGGCTTACACGTGCGATGAACATGCCGACAAAAGGTGACCATGAGATCCACCACGCCCAGTAAAAGGCGGTCCACCCCTGCCGGAAATTGTCATCCTCGCGCCCGAATGGATTCGAGAGCGCGGGCAGATGTTCGACATAGGCGCCCAGATTGAGGAAGAAGCTCTTGACGATCGTTAGCGTCGGTCCGGCAAAAATGACAAAAAGCAGCAGGAGCGCTGCCAGCACCATATTGATCTCGGAGAGCCGGCGAACGCCTGCATCGAGCCCGGCAATGACCGAGAGCGTCGCAACTGCCGTGATACCGATGATCAGCAGCACTCTCGATGTGTCCGTATCCGGCATATCGAACAGGAAGGACAGCCCGGCATTCGCCTGCTGCGCGCCGAGTCCGAGCGAAGTCGCTAGCCCGAAGAGCGTTGCAAAGACGGCGAGCGTGTCGATGACGTGTCCCGGCCAACCCCAGATGCGCTCCCCGAAGATAGGGTAGAAGATCGACCGCATGGTCAGCGGCAGGCCCTTATTGTAAGCAAAAAGCGCCAACCCCAACGCGACAACGCCATAGATCGCCCAAGGGTGCAAACCCCAGTGAAAGATCGTCGCTGCCATCGCCAGCCGTCGCGCATCCTCCGGTGCACCCATGGCGCCCCCGAGCGGTGCCCAGTCGGTGCGTACACCGCCCTCCGTGATTACACCACCGACCGCAGCATCGTAATGCCCGATCGGCTCAGCCACGCCGTAGAACATCAGGCCGATACCCATGCCGGCGGCGAACAGCATCGAGAACCAGGCGGAATAGCTGAAATCGGGCGCCGCGTCGCGCCCGCCGATCCGGATCGAGCCCCATGGCAGCACGATCAGCGCCAGGCATACCAACACAAATATGTTGCCGGAGACCAGGAAGAACCAGTCAAGATTGCCAGTCAACCAATCCCGAAGGGTTGTGAAAAAAGCATCTGCCTCATTCTGGAGCGCCAACGTAACGATGACGAAGGCAACGATCACCAGTCCCGATATGGCAAAGACGGGGTTGTGAACATCGAAGGACAGTGGGCCAAGCTTTCGCTTGACGTTGTCCTGGCCAATCTCGTAATCGGTTTCGATGATATTTGTAGGTCCTTCAGGATCGGGAATTCCGCTCGCTTGCGGTTCACTCATAGCTCTGTCCCCTGAACTGCGATCTGTTGCATGGCGATTCACCTGGTCAGCGTAACATGAACGAGATGAAATCGACATGCGTTGCCAGGATTGCGCTTCCTCCCTACCCTGATTATCAGCAGCCGGCGAGGCGCGGAGATCACGCGCTCGGCAACTGCCCTGCCAGCGTCAATTCATTCTTAACCGCAGCAATCTGATCCATTTGAAGATTCCTGCCGGGGATGCCAGTCACCAAGACGGTCCATAGCAATGTAGTGTTCCCAAACTTGAATTGCTGCTGCGCTATCGACCAGTCCCTCGTAACTTCCCCCGCCCGAAAAGCGCTCTAACAGCGCTCTCATGTGCACCGCTTTAGACCTTCGCGCCGCCGCGCGCTACCGCTGGGCAACTACACGCGTGCACAGCATACCTGGAGGACAGAATGAACAGCCCGCCTAGGGTCACTCGTCATTGGCTCCCGCCAAAGCTGCTTCACATGGTCCTAATGGCGCTCCTGCTCGCCCTCGCTTCGCATTTCTCAGCAGCAAAGGCCATCGACCTTCCTTCCGAGCTATCGATTCTACGGCAGGCAATTCTTGATCGCCTGCTTGCCATGCCGGATGTCGCAGCTCACAAGTGGACCACTGGCAAGCCAGTCGAGGACCGGGCGCAGGAAATCGCAGTAATCGATGCGGCCATCCGAGCCGGCGCTGTCGTCGGTCTGCCTGCCGAAACGGTCAAACGTGCCATTTCGGCTCAGATCGAGGCCTCCAAGCTCATTCAGCAGGATTTGATTTCGCAGTGGCAAGCGCGCTCGGCGCCTCGCACCGATGATATTCCGGACCTGAACTCCACATTGCGCCCACGAATCGCGCGCGCTACCACGACCTTGATCGAGGGACTGGCAGCCGCCGGGCCGCATCTGCGCAACTGCAACACCGCAGCTGCCATGCGAGCCCAACCGGAGGCCATTGTCGCTTTCCCTCGCGCTTGGGACAAGGCCGTTGATGGCGTTATTGCTGCGGTAGGCGGGCCTGACCGATCCGTGTGCCGATAGTTCAGGTGATGTGAACGATATGATAAACGCGGTTTCCTCCCACCGAACTATAATCAGAAGCCTTCCTCCCCAATGAGGCCGAAGTGCGGGCGATAGTCTGGCGCGACGACGAAGTGAGCCGACTGAATCCGTTTGTATACGGATCGCGGGGAGAGACGTGATCCGGCCACGATGGAACGGATGGACCGGATCGGTAAAGGTGCGCGGCTGCGATTCTCGCCGCCTGCGCCCTTCACCAGATCCGTAAATCGTCAGCCAATATCCACGAGCAGCTTCGCGCTCGATACGACCGCACCATCCGCAGTCATCAGACCGAGCATCAGAGGGCGCCGGGACGGCAGCGCATACGAGATGAAGCTTCACCGATGCCCGACCATCAATCAGAGCTTCCCCAGGCCTGGTTTAAGACCAGGCTACTGATCTTGTCGCCACGCAAGCGCCGTTTCATGCGACCGTTTGAACTCGACGGGTTCAAAATCGGAATGTTCCGACTACATATCGCGCTGGCCGATGCGATGCGCCTCAGCCGCAAAGCCGTCGGACCCACGTTGCGTAAGCCGCGCCGCCAGCGGTCGCAGCCTCGCTTGCCTCCGGCGGGCGGGCTGCCCCGGCCTCACGGGCCTCGCGCGGGCTGTAGCCGTAAGCGTGGCGGAATGCCCGGCTGAAGTGCGCCGCGCTGGCGA
>JAWLHB010000096.1:0-3842 GCA_041690595.1 Lentisphaeria bacterium
GGCAGTCGGGCCCCATACTCGACCTTTGTTCCGAAACCACCGGCAACGATTGATGCGCGCCGCAAATTGCGGCCATTCGCGACGAGCGCCCCGAATGGCCGCATTTCCGTTCAGTAGGTCTCAACGACCTCACCGTAATCGCCGCGAAGCTGAAGGGTCACGGTGACGTCAGCGCTGTCGCGGTTGCGCCAGAACCAGCCGTGCTCGCCGTCAAATGCGGCTTCGATGCTGCCCTCACCCGAGGTTGCGCCGCGGCCCCGGTCATAGTCGATTGACCGGTCGCCGCCATGGGCATGCAGGTCGAAATTGATCCGTCCACCTTCCGCGACCCAAGCGTAGTCCGCGATGGCACCGTCGGTCATTTCCATCTTGATTTCGGCAGAAGCATCCGGCGCCAGCGTGAAGGTCAGCACGTCCTGCCAGACCTCCTGCTCCTGCCCATGCGCGGTGCCCACAAAGAGGCCGAAGATGTCGTTGAGAAGGCTCGACTGATCATCATTCGCCGCTTCCATTTGGCGGTCCATCTCGGCCTCATCGGCAAGCTGGCTCTTGATTTCGCCCATCTCGGTCAATCCGAGCACGCCGCCGATCCGTGTCGGGTCAACCCCGTATTCTGCGGGCAGCACGACGGTGACGAGGATGGCAACAGCGCTCACGCCCGCGAGGATGGTCGACCGAAGAAGATGGGCCGAACTTGGCAGGTCTTCGAGGCTGGGTTTTTCCCTGTTGAACATGTGTTTCTCCGATTTTTCAGATTGCTACGAAGTAGCCGGTGATCTGGTGGCCCATGAGGATGAAGCCCATGGACATCATGACGACATTGGCGGTGTAGGCCTGGCGGTAGAATGCCGACGATTTCCGCCAGTAGCCCATGACGATCAAGATCACCGCGAGGGCCATGATCTGGCCGATCTCGACGCCGACGTTGAACGCCAGAAGGTTTGGCAAAAGCCCCTCGGACGCGATGTCATAATCGAGGATCTTGGTGGCGAGGCCCGTGCCGTGGAAGAAGCCGAAGATCAGCGTCGCGGCCTTGGTGTTGGGCTGGACCCCGAACCAGCGCTGGTAGGCCCCGAGATTGTCGAGCGCCTTGTAGACCACCGACAGCCCGATGATGGCGTCGACAATATAGGCGTTCACGCCCCAGCCGAACCAGACGCCCGCCAGCATCGTGGTGGAATGGCCGATGGCGAAGAGGCTGACATAGATAGCGACGTCCTTCATCCGGTAGAGGAAGAAGACGACACCGAGCAGGAACAGTATGTGGTCGTAGCCGGTCACCATATGCTTGGCACCGAGGTACATGAAGGGGATGAGGTTCATCCCCCAGATTTCCTGGATATAGCCCGCGTCACCCTCGGTGACGTTATGGGCGAGGGCCTCGGCAGCGCTTAGCAGGAAGGTCGCCAGCAGAAGAAGGGTCAGCGTGACCGTTCGGCGCGTGGCCATGGCGCACAAGACCCGTGAACTCGAAGGCATGGATGGATCTCCGGTGTTTTGTTGATAGATCGGGTTACCGCTTTGCGCGGCGCCGATCAGGCACGCGGAGGTCGGTCGATCAGATAGACACGGTGCAGCCCGCCAGACGTGACCCCAAGCCGCCGGGCATCACGGTAGCCCAAGGATGGATAAGATTCCTCAACGGCCGCGAGCAAAGCCTGACTGTGATCGTGGTCGGCCGCCTCATGGCTGTGGCCGTGCATCGCCCAGTAGAGGTCTTCCTCGACCCCATGCGAATGCCCGTGTTCGGCGATCATCTGCGTGTGGTCGGCCATGACCTCGAAAACCGAGGGCGCGTGGGTTGCGCTCGGTGCGATGGACCAGACCACGAGCGACAGGCAAAGGAGCGCTGCGAACCCAGCGCGTCCGAATGTTTGAAAGAGTTCCATCGGTTTTACCTGCTCGTTCGTTTTTATCCGCAGCATGTGCTTCACGCCGTCTTGTTGTATCCTCTGGGGGAGGTTATTGTGTTACTATGACAAGACTGCGCGTTCACGCAACCCATCCTGCCCTGATTGCCCGGCTGAAACGCGCTGACGGTCACCTGCGTTCGGTGATCGGCATGATCGAGGCGGGCAAGCCCTGCCTCGAGATTGCGCAGCAGATGCAGGCCGTCGAAAAGGCGGTCGCCAATGCAAAGCGCGCTTTGATCCACGATCACATGGATCACTGCCTCGATACCGATCACTCACCTGAAGACCGCGCCGAGCTGAAGGCGATCTCGCGCTACCTCTGAGGCCGACCCGTGCTGGAAATCCTTGCCGACCGCACCTATCGTCATCTGCTGGCCGCGCAGGTCGTGGCGCTTCTGGGCACGGGTCTCGCCACGGTCGCGCTCGGCCTTCTGGCCTATGATCTTGCAGGCGATAATGCCTCGATGGTGTTGGGCACAGTCTTCACCATCAAGATGGTCGCCTATGTCGGCATCGCCCCTCTCGCTGGCGCCTTTGCAGACCGTGTGCCGCGCCGCGCGTTACTCGTGACGCTCGATCTGGTGCGGGCCGGGGCGGCGCTGTGCCTGCCCTTCGTCACCGAGGTGTGGCAGGTCTATGTCCTGATCTTCTTGCTGCAATCAGCCTCGGCCGCGTTCACACCGACCTTCCAGGCCACCATCCCCGACGTGCTGCCAGACGAGGCGCGTTACACCCGGGCGCTGTCGCTCTCGCGGCTGGCCTACGACCTGGAGAACATCGCCAGCCCGACGCTCGCGGCACTTCTACTGGCGATCATGAGCTATGAGTCCCTCTTTCTCGGCACAGTGGTCGGATTTGCTGCCTCAGCGGCGCTGGTCGTCTCGGTCCTGCTGCCCAGCCCGAAACCCTCGCAGCCGCGCGGCATCTACGACAGCACGACCCGCGGCATCCGCATCTACCTTGCGACGCCTCGCCTGCGAGGGCTGCTGGCGCTGAACATGGCGGCGGCTGCGGCCGGGGCGATGGTGCTGGTCAACTCGGTGGTGCTGGTGCGTGGCGCACTGGGGCTGGACGCATCGGCGCTGGCCTGGACAATGCTTGCCTTCGGGGCCGGATCCATGATCGCTGCTCTTCTGTTGCCGCACCTGCTCGACCGTATCGCGGACCGCCCGGTCATGATTGCTGGCGGCGCGCTCATGGTGGCGACGCTCGTGGCACTTGCCGGGGAGATCATGACGCTCGGCCTTAACTGGCCAGTGCTGCTCGCCTCGTGGTTGGTCGTTGGGATCGGCTATTCCACCGTCCTGACGCCTTCGGGGCGGCTGCTGCGTCGCTCCGCCCACGCCGAGGACCGTCCCGCGATTTTCGCCGCGCAATTCGCGCTGAGCCACACCTGCTGGCTGGTCACATATCCTCTGTCGGGGTGGCTGATGACTGGATTCGGTCCTGTCGTGGCGCTTGGCGTCCTCGCGGGGCTTGCCGGTGCGGGCATGGTGGTGGCGCTACGCTTCTGGCCGAGCGAAGACCCGGAAACCCTTGAGCACACCCATGACAACCTTCCGCTCGATCATCCGCATCTGCAAGGCGAGCGACGGCATGCGCATCCCTTCGTCGTTGACGAAAACCATCCCCGATGGGCCTCACAGCTATAGGGTTGCTTGCTCGACAGAACCCTTGCGTTCTGCCTGGGCGACCAGAGATGGGTTATTCAGCACTGCGCAGTTTGAAAGGCAGAAAAGGCCGGTCACAGCCGCCGCTCAAGCCGGGCGACGAACTCAAACCCCTGACAAAAACCGTCAGGTGGCGGTAGTCAGCCCCATGGACGAAGCCGCTTCCGTAACAGGGCGTTTGTGGTCAAGAGAAAAATGCAAAGCGAAGCCACTGCCCCAGCTGTTTGATTGGCAAGTGCGGTCTCCGTCATTGGTGTAT
>JAWLHB010000097.1:0-3238 GCA_041690595.1 Lentisphaeria bacterium
TCGAGGGCGGGATCGAGATCGACTTCCCGATCACCCGCCACGACCTGTCGGAACTGACGGCAACCACGCTTCACACCGTGAGCCGCCTGTTGAGCGGCTGGGAAAAGCGCGGGCTGGTGCTCAGCAAACGCAAGCGCATCACCGTGTGCGATCCGCACGCGCTGGTGCTTCTCGGCCAGGGCTGAGCGGCATTATTGCGCGTCGGCGGCGATGCGCAATTCGGCGAGAAACAGCTCTTCATCCAGGTGGTACTCGGCGCAGGCATCGGTGACCGTGTGGAACGGGCTGATCAGGCACCCGACGCACAGCATCCTGTGACGCACGAAGACCGGGACCGTTGCCGGCCAGTGGGTCATCAGGTCCGCCAGCGGCAGGTCCGGATCGTCCAGTCGGGGGGCGCGCATGGCAGGCTCCTTTCCCGCTCAACCCTAGAGCCTCAATCGCGCCAAACATTGCGCTGGCGCAAACTTCGCCGCCTCCAGCCTGCCTAGGACGGGGTCATCCCGAATTCCAGGAGGCCGAAGCATGGCTGAAATCTTAACGAAATCGCGGGCGCGCAACATCTTCTACGGAGGCTCGATCTTCTTTGTCGTGATCTTCGTGGGGATGACCGTCCATTCCCACCGATACGTGGTGAACGCATCGACAGCAGGCATGCCGCTGAGCGAGGAGGTCGTTCACGGCAAGCATGTGTGGGAGGAGAACTCCTGCATCAACTGTCACAGCCTGCATGGCGAGGGCGCCTATTTCGCCCCCGAGGTCGGCAACGTGATGACCCGTTGGGGTGTGCAGGACAGCCCAGAGGGCGCGTTCGAAATCCTCAAGAGCTGGATGGAGAGCCAACCCAGCGGCGTAGAAGGCCGGCGCCAGATGCCGAACTTCAATCTCAGTGACGAAGACATTCGCGGTCTCGCGGAATTCCTGCGCTGGGCCGATCAGACAGACACGCAGGGCTGGCCGCCCAACGACGCCGGTTAAGGAGGCAAACCGATGAAATACCAATCTCAGAAAGTGGCGTACTGGTACTTCCTCGCCGCGCTCGCATTATTTGCCATCCAGGTGCTGGGCGGTCTGCTGGCGGGCTGGGTCTACGTCTCGCCGAACTTCCTGGCCGAGATCGTGCCCTTCAGCGTCATCCGCATGATCCACACCAACGCCCTGATCGTCTGGCTTCTGCTGGGCTTCTTCGGTGCAGCCTATTTCCTCATTCCCGAGGAATCGGAACGCGAGATATGGTCGCCGAAACTGGCCTATCTGCAGTTGATCATCCTCGTCGTCGGCGCGCTCGGGGCCGTCGGCTCCTACCTTGTCGGCATCCACGGCGGGCGCGAGTTCCTCGAACAGCCGCTTTGGGTCAAGTTCGGCATCCTCGTGGCCGCGCTCATGTTCCTGCTCAACGTGTCGATGACCGTGCTTGCGGGCAAGAAGACCGCGATCACCAACGTGCTCCTGCTGGGGCTGTGGCTGTTGTCGCTGCTCTGGGTCTTTGCCTTCATCAACCCCGACAACCTGTCGCTGGACAAGATGTACTGGTGGTTCGTCGTGCACCTCTGGGTCGAGGCGACCTGGGAACTGGTGATGGCGGCGATCTTGGCCTTCCTGCTCCTCAAGCTGACCGGCGTTGACCGCGAAGTGGTGGAGAAATGGCTCTACGTCATCGTCGCCACCGCGCTTTTCTCGGGCATCCTCGGCACCGGGCACCACTTCTACTGGATCGGCCTGCCGGGCTACTGGCAGTGGGTCGGCTCGATCTTCTCGACCTTCGAGGTGATCCCGTTCTTCCTGATGATGTCGTTCGCTTTCGTCATGGTCTGGAAAGGCCGCAGAAACCACCCGAACAAGGCGGCGCTGCTGTGGTCGCTGGGCTCGTCCACCGTGGCCTTCTTCGGCGCGGGTGTCTGGGGCTTCCTGCATACGCTGCACGGGGTGAACTTCTACAGCCACGGCACGCAGATCACCGCCGCGCACGGCCACCTTGCCTTCTACGGCGCCTACGTGGCCCTGAACCTCGCGGTCTTCACCTACGCGATGCCGATGCTGCGTCAACGCGCGCCCTACAATCAGGTGCTCAACATGGCGTCCTTCTGGCTGATGACCGGCGGCATGGCCTTCATGACCTTCGTGCTGACCTTCGCGGGCACCATCCAGACGCATATGCAGCGCGTCGTCGGTGACTACTACATGGAAGTGCAGGACAGCCTGTCGGTGTTCTACCTGATGCGCTGGGGGGCCGGACTGGCCGTGGTGATCGGTGCGATCCTGTTCATCTATTCCACGCTGGTTGTGCGCAAATCCGAGGTTATCGCCCCCGGTGCCGCCAACCGCGTTCCGGGAGAATAAGCGATGAACATGCAAGTCTCGCCAACCCTGCCATTCTATCACCCCACCGGCCGCGAATGCGAGTTGTTCGAAACGGCCTATGACCACGGTTTGCCTCTTCTTCTGAAGGGGCCGACCGGCTGCGGCAAAACCCGCTTCGTCGAGCACATGGCGGCGCGCCTGGGCAAGCCGCTCTATACCGTGGCCTGTCACGACGACCTGTCGGCGGCGGACCTGATCGGGCGCTACCTTCTCAAGGGGGGCGAGACCGTCTGGGTCGATGGGCCGCTCACCCGCGCGGTGCGCGAAGGGGGCATCTGCTATCTCGACGAGGTGGTCGAAGCGCGCAAGGATGTCACCGTCGTGCTGCACCCGCTGACCGACACGCGCCGCACGCTGATGATCGACCGCACCGGCGAAGAGCTCGTCGCACCCCGCGACTTCATGTTGGTGGCCAGCTATAACCCCGGCTACCAGAACGTGCTCAAACGGCTGAAGCCCTCGACGCGGCAGCGGTTCCTGTCGATCTCGTTCGACTTTCCCGATGCCGAGACCGAGATCGCCGTCGTCGCCCGGGAAAGCCGGCTGGATCCGGCGCGGGTGGCCCCGTTGGTGCGCTTGGCCCAGTCCATTCGCAACCTGTCGGGCATGGACCTGGAAGAGGGCGTGTCGACCCGGCTTCTGACCTACGCGGCCACGCTGATCGCCGGGTCCATGGGGGTCGAGCAGGCGCTGGAGGCCGCCGTCATCGAGCCACTGAGCGACGAGCCGGACGTGCAGCAGGCGCTGCGCGACCTGATCGCGACGATCTACGGGTAAAGACCATGCACCTTCTCGATCTGATGGACCCGGAAGAAACGGTCGGACACATCTGGCACGACATGGCCAGCCGGATCGGGGCGGAGGTCAGCTATCCCGA
>JAWLHB010000098.1:0-2574 GCA_041690595.1 Lentisphaeria bacterium
CGTTAGGCACAGAAACAGATGCAACGGAGGTTCACTGATGATCTCATACGCCATTACCAAAACCATCTCGATTGACGCACCGCAGGACCGTGTCTTCGCGTTTCTCGCGGATGCCGCCAACTGGCCCACGTGGGCCATTGTCAATGTGAAGTCCGTCAAACCCGCGGATGGCCAGTGGTGGGATATGGAGACGCCGGCTGGTATGGCCAAACTGCGTATCCATGCCAACGCAGAGTTCGGCATTCTGGATCATGACTTCAGCGCTCCTGACGCAAGCTGGACGGTTCCCGCGCGCCTGGTTCCCAACGGCAACGGCTGCGTGTTCATGATGACATTCTTTCAGCCACCATCATTCACAAAGCAGTTCTTTGAGGAGCAAGCCGCTCTTGTAGACAGGGAGCTTGACCAGTTGAAGTCGCTGATGGAGTCGGCGTGAAGCGGCCTAACAATTCACTCCAGGCGACGCCGCTTCGGCGGCGCGGCTGAGTTCAGGCGTTAGGCGGACAGGCCAGCACCGTAGGCGGAGGATACAATGAGGATAGAGTGCGCGGAAGATTGCGGAAACGCACCACGAAAGGCGCAATTGAAAGAGTTGATCATTTCTCTGGCCAAAAGTCCGATTGACGCGGGCCAAGATCTGATGGCTGATGATATCGTCTGGGACATCGTTGGCAAACAGCGCATCGTAGGACCAGAGGGAGTTCTAGCGGCATTTGCGGTTTCTGCCGACGGGAAACCAGCTGCTCTAAGAATCCACAATATCATCACACACGGTAACACCGCAGCAGCCAACTATTCGATTACGATGGATGATGGAATTCAGATCGAATATTGCGATGTGTATGTATTCAGGGGTTTTGGCAAGAATGGAAAGTTAAAGGAAGTCAGGTCATACCGTATTCAATTGACCTAGTAATCGCGTTGGAGTTTATGTTGAACTATCGCGCTGAGAGCGCATCCGCGTATGGCGAAGGGCGGCCTGCTCGTTTTGATAACCCCCTGGTTCGCCGCCGCTTATACGCAAGGAGTTTAGGCTGCGGTAGCTCTGCGACAGAACGAAAGAATTGACGGTGGCTGCTCGATGCAGCCCCTGAGGACAATATAAAGGTGCAGCATGTCGACGACCAAACCACGGACAGTCAGCGAGTACATTGAAGCCGCTCCTCAACAAGCCAGGAGTCACTTGCTCGAGATCCGATCGATTTTAAAGAACGTAGCTCCACATGCAACGGAGGCTCTGAAGTGGGGTAAGCCAGTCCTGGAGGAGGGGCGTATACTTTTCTCGTATGCGGCATACAAGGCACACCTCAACTTCATGCCGACCGGCCCGGCGATCGAACCCTTCAGAGAAGAGCTCTGGGACTATAAGACTGGCAAAGATACGATTCAATTCCCCTACGATAAACCACTTCCAGCGGCGCTTATCCGGAAGATCGCTGCGTATCGAGTCAGGCAGGTGACGGAGAATGACGCACGATGGATGTACCGATAGACCTATCCATGCGAGACCGATCATGATAATGCCCTACCACAGCACCCCCTACGCAATCTACGGGAAAGGTTCACCCGTGCCATATTTCGAAGCGTGTTGCGCGCTTGCAAGAGAACGCAATTACAAGCAGAGGTGCGGGGCGGGAGTCGCGGCGCCTAACAAGGGGCTGCAGCGGACCGCGTTTCCGGCGCGGTGCGCCTCCAGATCGGCCGCTGAACCCAGGCGTTAGGCGCGTTCACTACGGGTATGCGTTCGAAAGAAGTCGCGATCGCACGGGTGGCCTTCGGGGAGATCCAGGCCGCGTTTCCAGAGCTGACCATGATTCTCGATCTCGAGCCGGAGCACGTGGATGTCGCGATGGAGATCCCGGCTCAGCCAGGGCTTAGCTTCCCTCTGCACCTCAACCTCCAGAATAGAGACGAGCTCCATCTCTCGGCGTCGGCCCTCTGGGTCGAATGGTTCCCCTGCACGGACCCCTCGAAGGTCAGCCAGTACGTTGAAGCGGTGAGCGGACTCATCTCGGGTAGATTCCGGATTCTCGAGCACAGGCGAGGCACTCGAACCATCAGGGCGGAACTCCAGCGACCAGGGGGAACGCAGTGGGAAACGCTCGCCACGTGGTCTACGTTTTCGCTCCCCTGGCCGGCGAAGACGGTTCACGTGGTGCGGAACGTGGCCGCGGCGTAACCGGCGTCGCGCGCCCTCGTCCGGCGGCTGACAGGGCGTTGGAGCGGCCCGCCAGGATTCCGCTCGAAACCTCGGCGCCGCGCCCGGGGCCGCTCGAAGCCAGGACGTCAGGCGCGGCAGACCGAAGGAGCACGGACGATTCCCATGGCCGACAACAAGACCGGACCCACCGACGCCAGCGTCGAGGACTACATCGCCTCGAGGGCGAACGAGCAGCAGCGTGCCGACTGCCAGGAGCTGATGGCCTTGCTCCAGAAGGTCACCCGGCAGCCGCCGACGATGTGGGGGCCCAGCATCGTCGGCTACGGCGTCTATCGGTACACCTACGAGAGCGGGCGCACCGGGGAGGCCCCGGTCGTGGGCTTTGCCATCCGCGGTTCGAAACTGGTCGTGTA
>JAWLHB010000099.1:0-2513 GCA_041690595.1 Lentisphaeria bacterium
GGCCATTGAACGAACCCGCTGACGCGGGAAAGACATCACTATTGGCGGGAATGGCCTCCTGATGGGAAGGTTTGGTTGCTGAGACCAACCCTTGATCAGGAGACCATCCCATGGCTGATGCCACACCAGCGGTAAGCCCGCTGCGCCGCCGTATGATCGACGACATGACGCTTCGCAACCTGTCGCCGGCCACACAACGATTCTATCTTTACGCCGTTGCCAAGTTCGCTCGGTATTTCGACCGCTCACCTGATCAGCTGGGGCTGGAGGATGTCCGAGCCTTTCAGGTCTATCTGGTGTCGCAGGGCATTTCCTGGCCGTCGCTCAACCAGGCGGTCTGCGCGCTGCGCTTTTTCTACGGCGTGACGCTGAACCGGGCGGAGATCCCCGAGCGGATTGCCTATGCGCGCACGCCGCGCAAGCTGCCGACGATCCTGAGCGCCGACGAGGTCGTGCGTTTCCTCGAGGCAGTACCGTCGCTGAAGGCGCGCGCGGCACTGACGACGGCCTACGCCGCAGGGTTGCGCGCCTCGGAAGCGGTCAGCCTGAAGGTCGCGGATATCGACAGTGATCGCATGGTGCTCCAGGTCCGCCACGGCAAGGGCGCCAAAGACCGCACAGTCATGCTTTCGCCACAGCTTCTCGGTATCTTGCGAACCTACTGGCGCTTGGCACGACCGAGGGACTGGCTGTTTCCGGGGCGTGGTGACAAGCCGATCGACGTGCAGGTCCTGCACTCCGCCTGTCGGTCCGCAACCAAGGCGGCGGGATTGACCAAGAAGGTCAGCGTGCACACGCTGCGACACAGCTTCGCCACCCATCTTCTCGAGAGCGGTGTGGACATCCGGGTCATCCAGGTGCTGCTCGGACACAGCAACCTGTCGACCACTGCGCGCTACACGCAGGTTGCCACCACAACGATCGCCAAGACGCAGAGCCCGTTCGATCGCCTGAGCCTGGAGGTGGTGCCACCCGGCTGAGGGGCGCGCCATGCCCCCTGGCTTGGAGCTGGCGGATATCTTCCGTCGCCACGGTCCTACCTACGTCCAGGCTCACGACGGCCACCTCGGACGCTTGGAGCGCCGCGTCATGTCGGCGATCGAACTGTGCCGGACGGCCGCGCTCGGCGGCCATGTCGAGGGCTGCCGGGCCTGCGGCGCGGTGCGTGTCGCCTATAATTCCTGCCGCAACCGGCATTGCCCCAAGTGCCAGGGTGCGGTCGCGTGCCGCGCGACAAACAAGGTGAGAATCTTCTCACCCAGATTGTCGCGCTACAGTCGCGCGCGACTGGCTTGAGGCGCGGGCGGGCGACCTGCTGCCGGTGCCTTATTTCCACGTGGTCTTCACGATGCCCGCCGAGATTGCATCCATAGCCTTCCAGAACAAGAAGGTCGTCTACACCATCCTGTTCCGGACCGCTGCCGAGACGCTGCGCATCATTGCCGCCGATCCCAAACATCTCGGTGCCGGGATCGGCCTCATCGCGGTGCTGCACAGCTGGGGCCAGACCCTGAGCTACCATCCCCATCTCCATTGCATCGTTCCCGGCGGCAGCCCGTCGCCCGACGGCACCCGCTGGATCGCCTGCCGCCCCAACTTCTTTCTGCCGGTCCGGGTGCTGTCGCGTCTGTTCCGACGGCTGTTTCTTCAGGCGCTGCGCACTGCCTTTGAGGCCGAACAGCTACAGCTCTGCGGTGATATCGCCGAACGCGCCGACCCGCAGGACTTCGCTCACCTCCTGACCACGGCAAGCCGCCGCGACTGGGTCGTTTATGCCAAGCCGCCCTTCGGCGGGCCGGAGCAGGTGCTGACCTATCTGAGCCGGTACACCCATCGTGTCGCCATCGCCAATTCCCGCTTGATCAGCATGGAGGATGGCAAGGTGACCTTCCGTTGGCGTGACTATCGCCATGGCCGCAGGCCCAGACGGATGACGCTCGAAGCCGGAGAGTTCATCCGGCGCTTCCTTCTGCATACCTTGCCGGACGGATTTCACCGCATCCGCCATTATGGCTTTCTCGCCAACGGCCAGCGCGTCGCTCGTCTCGCGGCCTGCAGGGTGATGCTGGCGGCTCAGACGCCGGAAACAGAGGTTCGCGCCGAACCCGTGGCGAAAGGAGTGCCCACTCCGCGCCCATGCCCCTGCTGCGGCCGCCCGATGGTCACGATCGCCGTCTGGTATCACGGCCAGGCGCCACCCGACGGGCCTTTCTGGAACGACAGCTCATGAGCGTCTGTGGCAGACTACAGACACATGATCGGAAACCGGCTTCCACGAAGACCGGCCAAGCTATCTGTGGGTTGGCGCCACAATCATGGTGGCTTCGACCGTTCCGCGAGACAATCAACCGCCATACCCGACCGCTGCACCGATCCCCGGAGGCCAAGACTGACCCCAGTGGCCACCCAGCCGGCTCCATCGATCTGAATCTCCGCCCTCGCGCGCACCATCCAGGCTAAAGCCAGAGCTACAATCCCCATAGCGCCCTACACCCCGCGGGTTCGTTCAATAC